>NZ_CP094528.1:0-1335088 GCF_022811705.1 Agromyces larvae | reverse complement strand
CCGCGGCGCGCCGAACGGCACCTCGAGAAGGGCCGGGTCGTCATCTTCGGCGCCGGCGCCGGGCTGCCGTACTTCTCGACCGACACGGTCGCCGCCCAGCGGGCGCTCGAGATCGGCGCCGACGTGGTGCTGGTGGCGAAGAACGGCGTCGACGGCGTCTACTCCGACGACCCGCGCACCAATCCCGACGCGCACAAGATCGACGAGATCACGTACCAGGAGGCGCTCCAGCGCGGGCTCAAGGTGGTCGACTCGACCGCGTTCAGCCTCTGCATGGACAACGGCATGCCGATGCAGGTGTTCGGCATGGAGCCGGAGGGCAACGTCACCGCCGCGATCCTCGGGGCCAGCCTCGGCACCATCGTGCGCAACGGCGCTCCGGTGGCGGCTCGCTGAACCGGCCCTCGATAGACTGTCCCGAGTAGCGAACGAAGGAGCTCCCGTGATCGCGGATGTACTGTCCGATACCACCGCACGCATGCAGAAGGCCGTCGAGGTCGCGAAGGAGGACTTCGCATCGGTGCGGACGGGGCGGGCGAACCCCCAGCTCTTCCAGAAGATCATGGTGAGCTACTACGGCACGCCGACTCCGCTCGCGCAGCTGGCCTCGCTCACCAACCCCGAGGCCCGCACGCTGGTCGTGACGCCCTACGACAAGAGCGCGCTGCGCGACATCGAGCAGGCCATCCGCGACACGCCGAACCTGGGCGCGAACCCCACCAACGACGGCAACCTGATCCGCGTGACGCTGCCCGAGCTGACGGAGGAGCGCCGCAAGGAGTACGTGAAGATCGTGCGCTCCAAGGCCGAGGACGCGCGCGTGTCCGTGCGCAACATCCGCCGCAAGGCCAAGGACGACCTCGACGCGCTGAAGGGCGAGGTCGGCGACGACGAGGTCGCGCGCGGTGAGAAGGAGCTCGAGCAGGTCACCAAGACCCACGTCGACCAGATCGACGATGCGCTCAAGCGCAAGGAAGCCGAACTCCTCGAGGTCTGAGTCCGACATGTCAGGCGACCCCGAGGAGGGGGAGCGGACGGCCGCCGAGGGGCACGAGTCCACCTCGCGCGACGACTTCCGCACCCAGGTCAACGCGAAGCGTGCCGAGTTCGAGCGGCAGTTCGAAGCCGGGCGCGCCCAGTTCGACCAGGCGCAGGAGAAGATCAAGGCCCGCACGGGCCGCAACCTCATCCTCGCGATCCTGATCGGGCTCGCGTTCGGCGGCGCGCTGCTGCTCAGCCTGCTCGTGATCAAAGAGCTCTTCATGGTGTTCGCGGTCGTCGTCGCGGGTTTCGCCAGCCTGGAGCTCACGCAGGCGTTCCGGCGTGCGCAGATCCGGGTGCCGGTGGTGCCGAGCGTCGCGGTCGCGGTGCTGGCGGTGCCGGTGGCGTACTACTTCGGTGCGGGCGGGCAGTTCGCGGCGGTCGTCGCGGGCATCGCGCTGGTGACGCTCTGGCGGCTCGTTGAGGCGCTCTTCGGCGGGCGGTCGGATGCTCCGAGCCGCAACGGTCTCGTCGGCGATCTCGCCGCGGGGGCGTTCGTGCAGGGCTACGTCACCTTCCTGGCGACCTTCACGGTCGTGCTCACCGCCGCCGACGGCGGCCAGTACTGGACGCTGGCGTTCATCATCATCGCCGTCGCGGCGGACACGGGCGCGTACGCGTTCGGTCTCTCGTTCGGCAAGCACCCGATGGCACCGGTGATCAGCCCCAAGAAGACCTGGGAGGGCTTCGCCGGCGCCGCGGGCGTGAGCCTGGTCGCCGGCGCCCTGCTGGCGGTGTTCATGCTCGGCGAGCCCTGGTGGTTCGGGCTGCTGTTCGGTGTCGCGATCCTGCTCACGGCGACGCTCGGCGACCTGGCCGAGTCGCTGATCAAGCGCGATCTCGGCATCAAGGACATGAGTTCCTGGCTGCCGGGCCACGGCGGCTTCCTCGACCGGCTCGACTCGATCCTGCCGTCCGCGGCAGTCGCGTTCGTGGCGTTCCGCTTCTTCGGATGAGCGTGCGCGATACTGGTGCGGTGGATTCGACGTTCCCCCGCGCCCGCAAACCTCAACTCGGCTACCGGATCGACCAGGTCGAGGAGTTCCTCGCCGTCGCCCGCCGTGCGTTCGAGGGTCAGCCGAAGCCCGGCGACCCCGAGCTCACCGCCGAGGGCATCCGCCTGACCGCCTTCGCGGTGCAGAAGGGCGGGTACTCGACCTCGCACGTCGATGCCGCCCTCGAACGCCTCGAAGACGCCTTCGCCGCGAAGGAGAAGCGCATCGCCGAGCGGCTGCACGGCGACGAGGCGTGGCTCGTCGAGGCGCGGACGACCGCGCAGGTCGTCTCCAACCGTCTCGCCCGGCCCGAAGGTCAGCGATTCGACCGGGTGAGTCCGCTCGTGCTCGGCTACCACGTGCGCGAGGTGGACCGGTTCGCCGACCGCCTGGCCCGGTACTTCCGCGACGGGTGGCCGATCAGCGTCGACGACGTGCGCGCGGTCTCGTTCCACGCGCAGCGCGGCGGATACCGCGAGGCGCAGGTCGACCTGGTGCTCGACGCGGTGGTCGACGTGATGCTCGCGGTGCGATGACTGCGGCGCTGCATCCGGCCCTTCGCCTTTCGCTACACTCGACCCATCGTGGGTAGGCATTCTGGTTCGCAGTCGGCGGGTTCCGCCTCGACATCACGCGAACCGAACCGTCGTGGCGTCCGTTCCCAGGCCAAGCAGACGGCGGTCGTGCTGTTCGCGTCGTGCGCGGTCTTCGGGCTGGTGTTCGTCAACATGGTCGACCCGTACGGGGGTGCGAGCGCGTCGTCGGGGTTCCGCGCCGGCGGCCCGCTGTTCGGCGCCGACGCGCAGCGCATGGACGCCTCCGGCGAGTACCGGGTGACCGTGTCGAACGAGTCGTACTCCGTCCAGCTGAAGCCCGAAGAACAGGAGTCCGCGGCCGCGTCGAGCGGGTGGGCGCCCCCCGCGGTCACGCCCGACCCGGGTTCGGCGCAGGCGTACGCGGCCGAAGCCGTCGCAGCGCGCGGGTGGCCGGGCACCGAGTTCGACTGTCTCGTCGCCCTGTGGGCGAAGGAGTCGGGCTGGCGGGTGAACGCGTACAACGCGAACAGCGGCGCCTACGGCATTCCGCAGGCGCTGCCCGGGTCGAAGATGGCCTCCGCCGGCGCCGACTGGGAGACGAGCGCGGCGACCCAGATCGAGTGGGGGCTGGGCTACGTGCAGGGCCGCTACGGCACGCCCTGCGGCGCGTGGGCGCACTCGCAGGAGTCCGGCTGGTACTGACCGGTCGGTCCCGCGCTCCGTCTTAGACTGGAGGGCATGCCGCCCACCTCCAGGAACCGCGGACGCGCCGCGCGTGCGAAGGCGGGGCACCCCGAACTCGACATCGAGCGCATGACCGCCGGCTGGAAGCGAACCGAGTGGCGTGCGGGCCGCGAATGGTACGTCCAGCCCGTGTCGGAACGGCGGGCGGCGAAGTCGTACACCTGCCCGGGCTGCGGTCGCGAGGTCGCGCCCGGCACGGCCCACCTCGTCGTGTGGCGTGCCGACGGCGTCCTCGGCGACCAGGCCGATCTCGCCGCGCGGCGGCACTGGCACACGCACTGCTGGAGGATGTCCACCCCGTGACCGAGACGATCGAGATCCGTTCCGCCGTCGAACTGCCCGCCGTCCGCGAGGAGATCGAGCTGCGCACGAGCGACGGGCTCACCCTCGTCGGCGAACTCGCCACACCCGTCGACCGGGCGCCCGTGGCCACCCTGCTGACGCTGCATCCGCTGCCGACCCACGGCGGCTTCATGGACTCCCACGTGCTGCGCAAGGCCGCCGCACGGCTGCCGGCGCTCGTGGGGTTCGCGGTGCTGCGGTTCAACACGCGGGGCACCTCGTCGCCGCGGGGCCGCAGTCAGGGCGAGTTCGGCGAGGGCGTGTCCGAACGCGCCGACGTGGCCGCCGCGGTCGACTTCGTGCGCGAACGAGGGCTCCCGAAGCCGTGGCTCGTGGGGTGGTCGTTCGGCACCGAACTGGCGCTGAAGTACGGCCTCGAGCACGACATCGCGGGCATCATCCTGCTCTCCCCGCCGTTGCGGCGCACGACCCCCGCCGAACTCGCCCGATGGGACGGCGCGAGCGTCCCGGTCGTCGCGGTCGTGCCCGAGCTCGACGACTTCCTCCGCCCCGCCGAAGCGACCGAGCGGTTCGCGGCGGTGCCGCACGCGCGCGTCGTCGCGGTCGAGGGAGGCAAGCATCTCTGGGTCGGCGAGAGCCAGACCCGGCGCGTCCTCGACGAGATCGTCGAGACGGTGCGCCCGGGGTCGGCGCCGCTGCCGACCAGTTGGCCGGCCGGGGGCCGCTGAGCTCAGCGCTCGTTCTGGCGGGGGATGACGACCTGCTTGATGATGAGCAGCGCGGCCGCCGCGACGGGGATGGCGATGAGCGCTCCGAGGATGCCGAGGAGCGTGCCGCCCGCGAGCGCTGCGATCACGACGACGGCAGCGGGCACCTTCACCGCGCGGTTCATGATGCGCGGTGAGAGCACGTATGCCTCGACCTGCATGTACAGCAGGTAGTAGACGGCGGCGACGAATGCGGTCAACGGCGACCCGAGCCCCGGCAGCAGGCAGAGCAGCACGATGAGGACCGAACCAGTGAGCGTGCCCACGAGCGGTACGAGCGAGAACGTGAACGCGACGAAGGCGAGCACTGCCGGGAACGGTGCGCCGATCACCGAGAGGAACACGAAGCTGAGCGCGCCGTTGATGGCGGCCAGCGAGACCTGTCCGATGACGTAGTGCCCCACCGAGTCGGTGATCTGGTCGGTGAGGTCGGCGAACCTGGCGCGCTGGGTGGCGGGCACGAGCTGGTAGAGCCCGCGCTTCATGGGGTTGAGCGACGCGGTGAAGTACAGCGTCAGGATGAACACGACGACGGCGCCGAAGACGCCGCCGCCGATCGCGATGGCGACCTGCCAGATGCCGCCCGCGAGCTCGCTGACCCGGATCGGGTTGCTCACGAAGTCGAGCACCGCGTCGGAGAGGTTCGCGTAGATCTCGCGCACCCGCAGCTGCGGGAACTGCTCCTGCAGCTGATCGAGCCAGTCGGTCGTGCTGAACCGCGCGATGATCACGGGCGCCTGCTCGACGAGCTGACTGATCTGGTCGACCACGATCGGGATGACGGCCAGCAGCAGTGCGGTGGCCAGCGCTGCGACCGCGGCGAGCACGACGAGGATCGCGCTCCAACGGGGAAGCCCCCGGCGCCCGAGCCACGCGATGGCGGGCTCGAGGCCGAGGGCGAGGAAGAGCGCCGCCCCGACGTACGTGAGGATCGTGGAGAGGCTCGCGACCGAGTAGAGGATGAGGAGGCCGACCCCGACACCGAGCGTGCCGATCAAGCCGACCCGGAACGCGTGGTCGATGCGCACGGTCGGCCCCCGTCGACTCAGGCCTGCTGGCCGGCGGCGACCTGCTCGGCCTGCGTGAGCACGCCGCGGAGGCTCTCGAAGTAGCCGGCGACCGCGTCGCGCTCGATGCGGATCTCCGCGAGGCGCTCCTCGGCGTCGGCGACCAGGGCGCGGGTGCGCTCCTCGGCGTCGGCGATGAGCTTGCGCGCCTGGGTGTGCGCGTCGGCGACCCGCTGGCGCGCCTCCTCCTCGGCCTTCTCGCGGAGGCCGTTGATCTCGCTGCGGATCTCGGCCTCGAGGCGCTCGGCCTCGGCACGCGCCTCGGCGGTGCGGGCGGTCGCCTCGGCCAGCTCGGCGTTCGCGTCGTCGAGGAACTTCTGGGTCTCGGCGACGGCCTCGCGGTGACGGACGAGCAGCTCCTGCTCGGCCTCGTCGCGCTTGGCGGCGAGCTCGGCGTCGAGGTCCATGCGCGCCTGCTCGACCTCGCGGCGCATGCGGTTGACCTCGTGCGTGGTCTTCTTGCGCATCGCGGTGAGCTGGTTGTCGAGGTCGATGCGGGCCTGCTCGGCCTCGGCCTCGAAGTCGGCGCGGGCCTGCTCCTGCTCGAGAGCGAGGTCGGCGCGCATCTGGTCGAGTTCGGCCGCGTGCTTGGCGCGGATGCGCTCGAGCTCGTGCGTGAGCTTCAACCGGGCGGTCTCGGTCTCACGGCCGAGGTCGACCTTCACCTGCTCGCGCTCCTCGTCGAGCTTCGCGCGTGCGGCGGCGATCTCACGATCGAGGTCGGTGCGGGCCTGCTCGAGCTCGTGCTCGAGCGTCGCGCGGCGCTCGGCGATCTCGGCCTCGATGCCGGCGCGGGCCTCGGTCGACTCGCGCTCGAGGTCGAGCCGCGCTTGCTCGGTCTCCCGGGCGAGGTCGATGCGCGCCTGCTCGGTCTCCTTCGCGAGCTCGGCTCGCTGCCGGTCGAGCTCGATCGCCACCTCGGCGCGCGTCTGCTCGGTCTCCTGCTGGAGCCCGGCTGCCGTCGCGCGCGCTTCGGTCGCCTCGGCGTTCGCCTCGACGAGGAGCTGCTTGGCGGTGCGCTCGGCCTCGGTGAGGGTCGCGGCGGCCTCGCGCTTGGCGCTCGACCGGGTCTCGGCGGCCTCGGTCGCGGCGGCGCCCCGGATGGCGGCCGCATCGCGGGCGGCGTCCTGGCGCAGCTGCTCGCTCGCCTCCTGCGCGCGGGACACCGTGTCGTCGGCCTCCGAGCGGGCGTTCTCGAGGATGCGGGCCGACTGCGAACGCGCCTCGCTGAGGGTGCGGTCGGCGAGCTCCTGGGCGTCCGACTTCAGGAGGTGCGCGTCGTCCTCGGCGGCGCGACGCAGCTTCTCGGCGTCGATGTCGGCCTGGGCGATGAGTCGGGTCGACTGCTCCTCGGCCACGCGGAGCGTGTTCTCGAGCTTCGTGCCGAGGCCCGAGAAGGTGGGGCTGCCGACCTCTTCGAGCTCGGCGGTGAGCTCCTCGATGCGTGCGTGGAGGCGCTTGTTCTCTTTGGTGAGATCGCCGATCTGGCTGTTCGCGGTGATGATGTCGCGGCGCAGGCCGTTGATGCTGCGATCGACCTCGTCCTTGTCGTATCCGCGGAACACCTGGGTGAACTCGGTCTCTTCGACGGCCATGCTTCCTCCGGGTCATGTCCCGCGATGTGGGGGGGCGCGCGGGAATCCGCATCCGATTGTACGGGCGGAACGGGTGCGCACGGGGCGTGTTCCCCGCGTCCGGGCGCGGCGCGCCGTCCAGCGTTCCGTGAGCAGCCTCCCAGACGCGCCCGATAGTGTGGGGTGTTCATGTCAGCCGGTCGTGTGAGCGACCCGGAGGGAGTTGATCCGTGCGGTTCGTCCTCGCCATCGCGGCGTTCTTCGCTGCGGCAGTGATGATCGGGCTCGGCATCGCCCAGCGCACCGTGTTCCTGGAACCAGATCGTGTCTCGCTGGTGGCCGAACTCGATCCCGACGCGGCCTCGTATGCGGTGATCCAGCCCGACGCGCTGGCGGCGCACCCCGGCGGGCAATCGATCCAGGTCTCCTCGAGCGGCGGCACCGTCTTCGCCGCCTACGGGCGCAGTGCCGACGTGACGGCGTGGATCGGCGACGACCCGTACCTCTCGGTCGGCTTCGACGCCGAGGCCGGTGCACTCGTCACCGAACTGCGCGAACCCGACGACGCCGAGAGCACCGACGCCGACGACGCCGACGGCTCCGGTGACGCGGCCGAGGGCGGCGCTGCGCGCCCCGCCCCGACGGCGACCCCCGTTCCGACCGACCCGCCGGCGGATGCGACCACCCCCGCGACCGACGCCCCGGCCGAACCGGCGGTATCGCCGGCCGGCAGCGACCTCTGGCTCGATCAGTTGAGCGCCGACCGGCGCGCCTCGATGACGGTCGACCTGCCCGAGGGGGTCTCGGTGATCGTGGCATCCGGCAGTGAAGATCCGCTTCCCGACACGGTCGCCATCGCCTGGCCGCTCGACAATTCGACGCCGTGGGCCGGGCCCCTCATCGTCGGCGGCGCGGCGCTCTTCCTGGTCGGCGCGGTCCTGCTGGTGTCGGGCATCGTCGGCCACCGGCGTTCGCGCGGGCCGCGGCGCAACGTGCCGAAGGGCCGGCAGAAACTGCCGAGCGCGCCCAAGCCGAATCGCCTCGCGCTCGGCGGCGGGCGCAAGTCGGGCGGCGGGCGGCGGGCGATGGCCGCGACCCTGCTCGTGGTGCCCGCTCTCGCGCTCACCTCCTGCTCGGCCGACTACTGGCCCAGTTTCGAGAACGCGCCCGAGCCCACCGAGACCGCCGCCGCGACCCCCGGCGTCGAGACGCCCGCGCCCGAGGCGGACCCGGTCGAACCCGTCGTCTCGGTGCCGCAGTGGGAGCGGATCATGGCCCGCATCGCGACGTTCACCGCCGACGTCGACCAGAGCCGCGACGGCGACACCCTCACCCAGCGGTTCACCGGTCCGGCGCTCGAGGCGCGGCGGGCGAACTACTCGATCCGCGCCGCGCTGCCCGAGTACCCGGTGCCGGCGCCGATCCTCGCCGAGCCGCTCACGCTGATCCTGCCGCAGCAGGCCAAGGCCGACCAGTGGCCGCGCACCGTGATGACGGTCGCCACGAACGACGACGACGAGACGGTGCCGCCGAACGTGCTGGTGCTGACCCAGGCCGCGCCGCGCGAGAACTACAAGGTCGTGTACGCGATGTCGCTCGCGCCCGATCCCGGGTTCCCCGAGGTCGCCCCCGCCTCGGTGGGCGCTCCTCTCATCTCGCCCGACTACAAGGGTCTCGTGGTGCCGCCGAGCGGCGTCGCCGGGGCGTTCGCATCCGTCGTCCAGGACGGGCCGGCGAGCCCGCAGGCCGAGCTGTTCGACCTCGAAGACACCGAGCTCGACAACCTGCTCGATGCAGCGACCCGCAAGGCTGAGCGTCAGGCAGAGACGCCGACGGTGACCCTGGACATCTCGACCAGCGCGGCCGTTGACGAACCCGTCGTGCCGCTTGGCACCATCGACGCCGGCGCGCTCGTTTCCGCTACAATCTTGCGCGTCGAGCAGGCTCGCCCGAACGACGGCGGCACGACCGGCTTCCAAGAGGGCGGGCCCGCCCGCGCGCTGTCGGGCTTCACCGCGCAGAGCGCGAAGGGCGTGCAGTCCACGCGCGCCGTACAGATCCTGTTCTCGGTGCCGAGCGTCGGATCGGGCGACCAGATCCGTGTGCTCGGATGGTCCGAGAGTGTCATCGCAGCATCGGAGATCCCGTGACGAACGCCAACGAACCGGCCGCTCTGCGCGGCGCCGTCGACCTGTCCTCGCTCGCCGCGCGTGCGGCCGCTCCCGGCGATGCCGGTACGGTGCCGCAGACCGCATCCGACGCGCTCGTGCGCCAGACGGATGACTCGGACTTCGCGCCGATCCTCGAACTGTCTCGCACGGTGCCCGTCGTGGTCGCCCTGTGGGCGTCGTGGAGCGAGGCATCCGGCGCCCTCGTCGACACCCTCGCGCGGCTGGTGCGCGCCCGCGGCGGCGCGCTCGTGCTGGCCGCCGCCGACGCCGACCGCAGCCCCCAGCTCGTGCAGGCACTGCAGGTGCAGGCGATCCCGACCGTGGTCGCGCTCGTGGCGGGCCAGCCGGTGCCGCTGTTCCAGGGCGCCCAGCCCGACGACGTGATCGACCAGGTGTTCGACCAGCTGCTCCAGCTCGCGGCGCAGCACGGCGTGACCGGCCGGGTGGCCGAGGGCGACGGCGCGAACGGCGAGGCGGGCGCGGCCCCCGAGCCCGAGGAGCCGCCGCTGCCGCCGCTGCACCAGGAGGCGTTCGACGCGATCTCGCGCGGCGACTACGCCGCCGCACAGCAGGCGTACCGCACCGCGATCGCGCAGGACCCGCGCGACAGCCTCGCGGTCGCGGGGCTCGCGCAGGCGAACCTGCTGGCCCGCCTCCAGGGCAAGACCCTCGACCAGATCCGCAACGCCGCCGCGGCGAACCCCGCCGACCTCGACGCGCAGCTCGACGTCGCCGACCTCGACCTGTCGGGCGGACACGTCGAGGACGCGTTCGGGCGCCTGCTCGACCTCTTCCCGACGCTCGACCAGCCCGGTCGCGACCGGGTGCGCGAGCGGCTCGTCGAACTGTTCGAGGTGGTCGGCACCGACGACGAGCGGGTCGTGGTCGCGCGTCGCCGGCTCGCGAACCTGCTGTACTGAGCCCACGGCCGGGCGGGTCGCCGGGGAAGGCGCCCGCTCAGCCCTCGAAGCGGAACCAGACCGCGCCCAGCGGGGGCAGGGTGAACGCCGCCGATGCGGGCCGGCCGGCCCACGGGGCATCCGTCGCTTCGACCGCGCCGAGGTTGCCGACCCCCGAACCGCCGAACTCCGTGGCATCCGAGTTCAGGATCTCGATCCACCGCCCGGCCGCGGGCAGCCCCAACCGGAATCCCTCGTGCGGGTTCCCGGCGAAGTTGACGATGCACAGCAGCGGCGTGCCCGACCGGTCGAGCCGCAGGAACGCGATGACGTTCGCCTGCGCCGCGCCGCCCTCGATCCACTCGAACCCGGCCGAATCGTCGTCGAGCTCCCAGAGCGCGGGCGTGGCGCGGTAGAGCCGGTTCAGCGCGCCGACGAACTCGGCGAGCTGCCGGTGGCTCGGCTGGTCGAGCATCCACCAGTCGAGCCCGCGCTGCTCGCTCCACTCGCTGAGCTGGCCGAACTCCTGGCCCATGAACAGCAGCTGCTTGCCGGGGTGCGCCCACATGTACGCCAGGTAGGCGCGCACGTTCGCGAGCTGCTGCCAGTGGTCGCCGGGCATCTTGCGCACCAGCGAACCCTTCCCGTGCACGACCTCGTCGTGGCTGATCGGCAGCACGAAGTGCTCGCTGAACGCGTAGAGGAACGAGAACGTGAGGTCGTGGTGGTGGTACGAGCGGTACATCGGGTCGTGCGCGAGGTACTGCAGGGTGTCGTGCATCCACCCCATGTTCCACTTGTAGCCGAAGCCGAGTCCGCCCGAGCCGGTCGGCGCGGTGACGCCCGGCCACGAGGTCGACTCCTCGGCGATCATCACGATGCCCGCATTGCGCTTGTACGCGGTCGCGGTGGCCTCCTGCAGGAACGCGATCGCCTCGAGGTGCTCGCGGCCGCCGTACTCGTTGGGCAGCCATTCGCCCGGCTCGCGCGAGTAGTCGAGGTAGAGCATGGATGCCACGGCGTCGACCCGCAGCCCGTCGACGTGGAACTCCTCGAACCAGAACAGCGCGTTCGCCACGAGGAAGTTGCGCACCCGCGGGTTGCCGAAGTCGAAGACGTAGGTGCCCCAGTCGCGCTGTTCGCCGCGGCGCGGATCGGGGTGCTCGTAGAGCGGCTGGCCGTCGAATCGGGCGAGCGCCCAGGCGTCCTTCGGGAAGTGCCCCGGCACCCAGTCCATGATCACGCCGATGCCCGCCTGGTGCAGGCGGTCGATGAGGTACCGCAGGTCGTCGGGGGAGCCGAACCGACTCGTCGCGGCGTAGTACCCGGTGACCTGGTAGCCCCACGAGCCGCCGAACGGGTGCTCGGCCAGCGGCAGGAACTCGACGTGCGTGTAGCCCAGCCAGTGCAGGTACTCGATGAGCTCGTCGGCGACGTCGCGGTACCCCTTGCCCGGCCGCCACGACCCGAGGTGGAGCTCGTAGATGCTCATCGGGCGGGTGTGCGGGTCGGTCTCGGCACGATGACGCATCCACTCGTCGTCATTCCAGTCGTGCGTGCTCTCGTCGACGACGGACGCGGTCGCGGGCGCCACCTCGGCGCGGCGGGCCATCGGGTCGGCCTTCTCGATCCAGTCGCCCGCCGCGGTGCGGAGCTCGAACTTGTACACGGCGCCCGCGCGAAGGCCCGGCACGAACAGCTCCCACACGCCGCTCGCGCCCATGCTGCGCATGGCGTGCCCGGTGCCGTCCCAGTCGTTGAAGTCGCCGACGACGCGGACGGCGGTCGCGCGCGGCGCCCACACCGTGAACGAGGTGCCGGCGACCGGCTCGGACACACCCCACTGGTCGCGGTGGTGCGCGCCGAGCACCTTCCAGAGCTGTTCGTGCCGGCCCTCGCCGATGAGGTGCAGGTCGAGTTCGCCGATGGTCGGCGTGAAGCGGTACGGGTCGTCGCTCACCCACTCGGGCCCGTCGTCGTACCGGGCGCGCACCCGGTAGTCGGTCGGCCCGAACGCGCCGGCGCCGGCCCAGACGCCCCACCCCGCGTGCGCGAGCGGCAGCTCGGTGCCATCGGCGAGCAACGCGTCCACGGAGGCGGCGAGCGGGCGCCGAACGCGGATCACGGTGTGCGTGCGCCCGTCGCCCGGCACGTCGAACCCGTGCTGGCCGAGCACCGAATGCGGATCGGAGTGCCGCCCTTCACCGACCGCGGCGAGCACGTCGCCGGCGATCGCGGGGGCGGCGGGCGCGGTCTGGTCAGTCACTGGCGGTCCTCCGGGACGGGGTGCGGCGGGCGGTCGGCGCGTCGGGATGCGCGGTGCGGGCGGATGCCTCGGTGCGGGCGGATGCCTCGGTGCGGGCGGATGCCTCGGTGCGGGCCGTGCGGCCCGTGCGGCCCCGGGCCGCGCCGGATTCGCGGATGACGCGCAGCACGTGGGCGGGGCGGGTGAACGCGTCGAGGCGCACGTAATTCGAGGCGCCCCAGCTCCACCGTGCGCCGTCGACGAGGTCTTCGACGTCGAACCGGGCGCCCGGTTCGAGGCCGATCGCCTCGAGGTCGAGGTGCACGGTCGTCTCGCGCACCGAGTGCGGGTCGACGTTCACCACGACGATGATCGTGTCATCCGACCCGGTGCCGGTGAACCGGGCGTCGAGGTGCTTCGAGAACGCGAGCACCGCGCCGTCGTCGGTGGGGTGCAGGTGCAGGTTGCGCAGCTGCTGCAGCGCCGGATGCTCCGCGCGCACGCGGTTCAGGATGCCGAGGTACAGCGCCAGCGAGCGACCCTCGCGCTCGGCGGCGGCGAAGTCGCGCGGCTTGTATTCGTACTTCTCGTTGTCGACGGCCTCTTCGGCGCCGGGCCGCGCGACGGACTCGAACAGCTCGAAGCCCGCGTACACGCCCCAGGTCGGGGCCGCGGTCGCGGCGATCGTGGCGCGCACCGAGAATGCCGCCGGGCCGCCGAACTGCAGGTATTCGGTGAGGATGTCGGGCGTGTTCACGAACAGGTTCGGCCGCAGGAAGTCGGCCGTGTCGCGGCTCAGCGACACGAGGTACTCCTCGAGCTCCTCCTTCGTGTTGCGCCAGGTGAAGTACGTGTACGACTGCTGGAAGCCGACCGCGGCGAGCGCCTGCATGGGTGCGGGCCGGGTGAACGCCTCGGCGAGGAACACGACGCCGGGCGTCTCGGCCTCGACCGCCGCGATCAGCCGCTCCCAGAACCAGAGCGGCTTGGTGTGCGGGTTGTCGACGCGGAAGATGCGCACGCCCTGCGCGATCCAGTGCCGCACGATGCGCAGCACCTCGGCGAAGATGCCCTCGGGGTCGTCGTCGAAGTTGATCGGGTAGATGTCCTGGTACTTCTTCGGCGGGTTCTCGGCGTAGGCGATCGAGCCGTCGGGCAGGTGGGTGAACCACTCGGGATGCTCGGTCACCCACGGGTGGTCGGGCGAGGCCTGCAGCGCGAGGTCGAGCGCCACGTCGATGCCGAGCGCGGCCGCCCGGCGAACGAAGGCGCGGAAGTCGGCGAGCGTGCCGAGGTCGGGATGGATCGCGTCGTGGCCGCCCGCGGTGCCGTCGGCGAGCGGGCCGCCGATCGCCCACGGCGAGCCCGGATCGCCGGGCTGCGGGTCGAGCGTGTTGTTGCGGCCTTTGCGGTTCGTCACCCCGATCGGATGGATCGGCGGCAGATACACCACGTCGAAGCCCATCGCGGCGACGCCGTCGAGGCGCTTGGCCGCGGTGCGGAACGTGCCCGACTGCCACGACCCGTCCTTGCGGCGCTTCGCGCCCTCGGACCGGGGGAAGAACTCGTACCAGCTGCCGACTCCGGCACGCCGCCGCTCGACGACGAGCTCGCGTTCGGCGGAGTCGGTCGAAAGGCGCGCGAGCGGGCGGTCGCGGAACTCCTCGAAGGCCGGGTCGTCGATGAGCGCACGGCGTTCGCGGGCTGCTTCGCTCGCCGAGCCGGTCGAGGCGAGATCGCCTCGCAAGCCCGCTGCGACCCGGGTGAGGCGCTTGCGCACCGCGACCGGTCGGGCCTTCTCGGCCGCCGCGCGATCGAGCAGCCGGGCGCCGAGCTCGTACATCACCTCGACATCGACCCCGGCGTCGATCTTGATCGCGGCGTCGTGCCGCCAGGTCGCGATCTCGTCGCCGAAGCCCGTCACGTGCCAGCGCCACACGCCGATCTCGTCGAGCTGCGCCTGCGCCTCCCACCGATCGGTGCCGGGCGCCACCGCGTGCATCCGCTCGCGGACGACCCGCCCGCTCGGCGCGGTGAGCACCAGCATCGCGCCGACCAGGTCGTGCCCCTCGCGGAACACGGTCGCGCCGAACGGCACCGCCTCGCCCTCGTACGCCTTCGGGCGCCAGCGTTCGTCGAGCGGGGCCGGCGTGAGCCGGGTCACCGGGATGCGCCCGGCGAGCGGGGTCGGGGTGGTCACAGTTCCGACCGTAGCGCGGAATGCTGCGACGCACGCGCGGCAGCATTGTTCACACGCTCGTCACGCGCGGCTCCTAGGGTGGACCCGTGAAGCCGATCCGCAAGTTCACGGTCCGAGCCGTCGTTCCCGCTCCGCTCGCCGCGCTCGAGGAGCTCGCGGCGAACCTGCGCTGGTCCTGGCACGAACCCGCCCGGCGTCTGTTCGAGCACATCGATCCCGAGGCGTGGGCGCGGTCGGGCCGCGACCCGGTCGCGTTCCTCGGAGAGGTCGACCCGGCTCGCCTCGACGAGTTGGCGGCCGACGCGGGCTACGTCGCGTGGGCCGAACGCGAGCGCGAGGACCTGCGCGAGTACCTCACCGCGCCGCGCTGGTACCAGGGGCACGGTGCGGATGCCCCGAAGGCGATCGCCTACTTCTCTCCCGAGTTCGGGATCACCGAGGCGCTGCCGCAGTACTCGGGCGGCCTCGGCATCCTCGCGGGCGACCACCTCAAGGCCGCGAGCGACCTGGGCGTGCCGATCGTGGGCGTCGGACTCTTCTACCAGGCCGGGTACTTCGCCCAGTCGATCTCCGCCGACGGCTGGCAGCAGGAGCGCTACCCCGTGCAGGACCCCGACGGCCTGCCGCTGTCGGTCGTTCGCCGCCCCGACGGCACCCCGGTCGACGTGGTGCTCGCCCTGCCCGACGACCGTGCGCTCTGCGCGCGGGTGTGGCGCGCCGAGGTCGGCCGGGTGCCGCTGCTGCTGCTCGACACCGACATCCCCGCCAACGACGACGATCTTCGATCCGTGACCGATCGCCTGTACGGCGGCGGCGGCGAGCACCGGCTGCTGCAGGAGCTGCTGCTCGGCATCGGCGGCGTCCGCGCGGTGCGGGCGTGGACGGAGATCGCGGGCAAGCCGGCGCCCGAGGTCTTCCACATGAACGAGGGCCACGCCGGATTCCTCGGGCTCGAGCGCATCTCGGAGCTCATCGGGCACGGTGCTCCGTTCGACGTCGCCCTGCAGTACGTGCGCGCCGGCACCGTGTTCACCACGCACACGCCTGTGCCGGCCGGCATCGACCGGTTCGACCGTGCACTCGTGGAGCGCTACCTCACCCCCATGCTGCTGCCCGGCGTCGACCCCGCCGACGCGCTCGCCCTCGGCGTCGAACCGGGCGCCGACCCCGCGGCGAGCGCGTTCAACATGGCGGTCATGGGGCTGCGGCTCGCGCAGCACGCGAACGGCGTGTCGAAGCTGCACGGCGAGGTCAGCCGCCGCATGTTCGGTGCGCTCTGGCCCGGTTTCGACGCCGACGAGGTGCCGATCACCTCGGTCACGAACGGCGTGCACGCGCCCACCTGGACGGATCCGGCCCTGCGCGCGCTCGCCGAGCAGACCCTCGGCACCGCCGACACCGAGCACGCCGACTGGCGCAGCGCCTCGCTCGACGACACCGAGCTCTGGGCGGTGAAACGGCGAATGCGCCAGCACCTCGTCGAGGACGCCCGCCGGCGTCTCGTCGCCGCGTGGAGCGACCAGCACTCGGGTGCGCCCGCCCCCGACTGGGTGCACCGCGTGCTCGACCCCGACGTGTTGACCGTCGGATTCGCCCGGCGCGTGCCCACCTACAAACGCCTGACCCTCATGCTGCAGGACCCCGATCGGCTGCGGGCCCTGCTCACCCACCCCGAACGGCCCGTGCAGTTCGTCGTCGCGGGCAAGTCGCACCCGGCCGACGACGAGGGCAAACGGCTCATCCAGCAGCTCGTGCGCTTCGCGCAGGAGCCCGAGCTGCGCGAGCGCATCGTGTTCCTGCCCGACTACGACATGGGCATGGCCGCGACCCTGTACCCGGGCTGCGACGTCTGGCTGAACAACCCGCTGCGCCCGCTCGAGGCCTGCGGCACGTCGGGCATGAAGGCCGCGATGAACGGGGCGTTGAACCTGTCGATCCTCGACGGCTGGTGGGCCGAGTTCGCCGGGGACGACTACGGGTGGGTCATCCCGTCGGCCGATCAGGCCGGCGACGCGGCCGAGCGCGACGCGCTCGAGGCGGCCGCGCTCTACGACCTGCTCGAGCACCGCATCGCGCCGCGCTACTACGAGCGGGACGGCGACGGGGTGCCGGGGGAGTGGGTCCGTATGCTCCGCAGCACCCTGTCGACCCTCGCGCCCGAGCTCGGGGCCGACCGGATGGTGCGCGAGTACGTCGAGCGGCTGTACCGCCACGCCGCCCGGCACGTGGCGGCCATCGTCGCCGACGAGGCGCGCGGAGCGCGCGACCTCGCCGCGTTCGGCGCCAGGGTTCGCGCGGCGTGGCCCGGCGTGCACGTGCTGCACGTCGAGTCGGGCGGCGTGGAGAGCGCGCACGTCGGCGACGAACTGCAGCTGCGCGCCTCCGTCGACCTCGGCGCGCTCGACCCCGACGACGTGGCGGTCGAAGTGGTGTACGGGCGCAGCCGCGCCGACGACACCCTCGACGCGGTGCGCCGGTCGACGCTCGAACTCGTCCCCGACGCGAGCGTGCACGGCGCCGCGGCGCGCGTCTACGCGGGCTCGGTCGTGCTCGACCGTGCGGGGGCCTTCGGCTATACGGTGCGGGTCATCCCGAAGCATCCGCTGCTGCTCAGCGCCGCCGAGCTGGGACTGGTCGCCGTCGCCGACTGATGTGCCGGCGGGTCGCTCAGCGACCGCGGACGATCGCGGCGTACCGGCCGCCCGTGACGGCCAGCAGGTCGTCGGGCGCGAGCTCGAGGTCGAACCCGCGCCGACCGCCCGACACCAGGATCGTCTCGTACAGGATCGCCGACTCGTCGAGCACCGTCGGCAGCGGCGTCTTCTGCCCGATCGGACTGATGCCGCCCACCACGTACCCCGTCTTGCGCTCGGCGACCGCCGGGTCGGCCAGCTCGGCGCGCTTGCCGCCGACCGCGCCGGCGAGCGCCTTCAGGTCGAGCTGCTCGGCGACCGGCACGATCCCGACCGCGAGACCGTCGTCGACCGCGACCAGCAGCGTCTTGAACACCCGCTCGGGCTCGACGCCGAGCTTGTCGGCCGCCTCCAGCCCGTACGCGGTTGCGCGCGGATCGTGCTCGTAGGCGCGGGGTGCGAACGGGATGCCCGCCCGGTGCAGCGCGACCGTCGCCGGGGTGCCGGCGCTCGCCGCGGCATCCGTTCGCCTGGCCATCATGCCGCGCCGTCGGCCCGATACAGCTGCATCGACAGCCCCGACACCTCGACACGGTCGCCGGGCCGCTCCTCCTCGGCCGCCGTCGCGGGCGTTTCGCTCGCCGAATCCCACAGCAGGGTGTAGCGGTCGACCCCCTCGTGCTCGGGCAGGATCACCTCGGTGCCGGCCTCGCGCGCGTGCACGACGAGCAGGATGCGGTTCATCGGCTCGTGCTCGGGCGTCGACGCGGCGAGGTACTGCAGGGTGCGCTCGGCGGGGGAGTTCCAGTCGTCGATGGTCATGGTCTCGCCGTCGGCGTTGTACCAGTCCATCTGGCTCGCGCTCGGCACCGTCTCGCCGAACCGGCCGTACCGCACCGGCCGCAGCGCCGGGTTCTCGGCACGCAGCCGGATGAGCCGGGCGACCGTGTCGCGCAGCGACCGTTCGTCGGCGTCGAGCTGCCACGACAGCCAGGTCAGCCCGGAGTCGTGACAGTAGGCGTTGTTGTTGCCGCGCTGGGTGCGGGCGATCTCGTCGCCGGCGGTGAGCATGGGCACCCCGGCCGAGAGCAGCAGGGTGCCGAGCAGGTTGCGGATGCTGCGCCGCCGCGCCGCACGGACGGCGGGGTCGTCGGTCGGCCCCTCGACGCCGTGGTTGTACGAGCGGTTCTCGTCGGCGCCGTCGCGGTTGCCCTCGCCGTTGCCGAGGTTGTGCTTCACGTCGTAGGCGGTGAGGTCGGCGAGGGTGAACCCGTCGTGCGCGGTGATGAAGTTGAGGCTCGCGAGCGGGCCGCGGTCGTGTGCGAACGTGTTCGACGAACCGGCGAGCCGGGTCGCGAACCGCCCGATGCCGCTGCCGGCCGAGCCGCTCTCGCGCTCACGACGCAGGTCGACGAGCCAGAAGTCGCGCATCCGGTCGCGGTACCGGTCGTTCCACTCGCTGAACCCGGTCGGGAAGCTGCCGGTCTGCCAGCCGCCCGGGCCGACGTCCCACGGCTCGGCGATGAGCTTCGACGCGCCGACCACCGGGTCGGCGAGCATGCCCTGCAGCAGCGGGTGGTCGGGCGTGAAGGTCGCGTTGCGGTCGCGCCCGAGGGTCGCCGCGAGGTCGAGGCGGAACCCGTCGACGCCGAGCTCGCCCGCCCAGTACCGCATCGAGTCGAGCACGAGGCGCACCGGGGCATCCTGCCCGAAGTCGAGGGTGTTGCCGCAGCCGGTGGTGTCGACGTACCGACCGTGGGCGTCGTGCCGGTAGTAGCCCGCGTTGTCGATGCCGCGGAACCCGAACGTCGTGCCCGCGCGGCCCTCCTCGGCGGTGTGGTTGTACACCACGTCGAGCACCACCTCGAGGCCGGCCCCGTGCAGCCGCGAGACCATCTCGGCGAACTCGCGCCGCACCGCGGCCGCGCCGCCCGCCTGCGCGGCGGCCGTCGCGTACCCGGCGTGCGGGGCGAAGAAGGCGAGCGTGTTGTAACCCCAGTAGTTGACCTTGCCCTGGCGCACGAGGCGGTCTTCGGAGACGAACGCGTGCACCGGCAGCAATTCGAGCGTCGTGATGCCCAAGCCGAGGAGATGCTCGATCGACGCGTCGTGCGCGAGACCCGCGTAGGTGCCGCGCAGCTCGGCGGGCACGGCCGGGTTGGCGCGGCTGAACCCGCGCACGTGCAGCTCGTACACGACGGTGCGGTCGAGCGGTACGCGCGGCTTCGCGTCGAGCGAGCCCACGGATGCCTCGGGCCCGGCGCCGCCCGCCGCATCCAGACGGCCGAGCGCCACCCCGCGGAAGGCTCGAGGCCCGGCGGCGACGAGCCCGCGGGTGTACGGATCGAGCAGGGTCTGCGCGGGGTCGAACGCGTGCTCGGCACCCGCGGGGCCGTCCACTCGCAGCCCGTATCCGGCGCCCTCGACGAGCGCGCCGGATCGGCCCGACCACACGCCGTGCTCGTCGCGCTCGAGCGCGACCCGGTCGAGGGCCCACCCGACGTCGCCCGGCGCGTACACCTCGAGCTCGACCGACTCGGCGTTGCCGCTCCACACCCGGATCGACCCGCCGTCGGGCCCGGGTCGCACTCCCAGGTCGCGCAGCGCGTCGGGCGACGTGTCGGCAGCGGGTTCGGGCATGCGATCTACAGTAGTTCGTGCGGGCGACACGCCCGATCGGGCGAGACGGAAGGGCGGGCGATGGTCTACCTCGACCATGCGGCGACCACGCCGATGCGCCCCGAGGCGATCGCCGCGCTCACCGAGGCGCTCACGGTCGTCGGCAACCCCGCGTCGATCCACTCGCCCGGGCAGGCCGCGAAGCGGCTCCTCGAGGAATCGCGCGAACACGTCGCGGCGACGCTCGGCGCCGACCCGATCGAGGTCGTCTTCACCGGCAGCGGCACCGAGGCCGTCAACCTCGCGATCAAGGGGCTCTGGTGGCAACGGCAGACGGATGCCCCGCGCCCCCGCCTCGTCGTGCCCGCGGGCGAGCACCACGCCACGATCGACACCGTCGAATGGCTCGCCGAGCACGACGGCGCCGAGGTCGTCGAACTCCCCGTCGACGAGGTCGGCAGGCTGCGGCTCGACGCGCTCGCCGACGAGCTGCGCCGGCACGCGGCATCCGTCGCCCTCGTCTCGATGCTCTGGGCGAACAACGAGGTCGGCACGATCCAGCCCGTCGCCGAGGTCGCCGCGCGCTGCGCGGCCGCCGGCGTGCCGCTGCACGTCGACGCGATCGCGGCGTACGGGCAGGTGCCCATCCGCTTCCGCGACCTGCGCGCCGCGACGGATGCGCCGCCCGGCGCCGGGCTCGTCGCGCTCAGCGTCTCGGCGCACAAGATCGGCGGCCCGGCCGGCATCGGCGCGCTCGTGCTCGACCGCAGCGCGCGCGTGGAACCCCTGCTGCACGGCGGCGGTCAGCAGCGTCGCATCCGCTCGGGCACCCAGGATGTCGCGGCCGCCGCCGCGTTCGCCGCCGCCGCGACCGCCGTCGAGGCGGTGCGCGAGACCGACGCCGGACGCATGGCGGCCCTGCGCGACCGGCTCATCGCCGGGGTCGCGGCGGTCGCACCCGACGCGACGCTGTCGGGCGACGCCGACCCCGCCGGGCGACTCCCCGGCAACGCGCACTTCGCGTTCGCGGGCTGCGAGGGGGACTCGCTGCTGTTCCTGCTGGACGCGGCGGGCGTCGCCGTGTCGACCGGGTCGGCGTGCCAGGCCGGCGTGCCCGAGCCGTCGCACGTGCTCATGGCGATGGGCCGCACCGAGCAGGACGCGCGCGGGGCGCTGCGCATCACCCTCGGCCACGACTCGACCGACGCGGACGTCGATGCGCTCCTCGCCGCGTTGCCCGCCGCGCTCGAACGCGCCCGCCGCGCCGGCCTGGCCGCCCGCGCGACGTCCTTCGACCGCTGAGCCGCCGCCGCGATGATCCGGCGTCCTGTCAGGGCGGGTTCGTAGACTGGAACCCATGCGAGTGCTTGCAGCCATGTCGGGCGGTGTCGACAGCGCCGTCGCGGCGGCGCGCGCCGTCGAGGCCGGTCACGACGTCGTCGGCGTGCACCTCGCGCTCAGCCGCATGCCCGGCACGTTGCGCACCGGCAGCCGCGGCTGCTGCACCATCGAGGACTCGATGGACGCGCAGCGCGCCGCGAACGTGCTCGGCATCCCGTACTACGTGTGGGACTTCTCCGAGCGGTTCAAGGCCGACGTCGTCGACGACTTCATCAGCGAATACGCGGCCGGCCGCACGCCGAACCCCTGCATGCGCTGCAACGAGCGCATCAAATTCGCGGCGCTCCTCGAGAAGGCGCTCGCCCTCGGCTTCGACGCGGTCGCCACGGGCCACTACGCGAAGATCACGACGGATGCCTCGGGCCGCCGCGAGCTGCACCGCGCGAGCGCGGAGGCGAAAGACCAGTCGTACGTGCTCGGAGTGCTCACGACCGAGCAGCTCGCGCACGCGTACTTCCCGCTCGGCGACACGCCGTCGAAGCAGCTCGTCCGCGAGGAGGCGGCGCGCCGCGGCCTCAGCGTCGCGCAGAAGCCCGACTCGTACGACATCTGCTTCATCAGCGACGGCGACACGAAGGGCTGGCTCGCCGAGAAGGTCGGCACCGCGCCGGGCGACATCGTCGACCGCACCGGCGCCGTCGTCGGCTCGCACGAGGGCGCGCACGCGTACACGGTCGGCCAGCGCCGCGGCCTGCACCTCGGCACGCCCGCGCCCGACGGCAGGCCCCGATTCGTGCTCGAGGTTCGTCCGAAGGAGCGCACCGTCGTCGTCGGCCCGAAGGAGGCGCTCGCCGTCGCCGAGATCGCGGGCTCCCGGTTCAGCTGGGCGGGCGCCGACCCGGTGGAGTCGGGGCTCGTCACCGCGCCCGGCGACGAGTTCGCATGCGAGGTGCAGATCCGCGCGCACGCGGACCCGGTTCCGGCGGTCGCGTTCGTCGCGCAAGCTTCAGACGCGGATGCCTCCGGCACGGCCGAGCTCGTCGTGCGCCCCGACCGGCCGCTCGACGGCGTCGCACCCGGCCAGACCGCGGTCGTCTACGTCGGCACCCGCGTGCTCGGCCAGTGCACGATCGACCGCACGGTGTCGGCGGTGCCGGCTCCGGCCTGAGGCACCCGCTCCGGGCTGATCGGCGCCGATGCGTGTCGGAGGCCGTCCCTAGAATCGGTGCGTGAGCGAGACACGCGATGTGAGCGACATCCCCGCCGATTTCGAAGCTGCGCACGCCGAGTCCGAGGCGCTGCGCGAGCGCATCGAGACCGCACGGCTCGCCTACTACGGCGACGGCGTGTCGCCGCTCTCCGACGCCGAGTACGACACCGCATTCCATCGCCTCGAGGCGCTCGAGCGGGCGTTCCCGGCCCTGGTCGGGCAGGACAGCCCGACCCAGCAGGTCGGCGCGACCGTGGTCTCGGCGGGCTTCCCGCCGCACGAGCACGCCGAGCGCATGCTGAGTCTCGACAACGTGTTCAGCGTCGACGAGTTCCGCGACTGGGCGAACAAGGCGCAGGATGCCGCGGGGCGGCGCGTGCACTGGCTCAGCGAGCTGAAGATCGACGGGCTCGCGATCAGCCTCGCCTACCGCGACGGCGTGCTCGAGACGGCGACCACCCGCGGCGACGGGCGCGTCGGCGAAGACATCACCGAGAACATCGAGTTCATCCCGGCGATCCCGGCGAGGCTGTCGGGCGAGGGGTGGCCGTCGTTCTTCGAGGTGCGCGGCGAGGTGTTCCTGCGCTCGGCCGACTTCGAGGCGCTGAACGAGCGGCAGCACCAGTTGCAGGCCGCGTACGTCGCCGAGCAGGTCGCCCGTGGTCGCCCCGAAGACCAGGTGCCCGTGCGGTTCCCCGAGTTCGCGAACGCGCGCAACACCGCGGCCGGCAGCCTGCGCCAGCGCCGCGAGAACAAGTCGGCGCAGCAGCTCGAACTCATGCGCGAGCGGCTCGGCCGGCTCTCGCTCTACCTGCACGGCATCGGCGCGTGGCAGACCCCGCCGGTCGGCGCGCAGTCCGAGATCTACGACCTGCTCGCGGGCTGGGGGCTGCCGGTCTCGCCGCACACTCGGGTGTTCGACTCGATCGACGGCGTCGCCGGGTTCATCGAGCACTGGGGCGAGCACCGGCACGACGTCGAGCACGAGATCGACGGCATCGTGGTGAAGATCGACGAGCTCGCGCTGCACGACGAGCTCGGCGCCACCAGCCGCGCACCGCGCTGGGCGATCGCCTACAAGTACCCGCCCGAAGAGGTGTACACGAAGCTGCTCGACATCGCGGTGGGGGTCGGGCGCACCGGCCGGGCGACGCCGTACGCGATCATGGAGCCCGTCACGGTCGCCGGGTCGACGGTGCGCCAGGCGACCCTGCACAACCAGGACGTCGTGCGCGCGAAGGGCGTGCTCATCGGCGACACCGTGGTGCTGCGCAAGGCCGGCGATGTGATCCCCGAGATCCTCGGCGCGGTCGAACAGCTCCGCGACGGCACCGAGCGCGAGTGGCAGATGCCCGAGACCTGCCCAGAGTGCGGCACGACGCTGCGCCCCATGAAAGCGGGCGACATCGACCTGCGCTGCCCGAACGCGCGCGCGTGCCCCGCCCAGGTGCGCGGCCGCGTCGAGCACATCGGCTCCCGCGGCGCGCTCGACATCGAGGCGCTCGGCGAGGTGACCGCCGCCGCCCTCACCCAGCCCGTCGTTCCCGAGGTGCCGCCGCTCGTGACCGAGGCGCGGCTGTTCGACCTCACCGTCGACGAGCTCGTGCCGATCGAGGTCGTCGTCCGCGACGCCGAGACCGGCGAGCCCAAGGTCGACGAGGCGACCGGGGCGCCGATTCGGCGGGCGCCGTTCCAGAAGGTGCGCATCACCTACCCGCCGGGCACCGAGCAGCTGACCGCAGCCGAGCGGCGAGCGGCCGGCATCCGCAAAGACCACCGCGAACTGCTGCCGTCCGAGGCGGCGACGAAACTCGTCGCCGAGCTCGAGAAGGCCAAGACCAAGCCGCTGTGGCGGCTCATCGTCTCGCTCAACATCCGGCACGTCGGGCCGGTCGCGGCGCGGGCGCTCGCCGACTGGTTCGGGTCGCTCGACGCGATCCGGGCGGCGGCCCGCGACGAGCTCGCCCAGGTCGAGGGCGTCGGCGGCATCATCGCTGACGCGGTCGTCGAGTGGTTCGACGTCGACTGGCATCGCGAGATCGTCGACCGGTGGAGCGCGGCCGGAGTGCAGTGGTCGACGCCCGGGCACCCGGGGCCGGGCGCCGCCGCCGAAGCGGGCGGCGTGCTCGCCGGCCTCACCGTGGTCGCGACCGGCTCGCTCGACGGCTACACGCGCGAGGGCGCGCAGGAGGCCATCATCGCCGCGGGCGGCAAGGCCGCCTCGAGCGTGTCGAAGAAGACCGACTTCGTCGCGGCCGGCCCCGGCGCGGGGTCGAAGCTCGCCAAAGCCGAAGAGCTCGGCATCCGGGTGCTCGACGCGGCCCAGTTCCGCGTGCTGGTCACCGACGGTCCGGCCGCGCTCGACGCCTGACGCCCGCACGGCGTCCGCCCGGCGCCCGCCGTGCGTCCGCTGGGCGCGTGCAGGTCGTAGGAGATGCTCGCGGACACGCCGTCGAGGCCGGACCCGACGCGGCGTGTCGGCGACGATCTCCTACGCAAGGTGCAGGGCGGCGGACGAGGTCCGCGTGCACGGCCACTAGAGCCGCAGGCGCCCGGCGGCACAGAATGGTGGGATGAGACGCGGGGGCGGCGCATCCGACGAACACGATGCGGATGAGGCATCCGACTCGCCCGAGGCATCCGGTTCGTCTGAAGCACCCGGCCCGCTCGACGCGTCGGCGCAGACGAAGGCGGCCAGCCGACGCGACTTCCTGCGCATCGGCGGCGCGGCCGCAGCCGGTGCCGTGATCGGGGGCGCCGCGGGCGCGGCGGCCGGCGCGACGCTCGGCTACCGGGCCGGATTCGACCGCGGGGCCGACGACTTCGACGCCCTGCAGCCGCGCAGCGAGCCGGGGTTCGACCACGTCGTCGTGCTGATGGGTGAGAACCGCTCGTTCGACAACCTGCTGGGCTGGCTGTACACGCCCGACTCGCTGCCCGAGGGCGAGCGGTTCGAGGGGCTCGCGTTCGGCGAGTACGCGAATCCGGCTCCGGATGGTTCGGTGATCGCCGCGCACGTCTACGACGGCGCCACTGACGAGATCATGGGGCGGCCGAATCCCGACCCGGGCGAGGAGTACCCGCATGTCAACACCCAGCTCTTCGGCACCGTCGACCCCGAGACGAACGCCGAGCTGTACATCGAGGACATGAGCGACCCGTACAACGCGCCGCCGCCGGGTGCGGCCGCGACGATGGACGGGTTCGTGCGCGACTACGCCATCAACTGGGAGCGGCTGAAGCAGGGCGGCTCACCCACGGCCGACGACCTGCGGCAGATCATGGGCTCCTTCTCGCCCGACATGCTGCCCGTGCTCTCCACGCTCGCGAAGAGCTTCGCGGTGTTCGACGCCTGGCACTGCGCGGTGCCGTCGCAGACGTTCTGCAACCGGTCGTTCTTCCACGCGTCGACCTCGCACGGCTTCGTCACGAACAAGCACCACGGCGGGTACGACAAATGGCTCGATGCGGATGCTTCGCCGACGATCTTCAACCGCCTCGAAGACGCCGGCCTCAGCTGGCGGATCTACTTCGACGACCTGCAGCTCGTCTCCTTCACCGGCGTGCTGCACGCGCCGGCGCTCGAGCGCTACTGGCGCACCGACCACTTCGCGACGATGGATCGGTTCGAGCAGGATGCCGCGGAGGGCACCCTGCCCGCGTACGCCTTCATCGAGCCGCGGATGATCTACAACCACAACGACTTCCATCCGCCGGTCGGCAAGCTCCGCGAGAGCGACGTGGGCGGTGAGGAGATCGTCGACAGCGCGCTCAGCGACGTCCGTGCGGGCGAAGCGCTGGTGCACCGGGTGTACGAGGCGATCCGCACCAGCCGCACACCCGACGGCTCGAACGCGGTGAACACGCTGCTGCTCATCACGTTCGACGAGCACGGCGGCACGTACGACCACGTGGTGCCGCCGGCCGGGCGGCCGCCGCACGCCGACGGGGAGCCGGGGGAGATGGGCTTCACCTTCGACCGCCTCGGCTGCCGGGTGCCGACGATCGCGGTGTCGGCGTACACCCAGGCCGGCACGATCATCCACGACGAGATGCACCACGCCGCGGTCATCGCCACGCTCTGCCGGCTGCACGGACTGAAGCCGCTCACGCAGCGCGACGACGGCGCGAACGACCTGTTCAACGTCGTCAACCTGCCGGCCCCGAGGCATCCCGATGCCTGGCCCGTGACCCACCCGCAGTACGTGCCGCCCAATCCTGAGGCGACCGCCCCGCATCCGGCGCACGCGCACAAGGACAAGCCGTTGAGCCCGCCCGCGAAGGGGCTGCTGGGCCTGCTTATCGCGAAGTACGGCAAGGCGGGTGAGCCCGAGCCCGAGACGTACGCCGACGCCTATCGGCTGCTGCATCAGTACGGCGACGGGCTGTTCGGCGTCGATGCGTGAGTCGCCGACCGCGAGGCGGCGCTCGGTAGGATTGATCGATCCCCATCCCGAGACGACGGAGCAGCATGTCCGAAATCAGTGCGGAGCAGGTCGCGCATCTCGCGAACCTCGCCCGCATCGCGCTCACCGAGGACGAGATCGAGCACCTCACGACGGAGCTCGGCCAGATCATGCAGGCGGTCGAGCAGGTGAATCAGGTCGCCACGCCCGACGTGCCGCCGACCAGCCACCCGATCCCGATGCAGAACGTGTTCCGCGACGACGTCGTGGGCGATACGGTGCTCACGGCCGAGCAGGCCGTCTCGGGTGCGCCCGAGGCCGACGGCGGCCGGTTCGTGGTCTCCGCGATCCTGGGGGAGGAGCAGTGAGCGCCGAACTGACCAGGCTGGATGCCTCCGCGCTCGCGGCGAAGCTCGCCGCGGGCGAGGTGTCGAGCGTCGAGGCGACGAAGGCGCATCTCGACCGCATCGCGGCCGTCGACGGCGCGGTGCATGCGTTCCTGCACGTCGCGGGCGAGCGTGCGCTCGCCGACGCCGCCGAGGTCGACCGCCGTCGCGCGGCGGGCGAACCGCTGGGCGAACTCGCGGGCGTGCCGATCGCCGTGAAGGACGTGCTCGTGACCGGGGGCATGCCCTCGACCGCGGGCTCCCGCATCCTCGAGGGCTGGGTGCCGCCGTACGACGCGACGCCGGTGCGCAAGGTGCGCGAGGCGGGGCTCATCCCGCTCGGCAAGACCAACATGGACGAGTTCGCGATGGGCTCGTCGACCGAGCACTCGGCCTATGGTCCGACGTTCAACCCGTGGGACCTCGAGCGCATCCCCGGTGGTTCGGGCGGTGGCTCGGCGGCGGCGGTCGCCGCGTTCGAGGCGCCGCTCGCGCTCGGCAGCGACACGGGCGGGTCGATCCGCCAGCCCGCGCACGTGACCGGCACGGTCGGCGTGAAGCCGACGTACGGCGCGGTGAGCCGCTACGGCTCGATCGCGCTCGCGTCGAGCCTCGACCAGATCGGCCCGGTGACGCGCACGGTGCTCGATGCGGCGCTGCTGCAGGACGTGATCGCGGGGCACGACCCGCACGACTCCACGTCGATCCCCGACGCGTGGCCGTCGATGGCCGAAGCGGTGCGCAATGCCGACGTGCGGGGCCTGCGCATCGGCGTCGTGAAGGAGCTCGATTCCGAGGGCTTCCAGGCCGGCGTGCGCCAGCGATTCCATGAGGCACTCGACCTGCTCGAGCGCAACGGCGCCGAGATCGTCGAGGTCGGCGCGCCGAACTTCGAGCACTCGATCGCGGCGTACTACCTGATCCTCCCGGCCGAGGCGAGCTCGAACCTGGCCAAGTTCGATTCGGTGCGGTTCGGTCTGCGGGTGACGCCCGAGGGCGGCGGCACGGTCGAGCAGGTGATGGCGGCGACCCGCGAGGCGGGCTTCGGCCCCGAGGTGAAGCGCCGCATCATCCTCGGCACCTACGCCCTGTCGGCCGGCTACTACGACGCGTACTACGGCAGCGCGCAGAAGGTGCGCACGCTCGTGCAGCGCGACTTCGACGCCGCGTTCGCCAAGGTCGACGTGCTCGCCACTCCCACCGCCCCGACCACGGCGTTCAAGCTCGGCGAGAAGCTCGACGATCCGCTGGCGATGTACCTGAATGATGTGGCGACGATCCCCGCGAACCTCGCGGGTGTGCCCGGTATCTCGGTGCCCGCGGGGCTCGCGCCCGAGGACGGCCTGCCGGTCGGCATCCAGTTCCTCGCGCCGGCGCGTGAAGACGCCCGCCTGTACAACGTGGGCGGGGCGCTCGAGCAGCTGCTCACCGCGGAGTGGGGCGGTCGCCTGCTCGACCGCGCACCCGACCTGTCCACCCATGAGCTGCTCGCGACCGAGGAAGGTGCCGTCTGATGGCCCGCGCCGAACTGATGGACTACGACAAGGCGCTCGAGCTGTTCGAGCCGGTCATCGGCCTCGAGGTGCACGTCGAGCTCAACACCGAGACGAAGATGTTCTCGCCGGCCCCGAACCCGGCGAACGCGAAGTACCACGGCGCCGAGCCGAACACGCTGGTCTCGCCGGTGTGCCTCGGCCTGCCGGGGTCGCTTCCGGTGGTGAACGGCGAGGCCGTGCGCAAGTCGATCTCGCTCGGGCTCGCGCTCGGCTGCTCGATCGCCGAGTCGAGCCGGTTCGCCCGCAAGAACTACTTCTACCCCGACCTCGCGAAGAACTATCAGATCTCGCAGTACGACGAGCCGATCGCGTACGAGGGCTCGGTCGAGGTCGAGATCGACGGCGGCAAAGTCTTCCAGGTGCCGATCGAGCGCGCCCACATGGAGGAGGACGCGGGCAAGCTCACGCACGTCGGCGGCTCGACGGGTCGCATCCACGGCGCCGAGTACTCGCTCGTCGACTACAACCGCGCGGGTGTGCCGCTGGTCGAGATCGTCACGAAGCCGATCTTCGGTGCCGAGGCGGATGCTCCCGCGCTGGCGCGCGCGTATGTGTCGACGATTCGCGACATCGCCCTCGCGCTCGGCATCTCGGAGGCGCGTATGGAGCGCGGGAATCTGCGCTGCGACGCGAACGTGTCGCTGCGCCCCCGCGGCGAGCAGAAGCTCGGCATTCGCACCGAGACGAAGAATGTGAACTCGTTCCGCTCGATCGAGCGTGCGGTGCGCTACGAGATCCAGCGTCAGGCGGCGATCCTCGCGAAGGGCGGGTCGATCACGCAGGAGACCCGGCACTGGCACGAGGATTCGGGCACCACGAGCCCGGGCCGTCCGAAGTCCGACGCCGACGACTACCGGTACTTCCCCGAGCCCGACCTGCTGCCCGTCGTGCCGTCGGCGGAGCTCATCGCGGAGTTGCGCGCCGCGCTTCCCGAGCCGCCGGCCGCGCGTCGGCGCCGGCTCAAGGCCGAGTGGGGCTTCACCGACGAGGAGTTCCAGCTCGTGGCGAACTCGGGCATGTTGAACGAGCTGGCCGAGACCGTCGCTGCCGGCGCCACGCCCGCCGCCGCGCGCAAGTGGTGGACGGGTGAGATCGCGCGCCTCGCGAACCAGCGCGAGACGGATGCCTCGGGCCTCGTGTCGCCCCAGCACGTCGCCGAGCTCGCCGCGCTGGTCGAGGACGGCACCCTCACCGACCGGCTCGCCCGGCAGGTGCTCGAGGGCGTCATCGACGGCGAAGGCTCGCCGCAGCAGGTCGTCGATGCCCGCGGTCTCGCGGTGGTCTCCGACGACGGCGCGTTGATCGCGGCCATCGATCAGGCGCTCGCGGCCCAGCCCGACGTGCTCGAGAAGATCCGCGACGGCAAGGTGCAGGCCGCCGGCGCGGTCATCGGCGCGGTCATGAAGGCCATGCAGGGCAAGGCCGACGCCGCGCGCGTGCGCGAACTCGTCCTGGAGCGCGCCGCGCAGGCGTAGCCCCTCGCGAGTGATCCGCCAGCCGAGGCGCGAGCACCGGCCGGTGGAAGCGCGCCCCGGCGCAATCGCGCGGAGGAGCGGGGACCGGGGCCGCACCGAGCCCGCCGCGCCCTTGACCTCCGTTGCCTCCGGCACTGATGCGCGTGTGGCATGGGTTGCGGTGCCTGGTTGGGTTGCGCCTCCGGCACTGATGCGCGTGTGGCATCAGTGCCGGAGGCGGTGCGGGTGCTCTGCGCTCGGGTATGCCAGGGGCGCATCAGTGCCGGAGTCTGCGGAGGCGAATGCGTCGGCGGGTGTCAGTGGGTCGGGATAGCGTCGAATCGTGAGCAAGCAGGATGGCTCGGCCCGTCAGGTGACGACCGGCCCCGTCGATGATTCGGCGACGCCGATCCTGCATGTCGACATGGATGCGTTCTTCGTGTCGGTCGAGTTGTTGCGGCGCCCCGAGCTCCGCGGCAAGCCGGTGCTGGTCGGCGGTACCGCGGGGCGCGGAGTCGTCTCGGCGGCGAGTTACGAAGCCCGCAAGTTCGGGGTGAACTCCGCCATGCCGATGTCGGTGGCGCTGCGCAAATGCCCCAACGCGATCGTGCTTCGCGGCGACTACGCGAGCTACGCGAAGTACTCCAAGCGGGTGATGGAGATCTTCGAGTCGATCACGCCACGGGTTGAGAAGCTCTCGATCGACGAGGCGTTCCTCGACGTCTCGGGGGCCAGAAGGCTGCACGGCAGCCCTGCCGAGATCGGGTGGACGATCCGCGAACGCGTTCGCGCCGAGACGGGGCTCACCTGCTCGGTCGGCGTCGCCGCCACGAAGTACGTCGCGAAGGTGGCATCCGGCCGTGCGAAACCCGACGGACTGCTCGTCGTACCCGCCGCCGACACCGTCGCGTTCCTGCACCCGCTTCCGATCTCGGCGCTCTGGGGGGTCGGCCGAGTGACCGAGGAGTCGCTGGCCCGACTCGGCCTGCGCACCATCGGCGATGTCGCCGATATGCCCGCCGACGCGCTCGAACGGGCCGTCGGGCCCGCGCTCACCGCACGTCTGCGCAGCCTGGCCGCCGGTGAAGATCCGCGTCGCGTGCTGACCGGCCGCGAAGAGAAGAGCATCGGCCACGAGTCGACCTTCTCGTACGATCTCGTCGAGCCAGACGATATCCGTCGCGAACTGCTGCGACTCGCCGACGACGTCGCGGTACGGCTGCGTCGGGCCGGCCTGGTCGCGCGCACGGTGTCGCTGAAGCTGCGCTACGGCGACTTCCGCACTCTGACCCGTTCACGCACGCTGCCCGAGCCCACCGATGTCGGCCGTCGCATCTACGACGAGGCGGCCGCCGCGCTCGCCGGGCTGATCGGCGAGGGTGCGCGAGTGCGGCTCATCGGCGTGCGCGCCGAACAACTGCGGCCCGCGGGCGGTGGCGCCCTGCTCTGGGATCCCGACGAAGACTGGCGCGACGCCGAACGGGCGATCGACGAGGTCACCGCCCGGTTCGGGCGCGGCGCGGTGCGGCCCGCCGCGCTCGTGCGCGGCAAGCGCACCACCGCCGGAGCGGGCCGCGCGGACGACGACGCCGAGAACGACGGCCGCCCGGTCGACGTGCGATCCGAGGTGACGCGCCGGCTGCGCGACGGGGACTGACCCAGCGGCGGTGGGTGCGCCATCGCTCGCCCGGATGCTTCGCCTCGCACGTCCGAGGACCGGCGAGCCGCTCGACCGCAAGGGGTGGCCGGGCGACCGGCGGCTCGCTAGCCTTGCGCACATGACTGATCTCGTGCTCGACCTGGCTGACAAGGTCGCCGGTGTCGGCGTCCGCACCTCGTACGGCGACCCGGTCGACGTCGGAGGTTCCACCATCGTGCCGGTCGCGCTCGGTTACTACGGCTTCGGCGGCGGAAGCGGCAGCGGTGAAGGCGATGTCGGCGAAGACCGGCAGGGCCACGGCGAAGGCTCCGGGGGCGGCGGTGGCGGCGTCTCCATTCCGCTCGGTGCATACGTCGGACGTGACGGAGACGTGCGCTTCGAGCCGAACGTCATCGGGCTGCTGCTCGTCGCCACGCCGTTCGTCTGGGCGCTCGGCAAGACACTGCGGTGGGTCATCCGCGCGCTGAAGCACTGAACTGTTGCGCCGGATGCGCGAGTGGCCCGGCGCGGGCCGACTCGCGCGTATACTCGTGCCCTGAACACGGGAGTCCGGTGAGCCGGGCTGAGAGGAAGGTTCTCCAACCTTCGACCGTCGAACCTGATCTGGGTCATGCCAGCGCAGGGAGGGCATCGCATCTCGTTCCCGTGCCGCTTTCCATCGAATGAAAGGGCACGACCAGTGCACGCAACCATCACCGAATCCAGCAGCGTCTCGACCGGGAACCGTCGTCTGCGTTGGCGGGTCGTCGACATCGTCGTCGCCAGCGTCGTCGGCATCGCGACCGGTCTGCTGTTCCTCATCTGGAACAACATCGGCTACGCCTGGTTCTCCGCCGCCGACGCGCTCACACCGGGCCTCGGCGGCATCGCCGTCGGCATCTGGCTCATCGGCGGCGTGCTGGGCGGTCTGATCATCCGCAAGCCCGGCGCCGCGCTCTACGTCGAGGTGCTCGCCGCGATCGTCTCCGCGATCGTCGGCAACCAGTGGGGCATCGAGACCCTCTACTCGGGGCTCGCGCAGGGCCTCGGCGCCGAACTCGTGTTCGCGATCTTCGCCTACCGCAGCTTCGGGCCGATCGTGGCCGTGCTCGCGGGCGCCGTCGCCGGTCTCGGCGCGTGGACGCTCGAGCTGTTCACCTCGGCGAACCTGCAGAAGTCGGGCGAATTCCTCGCGCTCTACCTCGGCACCATCCTCGTCTCGGGGGCCGTGCTCGCCGGCCTGCTCGGCTGGCTGATCGTGCGCGGTCTGGCCGCCACGGGCGCGCTGAACCGATTCGCCGCGGGCCAGTCGGTGACGAAGCGGGTCTGACGTGACCGCACTCCGGGTCGCACCCGCCACGGTCGCCGCACACGACTGGGGATGGCGTCACGCGGGACGGCTGCGCTGGGCGATCGCCGGGCTCGACCTGCGGATCGAGCCCGGCGAACGGGTGCTCGTCGTCGGCCCGTCGGGCAGCGGCAAATCGACGTTCCTGCACGCGCTCGCCGGCGTTCACGGCGGCGACGAGGAGGGCGAGTCGGCCGGGCGACTGCTGATCGACGAGCACGACTCCCGCGACGCACGCGGACGAGTCGGACTGCTGCTGCAGGATCCCGACTCGCAGGTCGTGCTCGCACGCGTCGGTGACGACGTGGCCTTCGCGTGCGAGAACCTCGGCGTCCCGCGCGACGAGATCTGGCCGCGGGTGCGTCGAGCACTCGACGCCGTCGGCCTCGACGTGCCGCTCGACCACCCGACGGGCCGGCTCTCGGGCGGGCAGAAGCAGCGACTGGCCCTCGCCGGAACCCTGGCGATGCAGCCGGGTCTGCTGCTGCTGGACGAACCCACGGCGAACCTCGACCCGGCCGGGGTCGCCGAAGTCCGCGACGCCGTGCGCCGCGTGCTCGACGAGACCGGGTCGACGTTCGTCGTCGTCGAGCACCGCGTCGACGTCTGGGTCGACCTCGTCGGTCGAGTGCTCGTGTTCGGACGCGACGGACGACTCATCGCCGACGGGGAGCCCGCTGCGGTGCTCGAACGGCACCGCGACGAACTGCTCGCGGCAGGGGTGTGGGTCCCCGGCGTGCCGTTGCCCGTCCCCGCGGCGACGCCCGTCGCGCCCGGCACGGCCGTCGAACTCGCCGCTCACGGGCTCGCGATCGGCCGCACCCGCGGCCGCGTCCTGCGTCGCGGCATCGACGCGGGGCTGCCCTCCGGCCGGTCCACCGTGCTCACCGGGCCGAACGGAGCCGGCAAGTCCACCCTGGCACTTACGCTCGGAGGGCTGCTTCCTGCGCTCGACGGCCGTGTCGAGGCATCCGAATCGCTCGCCGCCGGCCTCGGACGCGACCCCATCGCCTGGCGTTCGAAGCAACTGCTGACCCGTATCGGCACCGTGTTCCAGGAACCCGAGCACCAGTTCGTGGCCCGCACCGTGCGCGAAGAGACCGCGGTCGCCGCAGGCGCGCTGGGTCTCGAGCACGCCGAGGCCCGCCGCCGGGTCGACGAGGTGCTCGACCGCCTCCACCTCGACCGCCTCGCCGACGCGAACCCGTTCACGCTGAGCGGCGGCGAGCAGCGTCGGCTGACCGTGGCATCCGTGCTCGTCGCCCGACCGCGGGTCGTCATCCTCGACGAACCCACCTTCGGCCAGGACCGGCTGACCTGGATCGAACTCGTCACGATCCTGCGCGAACTCGTCGCCGAGGGGGTCACCCTGCTCTCGGTCACGCACGACCGTGCGTACGTCGAAGCGCTCGGCGATCACCTCCTCACCCTGGCCGCCGCACCCGCCGGCGCCGGCAGGGACGGCGGGGCCGACGGCTCCGGCACCGCGGGGGTGGCTGCATGAGCCTCGACGAGCGCACCGGTGTCGGCGAGACGACCGACGTGGGCGGCTCACCCGCTGACAGTCGACGCGCCGACGGCCCGGGTCGGCGTCGGCGGCTGCGCCTGTTGGCGCGCGTCAACCCGGTGACGCGGCTCGCGGCGATCATCGTCATGACGACCCCGCTGCTCTTCACCGTCGACTGGGTGAGCGCGGCGATCGCGCTGGTCCTGCAGCTCGTGCTCTTCGCCGGGGCGGGCCTCTCGCTGCCGACCATCGCGAAGCGGGTCTGGCCGATCCTGCTCGCTGCGCCGATCGCCGGGGTCAGCATGCTGCTGTACGGCCGGCCGTCGGGCGCGGTGTACGTCGACATCGGGTTGATCCGCATCACCGACGGGTCGATCGAGCTCGCGATCGCGGTGACGCTGCGGGTGCTCGCCGTGGGGCTGCCGGCCGTGCTCCTGTTCATCGACGTCGACCCGACCGCGCTCGCCGACGGCCTCGCCCAGGTCTGGCATCTGCCGAGCCGATTCGTGCTCGGTGCGCTCGCGGGCGCCCGACTCGTGGGCCTGTTCCTCGAGGACTGGCGGGCGATGGCCCTGTCGCGGCGCGCCCGCGGCATCGGCGATCACGGCGTGCTGCGCCGCTTCGCCACGATGGCGTTCGCATTGCTCGTGCTCGCGATCCGGCGCGGGTCGAAGCTCGCGACCGCGATGGAGGCGCGCGGATTCGGCGCAGATCGTCCGCGCACCTGGGCGCGGGAGTCGCGCGTCGGTGCCGCCGATCTGGTGCTCGTCGCGGTCGCAGTGGCGGTCGCGGTGATCGCACTTGGGGGCGCCGTCGCCGCCGGCACGTTCCATCCGGTGTGGGCGTGAGCGCTCGCCCGGAGCGCGATCGGAGCGGCTCCGCGACCGCGCACGGTGCGCCGGCGGGCATCCAGGTGCGCGCCGCGGTCGAGCGCGCCGCCAGGCGAGCGGATGCCTCGGTCATCGCGATCGACGGACCGAGCGGTGCCGGCAAATCGTCGCTCGCGGATGCGCTGGCGGCCACCCGGCCGGGCCCCGTGCGCGTGCTGCGGCTCGACGACGTGTACCCCGGATGGCACGGGCTCGACCGAGGCGCACAGCTCGCGCGCATCGGACTGATCGGGCCGCTCGCGGCGGGGCGGGCGGGCCGCCGGCCGGTCTTCGACTGGACCGCGTCGCATCGCGCGGGCTCGGTCGCGGAGTTCCCCCGCCGTGGACGCACGATCGTGGAGGGGTGCGGAGCGTTCGCGGCAGTCGCCGGGCGACGGAGCGGCGTGCTGCGCGTCTGGCTGGACGCACCCGACTCCGAGCGCCGGGCCAGGGCGCTGCGACGTGACGCGGGCGGGTTCGACCCGTACTGGACGATGTGGGACGCCCAGTGGCGTCGGTACGCCGCCCGACGCCCGAGGGCGACCGCGGACCTCATCGTGCGGATCGTCGGCGAATGAGGGCGACTCGCGCCGGCCGACCGTGCGCGAGGAGCGCGCACCGGCGTAGCGTAGCGACATGACTGATGCGCAAGCCGGCGGACAGTACGTCGCCGAGTTCATCGACGGGCCGCTCGAGGGCGACTTCGAACGGCGGGCCCTGGTCGGCGGCAAGCCCGAGAAGCGGGTGGGCATGGTCGCGGCCGTCGACGGTCTCGAATCGCTGTTCTGGTACGACGCCGTCGACGAGCGCAGCGTGGGCAGCGAACTGCGGGTGCGGTTCCGCTTCGACGCCGACGACTCCGACCCGGTGGAGTTCGACGAGGACGACAACGACTGAGCCGCCGCCGCGGCGGATCAGTCCTGGTTCGCCGCGAACGCGCCGATGATCGCGAACGGGTTCGCGAGCCGCCAGAGCGGCCCCGGGTCGTCGATGTCGGCCGAGAGTCGAAGCGGCGAGCCGACCTCGCCCGCACCGGTGGGCACGGTGACGCGCCCGATCTCTCGACTCGAGCTCGCGGTCGTGAACGGTTCGACGGTGACGGTCGCGGCGCCGGTCGCGCCCGCCCAGCCGGTGCCGGCACGGGTGGTGGAGGCGATGAGATCGGCCCGGGCTCCCCACGCGGTGCTCACCGAACCGTACGCGGTGCCCGCCGTGATGAGCTCGATCGGCGCCGCAGCAGCCGCGGCCGCCTCGACGACGGCGGTGACGGCGGGGTCGAGCGTCTCGTAATCGGGCACGAGCAGCATCGCGCCGACCAACCGGTTCGATGCGTCGGATGCTCCGCTCGCCACCTCGGCGGTGAACAGGAACGTGATCGCCGCCGGGTCGGTGTAGCTGCGGGTGATCGCCCGCACCCCCACGTCGCCGAGGCGCGCGACGACATCGGGCACCTGCCGGGCGGTGGGGGCCGAGGACGCCGAACCGTCGAGGAGCGCCGCGAGCGACGGATCGGACATCGCGAGCGCGGCGAGTCGGGTCAGCTCGGCCGCCGTGCCGACGTTGTCGCCCGACAGCCCGGTCGCGTCGGCCACCTTCGTGGCGGTGAACCCGTGATCGCCGAGCCAGGCGTTGGCGGCGGTCACGTATTGCTCGACGCTGCCGAACGCCCACCGTGCGAGGGTGTCGGCGTGGTTGTTGCTCGACGCGAACAGCACCGCCCGCACCACGTCGCGCTCGGTCCAGGTCTCGCCGGGCGAGACCTGGAGGGTGCGCGAGTCCTCGTCGCGGTAGCGCAGATAGTCGGTGTAGTCGGCGGGCTTGATCGTGATGCCGGGGCCGTCCTCGTCGGCCGCGAGCGGCAACGAATCGAGCGTCACGAGCAGCGTGACGAGCTTCGCGGCGCCGCCGATCGGCACCGTGTCGTCGCCGCCCGACTGCGCGAGCAGGAACGCCTCGCCGTCGTCGCCCACGACGGCGATGGCGCTCTGGCCGACGGCGGGCATGGGCAGCTCGACCGCGGCGGGAGGCGTCGCATCCGTGGTCGTCGCGGTGGTGACCGCTGCCGCTGGAAGAGGCCCCAGGAGCATCGCCGGGCCGTAGACGCCAATCCCCAGGATCGCGACCGCGCCGACGAGGATGCCGACGATGCGGCCGGGTCTGAGGCTCATGCAGACAGGCTAACCCGGGGCGGCGTCACGCCCAGCCCAACTCGTGCAGCCGGTCGTCGTCGATGCCGTAGAAGTGTGCGATCTCGTGCACGAGCGTGATGTGGATCTCGTCGCGGAGCTCGTCTTCGTCGGCGCAGATCGCGAGCAGCGACTCGCGGTAGAGGATGATGCGATCGGGCATCTCGCCGAAGCCGTACCGGTCGCGCTCGGTGAGCGCGGTGCCGTCGTACAGGCCGAGCAGGTCGAGGGAGCCGTCTTCGGGCCGGTCCTCGACCACGAAGACGACGTTGTCGAGCCCGTCGACCATGTCGTCGGGGAGCCGGTCGAGCTCGTCGACGACGATGGCCTCGAAGGCGTCAGCGTCGAGTTCCACGAACTGCTCCGTTCACGCTGCACCGCTCGGGCGCTCTTGGGGTGAGTGGCGGGGCTTGAACCCGCGACCGGCCTGTGTGGATGCTGCACCGCTCGGGCGCTCTTGGGGTGAGTAACGGGGCTTGAACCCGCGACCGGCCTGTGTGGATGCTGCACCGCTCGGGCGCTCTTGGGGTGAGTAACGGGGCTTGAACCCGCGACCTCCTGGACCACAACCAGGCGCTCTACCAACTGAGCTATACCCACCATGCGTCATGACCGTGGGGCGATCATGGCAACTCAACGAGCTTACACCACCTTGGCTGCGAACTCGTTCACGACGTCGGCGGCGATCGCCTGTACTTCGGGCGTGGTGGGGCCCGGATCTGCGACGAACGCGGCACGCCGGTAGTACTGGAGTTCGCGGATGGATTCGAGGATGTCGGCGAGGGCGCGGTGCCCGCCGTTCTTGGCCGGCGCGTTGATGTAGACGCGCGGGAACCAGCGCTTCGCGAGCTCTTTGATGGAGGAGACGTCGACGTTGCGGTAGTGCAGGTGGCCGTCGAGGCGCGGCATGTACTTCGCGAGGAATGCACGATCGGTGCCGATCGAGTTGCCGGCGAGCGGTGCGCGCTGGCTCTCGGGGACATGCCGCAGCACGTACTCGAGCACCTGGTACTCGGCATCGGCGACGCTCACGCCGTTGGGGATCTCTTCGATGAGCCCCGAGTCGGTGTGCATGCGGCGCACGAAGTCGTTCATCGACTCGAGGGCGCTCGGATCGGGCTTGATGACGATGTTGAGCCCTTCGTCGACGGGCTGGAGGTCGTAGTCGGTGATGATCACCGCGATCTCGACGAGTTCGTCGACCTCGAGGTCGAGGCCCGTCATCTCGCAGTCGATCCAGACGAGTCGATCCGCAGCACCTGCCATGCGGCGAGTCTACCGGCCGCATCCGACACGGCCGTTCGCGGGCCGATTCGGCGCCCCCGGCAGGAATCGAACCTGCGACCGACAGATTAGAAGGCTGCTGCTCTATCCGCTGAGCTACGGGGGCCGACTCCGACAGCTTACCGAACCGCCCCGGGCGCCGCCGCGGAGCCCTCCGGGGGACACGAGCAGAGGGGCCCGCGCCGATCGACGTCGGCGGAGCGCGTAGCGCCCACGAAACATCCGGGCAGTATCGTCGACCCATGCACGCCCTGCAGGAACGCATCATCCGAGAACTCGACGTCCACCCGAGCATCGATCCGGCGAGCGAGGTCCGCCGTCGTGTCGACTTCCTGAAGCACTACGCGATCGCCTCGGGCGCCGCGGGCTTCGTGCTCGGCATCAGTGGCGGGCAGGATTCGACGCTCGCCGGTCGACTGTGCACGCTCGCGGTGACCGAGCTCGCAGCCGAAGGCCGGGCAGCGCGGTTCGTCGCCGTGCGGTTGCCGTATCGGGTGCAGCGCGACGAGGACGACGCGCAGCTGGCGCTGGAGTTCATCCAGGCGCCGGAGGTCGTCACGTTCGACATCCACGGCGGCGTCGACGGGGTCGTGGCCGACTACCTCGAGGCTATCGGCCGACCGTTGAGCGACTTCGGGAAGGGCAACGTGAAGGCCCGGCTGAGGATGGTCGCGCAGTATGCGATCGCGGGGGAGGGCCGGCTGCTCGTCGTCGGCACGGATCACGCGGCCGAGGCGGTCACCGGGTTCTTCACGAAGTTCGGCGACGGCGGTGCCGACGTCATTCCCCTGTCGGGGCTCACGAAGCGGCAGGGGCGTGCCCTGCTCGAGCATCTCGGCGCGCCCGAGCGGCTCTCGCTGAAGACGCCGACGGCGGACCTGCTCGATCACGCCCCCGGACAGGCCGACGAGGTCGATCTCGGCCTGTCCTACCGCGACATCGACGCGTATCTCGAGGGCGAGCAGATCGACCCCGACGTGGCGCGGCGACTCGAGCAGCGGTATCTGCAGACGCGCCACAAGCGCGCGACGCCGGTCGGCCCGGCGGAGACCTGGTGGCAGACCGGCGAGTGATCGCGCCCCGTCAGTCGGCTCGGACGACGGGGACCGGGCTCGTCGACGGTGACCGCTCGTCGGCCGGCGGATCGGCCAGCGCCGCCGTGTCGCCGTAGCGGTCGTGGTGCTGCTCGGCCACCCAGGAGTCCTGTTCGTCGATCAGCGCCTGGTCGGGCTCCTTCCGCTGCGTGCGCCAGTGCGCGAGATCGTCCTGGAATCGACGGCGGGCCCGGTTCGGGCGGCGCTCCCAGTCGATGAGCCGATCGCGGAACTCGGCGACGGCGGGGTCGAGCTGGTAGCCGAACGTCGCCGATGCGCGCTTCAGCTCGTGGAGCTGGTGCGCGGCCCAGTTCGCCGCGACGGCGGCGCCGCGAATCGGCAGTAGACGGACGAGGATGTCGGCCTGACCGACCGCGCGGTCGGCGAGCACCTGCTCTTGCGGGGTGAGCGAGTTCCACACCGAGGCCTCGGTCGCGGCGTCGACGAGCGCCTGCACGGCCGCGGTCTTCTGTTCGCGGTCGCGCTGTGCGACGAGTCGACGGGTCGAAGCGCTCGCGATCCACGCCGCCAGCAGCCCCGAGAGGATCACCGCGATGAACAGCACGCCGGCCGAGAACAGCGCCGGACGGGCGCCCGGCGACGCGAGCCAGCTGACGAAATCGTTCCACCACTCCATGCGCGCAGGCTATCGCCCGACCTTCGCCGTCGGCGTGATCGCCGTCGGCGTGGCCGAACCTGGAGCCGCCGCCGCCGCGTTCAGCGGAACACCTCGGCCGCGTCGCGCGAGCTGCGGAACTCGCCGACCGGCATCGTGCGCGCGGTGCCGGTCACGAGACGTCGGGCGACGAAGCGCTCGTCGGCATCGAGACCGGTGCGCCGCTCGATGTGGCCGAGCACGGCACCGGTCGCCGACGCGACGCGCCACAACCCGGGTGCGGCGGCGGCGAAGCGCAGGCCGGGCACGGCCTCGGGGAAGGGCTCGCGCTGATACGCGACGGCGGTCGTGGTCGGGATGGTCATGATCGCTCCTCTCGTCGTGCAGCCGGCCCTGCGTTCTCCTGGGAACGCTAGGGCCGACCACCGACATCGAGGGGCGTGGGCGGGTGTGCGGTGCGGCGTCAGCCGAGCACGGTACCGTGCGCCGCGTACGGCTCGATCAGTTCGATCTCGGCAGGCGTCAGCGGCGAGGCATCCAGTGCCGCGATGTTCTGCTCGAGCTGGGCGACGCTCGAGGCGCCGACGAGCGCACTCACGACCGTCGGCTCGCGCAGCACCCAGCTGATCGCGAGCTGCGCGATGGTCTGGCCGCGCTGCTTCGCGATCTCGTCGAGGGCGCGCACCCGCACGAGGTACTCGGCGCTGATCTTTTCGGGGGAGAGGAACCGGCTGGTCGCCGCGCGCGAGTCGGCGGGCACGTCGCCCGACAGGTACCGGTCGGTGAGCAGGCCCTGCGCGAGCGGCGAGAACACGATCGCCGCCGATCCGATCTCGCGAAGCACGTCGAACAGGCCGTCCTCGATGTGCCGGTCGAACATCGAGTACCGGGGCTGGTGGATGGTCAGCGGGATCCCGTGCTCGGCGAGCGCCTCGGCCGCGGCCAGCGTCTGCTCGGGCGAGTAGTTCGAGACGCCGACGTACAGCGCTTTGCCCTGCTGCACCGCGCTCGCGAGCGCGCCCATCGTCTCCGCGACGGGCGTCTCGGGGTCGGGCCGGTGCGAGTAGAACACGTCCACGTACTCGAGTCCCAGCCGCGACAGGCTCTGGTCGAGCGAGGCCAGCACGTACTTGCGCGAGCCCCACTCGCCGTAGGGTCCGGGCCACATGTCGTAGCCCGCCTTGGACGAGACGATGAGCTCGTCGCGGTATGCCGACAGGTCGGTCGAGAGGATCCGGCCGAAGTTCTCCTCGGCGCTGCCGGGGGGCGGGCCGTAGTTGTTCGCGAGGTCGAAGTGCGTGATGCCGAGGTCGAAGGCGCGACGCACGATCGCGCGCTGGGTGTCGAAGGGGCGGTCGTGACCGAAGTTGTGCCACAGGCCGAGCGAGATCGCGGGCAGCTTCAGACCGCTGCGGCCCACGCGGCGGTAGGGCATGCGGTCGTAGCGGTCAGGGGAGGCGAGGTGGGTCATGTCGGTCAGCCTACGGCGGTCGGGCCGCCGGGTCGCCTCCGACTCCGCGACTTCTCCTCGACAGCCGGCGGTTCGGGTGCGATCGTGCACAGTCGCGTCGCTCGGGCGGTCGGATGCCTCGGCCATGGGCCAATCTCTGAGCACGCGGCATCCGGGGCGATCACCGGCACGAGCGCTCCGGATGCCGCGAGCCGCCGATCCCGGCGACGCCGACTGCTGAGGAGCATCATGACCGACCAGATCACCATCACCGGCATCGTGGGCAGCGACCCGCGGCCGTACCAGACGAACCAGGGCCTCGCCATCACGAGCTTCCGGCTCGCGTCCACGCGCCGCTACTTCGACCGTGTGCAGGGCGCGTGGGTCGACGCGGACACCAACTGGTACACCGTGTCCTCGTTCCGCAATCTCGCGCTGAACACGGCGCTGTCGATCCGCAAGGGCGAGCACGTCATCGTGCACGGCCGCCTGAAGCAGCGGGCGTGGGAGGCGGGGGAGCGCAGCGGCACCGCGGTCGAGATCGAGGCCGACGCCATCGGCCACGACCTCGCCTGGGGCGTCACCCGGGTGCGCAAGGTGGCGCCCGAGGCCGCGAACGAGACGTCGAGCGCTGCCGAGGGGGAGCTCGGCGCGAGCGGCGGCGAGCCAGCCGCCGACGCGGTGAACGGTGCGGGCAGCGGCGACGAGTACGCGGTCTCCGCGCCCGACCCCGAGGGCGGGTTCGCCGAGCTTGGGGGCTTCGCGGTCGAGAACGGGCACGACATCGTCGATGACGGCGAGCACGACGACCCGGCCGGGTTCGCGGCCGAACTCGCCGGATCGCTGCGCTGAGCGGTGCGCTCGTCCGCCCGGGCCGGGCCGACCGCATAGACTCGGCACGGGCGGACGGCACCGCCGGAAGGGGAGACATGAGACGGCGCCGCACCTCCAGGGCGATCCTCGGGCTCGCCGTCGCCTGCCTCGGGTTCACCCTTGCGGGCTGCACCGCGCCCGACCCCGAGCCCACCGCAGCGCCCACCGGGCGCCCGGTCCCCACCGCCTCCGCGGGTCCCGCCGATGCGCCGACGCCGACGCTCATGCCCGATCTCTCGGCGACCGAGAATCTGCCGGCGTTCGACTACGTCAACCTCGCGGTGGTCGCGGCGAATCCGTCGGCCGGCGGGCGTGCGTTCATCGATGCGCTGGTGCAGGCCGGGTTCGACAAGTCGAAGATGGAGGTCACGAGCGACGTGACCACCCTCGACAAGCCGGCCGACTCCATCCAGTTCGCGGTGCAGTTCCAGGGTGAGTGCCTCGTCGGGCAATTCGGTCCGGCATCGGGCGGCTACCACGGCGCGGTGCGCCCCCTGCTCGGAACCGGCCGCTGTCTGGTCGGCGCGACCGTCCCCATAGACTGGTAGCAAATGGCTGAGTACATCTATTCGATGGTTCGCGCCCGCAAGGCGGTCGGCGACAAGGTGATCCTGGACGACGTCACGATGGCGTTCCTCCCCGGAGCGAAGATCGGCGTGGTCGGTCCGAACGGGGCGGGCAAGTCCACGATCCTGAAGATCATGGCCGGGCTCGACCAGCCCTCCAACGGCGAGGCGCGCCTCACGCCGGGGTTCTCGGTCGGCATCCTCATGCAGGAGCCCGAGCTCGACGAGTCCAAGACCGTGCTCGAGAACGTGCAGGAGGGCGTCGGCCCGATCAAGGCGAAGCTCGACCGGTTCAACGAGATCTCGCTCGCGATGGCCGAGCCCGACGCCGACTTCGACGCGCTGCTCGCCGAGATGGGCAGCCTCCAGGAGGACATCGACCAGGCCGACGCATGGGATCTCGACTCGCAGCTCGAACAGGCGATGGACGCGCTGCGCTGCCCGCCCGGCGACACCCCGGTCTCGGTGCTGTCGGGCGGTGAGAAGCGCCGTGTCGCGCTCTGCAAGCTGCTGCTGCAGAAGCCCGACCTGCTGCTGCTCGACGAGCCGACGAACCACCTCGACGCCGAGAGCGTGCTCTGGCTCGAGCAGCACCTCGCCAAGTACCCCGGCGCCGTGCTCGCCGTCACCCACGACCGGTACTTCCTCGACCACGTCGCCGAGTGGATCTGCGAGGTCGACCGCGGCCGGCTGTATCCGTACGAGGGCAACTACTCGACGTACCTCGAGAAGAAGGCCGAGCGCCTGCAGGTGCAGGGCAAGAAGGATCAGAAGCTCCAGAAGCGGCTGAAGGACGAACTCGAGTGGGTGCGCTCGAACGCCAAGGGCCGTCAGGCCAAATCGAAGGCGCGTCTCGCGCGCTACGAGGAGATGGCAGCCGAGGCCGAGCGGACGCGCAAGCTCGACTTCGAGGAGATCCAGATCCCGCCGGGGCCGCGACTCGGCGACGTCGTGCTCGAGGTGAAGAACCTCGAGAAGGGCTTCGGCGACCGCAAGCTCATCGAGAACCTGTCGTTCTCGCTGCCGCGCAACGGCATCGTCGGCATCATCGGCCCGAACGGCGTCGGGAAGTCGACGCTGTTCAAGACGATCGTCGGCTTCGAGCCGGTCGACGGCGGTTCGGTGAAGATCGGCGAGACGGTGAAGAACTCGTACGTCGACCAGTCGCGCACCGGCATCGACCCGAACAAGAACCTCTGGGAGGTCGTCAGCGACGGGCTCGACTACATCCAGGTCGGCAAGACCGAGGTGCCGAGCCGCGCGTACGTGTCGACGTTCGGCTTCAAGGGCCCCGACCAGCAGAAGAAGGCCGGTGTGCTCTCGGGCGGTGAGCGAAACCGACTGAACCTCGCGCTCACGCTGAAGCAGGGCGGCAACCTGCTGCTGCTCGACGAGCCGACCAACGACCTCGACGTCGAGACCCTGTCGAGCCTCGAGAACGCGCTGCTCGAGTTCCCGGGCTGCGCGGTCGTCATCACCCACGACCGGTGGTTCCTCGACCGCATCGCGACGCATATCCTCGCGTACGAGGGCACCGACGAGAACCCGGCCAAGTGGTACTGGTTCGAGGGCAACTTCGAGTCGTACGAGGCGAACAAGGTCGAGCGGCTCGGCGCCGACGCGGCCAAGCCGCATCGCTCGACGTACCGCAAGCTGACCCGCGACTGACATGCGCCTGCACGTGCCGACGCCGCTCCGCTGGGGCGATCTCGACGCGTACGGCCATGTCAACAACGCCCGGATGCTGAGCCTGCTCGAAGAGGCTCGCATCCAGGCGTTCTGGGTGTCGGACGACACGTCCGAGCACGCGGTCGGCGCGTCGACCGCGGTGATCGACGCGTCCGAGGGCACCAGCACGCTCACGCTCATCGCACGGCAGGAGGTCGAGTACCTCGCCCCGATCCCGTATCGGCGCCTGCCGCTCGACATCGAGCTGTGGATCGGCCGGATGGGCGGGGCGAGCCTCGAGGTCTGCTACGAGGTGTTCTCCCCTGAGGGCGTCGAGCCGCGCACGCTGTACACGCGGGCCGCCACCACCATCGTGCTCGTCGATGCCGCCTCGAACACGCCGCGCCGCCTCACCGAGCACGAGCGGTCGGCGTGGCTGCCGTACGTCGAAGCGCCCGTCGAGTTCCGCCGTCGCTGACCGAGGTCAGTCGTCGAGCGGCACGTCGCTGAACGTGCCCTCCCAGACGGCACGGCTGCCCGACTCGCCGATCTGCACGACCGTCCAGGTCGCGCCGGCACCGACCACGGCCGCCCCGACGGTGAGGACGACACCGGCCGCGACGACCGCCCCGCGCCGCGGCCGGCGATCCGTGTCCGCATCGGATGCCGCGTTCGCCGGTCGGCGGGCTGCGTGCTCCACGAGCGCCCACGCGGCGATCGCCACCGCGACCGCCAGCAGCGCCCACACCCACGGCAGGATCGACTCGCCCATCGACGTGTGCTCCTGGATGAGCGGTGCGGCGGGCACGCGCGCTTCGAGCCACTCACCGGCGGCGACCGTGGTCTGCGCGAGCGGCACGAGGCCGATCGCGACGATCAGCACCGGGATCCAGAGCACCCGGCGTGCCGCGGGCCACGCGGCGAGCACGAGGAGCAGCAGGGCGAGCAGCGGCACGCCGATCACGACGGCGTGCACGAGCAGCACGTGCAGCGGCAGCCCCGCGAACTCGTAGTCCATGCTCACGCACCCGTCACGATGCGGTCGCCCTCGACGTGCACGGGGATCGGCGTGAGCGGCTCGAACGCCGGACCGTTCAGCACCTCACCGGTCGCCGCGTCGAAGCGCGAGCCGTGGCAGGGGCAGTGCAGTTCGGCGCCCGCCGGGGCCACCTTGCACTGCTGGTGCGTGCAGATCGCACTGAAGCAGGCGACGACGCCCGCACTCGGCTGGGCGAGCAGCGCGTCGGCGCCGTCGACCGTGACGCTGATGCTGTCGCCGACCGGAACGTCGGCGAGCGCGGCGACCTCGGTGCCCGACTTCGTCTCGGCGCCCGCGGATGCCTCGCCGCCCGCCCCGCCGTCGCCGGTGTCGGCGCCGGCACCGTCGTCGCCGGAGGTGGTCGCGGGAGCGGTGTCCGACCCGGGCGCGCATCCGGCGAGCGCCAGCGCGCTGCCGGCTGCTCCCAGACCGCCGATGGTCAGCAACCCCCGTCGCGTGAGCTCCGCGCTGTCGGTCATCGTCGTCCCTTCGCGTCAGGGCCGCGCTCCGCGGCATCCGTGTGCCATTCTGGGGCAGCCGTGCGCGCGATGACCGGATGCACAGGATTCATTCAGTCGAATGCACCCGTCAGTCGAACGCACCCGGGTCGGGCACGCGCACCATGCCCTCCTGCGCGACGCTGGCGACGAGCAGTCCGTCGCGGGTGTAGATGCGGCCGAGCGACAGCCCGCGACCGCCGCCGGCGGACGGCGACTCCTGGGTGAACAGCAGCCAGTCGTCGACGCGCGCGTCGCGGTGCCACCACATCGCGTGGTCGAGGCTCGCGATCTTGAGGCCGGGTGTCACCCACGCGATGCCGTGCGCGCGCAGGATCGGCTCGAGGATCGAGTAGTCGCTCGCGTACGCGAGCGCGGCCCGGTGCAGTTTCGGGTCGTCGGGCAGCCTGCCGAACGCGCGCATCCACAGCGCCTGCCGCGGCACCCGCTCGCCGTCGGCGTGCAGGTAGATCGGTGCGGGGATGTGCCGGATGTCGAACGCGCGCTCCCGCGACCAGAATCGCGCCACGTCGTGGTCGATCGCCTCGAGCACCTCGGAGGCCGCCGGGAGCGACTCGGGGTCGGGCAGGTCGGCGGGGATGCCGGCCTGGTGCTCGATGCCGTCGTCCTCGGTCTGGAAGGACGCGATGAGCGAGAGGATCGGCTTGCCGTGCTGGTACGCCTGGGTGCGCCGGGTCGAGAACGAACGCCCGTCGTGGATGCGGTCGACGGCGAAGGTGATCGGGTGCGCGACGTCGCCGGGGCGCAGGAAGTAGCCGTGCATGGAGTGCAGCATGCGGTCGGCTTCGACCGTGTGCGTGGCGGCGATGAGCGACTGCGCCAGCACCTGCCCGCCGAAGACACGGCCCCGCGGCATCCACTGCGAGGGGCCGGTGAAGATGTCCTCGGTGGTGCGCGCGCCCGTGTTCGTCAGGTTGAGCGTGCTCAGCAGACCTTCGATCGGGCTGTTCATCGTGTCTCCGTCTCGGTCGCGTCCGGTGGGCGGTGCGGCGCAGCCGCCGGAGTCGCGGCGGTCCCTTGGTAGTTTATTCAGGAGATGGTCCAGCAACTGACGCTCGCCGACAGCCTCTCGCTCGGCGACCTGCACACGTATCTGCAGAGGGCGGGCCGTGTCGACGACGGATCCGTGCGGCTCATCGCCGGGAGCGGCATCCTCGCGGTCTACACCGCGATCCTGTACCCGCGGGGCATCCTCGACGAGACGCCGACGGTGCTCGGGCTGCGCACCTTCGCCCTCTCCGACACCGAGGACTTCGACAGCGTGGTGCCGATGCGCTCGCTGGTCGAGCGCATCGTGCGCGCCCGCGGTCAGCTTCCCGACGACGACACGTCGCGGCCGGTGAGCATGTCGCGCCCGCCCGAGGTGAACACGGTGACCTGGGCGGGCATCTCGCCGCCGCGAGGCGGCTGGCGAGCGCTCGGCGAGACGGATGCCCCGACCCTCGAGCGGGCGGCGCGAGCGGGGATCGACGAGGTCGCACAGGCGATCCCGGCCGGCACCGGCGAGCAGCTCGTGCAGCGCGTGCGCAGCGAGGTGTGGGGGCGCGGCATCGACGACCTCGAGTACGTGCCGGCCGGTGCGGGCTTCGCCGCCTACAGTCTCGGGTTCCTCGGCGACGACCCGATCGGCATCTTCGAGACCGGGCCGTGGACGCGGCTCAGCTCGCGGCGCGGGCACGTGCTCGTGCGCCGCAAGCCCTGGACCCTGAAGTCCTGAGCGGGGCGAGCGCCGTCGCGCCCGCCTCCGCCCGGGCGGCGTCCGTCAGCCGCGCGCCATGGCGCGCCCGGCCGCGCGGCCGCTGAAGAGGCATCCGCCCAGGAACGTGCCCTCCAGCGCCCGGTAGCCGTGCACGCCGCCGCCGCCGAAGCCGGCCGCTTCGCCGGCCGCGTACAGGCCGGGGATGGGCGCACCGTCGGCGCCCAATGCGCGCGAGTCGAGGTCGGTCTGGATGCCGCCGAGCGTCTTGCGGGTCAGGATGTGCAGCTTCACCGCGATGAGGGGCCCGGCGCCCGGGTCGAGGATGCGATGCGGAGTCGCCACCCGGATCAGCTTGTCGCCGCGCGAGCAACGCGCCGAACGGATCGCCGCGAGTTGGAGGTCCTTCGAGAACTCGTTGTCGAGTTCGCGGTCGCGCGCGCGGATCTGCCGCTCGACCTCCGCGGTGTCGAGCTCCGCGTCGCCCGAGAGCCGGCGCATGCCGTCGAGCAGTTCGGGCAGCGTGTCGGCCACCACGAAGTCGACGCCGTGCTGCTTGAACGCCTCGACCGGCCCCGGCGCGCCGGAGCGCACCCGCTGGGCGAGCAGCTTCAGGTCCTTGCCGGTGAGGTCGGGGTTCTGCTCGCTGCCCGAGAGCGCGAACTCCTTCTCGATGATCTTCTGGGTGAGCACGAACCACGAGTGGCCGTGCCCCGTGCCCATGAGGTGCTCGAGCGTGCCGAGGGTGTCGAAGCCCGGGAACAGCGGCACGGGCAGCCGCCGGCCGGTCGCGTCGAACCACAGCGACGACGGGCCGGGCAGGATGCGGATGCCGTGGGCGGGCCAGATCGGATCCCAGTTGGTGATGCCCTCGGTGTAGTGCCACATCCGGTCGCGGTTGACGAGCCGGGCGCCGGCCTGCTCGGCGATCGGCAGCATGCGGCCGTCGACGTGCGCGGGCACGCCGCTCAGCATCTCGGCGGGCGGGGTGCCGAGCCGCTCGGGCCAGTACTCGCGCACCAGGTCGGGGTTGCCGCCGATGCCGCCCGACGAGACGAGCACCGCGGGCGCGCGCACCTCGAACTCGCCGACGACGTCGCGGTTGCTCGGCGCGCCGCGCACGGCGTCGTCGTCGGCGAGCACTGCACCGCGCGCGCCGACCACGGCGCCGCCCTCGATGATGAGCTCGTCGACGCGGTGCCGGTGCCGCAGCTCCACCAGCCCGGCCGCCTCGCCGGCCTTCACCCGCGCGATGAACGGCGCCAGCACCCCGGGCCCGGTGCCCCACGTGATGTGGAAGCGCGGCACCGAGTTGCCGTGACCGGTCGGCGTCCCGTCGCCGCGCTCGGCCCAGCCGACGACGGGGAAGAAGCGCACGCCCTTCTCGTGCAGCCAGGCGCGCTTCTCACCGCCCGCGAACTCGAGGTACGCCTCGGCCCAGCGCCGGCCCCAGGCATCCTCGTCGTCGCGGTCGAAGCCCGCGGTGCCGAACCAGTCCTGCCGGGCGAGCTCGGGGGAGTCCTTGACGCCCATGCGCCGCTGCTCGGGCGAGTCGATCAGGAACAGGCCGCCGAACGACCAGTGCGCCTGGCCGCCGAGGCTGGCGGCCGGCTCCTGCTCGAGGACGACGACGTGCTTGCCGGCGTCGACGAGCTCGGCTGCGGCGACCAGGCCGGCGAGGCCGGCGCCGATCACGATCGCGTCGGGGGTGCGGGCCGTGCGGGCCGTTCGGGCCGTGCGGGCCGTTCGGGCGCTGCGGGCGGGTGAGGGGGCGGGGGAGGATGCTGCCACGGGTGACTCCTTCGTCTGGGGGTGGGCAGGTCGGGTGGGGACGGGCGTCAGTCGTCGAACGTGTTCACCATCGCGAAGGCGGCGCGCTGCAGGTAGTCCCACAGCGTCTCCTCGTGCAGCGGCGACAGCTCCAGCGAATCGACCGCGTGGCGCATGTGCGCGAGCCAGCGGTCGCGGGCGTCGGGATTCACCCGGAACGGCTGGTGGCGCAGACGCAGACGCGGATGCCCCCGCTCGGCGCTGTACGTGCCGGGACCGCCCCAGTACTGCTCGAGGAACAGCTGCAGGCGGCGCTTGGCCGGCCCCAGATCCTCTTCGGGGTACATCGGCTTCAGCACCGGGTCGTCGGCGACGCCGCGGTAGAACACGTCGACGAGGCGCTCGAACGTCGCATGGCCGCCGACCTGCTCGAAGAACGACGGCCCGAGCGCGGCGCCGTCGTCGCTGCCGCGCAGCGGCACCGGAGCGGGCCGCACCGACGCGGGCGGCACCGACGGCGGAACCGCGGACTGGGATGCTTCGCTCATGAGGCGCCTCCGTTCGTGCTGCCTGGCGGCGGGGTCTTCGGTCGCGGGCTCCGCTTCGGGCGGCGGCCGGATGCCGCGGCTCCCGTCGAGGCATCCGATGCCCCGCCGGCGAGCACCGCGTTCGGTGCGGTCCGCGGCGGGCGCGCGCCCTTCACCCGGGTCGCCCCGTCGAAGCCGGTGAGCACGACCGCGTTCAGGCTCGGCAGCTGCACGTCCATCTCGTCGAGTGCGCGCTTCAGCCGCACGCGCAGTTCGCGCGCGATGTCGTCCTTCGCGGAAGTGCGCACCTTCATCACGATGCGGATCACCATCGCCTCGGCCGAGATCGACTCGAGGCCCCACACCTCGGGCTTCTCGAGCACCCGCGAGCGCCACTTCGACGTGTGCGCGAGCTCGGTCGCCGCCTTCAGCATCTGCGCTTCGACGGCGTCGATGTCGGCGTCGTACGGCACGGCGAGGTCGACGATCACGCGCGCCCAGCCCTGCGACATGTTGCCGACCCGCAGGATCTCGCCGTTGCGCACGAACCAGAGCGTGCCGTTCACGTCGCGCACCGTGGTGATGCGGATCCGCACCTCCTCGACGATGCCGGTCGCGGGGCCGAGGTCGACCACGTCGCCGACGCCGAGCTGGTCCTCCACGACCATGAAGATGCCGTTCAGCACGTCCTTCACGATGTTCTGCGCACCGAAGCCGAGGCCGGCGCCGATCGCCGCCGACAGCAGCGCGAACGAGCCGAGGATCGAGGTGTCGATCACGTTCACCAGCATCAGCACGACCACGATGAACAGCGTCACGTTCACGATGTTCGACAGCACGGTGCCGAGGGTGCGGGTGCGCTGCACGAGGCGCACCGCAGCCAACGGCGACGCCTGCAGCGCCTGGGTGTCGGTGACGTCCTGCTTGGCCTTCACCCCCGTGACGATGCGGTCGACGGTGCGGTCGATCACGAAGTGCAGCAGCCAGCGGATCAGCAGTGCGATCGCGACGATGACGATGATCGCGACCAGCTTGCCGACGATGATGCCCCAGTGCTCGCTCCACCAGGTCGCGAGGTCGCTCCAGAACCCCGCGTCGAGCGGGGTCTCGTCGGGCGCAGGCTCCGCGAAGATGACCATGGCTGGTGAGTCTAGTTCGCGACGGCTGGGAGCTCGGTGGCCGTCGCGCGCTCGGCGGATGCCGCGTCGAGGGCGCGCGCGGCGATGGCGCGCTCGAGCTCGGCGAGATGCTCGGCGACGTACCGGCGCAGCGGTGCGGGCTCGGGATTCGCGTCGAGCCAGGCCCGGGTCAGCGTGGCGAGTTCGGGGTCGATGAGCGGCGCCGGGTACAGCCGCCGCACGATGAGCGAGCCCATCGTGAACCCGCGCTCGGCCCAGACCTTCTGCAGCATCGCGAAGTACCGGCGCACGTTGGTCGTGAGCAGCGTCGCGGGCTCGGCGCGAAGCCAGCCGTCGGCGATCGCGCGCGCGAGGTCGTTCGAGAGCGTCGCGTCGGTCGCGACGCGCTCCCACGCGGCATCCTTCACCGCCTGGTCGGGGCGCGCGGCGCGGGCGGTCTCGGCGAGCTGCCGGCCCTTGGCGGTGTCGTCGTCGGCGAGCTGGGCGGCGATCTCGTCCTCGGTCGCCGCGCCCAGCGCGGCGCGCGCGATGAGCAGCTCCCAGCGCAGATCGAGGTCGACGGCCAGCCCGTCGAGCGCGACCGACCCGTCGGCGAGGGAGGCGAGCACCTGCGCGTGCGACGCGGTGGCGGCGAGCCGGGTGAACGCCTTCACGAACTGCAGCTGCGCGTCGGATCCGGGCTCGGCGAGCTGCGCCTGCGCCCAGATCGCATCGCCCGCGTCCGCCGCGAGCTGCGTGCGCCGGTCGTCGGCGACGTACCGCGACAGCGCGGTCTCGAGCCGGCCGAGCGCCAGGCTGCGCGCCGCCGACTGCGTTTCGCGCCCGATGCCGCGCAGCACGAGCTCGACGAACTCGCTCGCCGGCAGCTCCGCGTCGCGCACCGCGTCCCACGCTGAGCCGAGCACGACGGCGCGTGCGACCGGGTCGACGAGGTCGCCGAGGTGCTCGACCGCGGTCTGGAACGACCGTGCGTCGAGCCGCACCTTCGCGTAGGTGAGGTCGTCGTCGTTCACGAGCAGCAGGTCGGGCGCGGCCAGCCCGACGAGTTCGGGCACCGGGGTGGATGCCCCGTCGACGTCGAGCTCGACGCGGTGCTCGCGCACCAGGCGGTCGCCGTCGAGCCGGTAGCAGCCGACCGCGAGGCGGTGCGGTCGCAGGGTCGGGTGGTCGGCGGCCGCGGACTGCTCGATCGTCGCGGACGTGATCGTGCCCGAGGCATCCGTCTCGATCACCGCGCGCAGCGTGTTCACGCCCGCGGTCTCGAGCCAGACCTCGCTCCACCGGGTGAGTTCTCGCCCGCTCGCGCGCTCGAGCTCGTCGAGCAGGTCGCGCAGCGTCGCGTTGCCGCCGCCGTGGCGGGAGAGATACGCGCCGACGCCGCGCAGGAACGCGTCCAGGCCCACCCACGCGACGAGCTGCTTCAGCACCGACGCGCCCTTGTCGTAGGTGATCGCGTCGAAGTTGACCTCGACGTCGGCGAGGTCGCGGATCTCGGCGACGATCGGGTGCGTCGACGGCAGCTGATCCTGCTCGGCCGCGTGCGTCTTCTCGTCGCTCGCGAACGTCGCCCAGACGCCCGTGAACTCGGTGATCTGCGAGGTCGCGAGCGTCGACGCCCAGGTCGCGAACGACTCGTTCAGCCACAGGTCGTTCCACCACTTCATGGTGACCGCGTTGCCGAACCACATGTGGCTGAGCTCGTGCAGCACGACGATCGCGCGCTGCTCGCGACGCGCGTCGGAGACCCGCGACCGGAACAGGTACCCCTCGTTGAAGGTCACCGCGCCGACGTTCTCCATCGCGCCCCAGTTGTACTCGGGCACGAAGATCTGGTCGTACTTGCCGAACGGGTAGGCGACGCCGAACGCGCGCTCGTAGAACGCGAGGCCGTCGCGCACGAGCTCGAACATCACCTCGGGTTCGGCGTACCGGGCGAGCGAGCGGCGGGTGAACAGGCCGAGCGGCACCTCGCGGCCGTCGACGCTCGCGGCGCTGTCGCGCCAGCTCGCGTACGGGCCTGCGACGATGGCGACGATGTAGCTGGAGATCACCGGCCCCGGTTCGAAGGCCCAGGTGGCGGATGCCTCGCGGCCTGAGCTGGTCGAAGGGTTCCCTGAGCTGGTCGAAGGGTTCCCTGAGCTGGTCGAAGGGCTCCCTGAACTGGTCGAAGGGCTGCCTGAGCTGGTCGAAGGGCTCCCTGAGCTTGTCGAAGGGGGGCTCGCTTCGACAGGCTCAGCGAGCTCGACAGGCTCGGCGGCGACCGGGTCGGGCGAGGGCGCGTTCGACAGCACCGTCCAGTGCGCGGGCGCGGTGATCTCGAACCGCACCGACGCCTTCAGATCGGGCTGGTCGAACACCGCGTACACCCGGTTCGCCTCGGCGACCGCGAACTCGGTGTAGAGGTACGTCTCGCCGTCGACGGGATCGACGAACCGGTGCAGCCCCTCGCCGGTGTTCGAGTATGCGCGGGTCGCGACCACGCGCAGCTCGTTCTCGGCGACCAGATCGTCGAGTCGGATGCGCGACCCGTCGATCGCCTCAGCCGCGTCGAGGGCCCGGCCGTTCAGCACCAGCTCGTGCACCTCGACCGCGGTCGACTCGATGAACGTCGACGCACCGGGCTCGGCGCCGAATCGCACGACCGTCTCGGATCCGAACGTGTCGCCGCCGCCCGTGAGGTCGAGAGCGACCTCGTAGCTCGGCCCGGTGATGAGCCGGGCCCTCGCGTCTGCCTCGGCTCGGGTCAGGTCGGCAGCGGGCATGGGCGTCCTTCCGTGTCGCGTTCGCCCGGCCAGCCTAGTCGCCGGTCGCGGGCGTTCCGGATGCGCTGCCGCCGGCGTCTGCGGGAAGCAGGCCGTGCTCGTACGCGATGATCACGAGCCGAACCCGGTCGCGCGCGTCGAGCTTCTGCAGCAGCCGGCCGACGTGCGTCTTGACCGTCGACTCGGAGAGGAAGAATCGCTCGGCCAGCTCGGTGTTGTTCAGGCCCTCGCCGATCGCGACGAGGATCTCGCGCTCGCGGGGCGTGAGCGCGGCGATCACGGATGCCCCGCCGGCGTCGGCTCCGGCGGCCCCGCGTGCATCGCGGGCCGCCCCGCCGTGCGGTTGCGGCGCGGGCAACCGGTCGGCGAACAGCTCGAGCATCCGCCGCGTGACCCGCGGCGAGAGCGCGGCCTCGCCCGCGTGCACCGTGCGGATCGCCGCGACGAGCTCGTCGGGTCGCACATCCTTCAGCAGGAACCCGCTGGCACCGGCGCGGATCGCGGCGAACGCGTACTCGTCGAGGTCGAACGTCGTGAGCACGAGGATGTGCGGGGCGCCGGGTCGGCGGGCGATCGCGGCGGTCGCCTCGATGCCGTCCATGTCCGGCATGCGCACGTCCATGAGCAGCACGTCGGGGGATACGGTGCGCACGAGCTCGATCGCCTGAGCGCCGTCCGCGGCTTCGCCCACCACCTCGATGCCGGGCTCGGCCGAGAGCACGAGCCGGAACCCGGTGCGCACCAGCGCCTGGTCGTCGACGAGGCCCACCCGGATTCCGCTCATGCGTCTCCACCTGCTTCCTCGCGCACGCCGGCGCGACCGTCGGCCCGCAGCGTCGCGTGCAGGCGCCACCCGGTGCGCGGTCCGGGCCCGGCCTCGACGGTACCGCCGTAGAGCGCGACGCGCTCGCGGACGCCCGCGAGCCCGCGGCCCGCGCCCGTCGTGGCGGGCACGTCGCGGGCGGCGGGCGCGTCATCCTCGACGAGGACGTCGACGATGCCGTCGTGGGCGGCCACCGTCACGTCGACCCGGGAGGCGCCGGACGCGTGGCGCAGCACGTTCGTGAGCCCCTCCTGCACGATGCGGTACACCGTGAGCCCGAACGCCGAGTCGTGGGGTGCGACCCCCGAGGTCGTCAGCCGCACCGGAAGGCCGGCGTCGCGGAACCCGTCGACGAGTTCGGGGAGTCCGCCGGCATCGGGCTGCGGGTGACGCTCGGCCGGAGCATCCGGACCGGTGAGCACCCCCAGCATGCGACGCATGTCGCCGAGCGCGTCGCGACCGGTCTCGGCGACGATGCGCATCCCGGCGGCGGCCTGCTCGGGGTCGCGGACGGCGGTCGCGGCGGACCCGTCGGCGAGCGTGATCATGACGGTGAGCCCGTGCGAGACGATGTCGTGCATCTCGCGGGCGATGCGCGCGCGTTCGGCCGCGGCGGCCAGGCGGGCCTGCTGGTCGCGTTCGCGCGCGAGGTCGTGCGCTCGGGCGATGAGCGCGTCGAGGTAGCGGCGACGGTTGCCGACGGTCACGCCGATGAGGGTCGCGATCAGCGTTCCGACGACCGCCTGCGAGGTCATCGCGGGCGGTCCGTCGCGGTCGATCAGCCCGTCGGGGATCGCCTGGACGAACTCGAGCCACACGGCGAGGCAGGTCGCCGCGACCGAGACCGCGACCGACCCGGCGAACCCGATCCAGGCCGCCCTCGTCGAGCGGTAGACGCCGAGCCCGTACAGGGCGAGCAGCACGGGCAGCGCCTCGACCGAGCCGGTCACCGCGACGGCCAGGCACACCGCCCAGGCGACCACGAGCACGAGCCACGGTCGCGTGCGCCGGAAGAGCAGCAGGCAGACACCCGCGGCGAGGATGCCCGCCGCGTGCACGACGCTCGTCCACGCGGGGGGCGTCACCGGGGTGGCGCCGGCTGCACTGACGGTGGCGACGGTCACGGTGGGCAGCACGTAGACGGCCGCGACCAGGGCGTCCACGAGCCGCGGATGCCTCGCCCAGAACCTGCGGATGAAGCCGGGCGGCTTCGGCAGACGCAGTGCTCCCCCGACCGCCGTCTCGGGCAGGTCGGGGGAGCGTGCGCCGTGCGCCGGATCGGCGTTCGCCATGGAGTGGATGCTACGCGTCGCGCCGCTTCAACAGTGTTGCGCCGCCGGCGAGGGACGCCGCCACCCAGCCGAGCACGATGGCCAGCCCCTGCCACGCGTCGGGATCGGTCGCGGCGGCGGCCGGCTCGTTCAGCGACCCGTTGAAGATCGCGAAGCCCGCGGTCGACAGCAGGTAGGGCAGGAGGTCCTGCGCCCACTGCGCGGGAATGAGCTGCAGCACGGTCGGCAGGAGCATCATGATCCCGAGCACGACCGCGATGCCGCCCGCGCTCGAACGCAGCATCGTGCCGACGCCGAGGGCGAACACCGCGACGAGTGCGAGGTAGAGGGCGCCGCCCAGCACGGTGAGGACGACACCGGGGTCGGCGAGGTCGGCCGACACGCCGCCCGATCCGAGCACGATCGATGCCGCGGCGAACGCCGCGCCGAGCGCGACGACGCCCACGACGAACGTCGCGACGAACAGCACCGCGGCCTTCGCCCAGAGCGCTGCGAACCGGCGGGGCACCGCGGCGAGCGTCGACCGGATCATGCCGGTCGTGTACTCGCCGCTGATCGCGAGCACGCCGAGCACGCCGACGACGAGCTGGCCGAGGTAGATGCCGACCATCGACGCCTGCAGCACGGCCCGGGTCTGGTCGGCGGCGGGCAGCGCGCTGAGATCGCCCGCCACCACGCCGTCGCGCATGCTGAACGCCATGATGACCGCGATGCCGACGGCGACGACGATGACCACGAGGTACGACCAGACGGTCGAGCGGAGGCTGCGGAGCTTGATCCACTCCGAGCGCAGCACGCCGCCGAAGCCGAGCGAGGTGCGCGGTGCGGGTCGCTGCGCGGGGCGGCCGGTCGGTTCGGTGGTGATGGCGGTCATCGGAGTGCCTCCGTACGGTATTCGACGACGTCGGACGTGAGGGCCAGGTAGGCCTCCTCGAGCGACGCGTGCTGCGGGGTGAGTTCGTGCAGTGCGAGCGCGTGCTGCGCGGCGAGGTCGCCGATGACGGATGCCTCGACCCCCGTCACGTCGAGCACGCCGGCCTCGGCGCGGAGCACCGCGACGTCGGGCGCGGCGAGCAGGTCGGCCAGCTGCGAGGCGTGCGGCGACCGCACCCGGACCCGACGGCGGGTGCCCGCCTCGATGATGTCCGCGACCGGTGCGTCGGCGATGATCTCGCCGCGCCCGAGCACGACGATGTGGTCGGCGGTCTGGGCCATCTCGCTCATCAGGTGCGATGAGAGGAACACCGTCCGCCCCTCGGACGCGAGATGGCGGACGAGCTGGCGCACCCAGAGGACGCCCTCGGGGTCGAGCCCGTTGACGGGTTCGTCGAGGATGACGGTGGCCGGGTCGCCGAGCAGGGCGGCCGCGATGCCGAGCCGTTGGCCCATGCCGAGCGAGAATCCGCCGACGCGCTTGCGTGCAACCGATTCGAGTCCCGTGAGCTCGATGACCTCGCGGACTCGGCTGCGGCCGATGCCGTGGGTCGCGGCCATCGCGAGCAGGTGGTTCTCGGCGGTGCGACCGGTGTGCACGGCCTTCGCGTCGAGCAGCGCGCCCACCTCGTGGAGCGGTGCGCGGTGCTCGGCGTACGGCTTGCCGTTGACGGTCACGGCGCCGGCGCTCGGGCGGTCGAGGCCGACGATCATGCGCATCGTGGTCGACTTGCCGGCGCCGTTCGGCCCGAGGAATCCCGTGACGACGCCCGGTCGCACGGTGAAGGTGATGTCGTTGACGGCCGTCTTGGCGCCGTAGCGCTTGGACAGCCCGGTGGCGGTGATCATGTCGTCGACGCTACGCAGCGGCGACGGCCGGCACATCGGCCGTGAGGACGGTTCGGGGCGCCGGCGGGTGGTACCGAGGTACCACTCCGCCGGCGCCCCGAGGCCGACGTCGCAGATGCGGTCAGGCCTGCGCGTCACGCTCCTGCGCGGTGAGCGCGCGCTCGACGCCGGCGAGGTGCTCGACGATCAGGCGGCGCAGCGCGGGTGCGGCCTCGGCGTGCGCGTCGAGCCAGGCGCGGCTCGCGGCGGCCAGGTCGGCGTTCGCGAGGGGCGCGGGGTAGAGCAGGTCGACGATCTTCTCCGCGATCGCGTAGCTGCGCTCCTCCCAGATCCGCTCGATGACGCCGAAGTAGCGGTCGACGAACGGTGCCAGCAGTGCGGTGTCGTCGGCGCGCAGGAACCCGGCCGCGGTCTCGCGCACCACCGAGTTGCTCGCGGTGTCGCTGTCGACGAGCGACGCCCAGGCGCGCTCCTTCGCTGCGGCGGTCGGGATGGCGGCACGGGCGTGCGCGGCCGCTTCGCGACCGGTCGCGGTGTTGTCGTCGGCGAGGCGCGCGTCGATCTCGGCGTCGCCGGCGCGACCGGCCGCGACCAGGGCGCGCAGCAGCTCCCACCCGAGGTCGGTGTCGATCTCGAGCCCGTCGAGCGCGATCGAGCCGTCGGCGAGGCCCGCGAGCGCGTCGACGTTCGTGCCGGCCTCGGCGATCGCGGCGAACGACTTCACGAACTGGAACTGGGCGTCGCTGCCGGCTGCGGCGGCCTGCGCGAGCGCCCAGAAGCCGTCGGCGAGCCGACGGCGCGACGCGGCGCGCTCGGCCGGCGCCACGTACGAGCTCGCGGCCAGGATCGCGTTCGCGAGCACGATGCGCAGCGTCGTCGACTCGGTCTCGCTCGCGATGTTGCCGAGCACCAGGTCGAGCCAGTCGCTCGCCGGGGTCTCGCCGTCGCGGGTCGCGTCCCACACGCTGCTCCAGACCAGCGCGCGCGCCAGCGGGTCCTCGATGGCCGACAGGTTCGCGATGGCGACCTGCTGGGATGCCTCGTCGAGGCGGATCTTCGCGTAGGCGAGGTCGTCGTCGTTCACGAGGATCAGGTCGGGGCGGGCGAGGCCGACGAGCTCGGCGACGTCGGTGCGCTCGCCGTCGACGTCGAGCTCGACGCGGTGCTCGCGCACCAGCTTGCCGTCGCGCAGCTGGTAGAAGCCGATCGCGAGCCGGTGCGGGCGGATCGTCGGGTAGTCGGCGGGCGCCGACTGCAGCACCGCGAACGAGGTGATCGTGCCGGTCTCGTCGGTCTCGAGCTCGGGGCGCAGGGTGTTCACGCCCGCGGTCTCGAGCCAGACATCCGACCAGCCCGACAGGTCGCGGCCGCTGGCGACCTCGAGCTCGGCGAGCAGGTCGGCGAGCGTGGTGTTGCCCCACGCGTGCTTGCGGAAGTACGCGCCCACGCCCGTGAAGAACGCGTCCACGCCGACCCACGCCGCCAGCTGCTTCAGCACCGAGCCGCCCTTGGCGTAGGTGATGCCGTCGAAGTTGACGAGCACGTCCTCGAGGTCGTTGATCGTCGCCGAGATGGGGTGCGTCGACGGCAGCTGGTCTTGACGGTACGCCCAGGTCTTCTCCATCGAGTTGAACGTCGTCCACGCGTTCACCCACTCGGTGGCCTCGGCGGTGGCGATGGTCGACGCCCACTCGGCGAACGACTCGTTCAGCCACAGGTCGTTCCACCACTTCATGGTGACGAGGTCGCCGAACCACATGTGGGCGAGCTCGTGCAGGATCGTGACGACGCGGCGCTCCTTGATCGCGTCGGTCACCTTCGAGCGGAACACGTACACCTCGGTGAAGGTGACGGCGCCCGCGTTCTCCATCGCGCCGGCGTTGTACTCGGGCACGAAGAGCTGGTCGTACTTGTCGAACGGGTAGGCGACGCCGAACTTGCGCTCGAAGTACTCGAAGCCCTGCTTGGTCTTCTCGAAGATGTAGTCGGCGTCGAGGTACTGCGAGAGGCTCTTGCGGCTGAACACGCCGAGCGGGATGACCCGCCCGTCGGAGCTGGTGAGCTCGTCGCGCACGACATCGTAGGGCCCGGCGATGAGCGCGGTGATGTAGCTCGAGATCCGCGGGGTGGGGCCGAACGCCCAGGTCGCGCGCTCCTGTCCGTCGGCCGAGGCGCCCGCGGCGACCGGCTCGGGCGTCGGCTGGTTCGAGACGACCTGCCAGTGCGCGGGCGCGGTCACGGTGAACCGGAACGCGGCCTTCAGATCGGGCTGCTCGAACACCGCGAACATGCGGCGCGAGTCGGGCACCTCGAACTGCGTGTAGAGGTAGACCTCGCCGTCGGACGGGTCCTCGAAGCGGTGCAGGCCTTCGCCCGTGTGCATGTACCGGCCGTCGGCGTCGACGACGAGCACGTTCTCGTCCTGCAGGTTCGGCAGCGCGATGCGCACGCCGTCGCTGACCTCGGCGGGGTCGAGCGCGACGCCGTTCAGGGTCACCGAGTGCACGGCGGCCGTGATGGCGTCGATGAAGGTCGAGGCACCCGCCGTCGCGGCGAAGCGCACGGTCGTCGTCGACCGGAACACGTCGGGGCCCGTCGTCACATCGAGCACGACGTCGTAGTCGTGGACGGTGACGAGGGCGGCGCGCTCCTCGGCTTCTGAGCGGGTGAGATTGTCTCCGGGCACGGGGTCTCCAGTCGATTCGATCGGATGCATCGGGGCTGCGGCTTCTGGCCGCACGCACCGCGAACCAGCCTAAGCCAGGGGTGCATTCGGGGCACCTGTCGCGTCCCTAGACTTGGTGCATGCGCATCCACATCGCGACCGACCACGCCGGCCTCGAGTTCAGCCGCACGCTCGTCGACCATCTGACCAACGGCGGTCACGAGGTCGTCGACCACGGCCCCGCCGAGTACGACCCGCTCGACGACTACCCGGCGTTCTGCATCAACGCGGCGCACGCGGTCGCGCGCGATCAGGCCGCGGGCGTGCGCGCGCTGGGCGTGGTGTTCGGCGGGTCCGGCAACGGCGAGCAGATCGCGGCCAACAAGGTGCGTGGCATCCGGGCCGCCCTGGTGTGGAGCATGGACACCGCGATCCTCGCCCGCCAGCACAACGACGCGAACGTCATCTCGATCGGTGCGCGCCAGCACACCGTCGAAGAGGCGATCCGCTACATCGACGCGTTCATCGCCGAGCCGTTCTCGGGCGACGAGCGGCACGTGCGCCGCATCGCCCAGCTCGCCGAGTACGAGCAGACCGGCGACATCGCGGGCAAGGGCGTCGACGTCGTCGCCCCCGACGCGGAGTAGTCGTGCCCGAGGGCCACTCCGTCCACCGCATCGCCCGGCAGTTCGAGCGCAACTTCGTCGGGCACGTCGTGCACGCGTCGAGCCCGCAGGGCCGGTTCGCGGCCGGTGCGGCCGAGCTCGACGGGCGGCGGATGACCCAGGCCCGCGCCGTGGGCAAGCAGATGTTCCTCGGGTTCGAGGGCGACGTGTGGCTGCGCGTGCACCTCGGCATCTACGGCGCGTGGGACTTCGCGGGCGACATCCTGCTGGACGCCACGATCGCGTCCGCGAACGGGCGCATGGGCCAGACCAACCAGCGCGGCACGTTCGTCGACGGTCCGAACCCCGACGCCGTGGCATCCGAGTCCCGGGTGTTCGACGCGGCCGGGGAGAACTCGGTCACCTCGATCGGCGCACCGCGGCGCACCCGGCTGCGCATGTCGGAGTCCGAGAAGGAGGGCGGCGGCCTCGAGTCGTTCCCGCCCGAGCCCGTCGGCCAGGTGCGGGTGCGCCTGCTGACCGAGACGGTGTGCGCCGACCTGCGCGGGCCGACCGCGTGCGAGGTGCTCGACCCCGCGCAGGTCGAGCAGGTCGTCGCGAAGCTCGGCCCCGACCCGCTGCTCGACGACGGCGACGCCGCCGAAGACCGCTTCACCGCGGCCGTGCGACGGCGCGGCGTGCCCATCGGACTGCTGCTCATGGACCAGAACGTCGTCGCCGGGATCGGCAACGTGTACCGGGCCGAACTGCTGTTCCGCGCGCGCCAGAACCCGCACACGCCGGGCCGCGACGTGCCCGAGGAGCACGTGCGGCACCTCTGGCGCGACTGGGCGAAGCTGCTGCGCATCGGCGTCGAGACGGGCCAGATGATGACGATGGACGACCTCGACCCCGACGCCTGGCGCGCCGCGATGGCGAACCGCGCCGACCGGCACTGGGTGTACAAGCGCGAGGGGCTGCCGTGCCGGGTGTGCGGCACGAACATCGCGCTCGAAGAGATGGGCGCCCGCAAGCTCTACTGGTGCCCCTACTGCCAGGCCTGACCCGAACCGAGGACCCGATGCGACAGAACCCCAGCTTCACCCTCGCGAGCGAGGACGGCGTGAAGCGACTGATCCGCGAGCATCCGTGGATGACCCTGGTCAGCATGACGGATGCCTCGGGCCTGGTCGCGAGCCACTACCCGGTGCTGCTCGACGAGGACGCCGACGGCATCGTGCTGCTCACGCACGTCGGCCGCCCCGACGAGATGCTGCACGAGCTCGGGCGTCACGAGCTGCTCGTCATCGTGCAGGGCCCGCACGGGTACATCTCACCCGGGTGGTACGACGCGAACCCTGCGGTGCCGACCTGGAACTTCGTCGTCGCGCACCTGCACGGCACGCCCGAGATCCTCTCCGACGACGAGAACCTGCGTGTGCTCGAAGACCTCGTCGACCGCTTCGAGGACGCCATGCCCGAGCCGCGCCGGATGCGCGGCACCGCCGAGAACTCGGTCTACGCCGACCGCATCGCCGCGGGCACCGTGGGCCTGCGCATCCCGATCACGCGGTGGACCGCGAAGAACAAGATGAGCCAGAACAAGCCCGACGCCGTCGTCGACCGCATCATGACCGAGCTCGACGGCGACGGCCCGTATGCGAGCCCCGCGCTCGCCGACGAGATGCGGCGCACCCACACGGCGCTCCGAGCCGGTCGCGCGGCTCGGGCCGAAGGCGCGGAGTGAGCGGGGTCGATCGCGCGCTCGTGCTCGCCGGCGGGCGGCTTCCCGGCCGCGATGCGCCGGTCGACGTGCACGTCGTCGACGGTGCGATCGCCGCGATCGCACCGGCCGGCGTCGCGCCCGAGCCCGAGGGCGCCGATCGGGTCGCGCTCGGGGGCCGCTTCGTCATCCCCGGGCTCTGGGACCGCCACGTCCACATGTCGCAGTGGGCGATGGCGGCCCGCAGGCTCGACCTCGCCGCTGCCGAGAGTGCGGCAGCGACCGCGGCACTCGTGGCGGCATCCGTGGAGGGCGGCGCGACCGAGCTGATCGGCTTCGGCTACCGCGACGGGCTCTGGCCGGATGCGCCCGACCTCGGACTGCTGGACCGGGTGTCGGGCGACGTGCCGGTGGTCCTCGTCTCGGCCGACCTCCACTCGTGCTGGCTCAACTCGGCAGCAGCCCGACGGCACGGGGTGGTCGCGGCCGCCGGCACCTCCGGGCTGCTTCGCGAGGACGACTGCTTCGCCCTCGTGCGCGCGCTCGACGACGTGCCCGCCGATGTGCTCGACGCCTGGGTCGCCGATGCCGCAGCCGCCGCGGCTGCCCGCGGCGTCGTCGGCGTCGTCGACTACGAGATGCGCTGGAACCGCGACGACTGGGCGCGCCGCGTCGGCGGCGGGCTCGATCTGCTGCGGGTCGTGTTCGGCATCTACCCCCAGCACCTCGACCGCGCGCTCGACGAGCGGCTCCACACCGGCGACCCGGTGCCCGGCACGCACGGGCTCGTCACCGTCGGCGGCGCGAAGGTCATCACCGACGGGTCGCTGAACACCCGCACCGCGTGGTGCTTCGACCCCTATCCCGGTCTCGGGGCCGACGAGCACCCTCACGGGCTCGCGACCGTCCCCTACGACGAGCTCGTGCCGCACCTGCGCCGCGCCCACGCCGGGGGCATCACGCCCGCGGTGCACGCCATCGGCGACCGTGCCAACGCCCGGGTGCTCGACGCGTTCGAGGCGGTCTCGCCGGGCGGATGGCACGGCCGGGCGACCATCGAGCACGCGCAACTGCTCCGCCACGAGGATGTCGCCCGCTTCGCGGCCCTCGGCGTCGTCGCGAGCGTGCAGCCCGAGCACGCGATGGACGACCGCGACGTGGCCGACCGGTACTGGGCCGGGCGCACCGACCGAGCGTTCATGCTCGCCGAGCTCGCCGCCGCGGGCGTCGAGCTCGCGCTCGGGTCGGATGCCCCCGTCGCCCCGCTCGACCCGTGGGTCGCGATCTCGGCCGCGGTCGGGCGCGCCCGCGACGGACGCGAGCCGTGGCATCCCGAGCAGGCCGTCGAGGCACGCGTCGCGCTCGCCGCATCGACCGACGGCGCCGGCCACGAGGTGCGCCAGGGCGTGCGCGCCGATCTCGCGGTCGTCGAACTCGATCCGCTCGCCGTCCCCGCCGACCGGCTGCGCACCATGCCGGTCGCGGCGACCCTGCTCGGCGGCCGGTTCACGCACTCGACGCTCGGCTGAACACACGCACGACGGACGCGGGCGGGGGATATCCCCCGCCGCGATCCGGTCGCCGGCCGGATGGCTCGCCGAGCCGGCGCCGCCGAGGCTGGAACCATGCTTCGCACCACCACGCTCCGCAGACCGCGCGCCGCGGTCGCGGCCGGCACCCTGCTCACGGCCACCGCAACCGCCGTCGCCGTCGGGCTCTCGGGATGCGGGCTCGCGGTCCCGGCGCCGATCTCGACGATCGGCGACGTCGCGTTCGACCGGCCGCTCGCCATCCCGCCGCTCGCCGAATCGCACATCGACGCCGACGGCACCCGCGTGTTCTCGCTCGACGCGCAGGCGGGCACGACCGAGTTCGAACCCGGCGTGCCGAGCGACACGTGGGGCTTCGACGGCTCGTACCTCGGCCCGACCCTCGTCGCCGAGCGCGGCGAGCACGTGCGCGTCGACGTGACCGACTCGCTCGACGAGCCCACGACGGTGCACTGGCACGGGATGCACCTGCCCGCCGCGATGGACGGCGGACCGCACCAGATGGTCGACCCGGGTGCGACCTGGTCGCCCGAGTGGACGATCGACCAGCGCGCCGCGACCCTCTGGTACCACCCGCACCCCCACGGTGCGACCGAGTCGCACGTGCGCCGGGGCCTCGCCGGCCTGTTCCTCCTGCACGACGCCGACGAACGCGCGCTCGGCCTGCCGTCGGAGTACGGCGTCGACGACGTACCCGTCATCGTGCAGGACACCGAGTTCTCCGCCGACGGCCGGCGCGAGGACCCGCAGCGCGGATACGCGGGCGGCCTCGGCGACGAACTGCTCGTGAACGGCACCCGCGGCCCGTACCTCGAGGTCTCCGACGGCCTCGTCCGGCTGCGGCTGCTCAACGCCTCGACGGCCCGCACCTACGGATTCACCTGGTCGGACGGCCGGCCCGTCGAACTGATCGCGACCGACGGCGGGCTGCTCGAAGCATCCGTCGCCCTCGACCGGGTCGTGCTCTCACCGGGTGAACGCGCCGAGGTGCTGCTGCGCCCGACACCGGGGGAGCGGGTCGTGCTGCGCAGCGAACTCACCGCGGAAGCGGTCGGGTCGAACCGCGTGATCGCCGCGACCAACGGCGACGCCGACTCGTTCGACGTGCTCGAGGTGCGTGCCGCCGACGTGCTCGACCCGGCGCCGTCGCTGCCCGCGCAGCTCGCGTCGAACCCGCCGTTCGACCCCGCCGAGGTGGCCACCACCCGCCGGTTCGTCCTCGACGACAGCTTCGAGATCAACGGACACGCGATGGACCTCGGCCGCGTCGACGAGACCGTCACGGTCGACACCCTCGAACGCTGGGTCGTCGAGAACGACACCGACCTGCCGCACAGCTTCCACGTGCACGACGTGCAGTTCCGCATCGCCACGATCGACGGCGCCGCACCGCCGCCCGAGCTCGCGGGCTGGAAGGACACCGTGCGTCTGCGCCCGCACGCCGAGTACGAACTGCTCCTCCGCTTCGAGGACTACGCCGACCCGGCGCATCCGTACATGTACCACTGCCACCTGCTGTGGCACGAGGACCAGGGCATGATGGGCCAGTTCGCCGTCGTCGAGCCCGGTCAGCGTGCGACGATGACGGAAGGAACACCACACCATGGCCACTGACTCGACGACCGCGGGCGCTGCGCCCGCCGCGCCCGCCATCGCGCCGGCCGAACCCGCTGCGGCGACCCCGCGGCGCGGCTACGGCGCGCTCTGGGCGAGCGTGCCGCGCGAGCTCGGCTTCCTCATCCTCACCATGCCGATCGCGATCACGGGGCTCGTCGTGGTCTCGACGGTGTTCTTCACCGGCGTCGGCATGATCGCCCTCGTGGTGGGCATCTTCCTCATGATCGCCGCGTTCTTCACCGCGCGCGGGTTCGGGACGCTCGAACTCGTCCGACTGCGCTGGGCGGGGCGCTCCGAGATCCGCCGGCCCCAGTGGCCGCGCACCGACGGCACCGGTGGGTTCTGGCGTGCGACGTTCAGCCCGTTCATCGACGGCCACTACTGGCTGTACCTGCTGCACACGCTGGTCGTGAACCCCATCGTCAGCATCTTCTCGTGGACCGTCACGATCGCCTGGGTCTCGGGCGCCCTCGGCGGACTCACCGGCTGGATCTGGCAGCCGTTCATCCCCGCCGACGACCGCGGGTTCTGGCTCAACCAGTGGATCCTCGACCGCATCGCCCCCGGGACGGCGAGCCTGGTCGACCCCGTCGCGGGCGAGCGCGTCCTCGAACTGCTCCTCGGCGTGATGTTCCTGCTCACCCTGCCGCTCGTGTTCCGCGGCTTGACGCTCATGCACGACGGCGTCGCGCGCGGCATGCTCGGCGCGTGGCGCTCGGAGGCCCTCGAGCGCGAGGTCGCCGAACTGTCCGCCTCCCGCGGCGCCGCGGTGCAGGCCGAGGATGCCTCGCTGCGACGCCTGGAGCGCGACATCCACGACGGCCCGCAGCAGCGACTGGTGCGCCTCCAGATGGACCTCGCGTCGATCGAACGCCGACTCGACCAGGACCCCGAAGCGGCACGCGCCCTGCTCGCCGAGGCCCGAGACCAGGCCCGCGAGACGCTCGACGAACTCCGCGCGCTCTCACGCGGCTTCGCCCCGCCGCTGCTGCAGGACCGCGGGCTGGGCAGCGCGTTGGGCGCGCTCGCGGCGCGCAGCCCCGTCACGGTCGCCTTCGACAACGGGCTCGGTGCGGATGCCTCGCTGCCGGCGCCGATCGAGCGCAACGCGTACTTCATCGCCGCCGAACTGCTGACCAACGTGGCCAAGCACTCGGAGGCGACGGCCGCGCGGCTGCGTGTGCAGACCCGCGCGCTCGCCGACGGCACGCACTGGCTCGATCTCTGGGTCACCGACAACGGCCGCGGCGGCGCGAGCGTCGCCGCCGGGCACGGGCTCGCCGGGCTCGACGACCGGGTGCGGGGCCTGCGCGGCGTCCTCGTGGTCGACAGCCCCGAGGGCGGGCCGACCGTCGTCGGCGCGCACATCCCGTTCCAGCCGGTCGGCGCCGACTCCGGAGCATCCGAACCGGTGACGCCGCCGACCGCCTGAGCCGAGGCGGCGCCGGCCGGCGATGCGCCGGCCGCTCCGCCGCTCCGCGCGCCCGGCCGATACGCTGGCCGGGTGACCGCAGCCGCCTCGCTCCGCATCATGCTCGCCGAAGACTCGGTGCTGCTGCGCGAAGGCCTCGTGCGCCTCTTCGACGAGGCCGGGTTCGAGACGGTCGGGGCCTTCGGCGACGCCGACGCCCTGCTCGCCGCGCTCGACGACTCCGCCCCGGGCGCCCCCGCGCCCGACGTCGTGGTGCTCGACGTGCGCATGCCGCCGACGTTCCGCGACGAGGGGGTGCGCGCCGCGATCGAGCTGCGTCGGCGTCGCCCCGGGCTGGGCGTCCTGCTGCTCAGCCAGTACGTCGAGGGCACCTACGCCGACGAACTGCTCTCGTCGGGCGACGGCGGCATGGGCTACCTGCTGAAAGACCGGGTGGCGTCGCTCGACGAACTCCGCGACGCCGTCGAACGGGTGAGCACGGGCGGCACCGTGCTCGATCCGGTGGTGGTGCGCGAGCTCCTCGGCCGGCGCGGCGACCCGCTCGCCCGGCTCACCCCCCGCGAGCGCGAGGTGCTCGAGCTCATGGCCGAGGGCCGCACGAACGCGGCGATCGCGAACCGGCTGTTCATCGGCATCGGTGCGGTCGAGAAGCACGTCACCGCCATCTTCCAGAAGCTCGCCCTCGAGGACTCGGGCACCGATCACCGACGGGTGCTCGCGGTGCTCGCCTGGTTGCAGCGCTGAGGCCCGCCACCCCTGCGGATGACGGGCCTCGACGAGGGTGCCGCTACTGCTTCGCGACGTGCGCCGAGAGGAACCAGCGGTCCTTGTCGATGCCGCGGCGGATCTCGATCGCGACGTCCTGACTGGACGGGTCGAGCTCGGCCAGGCCGTCGATCGCCGCGTTGAGCTTCTCGGTGACGAGGTCGATCTGGGCGACCACCTCGGCGATCGTCTCGTCGTAGTTCTGGAACCCGAGCTTCGGGTTCACCGCGCCGCTCTTGCCGGCGACCGTCGCGAGGCGGCCGTCGATCGGCAGCCCCAGCGCGATGACCCGCTCGGCGACCTCGTCGCCCCACTCCTGCGCATGCGCCACGACGTCGTCGAGCAGCTCGTGCACGGCGATGAAGTTCACGCCGCGGACGTGCCAGTGGGCCTGCTTGCCGTTCACCGCGAGCGCGACGAGTTCGTGCAGCACGGGGGTGAAGAACTGCGCGACCCCCGCCGCGACGTCGGCCGACCCTGTCTTCGGTGCGGTCTGGATGTCGGTCATCGGTCCACCTTCCCTGGTCTGATGTCTGGTGCAACGCTACGCGGATGCCGCGGTATTTCAAGGAAGGGAAGGCTCGGCTGACATGCGGCGACACGCGGGCCGCGTGGCATCCGATGCTGGCCGTCCTGTCCATACAGGCGCATGATGTCCGTGGACGAACGGCGTCGATGAGGATGGCCATGAACCCTGCGAACCCCCACACGAGTCTGCGCGGCGACCCGAGATTCGACGCGCTCATCACGATGGCGGCCGACCTCGCCGGCCGCTTCGACCCGCAACGCCTGCTGGAGCGCATCCTGCGGCACACGATGGCGCTGCTCGACTGCGACAGCGGCTCGATCTGCACCGTGGACGAGGCCGCCGGCACCTACCGCAAAGAGGTCGACCTCGGCGTCGGATGCCTCTCGGGGCGCACCTTCCCGCTCGACGAGGGCGTCACCGGCGAGGTGGTGCGCGCACGCCGCCCGGTCGTGTTCGACGAGTACGCGCACGTGCGCGGCGGGCACATCGCCGCACGCGACCGCAGCGAACTGCACGGCGTGATCGGCGTGCCGATCCTCTCGAACGGCGCGATCATCGGCACCTGCGTCGTGTTCAGCCGCGACCCCGACCGGCGCTTCACCGAGGCCGACGTCGCCCTCGTCGAACTCTTCGCCACGCACGCGGCGATCGCGATCGCGAACGCCCGGCTGCACGCGCTCGCCGCCGACAAGGAACGCCAGGCGGCGGTGCTCGCCGAACGCGAGCGCGTGATGCGCGACGTGCACGACACCGTCGGCCGAGGACTCGCGACCGTGCTGCTGCACCTCGACGACGCCGAACGGGCGATCGGCCGCGCCGACGACCCCGTGGGGGCGCTCGGGCGGGCGCGATCGGCTGCACGCACCGCGCTCACCGAGACCCAGCGCAGCGTGCTCGGCTTCGACCCCGGCCTCACCGACGCCGCCGCGCTCGCCGAAGCGGTGCGCCTCGAACTCAGCTGGATCGAATCCGCCGCGGGCGTGGCGACCCGGCTGATCGTCATCGGCGATCCCGTCGCCCTGCCGCCCGAGACGGGGCGACAGCTGCTCCGCATCGTGCAGGAGGCGCTCACGAACGTGCTCGAACACGCGGGCGCACGGACGGTGCGCGTCGGGCTCGTCTACGGCGGGCACACGGTCTCGGTGCTGATCGAGGACGACGGGCGGGGCTTCGACGTCGCGTCGGTCACGGCCGAACCGCGGCGTGCGCTGGGTCTGCAGGGGCTGCTCGCCCGCGCCCAGCACCTCGGCGGCACGTTGCAGATCGAGTCGTCGCTCGGCTGGGGGACGCGGATCCGAGCGGAGGTGCCGCGATGGCCCGCCGTCGACTCCGAACGCACCCGCTGGCGGGTGCTCGTCGCGCACGAGCACGAACTGGTGCGGGCGGGGCTCGTGCGGGTGCTCAGCGATCAGGAGCCCGACATCCAGGTCGTCGGCGAGGTGTCGGGGTCGCGCAACGTGGTCGAGGCGTATGAACTGCTGCGACCGCATGTCGTCGTCGCCCCGCTCGACCACCCGCACGTCGACGGGGTGCAACTGACGGCCTACCTGCGCGCCGTCGACCCCGACGCGGCGGTGGTGCTGCTCGTGCCGTCGTTCAGCGACGAGCGGCTGCGCGGCGCCGCGCAGATCGGCGCGACCGGGTTCGTGGAGGAGCACACGGATGCCGCGGGGCTCGTGCGCGCGGTCGTCGCCGCCGCACGCGGCGACACGCTGCTCACGCCCGAGGTGTTCAGCCTGCTCACCGCGCCCGACGACCCGCTGCTCACCCCGCGCGAGCGCGAGGTGCGCGATCTCGTGGCCCGGGGTCTTCCCGACAAGCAGATCGCGGTGCTGCTGCGCATCTCGGTGAAGACCGTCGAGAAGCACGTCGGCGCCATCCTGCGCAAGACCGGCGCGGCGAACCGCACGGAGCTCGCCGGCCTGCGCCGCGAAGCCCCCTGAGCTTGTCGAAGGGGTTCGTGTGTGCGCTCCCTGAGCTCGTCGAAGGGGTTCGTGCCCGCGCTCCCTGAGCTTGTCGAAGGGGTTCGTGCCCGCGCTCCCTGAGCTCGTCGAAGGGGCTCGCATCCGCCCCCTGAGCTCGTCGAAGGGCAGTCTCGCTTCGACGGCCTCAGCGAGCGGTGCGCCGGGCGTATGGAGGATTCCCCTACCACCCGGTAGGGGAATCTCGCATGGGGGCGCCGTCGCGCCCGTGTCAGCCTTGCAGCGCGAAGACGAGGAGGTCGGCATGCCGGTGGTGAGCCTGAAGGAGATCGTGGATCGCGCGTTCCGGGAGCGCTACGGGGTGCCCGCGATCAACATCGTGAACGACCTGACCCTCGAAGCGGTGCTCGCGGGCGCCGTCGAGGCCCGGTCGCCCGTCATCGTGCAGACGTCGGTGAAGACGGTGAAGTCGATCGGCCTCGACGTGCTGTGGTCGATGTGGACCTCGATGACCGAGGGCATCGAGGTGCCGGTCACCCTGCACCTCGACCACTGCCCCGAGCGGCAGGTGATCAGCGACTGCCTCGCCCGCGGCTGGAACTCCGTGCTGTTCGACGCATCCACCATGCCCGTCGAGGAGAACCAGCGGCAGACGGTCGAGGTCGTCGCCGAGGCCCGCGGCTACGGCGCCCACGTCGAGGGCGAGATCGAGGCCATCAAGGGCGTCGAAGACGGCATCGGCAGCGACACCGACCCGCGCCGCCACACCCTCGAGACGTCGATCGAGTTCATCGAGACCACCGGCGTCGACGTGTTCGCGCCGTCGATCGGCAACGCGCACGGCGTGTATTCCTCGACGCCCGACCTCGACTTCCAGCGCGTCACCGACCTCGTCGAGGCCACCGGCGTGCCGATCGCCCTGCACGGCGGCAGCGGCATGACCGACGCCCAGTTCAGCGACCTCATCTCGCGCGGCTGCGCCAAGGTGAACATCTCGACCGCGCTGAAGATCGAGTTCATGAAGGCGAACCTCGCGTTCCTCCGCGGCGCGGAGGAACAGGACAAATGGGATCCGCCATCCCTGTTCCGCGACGTGCGCCAGCACATCGTCGACCTGACCACGGGCCTGGCCGCGAAGTTCGGCAGCGCCGGGAAGGCGTGGTGACATGCCCGCCCTCATCTTCGACTGCGACGGCGTGCTCGCCGACACGGAGCGCAACGGGCATCTGCCCGCGTTCAACCGCACCTTCGCCGACGTGGGCCTGCCGGTCGAGTGGAGCGACGCGGACTACGCCGTGAAAGTGCGGATCGGCGGCGGCAAGGAGCGCATGGCGAGTCTGCTCACGCCCGAGTTCGTCGCCGCGAACGGCCTGCCGGCCGACGCCGACGGCCAGCGCGAGCTCCTCGCCGACTGGCATCGGCGCAAGACCGCGATCTACACCGAGCTCGTGGCATCCGGCGCCCTTCCCGCCCGACCCGGCATCGCACGCATCAGCCGCCAGGTCGCCGAGGCCGGATGGCTGCTCGCCGTCGCCTCCACCTCGGCCGAACCGTCGGTGCGGGCCGTGCTCGAGCACGCCGTCGGCGCCGAAGCCGCCGCCGGCTTCCGTGTATTCGCGGGCGACATCGTCGCGCACAAGAAGCCCGCCCCCGACATCTACGAACTTGCGTTGCGCGAACTCGGCATCGGATCCGACGACGCCGTCGTCATCGAGGACAGCGGCAACGGCGTCGAAGCGGCCGTGGCCGCAGGCCTACGCACCGTCGTCACCGTGAGCGCGTACACCGTCGACGAGGACTTCTCCGCGGCATCCCTCGTGCTCTCCTCGCTCGGCGACGATCACGAACCCGCGCGCGTGCTCGCCGACCCCTTCGGCATCGCGCCGGGCGACGAGGTCGGCCTCGCCGACCTCGTCGCCCTACTCGACCACCCGCTTCCGCACCCCACGACCGACGCGACCCAGGAGGACCGATGACGAGCATGCCCGACGTGGAGTTCGTGGTGCGCACGATCGCGCAGACCGCGGTCGACAACGAGACCTACTTCGGCGACCTCGACTCGGTCGTCGGCGACGGCGACTTCGGCTACTCGCTCGCCCGCGGCTTCGAGATCGTGCTGAGCGACTGGGACTCGTACGACCGCGCCGACATCTCGACGTTCCTGCAGAAGGTCGCGATGGCGATCACCGGGCGCATCGGGGGCACCTCCGGCCCGATCTGGGGCACCTCGTTCCTGCGGGCGGCCGGAGCGGTGCGCGGCAAGGACGACCTCGACGGTGCGGACGCGGTCGCGATGCTGCGCGCCGCGATCGAGGGCATCAAGGCGAGGGGCCAGGCGGATGTCGGTGACAAGACCCTGCTCGACGCACTCGTGCCGACGACCGACGCCATCGAGGCCGCACTCGCCGACGGGAAGTCGAGCGATGAGATCGTCGCGCTCGCCGCGACCACCGCGCGGGCATCGGCCGACGCCACCACGCCGATGATCGCCAAACGCGGCCGGGCCGCATACACGGGCGAACGCAGCATCGGGTCTCCCGACGCCGGCGCGGTCGCCGTCGCCGTCATCTTCGAGGCGCTCGCCTCGTCCTGGCAGGAGAGAGAGGAACGCAAATGAAGAAGTTCGTCAACGACCCGAAGCAGTACGTCCCCGAGATGCTGAAGGGGCTCGCGCTGGCGAACCCCGACACCCTGACGTACGTGCCCGAGTACAACCTCATCATGCGCAAGGACGCGCCGAACGAGAACAAGGTCTCGGTCATCCAGGGCTCGGGGTCGGGCCACGAGCCCGCCCACGTGATGGTCGTCGGCAAGGGCATGCTCGACGGGGCGTGCCCCGGCGACGTGTTCGCGGCGCCGCCGATGGACTACGTGTACGAGACCACGAAGCTGCTGAACTCGCCGAAGGGCGTGCTGCTGCTCGTGAACAACTACACCGGAGACCGGATGGCCTTCGACATGGCGCAGGAGATGAGCCTCGCCGACGGCGTGAACGTGCGCACCCTGTTCATCGACGACGACGTCGCCGTGCAGGACTCGACGTACACGGTCGGTCGCCGCGGCGTGGCGGGCAACTTCTTCGTCATCAAGGCCATCGGGGCGGCCGCCGAAGCGGGCGCCGACCTCGACGAGCTCGTGCGCATCGGCGAGAAGGTCAACTCGGTCACCCGCACGATGGGTCTGGCGCTCACCGCCTGCATCCCGCCCGCGAAGGGCGCCCCGCTCTTCGAGCTCGGCGACGACGAGATCGAGATCGGCGTCGGCATCCACGGCGAGCCCGGCCGGCGGCGCGCGAAGATCGCGCCGAGCGACGAACTCGTCGACATCCTGCTCGAGCCCGTCGTGGCCGACCTGCCGTTCGCCAGCGGCGACCGGGTCGCCCTCATGGTCAACGGCCTCGGCGGAACCCCGATCAGCGAGCTGTACATCGCGTACGGCCACGCCCACGAGGCGCTCGCCGCGAAGGGCATCGAGGTGGTGCGCAGCTACGTCGGCGAGTACTGCACCTCGCTCGACATGGCGGGCGCCTCGGTCACGCTGGTGAAGCTCGACGACGAGATCGAGCGGCTGCTGGATGCCCCGGCCGAGATCGGGTACCGCGTGTTCTGAGCGGGGCTCGGGCTCTGGCTCGGGCTCGGTGCGAGGCGACGCGAACGGCCGGCCCGCGGATGCGGAGCCGGCCGTTCGAGCGCACCTGCTCGGTGCTCTGGAGGGGATGACGGGAATCGAACCCGCGTAATCAGTTTGGAAGATTCGCCCAGCGACCTTCGTACCGCGCCGAGTTGACGCCGGTTTCGGTGTCTCATCAGCGATTACACGGTAACTGTATTTGAACCCGATTGCACATTCATGCATGAATATGCACCCATTACGAGTGCGCGAGTGCGCATGAGTGCGCATGTTTCGGGGCATTTCATGGACACGTCATGACGTGTCCGGGGCTCGTGTCATGCTGCGTGTCATGACGACGAGCGAGGTCATGGTCACGGTCGCCGAGTACGCACGACAGCGGGGCATCACCGAGCGGACCGTGCGTCGGTGGCTCGCCGCCGGCGAGCTGTCAGCAGCGCGGCAGCTACGGGGTCGGTGGATGATCCCGGCTGACGCCGAACCGGTCGCGCACGAGTCTGCTTCGCTCGAGCGACCACGAACCAGCACACCGCGCCCCGCCCGGCCGCCGCTCACGCTCTCGGCGGCGCTCGATGAATCGCCGGTGTTCCTGACCATCGAGACGGCCGCCAGGCTACTCGGCGTCAGCGAGCACGCGGTCCGGGCGAACCGCGAAACCTTCGGCGTGGTCAGGCTCGGCGCTCACGGCAGCCTTGTCGTGCCGCAGCGCGTCTTGCGCGAGTTCGCGGGGCTCTAGCGGCTCAGCGGGGTCTCGGCGTCACCCTGCCAGGGCTTGGATGAGGCGGCGTTTGGCGCTGTCGTCGACGAGTACGTATCGCTGTGTGGTGGTGGGTGAGGCGTGGCCGAGGAGCTGTTGCACGGTGAACACGTCGCGGTCGATGTTGTACGCGAGGGTTGCGAATCGGTGGCGGAGCGCGTGCATGGTGACGCCGACGGGCAGCAGTCGGGAGACGATCCTTGACAGGTACGCCGGCGAGATGTGCCCGTGGTCTTGGCCGGGGAACAGGTAGCCTTCGCCGCGGTCGCGGAGCACTGCGGCGAGCCCGTTCGTGACCGGGATGATGCGTTCCTTGCTGCCCTTGCCGTGCACGACGAGCGAGTAGCCGGCCGCGTGGCTGCCGATGAGGTCGGCGGAGTGCACGACGGCGACCTCGGCGCAGCGCATCCCGAGCTCGGCGGCGAGCCGGATCGCGAGCGAGGTGCGTTCGTCGCCGCGCTCGAGCGCGGCCCGGTACTCGTCGGCGGTCGCTGGTCGCGGCCGTGGCGGCGGGGACTGAATGGGCGGGAGTTTGCTTGCGGGGTTGTCGTCGATGCGGCCGGTGTCTTCGGCCCACCGGTAGAACGCGCGGAGCGTGCTGCGGACGCTGCGTCGGGTTTCGTTCGCCCACGTCCGGCCGTGCATCCACACGGCGAGGTCGTCGAGCGTCATCGCGAACGGGTCGATGCTCGCGTGATCGCGGGCCAGGTGAGCGAGCTGGTACCGGCGAAGGGCGATCGTGGTGGAGGGTTTGCCGATCGCTTGCTGGAACACGACGAACGCGTGCAGGTGCGCCGCCCAGGTCTCGGGGATCGGGCGGCGGCGGCGTCGGGCGTCGGGCTCGTCGGTGGGGTCGACGAGGATGCGCCCGGTGTTGTGCGCCCACCGGTAGAACGCGCGGAGGCTGGTGCGCAGCGCGGCTCGCCGGGAACGAGAGGCGGAGGCGGTCTCAAGCCACGCGACGACCTGTTCGTGTACCGGGTCGAACGGGCCGAGCTCCGTGTCTTCAGCGAAGCGCCGTACGTGCTTGACCCGGTTCGCGATCGTTCCATCGGCGATGCCGGCTGCGCGTTGCGCAGTCATGAACAGGGCGATGGTGTCGTTCCATCGGTCGGCTTTCCGATACCGTGACGGGCTCGGCCGTGCGGGCATCGGGTTGGTCTCGAGCAGACCGGCGCTGTGCGCCCAGGTGAAGAATCCGCGTGCGGCGCCGCGGTACGCCTTCGCGGTCGCCGGCGACCCGGGCGCGTGTGCGAGCCAGTCAGCGAGGCGGTCGCGGTCGACTTCCCACGGGGTTCCACCGAGGTCCGCGGCGATCCGCCGCAGTCGCCGGCCGAGCACCGCCCTGGTGCTGTCGGAGAGCCGGTCGAGGCTGCCGAGGTAGGTCGCGAGCGCATCCGCCCACGGGTCGCCAGGTTCAGGGTTCGCATCCGTCACGAGAGCACCATACGAAACCGCGTGAGGCCGGAAACGGCACAAATGTGCCAGAACGGACAGCCTGTGTCGATTTGTCCTCAGGGTCTCGGCGGATTCACAGGTTCCACGGCCCGCAGATGCCGCCGCGAGGCGGCTGGTTCGCCGTCGTCGGCTGCTTCGACCGCGGCGCGGATCGCGGCCCGACGCGCGGCGAGCTGTTCGGGCGTCGCGATCATCTCCCAGTCCGGCACCCACGCGACGAACGAGGCATCCGTCGTCGAGGTGAGCACCCGCAGCCCGGCCGCTCGAGCGAGCCGCCGCAGCTCGCTGCGGAACACCTTGGGCGGTGCAGTGAGCTCGTCGAGGCGGGCGGCGAACCCGCCCATTCGGTTCAGGTCGTCGAGCGACTGCCGCGGGGCGAACCGATCGCCGGTGTCGTGTCTTGCCACAAGTAGCACGTTGCCCCACGTTGGGCGTCTCCCGGTGGATCGACGCGGAAATCCGGCCGATTCAGATAACCGAGCGCCAGCTCACCTTGTCGCCGGGGAAGATGACGAGCGGGCGGTGCCTGCCCTCGGTGACGATGACCGTGTCGGGCTGGCGTGGCCCGAGTACGTTTGCGACCTGCTTCATGATTGCCTCATGCCGGCGAGCGTCGCTGCGGGCTTGTCGCGCTGAGACCGAGTCGAGGCGGTCGGCGAGCTCGTCGGCTGCGGCGGCGTTGGCTCGGAGGCCGCGCTTGGTTGCTTCCTCGAGCTTGGAGACGCGGTCCTCCAGGCGCGGGTTGCTGTAGAGATGTTCGGCCGACATCGGTTCCCAGGGATTCATGGCGCGTCCGTTCCTTCGAGGGTGGCGAGGTAGGCCTCGACGAGTGCGCGCCGGGAGAGCCCGCCGCTGGCATGCTCACGTTCGAATAGGATCGCGGCGACGTGGTGGGCGCACCGGCGGCACACCCTGGTGCGGCGGTCGAGGTCGACGAGCTCCCGGTCGGCAAGCTGGTACAGCTGCGGGGCGAACGCGTTCGACAGCGCCGTGGTGAGCGACGAGACCTCGCCACATGCGGGGCAGGTGTTCGCGGCCCGCTGACGCGCGGCGGCGGCGAGGCGATCGCGGCGCTGGGCGGCGAGGGTGAGGCGCTCCTCGTGCAAGTACACGTCGATGCGGTACGACGGCAGCCGTTCCTCGATCTCGACGTACACGGCCTCGGCTCCATGCGGCGTCAACGACGATTGCGAGTCAGCCGACCCGACTGGCTTGAGCATGTCGGTGCTCTCGATGAGTAGCCATCGGCCGCCGTCCGCGAAGATGTCGCCCCGGGGGGAGCGGCCGGCGGCGCGGGCACGCTCGATCGCTTCATCGAGCGTGAGGGTGCGTGGCCTCACGGCGCCGTCGCGCATGAACGCCTCGAGGTAGATCGCTGGGGGATTCACAGTCGCGTAGTGGGCGCGCAGCTCGGGCGGCACGTAGAACTCGTGGTCTGAGTCCTCGATCCACTCGGACTGCGGGTAGTGCTCGGGTGGGGCGATGGCGACGGTCTCGCTGGTGTCGACGGTCATGGCGCGTTGCTCTCGCTTCCGGTCGGCGTGTACTAGCGCTGGCGGGGTGCGCCGGTGACCGGTTGCGACGAGGGAGGGATGAGCCGCGCGCGGGCCGACGCTGCGGCCGGGTGGCCGGTCTCGCCCGCCCCAGGGTGGCCGCTCGCTCGCGCTTCCTGCGTCGGCGGGGTGGCTGGTGGCGGGCCGCCGGGGTGGCGGCTCTTGATCGCGATGCTACATCCGCCGTGCGACCCTTCGGCAGTCTGAGCTCGGGCGCGCCGGTGGGCGCGGTGGTACGCGATAGTGCGCTCGGGGCCATTCCGGCGCGCGGCGGCGGATCCGGCGCGATCCGGCGCTGTTCGGGGGAAGCCGGCGCCGTCGCCGGCGCCGAATTCGGCGTTCGGCCCAGCGCCCGCGCGCGCCAGTTTTTTCTGGCGCTGCCGGGGGAAAACGGAACAGGCGCGGGGTGTTCCGCGGCGCCGGCCGCGATCAAAAACCGCGACGCCAATCGTCGGTGCGGTCGAAGTCATCCGGGTCGATCAGCGGGGTCGCGCCGTGCGCTGCCGCAGCGTCCGCGCGGATCGCTGCGAGATCGGCGCGCTTGTGGCAGCTCACGCACAGCGGTTCGTAGTCGCCGGGGTCCGGAGACCAGGGCCAGCCCTCCGGCGTCACGCGCTCGTGTTCGTGGTCGCGGCGGTTGAAGCTCCACTGCTGGGCAGGTCGGCCGCAGGCCCGGCACGCGTGATCGCGTGCCGGGCCGCGCAGCGTGTTCACGTGCTCGTGCGCCTGGTGGTAGCTCGTCGGCGTCAGGTGCCGACGACGCTGCCCGCACGAGCGGGTGCCGCCCGACGTGAGCGACCAAGTGCGCACGATCGTCTCGGCACCGCAATCGCACTGGCACCGCCATGCCTGGCGGGCATCGACCCGCTCGAGGGCGACGAGCAGGCCGAACCGCTGGCCGGCGAGTTCGGCTCGTCGGCGCGGCGGTGGCTCGGCCAGCTCGTCGCCGTAGTGGAACCTGCGCATCGCGTGGTGGTTGCAGAGGGTGCGGGCGCGATAGGCCGGCCGCTCGCAGCCCCCGACCCTGCATAGCCGCTCGCTCATCGTCCCTGCGGATCGCGCGCGCATGCGCGCGGTACATCTCGCGTAAGCATCCGGTGTCTCTCTCTTGTTAATACTCACCGGACACGGCGTCCGGTACCTGACCGGACACGGCGTCCGGTACCTGACCGGACACGGCGTCCGGTACCTGACCGGACACGGCGTCCGGTCGGCCGTGCGCGCCGGCGTCGTGGTTATCCACAGGCACCCAACGTGCGCCGCGTGCATCCGGCGGCGCTGGCCTGGCGATCACGACAGTGTCAGCCGGTGGGATCGCGCTGTCGTCGAGGCCGGGGATGTAGTGGCGGAAGGCGAGCGAACCCCCGGTAGTGGATTTCTTCCATCGCCGAGACGCGATCAGGTCGAGCTCGTTCAGCCGAGCGACCGCGCGGCGCACGGTGCGCTCCGACATGCCGAGGTCGGCGGCGAGGTGCTCCATGCTCCGCCACGCGAACGGCCCGTCGATCCCGTACCAACGGCACAGCTCGAAGAACACGAGCCAGACCCGCCCGCCCGAGACGCGGTCGTTGGGCTTCGCGCCGGGGATGCCGGCGGAGACGAGCTCCTCCTCGAGACGCTTCCGCTCCGCACCAGTGGTTCCGCGCAGCTGCGGCGGCGCACTGACCCCGCCCACCTCGCGGAGGTGTCGCTGCCAGGTGCGCGCGAACTCCAGTGCCGACTTCGAGTCCGGCCAGTCAGGCGGGTCGAGTACTGTCTGCGTGAGCTTGAGATGCATGGGCGCGATCTGACGCTCGACGGTCGGCGGTCGCGATCCGCCGGCCGTCTTCGCTCTCCCGGTCACGGTGCGCTCCTGATCCGCTCGAGCAGTGCAGGCCTCCACGCATGGTTGCTGTCGCCGGCGTCAGGTATGGTGCCGGTGTCGATCTGCTTGGCGGTGGGTTTCGACTCGAAGGCCGGCTGTGCTGAGGTGCAGTCGGCCTTTCGCTTGCCGGGCGGTTCGCTTCCGTTGTGGGTGCGCAGCTGCTGCCCGGTCTCTGTTCTGCCTGGCGGCTCGCCGCGGCTCACGCGCGCGGCCGCTGCGCGGCAGACGATGGCCTCCAGTTCCCGGCGGCTGAGTGGCACGCGATCCCCTGGCCAGGCGGTGTAGATCGCGTGTCGTGTCGCCTGCGATCGCGGGTGCTCGAGCAGCGCAGGGTCTAGCTCGTCGAGCAGTCGCTCGACGAGTTTGGCGGTGTTCATCCGAGGCGCGCCTCGACGTAGGCGTCGAGGTCGTCCTGTCGGATCCGATGTAGCCGCCCGATCCGTGCCGAGCGGAGTCGGCCCTTGCGGAGCTCCTCATACACGAATCGGTCGGTGACCCCGAGTTGCACGGCGACTTGCTGCGGGTTCAGGAGCGGCGGGCGGGCGGCCCGTTCGACCGGGGCGAGGTCGTCGGTCGGGGTCGGCGCAGGGGCAGTGGGGGTGGTGGATTTCTTGGGCACGAGGGGTGCTCCGTTCCGAGACACGTCCTTTCGGGGTGTCGGTTGGCCGGAGCGTGCCGGTGGCCGTCGCGCGGGGGGCCTCGGTGTCTCTCGTCGAGGTCGCGTCAGGCGGCGCCTTCTGGTGGCACGCTCGGCGCGTGGAGCGCCGGCGCGCGTGGAGCGGCGACGAGTCGAGCGGGTTCGCCGCTCGGCGGCGGTGCCGCGTCATCGGGCGGGGGGTCGTCGGCGCGGAGGATCGCGGCCGCGACAGCGAGGAGGAGCGCTGCGAAGCGTGCGCCGTCGACATCGGGTTCTGAGTCAGCCTCAGCGGGCGTGGCGGCGCCGATGGCGGTAGTCAGTGCGAGGGCGGCGGCATTCTCGTCAGCGGCTTCGATGACGCGGTTCGCGAGCATGCGACCGGCGGGGTCGGCGGCCGCGGCCGCGGCTGCGGCGCGGTTCCGAGCGTCGATCCGCGCTGCGCCTCGCAAGTTGGTCGCCGCGGTTCGGGTTGCGAGCGGGGTCACGAGCGTGCCGACGAGCACGGCGAGCACGACCATGCCGGCGTGGAGATCGACCAAGGGTGCGGGCTCGCTGAGCCGGTCGAGCGCGCGCAGCTCGAGCTCGACGGAGTGTTCCCGAGCGGCGCCCGCCGCTCGGTGGGCGTCGAGACACCACGCGAACGACTCCCAGTTCAACTCCGGGAACGTGGCTTCGGTGATTTCAAGGGACCGACGAGCATGGTTGCGCGCCTCGAGGGCGTGCAAGCCGGCCTGCCAAGCGTCTGTGGTTTCCAGCGCGGCGCGCGCCTCGCGGCGCGCGGCGAGGCATGCCTCTCGCGCCGAACGGGCGGCGCGATCACTGTCCATGACATCGGATTCAAGCATGCGTCGGTCGGTTCAGGAAGCGCGAATAGGTGTCACGCGGCCGTTGCGGTGGAGCTCGTCGAGGCGATCGGCGAGCAGCCGGTCGGAGCCGTCTGCGGCGTGCTGGTAGATCGCTGCGGCGGCTTGGGTGGTGTGACCGAGCCGGTTCTGCACTTCGCGCACCGAGGCGCCGGCCTGATAGGCCAGCGTCGCGCCGGTGTGCCGGAGGGTGTGCCAGGTGAGTTCGGGCCGGCCGATCGCCTCACGCGCCGGCTTCATGTACTCCGAGATGCGGCTGTTCGGGATCGGCGAGCCGGTGCGTTGGCTCGTGAACAGCAACGACTCGGGGAACGGTCCGACAAAGCGCTCGAGATGCCCGCGGAGCCGTTCCACGACGAACCCGGGCAGGTGCACGACACGGCGCGAGCGCGGCGTCTTCGTCGGCCCGAACGATGCGCCCGCGCCCTTGCGGAATACGAGCGCGCGCTCGACGCGGAGGGTGCCCGCCTCGAGGTCGACGTGCCGGCGCGCGAGCCCGAACAGTTCGCCGTACCGCAGGCCGCTCCACGCGGCGAGCAGCACGGCGGCGTTGAGGTGCTCGGGGAATGCCGCCGCGAGGGCCTCGACCTCGGCGGGGGAGGCGATCGGCCGCTCGGGGTGGAACGAGCTCGACGCGCCGCGGATGTGGCACGGATTGGACGGGATGAGCCCATCGCGGTGCGCGGTCGCGAGCATGGCGTGCAGCACCCGGTAGGCCTGCGCGGTGGCGGTGCGGCCGGCTTCGACGGGGACCTCGATGCGCGGTGCCGGCTCCGCGAGCGCCGGGTCGGGGCAGCCGGCGCGCTCCCACGCCTCGAGCAGCGTGCGGCTCATCGGCCCTTGCGTGCCGGCCGGAAAGCCGTTCAGCGGCCCCCAGCGCCGCGCAGGGTGCCCGCTGGGCCTTCTTGTGAGGCTGCGTGCCTTCTGAGCTCGCACGGCCTCTCTGGCGGCTTGCATGACCTCGGCGTGCCAGGTGCGCACCATCGCCGGCGTGATCTGCTTCAGCGGCAGCCGTCCGAGCTCGGTGCCGTCGCCGGTGGCGGTCGGCACTCTCGGGAGCACCCAACGGTCGAGCGAGTGGCGGTAGAGCGCCCGGGTGCCGGCGGCGAGCTCGGGGCGATCGGCGAGCCAGGTGGCGGCGTAGTCGGCGAGCGTGCCGGCGCCGAGCCTCGGGTCGTGCCAGGTGCCTTCGTGCCGGTCCGCGCGTTCCTTCGCAAGCCAGCCGAGCGCCTCGGCGCGGGTCGCGAACGTGCGCGGCGCGCGGAAAGTGCGGGTGACTGAGCGCTCGATGCCGTCGTCGCCGGCGATGCGCTCGGCGAGCCGGTACGAAGCGCGGAAGCGGCCGCTGCGCTCCTCGCGGACAGTGCCGAGCGGGCCGGGGGTGCGTCGAGCGGGCGCCTTGGTGCGTGCCATCGCGTCGTGCCTCCTTCGTATCTGGGAGTGCGCATGAGTGCGCATTTCTGCGATACGGAAGGGGCTGAGCTCATCATCCGTGGCCCGACTCTCCCGGAAATTCCGGGGGAGTTCGGTGGAGGGGATGACGGGAATCGAACCCGCGTAATCAGTTTGGAAGACTGAGGCTCTACCATTGAGCTACATCCCCGAGGCCCGTTCTGGGCACCCGGATCATCGTAGTACAGACCGCGAGCGCGTCCCGACGACGAAGCGCCGCCTCGCACGCGCTCCCACCGCGAGGGGGAGTCGATGTACGGACGAGAGCTGGTCGACGCGCTCGTCGCGACGATCAACGCCGGGAACGTGCCCGGCATGGACGAACTGTTCCACGAGGACGCGGTGATGGAGTGGCCGCAGTCGGGGGAGCGGATCGTCGGCGGCGACAACCGGCGGGCCGTCTACACGAGGTTCCCGCAGCTGCCGCACATCGAGGTGCGCTCCATCACCGGCGAGGGCGACCACTGGGTGATGCAGGGCTCGCTCGACTACGGCGACGGCGTGCCGGTGCTCGGCGTGTTCGTCTTCGAGGTGCGCGACGGGCGCATCGCGAAGGAGACCGCGTACTGGCCGGGCCCGTTCGAGGCGCCCGAGTGGCGCGCGCCGTGGGTGGAGCGCATGACCTGAGACGGGGCCGCCTCGCCCGCGGTCAGCGCAGTTCGCCGATCGACCGCACCGTGCGGCGGGCGAGCCGCAGCTGCCGTTCGTAGGTCGCGGCGAGCACGATGAGCAGCACGCCCGCGATCCCGAGCCAGAGCCACCACCAGACGGCCTCGTAGAGCCAGGCGATCCACGGCCAGAGCTGCTGGACGGCGTGCACCAGCAGTACCGCGCCGCCGAACACGAACGGCGCCTGGAGCCGAAGCACGAGTCCGATCACGACGGATGCCACGGCGACGACGCCGAGCGCGATGATGCGCCAGAGCTCGGGGTCGACGAAGTCGGCGATGAGCGGCGGTACGAGCAGCAGCGCGAGCCCGGCGCCGAGCGCGGGCCACGAGCGAAGCGCTGGGGTACGGTGCAGCCGCACCGCGCCGGTGATGATCAGCGCCGAACCGAGCGGCGCGACGACGAGGTCGTACGGGTCGACGGCACCCACGGCGAGCGCGGTCACGGCGATGAGCGCCGCGAGCCCGAGTGCGACCCATTCGAGCGCAGCTCCGACGAGCGGGGGCCGCGAGATCACGACGGCGAGCACGTGCACGAGGGCGAGCGCGCCCACGACGACGCCGGCGCGCACCGACTGGTCGCCGCCGCGAGCGATCTCGAGCCAGCTCGGGACGACCGCCAGCGTCGTCGATGCGGCGAGCACCCAGACGCCGAGACGTTCGGGCCGCGCCGGATCGCGTGCCCACGCGGCTGCCGTCCACACGCCGACGGCGAATCCGATGAGCGACCAGACTTCGAAGGGCAGGCCGCCCGATGCCGCCCCGATGGCCACCGTGCTGCCCCGCACCGCCGCGGCGAGCGCGGCCGCGCCCCATCCGGTGAGCGTCGTGATGAGTCGTGCGGGAACCCCCGCGGCGGCATCGGGCAGGAACGGCGCCGCGATCGCGACGACCGCACCCGCGAGCACGACGACGAGGGTGCGCAGGTCGCTCTCGCCGGCTGCGGCGGCGCTCGGCAGTGCGGCGACGGCGGCGGCCGAGGCGATGAGCGCGGTGCGGCCGGAGGCGAGGCGCCGATCGCCGGCGGGCCGCCGCCAGGCGATGAGGCCGGCCGCGACGAGCAGGGCGGCCGCGAGCGAGAGCGTGTACGGCTCGAGGACGTCGACGGATGCCTCGCTCAGCCACGACCACACGGCGGCGATGCCGACCGGCAGGCTCGCCCACGAGACGTGTCGCATGGGCGAGGTGCCGCCGATCGGGTCGCCGCTCGCGGCGGCGATGAGGATCGGCGCGGGCACCAGGATGAGCAGGGCGGGCCACGTCGAGGGTGCGGCGACGGATGCCGCGACGACGAGCACCCCGACGAGCCCGGTCGCGCCGGACCAGATGTTCCGCGTGAGCGGGGTCGCACGTCCGGCGAGCACCAGCCCGGCGGCGGCGGTGAGCAGCACCGCAGCCGCGACGACGATCGCGTGCTCGAGGTCGAGCGCCTCGGCGATCGACCAGGCGGTGAGCGCGATGAGCAGGGGAGTGCCGGCGGCGGCGACCGCTCGCGTCCACTCCGGTCGTCCGGTCGCGACCACGACCGCTCCGGCGACCGTCGCCGCCGAGGCGGGAATCCAGCCGAGTTCGCCGGCCGCCGTCATGAGCGCGCCGACGGCCGAGGCGGCGAGGAAGGCCGGCAGCGCGATGCCGCGGTCGGCACCGGTCAGGCGGGGCGTGTACGCGGCGGCGACCGCGAGCGCCGCGCCGACGAGCGCGAGCCAGATTCCGCCGTGCGCCCACGGCCCGTCGAGCCGGGCGCCGGCCGCGGCGAGCCAGGTCGGCGCGGTCGCGGAGAGCGCGATGGCGAGCATCGCGGCGACGCCCACGTGCAGCGCGCCGATCACCGGCGCCGCGGTCGCCGGCCAGATGCGCGCGGCGAGCACCCGCCCGGCGATCGCGGTCACGATGACGACGAGGACGACCCAGGGCCACACCGCGGCACTGGGCAGCGCGCTCGGCACCGCCAGCGCCGCGGCGAGCAGTCCGCCGGCGGCGACCGTGCCGAGCAGGCCCGAGATCGGCAGTGCGCGCAGCCCGGGGGCGATCGCGAGCCCGATCACCCCGAGCACGCCGAGCGCGGCCGCGACCAGGAGCACGGTGGGCAGTGACACGGCGCCGACGAGGGCGGCTGCGGCGAGCGCGGCGATCGCCGCAGCACCGAGTCCGCGGAAGCGGCGCACGATCGCCAGCACGGTCGCCGTCACGGCGGCGAGTGCGACGAGCGCGAGCGCGGCCGACCACCCCGGGATGTCGAAGGCGGCGAGCACGCCGTCCGAGGCGGCGGCCGAGTTCGGCGCGTCGGTCGCGCTCGCGGTGAAGGCCGGACCGGGGAGGCCGGCGGCCGCGATCAGGGCGATGCCGGTGAGCGCACCCGGCAGGGCCGCCAGGAGCGTGACGCCGGATGCCGCGGCGAGTGCGGCGATCGTGTCGCTGCGCGCCGCGCGGCGAACGGCGGCCGCCCCGATCACCGCCACGACCCCGGCGAGCGCCGGCGCCGCCCACGAGCCGACCCCGCCGGCGGTCTCCATCGCGACCGCGCTGGCGGGGGCGAGGGCCGCCGCAGCGGCACCGACGCCGGCGAAGGCCGCCGACCACGGCGACAGCGCTGGTCCGCGACCGACGACGGCCCACGCCACGGCGCTGGTCGCCGCGACGGCGAGGAACGCCCAGCCTGCTCCGACCACCGCATCGGGCAGCGCCCACGCGGCGACGCAGAACGCCGTCGAGAGCCCGACCGACCCGGCGATGCGCGAGGCGAGCGCCTCTCCCGAACGCCGGCGGGCGGCGATGCCGACGCCGACGACCGCGGCGCCGAGGCCGCCGAGCCACCACCCCGTCGCCCAGCCGTCGACGGCGAGGCCGAGCGACCACGCCGCGGCCGGGGCGAGCAGCGCCGCGGCGAATCCGGCCGCGCGCAGCCCGCTGATGCGCGCGACCGCGCCGAGCACGACGGCGAGCACCGCGAACGCGATGCCGGTGTAGAGCGCCGCGTCCAGGCGGTCGCTGCCGAACAGCGCGTTCGCGCGCACGATCCAGACGTCGAGCAGCAGCAGGACGACGGCGACGGATGCCACGCCCTCCGCGGTGCCGGGCAGGCGCCCGCGCCGCAGCAGGACGGCGACGCCCAGCACGACCGCGCTGCCCGCGGCGATGATGATCGATCGCACCTCGAGGCTCGCCACCAGGTAGGCGACGAGCAGGAACACGATCGCCGTCACCGAGACGAGCACCACGCCGAGGGTGAGCAGCAGGACCTGCACGCCCGATCGCTTCGGCCGTGCGGGTCCGGATGCCACGCCCGCCGTCGGCGCAGCGACGGGCGGCAGCGGCGCCGGCGGAGCATCCGGAACCGGAACCCCCGTGCCGGGCGCCGTCGCGACCGGAACCGGCGCAACGGGAGCGACCGGCGCCGCGACCGGCGCCGCGGGAGCGACCGGCGCCGCGACCGGCGCCGCGACCGGCGCCGCGACCGGCGCACCCGGCGCAACGGGTGCGACCCGAGCGGCCGCCGCCCGCTCGGCCTGCGCCGCCCGCATGCGCGTGATCACCCCCTGGCGCTCGTGCTCGGCGGCGGCGACCGCGCGGCCCCGCGCGGCGAGGTCGGCGGCGTCGGGCACGGCGAGGTCGAGCCCGCACACCGTGCACACGGCCTGCCCGAGCGGTGCGAAGCACGCGGGGCAGCGCGAGGTGTCGAGGAACCACGAGGGGTCGGCGGGCCAACGGCGCAGGTCGCCGGCCGGCGTTGCGGCGGGTCGGTCGGTCATGCGCACACTCTGCCAGTCGACTCGCGCGGCGGGTCCGCGTCATCCACAGCGAGGCGGCGCGTGTCGCACTCAGATGGAGCGCGCCGGGCGGTGCAGTAGACTTTCGGGGGTCCATCCCGTGATCCGGCGCGCTCCGGCGTGCCCGTGCGTGATGGCCTGCGAGTTGAGTCAGCGACTCGGGGCGTAGCTCAGCTTGGCTAGAGCGCCCGCTTTGGGAGCGGGAGGTCGCAGGTTCGAATCCTGTCGCCCCGACGAGTCGACCGGCTCGACACGAACTTTCCATCGAACAGGAGATCCTCCATGCCGACCACCTCGGTCGAGAAGCTCAGCCCCACCCGTGCGAAGCTCACCATCACGGTGACGCCCGAGGAGCTGAAGCCGAGCATCGCGCACGCGTACGAGCACATCGCCGAGCAGATCAACGTGCCCGGCTTCCGCAAGGGCAAGGTGCCCGCGCCCGTCATCGACCAGCGGGTCGGCAAGGCCGCCGTGCTCGAGCACGCGGTCAACGAGGGTCTCGACGGCTTCTACCGCGCCGCCGTCGCCGAGCACGAACTGCGCCCCCTGGGCCGCCCCGAGGCCGACATCGTCGAGTGGCCGAACGAGAAGGACTTCTCGGGCGACCTGCTGCTCGCGATCGAGGTGGACGTGCGTCCCGAGGTCGAGCTGCCCTCGTACGACGGCATCGAGATCACGGTCGACGACGCCGAGGCCGGCGACGACGACGTGAACGCCGAGCTCGAGCGCCTGCGCAGCCGCTTCGGCACGCTCATCACCGTCGACCGTCCCGCCAAGGCCGGCGACTTCGTGACCCTCGACCTGGTCGCCGTGATCGACGGCACCGAGGTCGACACCGCCAAGGGCATCTCGTACGAGCTCGGCTCGGGCGAGCTGCTCGAGGGCATCGACGAGGCCATCGACTCGCTCACCGCGGGCGAGACCACGACCTTCGCGTCGAAGCTGCTCGGCGGCGAGCACGAGGGCGAGACCGCCGAGATCACCGTGACCGTCGAGGCCGTGAAGGAGCGCGAGCTCCCCGAGGCCGACGACGACTTCGCGCAGATCGCGAGCGAGTTCGACACGCTCGCCGAGCTCACCGAGAGCCTGAAGGAGCAGGCCGTGCGCACCAAGACGTTCGGTCAGGGCACCCAGGCCCGCGATCTGCTCGTCGAGAAGCTGCTCGAGCTCGTCGAGGTGCCGGTCGCCGACTCGGTCATCGAGGACGAGGTGCACCGCCACCTCGAGAGCGAGGGTCGCCTCGAGGACGACGAGCACCGCGCCGAGGTCACCGAGGCGAGCACCAAGGCCTTCAAGACGCAGATCGTGCTCGATGCGATCGCCGAGGCCGAGGGCGTGAAGGTCAGCCAGGACGAGCTCACCCAGTACCTCGTTCAGGGTGCCGCCCAGTACGGCATGGACCCGAACGAGTTCGTCCAGGTCCTCAGCCAGAACGGCCAGATCCCCGCCATGGTCGGCGAGGTCGCGCGCAACAAGGCGCTCGCGATCGCGCTCGGCAAGGCGAAGGTGACGGATGCCTCGGGCAACGCCGTCGACCTGTCGGAGTTCACCGCCGTCGCCGGCGATGACGAGCCCGAGGGCGCCGAGTCGGTGGACGAGACCGAGGCCGCCGAGGAGGCACCGGTCGAGGAGCCGAAGAAGCCGGCGCGCAAGCGCGCGGCGAAGAAGGCCGACGCCGAGTAAGCCAGTTCCGCGAGGGCCGGATGCGACGCATCCGGCCCTCGCGCGTCCCTGCCCGCGTGCATCCCATCGAGAGGACCGGACCATGACGACCGATGACTGGGAGCGACGCATCGACGAGGTCTGGAGCCTCGCCGCCGGATCGCTCGTCGACGAGGAGGTGATCGCCCGCATCGACGCGATCGCCGCCGAACGCGGCGACGACGACGCGCGGGCGGTCTTCGAGCGGGCGGGCGCGCGCGACTCCGCCGGCCGGCCCGACGAGGCCGTGCCGCTGTACCGGCGGGCGCTGGAGCTCGGCCTCGACGACGAGCACCGCCCGCAGGCGATCGTGCAGCTGGCCAGCAGCGTCCGCAACCTGGGCGACGTCGACGAGGCGCTGCGGCTCATCGAGGCCGAGCACCGCACCCATCCCGACGCTCCCTACCGCGACGAGGTCGCCGCGTTCCTCGCGCTGACGCTCGTGAGCGCGGGCGACGCCCGCCGTGGGGCATCCGTCGCGCTGACGGCGCTGGCACCCCACCTGGGCCGCTACACGCGGTCGGTGACGGCGTACGCGGCCGACCTCCTCGCTGCCGACGAGTCGGCGTCCGAGCCGGGTCGCGACGCGTCATCCGACGCGTCATCCGCCTAGGGCGAACAGCCCCGTTCCCGCGTGTTGCACCGGATAGATTCGATACAACGCGACAACGAAACGGAGCGACATCCATGGCCGAACCGACACTGCAGCCCAGTGTGTTCGATCGACTGCTGAAGGACCGCATCATCTGGCTCGGTTCCGAGGTGCGCGATGACAATGCGAACGAGATCGCGGCGAAGCTGCTGCTCCTCGCTGCGGAAGACCCGAAGAAGGACATCTACCTCTACATCAACTCGCCGGGCGGCTCGATCACCGCGGGCATGGCGATCTACGACACCATGCAGTTCGTGCCGAACGACATCGTCACGGTCGGCATCGGCATGGCCGCCTCGATGGGTCAGCTGCTGCTCACCGCCGGCACCAAGGGCAAGCGGTACATCACGCCGAATGCGCGCGTCCTGCTGCACCAGCCGCACGGCGGCTTCGGCGGCACCGCGAGCGACATCCAGACCCAGGCGCAGCTCATCCTCGACATGAAGAAGCGGCTCGCCGAGATCACCGCGGCGCAGACCGGCAAATCGGTCGAGCAGATCAACCGCGACGGCGACCGCGACCGCTGGTTCACCGCGCAGGAAGCGCTCGAGTACGGCTTCGTCGACCACATCCGCGAGTCGGCGCTCGATGTGTCCGGCGGCGGCGGAACCGACCAGGCGTAGGAAGAGAGATCGATCGAATGAACACCCCCGAATTCGGCGGGCTCGCGAACCGCGGCCTGCAGATGCCCGGTTCGCGCTACATCCTGCCCAGCTTCGAAGAGCGCACGGCGTACGGCTACAAGCGACAGGACCCGTACGCGAAGCTCTTCGAGGACCGCATCATCTTCCTCGGCGTGCAGGTCGACGACGCGTCGGCCGACGACATCATGGCGCAGCTGCTCGTGCTCGAGTCGATGGACCCTGACCGCGACATCATGATGTACATCAACTCGCCCGGCGGCTCGTTCACCGCGATGACCGCGATCTACGACACGATGCAGTACATCCGCCCGCAGATCATGACGGTCGTGCTCGGTCAGGCGGCGTCCGCGGCCGCGGTCATCGCCGCCGCCGGCACCCCCGGCAAGCGGCTGGCGCTGCCGAACGCGCGCATCCTCATCCACCAGCCCGCGATGGGCGAGGCCGGCCACGGGCAGGCCTCGGACATCGAGATCCAGGCGGCCGAGATCATGCGCATGCGCACCTGGCTCGAAGAGACGCTGGCGCGCCACTCCAAGCGCGACCAGCAGCAGGTGCACGACGACATCGACCGCGACAAGATCCTGTCGGCCGAGGAGGCGCTCGAGTACGGCCTCATCGACCAGGTGCTGACCTCGCGCAAGACGGTTCCGGCCCTCACGAGCTGAGGTTCGAGCGTCGCGAACGGATGCCTCGGAGCACGTCGCTCCGAGGCATCCGTCGTGTTCACCGAGCGCGGACACGAATTCGCGCCGCTCCGCCGAACCGGCCGCCGATCGGGTTAGGCTCGGTGCAGACGCCGCAAGAGGGAGGCAGCGATGGCACGCATCGGAGAGAGCGCCGACCTGCTCAAATGCTCGTTCTGCGGAAAGAGCCAGAAGCAGGTCCAGCAGCTCATCGCCGGCCCGGGCGTCTACATCTGCGACGAGTGCGTCGAGCTCTGCAACGAGATCATCGAAGAGCGGCTCGCCGAGGCCAACGAGAGCGAGTCGAGCGAGTTCGAACTGCCGAAGCCGAAAGAGATCTTCGCGTTCCTCGAAGAGTACGTGATCGGCCAAGACGACGCGAAGCGTGCGCTGGCGGTCGCCGTCTACAACCACTACAAGCGGGTGCGGGCGAAGTCGGCGATCATGTCGGCGGATCACCGCGACGACGTCGAGATCGCGAAGTCGAACATCCTGCTGATCGGCCCGACGGGCTGCGGCAAGACGTATCTCGCGCAGACCCTCGCCAAGCAGCTGAACGTGCCGTTCGCGGTGGCCGACGCGACGGCGCTGACCGAGGCGGGCTACGTCGGCGAAGACGTCGAGAACATCCTGCTGAAGCTGATCCAGGCCGCGGACTACGACGTGAAGCGCGCCGAGACCGGCATCATCTACATCGACGAGGTCGACAAGATCGCCCGCAAGGCCGAGAACCCCTCGATCACGAGGGATGTCTCGGGCGAGGGAGTCCAGCAGGCGCTGCTGAAGATCCTCGAGGGCACCGTCGCATCGGTGCCGCCGCAGGGCGGTCGCAAGCACCCGCACCAGGAGTTCATCCAGATCGACACCACGAACGTGCTGTTCATCGTGGCCGGCGCGTTCGCCGGGCTGGAGGACATCATCTCGTCGCGGGTCGGCAAGCGGGGCATCGGGTTCGGGGCGCCGCTGCACTCGAAGCTCGACCACGCCGACCTCTACTCCGAGGTGCTCCCCGAAGACCTGCACAAGTTCGGACTCATCCCCGAGTTCATCGGGCGCCTCCCCGTGGTCGCGACGGTCTCGCCGCTCGACCGGGACGCGCTGATGGAGATCCTCACCGAACCGAAGAACGCGCTCATCAAGCAGTACCAGCGCATGTTCGAACTCGACGGCGTCCAGCTCGACTTCGAGGAGGAGGCGCTCGGCGCGATCGCCGACCTCGCCGTGCTGCGCCAGACCGGCGCCCGTGGCCTGCGGGCGATCATGGAGGAGGTGCTCGGGCCGATCATGTTCGAGATCCCCTCGTCGACCGGGGTCGCGCGGGTCGTGATCACCAAGGCCGCGGTGCTCGAGAACGCCGCGCCGACCATTGTTCCGCACAAGGCGCGTCGCACCGAGAAGTCGGCCTGAAGCCGGCCGCGCGCCCCGCCGCCGTCAGTCGAAGACGCGTAGCAGCCGCCAGCGACCGTCGTCGTCCGCGACGTCGAACACGTGCGTCTCGCCGTCGTCGGTGCTGGCCTGGAACCGCCACCCCGTGATCGCCAACGGGGCACGGCCGGGGGAGACGTCGTGGTCGCCGAACGGCGCCCACCACTCGGCCGGGCCGACGAGGGTCGTCGGGCGGTCGGTCACGCGGAACCGGCGGGTACGCCAGACGAGCCGACGCGGCGACCCCGCGTCATCCGTCCAGATCTCGACGTACTCCTGGAGCTGCGGCATGGCGACCCTCGCATTCGAACACCTGTTCGAATGGTAGCACCGACCGCGGTGCGGCGGTCAGGCCAGGTCGTCGTCGGGACGCGCGCCGAACACGATCTCGTCCCAGCTCGGCATCGAGGCCCGACCCTTGCGCCCGCGGGCGGAGGATCCGCCGCCCCGACCGCCCCAGAGCGCGCGCGCCGCGGCCCCGGGCTTGTCGTCCGCGGTGGTCGCCGGTTCGGGTTCGGGTGACGCGTCGGCGCCGATCCGGTGCGATGCGGGCGCCTCGGGCGAGACGGGGATCGGCAACGGCGTCTGCTCCTCGGTCACCGCTTCGCGTTCGCCTCGCCGGCGACGCAGCGCCTCGAGCAGGTCGGCGGTCTCGCCCTGCGGAGGCGTGGGCTCGTCGGCGCGCTTGATCGCCGCGCGCGCGACGGCCGGACTCGAGACGGCGGGCGCGAGCGGCGCCGGGCGGCCGTAGGGCAGCAGCTCGGGCTGGGGCGCGGTGTCCTCCTCGCGCTCGGCGGGCGCCTCCTCGAAGTCGAACGCGCCGCTGTCGAACTTCGACTCGGGGTCGTTGCCGACGGCCCGCAGGCGCGGGATCATGCCGCCGTCGAGCTCGCGCTGCTGCGACAGCGTGATCGCCTCGGAGTTCATCGGCTGCAGCGCCTGGCGCTTCAGGTCGAAGCTCCAGCGGGCATCGTGGTCGATGGTGTCGGCCGTGAACTCGAGCTTGACGACCCAGCCGCGCTCCTCGTCCTTCCACGCCGCCCAGCGTTCGCCGTGCGCGTCGAGCTTCTGCAGGCGGTCGCGGATGACGGAGCCGAACGACGCCGGTTCGTCGGCCGCCGGGTCGAGGTCGTCGGGCAGATGCACCGGCACCGCGAGCGCCGACGAGACGACGTGTTCGCGTTCGGCGAGCACCGGGCCCTCGAATCGGCGGATGTAGTCGACCGACGCACCGGTCAATCGTGCGATCTCGTCGGCCGAGAGGCCGGCGCGGATCTGGGCCTGCACCTCGCGCGGCGAGAGCTTCGGCCCCTGGTTGGCCTCTGGCTGGACCTGGCGGATGCGCGACTGCAGCACCTCGTCGATCTCGATCCGGAAGCGTGCGCCTTCCTCGGAGGCGGCCACGAGTGCGCCGCCCTCGACTCCGATCACCTTCAGTTCCTGCATCGCGACATGACCTTCCGTGCGGTTCGCTTCCGCCCAAGGATGCCACGTGGCGACCGCCGGGCCGGGGAATAGCGCGGGCGTGCCGGAAGTTGCACGATCAGCCGGTCGAACCGCCGCGAAGCGGTTTGCCAACGACCGGGATTTGATGCAAACTATGGCGCGCCGATTCAACGGCGCAGTATTACCAGGGAACGGATGGGCATGGCAACGGATTACGACGCACCGCGGAAGACCGACGACGAGTCCGAGTCGATCGAGGCCCTCAAGGAGCGCGTTCCCGACAAGATGTCCGGTGTGGTCGACGTCGAAGACGCCGACAACCCCGGCAGCTTCGATCTCGCCGGTGCCGACCTGTCCGACGTGGAGCTCGACGTGGTCGTGCTTCCGCCTCAGGCCGACGAGTTCACCTGCGTGAGCTGCTTCCTCGTGAAGCACCGTTCGCAGATCGACCACGAGACCAAGCTCGGGCCGATCTGCCTGGAGTGCGCTTCCTAAGCCTCCGACTCCGACCCGCCCGGCCGTCGCGATCCGTTGATCGCGGCGGCCGCTTCGTTGGGATGCCTCGTCGAGACCAGCCAGTAGGGCGTCGGATCGGCGGGATCCACGATCGGGATCCGCACCACGGGCTGCACCCAGCCGCGGATCACGAGGAACGCGCGGGCGTCGAGCCCGGTGCCGCGCTCGACGCGAGCGCGTTCGGGGCCGTACCCGACCGCGTCGCCCGTGAGTTCGAGGTCGATCTCGGCGCGGCCGGCGCGCAGCCGCCCGCCGCTCACCTCGATCAGGGGTGCTGTGAGCGTGAGCGTGCCCACCGTGGCGAGGTACATGACGATGCCGGTCACGATGCCGGCCGGCATGGAAACGGGTGCCAGCACCAGGATGCCGGCGGGCACCAGCAGCAGGCTGACGAGATAGATCCAGGGCGTCGGCCACAGGCGTTCGCGGTAGTCGGGCATGGCTCTATTCGACCAGACTTCTGCACTACCCTCGAACGGTGACCGAATCCGTCGAGGTGCTCATCACAGCTGACCGCGTGCCCGGGTACGCCCACCCGGGCGACGCCGGCGCCGACCTGCACGCCGCCGAGTCGCTGGTGCTGCAGCCGGGCGAGCGCGCGACGGTGGGCACGGGCGTGTCCATCGCGCTGCCCGACGGCTACGTCGCCTTCGTGGTGCCGCGTTCGGGCCTCGCGTTCAAGCACGGCATCACGATCGTGAACGCGCCGGGCACGGTCGACGCCGGCTATCGCGGCGAGATCAAGGTCGCACTGTTGAACACCGACCGCACCGAGCCGTACGCCATCGAGGCGGGCGACCGCATCGCCCAGGTCGTGGTGATGCCGGTGTCGCGGGCGCGGTTCATCGAGGTGGAACGGCTGCCGGGCAGCCACCGTGGCGAGGGGGGATTCGGCTCGACCGGGTTCGGGGAGCAGGCAAAGGAAGTGAGCGCGTGAGCGATATCGAGAGCGCGGCGGGCGCGGAGCCCGTCGCAGAGCAGCCGAAGTCGGCACCGGCCGACCGGGCGACCGCAGGGCCGCTCGACGAATCCGAGGCCAACCCGGTTCGGCCCTACGTCGATCTGGGCGGGGTGAAGGTGCTGCCCCGTGAGGGGTTGCACCTCCGGCTCGAGGTCGAGGAGGGCTCCAAGCGCGTGGTCGCGGTCGGTCTCGACTACGCGAACTCCACGTTGCAGGTGCAGCCGTTCGCGGCGCCCCGGTCGAGCGGCCTGTGGCACGAGATCCGTCTCCAGATCGCCGAGCAGATCGCCCGGCAGGGCGGGACGACGACCGTTCGCGAGGGTGCCTTCGGGCCCGAACTGCTCGCCCAGGTGCCGGTCGCGGCCACGGATTCGGCGCCCGGGCACATGCGTCTGGCCCGGTTCGTCGGCGTGGACGGTCCGCGGTGGTTCCTGCGCGGCGTGATCGCCGGCGAGGCGGCGGTCGAGCCGAACGCGGCGGCGCAGGTGGAGGATCTCTTCCGCTCCATCGTCGTGGTGCGCGGCACCACCCCCATGCCCCCGCGCGACCTCATCCCGCTTCGCATGCCGACCGGCGCAGCCGGCGGGCCGGCGCGGTAGTCGCGCGCATGACCGACGACGAGCTGCGGTCGGGCGCTCCGGATGCCTCGTCCGAGCCGCGATCCGGGGCCGACCCCGACACCCGCGCCGAACTGGCCCGCCAGTTCGAGGCCGCTGCCGAACGATCCGGCCTGGGCGCGCTCGCGCGCGACGAGAAGCTGAGCGCGCGCGACGTGCTCGGCGCGGTCGGCGGCGTGCGCGGCATCCTCGAAGCGCTGCTGCCCGGCCTCGTCTTCCTCGTCGTGTACTCGGTGCTGACGAGCATCGTCGGCCAGGACGCGCAGCAGGCGCTGGTGCCGGCGCTCGCCTCCTCGGTCGGCCTCGCCGTCGTGTTCACGATCGCGCGCGTGGTCGTGAAGGGCCAGCCGACGCAGGCGATCGCCGGGCTCGTCGGCGTCCTGTTGTCGGCGGCGCTCGCCCTCTGGACCGGAGACGCCCGCGACAACTACGTGCTCGGATTCATCACGAACGCGGCGTACGCGATCGGGCTCGCGGTGTCCATGCTGGTGAAGTGGCCGGCGATCGGCATTGTCGTGGGGTTCCTCACCGGCGAGGGCACCGCGTGGCGCCGCGATCGGCGCGAGTACCGCATCGCCCAGTTCCTCACCCTCGTGTGGACCGGCTTCTTCGTGGCCAGGCTCGTGGTGCAGGTGCCCCTCTACCTCGCCGACAACGTGCCGGCGCTCGGCGTCACCCGCCTGCTCATGGGCGTGCCGTTGTACGCCCTGATGCTCGTCTTCACATGGCTCGTCGTCCGCGCGACCCGCCGGCCGGGCGCCCGGTCGGGCGCCGCCGACGCCGAGTGATAGAGTTATCTCGACATCAAGATAAATCATCGACGTCTCGGCCCGGCCGCGAGGCATCCGTTTAGGTTAGCCTTGCTGGAAGCGCGCCTGTCTGACGACGCATGATCGAGGTGTCCGCCGTGTCGCGGCGGCGGCACCCGCGAAGGAGAGGACATCGTGTCTGCAGTGAACAGTTTCGGGGCGAAGGACACGCTCCACGTCGGCGAGAAGGCCTATGAGATCTTCCGCATCGACACCGTCCCCGGCTACGAGAAGCTGCCCTTCAGCTTGAAGGTGCTGCTCGAGAACCTGCTGCGCACCGAGGACGGTGCGAACGTCACCAAGCAGCAGATCGAAGCGCTCGGCTCATGGGTGCCCAGTGCCGAGCCCGACACCGAGATCCAGTTCACGCCGGCGCGCGTGGTCATGCAGGACTTCACCGGTGTTCCCTGCATCGTCGACCTCGCGACCATGCGCGAGGCGGTCACCGCACTCGGCGGCGACCCGAACAAGATCAACCCGCTCTCGCCCGCCGAGATGGTCATCGACCACTCGGTCATCGCCGACCTCTTCGGCACCGAGAACGCCCTCGAGCGCAACGTCGAGATCGAGTACGAGCGCAACGGCGAGCGCTACCAGTTCCTGCGCTGGGGCCAGACCGCGTTCGACGACTTCAAGGTCGTGCCGCCCGGCACCGGCATCGTGCACCAGGTCAACATCGAGCACCTGGCCAAGGTCGTCTACGACCGGGTCTCGACGAGCTCGACCGGCGAAGAGGTGCTCCGCGCCTACCCCGACACCTGCGTCGGCACCGACTCGCACACCACCATGGTCAACGGCCTCGGTGTGCTCGGCTGGGGCGTCGGCGGCATCGAGGCCGAGGCCGCGATGCTCGGCCAGCCCGTTTCGATGCTCATCCCGCGGGTCGTGGGCTTCAAGCTGACCGGCGAGATCCCCGCCGGCGTGACCGCGACCGACGTGGTGCTCACGATCACCGACATGCTGCGCAAGCACGGCGTGGTCGGCAAGTTCGTCGAGTTCTACGGCGCAGGCGTGGCCTCGGTGCCGCTGGCCAACCGCGCCACCATCGGCAACATGAGCCCCGAGTTCGGCTCGACCGCCGCGATCTTCCCGATCGACGACGTCACGCTCGACTACCTGCGGCTCACCGGCCGCGACGAGCAGACCGTCGCGCTCGTCGAGGCGTACGCCAAGGCGCAGTCGCTCTGGCACGACGCCGATCGCGAGCCGAACTTCAGCGAGTACCTGGAGCTCGACCTCGGCACCGTCGTGCCGTCGATCGCCGGCCCGAAGCGCCCTCAGGACCGCATCCTCCTCTCCGAGGCGAAGACGCAGTTCGAGCAGGACATCCTGAACTACGCGACGCCGTCGACCACGCACGACATCGTCGACCTCGAGTCGAAGCACTCGTTCCCGGCATCCGACCCGGGCGCCGTCCCCGGCGACGAGGAGCCCGACACCCGCGAGGTGCACATCGCCAGCGGCGCGCCCGCTGCGGCATCGAAGCCGGTCAAGGTCACGCCGCCCGAGGGCGCGCCGTACCTGCTCGACAACGGTGCGGTCACCCTCGCAGCGATCACGTCGTGCACGAACACCTCGAACCCGTCGGTCATGATCGCGGCGGGTCTGCTCGCCAAGAAGGCGGTCGACAAGGGCCTGAAGCGCAAGCCGTGGGTCAAGACCACGCTCGGCCCGGGCTCGAAGGTCGTCACCGACTACTACGAGAAGTCGGGTCTCGACAAGGCGCTCGAAGGCCTCGACTTCTACACCGTCGGCTACGGCTGCACGATCTGCATCGGCAACTCCGGCCCGCTGATCGAAGAGGTCTCGGCCGCGATCAACGACCACGACCTCGCGGTCACCGCGGTGCTCTCGGGCAACCGCAACTTCGAGGGCCGCATCAGCCCCGACGTGAAGATGAACTACCTCGCCTCGCCGCCCCTCGTGGTGGCGTACGCGCTGGCCGGCTCGATGCACTTCGACTTCGAGACCGACTCGCTCGGCAAGGACACCGACGGCAACGACGTCTACCTGAAGGACATCTGGCCCTCGCCCGACGAGGTGCAGGAGATCATCGACTCGTCGATCTCGCGCGACCAGTTCATCACCCAGTACGCCACCGTGTTCGACGGCGACGACCGCTGGAAGAACCTGCCCACGCCGACCGGCCCGGTCTTCGAGTGGGACACGAACTCGACCTACGTGCGCAAGGCGCCGTACTTCGACGGCATGCAGATGGAGCTCACCCCGGTGACCGACATCTCGGGTGCGCGCGTGATGGCGACCCTCGGCGACTCGGTCACGACCGACCACATCTCGCCCGCGGGCAGCATCAAGGCCGGCACCCCGGCTGCGCAGTACCTCACCGAGCACGGGGTCGCCCAGAAGGACTTCAACTCGTTCGGCTCGCGCCGCGGCAACCACGAGGTGATGATCCGCGGCACCTTCGCGAACATCCGGCTGAAGAACGAGCTGGTCGCGGCGGTCAACGACGGCCAGATCGTCGAGGGCGGCTTCACCCGCGACTTCACCCAGGCCGGCGGCCCACAGTCGTACATCTACGACGCGTGCATGAACTACCAGGCCCAGGGCACCCCGCTCGTCGTGTTCGGCGGCAAGGAGTACGGTTCGGGTTCGTCGCGCGACTGGGCGGCCAAGGGCACCAGCCTGCTGGGCGTCAAGGCGGTCATCACCGAGAGCTTCGAGCGGATCCACCGTTCGAACCTCATCGGCATGGGCGTCGTGCCGCTGCAGTTCCCGGCCGGCGAGAGCTGGAAGTCGCTCGGGCTCGACGGCACCGAGATCGTGTCGATCACGGGCCTCGAGCAGCTGAACGAGGGCGTCACCCCGAAGACGGTGCGCGTCGTCGCCGAGCCGAGCGAGTTCTCGCCCGAGGGCAAGCAGACCGTCGAGTTCGACGCGGTCGTGCGCATCGACACGCCGGGTGAAGCCGACTACTACCGCAACGGCGGCATCCTGCAGTACGTGCTGCGTTCGCTGGTCTGATCCGACCATCACGACGAGGCCGGGCCCGTTGGGTCCGGCCTCGTCGCATGCGGCTCCCGTAGAATCGATGGGTGCTCCCCGCAGGAGCCCCGGAAAGGCGGTGGCGATGACCCTCCTCGAGACGATCGCTGGTCCTCGCGACCTCGATGCACTCACGAGGGAGCAGCTCGACCGGCTCGCCGACGAGATCCGCGAGCACCTCGTTCGCAACGTCGCCAAGACGGGCGGGCATCTCGGGCCGAACCTGGGCGTGGTCGAGATGACGATCGCGATCCACCGGGTGTTCCAGTCGCCCAAGGACGCCATCGTCTTCGACACCGGCCATCAGTCGTACGTGCATAAGCTGCTGACCGGCCGGCAGGACTTGTCCACGTTGCGGCAGGCGGGCGGGCTGTCGGGGTATCCGCAGCGCTCCGAGTCCGAGCACGACATCGTCGAGTCCTCGCACGCCTCCAGCTCGCTGAGCTGGGCCGACGGCATCTCGAAGGCGTTCGAGATGACCGGCCAGGACGACCGCCACGTCGTCGCGGTCGTCGGCGACGGGGCACTGACCGGCGGCATGACGTGGGAGGCGCTGAACAACATCTCCGACGACAACACCCGCAACCTGGTGATCGTCGTGAACGACAACGGTCGGTCGTACGCGCCGACCATCGGCGGCATGGCTCGGTTCCTCAACTCGGTGCGCACGAACCGCTCGTACCGCAACCTGCACCTGTCGAGCAGTCGCGCGTTCGAGCGTCTGGGCTCGCCGGCCAAGGCGCTGTACCGCGGCGTGCGCGGCGGCCTGCACGGCTTCCTGTCCCGGTTCAGCGGCAATGAAGCGCTCTACTCGAACCTCGACATCAAGTACGTCGGCCCCGTCGACGGGCACGACGAGCACGCCATGGAGGCGGCGCTTCGGCAGGCCAAGAACTACGGCGCGCCGGTGATCGTGCACGCGATCACCGAGAAGGGGCGCGGCTACGAACCGGCGCTGCGAGACGTCGCCGACCAGTTCCACGCCGTCGGGCAGATCGACCCCGAGACGGGCGAGTCGCTCGAGACATCCGGCGCCCAGAGCTGGACGAGCGTGTTCAGCGACGCGCTCGTCGCCCTCGCCGAGCGTGACCCGAAGCTGGTCGGCATCACCGCGGCGATGCTGCGGCCCACCGGGTTGCACCGGTTCGCCGAACGATTCCCCGAGCGGGTATTCGACGTCGGCATCGCCGAGCAGCATGCGGTCACGAGCGCGGCGGGCCTCGCCTTCGGCGGGCTCCATCCGATCGTCGCGGTGTACGCGACGTTCATGAACCGCGCCTTCGATCAGGTCCTGATGGATGTCGCGCTGCACCGCGCGGGCGTGACCTTCGTGCTCGACCGGGCCGGCGTCACGGGCCCCGACGGCCCGAGCCATCACGGCGTGTGGGATCTGTCGATCCTGCAGGTCGTGCCGGGCATCCGCATCGCCGCGCCGCGCGACTCGGTGCGACTCGTCGAAGAGCTGGGCGAGGCGGTCGCCGTCGACGACGCTCCGACCGTGCTGCGGTTCCCGAAGGGCGCGGTGGGCGTCGAGTACTCCGCGGTTCGACGCACCGACGACGGCGTCGACGTGCTCGTGGAGTCCGACCGCCGCGATGTGCTGCTCGTCACGGTCGGCCCGATGGCCGGCATCGGTCTCGAGGTCGCCGAACGGCTCGAGGCGCAGGGCATCGGTGCGACGGTCGTCGACCCGCGCTGGGTGGTTCCGGTGCCGCGCAGCATCATCGAGCTCGCGGCCCAGTACCGCATCGTGGTGAGTCTCGAAGACGGCGTCCGCGTCGGCGGCATCGGCACGCGGATCCGCCAGGATCTGCGCGGGGCGAACGTCGACACCGCCGTGACCGAGCTGGGCCTGCCCGACGAGTTCCTCGATCACGGCTCGCGCGGTGAGATCCTCGAGCGGGTGGGGCTCACCCCGCAGCAGATCGCACAGGATGTCACGGCGATGGTGCTCGGCACGAAACTGCCGCACGCCCGCGGCGCATCGGGTGACACCGGCGCGCAGCCGATCATCGAGCACGCGAAGAAGTAGCGGTCACTCCTCGGGGATATCCTCGCCGGGCGGGGTGAACGGCTTGGGTCGCGTGCGCACGATCGCACGGTAGCGACCGAGCGCGGCTGCGGCACCGCTCGCGGCGATGAACGGGGACCGGAACACGACGGTATCGAGTCCGGTTCGACCCGAGAGCATCCAGCCCAGTGACCAGGCGAACATGACGCCGAAGGCGACACCGTACCCGGCGAACGCGATCACGTGGACGCGGATGCGATCGGAGCGGCGCAGGCACCATCCGAGCAGCCACGCGCCCGGGCTGCCAACGGCGAGCGCGACGAGTGAGACTACGAGCACGATCGGGATCCCGTAGACGAGGTAGAGAAGTGCCCATCCCCACCATGGACCCCACCCCCCGGTGCCTGGACCGACGGCGAAGACGGCGGGGACCGCACTCGTGACGACCAGCGCCGGCAGGGCGAACAGCAGGAACCAGCCCCATGTCGCGAACGCCCCCCTCACAAACTCGGCGAACGTGAACGCCATCGGCTCAGCCTCGGTGCGCGGGTTGCGCCACCGGTAGCGGCGGAGGAGCTCGGCGTCCGAATCGCTCACGCCCGCACCTCGCCGACGAGGTCGAGCAGCTCGCGCAGCGGTGCCCGCAGGATCGGCACGCGCACGAGCGGCAGCGCCGACTTCAGCAGCCTCAGTCCGCGGTCGACGAGCCGACGACTGCGTTCCTGCCCGGGGGAGCGGTCGTAGACCCAGAACAGGGCCAGCAGCAGGTGCGCGAGCACGAGCGCGTCGGGGAGTCGCTCGGCGAACTCGTCGGGCAACTGCTGCGAGCTGCCGGCCACCGCGGTCGCGAACAGCTCGCGCACGATGCCGAGCGCGGGCGCCGACTCGGCCGACAGCGGGTTGATGGGGGAGCGCGGCGAGACCGCGGCCGAGAGGAACTCGGGCGCGAACGGGTGGAACGGCCCCAGCCCGTCGAGCCCGGTGAGGAAGACGATCCGAAGCCGCTCGACGAGGTCGTCGGTGTCCGCGAGGAGAGGTGCGGCCGCGGCCCGGTGCGCCTCCTGCACGTCGAGGTAGAGCTCTTGCACGAGGTGGTGCTTCGACGGGAAGTGGTAGTGGGTGGTGCCCACCGATACGCCGGCCTCGTCGGCGATGCGCCGGATCGTCGTCGCGTCGTAGCCGCGCTCGCGGAACGAGCGCAGGGCGATCTCGCGCAGCTGTGCACGGGTGCGTTCGCGCTTGGACAGCGGGCCATCCGTCTCAGAACTGAACATGTTCAGAAGCTAGCACCCGAGTCGGCGCCGACACAACGACGGAGGGCCCGTGACATCGTCACGGGCCCTCCGGAGTCGCTGCGATTACGCGCCGACGCCGCGGATCACCGGGTGGTGGAACGTGTCGCCGAACGCGCGCTCGGAGGCACCGACGCGGTCGAGGTACGGCGTCGCGCCGCCCGCCTGGAACGGCCAGCCGGCGCCGAGCACCAGGCACAGGTCGATGTCCTCGGCCGCAGCCACGACCTGCTCGTCGAGCATGAGCTTGATCTCGCGAGCCAGCTCGTCCTCGACGCGGCGCAGGATCGTCGCCTCGTCGACCGGCGTCTTGCCGACCGTGATCGCCTTCTTCGCGTCCTTCGTGAGGTCGGTGACCTTGCCGTGCTTGTCCTTCTCGACGACCGGGCCGCCGAGCTTCGCGAGCGCGTGCAGGTTCTCAGACGAGTAGAACCGCTCGGGGAACTCGCGCACCATCGTGTCCTGCACGTGCGCGGCGACCGCCCAGCCGACGAGGTCGATGAGCTCGAACGGGCCCATCGGCAGGCCGATCGGTGCGAGCGCCTTCTCGACGACGGGCACCGGGGTGCCCTCGTCGACGGCGCGCGCCGCCTCGCCCATGACCTTCGCGAGCAGCCGGTTCACCACGAAGCCCGGGGCATCCGCCGTGAGCACCGCGCTCTTGCGCAACTTCGCCGCGGTCGCGAACGCGGTCGCGAGGGTCTCGTCGTCGGTCTTCGGCGCCTTCACGATCTCGAGCAGCGGCATGACCGCGACCGGGTTGAAGAAGTGGAAGCCGACCAGACGCTCGGGGTGCGCCAGGTTCGCGCCGATCTGCTCGACCGACAGCGACGACGTGTTCGTCGCGAGGATCGCCGTCTCGGAGAGGTGCGGCTCGACTTCGGCGAACACCTGCTGCTTCACCGCGAGGTCTTCGAAGACCGCCTCGATGACCCAGTCGCAGTCGGCGAAGTCGGCCTTGTCGGTCGTGCCCGAGACCAGCGCACGCAGACGATTCGCCTCGTCGGCGTCGATGCGGCCCTTCTGCTCGAGCTTGCCGATCTCGTCGGTGATGTACGCGAGCCCCTTGTCGACGCGCGCCTGGTCGAGGTCGGTGATGACCACCGGCACCTGCAGGCGGCGCACGAACAGCAGCGCGAACTGGCTCGCCATGAGCCCCGCGCCGATGATGCCGACCTTCGTGACCTTGCGGGCCAGCGACTTGTCGGGTGCGCCGGCGGGTCGCTTCGCGCGCTTCTGCACGAGGTTGAACGCGTAGATGGATGCCACGAACTGGTCGCCCGACACGAGGTCGGCGAGCGCCTCGTCCTCGCGCTCGAAGCCCTCGGCCTTCGTGCCGCTCTTGGCGGCCTTCAGCAGGTCGAGCGCCCGGTACGGCGACTTCGCCGTCGTGCCGAGCTTGCCCTCGATGGCCTTCCGCGCGATGCTGATCGCCACGTCCCACTTGGCGAGCTTCTCGAGCTTGCCGGGCTGGTTCGGGCGCTTCACGTTCACCGAGCCCGACAGCACGCCGTCGGCCCACTTCAGCGAGTCTTCGAGGAAGTTGACGGGCGCGAACATGACGTCGGCGATGCCGAGATCGAACGCCTCCTTCGCCTTCAGCATCCGGTTGTTCTTCAGCGGGTTCTCGACGACGACCTTCAGGGCGTTCTCGATGCCGATCAGGTTCGGCAGCAGGTATGCGCCGCCCCAGCCCGGGATGATGCCGAGGAACACCTCGGGCAGGGCGATCGCCGGCGCCGAGGCATCCAGGGTGCGATAGTCGCTGTTCAGCGCGATCTCGACCCCGCCGCCGAGCGCGAGCCCGTTGATGAAGCAGAACGACGGCACGCCGAGCTCGCCGAGCTTGCCGAGCACGAAGTGGCCGAGCTGCCCCATCTTCAGCGCGATGTCGCGGCTCGGGACCTCGCCGACCTTCGAGAGGTCGGCACCCGCGGCGAGGAAGTACGGCTTGCCCGTGATCGCGACGGCCTGGATCTCGCCGGCCGCGGCGCGCACCTTCAGCTCGTCGAGCTTCTCGTTCAGCTCGAGCAGCGTCACCGGGCCGAGCGTCGACGGACGCGTGTGGTCGCGACCGTTGTCGAGGGTGATCAGGGCGAGCGTCTTGCCCGAGGCGAGGCGGATGTCGCGCACGTAGGAGTGCGTGACGACCTCGTCGCCCTCGAACGCGGCCGCCAGGTCGGAGAAGTCGATCTTCGAGTAGTCGGTCATCGCGCTCAACGGCCCTTTCCGTAGTGCTTGTGGTGCGGGTTCTCCCAGATGACCGAACCGCCCTGCCCGAGGCCCACGCACATCGCGGTGAGGCCGTAGCGCACCTCGGGGTGCTGCTGGAACTGGCGGGCGAGCTGCGTCATGAGGCGAACGCCCGACGCGGCGAGCGGGTGGCCGATCGCGATCGCACCGCCCCACGGGTTCACGCGGGGGTCGTCGTCGGCGATGCCGAAGTGGTCGAGGAAGCTCAGCACCTGCACGGCGAACGCCTCGTTCAGCTCGAACAGGCCGATGTCGTCGATCTTCAGCCCCGCGTTCTTCAGTGCGCGCTCGGTCGAGGGGATCGGGCCGATGCCCATCACCTCGGGCTCGACGCCGGCGAAGCCGAAGCTGACCATGCGCATCTTGGCGGTCAGGCCCAGCTCCTTGACGGCGGTGCCGCTGGCGAGGATCGCGGCGGTCGCGCCGTCGGTCAGCGGGGATGCGTTGCCCGCGGTCACCCGGCCATGCGGGCGGAACGGCGTCTTCAGGGTCGCGAGGCCCTCGAGCGTGGTCTCGGGGCGGCGGCCCTCGTCCTCGGTGGCGAGGCCCCAGCCCTGCTCGGAGCGGATCGCAACCGGGACGAGATCGGGCTGGATGTCGCCGCGGTCGTAGGCGGCCTGCACCTTCTGCTGGCTCAGCATGCCGAAGCGGTCGCTGCGCTCCTTGGTGAGCTCGGGGAACCGGTCGTGCAGCCGCTCGGCGGTGTTGCCCATATTGAGCGCGTCGGGGGCGACGAGCTTCTCGGCGACGAATCGGGGGTTGGGGTCGGCGCCCTCGCCCATCGGGTGATGGCCCATGTGCTCGACGCCGCCGGCGATGACGACGTCGTACTGGCCGAACGCGATGCCGGACCCGGAGGTCGTCACCGCGGTCATCGCGCCCGCGCACATGCGGTCGATCGCGTACCCGGGGGTGGTCATCGGCAGGCCCGCGAGGATCGCCGCCGAGCGGCCGAGGGTCAGACCCTGGTCGCCGGTCTGCGTCGTCGCAGCGACCGCGACCTCGTCGACCCGCTCCTTCGGCAGGTTGGGGTTTCGCTCGAGGAGACCCGAGATCGCCTTGACCACGAGGTCGTCGGCCCGGGTGTTCCAGTACATGCCCTTTTCGCCGGCCCGCCCGAACGGGGTTCGGACCCCGTCGACGAATACGACGTCAGCTCGTTCAGCCACGCTGCAGCTCCCTTTCGGATGAGGATCCCCACGATCCTACGGACGGGGCTTGAAGCGGCCTGAATCGCTTGCCGGATCCTACGAAGCGGCGCCCGTCGCGTCTTCCACCGATTGTGCGGCGGTCACAAACGCGTCGGCGATAATCTGTGCGGTCGCGTCAATCTGCCAGGGTCGCGCGCCGAGGTCGGCGAGGGCGGTTCGGATGGCTCCGACGGATCCGTCGGCCGGCGGCTTCCACGCGACGCGGCGCAGATGATCGGGGGTCAGGAGGTTCTCGACGGGCATGCCGAACCGCTCGGCCGCGTCGGCCACGGCCTGCTTCGCCACCCGCAGGCGGGCATCGGCGTCGGGATGCCTCGCGGCCCACGCGCGGGGCGGGGGCAGTGCATCGCTCGGAACCCGCACCGGCGGGAGATCCGCCGTGTGCAACCCCTCGTCGACCGCCGCCCACCAGCGGTCGAGCTCGGAGCGGCTGGCTCGGCCGGTGAACTCCTTCAGGTCGGCGAGTGCGCGGCGGGTACCCGGGAGGTTGCGGGCGACGGCGACGATCGAGGCATCCGGTACCAGCCGGCCCGGTGCGATGTCGAGTTCGACCGCGCGCGCGTCCCGGGCGAGCCAGAGCGAGCGCGCGACCGCCAGGTTGCGACCCGACCGCAGGGCATGGATGCCCGAGAGCCGTCGCCACGGATCGGCGGCCTGCGGTTTGGGCTCGCGGTGCAGGACGGCGTCGAACTCCTGCGCAGCGAGCTCGTGCTTGCCGGCGTCGGCGAGCCGTTCGCCGAGCTGATCGCGCAGGTCGATCAGGAGCTCGACGTCGAGGGCGGCGTAGGTGAGCCAGGGCTGGGGGAGCGGCCTGGTCGACCAGTCGGCGGCCGAGTGCTCTTTCGCGAGCTTCACGCCCAGCAACTCCTCGACCACCGACGCCAGTCCGACCCGTGGCATCCCGAGCAGCCTGGCCGCGAGCTCCGTGTCGAAGATGCTCGACGGGTCGAGCCCGACCTCGCGCAGGCAGGCCAGATCCTGGCTGGCGGCGTGCAGCACCCATTCCTCGCCGCCGACCGCATCGGCCAGGGGAGCGAAGTCGGCGATCTCGGTGGGGTCGAACAGGAAGGTGCCCGCGCCGCGGCGGAACATCTGGATGAGGTAGGCACGCTGCGAGTAGCGGAAGCCGCTGGCACGCTCGGCGTCGACGCCGACCGGTCCGGCACCGTCGGCCAATTGCGCCACGGCATCGGCGAACGCGTCATCCGACGCGATCACCCGGAATTCAGCCACGTTTCCTCCGTCTGGGTAGGGTGGCCACCCCTTCCGAGCGGGGTGGGAGCCCCGCGAGCATGCACAGGAGCTCGCTCCAGCCTTCCACATGCGGCGCGATCTCGGCGTCCAGCGGCGACCATGACGCCCGAAGCTCGAGCTGCGCGCCGTCGGACTGACGCGCGAGTTCGCCGTATCCCGTCGAGAGGATCTTCGTCGCCGTGCCCGACGCGGCGATGTAGCGGGCGCCCCGCGCATCGAGCGCGTCGACGAGCCACGACCAGGCCACGTCGGCGAGGAACGGGTCGAGCCCGATGTCGGTTTCGAGCGGTGCCTGCGCGAAGCACACGACGCGGAACCGCCCGCCCCACGCCTCCTGCCCCTCGGGATCGTGCAGCAGCACGAACCGCCCGGTGCCGAGGTCCGAATCCGCTCCGTGCCCCGACAACGAGACATCGGCCGCGAGAGCCACCGCATTCGGGGCGAGCGAACCCGGCGCGGGGATCTCCTCGACGCGCAGTTCGGGCCGCGGTGCGGCCGCACGGAGGGACGTGAGTGCGGCCTCGAACTCGCGGGACTGGGGTGTCGCTCGGTCGGGCACGTGTGCAGACTAGAGTCTCGGTCGAGACGAGCAGACGCGGCGCGCCGGGTCGACTCGATGCGATGGCCGACCAGGGGAGAGCGGATCCGGATGACACGCTGGAGCGCCCCGCGCGGGCGCGAGGTCGAGACGCGTTCGGTCGTGGCGACGGCTGCCGCCGCGACCGGCCTCGTGATCGCGGCGGTCGCCGTGGCGACCGCCGCCGCCGCGGCCGTCGTCACCGTCGTCATGGCCAGACGGGTGGTGACGCCGGTCGCGGTGCGCGAGGAAGACGAACGCATCCTGTCGGTCGACCTCGCGGGCGGTGAGATCCGCCTCGAGTCGAATCCCGAGTCCGCGATGTCGGGCCGGTACGGATTCTGGTTCGATCGCGAATCGGGACACGCCCGGCTCGGCGACGTGCTGGCCGATGACGGCCGAACCGTGCGCCGCGCGGTGACCGCGGTCGACTTCGGCCGGCTCGAGCGCGCCCGCCGCGGCCGGATGAACGGCTGGTACTACCTCGGCCCGTGGGAACTCGGACACCCCTACGAGAACGTCGTCGTCGAAACCGCACTCGGGCCGGCGCCGGCCTGGCACATCCCGGCCGATGCGCCGACCCCGAACTCGAACTGGGTCGTGCAGGTGCACGGCCGCGGCGCGAAGCGACACGAAGCGCTCCGCGCGGTCGACACGGCACGCGAGGCGGGGTGGGACTCGCTGCTCGTCTCGTACCGCAACGACGGTGAAGCCCCCGACAGCGTCGACCGCCGGTACGGTCTCGGCGGCACCGAGTGGGCCGACGTCGTCGCCGCCGCCCGGTACGCGGTCGAGCACGGCGCCGACCGCATCGTGCTCATGGGATGGTCGATGGGCGGGGCGATCTCGCTCCAGGCCGTGCTGCGTTCCGACGAGGTGCGCGAGCGCCTCGTCGGCATCGTGCTGGACTCGCCGGCGATCGACTGGAGCGACATCCTGCGGTTCCAGGGGCGCGCGATCGGCCTGCCGCACCCGATCGGCGATCTCACGACCCGACTGCTCGGCACCGATGCCGCGATCGGGCTCACCGGCCTCGCCGCGCCGATCGACCTCGAGGGCCTCGACGTGGTGGCGCGCGCCGACGAGTTCGACGTGCCGATCCTGCTCATGCACAGCGTCGACGACGGGTTCGTGCCGATCGACGGCTCACGCCGGCTCGCGGCCGCCCGGCCCGACCTCGTCGACTTCGAGGAGTTCGAAGGCGCCCGGCACACGAAACTCTGGAACCACGACCCCGAACGCTGGACGTCAGCGCTGCGGCGGTTCCTCGACGGGCGAGCGGACGCGCTGCCGACCGACGACCTCACCGACGAGATCGTCGGCTGAATCGGTCACGCGGCGGCGGCCCGCTCGCCGACCTGACGCCTCACCCGCGCGAGCATGCCGGTCATGCCGCGCACGCGCAGCGGCGAGACGGCCGCGGCCAGCCCGAGCGACTGCGGATAATCGGCGGGCACGGCCAGCACCTCGTCGACGGTGAGCCCGTCGAGCGCCTGGACCAGGATCGAGGCGAACCCGCGCGTCGTGGGAGCCTCGGACGGCGCCGTGGCGAACACGTGCACCCGGTCGTCGACGACCTCGACGAAGATGAACACCGGCGACTGGCACTCGAGCACCCGCTCGAACAGGTCGGGGTGATCACGGTAGCGTTCGGGCAGCTCGGGCAGCTCGTTCGAGAACTCGAGCAGCAGCTGCAAGCGCTCGCGGACCTCGAGCGCGAGGAACTCGTCGCGGACCTCGGTGAGCGAGGCGGGCAGCGTGACATCCGACGTGGCATCCATCAGGTCGATTCTCCCATGCATGCCGCCGCCCGCCCGCGCACCGACCGGGTCAACGCGCCGGAACCTCGCCGCGTTCGGTGCCGGTGACGATCGGCACGCGCACCGCGCTGCCCCACTCCGTCCACGAACCGTCGTAGTTGCGCACCTTGTCGAACCCGAGCAGGTGCGTGAGCACGAACCAGGTGTGGCTCGACCGCTCGCCGATGCGGCAGTACGCGATCACCTCGTCGCCGTCTTCCAGGCCGACCTCGTCGCGGTAGATCGCGTCCAGGTCGGCGCGGGTCTTGAAGGTGCCGTCGCCGGCGGCGGCGCGCGCCCACGGCACGGATGCCGCGGTGGGGATGTGGCCCGCGCGCAGCGTGCCTTCCTCGGGGTAGGCGGGGGCGGTGGTGCGCTCGCCCGAGTACTCCTCGGGGGAGCGGACGTCGATGAGTGGGTTGCCGAGGTGAGCGAGCACGTCCTCCTTGTAGGCGCGGATCGCGGCGTCGTCGCGCTCGACCACGGGGTACTCGACGGGCGCGATCTCGGGCACCTCGGTGGTGATGGGTCGGCCTTCGGCGATCCACAGGTCGCGGCCGCCGTCGAGGAGGCGAACATCCTCATGGCCGAACAGCGTGAACACCCAGAGCGCGTACGCCGCCCACCAGTTGTTCTTGTCGCCGTAGATGACGACCGTCGTGTCGCGGGCGATGCCCTTCGAACCCAGCAGCGCGGCGAACTGCTCGCCCGACAGGTAGTCGCGCACGACGGGGTCGTTGAGGTCGGTGTGCCAGTCGATCTTCACCGCCCCGGGGATGTGGCCGGTCTCGTACAGCAGAACGTCCTCGTCGGACTCGACCACCACGAGGCCCGGGGTGCCGAGTCGCTCGGCGAGCCACTCGGTGCTGACGAGACGTTCGGGGTGGGCGTACTCGGTGAACTTGGCGGCGGTATCGAACTCGACGGACATGGCTCCTCCTGGGAATCGCCCGGATGATCGGGAAGTTCGGAGCGGACTAGGCTGGGTCCGTCCCCCTCAGAATCTACGCGGCGCTCCGGTCGTCGTCACCGGTATCGTCACGCGCTGCAACACGGGAGTCCTCGACCATATGAGCTCATCAGCGGCCGCCGGCCCGATCCGCCTCGTCGACCGCGATCCGGCGATCAGCGCCGCAGAGCTCGCGAGCGAGCTCACCCCGCCGCCGCAGTTCGAGCATGCGTCGTTCGACTCGTATCGGCCCGACCCCGACTTCCCCTCGCAGCAGGCCGCGCTCGACCGGCTGAAGGAGTTCGCGGGCGCCTGGCGAGCCGCCCAGCGACCCGGCGGATTCTTCTCGCGCCGGCGGCCGACCCGCATCGAACTGCCGGGCGTCTACCTCGACGGCGGCTTCGGCGTCGGCAAGACCCACCTGCTCGCCGCGCTCTGGCACGTCGCGAGCGGGCCGAAGTACTTCGGCACGTTCATCGAGTACACCGCCCTCGTCGGCGCGCTCGGGTACGCGGGCGCGCTGCAGCTGCTGCGCGGTGCGCGGCTCATCTGCATCGACGAATTCGAACTGGACGACCCGGGCGACACCATGCTCATGACGCGTCTGCTCGGCGAGCTCATGGCGAGCGGCACGCGCGTGGCCGCGACGAGCAACACCCCGCCGAACGCGCTCGGCGAGGGGCGGTTCGCCGCCGCGGACTTCCTCCGCGAGATCCACGCGCTCAGCTCGAACTTCGAGACCCTGCGCATCGACGGCCTCGACTACCGCCGGCGCGACACCGACGGCCGCGCCGCGGTCGTCGAGGGCGACGGGGGAGTCGAGCGCATGGCGGCCTCGCTCGCCGCGCGCGGGCACCGGGTCTCACTCGACGGGTTCGACGCGCTCGTCGCACACCTCGCCACGGTGCATCCATCGAAGTACGTGAAGCTCATCGACGGGATCGAGATCATCGCGCTCGAGGGCGTGCGCGAACTGCACGACCAGAACGCGGCGCTCCGACTCGTCGCGTTCATCGACCGCGTCTACGACGCGGAAGTGCCCATCATCCAGAACGGCGTGCCGCTCGACGGCGTGTTCGACGACGAGATGATGGCCGGCGGCTACCGCAAGAAGTACCTGCGGGCGATGAGCCGCATGATCGCGCTCACGACCGGCGAGCTGCCGCCGCACGACTGAGCGCCGCGGCATCCGCAATCTCCTCCCACCGGATTCCCGGCCGATCCTGCGCGCTCGGAAACAGACTCGTTACACGACGTCGTTTCTCGTAACCGACCGGAAACGATCGAAGCATCCTCGCCGAAACCTCACCGGCCCATTCTGAACCCGTACCCGAGACCGGCTCCGGCCCTCGAGTACGCCCCCTGCAGAACTCGAGGTGTGAGGAAAACAATGGATACCGGAAGCATCGCATGGGCGATCACTGCAACGGCGCTCGTGCTGTTCATGACGCCCGGTCTCGCCTTCTTCTACGGCGGACTCGTCAAGGCCAAGAGCGTCGTCAGCATGATGATGATGAGCTTCGGCGCCCTCGCGCTGGTCGGCGTGCTCTGGGTGCTCTACGGCTTCAACATGAGCGCCGTCGGCAGCACCTGGGAGTTCGCGGGCAACCCGTTCTCGGACTTCGCACTCGGTTCGCTCGCGACCGGTGAGACCGCGAACACCGACCTCATCGGCGTCGCGTTCGGCGCGACCTTCGCCATCATCACCGTCGCCCTCATCTCGGGCGCGATCGCCGACCGGGCCAAGTTCGGTTCGTGGATGATCTTCGCGGGCGTCTGGGCCACGCTCGTCTACTTCCCCGTCGCGGCCTGGGTCTGGGGCGGCGGCTGGATCCTCAACCTCGGTGAGACGCTCGGTCTTCCGGCCGTCATCGACTACGCGGGCGGCACCGCGGTGCACATCAACGCGGGTGCTGCGGCCCTCGCCCTCGCGATCGTGCTCGGCAAGCGCGTCGGCTTCCAGAAGGGCATGGACAAGCCCCACAACGTGCCCCTGACCCTGCTCGGCGCCTCGGTGCTGTGGTTCGGCTGGTTCGGCTTCAACGCCGGCGCGGAGTTCCTCAACGAGCTGGCCAACACCGGTCTCATCGTGCTCAACACCCTCGGCGCGACCGCTGCGGCCATCATCGGCTGGCTGGTCGTCGAGAAGCTGAAGGACGGCAAGCCCACCGCCGTCGGCGCAGCTTCGGGCGCCGTCGCGGGCCTCGTCGCGATCACCCCGTCGTGTGCGAACCTCGAGCCCGGCTGGGCGCTGCTGCTGGGCGTCATCGCAGGTGCGATCAGCGCGCTCGCGGTGGAGCTCAAGTTCAAGCTCGGCTTCGACGACTCGCTCGACGTCGTCGGCATCCACCTCGTCGCCGGCTTCATCGGCACGCTGTACCTGGGCTTCTTCGCGATCGACACCGGCCTGTTCACCGGCGGTGACCTCGGTCAGCTCGCCGTGCAGTCGATCGCCGCGTTCGCGGTGGCGATCTACTCCTTCGTGATCGCCTTCGTGCTCGGGTTCGCGATCGAGAAGACGATCGGCTTCCGCGTCAAGAACGAGGACGAGATCGCCGGCATCGACACCGTCGTGCACGGCGAGGAGGGCTACCAGCTCGAGACGGTGTAAACGTCCCGACACCGCGAGGGCGGTGAGGATAGGGTGCCGGTGTGCCAGACACCAGCCGCTTCCTCACCGCCCTTCGTCGTGTCATCCGTTCGGTTCCCGGGGTGCGGGCCGGTGGCAGCGCTGCGACGGATGCCTCGGCCCGCGACCGTGCGCGGAGCGCTTCGCCGGCGGTGCTCGACGAGGAGACCCTGCCCGGGCAGACCGGGCCGGACGCGACCGTTGAGGTCGACCCGCACCGGCTGCGCGGTGTGCGCCTGACGTACGCGCCCGCCGACGACGACGAGCCCGACCCCGGCGAGGTCGTCTGGACCTGGGTGCCGTACGCCGAGCGAGACGGGCGCGGCAAGGATCGCCCGGTCGTCGTGGTCGCCGCGAACCGCACCGGCGACTTCCTCGCGGTGGAGCTCACGAGCAAGCCGCACGACGGCGACCCCGACTACGTCGCGCTCGGCGCCGGCGCGTGGGACTCGGCGGGGCGCCCGAGCTGGGCCCGTGTCGACCGGGTGTTCCGGGTGCGTACGGGCGGCATGCGACGCGAGGCATCCGCCCTCGACAGCGCACGCTATGCGCAGCTCGGCCGGGCGCTCCAGGCGCGATACGGCTGGAAGTGAGGGCCCTGCGCAGAGACGGGCACCGGGCGCTCGCGAGCGTGTCCGTTCGCGCCGACGGTTTCCGGTGAACCGGACGCCCTCGGTGCGAACGGAAACATTCGGCGAGGGGCGGCACGCGGCAGCGACGACGAAGGCCCCGGCGTGATGCCGGGGCCTTCGTGATGGTGGGCGATGCCGGGCTCGAACCGACGACCTCTTCCGTGTGAAGGAAGCGCGCTACCAGCTGCGCCAATCGCCCATCAGGATTCGCGGCCGACTCACGTCGACCGCCTGAACGATCGTAGCCGATCGCGAGGGCCGAATGCACATCGAGGAAGCCTCGCGTCCCGCGCCCCCGACGATGTACGCAATTCAGGATGGCGCACGGCGTGTCGGCCGCAGTCAGCCGCCGGTGCCCGCGCGACACGCCTCCGCACCTGAATTGCGTACCGGGCGACACGCCCGGGTGATGGGGGCGAAAGCTCGGATGACCGGGCCGAAGACCCGGTGAGTCGGCCTCGGTTTGTGATTCGTGCGCCTGATCCGTTAGAGTCACTACGTCGCAAGCGAGCGACAACGCGGATGTGGCGCAGTTGGTAGCGCATCACCTTGCCAAGGTGAGGGTCGCGAGTTCGAGTCTCGTCATCCGCTCTGATCAGCAGGGGCGCAAGCCCCTTCTGTTCGTTGGTGGTGAACCCTAACGCGGTGGATTGGCCGAGAGGCGAGGCAGCGGCCTGCAAAGCCGTATACACGGGTTCGAATCCCGTATCCACCTCCAAACCGATCCTCGCAGTCGGTTTTGGGCGATTGGCGCAGCGGTAGCGCGCTTCCCTGACACGGAAGAGGTCACTGGTTCGATCCCAGTATCGCCCACCACGAGAAAATGCAGGTCAGGCCGGGTTTCCCGGCCTGACCCTTTTTCATTTGTGCCCACTAGGTGCACGTCTTGCACGGCTTTCCATCTCCGCGCATCGCTGCCAGACTCGGCCCTGGGGGCAATCATGGTGAGCAAGAAGGACGAGTTCGAGTATCAGACCGTTCGCAGGATGAAAGATCTTCAGCGGTACCTCGAGAAGGGGTGGGAGCTGGTCGAGTCATCCGGTAAAGAGAACTGGGTCTGGGGGTCGGACTACAAGGCTTTGCTCCGGCGTCCGAATCCGAAGTACGTCGGTTCAGCCAGCAGGACCGGCCCGCAGCCCAGGTCTGCGCCGACGCTTCCGCCGGGCGAACCCGTCGCGGCAGTGGCGGCGACTGTGCCGCCTGCCGGGCCGGAGGCGAGTCCTCTCTCATCTCCATCGTCGACGAGCCAGCCTCCTGCAGCCACTACAGGCCCGCAGAAGCCCTGGTACATGAAGTGGTGGGTGTGGGCGATCGGTGTCTTCCTGCTCATCGGCGTCATTGGATACGCGTTCGGCGGAGGCCGTGACGGAACTCCGGCGGCAACTTCTACCCCGACACCCTCGCCAAAGGCGAGCGAAGCGGAGACAGAATCGCCGGCATCGCCGGCTCCTGAGCCATCGCCCGCGGCCGCCGTGGTCGCTACGAACGAAGAGGTCGTAAGTGCGTTCCAGGGCTATCTCAGCGAGCGCGCAAGCGCTGGCGTTGTGATTGCGAAGGCCGTGTCGAGTGTGACGTTCGACGCCGGTGTGGTGCGCGTCGTCTTCGACCCCGCTCTCGCAGGGCTTGACACGGTGACGTTCCAGTCGCTCAGCCCCTTTGACAACCTCGCAGAGTTCGCCGGAACTCCCATCGCGTTCGCGGACGACGAGGTCCAGCATCTCCGAACTGCTGTGACCTCGGTCGAGACCTTACTCGTGGACGGAGCAAGCCTCGGAACACTCACATCGGCCGAGCTGTACAAGATCGGTACGGGAAGCGAGTTGCCCGCGGGCGGGTGAGCCGCAGCCGCGGCTCAACCGTCGAGTGTGTCGGCGACCCCAGCGGCTGATGAGACGACGAACGCCCCCTCCAGATCGTCAGGCGCCCGGCGTCGGCATCTCAGCCGTGTTCACGCGGTGACGCCCGCGGCAGGTGGGTTGAGCCCGTCGTCTGACGTGTAGGGGTAGTGGTGGAAGGGGAGCGGGTAGCCAGCTGCCTGCATCACCTTCGTGAAGGTATCCTCGCCGAGAACGTGAAGGTAGAGATTCGTGAGTTCATCGGGGAAGAGTTTGAGGCCGGTTCCGCCGATAGTGCCGTAGTAGTTGCGGTGGAAGAGGCCGCGCAGGATCGGGATCAGCTCCATGCCGTACCGGTTCCCCGCGACGGCGGCGACGGTCGCGCCCGTCACGAGGTCAGCGAGTTGAAGGTGTTCATGGTGGTGTGACGGTGCAGTGAGCACCGGGAGCACGATCGCGTCGGGCTTTACGTAGCTCGTTCCGTAGTTGGTCATCGAGAGCGTTCTCGCGATCCACGTGTCCTCTTGCTGGTGGCCGCCGCCCGGCTTGTCGAACACGAGGACGCCGAGTTCATTCCGGAGTGCGCCGGTGATCCGCTCGTATAGGTACTCCAGAACCTTTGCCTCGGCTTTCTCATCCTGCAGCGTCGTACGGCCCAAGTCCCACACGACGACCACCGCGCTCGCCTCGTGCTGGATCGCCAACTCGATCATGCGGCGCCGGACCAGGTCTTGGAGCCCCGCCTCGTTTCGCTGCTTGAAGTAGTTGGGCGTGGGCATCGACCATTTGAACTCGACGTTCGCCGGGATGCCGTGCTCCGTGCGGAGCGCCTTCATGGACGAGCTGAATGGCCGCAACTGGCTCTCAGGGAAGATGACCGCCCCCAACCCAAGCAGTTTCCCCATGCCGGTTCGCAGACCGGCCTGTTTGGTGTCATCCCCGAACGCAACTCGCATGTTTCACCTCTCTGTCGAACGGTCTCCGCGGCTCTCCCATCGAGTCTGGCAAGTCGTGCTGACACTCGCGGTCTCGAATCACCCTGCGGCGAGGAGAGCCACCTGATCGAGCGCCAAGTGCACCCACGGGCGCGTGTTGGGTGCTGTCCCCTACGGCAGCGCACCCCAGCCGATCGGGCCGTCGAGCTCGCTCGCGCCGCGTCGGGCGATCCCGAGGTGACGGCGCACGCTTGCACGCGCTTGGTCGCGGCAAGTGGCATCTTCTGCCCATCAGGCAGCTACAGCGTGCCTCGGTGATCACGCGGTGACGGTGCGCGTCTTCCTCCGGCGAGATGAGCCCCCACCCGTGACGCCAGTTCTCGGGGCCGTGCAGCCCGTGCAGCGTGCCTTCGTGGTCGATCATCAGGCGCTCGCTCATCTACGTTCCTCCCATCGGTCCAACCGCGCGAGCAGCAGACGGGTCTGAGTCTCGACCGCGGCGGCGAGCCGGTTGAGGGCGGCGCCGACATGATCGCCTCGAGCGTTCCCAGGCGGCGCGTCGTCGTCCTCGAACGGCGTGTTCGCGAGCATCGCGTCGGCCTCCTCGATGACCGCGCGGGCGAGTTCGTCTCTCGCCTGCGAGGACGACGGCGCGGCGGACGTGGATCACACCCTTCTTCACCTCGATGTCTCCTCGGCGAAGCTCGGCCAGCTTGCCGAACCGGAGCGCGCACCACGTCGCGAGTTCGATCATGAGTTCGGGCGTGTCAGTGCTCGCCGATCCAGCCGGAGAGGTGCCAAGCGTCGCGGACCATACCGAACCCCGTTTCACCCGTCATTCCGCGGTCAGATCAAGATCCCATCCACACTTTCTTGCCTATAGCCCGGTTCCCGCGTGCCCGACCGCTCGGACCTCCGGAACATTCCGGTGTCTGGGAGACTCGAGCCGAACAAGCGAACAGGGGAGTCGAATGCGGGTGGCGGTGATCGGTGCCGGAATCGGTGGGCTGACGGTCGCGGCGGGGCTGAGCGCGGACGGGCATGAGGTCGTCGTCTACGAGCGCCGCGACGAGCCGGGCGCGGTCGGGGCGGGGCTGACCCTGTTCGGCAATGCCTTCGGCGCGCTCGATGCAATCGGGCTGGGCGACACGGTGCGTCAGGCCAGCAGCGATGCGATCGCTCGGATGCGGGCGGGGCAGCGCACGCCCTCAGGCGACTGGCTCGTGTCGATGCCGTCTTCGGCGGTGTCGACGCTGCGCAGCCTGCACCGAACCGAGTTGCATCGCGTCCTCGTGGCTGCCCTGCCCACCGAGAGTCTCCGCCTCGGACAGCGCGCCGTGGTCTCAGGAGACGGCCGGCCGGTGGTGACCGTGGCCGGCGGCGAGGAGGGGTTCGATCTCGTGGTCGCCGCCGACGGGCTGCGCAGCGAGGCCCGTGCTCACCTCGGTCTGGACCGCGGCCTTCGTTACGCCGGGTACACCGCCTGGCGCGGGATCACGGCCGCGGGAGTCGACGTCCAGGGCGAAGCCGGAGAGACCTGGGGGCGCGGGCGCATCTTCGGCATCGTGCCGCTGCCGGACGATCGGGTCTACTGGTTCGCCACCGAATCCTCGCCCGCGGGCCGGCGGGCGGGTGATGAGCAGGCCGCGGTGCGCGAGCGGTTCGGCGACTGGCACGCGCCGATCCGGGCGTGCATCGACGCGACGCCCGCAGGTGCGGTGCTCCGTCACGACATCTTCGAGCTCGCTCGGCCCCCCGTCGCGTTCACGAAGGGCCGGACGGTGCTGCTCGGTGACGCCGCGCACGGCATGACGCCCAATCTGGGGCAGGGCGCGGGGCAAGCCATCGAGGATGCCGCCACCCTGACACTGCTGCTCCGGAGCGGCGATCCGGACGCGGCGCTGTCCAGGTACGACGACCTGCGGACGAAACGGACCCGGGCCATCTGGCGACGGTCGCGTCAGATGGGGAAGGTGGCCCAAGCCTCCCGGCCGCTCGCCGCGGGCGTCCGGGATGCGTTCCTGCGGGCGACACCGCCCGCGATCGTGGGGCGGGCGACACAGCGTCTCCAGCGGTGGACCGCGCCGTAGCGTGCCGCGTCTCGGACGGACTCGGGCGGGCGCGGCGGCCGGAGCCGCACACGCCCGCCCGGGGCATCCGTCACCTGCGCTGCATCCGGTGGCGACGCATCCGGTGGCGACGCATCCGGAACCGACGCATCCGGAACCGACGCATCCGTCCTGCTCGGCTCAGGGCTGCACCCAGGGCGACGGAGCGGGCGGAGCCGTGAGCGGCGGCCGGTCGTTGCAGGTGATGAGGTTGGGCAGGTAGGGCGCGAGCCACGGCGTGCCGAGGTGGTACTCGTTGGCGTCGACGCCGTCGTTGCCGCCCAGGTCCTGCAGTGTGAACTCCGAGCCGTTCACCCAGTCCCAGTTGAATGCGCCGCAGTTGTTCACGCCCCAGTGGCCGACGTTGCGCACGTCGACGTTCTCGAAGGTCGCGGAGCCGGCCGTGCGCGCGCTGACCACGTTCGTGCCGACGCCGTCGACCCGCAGGTCGCGGAAGTGCAGGTTCTCGATGCGGTACGCGTCCTTCACGCCCCACTCCGTGACGAGCATGATCGCGCTGTACGTGCTGTCGAGGAAGTGGTCGCCCGTGATCTGGATGTCGGCGCCGTCGATCGACCGGTCGAGCGCGTAGAACCAGAGCGCGCCGAGGCCGATGTTCCAGTTCAGGTCGAGCGTGCTCGCGCGCACCGTGGTGTTGTCGGCGACCGAGACGGTACCGGCGAACGGTTCGGCTCCGAAGCGCGACCCGAGGTGGATGCCGCTGCCCTCGCGGATCGGATCGGCGACCAGGTTGCCCGACACCGTGAGGTCGGTGCCGCCGTAGATGGCGATGCCGTTCGCGAGCGTGGGGGTCTGCACGGTGTTGCGGCTGAAGGTGTTGCCCGCATTGGTCACGCCTTCGGCCCACATGGCGAGCCCGTCGTCGCCCGTATTGCGCACGAACGTGTGCTCGACGCGCGAGTTCGTCACGCCGGTGTGGAAGTTCAGGCCGTCGGCGATCTGGTCGACCACGCGCAGGTTGCGCACCACGGTGTTGTTCATCGGTCCGTCGAACCAGAGCCCGACCTTGGTGTGCTCGATGTGCAGGTCCTCGATGACCGAGTCGCTCATCGCGCCGCCGATGCCGTTCACCTGGTCGGTGTCGATCCGCTCGCGCACGTCGCCGCGGATCGTGAAGCCCGAGAGGCGCACGTTGCGGCTGCCGCCCTCGGCGGCCGGCTTGCCGTAGAACCCGACGCCGGTGTGCACCGACCCGTCGGGTGCGGGCGTGCCGAGCGCGACCTCGCTGCCCCGGATCACCGTGTACCACGCGCCGGCGCCCTCGATCGTGACGTCGTCGACGATGATGTGCCGGTTCACCTGGTAGACGCCCGGCGGCACGTAGACGGGCAGCTTCAGCTTCTTCGCGGCGGCGATGGCCTTGTCGAACGCGTTCGCCGAGTCCCTCTTGCCGAGCGGGTCGGCGCCGAAGAGCAGCACGTTGGCCGCGATGAGCTTGATATGGGGGAGCCCGACCTGCTCGGTGTCGAGCAGATCGATGGTGGTCAGGTCGGCGGCGGCGCCGCGCGGCACGGTGAGCCGGATGACATCACCCGCCCGGTAGGTCTTGCCGAGCAGCAGTCGCTGCTCGTCGTAGAAGTGCATGGGTCGGAACGGCGCCGTCACCTCGTAGCCCTCGCCGGGCACGCAGCCGCACTCGGCGAGCCACCAGTCGGGGTGCAGCAGGCCCGCGTTCGGGTCGTTCGTGAACGGGTACTGGTTGTACAGCCACGAGTACTGGCTCGTGAGCGTCACCGTGCGCTTGTCCTTGCCGTTCACGGTCACCTCGAGCGGCGAGGTGATGCCGCCGCCGTTCGGCGCGTCGGGGATGCTGTACCGCACGGTGATGGCGTTCGTCTTGGCGGGCAGGGTGAACTCGACCCACTGGGTGGGGGCGAGCTGCACCGCGCTGCGACCGGATGCCTCGGCCGCGAGCGTGTAGGCGTCGCGGCTCGGCGCGAGCACGGTGCCGTTGGTGCGGGCGTGCTCGGCCTCCTGCTCGAGGAACGGCACGTCGGCGCCGCGCCCGGCCACGAGCGCCGGGTCGATCGCGGTTCGGGTGACGACCGGCGCGGGCGCGGCGGGTGCCGCGGCGGCGGGCAGGGCGGGCACCAGCAGCCCGCCCGTCGCGATGAGGGCGACGGCCAGCGCGGTCGGTCGTGGGATGAGGCGGCGGCCGGGCCGCGCCTCGGAGTTCGGGGATGTCATCGTCGACGGGTCCTCTCGATCAGCACCAGTGGATCCCTCGCGCCAGCGCGATTGCACCTGACGGTAGGGGTGGGCTCGAGGCATCCACAAGGCTTCGTGGCGAACTGTCGGAGAATTGCTCAGTTCTTGCGAAAGCGAGCGGAAGCCAGCGCAAGCGGGGCGCAAGTCGGGGTGCAAGCGGATGATTCGGGGCCGGCGCTTGGGCGGCGGTGCAACGATCGGCGGGCTCGTCCCAGCGGACTACAGTTGAGAAGTCTGGATTAGCTAGATATTTTCGACAGTTTCCTCACAACAAGGAGTGGATCAGGTGGCCGACGGGTTCGAGCTCTTCACCGACCGATCCGTTGTCGCGATGCGCGTCAACGGCGAGCTCAAGGACCTGGCCACGACGGTCACGGACTCCGACGTGGTCGAGCCGGTCACGATCGATTCACCCGACGGGCTGAACATCCTGCGGCACTCGACCGCGCACGTGCTCGCCCAGGCGGTGCAGGCGATCAACCCCGAGGCCAAGCTCGGCATCGGCCCGCCCGTCACCGACGGCTTCTACTACGACTTCGACGTCGCCGACGCGTTCAGCACCGACGACCTGAAGGCGCTCGACAAAGAGATGGCGCGCATCGTGCGCGCCGGGCAGCGCTTCGTGCGCCGGGTCGTCACCGATGATGAGGCGCGCGCCGAGCTGGCATCCGAGCCCTACAAGCTCGAGCTCATCGGGCTGAAGGGCTCCGCGGGGCACGGCGAGGGCAGCGGAGACGACCACGAGTCGGTCGAGGTGGGAGCCGGCGAACTCACCATCTACGACAACGTCGACCCGAAGACCGGCGAGACCGTCTGGAAGGACCTCTGCCGCGGCCCGCACCTGCCGAACACCCGCATGATCGGCAACGGCTGGGCGCTGCAGCGCGTGGCCGGTGCGTACTGGCGCGGCAGCGAGAAGAATCCGCAGCTCCAGCGCATCTACGGCACCGCGTGGCCCACCAAGGACGAGCTGCGCGCCTACCAGCACCGGCTCGAGGAGGCCGCCAAGCGCGACCACCGCAAGCTCGGCCGCGAACTCGATCTGTTCTCGTTCCCCGACGAGATCGGCTCGGGCCTGTCGGTCTGGCACCCGAAGGGCGGCATCGTGCGGGGCGAGATGGAGCAGCACGCTCGCCGGCGGCACATCGGCGCCGGGTACACCTACGTGTACACGCCGCACATCTCGAAGGAAGACCTCTTCCGCACCTCGAACCACCTCGTCACGTACAAGGAGGGCATGTTCCCGCCGATCGTGATGGACGAGGAGCGCGACGCCGAGGGCAACATCACCAAGCAGGGCCAGGACTACTACCTGAAACCCATGAACTGCCCGATGCACATCCTCATCTACAAGGAGCGCGCGCGCAGCTACCGCGACCTGCCCATGCGGCTCGCCGAGAACGGCACCGTGTACCGCAACGAGCTCTCGGGCGCCCTGCACGGCCTCACCCGCGTGCGCGGCTTCACCCAGGACGACTCGCACCTGTTCGTGACGTCCGAGCAACTCGAGGAGGAGGCGACCCGGGTGCTCGAGTTCGTCATCTCGATGCTGCGGGACTTCGGCCTCGAGGACTTCGAGCTCGAGCTCTCGATGAAGGATGACGAGAAGTCGAAGTGGATCGGCTCCGACGAGTTCTGGGAGTACTCGACGAACGCGCTGCGCAACGTCGCGGTGGCGAGCGGCCTGAAGCTCACCGAGGTGCCCGGCGAAGCCGCGTTCTACGGACCCAAGATCGACCTCAAGACGCGTGACGCGATCGGCCGCACCTGGCAGCTGTCGACGGTGCAGGTCGACCCGAACCTGCCCGAGCGGTTCGGTCTCGAGTACACCGGCGCCGACGGCGAGAAGCACCGTCCGATCATGATCCACCGGGCGCTGTTCGGTTCGATCGAGCGGTTCTTCGCGATCCTGCTCGAGCACTACGCCGGGGTGTTCCCGGTGTGGCTCGCGCCGGTGCAGGTCGTGGGCATCCCCGTCGCCGACGAGTACGCGCCCTACCTCGGTGCGATCATCGAGCAGCTGAAGGGCGAGGGCGTACGCGCCGAGCTCGACACCAGCGACGACCGCATGCAGAAGAAGATCCGCACGCACACCACGCAGAAGGTGCCGTTCCAGCTCATCGCGGGCGAGAACGACCGCAGCGCGGAGACGGTCAGCTTCCGGTTCCGCGACGGTTCGCAGGAGAACGGCGTGCCGATCGCGGATGCGATCGCCAAGGTCCGCGAGGCGATCGCGGACCACCGTCAGGTGATCACGCGGGACGACCTGTTCGCATGAGCAATTACGGCGCCGACGAGTTCGAAGGCATTCAGACGGATGTCTCGTCGGAGCTCGCGGGCGTGCCCGACGCCTTCCAGCGACTGTGGACCCCGCACCGGCTGGTCTACATCCAGGACGGCCAGCAACCGGACGAGCACTCCTGCCCGTTCTGCCGTGCGCCCGAGCTGAGCGACGAGCAGTCGCTCATCGTCGCGCGCGGCGAGCACGCGTACGTGCTGCTGAACCTGTACCCGTACAACAGCGGCCACCTGCTTGTGTGCCCGTACCGGCACATCGCGACCTACGACCAGGCGACCCCCGAGGAGGTCGCCGAGATCGGCGAGCTCACGCAGACGGCGATGCGGGTCGTGCAGGATGTCTCGCGCTGCGACGGCTTCAACATCGGCATGAACCAGGGGCGGATCGCGGGAGCCGGCATCGCCGAGCACCTGCACCAGCACATCGTGCCGCGGTGGGCGCTCGACGCGAACTTCTTCCCGATCATCGCCAAGACGAAGGCGCTGCCGCGCCTGCTCGGCGAGGTCAGGCAGGAGATCGCCGACGCCTGGCCCGCGTCAGCGTGACCGCGGGCTCAGATCGGGCTGACTCAGATCCAGCCCTGCTGCCACGCCTTCTCGGCGGCCTCATGGCGTGACGACGCGTCGAGCTTCGTCATCGCCGACGAAAGGTAGTTCCGCACCGTCCCCTGGGCCAGATGCAGACGTTCGGCGATCTGCTGCACGCTGAGCGTGGAGCGGCTGAAGCGCAACGCATCGAGTTCGCGATCGGTGAGCGGGCACCGTTCGGCGGTGAGGGCGGCCGCCGCGATCTCGGGGTCGATGTAGCGTCGGCCGTCGGCGACATCGCGGATGACGTCAGCGAGACTCTCGGCCGGCGTCGACTTCGGCACGAACCCCGACACCTTGGCCGCCAGTGCCCTGCGGAGCACGCCCGGTCGGGCGTGGCGGGTGACGACGACCACACGAGTGGGCAGCGTGGCGAGGATGCGCGACGCTGCTTCGACGCCGTCGGCACCGGGCATCTCAAGGTCGAGCAGGCAGACGTCGGGGCGCGACGCGATCGCCTGTTCGACGGCTGCCGGACCGGTATCGGCGGTGGCGACGACCTCGATGTCGGGCTCGAGGTCGAGCAGGGCGACGAGGGCCCCGCGGATGAGATGCTCGTCGTCGGCGATCAGCAAACGGATCGGGGGCGTCGTCGCGCCGCCGTCGGATCGGTCATCGACGGCGGCGCTCACGCGTTCGCCTCCGACGCCACGGGCGCGGCGGCGACGAGGCGGAACACCCCGGTCGATGCATCCAGGCTCGTGTCCAGCGCGCCGCCGATCGCGGCCAATCGCTCCCGCAGCCCAGCGAGCCCCGACCCGTCGGCTCGGCCGGCGGTCGCCGCCGTCCGGTCGGTGACGCCGTCGTTGGTGATGCGCAACTCGTACCCCGCCCCCTTCGCGGCGAACTCGATCGTCACCGTCGTGGCCTCGCTGTGACGCAGGATGTTCGTCGTCGCCTCGCGCATCACCGAGCCGAGCGCCCGCTGCGAGGCAGCGTCGGGCGGCACCGGACCGAGCCGCAGTGTGCAATCGGCGCCGGCGGCCGCGAGCACCTCGCGAGCGTTCTCCAACTCGTCGTCGAACGCGACCTGGCGATAGCCGGCCACGAGCGAGCGGGTCTCCTCGAGCGCCTCCTTCGCGATCTGCCGGGTCTCGTGCACGAGCTCGCGCGCGCGTGCCGGGTCGCGTTCGAGCAGCCGCTCGGCGAGCTCGGACTTCAGCGAGATCACCTGCAGATGGTGACCCTGGATGTCGTGCAGGTCGGATGCGAAGCGAAGCCGCTCCTGGGTCACGGCGAGTTCTGCTGCGGTGCGGCGCGTGCGGTCGAGCCGCACGACGACCTCCCACCACCAGAGGCTCGTGAGCGACATGAACGGCAACAGGAACGCGAAGAACGCGATCATCCAGTCCGACGAACCCTCGGCCGGCCGCGTCGCTGAGGTGCCCTGCAGCCAGCCGGCGAGCGCGACCTGGCCGATCGTCGCGAGGAGGCCGATGAGCAGCAGCGTCCACCGGCGCGGGCGGGGCAGGAGCGGGGCGATGAGGGTCGCAGCGGCCCAGAGCGGTACGGCGGTGGGAAGCGCAGGGCCCGGAGCCGCGAGGCCGACGATCCACACCAGCGCGGCCGGTGCGACGAGCGCCACCGTCCACGCATTGCGCGGCAGTCCACCGCCGCGGCCGACCCGGAGGAACCAGCAGTACCGAAGCTGCGTCGCCGTCGCGACGAGCTGCAGGACGAGCGCTGTGAGCGCCAGCGGCTCGAGCGTATCGAGGTACGACTCGAAGATGGCGAGCGCCACGATGAGGTCGAAGAACCCGTAGAAGAAGACGATCGACGCGAGCGTGTACAACCAGGTCGCGGTGACGCTGCGGGCGGGCTCGGCGGACATGGCTTCGAGCATATGGCAGTGACATTCGTCACGGTTCGGGGTGCGGAATCGCACCCGATGCACTGACATCGCGGCACTGCCGCGGGGCGGCGGCGGTGACGAGGCTGGATGCACCACCTCACCGATCCGACTCGAAAGGCCGACCATGCTCGACGCGCTCCAGGACTTCGCCACCTCGTTCCCCACCTACCTCCAGTGGCTCGGGGTGACGCTCGTGGCCGCCATCCCGTTCGTGGAGTCCTACTTCGGTTCGGTGGTGGGCGTGCTCATCGGGCTGCCGCCGGCGGTCGCGATCGGTGTCGCCGTCATCGGCAACATCGTCTCGATGCTCGTGTTCGTGCTCACCGCGCACCGAGTGCGCACGAAGGTCGCCGCCGGCAAGCAGTCGGCGCCGGTCGAATCGCCGCGACGGGCGAAGCTGCGTCGTGCGTTCGACCGCTACGGCGTGGCGGGCGTCAGCATCGTCGGTCAGACGATCCTGCCGAGCCAGATCACCTCGGCCGCGATGGTGTCGTTCGGCGCGAACCGCAACACCGTCATCCTCTGGCAGATCGTGTCGATCGTGCTCTGGGGGCTGGTGTTCGGGGTTCTCGCCACGCTCGGTGTCTCGCTCACGCGCTGAGCGCAGGCGGCCGCACCGACGTGCGGCGAGCGGGACCGGAGGCTCCGGCTGGTTGCGACCGGCCGGGGCCTCCGCTGTCGCGTCGGCTCAGCGCACCTGGCGCACGGTGAACTGCAGGCGCGGGTCGGCGTAGGCCTCCTGCGACTCGACCAGCTGAAGTTCGCGTTCGCCCGAGGCGTGCGTGCGCTCGAGCAGATCGAACACGCTCGACGTCGTGCGGGCGAGCGCATCGGCGGCATCGCCGGTGCGGCGGTAGTGCGCGGTGAACAGCGCGGCCGTGACATCCCCGGAGCCGTTCGCCTTCATCGGGATGAGCGGCGTCTGCACGATCCACGCGCCCGCATCGTCGACGGCGAGCATCTCGATCGTGCCCTCCTCGCGGTCGGGGCGCTCGACGCTCGTGACGAGCACCGTGCGGGGGCCGGACGCCCGCACCAGGTCGACCGACGCGAGCGTCGACTCGAGCGTGTCGGGGGAGGTGTCCGTCAGGTAGCCCAGCTCGAACTGGTTCGGCGTGATCACGTCGGCCCGAGGCACGACCCGGTCGCGCAGCAGCACGGGGATCGCCGGCGCCACGAAGCATCCGCTCTTCGCGTTGCCCATCACCGGGTCGCAGGAGTAGATGGCCGACGGATTGGCCGCCTTGATACGCGCGACCGCGTCGAGGATGACATCGCCGATGCCCTCTCCGCCCTGGTAGCCGCTCAGCACGACGTCGATCTGCGGGAAGACGCCGCGCTCCTCGATGCCCGTGATCACCGCGGCCACATCGTCGGGGCTGATCAGCGGCCCGCGCCACGCGCCGTAGCCCGTGTGGTTCGAGAAGTTCACGGTGTAGACGGGCAGCACCTCGACGCCGATGCGCTGCAGGGGGAACACGGCCGCGGAGTTGCCGACATGCCCGTAGGCGACCGCCGACTGGATGGAGAGGATCTTCACCGATCGATCATCCCACTCCGGCGGCGACGAGCCGTCCGCCCGCGGCGCGCACCGCGGCCGCGATGTCGGCGGCGAGTCGATCGGCGTCGGCGTCGGCCAGGTCGTGCACGGTGAGCCGCAGCCGGCGGGCCGCGGGTGCGTCGGTGGCTTCGTCGAGGGCGAACGCGTCGCCCGCCCGTGCCAGCCAGCCGCGGCGCATGAGCTGCTCGGACACGTCGCGCGCGGGCACCGGCAGCGCGACCCAGAGGTTCAGCCCATCGCCGGCCTCGGTCGGCACGCCGAGCGCGGTGAGCCGCTCGGCGAACGCGTGATTGCGGTCGGCGTAGTGGGCCCCGGCGGCCTCGATGCCGGTGACGACGTCGGGGTTCGTGACGAGGGCGAGCACGAGCCGCTGCAGCAGATGGCTGACCCACGTGGTGCCGGGGCTCAGCCGCATCGCGAGCCGGTCGGCCGTCTCGGGGTCGGAGGCCGTGACCGCCAGGCACATGTCTGGGCCGAGGAACTTCGACACCGAGCGCACGAGCGCGAACCGGCGGTGCTCGGGGCCGATGAGCGAGTGGAACGGACGGCGCGACAGCATCGAGAAGTGGTCGTCCTCGATGACGAGCACATACGGGTGGGCGCGCAGGACGGCCCGCAGGTCGCGTGCCCTCCGTTCGGTGAGGCTGGCACCGGTCGGGTTCTGCGCACGCGGCGTGCACACGACCGCACGCACGCCCTGCTCGAGCGCCGAGCGCAGCCCGTCGACCGTCATGCCCTCGTCGTCGACCGGCACCGGCACCGCGCGGTACCCGCCGACGCGGACCGTGTGGATGCTGGTCAGGAAGCAGGGGTCTTCGAGGGCGACCGCGTCGTCGCGCACGAGTGCTTGGGCGAGCAACCGCTCGACCGCGTCGGCTGCGCCGCTCGTGATCGTGAGTCGCACCTCGGCGGGTGCGAGGTCGGCGCCCATCCAGGCGCCCGCCCACTCCTCGAGGCCGGGGTCGACGACCGGTTCGCCGTACAGCACGGGGCGGCCCGCCACGCTGGCCAGGGCGAGCGACGGATCGGGGATGAGGTCGGGGTCGGGGTTGCCGGTCGCGACGTCGCGCAGCACGCTGTCGGCAGCGAAGCCCTCCTGCGCGACGGTCGTGTGGTCGGCGACGTGCGTGCCGCCGCGGCCGCGCGTGACGACCAGGCCGGCGAGGGTGAGCTGGCGGTAGGCGGCCACGGCGGTGTTGCGGTTCACGCCCAGCGTCTCGGCGAGGGCGCGCACGGGGGGCAGCGGCTCGCCCGGCGGCAGCTCGCCGCGCTCGATGAGCGCGCGCACGCTGGCGGCGATCTCGGCGGCCGATCGGCCCGAGATCTGGAGGGTGACATCACGTTCCATGGCAGCTCCGAGTGTAGGCCCGGTCCATGCTACATTTTGGCCTAGGCCAAGCATCCCCGTTGTCTCCGCGCCTTCTCGCGTGCCACGACCCCTCCGGAAGGAACCCCACATGAGCACTGCCGAAACCGGATCGAGCCGCGTGAAGCGCGGCCTCGCCGAGATGCTGAAGGGCGGGGTCATCATGGACGTCGTCACGCCCGACCAGGCGCGCATCGCCGAGGACGCCGGCGCCGTCGCCGTCATGGCGCTCGAGCGCGTGCCGGCCGACATCCGCGCGCAGGGCGGCGTCGCCCGCATGAGCGACCCCGATCTGATCGAGGCGATCATCGCCGAGGTCTCCATCCCGGTCATGGCCAAGGCCCGCATCGGGCACTTCGTCGAGGCGCAGGTGCTGCAGGCGCTCGACGTCGACTACATCGACGAGTCCGAGGTGCTCTCGCCCGCCGACTACGTCAACCACATCGACAAGTGGCAGTTCACCACGCCGTTCGTGTGCGGTGCGACGAACCTCGGCGAGGCGCTGCGCCGCATCAACGAGGGCGCCGCGATGATCCGCTCCAAGGGCGAGGCCGGCACGGGCGACGTGTCCGAGGCGACCAAGCACATCCGCAAGATCACGAGCGAGATCAACACGCTCCGCTCGATGACCAAAGACGAGCTGTACGTCGCCGCGAAAGAGCTGCAGGCCCCGTACGAGCTGGTCGCCGAGGTCGCCGAGACCGGCAAGCTCCCGGTCGTGCTCTTCACGGCGGGCGGCGTCGCCACCCCGGCGGATGCCGCGATGATGATGCAGCTCGGCGCCGACGGCGTGTTCGTGGGCTCGGGCATCTTCAAGTCGGGCAACCCCGCGCAGCGCGCGGCGGCGATCGTGAAGGCGACCACCTTCCACGACGACCCGAGCGTCATTGCCGAGGTCTCGCGCGGGCTCGGCGAGGCGATGGTCGGCATCAATGTCGGCGACCTGCCCGCACCGCACCGGCTCGCCGAGCGCGGCTGGTGACCACGACGCTGCGCGAAGACGCGCTCGACGCGGGGGAGTCGGCGGCCGCACGTGCCGCCGGCGCACCCCGGGTCGGGGTGCTCGCGCTGCAGGGCGACTTCCGCGAGCACGCGCACGTGCTGTCGGGCCTCGGCGCGGAGATCTCGCTGGTGCGCCGGCCGCAGGATCTCGACGGCATCGACGGCCTGGTCATCCCCGGTGGCGAATCGACCGTGATGGACAAGCTCGCCCGCGCCTACGGGCTCGCCGATCCGCTGCGGGCCGCGATCGCGTCGGGCCTGCCGGTGTACGGCACCTGCGCAGGCCTGATCATGCTCGCCGACACGGTGCTCGACGCGATCGACGGTCAACAGAGCCTCGGCGGCCTCGACGTCGTGGTGCGCCGCAACGCGTTCGGCTCGCAGAACCAGTCGTTCGAGACCGACCTGGACATCCCCGAGCTCGGCGAGCCGCCGGTGCACGCCGTGTTCATCCGCGGGCCGGTCGTCGAATCGGTGGGGTCGGCGGCCACCGCGCTCGCGACCCTGCCCGACGGCCGGGTCGTCGCGGTCTCGCAGGGCAGCCTGCTCGGCACGAGCTTCCACCCCGAGATCACCGGCGAGCACCGATTCCACGAGTACTTCCTGCGGAAGGTGCGGGCACGCGTCGATCAGGGGTGACCCTGATGCCGTCCGAGGCATACATCGCTTCGATGGCGGGTATGACGACACGACTGCCCAGCACCTCCGGGCCGCTTCCCGCGGGTGAGACGGCCGGCTGCGACACCTCGGACATCCTGATCATCCACCGCATCTTCCGGTGGGGGTTCCGCGAAGCGCCGCGGCTCGTTCGCGAGGTGTTCCCGGGCGACACCGATCGCGCGGCGATCGTCGCCGACACCGTCGACCTCATGACCCTCGGCCTGCATGTGCACCACGAGGGCGAGGACGAGGCGATGTGGGATCGCCTCGAGTCCCGGCGTCCGGCCTGCGGCGCCACCGTCGAGCTGATGCGCGAACAGCACCGGGTCGTCGCGGGCCTCCTCGACCGGGTGCCGCCGCTCGTGGCGGCCTGGCGCGCCGACGCGTCCATCGAGTCGGGCGAAGCGCTGGCCGCCGCCCTCGACGACATCGGCGCGACGCTCGGCGTGCACCTCGGCCAGGAGGAGACCGACATCGTGCCCGTTGCCGCCGAGGAGCTCAGCCAGCGCGAGTGGGATGAGATGGCCGAGCACGGCCGCACGCTCATCCCGAAGGATCGCGTGCCCATCCAGCTCGGCCTCATGATCGACGCGGTGCCCGCCACGGATCGCGACGACTGGTCGCGGCGCAACCTGCCGGCGCCGGTGCGGCTGCTCTGGCTCGTGCTGCTCAAGCGCAAGTACACGGCCTGGCAGCGTGCGACGTTCCCGACCGGGATGCCCGCGCTCGTCTGAGCCCGCATCGCGTCCGGCCGCGTCGGGCAATGCAGCGGGCCGTACGCTGACCGCATGACCTCGTTCATCGCGCTGCTGCGCGGCGTCAACGTCAACGGCATCACGATCCGTTCCGCCGAACTGCGCGAGCTGTTCGACGGGCTCGGATTCGAGGGGGCGCGCACGGTGCTCGCGAGCGGGAACGTCGCGTTCGAGAGCCCGCGCACGGATGCCGCCGCGCTGAAGCGCGAGATCGAGGCCGCGCTCGCCGAGCGGTTCGGGTACGACGCGTGGATCGTGCTCACCACCGCCGAGCACGTGCGCGCCGTGATCGACGCGTTCCCGTTCGATGCCGACGACGCGTCGCGCCAGCCGTGGGTGGTGTTCGCATCCGAGGCATCCGTGCTCGACGAACTCGCCCGAGGCGAGGGCCTCGACCCGGCCGTCGACCCGATCGCGCGCGGCGACCGGGTCGTGTACTGGAACCCCGTGAAGGGCACGACGACCGACACGCCGTTCGCGAAGCTCCTGTCGCGGGCGCGTTTCAAGCGGACCACCACGAACCGCAACCTGCGCACCCTGGTCAAACTGGCCGGCTGAGCCCGCCTGGCGCAGCCTCGCCCGGCCCCGCCCGTCGGCCCGGCCGCACGCGGCACCCTGCCCTAGAATGGTTCGCCGGCGGGTGCACCCGCCTCGACAGGATTCAGGAGCAGCATGTCCGGGCATTCCAAGTGGGCGACGACCAAGCACAAGAAGGCCGTCATCGACGCGCGCCGCGCGAAGTCGTTCGCGAAGCTCATCAAGAACATCGAGGTCGCGGCCAAGCTCGGCGGCGCCGACCTGAACGGCAACCCGACCCTGTACGACGCGGTGCAGAAGGCCAAGAAGACGTCGGTGCCGAACGACAACATCGACCGCGCCATCAAGCGCGGCGCCGGCATCGGCGGCGAGGCGGTCGAGTACCAGTCGATCACGTACGAGGCGTACGGCCCGTCGGGCGTCGCGCTCATGGTCGAGGTGTTGACCGACAACAAGAACCGGGCGGCCGCCGAGGTGCGCACGGGCCTCAGCCGCAACGGCGGCACCCTGGCCGACCCCGGTTCGGTCGCGTACAACTTCACCCGCAAGGGCGTCATCGTGGTCTCGGGCGAGGGCACGACGGAGGACGACGTCATGATGGCCGCGCTCGAGGCCGGCGCGGAGGAGATCGAGCCGCACGCGCAGGGCTTCGAGGTCATCACCGACCCGTCCGACCTGGTGAGCGTGCGCAAGGCGCTGCAGGAGGCGGGTCTCGACTACGAGTCGGCCGACATCGAGTTCGTGCCGAACCTGAAGGTCGAGATCGATGCCGACACCGCACGCAAGGTGTTCCGTCTCATCGACGCGCTGGAGGACAGCGACGACGTGCAGAACGTGTACTCGAACTTCGACCTGACCCCCGAGGTGCAGGCCGAACTCGAGGCGGAGTAGGCCGGTCGCCGTGCGGGTGCTCGGCGTCGACCCGGGGCTCACCCGCTGCGGTGTGGGCGTGGTCGACGTCGCGCCCGATCGCACCGCGACGCTCGTCGACGTCGTCGTGCTGCGCTCGCCGACGGACCTGTCGATCGAGCGGCGGTTGCGCCGCATCGCCGACGGACTCGAGGCGGTGTTCGACGAGCATCGACCGCAGGCGGTCGCGCTCGAACGGGTCTTCGCGAGATCGGATGTCTCGACCATCATGGGCACGGCGCAGATCTCGGGGGTGGCGATGCTCATCGCGGCTCGGCGCGAACTGCCCGTCGCCCTGCACACGCCGAGCGAGGTGAAGGCCGCGATCACGGGGTACGGGCGGGCGGACAAGAAGCAGGTCGGCACGATGGTCGCGCGCATCCTCGGCCTCGACGCGATGCCCAAGCCGGCCGACGCGGCCGATGCGCTCGCCCTCGCGATCTGCCACGCGTGGCGCACCGGCGGCGTCGCGGGCGAGGCGGTTCGGGATGCGGCATCGATCGGGCGCGTCGAGGCGGATGCTCCGGGGCTGACGCCGGCGCAGCGTGCGTGGATCGCCGCGGAGCGCTCCGCGGCCGTGTCGGGGGCCGCCCGTAGGCTGAGGGAGTGATCTCCTCACTTCGCGGGCGGGTGCTCGCCGCGGCCGGCAGTTCCGTCGTCATCGACGTCGGCGGCGTCGGCTTCCACGTCAACACCACGCCCGCGCTCGCGCTCGCGAGCCGCGAGGGCGCCGAGCTCACGGTGCACACGTCGCTCGTCGTGCGCGACGACTCGCTCACGCTGTTCGGGTTCGCGACCCGCGACGAGCTCGACGTGTTCGAACTGCTCATCGGCGTCACCGGCGTCGGGCCGAAGTCGGCGCTCGGCGTGCTGTCGGCGCTCTCGCCCGACCAGATCGCCGAAGCGGTGCACGCCGAGCACGATGCGGCGTTCCGCAAGGTCAGCGGCATCGGGCCGAAGACGGCGAAGCTGATCGTGCTCTCGCTCGCGGGCAAGCTCGCCCCGCCCACCGCGTCCCGACCCTCCGCCGCGCCCGTCGCGACGGGGGGAGTGGCCGACAGCGTGCTCGCCGCGCTCACCGGGCTCGGGTGGAGCGAGAAGCTCGCCGCCGATGCGGTCGAGCAGACCCTCGCCGAGGCATCCGAGGCCGACGCGACCTCCGTGCCCGCACTGCTGCGTCTCGCGCTCGGCCGGCTCGGCCCGGCCCAGTCCGTCGGGAGGGCGCGATGACCGACGGCGCCGACGACCTCGATCTCACCGATCCGGCGCTCGCGTCCGAAGCCGAGCTCGCGTTCGAGGGCGCGTTGCGCCCGCGCAGTCTCGGCGAGTTCGTCGGGCAGTCCCGGGTTCGGGGGCAGTTGCAGCTGCTCCTGTCCGCCGCCGCGCTCCAGCAGCGCACGCCCGATCACATCCTGCTCGCGGGCCCGCCCGGGCTCGGCAAGACGACCCTGGCGATGATCGTCGCCCACGAGGGCGGGCGACCGCTGCGCATGTCGAGCGGGCCCGCCATCCAGCACGCCGGCGACCTCGCCGCGATCCTCTCGTCGCTGGTGCCCGGCGAGGTCCTGTTCATCGATGAGATCCACCGCATGGCGCGCTCCGCCGAAGAGATGCTGTACCTCGCGATGGAGGACTTCCGCATCGACATCATGGTGGGCAAGGGCGCCGGCGCGACGAGCGTGCCGCTCGATCTCGCACCCTTCACGCTCGTCGGCGCGACCACGCGCGCAGGCCTGCTGCCGAATCCGCTGCGCGACCGCTTCGGGTTCACCGCGCACCTCGAGTTCTACGACGAGGCCGAACTCGAGCAGGTGCTCGCCCGCGCGGCGGGCATGCTCGGGCTCGCGATCGACCGCGAGGCGGTCGCCGAGATCGCCGGCCGTTGCCGCGGAACACCGCGGATCGCGAACCGGCTGCTGCGGCGGGTCCGCGACTACACGCTCGTGCACTCGGGCGGGTCCGAGCGCGCTCGCGCCGACCTCGCGGGCGTGCGGGCGGCGCTCGAACTCTACGACGTCGATGCGCTCGGGCTCGACCGGCTCGACCGCGCCGTCATGGAGACGATCCTCACGCGCTTCGACGGCGGCCCCGTGGGGCTGAACACGTTGGCCGTCTCCGTCGGCGAAGAGGCCGAGACCATCGAGGCGGTCGTCGAGCCGTTCCTCGTGCGCATCGGCCTGCTGACGCGCACGCCCCGCGGCCGTGTCGCGACTCCCGCCGCGTGGCGGCATTTCGGGCGTCAGCCCGCGACATCCGCGGTCGAAGCCGCCCTTCCGCTCGATGACCTATAATCCGTAGAGGCTCCGGCCCGTCCCGCTTTCAACTCCGTGCGCCAGCGCGCGCACATCGGAAGGTCTCCCCTCATGCAATTCGGCCCGTTCGAAATCATCATGCTCGCCGTGCTGGCGGTCCTGATCTTCTTCATGTTCCGCAACTCGCGCAAGCGCCAGGCCGAGGCCCGCGAGCTCCAGTCCAAGGTGCAGCCGGGTGCGAAGGTGATGACCAACTTCGGCGTCTTCGGCACCATCCTCTCGATGGACGAGGAAGAGAACCAGGTGCTCGTCGAGACCACGCCCGGCACGGTGCTCACCGTGCACCGGCAGACGGTCGCGCGCGTCGTCGAGCCTGCCGAGTCCGTCGACGACGACGAGCCCGCGGCGGCCCTCGAGGGCGAGCCCGAGTTCGGCGAGCGCCTCGAGTCGCCCGTCGACGAGACGCCCGACGCCAAGAAGTCCGACGACTAGGCACCCCCACTCCATCGAGGCTCCGCCCGCGCGATGACGCGCGGGCTCCTGCAGAGAAAGCAGAACCGTGGCTGCACCCAAGAAGCGGTCGTCCCGACCGACGCCGGTCCGCAAGGCCTGGCGCTCCCTCACGTGGCTCGGCGTCATCATCGCCGGCCTCTTCGCGATCAACGCCGCCGGCGTGATCTGGGGCGGGGGATCGTGGACTCCGAAGCTCGCGCTCGACCTCGAGGGCGGCACCGAGATCATCCTCGCGCCGCAGCTCGAAGAGGGGCAGACCGCGTCGCAGGAGCAGCTCGACCAGGCGGTGTCGATCATCCGACAGCGCATCGACGCGTCGGGCGTGTCCGAGTCCGAGATCAACACCGAGGGCTCGAACGTCGTCGTCCGCATCCCCGGCGAACTCGACGACCAGACCCGCAGCCGCATCCAGCAGTCGTCGAAGCTCGAGCTGCGGCCCGTCCTGCTCGCGAGCGGTGCGACGACGAGCGAGGCGGCCTCGCCGACCGAGACCGCCGCCCCCGAGGAAGAGCTCGAGGCAACGCCCACCGTCGAGCCCACCGACGGCAGCGACCTCAACTGGGTCACCCCGGCGCTGCAGAACCAGTTCGACACGTTCGACTGCTCCAGCCTCGACGACGGCGACACCAGCGCGGCTCCCGCCGGTGAGCCCCTCGTCACGTGCGACCAGAGCCGCGCGGTCAAGTACCTGCTCGGTCCGGTCGAGGTGAGCGGCGCGAACATCGTCGACGCCACGAACGGCACCGTCCAGACCTCGACCGGCGCGAACACGGGGCAGTGGGCGGTCAACATCGTCTTCGACGACGAGGGCACTCAGGACTTCGCGAAGGTGTCGACCCGGTTGTACGGCCTGTCCGGCGAGTCGCCGCGCGACCAGTTCGCGTTCGTGCTCGACGGCGCGGTGCTGTCCGCGCCGTCGATGAACGGGATCATCACCGACGGCCGGCCGCAGATCACCGGCAGCTTCGACCAGGAGACGTCGAAGGCGCTGGCCGATCAGCTGAAGTTCGGCGCGCTGCCGATCAGCTTCACGGTGCAGTCCTCCGACACGATCGCGCCGACCCTCGGCACGGCTCAGCTGCAGGCGGGCCTCATCGCCGGCCTCATCGGCCTCATCCTGGTCGTGATCTACACGGTGTTCCAGTACCGCGCCCTGGCCTCGGTCACGATCGCATCGCTGGTGATCGCGGGCATCATCACGTACCTGATGATCACGATCCTCTCCTGGCGCGAGGGGTACCGTCTCTCGCTCGCGGGGGTCGCGGGCCTGATCGTCGCGATCGGCTTCACCGCCGACTCGTTCATCATCTACTTCGAACGTGTGAGAGACGAGCTGCGCGACGGGAGGCCGCTCGTCGGCGCCGTCGAAGCCGGCTGGAAGCGGGCGTTCCGCACGGTGCTCGCCTCGAAGGGCGTCAACCTGCTCGCGGCCATCGTGCTGTTCATCCTCGCGGTCGGCAGCGTGAAGGGCTTCGCGTACACACTCGGCCTCACGACCGTGATCGACGTGGTGATCGTGATCCTGTTCACGCACCCCATGCTGCAGCTGCTCGCCCAGACCCGGTTCTTCTCGAGCGGCAACCCGTGGTCGGGGCTCGACCCGAACGCGCTGGGCGCCGTGTACCGCGGACGCGCCGAGTTCCGCAAGCCGAGCACCGTGCCGGCCCGCAAGGTCGCCTCGAGCTCGAAGGAGGCGCAGAAGCGCCAGACGATCGCCGAGCGGAAAGCGGCGGCCGCTGTCGGCGCCGGCTCCGACGAGGGCAAGGAGTCCTGATGGCAAGCCGCATCACCCAGTTCGGCAACGACCTCTACACGGGCAAGCGCTCGTTCAACTTCGTCGGCGGCCGCAAGAAGTGGTACGCGATCGCGATCGCGCTCATCGTCGTCACCATCGCCATCCCGCTGGTGCGGGGCGTGAACTTCAGCATCGAGTTCCGCGGCGGTTCGCAGTTCCAGATCGCCGGCGTCGAGAACGCCGAGACGCAGCCCGCGATCGACGCGGTGCACTCGGTCGTCCCCGACACCGAAGTGCGGGTCACGATCGTGGGCGGCGACGGCGTGCGCGTGCAGACCGACCAGCTCGAGCAGGCCGAATCGCTCGAGGTGAGCTCGGCCCTCGCCGAGGCGTACGATGTGCCGATCTCCGAGGTCACCTCGACCTTCATCGGCCCGAGCTGGGGCGCCGACGTCACCCGTCAGGCGATCGTCGGCCTGATCGCCTTCGTGCTGCTGGCGGCGCTCGTGATGGCGTTGTACTTCCGCACCTGGAAGATGTCGCTCGCGGCGATCATCGCGCTGCTCGGCGATCTGGTCGTCACCGTCGGCATCTACGCGAGCGTCGGATTCGAGATCTCGCCGGCGGCGATGATCGGCATCCTGACGATCCTCAGCTACTCGCTGTACGACACCGTCGTGGTGTTCGACAAGATCCGCGAGAACACCGCCGAAGACGGCGAGGAATCGCGTCGCACCTTCGCCGAGTCGGTCAACCTCGCGGTCAACCAGACCCTCGTGCGGTCGATCAACACGAGCGTCGTCGCGGCGCTGCCGGTCGCGGCGATCCTGTTCATCGGCGCCGGTGCGCTCGGAGCCGACACGCTGCGCGACATCTCGCTCGCGCTGCTCATCGGCATCCTCGTCGGCACCTGGTCGACGGTCTTCATCGCGGCGCCGATGTACTCGCAGTTCCGCGAGGGCGAGCCGAAGATCCGCCGTCACGACGAGAAGGTGCTGAAGGAGCGCGGGCGCGCGGGCGCCGAGGCGCGCGAGGCGGTCGCCGCCGGATGACGTCGGCCTGCTGCGCCTCTCGACCCGTGCGATCGGCCCTCCGCCAGGAGCGGCGATAATGGAACGCGGGAGGTGCGGCGGGTGACCGAGACCACGGGGATCAACCAGACGGCGTCACTGCGCCGCCTCGTGCCGAGGATCTTCTCCAAGGCGCAGCCGTCGGGCGCGGTCGACACGTTGCTGCGCACGGTTCGGATGCACCATCCGAAGGCCGACCTCGGGCTGGTGGAGCGGGCGTACCAGGTCGCCGACCGTGCTCATACCGGCCAGCAGCGCAAGAGCGGCGAGCCGTACATCACGCACCCCATCGCGGTCGCCCAGATCCTCGCCGACCTCGGCATCGGCTCCAAGACGGTCGCGGCGGCCCTGCTGCACGACACGGTCGAAGACACCGACTACACGCTCGACCAGCTGCGGGCCGACTTCGGCGACGAGATCGCGATGCTCGTCGACGGTGTCACGAAGCTCGACAAGGTCAAGTACGGCGACTCGACCCAGGCCGAGACCGTCCGCAAGATGATCGTCGCGATGTCGAAGGACATCCGCGTGCTCATCATCAAGCTCGCCGACCGCCTGCACAATGCGCGCACATGGGGCTTCGTGCCCGCCGCGAACGCGGCCCGCAAGGCGACCGAGACCCTCGAGATCTATGCCCCGCTCGCACACCGGCTCGGCATCCAGACCATCAAGTGGGAGCTCGAGGATCTCTCGTTCGCGGTGCTCTACCCCAAGCTCTACGCCGAGATCGAAAGCCTCGTGAAGCAGCGCACGCCGCAGCGCGAAGAGTACGTGCAGTCCGTGATCGACCTGGTCGGCGACGACCTCAAGCAGGCGAAGATCCGCGGCAAGGTCGTCGGCCGGCCGAAGCAGTACTACTCGATCTACCAGAAGATGATCGTGCGCGGCCGCGAGTTCGACGAGATCTACGACCTCGTCGGCATCCGCGTGCTCGTCAACTCGGTGCGCGACTGCTACGCGGTGCTCGGCGCCATCCATGCCCGGTGGACTCCGGTGCCGGGCAGGTTCAAGGACTACATCGCGACCCCGAAGTTCAACCTCTATCAGTCGCTGCACACGACGGTGATCGGCCCGAAGGGCCGCGCGGTCGAGATCCAGATCCGCACCCATGACATGCACCAGCGGGCCGAGTACGGCGTCGCCGCGCACTGGAAGTACAAAGAGCGCATGAACAGCGGCCGCACGGACGATCGGTCGGCGGCGACCGAGACCGACATGGCGTGGCTCGCCCACATCTCGGACTGGCAGGCCGAGACGAGCGATCCGGGGGAGTTCCTCGACTCGCTGCGCTTCGAGATCGGTGCGAAAGAGGTCTACGTCTTCACGCCGAAGGGTCGCGTGATCGGCCTGCCGGCCGGCGCGACCCCGGTCGACTTCGCGTACGCGGTGCACACCGAGGTCGGGCACCGAACGATGGGGGCGAAGGTCAACGGCCGGCTGGTACCGCTCGAGAGCGTCCTCTCCAGTGGCGACGTGGTCGAGGTGTTCACCTCGAAGAACCCCGACTCGGGCCCCAGCCAGGACTGGCTGACGTTCGTCAAGAGCCCCCGCGCGCGCAACAAGATCCGGCAGTGGTTCACCAAGGAGCGCCGGGACGAGGCCATCGAGCACGGCCGGGACGCGATCGCCCGGGCGATGCGCAAGCAGAACCTGCCCTTGCAGAAGCTGATGAGCCAGGAGTCGTTCGCCGAGGTCGCCGCGCAGCTGCGCTACGACGACGTCTCATCGCTCTACGCGGCGGTCGGCGAGGGGCACGTCTCGACGCAGTCGGTGCTCGAGAAGGTCGTGGCGCTCGTGCGCGACGTCGCCGAGGTCGACGAGCCCGAGATCAGCATCCCGACCAGGGCCCGCGCGCTGCCGCGCACGAGCGACTCGGGGGTGCTGGTGCGCGGGGCGCCCGACATCCTCGTGAAGCTCGCTCGCTGCTGCACCCCCGTCCCCGGCGACGAGATCGTCGGGTTCATCACCCGCGGTTCGGGGGTGTCGGTGCACCAGGCCGGATGCCACAACGTGCAGTCGCTGATGCGCGAACCCGAGCGCATGATCGACGTCGAGTGGGCACCGAGCTCGAAGAGCGTGTTCCTGGTGCAGATCCAGATCGAGGCGCTCGATCGGTCGGGGCTGCTGTCGGATGTGACCCGCGTGCTGAGCGAGCACCACGTCAACATCCTCTCGGCGAACGTGTCGACGTCGACCGATCGGCTCGCGCTCAGCCGGTTCGTGTTCGAGATGGGCGATACCACCCACCTCGACCGGGTGCTGAACGCGGTGCGCCGGATCGACGCCGTGTACGACGTCTACCGCGTCTCCGACGGCTGACGCATCGCGGTCACCGCGATGGCGCGCGCTGTCGCGAGCCGTTCGAGGGCGCGGACCTTGCCGGGGAGGCGGAACGCCGACCTGAGCCGGTCCTCGGCCTCGTCGGCGAGCTCGGCGTCGGTCTGCAGCAGCGCGGCGGCGGCGCGGATCGCGGCCCGTTCGTCGACCCCGGTGTCGCGTGCGAGGTCGAGCACGGTACGCACCGGGCGAGTGCAGCGGATGAGCCCGGCGACCGTGATGATCTCGTCGTCGTCGATGGCGACTTCGCGTACCGAGAAGTCGCGTGCCACCCGTTGGGCGATGCGAGCGCGCATCGGCACGCAGAACTGCGGGGGGTCGGGTGGGGCGACGAGCGCGCCCAGCAGCCACGCCGCCGAACGCCGTTCGACGATGAGGTCGCGGTCGGCGCGACGGGCGAGCACCTCGGCGCGCAGCCCGATCAGGTCGGGTTCGTCGATCGGCACCCAGCCGTCGCCGAACGGCATGAGTTCGCCGTCGATGCGCGCGGCGCAGAGCTCGGGGAGGGGGAGATCGGCGGTGCCGAGGACGGAGGGAAGTCGGGCCATCAGCCCATGGTGGAGGATGCGCCGCGCCGAATGCGCCGATGCGGACCGCCTGTGGACGGCGGCCCGCATCGCGACGGTTGGGGAGGAGCGCTCAGCCCCCGACGGCTTTGAGCCAGGCGCGGCGGGCGTCGAGCGCCTCGCGAGCCGCGGCGGCCGCTTTCGCATCGCCACGGGCCTCGGCATCGGCCAGGTCGGACTCGAGCTTGGCGATGGCGTCGGTGAGCTGGCCGAGCATGCCCTCGGAACGGGCCTTCTTCTCGGGGTCCTCGCGCTCCCAGCGGGCATCCTCGAGGCCGCGGACGTGGGACTCGATCTTGCGCAGCCGGTCCTCGACGACCCGGATCTGGTCGCGCGGCACTCGGCCGATCTCGTCCCAGCGGTCCTGGAAGCGGGTGAGTGCGGCGCGTGCCGCCTTCGGGTCGGTCTGCTTCAGCAGCGGCTCGGCCTCGTCGAGGAGCGCGAGCTTCTGCTCGAGGTTGGCGCGGTACGCCTCGTCCTCGATGGCGTCGGCCTCGGCCTTCGCCTGGAAGAGCACATCGCCCGCAGCCTTGAACTTCGCCCACAGTGCGTCGTCGAGCTTCTTGCCCGCCCGGCCGGCCAGCTTCCATTCGTCGAGCAGCGCGCGGTACTCGGGGATCGCGTCGGCACCGCGCGGCGCGAGCGCCTCGGCCCGCTCGATCAGCCGCTGCTTGCGGGCCCGGACATCGCGGTGCGCGGCGTCGAGCTCGGCGAAGAACGCCTTGCGGTGGTGCTCGATCGTGGAGCGTGCGGCACGGAACCGCTTCCAGAGCTCGTTCGCGTCGCCCTTCGGCAGCCGGGGGCCGTCCTGCTGGTGGCGCTGCCAGCGGGTGAACAGCTCGTCGAGCTGCGCCGACGTCTGCTTCCACTGGGTCTTCGCCGGATCCTGGGCGGCGAGCGTCTCGGCCGCCTCCACGATCGCGGTGCGCTCGGCGAGCGCCTCGGCGACGGCGGCCTTGGCCTCGGCCTGCTGCTGCTCGGTGAGTTCGGCGGTGGTGCCCGACAGGGCTTCGAGGCGACGCGAGAGGGAGTCGAGGTCGCCGACCGCGTTGGCGCCTGCGACCGCGGTCTGCAGGTGGGCGACGGCCTTCGCCACGTCGGCGGCGGGAGCGCCGCGTCGTACGCGCTGCTCGAGCAGGTTCACCTGCCCGGCGAGGTCGGCGTACTTGCGCTCGAAGTAGGCGAGCGCCTCCTCGGGGGAGCCGTCGGGGAACTGGCCGACCTCGCGTTCGCCGTCGTTCGTGCGCACGAAGACGGTGCCCGTCTCGTCGACGCGGCCCCACGGTTGCTGGTCTGAATCGGTCACGGCTTCACCCTGTCGTGGTCGGATGCCGCGGTCATCGCGGCGGCGTTGTGCCCGACCAGCCTATTGCACAGCCGGGGGCGCGTCGGCGGGGTTGCCGCCGGACGCGCAGGGCGCTCACTGCACGGTGAAGCCCGTGATGAGCACCTCCGTCGCGGGTGCGCCGTCGGTGCTGCCGTCGGCCGTGCCGCCGGCGACGACGCCGCTGATGAGCTGGTCGAGCCCGCTCGTGACCCGCCCGATCACCGAGTACCCGCCGGTATCGGTGGGCAGGGTCGAATCCTGGTAGACGATGAAGAACTGGCTGCCCTGGCTGTACGCGCTGGCGGAGCGAGCCATGGCGATGGTGCCGGCGGGGTAGAGCCCGTCGGCCGGCGCGTTCTCGATCGGGCCGTACGAGTAGCCGGGGCCGCCCGTGCCGTCGCCGGTGGGGTCGCCGCACTGCAGCACGTAGATGCCGTCGGTGGTGAGGCGATGGCAGCTGACGCCGTCGTAGAACCCCGACTGGGCGAGTGCGATCTCGCTGGAGACCGCCTGCGGCGCGGCGGCGCCGTCGAGCTCGATGCCGAGCGGGATGTCGTTGAGGGTGAGCGTGCCCGTCCAGGTGCGCCCCTCGGCGATGTCGGCGGAGGGGACGTCGCCCTGGTTCTCGCCCTCGGGGGCCGGCGTCTCGGTGGGCTCGGCGGTCGGCGGTGTGCTGGGCTCGGCCTCGGGGGTGCCCGGCCCGCCGTTGAAGTAGAAGAGCTGCGCGGCCGTGGCGATGACGAGCACGACGACGAGGACGCCCCCGGCGATCAGGTTGTCGCGCACGCGACGACGCTGCTTCCTGGCGTGCACCTCCTGACGGGCCTGGTAGGTGCGCAGCCGCGCTCGTTCCTCACGGGCCTGCCGGTCGCTCTGTGCCACGGTGCTCCTTCTTGCGGAATCCTGCCAGCAGACTCTACTTAAGGCCCGCCCGCCGGGCCAATCCTGCGTCGTACCGCGAACACCGCGCCGGGCGGTGTCGGCGGGCGCGGTTACGCTGATGGCATGGTTCAGCACGGTCAGGGGCTGCGCTCGGGCGCCACCCCGCTCGCCGTGCGGATGCGCCCCACCAGCCTCGACGAGGTCGCCGGTCAGCGGCACCTGCTCGGCCCGGGGTCGCCGCTCGTCGCGCTCGCGAGCGACCGCGCCGGCACGAGCGGGTCGGTGTCGGTCATCCTGTGGGGTCCGCCGGGCACCGGCAAGACGACCCTCGCCCAGGCGATCGCCCGGTCGTCGGGCCGCAAGTTCGTCGAGCTCTCGGCGGTGACGGCCGGCGTCCGCGACGTCCGCCAGGTGATGGAGGAGGCGCAGGCGTCGCGCGACCTGTACGGCCTCTCGACGGTGCTCTTCCTGGACGAGATCCACCGGTTCACGAAGGCCCAGCAGGACGCGCTGCTCCCGGGGGTCGAGAACGGCTGGGTGATCCTGGTCGCCGCCACCACCGAGAACCCGTCGTTCTCGGTCATCTCGCCGCTGCTGTCGCGGTCGTTGCTGCTCACCCTCGAGCCGCTCTCCGACGACGACCTCGGTATGCTCGTCGATCGCGCGCTGGTCGATCCGCGCGGGCTGGCCGGCGCCGTCGACCTCGATCCCGAGGCGCGGCGGGCGATCGTGCGGCTCGCGTCGGGCGACGCGCGTCGGGCGCTCACCGCGCTCGAGGCCGCCGCGGTCTCGGCCGCCGGCGAGGCGGCCGCCGCGTCCGGTGCGGCGGATGCGGCGGATGCTCCGGCTGGAACGGATGCGGGCGAGACGCATGCCACGGGCGAGACGGATGCCACGGGCGAGACGGATGCCACGGGCGAGACGGGCGCCTCGGGCGCCTCGGGCGCGACCGAAGATCCGGATGCCGCGGCCGGCGCCGGCGGCGGAGCATCCGATGCCGAAGCATCCGATACCCACGCGATGGCGCCCGCCCGCCCGCTCATCACGCCCGAAACCGTCGCGCGCGCGGTGGACCGCGCGCTGCTGCGCTACGACCGCGACGGCGACGAGCACTACGACGTGATCAGCGCCTTCATCAAGAGCGTGCGGGGCAGCGACGTCGACGCCGCACTGCACTACCTCGCACGCATGATCGAGGCCGGCGAAGACCCGCGGTTCATCGCTCGGCGCATCATCGTGCTCGCCTCCGAGGACATCGGCATGGCCGACCCGACCGCGCTCGGCGTCGCGGTCGCGGCGGCGCAGGCGGTGCAGCTCATCGGCATGCCCGAGGGGCGCATTCCGCTCGCGCAGGCGGTGGTGCATCTCGCCACCGCGCCGAAGTCGAACGCGGCGTACCTCGGCATCGATCGCGCGATCTCCGACGTGCGCGAGGGGCGTCTCGGCCGGGTGCCGAAGCACCTGCGCGACGCGCACTACCCGGGCGCGAAGCGCCTCGGCCACGGCAAGGGGTACCGCTACCCCCACGACGACGCGATCGGTGTCGTGCCGCAGCAGTACCTGCCCGACCCGCTGCGCGACGCGACCTACTACCAGCCGACCGAACACGGCAACGAACGCGAGATCTCGGCGCGGCTCGCGAAGCTGCGGCGCATCGTGCGCGGGCGCGATTGAGCCCGGCACGGGCCGTTCGGGGCCGCGTGGTACGATGGTCGCTGGCCTGAAGCCTGAATCCTGCGTGCGGCTGCGCGGGTTCGACGGCGAATGGGTGCGATCTGTAGCCGATCGGCCCTTGGCGAATCCCTCTGACACAGACTTCCGGTGCGCCACGCACCGGAGTTCCACTTGAGATTCTTCCGAAAGGACATTCGTGTCGAACCGCGCACGTAGCAAGACCCGACTCTCCCGCGCGCTCGGCGTGGCCCTCACCCCGAAGGCCGCCCGCATCATGGAGAAGCGCCCGTACGGCCCCGGCGAGCACGGCCGCACCAAGCGCAAGGCCGACAGCGACTACGCCGTCCGCCTCCGCGAGAAGCAGCGCCTCCGCGCCCAGTACAACATCGGCGAGAAGCAGCTCCGCATCGCCTACAACGAGGCCAAGCGCATCGACGGCCAGACCGGTGAGAACCTGGTCGAGCTGCTCGAGATGCGTCTCGACGCCCTCGTGCTGCGTGCCGGCTTCGCCCGCACCATCTCGCAGGCGCGCCAGTTCGTGGTGCACCGCCACATCCTCGTCGACGGCAAGATCGTCGACCGCCCCTCGTTCCGCGTGAAGCCGGGCCAGCACATCGGCGTCAAGCAGCGCTCCGAGGGCACCGAGCCCTTCCAGGTCGCCGCGGCCGGCGGTCACGTCGACGTGCTGCCCAAGACCCCGGGCTACCTCGAGGTCGAGCTCGACCGCCTGCAGGCGACCCTCGTGCGTCGCCCGAAGCGCGCCGAGGTCCCCGTGACCTGTGACGTGCAGCTCGTCGTCGAGTACTACGCCGCTCGCTGACGCATCCGCGTCGAGCACGCAGGGGTCGCGGTTTCCCACCCGCGGCCCCTGCGTCGTCTTCGGCGCCCGCCGCCGCGGCCGCGCCGGGCGAGACTAGACTGATCCGAGGCCCGTGCCGACGCCGGGCGTGATCGATCAGGGAGCTTCCGTGAAGAGCGTGCTGTGGTTCATCGCCGGTGTCGCCGCCGGCTTCGTCGTCGCCCACCAGGTCAACCGCACCACGAGCGGTCGCGAGTTCTTCTCGTCGATCGACGCGAAGGCCAGGGCGTTCGGCAACGCGATCGCCGAGGGGTACCACGAGCGCGACGCCGAGCTCCGCGCCGACGGGTCCGCCTCGCACTGACGCGCCACGCACCGACCCACCGCGTCGGCTCAGAACCATCCGCGCCCTTCGGGCGCCGAACCCCGGAACGGAACCATGCAGACCGCCGAGATCAGCCGCCGCTACCTCGACTTCTTCGCCCAGCGCGGCCACACCATCGTGCCGTCGGCGTCGCTCGTCTCCGACGACCCGACGCTGCTGTTCACGGTCGCCGGCATGGTGCCGTTCGTGCCGTACCTCACGGGCACCGTGCCGGCGCCGTACCCGCGTGCGGCCGACGTGCAGAAGTGCATCCGCACCAACGACATCGAAGAGGTCGGCAAGACCGCCCGCCACGGCACGTTCTTCCAGATGCTCGGCAACTGGTCGTTCGGCGACTACTTCAAGGAAGGCGCGATCGAGTACGCGTGGGAGCTGCTCACGAGCCCCGAGTCGTCCGGCGGGCTCGGCTTCGCCGAACGCGACCTGTGGGTCACGGTCTACGAGACCGATGACGAGGCCGCGGCGCTGTGGCAGAAGATCGCCGGGCTTCCGGCCGAGCGCATCCAGCGGATGGGCAAGTCCGACAACTACTGGCACACCGGCCAGCCCGGCCCCGGCGGCCCCTGCTCCGAGATCTACTTCGACCGCGGTCCGAAGTACGGCCGCGACGGCGGCCCCGCGGTCGACGACGACCGGTTCACCGAGATCTGGAACCTCGTGTTCATGCAGGAGCTGATCGCGAACGTCACCTCGAAGGTCGACTTCGACGTGGTGGGCTCGCTGCCCAAGAAGAACATCGACACCGGCATGGGCCTCGAGCGCGTCGCCTTCATCAAGCAGGGCGTCGAGAACATGTACGAGATCGACCAGGTGCGCCCGGTGCTCGACCGCGCGTCCGAACTCTCGGGGCGGCGCTACGGCGCCGACCACGAAGACGACGTGCGCATGCGCATCATCGCCGACCACGTCCGCTCGTCGCTGATGCTGATGGGCGACGGTGTGACGCCGTCGAACGAGGGTCGCGGGTACATCCTGCGACGGCTCCTGCGCCGGAGCATCCGTGCCATGCGACTGCTCGGCGTCGACGGGCCCACCTTCCACGACCTGTTCGCCGCGTCCCGCGACGCCATGAAGACGGCGTACCCCGAGGTCGACCGCGGCTACGCGCACATCGAGCAGCTCGCCCTCGGCGAGGAGGAGACGTTCCTGCGCACGCTCGCGGGCGGCACCACCATCCTCGACCTCGCGGTGCAGAAGACGAAGGATGCGGGCCGCGCCGAGCTGGCGGGCGACACCGCCTTCCTCCTGCACGACACCTACGGGTTCCCGATCGAGCTCACGCTCGAGATGGCCGACGAGGCGGGCCTCGCGGTCGACCGTGCGGCGTTCGACGCGCTGATGTCCGATCAGCGCGCCAGGGCGAAGGCCGATGCGAAGTCGAAGAAGAAGGTCCTCGCCGACCTGTCGGTCTACGGCGAGTTCCGCGCCAAGGGCGAGACGATCTTCACCGGCTACACCGACCTCACCACCGAGACCTCGGTGCTCGGCATCCTCGTCGACGGGGCTCCCGCGCAGCGCGCCGTGGCGGGGCAGACGGCCGAGGTGATCCTCGCCGAGACGTCGCTCTACGCCGAGTCCGGCGGTCAGGCGCCCGACCAGGGCACGATCGTCGGCGACGGGTTCGAACTCGAGGTGCTCGACGTGCAGAAGCCCGTCGCGGGCCTCATCTCGCACACCGTGAAGGTCGTGCGCGGCGAGGTCGGCGCGGGCGCCGCGGCGACCACGGTCGTCGACGCCGACTACCGGCGCGGGGCGACCCAGGCGCACTCGGGCACGCACCTCGTGCACGCCGCGCTGCGCCAGGTGCTCGGCCCCAACGCGCACCAGTCGGGGTCGTTCAACAAGGCCGGCTACCTGCGGCTCGACTACGGCTGGAACAAGACGCTCTCGCCCGAGACCCGCAGCGAGATCGAGGAGATCTCGAACAACGCGATCCGCGACAACCTCGAAGTGCTCACGCGCGAGATGCCGCTCGACGAGGCGCGCGAACTCGGCGCGATGGCGCTGTTCGGCGAGAAGTACGGCGACGTCGTGCGCGTGGTCGACATCGGCGGCCCCTGGTCGCGCGAGCTCTGCGCCGGCACGCACGTATCCACGAGTGCCGAGGTCGGCATGATCAACATCATCGGCGAGTCCTCGGTCGGCGCGTCGAACCGCCGCGTGGAGTCCCTCGTCGGGCTCGAGGCGTTCCGGCAGTTCGCCGCCGAGCGCGCGCTCGTGCAGCAGCTCACGCAGAACCTGAAGACGCGGCCCGACCAGCTCGTCGACCGCGTCGGCGACCTCGTGCAGAGCCTGAAGACCGCCGAGAAGAAGATCCAGGCGTTCGAGGCGCGTGCGCTCAGCGACCGCGTGCCGGCGCTGGCGGCGAACGCCGCCCGGGTCGGCGAGGTGCTGCTCGTGGCCGAGCACGTCGGCACTCTCGGCTCCGGCGACGATCTGCGTTCGCTGGCGACCGCGGTGCGGGCGCGGCTCGGCGACGTGGCATCCGTGGTCGCGCTCACGGCCGAGGTCGGCGGCAAGCCGCTCGCGATCGTGGCGACCTCGCCCGCGGCGCGCGACGCCGGCGCGAACGCGGGCGCGCTCGCCAAGCGCATGGCGGGCGTGCTCGGCGGCGGCGGCGGCGGCAAGCCCGATCTCGCGCAGGGCGGCGGCACCGACGTGTCGGCCGCGCCCGCGGCGCTCGAGGCGGTGCGCGGCGAACTCGCGCACTGAGACGTGGTCGGTGCGATGCGCCAGGGAGTGAGACTCGGCATCGACGTGGGGCGTGCGCGCATCGGCGTCGCCCGCAGCGATGCCGGCGCGATCCTCGCGGTGCCCGTCGAGACGGTGGCTCGGGTCGCCGAGGGGGCGGCGGATGCCGATGCCGACGTGCGTCGGATCCTCGAGCTCGCCGACGAGTACGGCGCGTTCGAGTTGGTGGTCGGCAACCCGCTCGCGCTCTCGGGTCGGGCGACCGCGTCGACCGATGACGCGATCGCCTTCGCGGGGCGACTGGCCCGGGGGTCCGATCTGCCGGTGCGGCTCGTCGACGAACGCTTGTCGACCGTGAGCGCGCAACGCGATCTGCGCGCGGCGGGGCGACCCGCCAAACGGCAGCGTTCCGTCGTCGATCAGGCCGCAGCCGTTATCATTTTGCAACATGCCATCGACGCGGAGCGTGCGTCGGGCAACGCACCGGGCCGGCTGGTCCCGGCCGACGAAGGGCCCCCACCCACGTGACCCACCTTCCCCCCGACCCCGATGCGGCCGGCGATGGCATCGCCGCCGACTGGCAGGCGCTGCTCGCGGGAGGTGCGCCGCCGCAACGACCGGCGGCGCGGGGCCGCGCGTCGTCGGGCGGCGGGCAGACCGGCGGCAGGCAGGCCGACGGCATGCTCGGTGCTCCGCGCGCACCGCGTCCCGGCGGTGCGGGACCGAGCATCGGGTCAGCGCCGACGCCGCCCGGTGACGGGTCTGCGCCGCAGCGCCCCGCCGCGTCGACGCCGCCGCCCGCCGGCGCGCCCGGCGCGCCCGGCGCATCCGGTGCCGACCCCGGTGCGCCGAGCGGCCGACCGTTGACACGCCGCGAGGCCCGTGAAGCCGAGCGTCGGCGCGAGGCCGAGCTGCACGGCGCAGCACAGGAGGAACCGGCGGCCGAGCAGTGGCCGGCCGAGCCGGTGCCCGACGAGCAGTGGCCCGCTGAGCCCGTGCCCGACGAGAAGTGGCCCGCTGAGCCGGTGCAGGCCGAGCAGTGGCCCGCCGAGCCGGTGCCCGACGAGCAGTGGCCGGCCGACCCGGCCGAGCACTCGGGTGCGCCCGATGCCTGGGCGACCGAGGAGGCGGACCCGTTCGCCGCGGTCCTCGCCGCCGACACCGTCGTCCGACCGAATGCCGACCCCCGGGCCGAGTCCGGCTTCCCGTTCGCGGTGGAGCCGGCCGCGCCGACGACCGGCCGGCCGAGCCGTGCCGAGCGCCGCGAGATGGCCGCGGTCGACGAACTGCACGCGCTCCACGACGAGCCGAACACGCCGAAGCGACGCCGGCGCGGTGCATGGGGCTGCCTCATCGCGCTGCTGGTGGTGGCGGCGCTGGGTGCCGGTGCGTGGTTCGCCTTGCAGGGTCCGATCACGGCGATCATCGAGCGCTTCCAGCCCGCCGCCGACTACTCGGGGCAGGGCACGGGCGAGGTGCTGTTCTCGATCGAGGACGGAGACACCGGCACGTCGATCGCCGCCCGGCTCGTGGAGGAGGACATCGTGGCCTCGGAGGAGGCGTTCCTCGAGGCCATCGCAGCGCAGGGCGAGGCGCCGACCTTCTATCCGGGCGTCTATCGAATGGCGCAGCAGATGAGTGCGAAGGCGGCGCTGGACGCGCTGCTCGACGAAACCAACCGCATGGAGAACACGGTGCGGTTCCGCGAGGGCGCCTGGGCTCGGGACGTGCTGGCCGAGGCTTCCGCCATGCTCGACATGCCGATCGAGGACCTCGAGGCCGCGGCGGCCGATCCGCAGGCGCTCGGCCTCCCGGCCGAGGCGACCAGCGTCGAGGGGTTCCTCTTCCCGGCGGTCTACACGTTCGACCCCGGCGTCACCGCGCAGGAGGTCGTGCAGACCATGGTCGACCGCGCGCTCCAGGAGTACGACGCGGCCGGCGTCGCGCCCGAGGACCGGCTGCGCGTGGCCACCATCGCGTCGTTGGTCGAACGCGAGGGCCTGCCGCAGGACTTCGGCAAGGTGTCCCGCGTCATCCAGAACCGGCTCGACCAGGGCATGCTGCTGCAGTTCGACTCGACCGTGCACTACGGTCTCGGCGACGACTCGGTCGTCACGACCACCGACGCCGAGCGCGAGGACGCGTCGAACCCGTTCAACACGTATGTGCACGCCGGCCTGCCGCCGGGACCGATCGGCAACCCCGGTGCGGCTGCGATCCAGGCCGCGCTGAACCCCGAGCCGGGGGAGTGGCTCTACTTCGTCACTGTGAACCCCGACACGGGCGAGACGATCTTCACGAACACGATCGAAGAGCACGAGGCCGCGGCCGAGCAGTTCTACCAGTGGCTCGAGGACCACCCCGACGATGGGGACTGAACCGCAGCCCGGGCACGGCGACGTGCGGCTCGCCGTCCTCGGCTCGCCGATCGCGCACTCGAAGAGCCCGCTGCTGCACGCCGCCGCGTACCGCGCGCTCGGCCTCGACTGGGAGTACACCGCGATCGAGGTCGACGAACGCGGCCTGGCCGGGTTCCTCGACTCGTGCGACGCGAGCTGGCGGGGCCTGTCGCTGACGTTCCCGTTGAAGCACGAGGTGCTGGGGCTGGTCGACGAGCTCGACCGGGTGGCCGTCCTGGCGGGCGCCGCGAACACGGTCCGGTTCGCCGACGGGCGTCGACTCGGGTTCAACACCGATGTCGGCGGCATCGTGAACTCGCTGCGCGAGCAGGACGTCGCATCCGTCGACCGCGCTGCGATCGTCGGGGCCGGCGCGACGGCCGCGTCGGCGCTCATCGCGATCGCCGATCTGGGCGGGCGCGCCGTGGACGTCTACCTGCGCACGCCCGGGAAGGCGGCCGGGCTGGTCGCGCTCGGCGAGCGGCTGGAGGTCGCGGTGCGCGCGCATCCGATCACGGCGCTGTCGGATGCCTCGGGCGGAACCCAGCTCGTGATCGCGACGCTGCCCGGCGGCACCGATCCGGGGGTCGAGGCGTCCGTTGCGCTCCGACGGGACGCGTTCCTGCTCGACGTCGTCTACGGGCACTGGCCGACCGCGCTCGCGTCGCAGTGGCTCGAGGCGGGCGGCCGGGTCGCCGACGGCCTCGGGATGCTGCTGCATCAGGCGCTGCTCCAGGTGCGGGTGTTCGCGCACGGGTCGCCCGGGGTTCCGCTCGACGGCGAGGCGCGCGTGCTCGCCGCGATGCGCGCGGCGCTCGTCTGAGGCATCCGCACCGAACCGGTGCGCACCGTGCGCACCGAACCGGAGCCGGCCGCGCCGTGGCCGCCGGGCCGTCTCGGGCCGTCACGCGGCCGGCGGGCTCGCCCGCCTGTGGGAGGATGGACGACATGCTCCGTTGGCTCACCGCCGGAGAGTCCCACGGCCCTGAGCTCGTGGCGATCCTCGAGGGTCTCCCCGCCGGCACCCCCGTCTCACTCGACGCGATCCGCGACGATCTCGCGCGCCGCAAGCTCGGCTACGGCCGGGGTGCGCGCATGAAGTTCGAGCAGGACGAACTGGCGATCTCGGGCGGGGTGCGCCACGGGGTGAGCCTCGGCAGCCCGATCGCGCTGCGCGTCGGCAACACCGAGTGGCCCAAGTGGCAGCAGGTGATGAGCCCCGAGCCCGTCGACCCCGACTCGCTGGGTCGCGGCCGCGGCGCCCCGCTCACCCGGCCCCGACCGGGTCACGCCGACCTCGTGGGCATGCAGAAGTACGGCTTCGACGAGGCGCGGCCGGTGCTCGAGCGCGCGAGCGCCCGCGAGACCGCCGCCCGGGTCGCGCTCGGCGCGGTCGCGAAGGCGTTCCTCGCCGAACTCGGCATCCGCACGGTGGCGCACACGCTGTCGATCGGGCCCGTCCGCGTGCCCGACGGCGCGCCGCTGCCCGTGCCCGACGACGTCGACCGGCTCGACGCCGACCCGCTGCGCTGCTTCGACCCGGCGACGAGCGAGCTGATGGTCGCCGAGGTCGACGCCGCCCACAAGGACGGCGACACCCTCGGCGGTGTCGTCGAGGTGCTCGTGTACGGCGTGCCCCCGGGGCTCGGCTCGTACACGCACTGGGATCGCCGTCTCGACGGCCGGCTCGCCGGCGCGCTCATGGGCATCCAGGCGATCAAGGGCGTCGAGGTGGGCGACGGGTTCGAGACGACCCGGCGCCGCGGCTCGGTCGCGCACGACGAACTGCATCTGGCCGACGGGCGCATCGTGCGCGGCTCCGACCGCGCGGGCGGCACCGAGGGCGGCATGTCGACGGGCACCGTGCTGCGCGTGCGCGCCGGGATGAAGCCGATCGCGACGGTTCCGCACGCGCTGCCGACCGTCGACGTCGCGACCGGCGAGCCGGCCCCGGCGCACCATCAGCGTTCCGACGTCTGCGCGGTTCCGGCCGCCGGCGTGGTCGCCGAGGCGATGGTCGCGCTCGTCGTGGCCGACGCGGTGCTCGAGAAGTTCGGCGGCGACTCGGTCGCCGAGACGCGCCGCAACCTCACCACCTACCTCGCCGCGATCCCCGAGTCGCTCGCGACCGCCGGCACCGCCGACGCGGCGGTCGTCGGCCTGGCCTGACGTGGCGCGGCTGAGCCTGCCGGTCGTGCTCATCGGCCCGATGGGCGCCGGCAAGACCCGGGTCGGCATGCGGCTCGCCGCATCGGCCGGCGCGCCGTTCATCGACACCGATGCGCGCATCGTCGAACGGCACGGCACGATCCCCGACATCTTCGCCGAGCGCGGCGAACCGGGGTTCCGCGAGCTCGAGCGCGAGGTCGTCGCCGAGGCGCTGCACGAAGACGCGGTCGTCTCGCTCGGCGGCGGCGCCGTGCTCGACCCCGGCACCCGTCGTGATCTCGCCGAGCTTCCCGTGGTCTGGCTGCGGGTCACGCCGCAGGCGGTGGCCTCGCGGCTGGCGGGCGGCGGGCGCCCGCTGCTCGTCGACGGCGGCATCGACGCCTGGCGACGCATCAACACCGAGCGCGAACCGGTCTACGCCTCGCTCGCCGACCTCACGATCGACACCTCGCGCCGCTCGGTCGCGCGGATCGTCGCCGACATCACCGGGCGATTCGGAGTGCACGAATGAGCGACGAGCAGACGACCGGCGACGACCTGACGACCATCCGGGTGGGCGCCGACGACGGTTACGACGTCGTGATCGGCCGCGGCGTGCTGGCCGGGCTCGCCGACGCCCTCGGGGCGTCGGTGCGCAAGGTGCTGCTCGTGCACCCGCCGACGCTCGGCGCCCGCGCGGCCGAGCTCCGCGAGTCGATGGTCGACCGGTACGAGGTGCTGCTCGCCGAGATCCCCGACGCCGAGTCGGGCAAGCGCGTCGAGGTGGCGGCGTTCTGCTGGCAGATCCTCGGCCAGGCCGACTTCACCCGCACCGACGCGATCGTCGGCTTCGGCGGGGGCGCGGTGACCGATATCGCCGGGTTCGTCGCGGCGACCTGGTTGCGCGGCGTGCGCATCGTGCAGGTGCCCACCACCGTGCTCGGCATGGTCGACGCGGCCGTCGGCGGCAAGACCGGCATCAACACGAACGAGGGCAAGAACCTGGTCGGCGCGTTCTGGCCGCCCGCGGCGGTGCTGTGCGACCTCGACCTGCTCGACACGCTGCCGAAGAACGAGATCCTGGCCGGGTTCGCCGAGGTCGTGAAGGCCGGATTCATCCGGTACCCCGAGATCCTCGACCTCGTCGAGGCCGACCCCGACCGGGCGACGGACCCCGCGACGCCCGAGTTCCGCCGCTGCATCGAGCTCGCGATCCGCATGAAGGCGGAGGTCGTCTCCGAGGACTTCCGCGAGGCGGGCCTGCGCGAGATCCTGAACTACGGGCACACGCTCGGCCACGCGGTCGAGCACGCCGAGCGGTACCAGTGGCGGCACGGCGCGGCGGTCGCGGTCGGCCTGGCGTTCGCCGCCGAACTGGGGCGGCTGAGCGGGCGGCTGAGCGACGAGGTCGCCGACCGGCACAAGCGCGTGCTCGACCTGCTGAGCCTGCCGACGAGTTACCCGGCCGGCCGGTGGAACACGCTGCTGGCCACCATGCAGCGCGACAAGAAGGCGCGCGCCGGCCAGCTGCGGTTCATCGTGCTCGACGATCTCGCCAAGCCGACGGTCATGCATGCGCCCGACCAGTCGCTGCTCTTCGCCGCGTACCAGGAGATCGCGTCGTGAGCGCGGCGGGCGGCGCAGCATCCGACCTCGACCGGATGCCTCGCGGCTAGGCTGTGGCCGTGACGCAGACGATCCTCGTGCTGAACGGACCGAACCTCGGCCGGCTCGGCACCCGCGAGCCCGAGGTGTACGGGTCCGAGACCCTCGCCGACATCGGAGCGCAGCTCGAGGCATCCGCACCCGACCTGACGATCGACCTGCGCCAGACCGACGACGAGGCCGAGCTCATCTCGTGGATCCACGAGGCCGTCGACCGGAAGCTGCCCGTGGTGCTGAACCCGGCCGCGTTCACGCACTACAGCTACGCGCTGCGCGACGCCGCCGCCCAGCTGAAGCAGGCGGGCGTGCCGCTCGTCGAGGTGCACCTGTCGAACCCGCACACGCGCGAGACGTTCCGGCACACGAGCGTCATCTCGGGCGTCGCGACCGGGGTGATCGCCGGGTTCGGCGCCGAGTCGTACCGTCTGGCGGTCGACTGGATCCAGCGCTCGCTCGGCTGAGTCGACTACACTCGATCAGTCGCACGCCGTTCGGCGTGCCCGCAGACTTCCCCAACCGATCGGAGTGATCCCTCCATGGCATCGACCGCAGACATCAAGAACGGCGTCGTCCTCAGCATCGACGGCCAGCTCTGGAGCGTCATCGAGTTCCAGCACGTCAAGCCCGGCAAGGGCGGCGCGTTCGTGCGCACCAAGCTGAAGAACGTCGTCACCGGCAAGGTGGTCGACCGCACGTACAACGCCGGTGCGAAGGTCGACATCGAGAACGTCGACCGTCGCGACTTCACCTACCTGTACAACGACGGCGAGAACTTCGTCTTCATGGACGCGGTCGACTACGACCAGATCAACGTGCCCGCCGCCACGGTCGGCGACGCCGCGAACTTCATGCTCGAGAACCAGGCCGTCACGATCGCCCTGAACAACGGCAACCCGCTCTACGTCGACCTGCCCGCGTCCGTCGTGCTCGAGATCACCTACACCGAGCCGGGCCTGCAGGGCGACCGCTCGACCGGCGGCACCAAGCCCGCCACGGTCGAGACCGGCTACGAGATCCAGGTGCCGCTGTTCCTCGAGACCGGCACGAAGGTCAAGGTCGACACCCGCACGGGCGACTACCTCGGCCGCGTGAACGACTAGTGAGCGCTCGGACCAAGGCGCGCAAACGCGCACTCGACCTGCTGTACTCGGCCGACATGCGCCGGGTCCCGGTCGAACAGCTGCTCGCGGTCGAGGCCGAGCGTGCGGTGAACGAGCCCGAACGCCAGGCGTCCTGGCTGTACGCGCGCGAGATCATCGACGGCATCGTCGACCACCACGACGAGATCGACGAGCTGATCACCACGCACTCGCGCGGGTGGACGCTCGAGCGCATGCCCGCGGTCGACCGGGCCCTGCTGCGCATCGGCGTCTGGGAGATCGTCTGGAACGACGAGGTCCCCGATCCGGTCGCGATCTCCGAGGCCGTGGAGGCGGCCACGGTGCTCTCGACGGATGACTCGGCCGGCTTCGTGAACGGACTGCTCGCCGCCGTCTCGCACGCGAAGGGCTGAACCGCACCGCACCGCGCCCGAACGCGTCGAGGGCCCGCACGATCCGATCGTGCGGGCCTTCGTGCTGCCCGGGCCCGGCGGGACCCGGGCCGTGTCATCGAGATCCTCCGCCGCCGGCGCCCGTGCGTCCTCCGGCACCCGTGCGTCCGCCGGCGCCCGTGCGTCCTCCGCCGCGGCGCCGCTGGTAGGCTGGTCGGGAACGACAACCTTGAAGACCGTCCGGTGAGGCGGAGAAGGGAGTCTGCATTTGGCACGCGTCGTGCTCGGTCAGGCTGACATCCAGCGGGCGTTGACCCGCATCTCGCACGAGATCCTCGAGTCCAACAAGGGCGGGTCCGATCTCGTCATCCTCGGGATCCCCACCAGGGGCGTGGCACTCGCCCGCCGCATCGCGGAGACCATCGCACGCATCGAGCCCGGGGCATCCGCGCCGGCCGGTTCGCTCGACGTGACGATGTACCGCGACGACCTCGCCCGCACCCGCACGCGCACCCCCGCACCGACCGAGGTGCCCGACGACGGCATCGACGGCAAGACGGTGGTGCTCGTCGACGACGTGCTCTACTCGGGCCGCACCATCCGCGCCGCCTTCGACGCGCTGAACGACCTCGGCCGCGCCCGTGCGGTGCGACTCGCCGTGCTCGTCGACCGCGGGCACCGGGAGTTCCCGATCCGCGCCGACTTCGTCGGCAAGAACCTGCCCAGCTCGAAGACCGAGCGCATCTCGGTGCGGCTCGTCGAGACCGACGGCGAGGACGCCGTGGTCATCGAGGGGGCCGACGACTGATGCGCCACCTGCTGTCGACCCGCGACCTCTCCCGCGACCAGGCGATCGAGCTGCTCGACATCGCCGAGGACATGGCCCGCGTGCACGAGCGCGAGGTCAAGAAGCTGCCGACGCTGCGCGGCAAGACCGTCGTCAACCTGTTCTTCGAGGACTCGACACGCACCCGCATCTCGTTCGAAGCCGCCGCGAAGCGGCTGAGCGCCGACGTCATCAACTTCAGCGCCAAGGGCTCGAGCGTCTCGAAGGGCGAGAGCCTGAAGGACACCGCGCAGACCCTCGCCGCGATCGGCGCCGACGGCGTCGTCATCCGCCACGGCGCGTCGGGCGCGCCCCAGGTGCTCGCGCACAGCGGATGGATCGACGCAGGCGTGATCAACGCCGGCGACGGCACGCACGAGCACCCCACGCAGGCGCTGCTCGACGCCTTCACGCTGCGCCGGCGCATCCACGGGCCGGGCGCGTCGCGCGGACGCGACCTCGACGGGGTGCGCGTCGTCATCGTCGGCGACGTGCTGCACTCCCGGGTCGCCCGATCGAACGTGTGGCTGCTCGACACGCTCGGCGCGACCGTCGACCTCGTCGCCCCGCCCACGCTGCTGCCGGTCGACACGAGCGCCTGGCCGGCGCGCATCGGCTACGACCTCGACGAGGCCGTCGACTCGGCCCCCGACGCGGTCATGATGCTGCGCATCCAGCAGGAGCGCATGCACGGCGGGTTCTTCCCGAACAGCCGCGAGTACGCCCGCGCGTGGGGCCTCGACGACGAGCGATTCCGCCGTCTACCGGCCGATACGATGGTCATGCACCCCGGCCCGATGAATCGCGGCCTCGAGATCTCTGCCGCCGCCGCCGACTCCGCGCAGTCGAGCGTGCTCGAGCAGGTTGCGAATGGAGTCTCCGTGAGAATGGCCGCCCTCTACCTGCTGCTCGCCGGTGAGGAGGACGCCCGATGACCGCGCCCGCCTACCTCATCACGGGCGCCGCGCTCGCCGACGGCTCGCGCACCGACCTCCTCCTCGAGGGCGGCGTCATCGCCGAGATCGGTTCGGGCCTGAGCTCCGCGGATGCCACGCGCATCGACGCCGACGGGCTCATCGCGCTGCCCGGGCTCGTCGACCTGCACACGCACCTGCGCGAGCCCGGCTACGAGCAGAGCGAGACGGTGCTCACCGGCACCCGGGCCGCCGCCGCCGGCGGCTACACCGCGGTGTTCGCGATGGCGAACACGTCGCCGGTCGCCGACACCGCCGGCGTCGTCGAGCAGGAGCTCGCGCTCGGCGAGGCCGCCGGCTACGCCACCGTGCAGCCGATCGGCGCCGTCACCGTCGGTCTCGCGGGCGAACGGCTCGCCGAGCTCGGCGCCATGGCCCGCTCGCGCGCCCAGGTGCGGGTGTTCAGCGACGACGGCTTCTGCGTGCACGACCCGCTGCTCATGCGGCGCGCGCTCGAGTACGTGAAGGCGTTCGACGGCGTCATCGCCCAGCACGCGCAGGAGCCGCGGCTCACCGAGGGCGCCCAGATGAACGAGGGCGCGCTGTCGGGCGAGCTCGGGCTCGCCGGATGGCCCGCGGTCGCCGAGGAGGCGATCATCGCGCGCGACGTGCTGCTCGCCGAGCACGTCGGCAGCCGCCTGCACGTGTGCCATGTCTCGACCGCGGGCAGCGTCGAGGTGATCCGCTGGGCGAAGGCCCGCGGCATCCAGGTCACCGCAGAAGTGACCCCGCACCACCTGCTGCTCACCGAGGACCTGGTGGCGGGCTACGACTCCCGCTTCAAGGTGAACCCGCCGCTGCGCAGCCGCGATGACGTCGAGGCGGTGCGGGAGGCGCTCGCCGACGGCACCATCGACATCGTCGCGACCGACCACGCGCCGCACCCGGTCGAGGCGAAGGAGGTCGAGTGGGCCGCCGCCGCGAACGGCATGGTCGGGCTCGAGTCCGCGCTGTCGGTCGTGCAGCACGCGATGGTCGACACCGGCCTGCTGAGCTGGTCCGACGTCGCCCGCGTGATGAGCGAGACGCCGGCCCGTATCGGCCGCCTCACCGGGCACGGCACGCCGCTCGAGGTCGGTGCGCCGGCCGAGCTGACCCTCGTCGACCCGACCGCGAGCCGCGAGTTCGCCGCCGGCGACCTGGTCGGCCGCAGCGTGAACTCGCCGTACCTCGGACGCACCCTGCCCGGGCGGGTCGTCGCGACGATCCACCGCGGCCGGGCCACCGTGCTCGACGGGGCGGTCAGGTCCGTCGACGAGGTCGCCTCGAGGGGCGGCGAGCGCTGATGGGCTACTGGATCGGCGCCGCGCTGGCGGTCGTCGTGATCGGCGCGGCCGGATGGCTGATGATCAGGTCGTGGCGGCGGCGCAGCGAACGCGACGCGGCGCTGTCGGCCTATCCGGTGCCGACGTCGCTCGGCGCGGCCGCCATCGACTGCGAGGTGCTGTACGTCGCCACCACCCCCGAGGGCCGGCCCCTCGAACGGCTCGCGCTGCCGGGGCTCGCGTTCCGCGGCTCCGGGCGCGTCGAGGTCGCCCCCGAGGGCGTCGTGCTGCGCATCGCGGGCGAGCTGCCCGGGTTCCTGCCCGCCGACCGCATCGCCGGCGCCGCCCGCGCCACGTGGGCCATCGACCGCGGGGTCGAGCCCGAGGGGCTCGTGGCGATCACCTGGATCGCGAACGAGACCGAACCCGCGCCGACCCCGACCAGGGTCGACAGCTACCTCCGCGCCCGGTACCCGGGCGACGCGGCCGGCATCATCGCGGCCGTCACCGACATCGCCGCTGCGCCGGAACCCCGGCCGGCGGACACGCACGAGAGCGAGGCATCCGAATGACCGCACCCACCGGCCCGGCCAGCGAACCGGCCGTGCTCGTCCTCGAGGACGGCACCCGCTACGACGGGCGAGCCTACGGCGCGCTGGGCCGCACCCTCGGCGAGGCCGTCTTCGCGACCGGCATGACCGGCTACCAGGAGACGCTCACCGACCCGTCCTACGCGGGCCAGATCGTGCTCATGACCGCCCCGCACATCGGCAACACGGGCATGAACGACGACGACATGGAATCGGCTCGGATCTGGGTCGCCGGGTTCGTGGTGCGCGACCCGGCGCGGGTGGTGTCGAACTTCCGCGCGCAGCGGTCGCTCGACGACGACCTCGCCGCGGCCGGCATCGTCGGCATCTCGGGCATCGACACCCGCGCCGTGACCCGCCACATCCGCTCGGCGGGCGCGATGCGCGCCGGGATCTTCTCGGGTGCGGACGCCGCGCTCACCCCCGGCGAGCAGCTCGACCTGGTGCTCGGCGGCGCCGAGATGGCCGGGCAGAACCTGTCGGGCACCGTCTCGACGCAGGAGCCGTACACGCTGCCCGCCGTCGGCGACCGGATCGGCTCGGTCGCAGTGCTCGACCTGGGCGTGAAGACCTCGACCCTGAACTACCTCGCCGAGCGCGGCTTCGACGTGCACGTGCTGCCGCAGTCGGTGACCGCCGAGGAGGTCCTCGCCCTGAAGCCCGACGCGCTGTTCTACTCGAACGGGCCCGGCGACCCCGGAGCATCCGACCGGCACGTCGAACTGCTGCGCACCTCGCTGCGAGCCGGCCTGCCCTACTTCGGCATCTGCTTCGGCAACCAGCTGCTCGGCCGCGCGCTCGGCTATCCGACGTACAAGCTGCCGTTCGGGCACCGCGGCATCAACCAGCCGGTGCTCGACGTCGCGACCGGCCGCGTCGAGATCACCGCGCACAACCACGGGTTCGCCGTCGACGCGCCGATCGGCGAGATCAGCGAATCGGCCGAGGGCTTCGGGCGCGTCGAGGTGAGCCACTACGACCTCAACGACAACGTCGTCGAGGGACTCAACTGCCTCGACATCCCGGCGTTCAGCGTGCAGTACCACCCCGAGTCGGCGGCCGGACCGCACGACGCGAACTACCTCTTCGATCGGTTCCGCGATCTCGTGATCGCGAACCGTTCGACAGGCTCACGGACCGAAGGAGTCCAGCAGTAATGCCCAAGCGCGACGACATCACCTCCGTCCTCGTCATCGGATCCGGCCCGATCGTGATCGGCCAGGCGGCCGAGTTCGACTACTCGGGCACCCAGGCCTGCCGTGTGCTGCGCGCCGAGGGCGTGCGGGTCATCCTGGTGAACCCGAACCCGGCCACGATCATGACCGACCCCGACTTCGCCGACGCGACCTATGTCGAGCCGATCACCCCCGAGGTGATCGAGTCGATCATCATCAAGGAGCGGCCCGACGCGGTGCTGCCGACCCTCGGCGGCCAGACCGCGCTGAACGCGGCGATCCAGCTCGAAGAGGCCGGCATCCTCGCCAAGCACGGCGTCGAGCTCATCGGCGCGAAGGTCGACGCGATCCGCAAGGGCGAGGACCGCCAGCTGTTCAAGGAGCTCGTCGTCGAGTGCGGCGCCGAGGCGGCGCGCTCGCACATCGCGCACACCATGGACGAGGTGCTCGCCGCGGCCGAGGACCTCGGGTACCCGCTCGTGGTGCGACCGTCCTTCACGATGGGCGGCCTCGGCTCGGGGTTCGCGTACGACGAGGCCGACCTGCGCCGCATCGCCGGCGCCGGGCTGCACGACTCGCCGACGACCGAGGTGCTGCTCGAGGAGTCGATCCTCGGCTGGAAGGAGTACGAGCTCGAGCTCATGCGCGACACGGCCGACAACACGGTCGTGGTCTGCTCGATCGAGAACGTCGACCCGGTGGGCGTGCACACGGGCGACTCGATCACGGTCGCCCCGGCGCTCACCCTCACCGACCGCGAGTACCAGAAGCTGCGCGACATCGGCATCGACATCATCCGCGCGGTGGGCGTGGACACCGGCGGCTGCAACATCCAGTTCGCGGTGAACCCCGAGAACGGCCGCATCATCGTCATCGAGATGAACCCGCGCGTGTCGCGCTCGTCGGCGCTCGCGTCGAAGGCGACCGGGTTCCCGATCGCGAAGATCGCCGCGAAGCTCGCGATCGGCTACCGCCTCGACGAGATCCCGAACGACATCACCCGCGTCACCCCGGCGTCGTTCGAGCCGACGCTCGACTACGTCGTCGTGAAGGTGCCGCGGTTCGCGTTCGAGAAGTTCCCCGCCGCCGACCCGACGCTGACCACCACCATGAAGTCGGTCGGCGAGGCGATGGCGATCGGCCGCAACTACACGACCGCGCTGCAGAAGGCGCTGCGCTCGCTCGAGAAGCGCGGGTCGAGCTTCCACTGGGGCGACGAGGCGCGCACCGCGGACGAGCTGCTCGAGCTGGCGAAGACCCCGACCGACGGGCGGATCGTGCTGGTGCAGCAGGCGCTGCGCAAGGGCGCGACCATCGAGCAGGCGTTCGAGGCGACGAAGATCGACCCGTGGTTCCTCGACCAGATCGTGCTGATCAACGAGGTCGCGGACCGCGTCGCGGCCGCCGAGACGCTCGACACCGACACCATCCTGCTCGCGAAGGACCACGGCTTCTCGGACGCGCAGATCGCCCAGCTCCGCGGCTTCGGCAGCGAGGCGGATGCCCGCGAGGTGCGCCACATCCTCGGCATCCGGCCGGTCTACAAGACGGTCGACACCTGCGCCGGCGAGTTCCCCGCGCTCACGCCGTACCACTACTCGAGCTACGACCTCGAGACCGAGGTCGCCCCGAGCGACCGCCGCAAGGTCGTCATCCTCGGCTCGGGTCCGAACCGCATCGGCCAGGGCGTCGAGTTCGACTACTCGTGCGTGCACGCGTCGTTCGCCCTGCACGACGCCGGGTTCGAGACGATCATGATCAACTGCAACCCCGAGACGGTCTCGACCGACTACGACACGAGCGACCGGCTCTACTTCGAGCCGCTCACGCTCGAGGACGTGCTCGAGGTCATCCACGCGGAGTCGCAGTCGGGCGAACTCGTCGGGGTCGTGGTGCAGCTCGGCGGCCAGACCGCGCTGGGGCTCGCGAAGGGCCTCGAAGCGGCCGGCGTGCCGATCCTCGGCACCACGCCCGAGGCGATCGACCTCGCCGAGGAGCGCGGGCTGTTCTCGGGGATCCTCGATCGGGCGGGGCTGCTCGCTCCGAAGAACGGCACCGCGACCGACCTGGCCGGCGCGATCCACGTCGCCGAGGGCATCGGCTACCCGGTGCTGGTGCGCCCGAGCTTCGTGCTCGGCGGACGCGGCATGGAGATCGTCTACGACACCGCGTCGCTCGCCGACTACTTCGACCGCATCGCCGATCAGGGCATCGTGGGGCCGACGCATCCGCTGCTCGTCGACCGGTTCCTCGACGACGCGATCGAGATCGACGTCGACGCCCTCTACGACGGCACCGAGCTGTACATCGGCGGCGTCATGGAGCACATCGAGGAGGCCGGCGTGCACTCGGGCGACTCGAGCTGCACGCTGCCGCCCGTGACGCTCGGACGCGACCAGGTCGACCGGGTGCGCGAGGCGACCCGCGCGATCGCGGAGGGCATCGGCGTGCGCGGTCTGCTGAACGTGCAGTTCGCGATCGGTGCGGGCGTGCTCTACGTGCTCGAGGCGAACCCGCGCGCGAGCCGCACGGTGCCGTTCGTGTCGAAGGCGCTCGGCATCCCGCTCGCCAAGGCGGCGAGCCGCATCATGGTCGGCGCGACCGTCCGCGAGCTCGTCGCGGAGGGCCTGCTGCCCGCGACGGACGGCTCGCGCATCCCGTTCGACGCGCCGGTCGCGGTGAAGGAGGCGGTGCTGCCGTTCCACCGGTTCCGCACCGCCGAGGGCACGATGGTCGACTCCGTGCTGGGCCCCGAGATGCGCTCGACGGGCGAGGTCATGGGCATCGACCGCGATTTCCCGACCGCGTTCGCGAAGAGCCAGGTCGCCGCGTACGGCGGGATGCCGCTCGGCGGCACCGTGTTCGTCTCGGTCTCCGACCGCGACAAGCGCGCGATCATCCTCCCGATCCTGCGGCTCTCGCAGGCCGGGTTCGACATCTGCGCGACCGCGGGCACGGCCGGGGTGCTGCGCCGCAACGGCATCGCGGCCGGCGAGGTCGGCAAGTTCAGCGAGAAGCCGACCGAGGACGCCGACTCGGTGGTCGAGCTCATCCACCGGGGCGAGGTCGACATCGTGGTGAACACGCCGAGCGGCCGGTCCGCGCGGGCCGACGGGTACGAGATCCGCGCCGCGGCGGTCGCCGCCGACATCCCGCTGTTCACCACCATCGCCGAGCTGAGCGCCGCGGTCGCCTCGCTGGACGCGGTGCGCGGCGGGTTCGAGGTGACGAGTCTGCAGGAGTACCAGCGTCGTCGGGAGGTGTCGGCGTGACCGATCGCATCGGATTCGGAGGGCGACTCGCGACGGCGTTCGCCGAGCGCGGGCGGCTGTGCGTCGGCATCGATCCGCACGCGGACCTGCTCGACCGGTGGGGGCTGCCCGACACGGCCGAGGGGGCCCGCGAGTTCGGGCTCCGGGTCGTGGGTGCCGTCGCCGGGCGGGCGGGCATCGTGAAGCCGCAGGTCGCGTTCTTCGAGCGGCACGGCGCCGCCGGGTACGCGGCGCTCGAGCGGGTGCTGGCCGAGGCGCGCGACGCGCGGCTCGTGATCATCGCCGACGCCAAGCGCGGCGACATCGGCACGAGCGTGGCGGCCTACGGCGAGGCCTGGCTCACCCCGGGTTCGCCGCTCGAGGCCGATGCGATGACGATCAGCGCGTACCAGGGGCTCGGTTCGATCGAGCCCGTCCGTCGGCAGGCGGAGGCGGCGGGCAAGGGCCTGCTCGTGCTCGCGGCGACGTCGAACCCCGAGGCCCGCCCGATCCAGGGCGCCGTGCTGCAGGAGTCGAGCCGTGCCGGGGCGACGGTGGCCGGGGCGATCGTGTCGGGCGTTTCCGCCTGGAACCGCGAGACGGCGGCGCCGTCGGGAATCGGGTCGATGGGCGTCGTGATCGGCGCGACGGTCGACCTGGTCGCCGCGGGCATCGAGGCGGCGGATGACTCGGGCCCGGCGCTGCCCGTGCTCGCCCCGGGATTCGGGCATCAGGGCGCAGAGCCGGCCGACTTCCGGCGCATCTTCGGTGGACTGGCCGACGGCGTGATCGTGAGCGAGTCCCGCTCGGTGCTGGCCGCCGGCCCCGACGGCATCGCCGACGAGATCCTCCGCCGTCTCGACCTCGTGGGGGCCGCACGTGGCTGAGCCCGACCGCAACCGCCCGCCCGAGGTCGACCGGGTCGCCGCGTCCCGTGCGGCGGTCGCCGCCCGGCGCGCGCGCGCCGAGGTGAAGGCCGACATCGCCGACTCCCGACGCAGCCCCCTCGATGTGCTGCGCGCCGGCCTGGAGGAGCCCGAGGGGGTCGAGGGTCGCCTGCGGGTGACCGAGTTCCTCGGCTCGATCCCGGCGATCGGGCGCACCAAGACCGAGCGCATCATGGCGGAGCTCGACATCTCCCCGTCGAAGCGCATCGGCGGCCTCGGACGCCTCCAGCGGCAGCGGCTGCGCCGCTTCACGGCCGATTGGATCGCCGCGCACGGCGGCATCGGCGACCGCCTCGTGGTGCTGGCGGGGCCTACCGCGGTCGGCAAGGGCACGGTGGCCGCGTACATCCGACACCACCACCCCGAGGTGCGGCTCTCGGTGTCGGCGACGACGCGTGCGCCGCGCCCGGGTGAGATCGAGGGCGAGCACTACTTCTTCGTCGACGACGCCGAGTTCGACCGCATGGTCGAGGCGGGCGAGCTGCTCGAGTGGGCCACCGTGCACAACGCGCACCGGTACGGCACCCCGCGCCGCCCGGTCGAACAGGCGATCGCAGCGGGCGACAGCGTGCTGCTCGAGATCGACATCCAGGGCGCGCGCTCGGTGCGCCGGGCGATGCCCGAGGCGACGCTCGTGTTCCTGCTGCCGCCGACCTGGGACGAACTGGTGCGCCGCCTGGTCGGCCGCGGCACCGAGACGCCCGCCGAACAGCAGCGCCGGCTCGAGACCGCGAAGGTCGAATTGGCGGCCGTCGACGAGTTCGATCACCGGGTCGTGAACCACGACGTCGGCGAGGCGGCCGAGAAGGTCGTAGAATTGATGAGGCCTCGTCGGGGCAGGCCGCGCCGCCCCGCCCTCTGATCTTTCCGGCGCACCGAGGGTGCGCATCGCTCGAACAAGGAGTTCTGCTTTGGCTGAGAAGCTGTCCGGCATCATCGACCCGCCCATCGACGACCTGCTTTCGAAGGTCGACTCGAAGTACCAGCTCGTGATCTTCGCGTCCAAGCGCGCTCGTCAGATCAACGACTACTACGCCGACCTGCACGAGGGCAGCCTGTTCGACAACGTCGGCCCGCTGGTCGACTCGTCGATCGACGACAAGCCGCTCACGGTGGCGATGCACGAGATCAACGAGGACAAGCTCCGGCTCACCCCGATCGGCGAGTAACCGGGCCCGCCCGATGCCGCTCAACATCGTCGTCGGCATCGCCGGCGGCATCGCGGCCTACAAGGCGGTCGGCGTCGTGCGTGCGCTGGTGCTGGCCGGCCACGACGTGCACGTCGTGCCGACCGAGGCTGCGTTGCGGTTCGTGGGCCGCCCGACGCTCGAGGCGATCTCGCGCAACCCGGTGCACGTCGACCTCTACGAGGGCGTCGCCGAGGTGCGTCACGTCGCGATCGGCCAGGCCGCCGATCTCATCGTGATCGCGCCGGCGACGGCGAACACCATCGCGAAGCTCGCCGCGGGCCTCGCCGACGACCTGCTCGGCAACACCGTCCTCGCGAGCGAGGCGCCGCTGGTCGTCGCGCCCGCGATGCACACCGAGATGTGGCGCCATCCGGCGACGCAGGCGAACGTCGCGACGCTTCGCGAGCGCGGCGTCACCGTCGTCGGCCCGGCGGTCGGGCAGCTCACGGGCGCCGACAGCGGCCCGGGCCGCATGTCGGAGCCCGACGACATCGTCGCGGCTGCGCTCGCGGTCGTGGGCGAACCGGATGCCGCGCAGCACGCCGGCCGCGAGGCATCCGATACGCGTGTCGGCGACCTCGCCGGGCGGCGCGTCGTGGTGACCGCCGGCGGCACCCGCGAACCGCTCGACCCGGTGCGGTTCCTCGGCAACCGCTCCAGCGGCAAGCAGGGCGTCGCGATCGCCGAGGCCGCGCGCGAGCGCGGTGCATCCGTCACCCTGATCGCCGCGAACCTCGAGGTGGCCCGGCCCGAGGGGTGCGACATCCGCGCCGTCTCGACGGCGCTCGAACTGCGCGACGCGGTCCGCGAGGCGGCGGTCGGGGCCGACGTCGTCGTGATGGCGGCCGCCGTCGCCGACTACCGGCCGGCCGTCGTCAGCGAGGCGAAGCTCAAGAAGGACCCGGGGTCCGACGACGGGCTCACCCTCGAACTCGTCCGCAACCCCGACATCCTCGCCGAACTCGGCCGCGAGCCGCACGACGGCACGCTCCTGGTCGGGTTCGCCGCCGAGACCGAGCCCGACGCCGAACGGCTGCTCGAACTGGGCCGCGCCAAGCGGCGTGCCAAGGGCGCCGACCTGCTCGCGGTCAACCGGGTGGGCTGGACGGCGGGATTCGCCGCCGACGACAACGTCGTCACGGTGGTCGACGGCGACGACACGGTCGTCGCCGAGCTTCATGGAACGAAATCGTCGGTGGCGCAGGGCATCCTTGACGTGGTTGTCTCGAAGCTCGCACCCAGTTCGTGACGACCACGCCCGCCCCGTTCGCCCGCCGAGAGGAATCCGCGTCCCCATGAGCGATCTGCGTCTGTTCACCTCCGAGTCCGTGACCGAGGGTCACCCCGACAAGATCTGCGACCAGGTCTCCGACTCGATCCTCGACGCGCTGCTCGCCGTCGACCCGCACTCCCGGGTGGCCGTCGAGACGCTCGTCACCACGGGTCTCGTGCATGTGGCCGGCGAGGTGACCACCTCCGGCTACGTGGAGATCCCCGCGATCGTGCGCGAGCGGGTCACCTCGATCGGCTACGACTCGTCCGACGTGTGGTTCGACGGCCGCAGCTGCGGGGTGTCCGTCTCGATCGGCGGCCAGTCGCCCGACATCGCCCAGGGGGTGGACGACGCGTTCGAGACCCGCGAGGGGTCGAGCGTCGACGAGCTCGACCGGCAGGGCGCCGGCGACCAGGGCATCATGTTCGGCTACGCCACCCGCGAGACGCCCGAGCTCATGCCGGTGCCGATCTGGCTCGCGCACCGCCTCAGCGAGCGGCTCGCCGCCGTTCGCAAGGCGGGCGAGCTCGACTACCTGCGGCCCGACGGCAAGACGCAGGTGACCATCGGCTACGACGGGCAGACGCCGCGCACGATCGAGACCGTCGTGCTGTCGACCCAGCACTCGCCGAAGGTGTCGACCGAGCAGCTGCGCGCCGAGGTCGAGGAGGTGGTGATCCGGCCCGTGCTCGACACCGTCGAGCTCACCCGCGACGACCTGAAGGTGCTCATCAACCCGACCGGCCGCTTCGAGATCGGCGGCCCCCAGGGCGACGCCGGCCTGACCGGCCGCAAGATCATCATCGACACCTACGGCGGCGCCAGCCGGCACGGCGGCGGCGCGTTCAGCGGCAAGGACCCGTCGAAGGTCGACCGGTCCGCCGCCTACGCGATGCGCTGGGTGGCGAAGAACGCGGTCGCCGCGGGCTTCGCCGAGCGACTCGAACTGCAGGTGGCGTACGCGATCGGCGCGGCCTCGCCGGTGGGCCTGTACGTCGAGACCTTCGGCACCGGCACGCTGCCCGACGAGCAGATCATCCGCGCCATCCGCGAGGTGTTCGACCTGCGCCCGGCGGCGATCATCCGCGACCTCGACCTGCTCCGCCCGATCTACGCGCAGACGGCCACCTACGGGCACTTCGGCCGTGAGCTGCCCGACTTCACCTGGGAGCGGATCGACCGCGTCGACGACCTGCGTCAGGCCGCCGGCGTCTGAGATGACCGACGGCGCGGTCGCGCGGGTGCTCGTCGATTCGCCGCTGCCCCAGCTCGATCACCTGTTCGACTACCGGGTGCCCGCGCGGCTCGCCGAGGCCGTGCAGACCGGCGCACGGGTCCGGGTGCCGCTGCGCACGGGCGGTCGCATCGCGGACGGCTGGGTCGTCGAACTCGCCGACCGCAGCGCGTACCCGGGGGAGCTGAGCGAGGTCGAAGATGTCGTGAGCACCGTCCCGGTGCTCACGCCCTCGGTGTGGGCGCTCGCGCGCGCGGTCGCCGACCGCGCCGCCGGCAACGCGAGCGACGTGCTGCGGCTCGCGATCCCGCCGCGCTACGTGCGAGTCGAGAAGGCCTGGGCCGCCGGCACGGCCGATGCCGGCGACCTGCCGACCGCGCCGCCGCCGGTCTCGGGGTTCGCCGCCGGACGCGTCGAGGAGGGCCTCGCGCGCGGCGAGCGGATGGCGCTGCGCGTCGAGCCCGGGATGCGCCGCACCCCGTCGGGCGAATGGGTCGGCGCGTGGGCGGCCACGCTCGCGGAGGCGGCGGCGCACGTGCTCGCGGCCGACCGGTCGGTGCTGATCGCGGTGCCCGACCATCGCGACCAGGAGCAGGTCGAGACGGCGCTCGCCGGGCTGGTGGATCCACGCCGGGTGCTGCGCGCCGACGCCCGCCAGACGGGTGCCGAGCGGTACCGCTCGTTCCTCGCCGCGACGGGCGACGCGGCCCGCATCGTGGTCGGGAATCGGTCGACCGTGTACGCGCCGGCCGCGCGCCTCGGGTTGATCGCGATCTGGGACGACGGCGACCCGCTGCACGCCGAACCCCTCGCCCCGGGGGTGCACGCCCGCGACGCGGCGCTGGTGCGCCAGGAGCAGTCGGGTGCCGCGCTGGTCTTCGCCGCGCACACCCGCAGCGTCGACGTGCAACGGCTCGTCGAGCTCGACTGGGTGCACGAGATCGCCCCCGTGCGCGCTGCACGACCGCGGATCGTGCTCACCGCCCGCGCCGACTCGGCCGAGCCGGGCTCGGCCCGCATCCCGTCGATCGCGTGGCGGGAGGCCCAGCGGGCGGTGGCCGAGGGGCCCGTGCTGGTGCAGGTCGCCCGGCCCGGTCGGGTGCCGCTGATGACCTGCGCCCGCTGTCGCGAGACGGCGCACTGCGCCGCGTGCGGGGGCACGATCGCGGTGCCCGCCGACGGGGGTCGGGCCGCGTGCACGCTGTGCGGCACCACGACGACGGGCTGGCGGTGCCCGGTGTGCGACGGCACCGCGCTGCGGGCGGCGACGATCGGCGCCACCCGGACGGCCGACGAGCTCGGGCGGGCGTTCCCGCGCGCGAAGGTGGTGCTCTCGGACGGCGAGCGGCAGGTCGTGCGCGTCGATGCCGGTCCGGCGCTCGTCGTCGCCACGCGGGGTGCCGAGCCCGTCGCCGACGGCGGCTATCGTGCGGTGCTGCTCCTCGACGGCGAACGGATGCTCCTGCGCGAATCCCTGCGGGTCGCCGAGGATTGCCTGCGCTGGTGGTCGAACGCGGCGGCGCTGGCCGCCCCCGGGGCGCCGGTGCATCTGGTGGGGGTGGGCGGCGCCCTCGGCACCGCGTTCGCGACGTGGCGCCAACCCGATTGGGCGTCGACCGAGCTCGACGCGCGTCGGGCGCTGCGGTTCCCGCCGGCCGTGCGCATCGCGTCGGTGACGGCGGCCGCCGACCGGGTCGCCGGCGCAGCGGAGGCCGCACGTCGAGCCGCTGCGGGGGTCGACGTGCTCGGCCCGGTCCACCTGGACGACGGCCTCGACCGCGCGATCGTGCGGTTCGACTACGCCTCGGGCAAGGCGGTCGCGGCGGCGTTGCGGGCCGAGGCGGTGCGCACGGCCACCGAGCGGCGCAAACCGGTCGCCGGCCGTCGGCCCCAGCGGCCGCCGGTGCTCCGGGTCCGGTTCGACGACCCGGCCGTTCCCTGACCCGCGTCGGCGGCGTCCGCCCGCATCCGGACGGTTCGCGGCCGCCGCCCGACCGCCGCGCGCGGTGCGGGCCCCGGCCGGGGGAGAATGGAGTGTGCCAGCCCTCCGACTCGTCTTCGCCGGAACCCCCGCCGCCGCCGTGCCCGCCCTGCGGCGGATCGCCGACGGCCCGCACGAGATCGCGGCGGTCGTCACCCGACCGGCCGCGCCGCTCGGCCGCAAGCGCGTGCTCACGCCGTCGCCGGTCGCGCAGGCCGCCGCCGAGCTGGGGCTGCCGGTCATCGAAGCGGCCCGGCTCGACGCCGACGCGGGGGAGCGCATCGCCTCGCTGCGCCCCGACCTCGGCGTGATCGTCGCGTACGGCGGGCTCGTGCGCGAGCCGCTGCTGTCGGCGCCGGCGCACGGCTGGATCAACCTGCACTTCTCGCTGCTGCCGGCCTGGCGGGGTGCCGCGCCCGTGCAGCGCGCGATCATCGCGGGCGACGCCGAGACCGGGGCATCCGTGTTCCGGCTCGTGCCCGAACTCGATGCCGGCGACGTGTACGGCGAGCTGCGGCATCCGATCGCACCGGGACGCACCGCCGGCGACCTGCTCGACGAACTCGCCGACCTGGGCGCCGGACTGCTCGCCGACGTCGTCGACGGGATCGCCGACGGCACCGCCGTCGCAACCCCGCAGCACGGCGAGCCGACGTTCGCGCCGAAGCTGGCCATCGACGATGCGCGGCTCGACTTCACCCGGCCCACCGCCGAAGTCGACGCCCGCCGGCGCGGTGTCACCCCCGAACCCGGCGCGTTCACCGAGGTCGACGGGGTGCGGCTGAAGGTGCTCGACGCCGAGCCCGTGGCCGATGCGCCGGACCTGCCGGCGGGCCGCGTGGCGCTCCTGGGCAAGCGCGTGCTCGTCGGGACCGCCGACGGTGCGCTGCGACTCGTGCGCGTGCAGCCGGCCGGGCGCACCGCGATGGCCGCCGCCGACTGGTGGCGGGGCCTCGGCGTCGACGAGGCGGTCGCCCGATGAGCGGGGACGGCGGCGCCGACTCCGGCCGGCGTGCATCGCGCCCGAGCGGTGGACGCGCACGCGGCGCCGGCTCGCGTGGCGCAGCGTCGGGCAGCCGCCGGGACCGATCCGTCTCACCCGCCCGGGTGGTCGCCTTCGACGTGCTCGAGGCGGTGCGCACGAGCGACTCGTACGCCAACCTGCTGCTGCCCGCCCGCATCGAGCGGGCCGGGCTCGAGGGCTCCGACGCGGGCCTGGCGACCGAGCTCACCTACGGCACGCTGCGCCGGCTCGGCACGTGGGATGCGGTGATCGCCGACGCCGCCGGGCGGCCGACCGACCGCATCGACCCCCCGGTGCTCGACCTGCTGCGCCTCGGCACGCACCAACTCCTCGCCACGCGCGTGCCCACGCACGCGGCCGTGAACGAGACCGTCGCGCTCGCGCACCGGGTGGCGCCCGCCGCGGCCGGCTTCGTGAACGCGGTGCTGCGGCAGGTCTCCCGCACCGACGCCGAGGAGTGGATGCGACGCCTCGCCGAGTCCGCACGCGACGACACCGAGCGGCTGGCGACGACCACGTCGCATCCGGCCTGGATCGTGCGAGCGCTGCGCAGCGCGCTCGCCCACGAGGGCCGCGCCGACGAGCTCGGCGCCCTGCTGGACGCCGACAACGCGTCGCCCGTCGTCAACCTCGTCGCCCTCCCGGGGCTCGGCGACGCCGCCGTCGACGAGCTCGGCGCGCCCGACGTGTACTCGCCGGTCGGCTTCACCGCGGAGCATCCGCTCGCCCTGGTGGCCGCGCACGAGGGCCGGATCCGCGTGCAGGACGAGGGCTCGCAGCTGGCCGCCCTCGCGCTCAGCCGCGCCCGACCGGTCGAGCCGGGGGAGCGCTGGCTGGACCTGTGCGCCGGACCGGGCGGCAAGACCGCGCTGCTGGCCGCCGAGGCGCTCGCCGGCGGTGCCGCGCTCGCGGCGAACGAGCTCGTGCCCGCGCGCGCCGAGCTGGTGCGCCGCGCGATCGCGGCGGTGCCGCTCGACGTGCACGTGCGCGTGGGCGACGGCACCGACCTCGACCCCGCCGAGCTGGGTGCGCCGGGCGGCTTCGACCGCATCCTGCTGGATGCCCCGTGCACGGGCCTCGGCGCGCTGCGGCGCCGGCCCGAGGCGAGGTGGCGCAAACAGCCGGCCGACGTCGCCGAGCTCACGGCGGTGCAGGCACGGCTCGCCGATGCCGCGTTCGCGGCGCTCGCGCCGGGCGGCATCCTCGCCTACGTGACCTGCTCGCCGCACACCGCCGAGACGCACGGCACGATCGCCGCCGCGCTCAAGCGCTGGGGCGAGGCCGCCGAGCCGCTCGACACCGCAGCGGCGGTGCGGCAGGTCGCGAACCGGCCGCTCGATCTCGGCGGCGACGGCCGCACCGTGCAGCTGTGGCCGCACCGGCACGGCACCGATGCGATGTTCATCGCGCTCGTGCGCAAACGCCCCGAGGCCGAACCCGCGGCCGCCGCTCGATAGGCTGCCGCCCATGACGACGCGCATCAACCCGAGCATCCTCGCCGCCGACTTCGCGAACCTCGAGCACGAACTCTCGCGCATCGCGACCGCCGATCTCGTGCACGTCGACATCATGGACAACCACTTCGTGCCGAACCTGACGTTCGGGCTGCCGATGGTGGAGCGGCTGGTGCAGGTCTCGCCGGTGCCGCTCGACGTGCACCTCATGATCGACGACCCCGACCGCTGGGCGCCGGGGTACGCCGAGGCGGGCGCGGCGAGTGTGACGTTCCATGTCGAAGCCGCCGCCGACCCGGTGCGGCTCGCCCGCCGGCTCCGCGAGATCGGCGCGAGGGCGGGCATCGCCCTGAAGCCCGGCACGGATGCCGCGCCCTACCTCGACCTGCTCGACGAGTTCGACCAGGTGCTCGTGATGACCGTCGAACCGGGGTTCGGCGGGCAGTCGTTCATGCCCGAGACGATGCCGAAGCTGCGACGGGTGGCCGACGCGGTCGCTGCACGCGGCGTCGACGTATGGCTGCAGGTCGACGGCGGCATCACGGTCGACACGATCGGCATCGCCGCGGACGCCGGCGCCGACACGTTCGTCGCGGGCTCCGCGGTGTTCCGCGGCGAGCCCGCCGAGCAGATCGCGGCGCTGCGCGAGGCGGTCGCCGCGCACCGCCACGACGACGCGCCGCGCACCGGTAGGCTTCTAGGGTGAAATCCTTCGACGAGCTCTTCGTCGAGTTGAGCGACAAAGCCCGCACCCGCCCTGAGGGCAGCGGCACCGTGCGCCAGCTCGACGCCGGCGTGCACGCCATCGGCAAGAAGATCGTCGAGGAGGCGGCCGAGGTCTGGATGGCCGCCGAGTACCAGAGCGACGACGAGACGGCCGAAGAGATCTCGCAGCTGCTCTACCACCTGCAGGTGCTCATGCTCGCCAAGGGGCTCTCGCCCGCCGACGTGTACCGACATCTCTGATCGCGCCTCCGCCATGACCGATCAGTTCCGTCGACACGAAAGCCAGGGAATGCTCCGCATCGCCGTGCCCAACAAGGGTTCGCTCGCCGAAATCGCCGCCGAGATGCTGTACGAGGCCGGATACACCGGCCGCCGGGACAGCAAAGAGCTCTACGTCTCCGACCCGCGCAACGGGGTCGAGTTCTTCTACCTCCGCCCGCGCGACATCGCCACCTACGTCGGCTCGGGTGCGCTCGACGTCGGCATCACCGGCCGCGACCTGCTGCTGGACTCGGGCTCCGAGGCGGTCGAGATCGCCGCGCTCGGGTTCGGCGACTCGACATTCCGGTTCGCGGGCCCCCCGGGCGCGTACGCCGACCTCGCCGATCTCGAGGGCGTGCGCGTCGCGACCAGCTACCCGGGCCTGGTCGGCGACTTCCTCGCCCGCCACGGCGTGACGGCCGATCTCGTGAAGCTCGACGGCGCCGTCGAGTCGGCGGTTCGTCTCGGCGTCGCCGACGCGGTCGCCGACGTCGTGTCGACGGGCACGACCCTCCGTCAGGCCGGCCTGGAGATGTTCGGGCCGGTGATCCTCGAGTCCGAGGCGGTGTACATCGGCTCGGGGGTCGTGCAGCCCGGCACGCAGACCCTGCTGCGGCGTCTGCAGGGCGTGCTGGTCGCCCGTCGGTACGTGCTGCTCGACTACGACGTGCCGGTCGCGAAGCTCGACGCCGCGACGGCGGCCGCCCCGGGCTTCGAGTCGCCCACGATCTCGCCGCTGCATGACCCCGAGTGGGCCGCGGTGCGCGTGATGATTCCGCGCGTCGGCATGAACCAGGTGATGGACACGCTCTACGAGCTCGGCGCCCGCGCCATCCTCGTGAGCGCGATCCACGCGGCCCGGCTGTAGGAGGGGGCAGCGATGAGCCTCGCCGTCCGTGTCATCCCGTGCCTCGACGTGGCCGCCGGCCGCGTCGTCAAGGGCGTCAACTTCCTGAACCTGCGGGATGCCGGCGACCCGGTCGAGCTCGCCGCGCGGTACACCGCGCAGGGGGCCGACGAACTGACCTTCCTCGACGTCACCGCCACGGTCGACGACCGTTCGACCACGTACGACATGGTGCAGCGCGTCGCCGAGCAGGTGTTCATCCCGCTCACCGTCGGCGGCGGCGTGCGCTCGCCCGAGGACGTCGCCCGGCTCCTCGGACACGGCGCCGACAAGGCCGGTGTGAACAGCGCCGCGATCGCGCGGCCCGAGCTGATCGCCGAGATCGCCGACCGGTTCGGGGCGCAGGTGCTCGTGCTGTCGCTCGACGTGAAGCGGTCCGACCGCACCGAGTCGGGCTTCGTGGTCACCACGCACGGCGGGCGCACCGAGACCGACCTCGACGCGCTCGCCTGGGCGCGGCGCGGCATCGAGCTCGGCGCCGGCGAACTGCTGGTCAACTCGATCGACGCCGACGGGACCAAGCAGGGCTTCGACCTCGAACTCGTCGCCCTCATGCACGAACTGTCGAGCGTGCCGGTCATCGCCTCCGGCGGCGCCGGTGCCGTCGAGCACTTCGCCCCGGCGGTCGCGGCGGGCGCCGACGCGGTGCTCGCCGCATCCGTCTTCCACAACGGCGAGCTGACCGTGGGCGATGTGAAGCAGGCGCTGCGCGCCGAGGGGAGGACCGTGCGATGAGCGCACCCGACGACGAGGAGCTCGAGCGCGACGACGAGCCGTGGACGCCCGGCGGCGACCCGCTCGATCGTGCCGCGTTCAACGCCGACGGCCTGCTGCCCGCGATCATCCAGCAGCACGACACCGGCGAAGTGCTCATGCTCGGCTGGATGGACCGCGAGGCGCTGCGCCGCACCCTCACCGAGGGGCGCGTCACGTTCTGGTCGCGCTCCCGGCAGGAGTACTGGCGCAAGGGCGACACCTCGGGCCACGCGCAGTACGTCAAATCGGCCGCGCTCGACTGCGACGCCGACACCCTGCTGGTGCAGGTCGACCAGGTCGGCGCGGCCTGCCACACCGGCACCCGCACCTGCTTCGACGCCGACCGGCTCCAGGTCGTCGCCGGGGAACGCGGATGAGCGCCACCACGGCGTTCGACGCATTCGCGCGGCTGCTGCCGGGCCGGCGCGTGGTGCCCGTGGTGCGCGAGCTGTTCGCCGACGGCGAGACGCCGGTGGGCATCTACCGCAAGCTCGCCGCCGGCCGAGCGGGCACCTTCCTGCTCGAGTCGGCCGAGCAGGGCGGCATCTGGTCGCGCTACTCGTTCGTGGGCGCCGGATGCTACGGCGTGCTGACCGACCGCGACGGCGTCGTCGAGTGGCAGGATCACGGCCTCTCGGCCGAACGGGCACTCGGCGAGGCATCCGCGCTGACCCCGCTCGCCGCCCTCGAAGCCCTGCACCGCCGCTGGGCCACCGAGGACGTGCCGGGCGCGCCGCCGCTCACCGGCGGCCTCGTCGGCTTCATCGGCTGGGAGGCGATCCGTCAGATCGAGCATCTGCCGAACCGGCCGCCCGCCGAGATCGACCTTCCCGGTCAGGCGTTCGCGTTCGTGTCCGAACTCGCGGTCATCGACCACCGCACCGGCACGGTGCAGCTCGTCGCGTCGGTGCTGAACGACGGCGACGAGGCGCCCGCCGAGCTCTGGGCGGACGCGCAGACCCGGCTCGATCGTCTGCAGGCGGCCCTCGCCCGGCCGGCCGACGCCCACCTCGCCGAGATCGACCTGTCGGCCGCCCCCGCCCCCGCCCACCGCACCGACCGCGGCGACTTCCTCGCGGCGGTCGAGCGCTCGAAGGAGTACATCCGCGAGGGCGACGTCTTCCAGGTCGTGCTGTCGCAGCGGTTCGAGCAGCCCGCCACGGCCGACCTGATCGACGTGTACCGGGTGCTGCGCACCCTCAACCCGAGCCCCTACATGTACTTGCTGCACCTCGAGACCCCGGCGGGCGACCCGTACTTCATCGTCGGGTCCTCGCCCGAGGCGCTCGTGAAAGTCGAGGACGGCCGGGTCTACACCCACCCGATCGCCGGGTCGAAGCCGCGCGGCGCGACCCCCGAGGACGACGCCGACCTCGAGGCGGCGCTCCTGGCCGACCCGAAGGAGCAGGCCGAGCACCTCATGCTCGTCGACCTCGCCCGCAACGACCTCGCGAAGGTCTGCATCGCCGGCACCGTCGAGGTCACCGAGTTCATGCGCGTCGAACGGTTCAGCCACATCATGCACCTCGTCTCCAGCGTCGAGGGCGACCTGGCGCCGGGCCGCAACGCGGTCGACGTGTTCCGCGCCACCTTCCCGGCGGGCACCCTGTCCGGCGCGCCCAAACCGCGCGCGCTGGAGATCATCGACGAACTCGAACCCGCCCAGCGCGGCGTCTACGGGGGAGTGGTCGGCTACTTCGGCTTCGGCGGCGACGCCGACCTCGCGATCGCCATCCGCACCGCGACCATCGCGGGCGGCGTCGCCCACGTGCAGGCGGGCGCCGGGCTCGTCGCCGACTCCGACCCCGACAGCGAGTTCCTGGAGTCGCAGAACAAGGCCGCCGCACCCCTGCGGGCGGTCGCGATCGCGAACGCCCTGCGACGGGTGGGATCGTGACCCCCGACCGCGCGAAGCTGCCCGCCATCCTCGCGGTGATCGCGGGCTCGGGGCTCGCGCTGCTCTCGTGGAGTCAGGCATGGTTCGAGGTCCGGCTCGCCGCGGGCGCCGGAACCGGCGCGGCGCTCTCGGTGCGCGGTGACGTCGCGAGCCCCGCGCTCGCCGCGCTCGCGCTCGCCGGGCTCGCGCTCGCCGGTGCGCTGGCGATCGCGGGGCCCGGCATCCGGGTGCTGCTGGGCGTCCTCGCGGTCGTGCTGGGCGGATGCCTCGTGCTCGCGGTCTCGACGAGCCTGGGCGACGTGGTCGATGCGGTCGCCCCCGCCGTCACGGACGCCACCGGGGTGACCGGGACGGCACCGGTCGCCGAACTCCTCGCCGAGACCACGGCGACGATCTGGCCGTGGGTCGGACTGGCGGGCGGCATCGTCGTCGCGGCCGCCGGAGCACTGGTGCTCGTCACGGGGCATCGCTGGCCGGCGGGGTCGCGGCGGTACGGCAGCGGTGCCCGACTCGCGTCGACGACCGCTCCCGAGGGCGATGCGCCCGACGCCGGCGGCGCCGACGCGCCGGGTCCCGCCGACGGAACGGGGGAGCCGACCGCGTCCGGTTCCCCGGCCCGCTCCGAGGCATCCGACCGTTCGCCGGGCACCGGAGCAGCCGGTCCCCGTCCCGCACGCGACCGCGCGATCGACGACTGGGACGAGCTGAGCCGGGGCGACGACCCGACCGCCTGACCTCCCGACCGCCCCACCCGGTCGGTCGCCGTGCCGCCGCGAGCACGCCCGCTAGACTGACACCCGACCCCCGCAACGAAGGAGCATCATGAGCACTGAGACCGCAGATCCCGGCCACGGACACTCGCCCGCGGCGTGGACCGCCGTCACGATCATGCTCATCGCGTTCGTCATCGGCACGGCCGCGTTCTTCTTCGAACTGGCCTGGCTGGTCTGGGCTGCGGCCGGGCTGCTCGTCGTCGGACTGATCGTCGGCTGGGCGCTCGCGCGTGCCGGTTACGGCGTCGGCGGCGCCAAGGTCGCGCCCCCGAAGGTCCACTGAGAGTGCTCGCCGACCTGACGGCGAACGCCGTCGCGGACGCGCGCGCTCGCGAGACCGAGCGGTCGCTCGCCGAAGTCGAGCGCGCGGCGCTCGCGCGCCCCGCGGCGATCGACGCGCTCACCGCGCTGGCGCCGGCCGACCGGGTGAAGATCATCGCCGAGATCAAGCGATCCAGCCCGTCGCGCGGCTCGCTGGCCGCGATCACCGACCCGGCCGCGCTCGCCCGCAGCTACGAGCAGGGCGGCGCGAGCGCGATCAGCGTGCTCACCGAGGGGCGCCGCTTCGGCGGTTCGCTCGCCGACCTCGAACTCGTGCGCGACACGGTCTCGCTGCCGGTGCTCCGCAAGGACTTCATCGCGACGCCCTACCAGGTGTTCGAAGCCCGCGCGGCCGGCGCCGACCTGGTGCTGCTGATCGTGGCCGCGCTCGACCAGCCGGTGCTGGCCGACCTGCACGCGCTCATCCTCGAGCTCGGCATGACCCCGCTCGTCGAGACCCACTCGGCCGACGAGGTCGACCGTGCCGCCGATCTCGGCGCGAAGCTCATCGGCGTGAACGCCCGCGACCTCACGACGTTCGAACTCGACGCCGACCTCTTCGGCCGGCTCGCCGAGCGCATCCCGGCCGACGCCGTCCGCGTCGCCGAATCGGCCGTGAAGACCGCCGCCGACGTCGCCCACTACCGTGCCGCCGGCGCCGATGTGGTCCTCGTCGGCGAAGCGCTCGTCACCGACGGCGACCCCGAATCCACCCTCCGACGATTCCTGGAGGACTGATGTCCCTGCGTACCGAAACCGGGCCGTACTTCGGCGACTTCGGCGGCCGGTTCGTACCCGAATCGCTCATCGCCGCGCTCGACGAGCTCGCCGACGCCTACCAGCTCGCTAGGAACGATCCCGAGTTCCAGCGCGAGCTCACCGACCTGCTCGTGAACTACGCCGGCCGCCCGTCGATCATCACCGAGGTGCCGCGGTTCGCCGAGCACGCCGGCGGCGCCCGCATCATCCTGAAGCGCGAAGACCTGAACCACACGGGTTCGCACAAGATCAACAACGTGCTCGGCCAGGCGATCCTCACGAAGCGCATCGGCAAGCGCCGGGTGATCGCCGAGACCGGTGCCGGGCAGCACGGCGTCGCGACCGCGACCGCCGCCGCCCTGTTCGGGCTCGACTGCACCATCTACATGGGCAAGGTCGACACCCAGCGACAGGCGCTGAACGTGGCCCGGATGCGACTACTCGGTGCCGAGGTGATCGCGGTCGAACACGGCACCGCGACCCTGAAGGACGCGATCAACGAGGCGCTGCGCGACTGGGTCACCAACGTCGAACACACGAACTACATCTTCGGCACGGCGGCCGGCCCGCATCCGTTCCCGGCGATGGTGCGCGACTTCCAGAAGATCATCGGCGAAGAGGCGCGCGAGCAGGTGCTCGCGCTCACCGGCCGCCTCCCCGACGCGGTCGCCGCGTGCGTGGGCGGGGGGTCGAACGCGATCGGCATCTTCCACGCGTTCCTCGACGACACGGATGTCTCGCTCTACGGCTTCGAGGCCGGGGGAGAGGGGCACGAGACGCCCCGCACCGCCGCGACCATCACGCTCGGCCGTCCGGGCGTGCTGCACGGCGCCCGCAGCTTCCTGCTGCAGGACGAAGACGGCCAGACCCGCGACTCGCACTCGATCTCGGCCGGGCTCGACTACCCGGGAGTCGGCCCCGAGCACTCCTGGCTCAGCGCGATCGGGCGAGCGCAGTACCTGCCGGTGACCGACGCCGCCGCGATGGACGCATTGCGGCTGCTCAGCCGAACCGAGGGCATCATCCCCGCGATCGAGTCGGCCCACGCGTTGGCCGGCGCGCTCGAACTCGGGCGCGAGCTCGGACCGGACGGGGTCATCCTCGTGAGCCTCTCGGGCCGCGGCGACAAAGACATGGAGACCGCCGGGCGCTGGTTCGGCCTCATCGACGAAGGGGCGACGCAGGCATGAGCGTGCGCGACACCATCCGCACGCGGGTCGACGCCGGCACGGGCGCGCTCATCGGCTATCTGCCGGTGGGGTTCCCGAATCTCGCCGAGTCGATCGACGCCGCCGTCGCGATCGCCTCGAACGGGGTCGACGCGATCGAGCTCGGTCTGCCGTATTCCGATCCCGTGATGGACGGCGCGGTGATCCAGGCTGCCACCCAGGAGGCGCTGCGCAACGGGTTCCGGCTGCGCGACGGCTTCACCGCCGTCCGCGAGATCACCTCGCAGATCGACGTGCCGATCCTGGTCATGACCTACTGGAACCCCGTCGTGCAGTACGGCGTGGACCGGTTCGCCGACGACCTGCTCGCGGCGGGCGGCACGGGGCTCATCACGCCCGACCTCATTCCCGACGAGGCATCCGAATGGATCGCCGCATCCGAGCGCACCGGGCTCGACCGCGTCTTCCTCGCCGCGCCCTCGTCGACCGGTGATCGGCTCGATCGGGTCGTCGCGCAGAGCCGCGGGTTCGTGTACGCGGTGTCGACGATGGGCATCACCGGTGCGCGCCGCGACGTCGACGCGGCCGCGCGCGCGGTCGTCGAGCGCCTGCGCGCCCACGGCTGCGACAGCACCTGCGTCGGCGTCGGGATCTCGACGCCCGACCAGGTGCGCGAAGTCCTCGAGTACGCCGACGGCGCCATCGTCGGTTCGGCGCTGGTGAAGGCGCTCGGCGACGGCGGCGTCGAGGGGGTCGGCCGCCTCGCGGCCGACCTCGCACGCGGCACCCTGGCCGCGTGAAGTAGGCTCTTCGAGGCCCGTTCGCGGGCATCCCACGAGAAAGGCAACGCCGAGCGTGTCAGCCCCCTTCAGCATTCCGAGCCCCGATGAGGCGTGGCAGATCTTCGAGATCAACCTCTTCGGGTGGCAGATCAACCTGCACACCTATGCGCTCTGCATTCTGCTGGGCATCATCCTGGCCGTCGTCATCACGTCGCGCCGGCTGACCAAGCGCGGTGCCGAACCGGGCATCGTGCTGGACATCGCGCTGTGGGCGGTGCCGCTCGGCATCATCGGTGCGCGGCTCTACCACGTGCTCACGCACCCCGGGGACTACTTCTACGAGGGCGCGAACATCTGGAACCCGTTCCAGCCCGGTGCGATCTGGAACATCTGGGAGGGCGGCAACGCGATCTTCGGCTCGCTCCTCGGCGGCGCGGTCGGCGTGCTCATCGGCTGCCGGCTGACCGGTCTGCGGTTCTGGTCGTTCGCCGACGCGCTCGCGCCCGGCCTGCTCGTCGCGCAGGCCGTCGGCCGGATCGGCAACTGGTTCAACCACGAGCTGTTCGGTGCGCCCACCGACCTGCCGTGGGGTCTCGAGATCGAGAGCACCAACCCCGCCTGGCCGCAGGGGCTCGAAGACGGCACACTGTTCCACCCGACGTTCCTGTACGAACTGATCTGGAACCTGCTCGGCGTCGCCGTGATCATCCTGCTCGAGCGTCGCGCCAACCTGCGCTGGGGCAAGGCGTTCGGCGTCTACCTGATCTGGTACGGCCTCGGCCGGTCGTTCTTCGAGTCGATCCGGGTGGACCCGAGCGAGATGTTCCTGGGCATCCGGGTGAACGTCTGGGCGGCGTGGGCCGCGGTCGTGATCGGCATCGTGCTCATCCTCGTGCAACGTCGTCGCCACCCCGGTCTGGAGCCGAGCGTCTACGTTCCGGGGCGCGAGTGGGTGCGTCCCGACCCTGAGGTAGACTCTGACGACACCGAGTCCGACTCAGACTCTCTCGACGACGGCGTCGAGGGCGAGCCCGCAGAGGGCGCGACGGCAGCCACAAGCCCTGATCGTCCCGCCTCCGAGTAACGTTCCCACCGTTTCGCGAGCTCCGACGCGGCACCGCATCATGTGCCGCGAGATTCCCTCCGCAGGGCCGACGACGTCCCCAAGCTGCCACCTAGACGACGAGGACGGTCCACGTGTCGCCCACCCCACCCTTCGCGAGATTCAGCTCGGTTCCCGAGGCTCAGGGTCTGTACGACCCCGCTGCCGAGAAGGACGCGTGCGGGCTCGCCATGGTGGCGACCCTGCGCGGCACGGCCGGGCACGACATCATCCAGCACGCGCTCGACGCGCTGCGGCACCTCGAGCACCGCGGTGCCGTCGGTTCGGATGCGGGCACCGGTGACGGTGCGGGCATCATCACGCAGGTGCCCGACGCGTTCCTCCGCGAGGTCGTGGGGTTCCCCCTGCCTGCCGCAGGGGCATACGCCGTGGGCAACGCGTTCCTGCCGATCGATCCGACGTCGCGCAGCGTCGTCAAGCGGCAGGTGCAGGCGATCGCCGCCGAGGAGGGGCTCACCGTTCTCGGCTGGCGCGAGGTGCCGGTGCGCCCCGATGAGCTCGGCACGCTGGCGCGCGCCGCGATGCCGGCGGTGCACCAGCTCTACGTCCGTGCCGCGTCGGTCGACGACGAGGGGCGTTCGGCGGCGGGCATCGAAATCGACCGGCTGACGTTCCGGCTGCGCAAGCGCGCCGAACGCGAACTCGAGCTCTACTTCGCCTCGCTGTCGAGCCGCACCATGGTCTACAAGGGCATGGTCACGACGCTGCAGCTCGAGCCGTTCTATCCCGACCTGTCCGATGAGCGGTTCGCCTCCAAGCTCGCGCTCGTGCACTCGCGGTACTCGACGAACACGTTCCCGTCCTGGCCGCTCGCGCAGCCGTTCCGCATGATCGCGCACAACGGCGAGATCAACACCATCCAGGGCAACCGCAACTGGATGCGCGCGCGGCAGTCGCAGCTCGAGAGCGAGCTCCTGGGCGACCTCGCGCCGATCCTGCCGATCGTCACGCCCGGTGCGAGCGACTCGGCCTCGTTCGACGAGGTGGTCGAGCTGCTGACCCTCGCCGGGCGCAGCCTGCCGCACGCCATCATGATGATGGTTCCCGAAGCCTGGGAGAACCAGACCGAGATCGACCCCGCCCGCCGTGCGTTCTACGAGTACCACTCGATGCTCATGGAGCCGTGGGACGGCCCCGCGGCCATCGTCTTCACCGACGGATCCCTCGTCGGCGCGACGCTCGACCGCAACGGGCTGCGCCCCGGCCGCTACCTCGTCACCGACGACGGGCTCGTGGTGCTCGCCAGCGAGATCGGCGTGCTCGACATCGACCAGTCGCGCATCGTGCGCAAGGGGCGGCTCCAGCCCGGCCGCATGTTCCTCGTCGACACCGAGGCCGGCCGGCTCATCGAGGACGACGAGATCAAGGCCGACCTCGCGGCGCAGGCACCGTACGCGGACTGGCTCGAGCAGAGCCGCATCCGGCTCGGCGAACTGCCCGAGCGCGAGCACATCGTGCACCCGCCGCTGTCGGTGAACCGCCGCCAGCGCACCTTCGGGTACACCGAGGAGGAAGTGAAGATCCTCCTCACGCCGATGGCGAGGACCGGCCAGGAGCCGATCGGCGCGATGGGGTCCGACACCCCGGTCGCCGTGCTGTCGAAGCGGCCGCGTCTGCTGTTCGACTACTTCACCCAGCAGTTCGCACAGGTGACGAACCCGCCGCTCGACTCGATCCGCGAGCAGGTCGTGACCTCGCTCGGCACCTCCCTCGGCCCCGAGCGCAACCTGCTCTCCGCCGGACCCGAGCACGCACGACAGGTCGCGCTGGACTTCCCGGTGATCGACAACGACGAGCTGGCGAAGATCGTGCACATCGATCCGCGGGCCGGGTCGCGGGCCACGACGACGATCCGCGGCCTGTACCGGTTCGACGAGGGCCGCGACGCGATGCGCAACCGCCTCCGCGCGATCTGCGACGAAGCGGACGCGGCGATCGAGTCCGGCGTGTCGTTCATCGTGCTGAGCGATCGCGACTCCGACAAGGACCTCGCGCCCATTCCCTCGCTGCTCATGCTCTCGACCGTGCACCACCACCTCATCCGCACCGAGAACCGCATGAAGGTCGGGCTGATCGTCGAGGCGGGCGACGTGCGCGAGGTGCATCACGTCGCGCTCCTGGTCGGCTACGGGGCATCCGCCGTGAACCCCTACCTCGCGATGGAGACCTGCGAGGACCTCGTGCGGTCGGGGGTGATCACCGGCATCACGCCCGAGCAGGCGGTGCACAACGTGATCAAGGCGCTCGGCAAGGGCGTGCTGAAGATCATGTCGAAGATGGGCATCTCGACGATCTCCTCCTACGGCGGTGCTCAGGCGTTCGAGGCCGTCGGGCTCGCACAGGACTTCATCGACGAGTACTTCACCGGCACCACCTCGAAGCTCGGTGGCGTCGGACTCGACGTCGTCGCCACCGAGAACCTCGAGCGGCACACGTCGGCGTACCCCGCCGACGTGGCGGTACGTGCGCACGAGCGGCTCACCACCGGAGGCGAGTACCAGTGGCGACGCGACGGGTCGCCGCACCTGTTCAACCCCGAGACGGTGTTCCGGCTGCAGCATTCGACGCGCAACCGCAGGTACGACGTGTTCCGCGAGTACACGAAGCTCGTCGATGACCAGGCCGAACAGCTCATGACGCTGCGCGGGCTGTTCACGCTGCGCACCGGGACCCGTCCGCCCGTGCCGATCGACGAGGTCGAGTCGGTGGCATCCATCGTGAAGCGGTTCTCGACCGGCGCGATGAGCTACGGCTCGATCTCGAAGGAGGCGCACGAGACGCTCGCGATCGCGATGAACCGACTCGGCGCGAAGTCGAACACGGGTGAGGGCGGTGAAGACCTCGATCGCCTCCTCGACCCCGAACGCCGCAGTGCGATCAAGCAGGTCGCCTCGGGACGCTTCGGGGTGACGAGCATGTACCTCACCCATGCGGACGACATCCAGATCAAGCTCGCCCAGGGCGCCAAGCCGGGCGAGGGCGGTCAGCTTCCGCCGGCGAAGGTCTACCCGTGGGTGGCGCGCACGCGGCACGCGACCGCGGGCGTCGGCCTCATCTCGCCCCCGCCGCACCACGACATCTACTCGATCGAAGACCTGAAGCAGCTCATCTTCGACCTGAAGCGCGCCAACCCGGGCGCGCGCGTCCACGTCAAGCTCGTGAGCCAGTCGGGTATCGGCGCGGTCGCGGCCGGTACGGCCAAGGCACTCGCCGACGTCATCCTGGTCTCAGGCCACGACGGCGGCACGGGCGCCAGCCCGCTCAACTCGCTGAAGCACGCCGGCACGCCCTGGGAGCTCGGCCTCGCCGAGACCCAGCAGACCCTCATGCTGAACGGTATGCGCGACCGTGTCGTGGTGCAGGTCGACGGGCAGCTGAAGACGGGTCGCGACGTGATCATCGGCGCGCTGCTCGGCGCCGAGGAGTTCGGCTTCGCCACGGCGCCCCTGGTGGTCGAGGGATGCGTCATGATGCGCGTCTGCCACCTCGACACCTGTCCGGTGGGCGTGGCGACGCAGAACCCCGTGCTGCGCAAGCGGTTCTCCGGCAAGCCCGAGTTCGTGGTCAACTTCTTCGAGTTCATCGCCCAGGAGGTGCGCGAGTACCTCGCCGAACTCGGGTTCCGCTCGCTCGACGAGGTCATCGGCCGCCGCGAGCTGCTCGACGTCGACCGCGCCGTCTCGCACTGGAAGGCCGACGGCCTCGACCTCGCACCCGTGCTCATCGGCCCCGACTTCTCGGACTCCGAGCCGCGTCGCAACGCGCGCCCCCAGGACCACGAGCTGCACGAGCACTTCGACAACGAGCTCATCCGCCGGGCGCGGCAGGTGCTCGACCACGGTGGTCGCATCGAGGTCGAGGTGCCGATCCGCAACACCGAGCGCGCGGTGGGCACGATGCTCGGGCACGAGGTCACGGTGCACCACGGCGAGCAGGGGCTTCCTGCCGGGTCGATCGACGTGAGCCTCACCGGATCGGCCGGGCAGTCGCTCGGTGCGTTCCTGCCCTCGGGCGTCACGCTGCGGCTGAGCGGCGATGCGAACGACTACGTGGGCAAGGGGCTCTCGGGCGGGCAGATCGTGGTGCGCCCGGTCGAATCCGCCGGATTCGTCGCGGAGCAGAACGTGATCGCCGGCAACGTCATCGGGTACGGGGCGACCAGCGGGTCGATGTTCATCCGCGGCATCGTGGGCGAGCGATTCCTCGTGCGCAACTCGGGAGCGACCGCCGTCGTCGAAGGCGTCGGCGATCACGCGCTCGAGTACATGACCGGCGGCCTGGCGGTGATCCTCGGCGAGACCGGCCGCAACCTCGGCGCAGGCATGTCGGGCGGCACGGCCTACGTGCTGGGGCTGCGCGAGTCGCGCGTCAACCGCGAGTCGCTCGCGGGCGGCGAACTCGAACTCCTCGCGCTCGGCGGCGCCGACCGCGAGATCGTGCGCGACCTGCTCGAGCAGCACGTCGCCCAGACGGGGTCGGCCGTCGCAGCGCGCCTCCTCGACGAGGGCGAGGCTGCGTTCGAACGATTCACGAAGGTGCTGCCGCGCGACTACGCGGCCGTGCTCCGAACCCGCCAGAGCGCGGTCGAAGAAGGACTTGACCCCGACGGCGACGTCGTGTGGGGACGCATCATGGAGGTGACGGGTGGCTGACCCGAAGGGCTTTCTGAAGGTCACCGAGCGTGAGCTTCCCAAGCGGCGACCCGTTCCGGTCCGGTTGATGGACTGGAAAGAGGTCTACGAGCAGGGCGACCCGGCGCAGCTGCGCCGGCAGGCCGGCCGCTGCATGGACTGCGGCGTCCCGTTCTGTCATCAGGGATGCCCCCTCGGCAACCTGATCCCAGAGTGGAACGACCTGATGTGGCGCGGCGAGGGCCGCGCGGCCATCGAGCGCCTGCACGCGACGAACAACTTCCCCGAGTTCACGGGTCGGCTCTGCCCGGCGCCGTGCGAGTCGGCGTGCGTGCTCGGCATCAACCAGCCCGCGGTGACGATCAAGCAGGTCGAGGTCTCGATCATCGACCAGGCGTTCGGCAACGGCTGGGTGCAACCGCAGCCGCCGGCGCGCCTCACCGGCAAGACGGTCGCCGTCGTCGGCTCGGGGCCCGCCGGTCTCGCCGCCGCCCAGCAGCTCACGCGCGCCGGCCACACCGTCGCGGTGTTCGAGCGCGACGACCGCATCGGCGGGCTCCTGCGGTACGGCATCCCCGACTTCAAGATGGAGAAGCGCCACCTCGACCAGCGGCTGGCGCAGATGACCGCGGAGGGCACGCGGTTCCGCGCCGGCGTCGACATCGGCACCGACATCACCTGGGACCAGCTGCGCGAACGGTACGACGCCGTCGTGGTGGCGACGGGCGCCATGGTGCCGCGCGACCTGCCGATCCCCGGGCGCGACCTGGCGGGCGTGCACTTCGCGATGGAGTACCTGACGCAGTCGAACCGTCAGCTCGCCGGCGACGAGGTCTTCGACCAGATCACGGCCGAGGGCAAGCACGTCGTCGTGCTCGGCGGCGGCGACACCGGCGCCGACTGCATCGGCACCGCGCACCGCCAGGGCGCGCTCACGGTCACGAACCTGGCCATCGGCAAGCAGCCGAGCGCGGTGCGCACCGACGACCAGCCCTGGCCGATGCATCCGACGCTGTTCGAAGTGCAGTCGGCGCACGAAGAGGGCGGCAAGCGCGAGTACCTCGCGTCCACCGTGGAGTTCATCGCGAACGACAACGGCGAGGTTCGTGGCATCCGGGTCGCCGAGACCGAGTACCTCGACGGCCGCCGTGTGCCCAAGGGGGGCACCGAGCGCGAGATCCCCGCCGACCTGGTGCTGCTCGCCCTCGGATTCACCGGTCCCGAGACCGACACGATCCAGCCCCAACTCGAGGTCGGCGTGAGCGCGCGGGGCATCCTCGAGCGCGATGCCGACTACGCCACCGCCCTGCCGGGCGTCTTCGTGGCCGGCGATGCCGGCCGCGGCCAGTCGCTCATCGTCTGGGCGATCGCCGAGGGCCGGGCTGCGGCCGCGGCCGTCGACCGGTACCTTGAAGGCGAGACACGCCTTCCGAGCCCGATCCCCGCGACCGCTCGCGCGTTCGCGATCTGACGTCCGCAGGCGTCACCTGAACCCCCGACCCGTGAGACTGCGGGCGGAACACCCTGGGAGTACACACCACATGAGACGAGCGAAGATCGTCGCCACCCTCGGGCCGGCGACATCGAGCTATGAACAGATCCGCGCGATCATCGATGCGGGCATCGACGTTGCGCGGATGAACCTCAGCCACGGCAGCTACGACGTCCACGAGGGCGTCTACCAGAACGTGCGCAAGGCGGCCAACGACACCGGCCGCGCGATCGGCGTCCTCGTCGACCTGCAGGGCCCGAAGATCCGGCTCGGCAAGTTCGCCGACGGCCCCCACGAACTCGCCGAGGGCGACATCTTCAAGATCACGACCGAGGACATCCTCGGCACGAAAGAGATCGTCGGCACGACGTTCAAGGGACTCCCGCAGGACGTGAAGCCCGGTGACTTCCTGCTCATCGACGACGGCAAGGTGCGCGTCGAGGTCATCGAGACCGACGGCACCGTCGTCACCACCCGCGTGGTCGTCGCCGGCCCGGTGTCGAACAACAAGGGCATCAACCTGCCGGGCGTCGCGGTCAACGTACCGGCCCTCAGCGAGAAGGACGAGGCCGACCTGCGTTGGGGCCTCGAGCTCGGTGCCGATCTCATCGCGCTGTCGTTCGTGCGCAACGCCACCGACATCGTCCGCGTGCACGAGATCATGGACGAGGTCGGTCGCCGCGTGCCCGTCGTCGCCAAGATCGAGAAGCCGCAGGCGGTCGACCACCTCGAGGAGATCATCGAGGCGTTCGACGCGATCATGGTCGCCCGTGGCGACCTCGGCGTCGAGCTGCCTCTCGAAGCGGTGCCCATCGTGCAGAAGCAGGCGATCGAGATCGCCCGCCGGCTCGCGAAGCCCGTGATCGTCGCCACCCAGATGCTCGAGTCGATGACGCACAGCCCGGTGCCCACGCGCGCCGAGACCTCCGACGTCGCGAACGCGATCCTCGACGGCGCCGACGCGGTCATGCTCTCGGGCGAGACGAGCGTGGGGGAGTACCCCGTCATCACGGTGCAGACCATGGCGCGCATCGTCGAGTCGACGGAGCAGCACGGCCTCGAGCGGGTGCCGAAGCTCGGTACCAAGCCCCGCACCCAATCGGGTGCCATCACCGCGGCCGCGGTCGACATCGGCGACTTCGTCGACGCGAAGTACCTCTGCGTCTTCACCGAGTCGGGCGAGTCGGTGCGTCGGATGTCGCGGCTGCGCAGCCGCATCCCGATCCTGGCGTTCACGCCCGATCAAGCCATCCGTCGCCGGATGTCGCTGTTCTGGGGCGTCGAGTCCTTCGTGGTCGACCGCGTCACCCACACCGACCAGATGGTCGGCCAGGTCGACGACGTCATCGTGAAGTCGGGTCGCGCCGTCGAGGGCGAGACCGTCGTCATCATCTCGGGTTCGCCTCCCGGCATCCCCGGCACGACGAACGACGTGCGCGTGCACAAGGTCGGCGACGTGCTCTGAGCAGGTCGCAGGCGAGACGGCGAAGGGCCGGCGGAGTGATCCGCCGGCCCTTCGCCGTCGTTCCGTGCGAGGATCGGTCCGTGACCGCCGAGTTCGAGTGCTCGACCGCCATCGCGGCGCCGCCGGACGCGGTGTTCGACGCGTCGCTCGACATCGACCTCCACGTGCGTTCGATGGGGGCGAGCCGCGAGCGTGCGATCGCGGGCGTGACCTCCGGGCGGATCGGCGCGGGCGAGACGGTCACCTGGCGAGCGCGGCACTTCGGCGTGCCGTTCACGATGACCAGCGCGATCACCGAGTACGAACGGCCCGAGCGCTTCGTCGACGAGCAGCGTCGCGGTCCGTTCGCCTCGTTCCGTCACGAGCATCGCTTCGAATCGGATGCCTCGGGCACCCTGATGCGCGACCGCATCCGCTTCACGGCTCCGCTCGGCCCGCTCGGCCGCATGGTCGAGCCGCTCCTGCGCGCCTACCTGCGGAGACTCATCGAGGAACGCAATCGCCACGTGCGCGCGGCCGTCGAGGCATCCGACGCCTGATCCGCGCCGGAGACCAGCGCTGTGGTGCCGGTGGTGGGGGTCGAACCCACACGCCCTTTCGGGCAAAGCATTTTGAGTGCTCCGCGTCTGCCATTCCGCCACACCGGCCAGAGGCCTTGGCCAGAATACCGTAGGCTTTCAGCCGTGACTGACAGCGAATCCACTCAGCCGGCGGCACCGCGCCGGGTCGTCGTGGCCGAAGACGAATCGCTCATCCGGCTCGACATCGTCGAGATCCTCCGCGACAACGGCTTCGAGGTCGTCGGCGAGGCCGGCGACGGCGAGACCGCGGTTCAGCTCGCGACCGAGCTGCGCCCCGATCTCGTCATCATGGACGTGAAGATGCCGCAGCTCGACGGCATCTCCGCCGCGGAGCGACTCTCGAAGGGCCACATCGCCCCGGTCGTGCTGCTCACCGCGTTCAGCCAGAAGGAGCTGGTCGAGCGCGCGAGCGAGGCCGGCGCCCTGGCGTACGTCGTGAAGCCGTTCACGCCGAACGACCTGCTGCCCGCGATCGAGATCGCGCTCGCCCGCCACGCGCAGATCATCGCGCTCGAGGCCGAGGTCGGCGATCTGGTCGAGCGGTTCGAGACCCGCAAGCTCGTCGACCGCGCCAAGGGGCTGCTCAACGAGAAGATGGGCCTCACCGAGCCCGAGGCGTTCCGGTGGATCCAGAAGGCGTCGATGGATCGACGCCTCACCATGAAGGACGTCTCGCAGGCGATCATCGAGCAGCTCGCGCCGAAGAAGTCCTGACCCCGTCATCACCGACAGCTTCGCGGATGCCGCGGCGACACGTTCGCCGCGGCATCCGCGTTCTGCGAGGCATCCTCGAGGTCGACGCGACCGGGCGAACCGTGTCGGAGGCCGCTTGTAGGCTGGCGTGGTGACGGACCCAGTCAAGCCCACCCTCCTCGTCGTCGACGGCCACTCGCTCGCCTTCCGGGCGTTCTACGCCCTCCCCGTCGACAGCTTCTCGACCCGCGACGGCCAGCACACGAACGCCATCCACGGCTTCCTGTCGATGCTGCTCCTGCTGCTGCAGAACGAGCGGCCGACGCACCTCGCGGTGGCCTTCGACAAGTCGCGGCAGTCGTTCCGCACGCGCGAGTACGCCGAGTACAAGGGCAACCGGTCCGAGACGCCGCCCGAGTTCAAGGGGCAGGTGCCGCTCCTGCAGGAGGCGCTGCACGCGATGGGCGTGCGCACCCTCGAGAAAGACGACTTCGAGGCCGACGACATCCTCGCCACGCTCGCCACCCGCGGCACCGCCGAGGGCTACCGGGTGCTCCTCGTCTCGGGCGACCGCGACACGATCCAGCTCGTCGACGACGACGTCACGCTGCTGTACCCCAACACGCAGGGGGTCTCGCAGCTGAAGCGGTACGACACCGCCGCCGTGATCGAGCGCTACGGCATCCGCCCCGAGCAGTACCCCGACGTCGCCGCGCTGGTCGGCGAGACGAGCGACAACCTCCCCGGCATCCCGAAGGTGGGCGAGAAGACCGCGGTCAAGTGGCTCGGGCTCTACGGCGACCTCGACGGCATCCTCGCGCACGCCGACGAGATCAAGGGCGTCGTCGGGCAGAACCTGCGCGACGGCCGCGAGAACGCGGTGCGCAACCGCAAGCTGAACCGGCTCGTCCGCGATGTCGAGCTCGACGTCGAGCTCTCCGAGTTCGCAGCGAAGCCGATCGACCTCGACGCGGTTCGGCCGATCTTCGAACGGCTCGAGTTCCGCACGCTGATGGACCGCCTGACCAAGCTCGCCCTCGGCGACGCCGACCAGACCGCGTCCGGCGCGCCGGCGCCGGCGCCGGCGCCGGTCGAGCGCGAGCCCGCGCCCGCCGCGCCCACCCCGCAGCTGCTGCGCGACGCTGAGCTGGCGGCCTGGCTCGCGACCGCGACGGCCGTCGAGCCCGCTGGACTCGGTCTCAGCATCGACGTCGTCGGCGGCGAGGTCGCCGGGGTCGGCATCGCGACCGCGACCGAGACGGTGCGTCTGGACTGGCAGCCCGGCGCCGATACCCCGGCCTTCGCGGCCTGGCTCGCGTCCGACGCGCCGAAGATCATGACCGACGCGAAGCGCCAGCTCGAGGCGATCGCCCGCTCGGGGCTCGCGTTCGACGGTCTGGTCGTCGACACCCTGCTCGCCGGCTGGCTCATGCGACCCAACCTGCAGGAGAAGACGCTCCACGACCTCGTGCAGCGCTATCTCGGCGAGACGGTGCCGCAATCCGACCCGTCGCTCCTCGTGCCCGAGGAGGGCAGCGACGCCGGCGCACCCGAGTACGCCTGGTACTCGCTGCGGGTCGCTCCCGAGGTGCTGCGCGTGCTGCCCGAGCGCACCCGGCAGCTCCTCGCCGACGTCGAGATGCCGCTCGTGCCGGTGCTCGCGGCGATGGAGCTGCGCGGCGTGGCGGTCGACCACGACCGGCTGGCCGCGCTCTCGGCCGAGCTCGGCGACCGGGCTGCCGGCCTCGCGGTGCTCGCCTACGCCGAGATCGGGCGCGAGGTGAACCTCGGCTCGCCCAAGCAGCTCCAGGAGGTGCTGTTCGACCAGCTCGGCATGCCCAAGACCCGCGCGACCAAGACGGGGTACACGACCGACGCGAGCGCACTGGCCGACCTGCAGGAGTCGAACCCGCACCCGTTCCTCGGCTACCTGCTCGAGCATCGGGACGCGACGAAGCTGCGTCAGATCGTCGACGCCCTCGACAAGGCGATCGCCGCCGACGGGCGCATCCACACGAGCTACGGGCAGATCGGCGCGGCGACCGGCCGGATGAGCTCCAACGACCCGAACCTGCAGAACATCCCGATCCGCACCGAGGACGGGCGGCGCATCCGCGAGGCCTTCCGCACCGGCGAGGGATACACCGAGCTGATGACGGCCGACTACTCGCAGATCGAGATGCGCATCATGGCGCACCTGTCGGGCGACCCCGGGCTCATCGAGGCGTTCAACGCGGGCGAGGATCTGCACCGGTTCGTGGGCGCCCGGGTGTTCTCGGTCGACCCGGCCGACGTCACCCCGCTCATGCGCACGAAGGTCAAGGCGATGTCCTACGGACTCGCCTACGGGCTCAGCGCGTTCGGCCTCTCCAAGCAGTTGCGCATCGACCGCGCCGAAGCGACCCAGCTCATGAAGGAGTACTTCGCCAGATTCGGCGCCGTGCGCGACTACCTGCGCGGGGTCGTCGAGCAGGCCCGTATCGACGGATACACCGAGACGATCTTCGGCCGCCGACGTCCGTTTCCCGACCTCAACAGCCCCAACCGGGTGCTGCGCGAGAACGCCGAGCGGCAGGCCCTCAACTCGCCGATCCAAGGGTCGGCCGCCGACATCATCAAGCTCGCGATGATCGGTGTCGAGCGATCGATCGCCGAGGCCGGGCTCCGGTCGCGCATGCTGCTGCAGGTGCACGACGAACTCGTGTTCGAGGTGGCCGACGGCGAGGCCGACGCACTCGAGGCGATCGTGCGCGACCGCATGAGCTCGGCGGCCGACCTGCTCGTGCCGCTCGACGTGCAGGTCGGGCGCGGCGAGAGCTGGGATGACGCGGCGCACTGACGCAGCGCACCGTACCCGGTCCGCCCGTGGTGTCGGCGCCCCCCTCTAGGCTCGGACTCATGACTGCTTCCGAGCCGCGCACCCCCACCGCCGTCGATCGCGTCGCCGAGGCTTGGGTCGACACGCTCGTCGACCTCGACCCGACGGTCGGCACGTACATCGGGCGCACCGACGCCGACGACCGCCTCGGCGACTACTCGCCCGCCGGTCACGAGGCGCTCGTCGCCGCCACTCGTGCCGCCCTCGCCGCCCTCGAGTCCGCTGATCCCGTCGATGAGGTCGACGCCGTCACCCGCGCCGACCTGGGCGCCGAGCTCGGGCTCGTGATCGAGCGGCACGAGGCGGGCCAGCACCTGCGCGACCTCAACGTGATCGCGAGCCCCGCGCAAGAGATCCGCGACGTGTTCGATCTCATGCCCACGGCGACGACCGACGACTGGGAGCGCATCCGCTCGCGGCTCGACGCGGTGCCGGCGGCGGTCGCCGGGTACGTCGAGACGCTGCGGCTCGGTGCCGCGTCCGGCGCGACGCCCGCGCGACGCCAGGTGCGCGAGGTGGTGGCGCAGGTGCGCCGCCACGCCGCTCCCGACGGCTTCTTCGCCGACTTCGCCGCGAACGCCGCGCCGTCCGACGGTGAGCTGCCGGCGACGCTCGCCCGCGAGATCGGCGACGCCGCCGGGCGTGCCGCGGTGGCGTACGAGCAGCTCGCGGGCTTCCTCGGCGACGAACTCGAGCCGGCCGCACGCGAGACCGACGGCGTGGGCCGCGAGCTGTACGCGCTCGAGTCCCGCCGATTCCTCGGCGCGGCGATCGACCTCGACGAGACGTACGAGTGGGGCCTCGACGAGCTGGCGCGCATGGTCGACGAGCAGGAGCGCACGGCGCGCGAGGTGCTGTCGGGGGCGCCTTCGACGGGCTCGGGCAGCGCCGTCGCCGAGGCTGTGGCGCACCTCGAAGCCGACCCTGCGCGCAAGCTCCACGGCACCGACGCGTTGCGGCGCTGGATGCAGGAGACGAGCGACCGGGCGGTCGCCGAGCTCGGCGCGACGCAGTTCGACATCCCGGCCGAGATCCGCACGCTCGAGTGCATGATCGCCCCGACCCACGAGGGCGGCATCTACTACACGGGGCCGAGCGACGACTTCAGCCGGCCGGGGCGCATGTGGTGGTCGGTGCCCGAGGGCGTGACCGAGTTCGACACGTGGCGCGAGCTCACGACCGTCTACCACGAGGGCGTGCCGGGCCATCACCTGCAGATCGGGCAGGCGGTCGTCAACCGCGGCAAGCTCAACACCTGGCGCCGGCAGCTCGCCGGCACGTCGGGCCACGCCGAGGGCTGGGCGCTGTACGCCGAGCGCCTGATGGAGGAGCTCGGCTATCTCGCCGATCCCGCCGACCGGCTCGGCATGCTCGACGGGCAGCGCATGCGCGCGGCGCGCGTGGTGCTCGACATCGGCGTGCACCTCGGCAAGCCGCGCCCCGACGGCGAGGGCGTGTGGAGCGCCGAGTACGCGCTCGAGTTCATGCGCCGCAACGTGCAGATGGACGACGCGTTCGTGCGCTTCGAGGTCAACCGGTACCTCGGTTGGCCCGGGCAGGCGCCCTCGTACAAGGTCGGCCAGCGCATCTGGGAGCAGCTGCGCGACGATGCGAAGGCTCGAGCGGGCGGTGCGTTCGACATCCGCGACTTCCATCGCCGGGCGCTCGATCTCGGCGGCGTGGGGCTCGATACGCTGCGCCGGGCGCTGCTGTCCTGAGGGCCGCGGCGCGGAGGAGCGGTGGCGGCCGACCCGTCGGTTGCCGCCCGCCCCCCGTTTCCGTTAGGATGGAACGTCACTCGTGTGACATCCATGTCCGCTGCCCATCGCGGAAACACACACCAGCTCGAACCGCGAGGGCCCGATACTGTCCATTCGGAGCATCCACTACATGACCACCGTAACGACCAAGGCACCCAAGCAGGTCGCGATCAACGACATCGGATCTGCTGACGATTTCCTCGCCGCGGTCGAGAAGACGCTCAAGTTCTTCAACGACGGCGACCTCATCGAGGGCACCGTCGTGAAGATCGACCGCGACGAGGTCCTCCTCGACGTCGGCTACAAGACCGAGGGTGTCATCCCCTCGCGCGAGCTTTCCATCAAGCACGACGTCGACCCCTCCGAGGTCGTCGAGGTCGGCGACACCGTCGAAGCCCTGGTTCTCCAGAAGGAGGACAAGGAGGGCCGGCTCATCCTGTCGAAGAAGCGCGCGCAGTACGAGCGCGCCTGGGGCGACGTGGAGAAGATCAAGGAGAACGACGGCGTCGTGACCGGTTCGGTCATCGAGGTCGTCAAGGGCGGCCTCATCGTCGACATCGGCCTCCGCGGCTTCCTCCCCGCCTCGCTCATCGAGCTGCGCCGCGTCCGCGACCTCACCCCGTACCTCGGCCAGGAGCTCGAGGCGAAGATCCTCGAGCTCGACAAGAACCGCAACAACGTGGTGCTCTCGCGTCGCGCACTGCTCGAGCAGACCCAGTCGGAGTCGCGTTCGACGTTCCTCGCGAACCTCCACCCGGGCCAGGTCCGCAAGGGTGTCATCTCCTCGATCGTCAACTTCGGTGCGTTCGTCGACCTGGGCGGCGTGGACGGCCTCGTGCACGTCTCCGAGCTCTCGTGGAAGCACATCGAGCACGCCAGCGAGGTCGTCGAGGTCGGCCAGGAGGTCACCGTCGAGGTGCTCTCCGTCGAGCTCGACCGCGAGCGCGTCTCGCTCTCGCTCAAGGCGACGCAGGAAGACCCGTGGCAGGTGTTCGCGCGCACGCACGCGATCGGCCAGGTCACCCCGGGCAAGGTCACGAAGCTGGTTCCGTTCGGCGCGTTCGTCCGTGTCGCCGACGGCATCGAGGGCCTCGTGCACATCTCGGAGCTGTCGGGCCGTCACGTCGAGCTCGCCGAGCAGGTCGTGTCGGTCGGCGAAGAGGTCTTCGTCAAGGTCATCGACATCGACCTCGAGCGTCGCCGCATCTCGCTCTCGCTGAAGCAGGCGAACGAGGGCGTCGACCCCGAGGGCACCGAGTTCGACCCGGCGCTCTACGGCATGCTCACCGAGTACGACGAGCAGGGCAACTACAAGTTCCCCGAGGGCTTCGACCCCGAGACGAACGAGTGGCGCGAGGGCTTCGACGCCGAGCGCGAGAAGTGGGAGCAGGAGTACGCTGCGGCCCAGGCTCGCTGGGAGGCGCACAAGAAGCAGGTCGCTGCGTCGCAGGCCGCTCAGGCCGCCGACGACACGTTCTCGTCGGGCACCTCGAGCTTCTCGAGCGACTCCGCTGCCGGCGGTACCCTCGCCGACGACGCGTCGCTCGCGGCGCTGCGCGAGAAGCTCTCGAGCAACAACTGATCGGTTCGGGCGCCCGGCGCTCGCACGATGAACCGGAAGGCCGGTCCCACTCGGGGCCGGCCTTCCGGCGTCTCAGGCGACGGGTTCGGATCCGGGGGAGCGCGCGGCCGCGTCGCGCTCGGCGCGACGGCGACGACGACGGCGGATGACCCGGATCGCGACGAGCACGATGACGACGATCCCGACGATCACGAGCAGCGGGACGAGGAGCGCGGCGAACGAGAGCGCGACCGACGAGGCATCCTCGGCGGCGCTGACGACGGGCGCGCCCAACCCGAACGTCGCCGCGTTCACGACCGGCCGCGCGGCGGCCTTCAGCAGGTGCACGGCCAGCGCGAGCGCGGCGCCGATGGCGACCGGAACCCACTGGTCGGAGGCGAAGAACGCGGCGGGGTCGGTGACGGCGACCGTCGTGGCGGTCGTGCCCGACCCGAACGCGAGCCCGCCGGCGGTCGGCCGGACGACGGTCTGGATGACGTCGTTCACGTGGTCGAACCCGGGGATCTTGTCGGCGATCACCTCGGCGACGAGCAGCACGACGAGGATGAGCAGCACCCACTCGTTCGAGAGCCACGCCCAGCCGGCGGGCAGCTCGACCAGGCCGGTGAACCGGTCGAGGGCGCCGAGCAGCACGAGCGGGATCCAGGCGTTGAGCCCGGCGGCCAGGGCGAGGCCCGCGCCGGTGAGCAGTTCGAGCATGACGGATGCCTCCCGCTCCCGAGTCTCGCACGCGAGCGCGGCCAAGGCGTCCCGCTAGAGTGGCAGGCGTGTACCTGATCGGCCTCACCGGCGGCATCGCGTCGGGCAAGTCCACCGTGGCGCGTCGGCTCTTCGAGCACGGCGCGGTCCACATCGACGCCGACCAGCTCGCGCGAAAGGTGGTCGAGCCGGGCACTCCGGCGCTGGCGGCGATCGTCGAGGCGTTCGGCTCCGGCGTGCTGCGGGCCGACGGCTCGCTCGACCGCACGAAGCTCGGCACGATCGTGTTCGCCGACCACGAGCAGCTCGCCCGATTGAACGCCATCGTGCACCCCGCGGTGCGCGAGCTGTCGGGGCGTCTGATCGCGAAGGCCGAAGCGGACGATCCCGACGCGGTCGTCGTGTACGACGTGCCGCTGCTGGTCGAGGCGCAGGTGGACCATCCGTTCGATCTCATCGTGGTGACCGACGCGCCGCGCCGCGCCCAGGTCGCCCGTCTCGTCGAAGAGCGCGGTCTCGATCCCGCGCACGCCGAGGCGCGCGTCGACGCGCAGGCCGATCGCGAGGCCCGGACGGCGATCGCCGACGTGGTGATCGACACCGGCGGCACGCTCGCGCACACGATGAGCCAGGCCGATGCGCTGTGGGCGCGGGTGCGCGCCGAGCAGCGCGCGAAGGGGTCGGCGCGACCGGGCTGAGCGCCGCCGCGTCGCGCTCGGCGCCGGGCTCGCCGGTCCAGGGCGTCGCCGGTCGCCGGTCCGCCCGCGGCGAACGCCGGGGGCCGTGTCGGTGGGCGTTCCTAGACTGGAACGCATGGAGACCACTCGTTCTGTCCGCCCGTTCGAGGTCGTCAGCGAGTACCGGCCCAGCGGCGACCAGCCCCAGGCGATCGCCGACCTCGCGGCGCGCGTCAACGCCGGCGAGACCGACGTCGTGCTCCTCGGCGCCACCGGCACCGGCAAGTCGGCGACGACCGCGTGGCTCATCGAGCAGGTGCAGCGGCCCACCCTGGTGCTCGCGCACAACAAGACGCTCGCGGCACAGCTGGCGAACGAGTTCCGCGAGCTGATGCCGAACAACGCGGTCGAGTACTTCGTCTCGTACTACGACTACTACCAGCCCGAGGCCTACGTGCCGCAGACCGACACCTTCATCGAGAAAGACAGCTCCATCAACGCCGAGGTCGAGCGGCTGCGGCACTCGACCACGAATTCGCTGCTCAGCCGGCGCGACGTCGTGGTCGTCTCGACGGTGTCGTGCATCTACGGCCTCGGCACGCCCGAAGAGTATCTGAACGCGATGATGCCGTTGCAGGTGGGCCAGCGGGTCGATCGCGACTGGCTGATCCGCAAGTTCGTCTCGATGCAGTACCAGCGCAACGACGTCGACTTCTCCCGCGGCAACTTCCGGGTGCGGGGCGACACGATCGAGATCATCCCCGTCTACGAGGAGCGGGCCATCCGCATCGAGATGTTCGGCGACGAGATCGAGGCGCTCTACAGCCTGCACCCCCTCACGGGGCAGGTCATCGAGCGTCTCGACGCGGTGCCCGTGTTCCCGGGTTCGCACTACGTGGCGTCCACCGATGTCATGCAGCGCGCGATCGGCACGATCCGCGACGAGCTGGACGAGCGGCTGCAGGAGCTCGAGCGCGAGGGCAAGCTGCTCGAGGCCCAGCGGCTGCGCATGCGCACCACGTTCGACCTCGAGATGATGGAGCAGATCGGCTTCTGCTCGGGCATCGAGAACTACTCGCGGCACATCGACGGCCGCATGGCGGGCGAGCCCCCGCACTGCCTGCTCGACTACTTCCCCGACGACTTCCTCGTCGTGATCGACGAGTCGCACGTCACGGTGCCGCAGATCGGGTCGATGTACGAGGGCGACTCGTCGCGCAAGCGCACGCTCGTCGAACACGGCTTCCGGCTGCCGAGCGCGCTCGACAACCGACCGCTCCGGTGGGACGAGTTCAAGGCCCGGGTGGGTCAGACGGTGTACCTCTCGGCCACGCCGGGCCGGTACGAGATGGGTGTGGCCGACGGCGTCGTCGAGCAGATCATCCGCCCGACCGGCCTCGTCGACCCGCAGATCGTGGTGAAGCCGTCGAAGGGCCAGATCGACGACCTCCTCGAAGAGATCCGGGCCCGCGCCGAGCGCGACGAGCGGGTGCTCGTCACCACGCTCACGAAGAAGATGGCCGAAGAGCTCACCGACTTCCTCTCCGAGGCGGGCGTGCGGGTGCGGTACCTGCACTCCGACGTCGACACGCTGCGCCGCGTCGAGCTGCTCACCGAACTGCGCGCCGGCGTCTACGACGTGCTGGTCGGCATCAACCTGCTCCGCGAGGGGCTCGACCTGCCCGAGGTGTCGCTCGTCGCGATCCTCGACGCCGACAAAGAGGGCTTCCTGCGGTCGTCGACGTCGCTCATCCAGACGATCGGCCGCGCGGCGCGCAACGTCTCGGGGCAGGTGCACATGTACGCCGACGTCGTCACCGACTCGATGCACAGCGCGATCGACGAGACGAATCGTCGACGCGAGAAGCAGGTCGAGTACAACCGGGTGAACGGCATCGACCCGCAGCCGCTGCGCAAGCGCATCGCCGACATCACCGAGGTGCTCGCGCGCGAAGAGGCCGATACCGCGAAGCTGCTCGCCGGTCGTGACGCCAGGGCGAAGTCGCCTGTGCCGAATCTCCGGCGCGAGGGCATCGCGGCCGAAGGCGCCAACGACCTCGAAGACCTCATCCGCGACCTCAACGACCAGATGCTGGTCGCGGCCGGGGAACTGAAGTTCGAACTCGCTGCACGCCTGCGCGACGAGGTCGCCGAGCTGAAGCGCGAGCTCCGGCAGATGGAGAAGGCGGGGCATCTCGGGTGACGGGGATTCGAACGGATGTTCGGGTGACGCGCCGGGGCTCTCAGCCGGATGTCGGAGGGGGTTCGTAGACTCGCATGGTGCCAGTTTCTCGTCTCGACCATCACTCGCGCCTGAGCGTCCGCGGTGCCCGTGTGCACAACCTGCGGAACGTCGACGTCGAGATCCCGCGCGACGCGATGGTCGTGTTCACCGGGCTCTCGGGGTCGGGCAAGTCGTCGCTCGCCTTCGACACGATCTTCGCCGAGGGGCAGCGCCGCTACGTCGAATCGCTCTCGGCGTACGCGCGGCAGTTCCTGGGGCAGGTCGACCGGCCCGACGTCGATTTCATCGAAGGGCTGAGCCCCGCGGTCTCGATCGACCAGAAGTCGACCAACCGCAACCCGCGTTCGACGGTGGGCACGATCACCGAGATCTACGACTACATGCGCCTCCTGTGGGCGCGCATCGGTGTTCCGCACTGTCCCGTCTGCGGTGAACGCATCCAGCGTCAGACGGTGCAGCAGATCGCCGACCGGCTGATGGAACTCGACGAGGGCACCCGGTTCCAGGTGCTCGCACCCGTCGTCTCGAAGAAGAAGGGCGAGTTCGTCGACCTGTTCCGCGACCTCGGCGCGCAGGGCTTCACGCGCGCGATGGTCGACGGCGAACTCATCCGCCTCGACGAGCCGCCGGTGCTGAAGAAGCAGGTCAAGCACGACATCGCGGTCGTGGTCGACCGGCTCGTGGCCGCCGACGATCTGCTCAACCGGCTCACCGACTCGCTCGAAACGGCGCTCCGGCTCACCGACGGCCTCGTCCAGGTCAACTACGTCGACGTCGACGGGCCCGCCGCCTGGCAGACCTTCTCCGAGAAGCTGTCGTGTCCCAACCAGCACCCCATCGCGCTCACCGAGATCGAGCCGCGCACGTTCTCGTTCAACGCGCCGTTCGGCGCGTGCCCCGAGTGCTCGGGCCTCGGCACCCGCATGTCGGTCGACGACGAGCTGCTGCTCGGCGACCCGGGCCTCAGCATCGCCGAGGGCGTCATCCTGCCGTGGACCTCGCAGGGCAAGAGCCTCTACAACTACTACGAGAAGCTGCTCGACGGGCTCGCCCGCGACCTCGGCTTCTCGCTGGCGACGCCGTGGGAGGAGCTCGACCCCTCGGTGCGCAGCGCGGTGCTGCACGGCGACAACTTCGAGGTCAAGGTGCGCTGGCGCAACCGCTACGGCCGCGAGATGAGCTACACCTCGGGGTTCGAGGGCGTCGTGCCGTACATCGAACGGCAGTACGCGCAGGCCGAGACCGATGTGCAGCGCGCCCGCTGGGCCGAGTATCTGCGCGAGATCCCGTGCCCGGTCTGCGACGGCAAGCGTCTGAAGCCCGAGGTGCTCGCCGTGCGCGTGCACGATGCGAGCATCGCCGACGTCTGCCTGATGAGCCTCTCCGACGCGCGTTCGTTCATGGACCGGTTGCACCTGACCGACCGCGAGCAGGCGATCGCGGCGCAGGTGCTGCGCGAGATCAAGCTGCGGCTCGACTTCCTCATCCGCGTCGGGCTGGCGTATCTCGACCTCGCCCGAGCCGCGGGCACCCTGTCGGGCGGTGAAGCGCAGCGCATCCGGTTGGCCACCCAGATCGGGTCAGGGCTGACGGGCGTGCTGTACGTGCTCGACGAACCGAGCATCGGCCTGCACCAGCGCGACAACCGCCGGCTCATCGACACGCTCGTCGCCCTCCGCGACCTGGGCAACACGCTCATCGTCGTCGAGCACGACGAGGACACCATCCGCACCGCCGACTGGGTCGTCGACATCGGCCCCGGGGCGGGCGTCAACGGCGGCACCGTGGTGCACTCGGGCAGCTACGCCGACCTGCTGAAGAACACCGAGTCGCTCACCGGCGACTACCTCGCCGGCCGACGCGAGATCGCGACGCCCTCGCATCGGCGACCGGTCGACCCCGAACGGCACATCACGGTCGAGGGGGCCGAGGCGAACAACCTGAAGAAGGTCGACGTCCGGTTCCCGCTCGGCACCTTCACCGCGGTCACGGGCGTCAGCGGGTCGGGCAAGTCGTCGCTCGTGAACGACATCCTGTACCGGGTGCTCGCGAACCGGCTGAACGGGGCGCGCAAGGTCCCGGGCAAGCACCGCCGGGTCACAGGGCTGGACCACCTCGACAAGGTCGTACACGTCGACCAGGCACCGATCGGGCGCACGCCCCGATCGAACCCCGCGACGTACACCGGGGTGTTCGACCGCATCCGCACGCTGTTCTCCGAGACGGTCGAGGCGAAGGCGCGCGGCTACCTGCCGGGCCGGTTCAGCTTCAACGTCAAGGGCGGGCGCTGCGAGGCGTGCTCGGGCGACGGCACGATCAAGATCGAGATGAACTTCCTGCCCGACGTGTACGTCGCGTGCGAGGTGTGCGGCGGCAAGCGCTACAACCGCGAGACGCTGCAGGTGCATTACAAGGGCAAGAACATCGCCGAGGTGCTCGAGATGCCGATCAGCGAGGCGGCCGAGTTCTTCGAGCCGATCTCCGCGATCCACCGCTACCTGAAGACGCTCGTCGATGTCGGGCTGGGGTACGTGCAGCTCGGCCAGAGCGCGACGACCCTCTCGGGCGGTGAGGCGCAGCGCGTCAAGCTCGCGACCGAGCTGCAGCGCCGCTCCAACGGCCGCAGCGTCTACGTGCTCGACGAGCCGACCACCGGCCTGCACTTCGAAGACGTCCGCAAGCTGCTGAAGGTGCTCGGCAAGCTCGTCGACAAGGGCAACACCGTCATCGTGATCGAGCACAACCTCGACGTCATCAAGTCGGCCGACTGGATCATCGACCTCGGCCCCGAGGGCGGGTCGGGCGGCGGCACGATCGTGGCGACGGGCACGCCCGAACAGGTGGCGCTCATCCCCGACAGCCACACCGGCTACTTCCTGCGCGAGATCTTCGACGCGGCCCCGGGCCGTGCGGAGGTCGCGAGCTGACCGTGGCGAGCACCGTCCCGTACCGACCGAAGGCGGGGGAGATCCCCACCGAGCCCGGCGTGTACCGCTTCCGCGACGCCGAAGGGCGGGTGCTGTACGTCGGCAAGGCCAAGAACCTGCGCGCTCGGCTGTCGAACTACTTCGCGCCGCTGCACACGCTGCACGAACGCACCCGTCGCATGGTCACCACCGCGACCGCGGTCGAGTGGACGGTCGTCGCCAGCGACGTCGAGTCGCTGAACCTCGAGATCACCTGGATCAACGAGTGGAAGCCGCCGTTCAACGTGCGGTTCAAGGACGACAAGTCCTACCCGTATCTCGTGGTGACGATGGCCGACGAGGCGCCCAGGGCGATGGTCACCCGCAAACGCGCCATCCCGGGCGCCCGCTACTTCGGCCCCTACCCGAAGATGTGGGCGCTCACCGACATGCTCGACATCCTGATCCGGATGTTCCCGATCCGCACCTGCAAAGACAGCGACTACCGGCGGGCGATGGCCTCGGGCAAACCGTGCTTCGCCGGGCAGATCGGCCGCTGCTTCGGCCCGTGCTCGGGCAAGGTCACGATCGAGGAGCACCGCGCGAACGTCGATCGGTTCGTCGCGTTCATGCAGAACCAGGACCCGCGCATCGTGACCGAGCTCGAGCGCGAGATGCGGGCCGCGGCGGCGGTGCAGGACTACGAGACGGCGGCACGGCGGCGCGATCAGCTGCAGGCCGCCAACGCGTTCTTCGAGAAGAGCGCGATGGTGCTCGGCGAGCGCGTCGACCTGGACGTGTTCGGCATCGAGCACGACGAGCTCGCGGCCGCGGTGCACCTGTTCATCGTGCGCGGCGGGCGGGTCCGCGGCGAGCGGTCGTGGACCGTCGACAAAGAGCTCGACGTCCCCCTCGCGGATCTCGTGGACTCGGTCCTCCAGAACGCGTACAGCGACGGCATTCTGCCGCCGGCCGAGGTGGTCGTGCCCGAGCTGCCCGACGACGCGGCCGCGGTGGAGACCTGGCTGGGGGGTCTGGCGGGTCGACGGGTGCGTCTGCGCGCGGCCCGGCGCGGCGACAAGGCGGCGCTGCTGGCGACCGCCGCGCAGAACGCCAAGCAGACGCTGATGCGATACAAGACCCAGCGCAGCTCCGACTTCACCACGCGCTCACGCGCGCTCGAAGACATCCAGGAGGCGCTCGGCATGACGGATGCGCCGCTGCGCATCGAGTGCTTCGACGTCTCGCACCTGTCCGGCACGAACATCGTCGCCTCGATGGTGGTCTTCGAGGACGGCCTGCCGCGCAAAGACGAGTACCGCCGGTTCACCATCCCCGCCTCCACCGATGACACCGACTCGATCCACCAGGTGTTGACGCGCCGGCTCGCGTACCTCGCTCCACGCGAGGCATCCGAGGCATCCGAGGCATCCGAGGCATCCGACCCCTCCGAGCCGGCCGGAGCACCCGACCCGACCGGAGCACCCGACGAGCCGGCCGCGACCGCGAAGCGGGCGAAGTTCGCCTACCGACCGAACCTGCTCGTCGTCGACGGCGGGCAGCCGCAGGTCGCGGCGGCGGCGCGGGCGCTGCATGAATCGGGGGTGACGGGCATCGCGCTGTGCGGCATCGCGAAGCGACTCGAAGAGATCTGGACCCCCGACAGCGACTTCCCGGTCATCCTGCCGCGCAACTCCGACGCGCTGTTCCTGTTCCAGCGGGTGCGCGACGAGGCCCACCGGTTCGCGATCACGCACCAGCGACAGCGCCGCAAACGCGACATCTCGACGGTGCTGAGCGAGGTGCCCGGTCTCGGTCCGGCGAGGGTGCGTTCGCTGCTGCGTCACTTCGGCTCCGTGGCGCGACTGCGATCAGCGTCCGAAACCGAGATCGCCGAGGTGAAGGGCATCGGCCCGACGCTCGCCGCGGCGATCCGGCAGCGTCTCTCCGCCGAGCTCGCGCCCGAGCGCGGCTAGGCTGGGTGGAGGTTCCAGGAAGGGGGCGTCGACGCATGGGCGAGGAGTCCGCACAGCAGGAGCTGGTCATCGTGACCGGGATGTCTGGGGCGGGCCGTTCGACGGTGGCCGACGCGCTCGAAGACCTCGGATGGTACGTCGTCGACAATCTGCCGCCGCAGATGCTCCGCCCGCTCGTCGACCTCGCCGAACGCGCCGGCGCATCGCTGCCGCGGATCGCGGCGGTCGTCGACATCCGCGGCCGCGACTTCTTCGCCGAGCTCCAGGACATCGTCCAGGCGTTGCGCAACGGCGTGAACGTGCGGGTGATGTTCCTCGACGCGTCGGATGCCGCGCTGGTACGCCGGTTCGAGTCGGTTCGCCGGCCGCACCCCCTGCAGGACGATGGCACGATCCTCGACGGCATCGTCGCCGAGCGGGCGCGGATGCAGGCGATCCGCGAGACGGCGGATCTCATCGTCGACACCTCCGAGCTGAACATCCACCAGCTCGCGAACCTCGTCACCGAGTCGTTCGCCGAGTCCGGGCGGGCCGGCGTGCACGTCACCGTCGTGAGCTTCGGGTTCAAGTACGGGCTGCCGCCCGACGCCGACCTCGTCGCCGACGCCCGGTTCCTCCCGAACCCGTTCTGGGTGCCCGAGCTGCGGCCCCTCACCGGCGCCGACCCGGCCGTCTCCGAGTTCGTGCTCGGCCAGAACGGGGCATCCGATTTCATCGCGGCGTACACCGCGGCGCTCGCGCCGGTGCTCGCGGGCTATCAGCGCGAGAACAAGCGTCACGCGACCATCGCGATCGGATGCACCGGAGGCAAGCACCGCTCCGTGGCGATCGCCCGTGAGCTGGCCGCCCGCATCGCCGGACTCCCCGGCGTCGCGGTGAATGTGAAAGACCGCGACCTCGGTCGCGAATGACGTACGACAGATGGGAACGACCACGTGGCATTGACCGCAGATGTGAAGGAGGAACTCGCTCGCGTCGAGGTCCAGAAGACGAGTGTGCGGGCCGCCGAGCTCGCCTCGATCCTCCGGTTCGCGGGCGGCCTGCACATCATCTCGAACCGCATCGCGATCGAGGCCGAGCTGGACTCGCCCGCGATCGCGAAGCGGGTCACCCGCGACCTCGGCGAACTGTACGGCGTGCGGCCGACGGTGTCGGTGATCTCGGCGTCGGGCCTGCGGCGGCAGAACCAGTACCTCGTCCGGGTGCTCGAGGGCGGTGAGACCCTCGCCCGGCAGACCGGCCTGCTCGATGCGCGTCGTCGGCCCGTGCGCGGGCTGCCGAACCGGCTGACGACCGGGTCGCGTCCCGAGGTCGCCGCCGTCTGGCGCGGGGCGTTCCTCGCGCACGGCAGCCTCACCGACCCGGGCCGTTCCGCGGCGCTGGAGATCACGTGCCCCGGCAACGAGACCGCGATGGCGCTGGTGGGCGCAGCCGGGCGGCTGGGCGTTTCGGCGAAGGCGCGGGAGGTGCGCGGCGTGCACCGGGTCGTCATCCGCGACGGCGAGGCGATCAGTGCGATGCTCGAGCTGATGGGCGCGACCGACACGGTGCGCAACTGGGAGGAATTGCGCCAGCGGCGCGAGGTGCGCGCCACCGCGAACCGGCTGGTGAACTTCGACGACGCGAACCTGCGGCGCAGTGCGCAAGCCGCCGTCGCGGCCTGCGCCCGCGTCGAGCGCGCCATGGAACTGCTGGGCGACGACATCCCCGACCACCTGAAGTACGCGGGCGAGCTGCGGCTCGCGCACCGCGACGCCAGCCTCGACGAGCTCGGCCATCACGCCGACCCGCCGATGACCAAGGACGCGGTGGCCGGCCGCATCCGCCGACTGCTCGCGATGGCCGACAAGCGCGCCGTCGAGCTGGGCGTCCCCGGCACCGAGGCGAGCCTTCCGGCCGATCTCGACGTGGTGTGACGCAACCCCCGACCGGTCGCGCGGATGCGGGCATAGACTCGAAGACGGCCGCGGTACACCCGGGCAGAAGCCCGGTTCCCGGCACCTGACAAGGAGAAGGAATGGCTGACTACACCCTCCCGGATCTGGCCTACGACTACTCGGCGCTCGAGCTGGCGATCAGCGGCACGATCATGGAGCTGCACCACTCGAAGCACCACCAGGCCTACGTGACCGGCGCGAACACCGCGCTCGCCCAGCTCGCCGAAGCGCGAGAATCGGGCAACCTGGCGAACGTGAACAAGCTCGAGAAGGACCTCGCGTTCAACCTCGGCGGTCACGTCAACCACTCGATCTTCTGGACGAACCTCTCGCCCGACGGCGGCGACAAGCCCACCGGCGAGCTCGCGGCCGCGATCGACGACCAGTTCGGCTCGTTCGACGCGTTCCAGGCGCACTTCACCGCCACGGCACTGGGCGTGCAGGGCTCGGGTTGGGCGGTGCTCGCCTGGGACTCGATCGGCCAGCGGCTGATCGTGCTGCAGTTCTTCGACCAGCAGGCGAACCTGCCTGCCGGCATCGTTCCGCTGCTCATGCTCGACGTGTGGGAGCACGCGTACTACCTCGACTACAAGAACGTGCGCGCCGACTACGTGAAGGCGTTCTGGACGATCGCGAACTGGGCGAACGTCCAGCAGCGGTTCGACGTCGCCCGTGAGAAGACCGCGGGCCTGCTGCTACTGTCATGATGAACGCGGCGTCCCCGGGCGCCGCCCGGGGACGCCGCCGTCCGTACCAATCTCGATCATCCGCGCGCTCGCGCACCGTCATTCAGGAGACCTCCGTGTCCGTAAAGATCGGAATCAACGGCTTCGGCCGCATCGGCCGCAACTACTTCCGTGCAGCGCTCGCTCAGGGCGCCGACATCGACATCGTCGCGGTCAACGACCTCACCGACAACAAGACCCTCGCGCACCTGCTCAAGTACGACTCGATCACCGGCCGCCTCGACGCGACCGTCGAGTACGACGACGAGCACATCATCGTCGACGGCAAGAAGATCCGTTCCTTCGAAGAGCGTGACCCGGCGAACCTGCCGTGGGGCGAGCTCGGGGTCGACATCGTGATCGAGTCGACCGGCTTCTTCACGAAGGCCGCCGACGCGCGCAAGCACATCGAGGCGGGTGCCAAGAAGGTGCTCATCTCGGCCCCTGCGACCGACGAGGACGCGACGTTCGTCATCGGCGTGAACGAGCAGGACTACGACCCGGCGAACCACCACATCATCTCGAACGCGTCGTGCACGACGAACTGTCTCGCCCCGCTCGCGAAGGTGTTCAACGACGCGTTCGGCATCGAGCGCGGCCTCATGACGACCGTCCACGCGTACACCGCCGACCAGAACCTGCAGGACGGCCCGCACCGCGACCTGCGTCGTGCGCGCGCCGCCGCCCTCAACATCGTGCCGACCTCGACGGGTGCGGCGAAGGCGATCGGCCTCGTCCTGCCCGAGCTGAAGGGCAAGCTCGACGGCTTCGCGCTGCGGGTGCCCGTGCCCACGGGCTCCATCACCGACCTCACCGTGACCGCGTCGCGGCCGGTCACGGTCGACGAGGTCAAGGCGGCGTACAAGGCGGCCGCCGACGGCCCGCTGAAGGGCATCCTCAAGTACACCGAGGACCCGATCGTGTCGAGCGACATCGTGACCGACCCGCACTCCTCGATCTTCGATGCCGGACTCGTCCGCGTCATCGGCGACCAGGTCAAGCTCACGTCGTGGTACGACAACGAGTGGGGCTACTCGAGCCGCCTGGTCGACCTCACGGTGTACGTGGCCGAGCGTCTCTGAGTCGAGCTTTCGAGATGTCGCTGCGAACGATCGATTCCCTCGGTCCGCTCGCCGGCAAGCGCGTCGTCGTCCGATCCGACCTCAACGTCCCGCTTCAGGGTGAGGTCATCACGGACGACGGCCGCGTGCGGGCGTCGGTGCCGACCATTCAGGCCCTGACCGGGCAGGGTGCCCGCGTCATCGTGGTCTCCCACCTGGGCCGCCCCGACGGGGCGCCCGATCCCCGGTACAGCCTGGCTCCGGTGGCCGAGCGGCTCGGTGAGCTGCTCGGCGCCGAGGTCGCGTTCGCGGCCGACACGGTCGGCCCGGATGCCGCGGCGAAGGTCGCGGCGCTCGCCGACGGGCAGGTGCTCGTGCTCGAGAACCTGCGCTTCAACCCGGGCGAGACCAGCAAGGACGACGACGAGCGACGCGCGTTCGCCGAGCAGCTCGCCGGGTTCGCCGACGCCGTCGTCTCCGACGGGTTCGGCGTCGTGCACCGCAAGCAGGCGAGCGTGTGGGATCTGGAGCAGCTGCGGCCGAGTGCCGCCGGCCTCCTGATCGCGGCCGAGCTCGACGTGCTCGACCGGCTCACCGAGAACCCCGAGCGGCCCTACACGGTCGTGCTCGGCGGCTCGAAGGTGTCCGACAAGCTCGGCGTCATCGCCCACCTGCTGCCGCGCGTGGACGCGCTGCTCATCGGCGGAGGCATGCTGTTCACCTTCCTGGCCGCGCAGGGCCATGCCGTGGGCAAGAGCCTCCTCGAGGCCGACCAGATCGACACCGTGCGCGGGTACCTCGACGAGGCCGCCGAGCGCGGCGTCGAACTGGTGCTGCCGACCGATGTCGTCGTCGCCGAGTCCTTCTCGGCCGACGCGGCCCACGAGGTCGCCGCGGCCGACGCGATCGAGCAGACCGCGTTCGGCGCCGCCGGGCTCGGACTCGACATCGGCCCCGAGACGGCCGAGGCCTTCGCCGAACGGATCCGTGCGTCGAAGACCGTGTTCTGGAACGGCCCGATGGGCGTGTTCGAGCTGACGCCGTTCGCCGAAGGCACCCGCACGGTCGCCCAGTCGCTCACCGAGGTCGACGGCCTCAGCGTGGTCGGCGGCGGCGACTCGGCTGCTGCGGTCCGCCAGCTCGGGTTCTCCGACGACCAGTTCGGACACATCTCGACCGGCGGCGGCGCGAGCCTCGAGTTCCTCGAAGGCAAGCAGCTTCCCGGACTGGAGGTGCTCGGATGGCAGTGAACCGTACGCCGCTCATCGCCGGCAACTGGAAGATGAACCTCGATCACCTGCAGGCGATCGCGTTCGTGCAGAAGCTCGCCTGGTCGTTGGCGGAGGCGAAGCACGCCCCCGCCGACGCCGAGGTGGCGGTGTTCCCGCCGTTCACCGATCTGCGCAGCGTGCAGACGCTGGTGGCGGCCGACTCGCTGCCGATCGCGTACGGCGGGCAGGACCTGTCGGCGCACGACTCCGGTGCCTACACCGGCGAGATCTCGGGTGCCTTCCTCGCGCAGCTCGACTGCGCGTACGTCATCATCGGGCACTCCGAGCGGCGGACCCTGCACGGCGAGACCGATGCCGAGGTGAACGCGAAGGTGCTCGCCGCCCAGCGGCACGGGCTGGTGCCCGTGCTCTGCGTCGGCGAGACGGCCGAGGATCTCGAGCAGCACGGTGCGAGTGCGGTGCCCGTTGCGCAGCTGCGCGCGGCGCTGGCCGGCGTCGACGCCTCGAAGGAGATCGTCGTCGCGTACGAGCCGGTCTGGGCGATCGGGTCGGGTCAGGCGGCGACGCCCGAGCAGGCCGAGCAGGTTGCGGCGGCGCTGCGAGGCGTCCTCGCGGAGCTGCTCGGCGACGAGATCGCCGCGCGCACGCGCATCCTCTACGGCGGGTCGGTCAAGGCCGCGAACATCGCCGCGTTCATGCGCGAGCCGAACGTCGACGGTGCGCTCGTCGGCGGAGCGAGCCTCGACATCGACGAGTTCAGCGCGATCGTCCGCTTCAAGAAGCACATCGGAGCCTGATCCGGCGGGCCCCCGGCTTCGGCCGTGGGCCCGCGCTCTGGCTATACTCGTAAGTCGGCACGTCCACTGCGTCGTGCCTGGAAAGGGTTCACCGTGGAGATTCTCCAGGTCGTACTGCAGGTGCTGCTCGGCCTCACCAGCCTGTTGCTGACGCTGCTGATCCTGCTGCACAAAGGCCGCGGCGGGGGTCTGTCCGACATGTTCGGCGGCGGCGTGACGTCGAATCTCGGCGCGTCGGGCGTGGCTGAACGCAATCTGAACCGCATCACCGTGATCCTCGGCGTCGTCTGGATCGCCTGCATCGTGGTGCTCGGATTGATCACCAAGTTCGACACCGCACTCTGATCGAGAGGTTCCGATGGTTTCCGGCAACAGCGCGATTCGCGGCTCCCGCGTGGGAGCAGGCCCGATGGGGGAGCAGGACCACGGCGTCCACGCCGACCGCATCGCGGTGAGCTACTGGGACGCGAAGGGCAACGAGACGATCCGCTACTTCGCGGCCAATCTGCCCGAAGACGAGATCCCCGACGTCATCGACAGTCCGTCGACCGGTCTTCCCGCCGGTCGCGACCGCGACAACCCGCCCGCGCTCGCGAAGACCGAGCCGTACAAGACGCACCTCGCGTACGTGAAGGAGCGCCGTTCCGAGGAGGAGGCGGCGACGCTGCTCGAGGAGGCGCTCCAGCAGTTGCGCGCCCGCCGCGGCACCGCGACGACCGACTGACCTCGCACACCGCGATCGAAGGGGCGGGCCGATCCGATGGATCGGCCCGCCCCTTCGTGTGATCGTGCGGCCTGCGCGGGTCAAGAGGCCTGCGCGGGTCAAGAGACCTGCGCGGGTCAATAGTCGCGCGCGATGAGCTCCTCGGGCACTTCGGCCGCAGCATCCTGGTCGACGAAGAAGACGGTGCGTCGCCGGCCCTTGATGCCCGCGACCGGAACCTCGTCGCGCGACGCCCCCGCGAGCGCGAGGCCCAGCGCCGATGCCTTGTCGGCTCCGGCGAGCACGAACCACACCCGCTGCGACGCGTTCAGCACCGGGCGGGTGAGACTGAGCCGCTCGGGCGGCGGCTTGGGGGAGTTGCGCACCGGGATCACCGTGCGATCGGTGACCCGGATGCCGGAACGGTGCGGGAAGAGCGACGCGATGTGGCCGTCGGGTCCGACGCCGAGGAACGTGATGTCGAACACGGGGTGCGCGAAGCCGGGCGCCGCCCACGCGGCGAGCTCGGCCGCATAGCGATCGGCGGCCTCGTCGAGGTCGACTCCGGAGTCCGCCGCGGGGAAACGATGCACGTTCTCGGCCGAGAGGTCGAGGTCATCCAGGAGGGCCGCGTCGGCCTGGGCGTCGTTGCGATCGGCGGATCCCGCGTCCACCCAGCGCTCGTCACCCCACCACACGTGCACCCGCGACCAGTCGATCGTGGTGCGTGCGGGCGATGCGGAGACGGCCTCCAGCACGGCGGCACCCATCGACCCGCCGGTGAGCACGATGTGCGCGAGCTCCTGGTCGTCGAGGATGTCGAGGGTCTTCGTGATGAACCGCGCCGCGACCGCCCCCGCGAGGGCGCCCTTGTCGGGGTGCACGAGCACCCGCCGATCGTTCGTCATGCGTCTGCGCCCTCCGACTCGGCTTCACCGAGCTGCTGAAGCCCGTTCGTGATCACCTCACCGTACAACTCGTCGGGGTCGAGGCGGCGCAGCTCGTCGGCCAGGCAGTCGCGAAGGCTGCGGCGAGGCAGCGCGACGTCGTGCACGGGCTGCCCGGGCTGACGGAGGGTGGCGACACCCGGAACGTCGCGGATGAGCTCGATGGGACCGGTCGGACGCTCGAGCACCACGCCGTGGATGCCGTGCGACCCTGCTTCGACCGGTGTGAGCACGTAGTCGGTCTGCGCACCCAGCTGCATCCGCAGCCACGCCGCGAGCAGCGTCGTCGAGGGCGAGTCGATCGCCCCGGTGACCTGCACACCGGTCACCGGTGCGTACGGCGGCTGGTCGAGCACCGCGGCGAGCTGCGCGCGCCACAGCGTGAGCCGGGTCCACGCGAAGTCGGCGTCGCCCGGCGTGTAGTTGCGCTGCAGGGTCAGCAGAGCGCCCTGCGGATCGGGCTGAGCCGATGCATCCGTGATGCGCCGCTGCGCGAACCGACCGAGCGGAGCCTCGCCGGGCACCGCCGGAGCGATGCCGGGCCACCAGGTCACCACCGGCGCGTCGGGCAGCAGGAGGCCCGTGATCAGGCTCTCCTCGTCGCGGGCGGCGTCGCCGGTCGCGCGCAGCACGATGACCTCGCTCGCGCCGGCGTCACCGCCGACGCGGATCTCGGCGTCGAGGCGCGGCTCGACGGCCGCATCCTCGGTGCCGGGCTCGGTGGCCACGACGATGACGCGCATCGGATGCTCCCGAGATGCGTCGTTCGCCGCCTCGATCGCCTCCTCTTCGGCGCCGGGGGCGGTTGCGATGATGAGCGTGAGCACGCGGCCGAGGGCCACCGCACCGCCCTCCTCGCGGAGTTTCACGAGCTCTTTCGAGATCCGGCTCGTGGTGGTGTCGGGAAGGTCGACGATCACGGGCGCCTCCAGCTACGGCCGTCGCGGGCGAGCAGGGCATCGGCCGACGACGGACCCCAGGTGCCCGGTCGGTACTGTTCGGGACGGCCCTGCGTCGACCAGAACTCCTCGATCGGGTCGAGGATCTTCCAGGAGAGCTCGACCTCCTCTTGGCGGGGGAACAGCGGCGGGTCGCCGAGCAGCACGTCGAGGATGAGTCGCTCGTACGCTTCGGGGCTCGCCTCGGTGAACGCGTGGCCGTAGCCGAAGTCCATGGTCACGTCGCGCACCTGCATGCCGGCGCCGGGGACCTTCGAACCGAATCGGATGGTGACGCCCTCATCGGGCTGCACCCGGATGACGAGCGCGTTCTGACCCAGCTGCGAGGTCTGGCTGTCGGCGAAGAGCTGCTGCGGTGCTCGCTTGAACACCACCGCGATCTCGGTGACGCGGCGGCCGAGCCGCTTGCCGGCGCGCAGGTAGAACGGCACGCCCGCCCAGCGGCGGGTGCCGATGAGGAGCTTCAGCGCCGCGTACGTCTCCGTCGTGGACTCGGGGTTCATGCCGTCTTCGTCGAGGAAGCCGACGACCTTCTCGCCGCCCTGCCATCCGCCGGTGTACTGACCGCGCGCGGTGGCGGTCGACAGGTCGTCGGGCAGGCGAACCGCTGCGAGGATCTTCTCCTTCTCGGCGCGCAGCGCCGCCGCATCGAAGGAGATCGGCTCTTCCATCGCGGTGAGGGCGAGCAGCTGCAGCAGGTGGTTCTGGATGACGTCGCGCGCCGCGCCGATGCCGTCGTAGTACCCGGCCCGGCCCCCGACGCCGATGTCCTCGGCCATCGTGATCTGCACGTGGTCGACGTAGTTCGCGTTCCAGATGGGCTCGTAGAGCTGGTTCGCGAACCGCAGCGCGAGGATGTTCTGCACCGTCTCTTTGCCGAGATAGTGGTCGATGCGGAACACCGAGTCGGGCGGGAAGACGCTCGCGACGACGTCGTTCAGCTCGCGCGCCGTCTTCAGATCGCTGCCGAAGGGCTTCTCGATGACGACGCGTCGCCACTGCCCGTCGCGCTGCTCGGTGAGCCCGGAACGCTTCAGCTGCTCGGTCACGAGCGGGAACGACTTCGGCGGGATCGACAGGTAGAACGCGTGGTTGCCCATCGTCCCGCGCTCGCGGTCGAGGCGGTCGACCACCTCGCGCAGGCGGTCGAACGCGGCCGCGTCGTCGAAGGTGCCGGTCACGAAACGGATGCCACGGGCGAGCTGCTCCCAGACATCCTCGCGGAACTCGGTGCGCGCGTACTGCTTGACCGAATCGTGCACGACCTGCGCGAAGTCCTGGTCGTCCCACTCGCGACGGGCGAACCCGACCAGCGCGAAGCCGGGGGGCAGAAGCCCCCGGTTCGCGAGGTCGTAGACCGCGGGCATCAGCTTCTTGCGCGAGAGGTCGCCGGTCACGCCGAAGATGATGAGGCTCGACGGGCCGGCGATCCGGTTCAGGCGGAAGTCGTTGGGGGAGCGGAGCGGATTGCGCCCCGCCTCGATGAGGGCCGGTTCCATGGATGCAACCCGCCCGTCAGCCGAGCGCGTCGACGATCGAGGCGAGCTGGGTCGCCGGATCGGTGAGCGTCAGCGTCAGCACCGGTCGCCCGTGGGCGGCGAGCACGCTCGCATCGCCTGACGCCTGCGCGGCGATGAGCTCGCCGAACGTGAACGGTCGCTCGGGGATCTCGAGGTCGTCGTCGGTGCGCGCGGTGAGCTGCAGGAACACGCCCACCGCCGGGCCGCCCTTGTGGAACTGCCCGGTCGAGTGCAGGAACCGGGGGCCCCACCCGAACGTCACCGGTCGCCCGGACCGCGCGGCGATCAGGTCGCGCAGCTTCGCGAACTCGGGGTGGTCGACGCGGTCGAGGTACGCCTGGACCGACACGTACCCGTCGGCGGGGAGCTCTTCGAACAGCACCTCGAGCGCCGAGGCGAGGTCGCTCGACGCGCCGATCACCTCGGGCGTGCCGCGCACCTCGATGCCGTTCGACACGAAGGCGGCGGGCTCGGGGGCCGGACGCTGGTCGAGCAGGCCGCGAGCGGCGATCTTCGCCGACTCGACGTCGGGCTGGTCGAAGGGGTTGATGCCGAGCAGCAGACCCGCCACCGCGGTCGCGTACTCCCACACGAGCAACTGCGCGCCGAGCGTGCCCGACACGCGGATCTCGTCGGGTGCGTCGTGGGGGAAGACCTCGTCGCCGGCGTCGTCCACCAGGCGCACGACCTGGAGGTCGGCGGGGGGAGCTGCCAGCTCGGGGGCACCGAGCTCGAGCACGACGGGAAGGATGCCGGTGCCCTCCTTGCCCGTCGATTCGGCGATGAGCTGCTCGGCCCAGTCGGCGAAGCCGACGATGTGCGTGCCGTCGGCCACGATCGCGAGCTTGTCGCGGCGCGGTGAGGCGGCGGCGATCGCCGCGCCGAGGATCAGCCCGGGGTTCTCGTCGGTGTCCACGGCGAGCGAGAGCTCGATCGTCTCGGCCTCGTCGAGGATCTCGGCGATGTCGACGCCGGCGAGGCCCGAGGGGACCAGCCCGAACGCGGTGAGGGCCGAGTAGCGACCGCCGACGTTCGGGTCGGCGTTGAACACCCGGTACCCGGCCTCGCGGGCCGACGCGTCGAGCGGCGAACCCGGGTCGGTCACCACGATGATGCGCCCGGCCGGGTCGATGTCGGCGTCGCGGAACGCCTGCTCGTACACGCGTCGCTGGCTGTCGGTCTCGACGGTCGAGCCCGACTTCGACGAGACGACGAGCGCCGAGGTGGCGAGCCGATCGGCCAGTGCGGCGCGCACCTGCCCGGGGTCGGTCGAGTCGAGCACCGTGAGGTGGGCGCCGACCGTGCGCGTGATGACCTCGGGGGCGAGCGACGAGCCGCCCATGCCGGCCAGCACGATGTGGTCGACGCCCGCAGCGCGCAGTTCATCGCGCAGGGCGACGATCTCCTCGACGAGCGGACGCGAGACGGCGACCGCCTCCGTCCAGCCGAGTCGCTTGGACGCTTCGTCCTCGGCGGCGGGGCCCCAGAGGGCGCCGTCCTGGGCGGTGATGCCGGAGGCGATCCGGTCGGCGACCAGCTGCGGCACCGCGGCGCGCACGGCGTCGGCGGCCGCGCCGCCGACCGAGATGCGGAAGCTCACTTGGCCGCCTCCAGCGCCGAACGGACGGTGTCGAGCAGCTCGTGCCACGAGACGATGAACTTCTCGACGCCCTCGCGCTCGAGCAGCGCCGTGACGTCGTCGTAGTCGACGCCGACGCCGGCGAGCTTGTCGAGGACCGTCGCTGCGCCGGTGTAGTTGCCGGTCACCGTGTCGCCCTCGACGACACCGTGGTCGAAGGTCGCCTCGAGCGTCTTCTCAGGCATGGTGTTGACGACGCCCGCCGCGACGAGCTCGGTCACGTAGAGCGTGTCGGGCAGCGACGGGTCCTTCACACCGGTCGACGCCCACAGGGGGCGCTGGCGGTTCGCTCCCGCGGCGAGCAGCGCCTGCGCGCGCTCGCCCGCGAACTCCTGCTCGAAGAGCTCGTACGCCAGACGCGCGTTCGCCACGCCCGCCTTGCTCTTCAGCGCGAGCGCCTCGTCGGTGCCGATCGCGGTGAGCCGCTTGTCGATCTCGGTGTCGACGCGCGACACGAAGAACGAGGCCACCGAGTGGATCGTCGACAGGTCGATGCCGGCGGCCTGCGCGATCTCGAGGCCCGAGAGGTAGGCCGCGATGACCTCGCGGTAGCGGTCGATGCTGAAGATCAGGGTCACGTTGACGCTGATGCCGGCGCCGATGGTCTCGCGGATCGCGTCGAGGCCCTCGACGGTCGCGGGGATCTTGATCATCGCGTTCGGACGGTCGACCTTCGCCCACAGCGTCTTGGCGGACTCGATCGTCGCCGCAGCGTCGTGCGCGAGATCGGGGGCGACCTCGATCGACACCCGGCCGTCGAGACCGCCGGTCGCGTCGAAGACGGGGCGGAACACGTCGGACGCCGCACGCACGTCGTCGGTCGTGGTCTCGAAGACCGCGGTGTCGACGTCGGCGCCGGACGCCGCGAGGGCGTGCAGCTGCTCGGCGTACGCCTCGCCCTGGGAGAGCGCGGCGGCGAAGATCGTCGGGTTGGTGGTGACGCCGACCACGTTGCGCTCGGCGATCAGGCGCTCGAGGTCGCCGGACTGGATGCGCTGGCGCGACAGGTCGTCGAGCCAGATGCTCACGCCCGAAGCCGAGAGGGCTGCGGTGGGCGTCTGGGACTGGGTCTGGGTGGACATCTCTGCTACTTCTTCCTGCTCGCTCAGGCGGCGAGCGATTCCTTCGCGGCGGCCACGACGTGCTCGGCGGTGATGCCGAACTCGCGGAACAGGGTCTGGTAGTCGGCCGAGGCACCGAAGTGCTCGATCGACACCGCGCGCCCGCGGTCGCCGAGGAGCTTCTCCCAAGTCAACGCCAGACCGGCCTCGACCGATACCCGGGCGGTGACCGAGGACGGCAGCACCTGCTCGCGGTACTCGTCGGACTGTTCGGCGAACCACTCGAGGCTCGGCGCGGACACCACGCGCGCGTTCACCCCGTCGGCGGCGAGCTGCTCGCGCGCCGCGATGGCGAGCTGCACCTCGGAGCCGGTCGCGATGAGGATCACGTCGGGCGTGCCGCCGGGGGCTTCGGCGAGGATGTAGGCGCCCTTCGCCGTGTTGGCGGCCGAGGCGAGGACCTCACCGGATGCTTCGCCGTCGCCGCGCTCGAACACCGGGATGTTCTGGCGGGTGAGGGCGATGCCGCTCGGCTCGTGCCGCCGGCGCAGGATCTCGAGCCACGCGTACGAGACCTCGTTCGCGTCGGCGGGGCGCACCACGGACAGGCCCGGGATCGCCCGCAGCGTGGAGAGCTGCTCGATGGGCTGGTGCGTCGGGCCGTCCTCGCCGAGGGCGACGGAGTCGTGCGTCCAGACGAACACCGACGGCACCTTCATGAGCGCGGCCAGACGCACGGCGGGGCGCATGTAGTCGCTGAAGATGAGGAACGTGCCGCCGAAGGGGCGCGTCGGCCCGTGCAGCACGATGCCGTTCAGGATCGCGGCCATGGCGTGCTCGCGGATGCCGAAGTGCAGCACGCGCCCGTACGGGTTGCCGGCGAACTCGTGCGTCGACCACTGCTCGGGGATGAACGACGCCGCACCGTTGATGGTGGTGAGGTTCGACTCTGCGAGGTCGGCCGAGCCGCCCCAGAACTCGGGCAGGAGCGGCGCGAGGGCGTTGATGACCTTGCCCGATGCGGCGCGGGTCGACACCTGCGTGCCGCCCTCGAACACCGGCAACGCGGATTCGAGGTCGGCGGGCAGTTCGCCGGCGAGCAGCCGGTCGAGCAGCGCCTTGCGCTCGGGGTTCGCGGCCGCCCACGCGTCGAACGACGCCTGCCACTCGGCCTGCGCCGCAGCGCCGCGCTCGAGGGCGCCGCGGGTGTGCGCGAGCACGTCGTCGGCGACGACGAAGGTCTCGGCGGGATCGAAGCCGAGCACCTCCTTCACCGCGGCCAGCTCGTCGGCGCCGAGCGCCGAGCCGTGGATCTTGCCGGTGTTCTGCTTCTTCGGGCTCGGCCAGCCGATGATCGTCTTCAGGATGATGATCGACGGCTTGTCGGTCTCGCCCTTGGCGGCTTCGATCGCCTCGTGCAGGGCCGCGACATCCTCGACGTACTCGCCCGTCTTCTTCCAGTCGACGGTCTGCACGTGCCATCCGTAGGCCGCGTAGCGGTCGGCGACGCTCTCGGTGAAGGCGATGTTCGTGTCGTCCTCGATCGAGATCTGGTTCGAGTCGTAGATGACGACGAGATTGCCGAGCTGCTGGTGGCCGGCGAGCGAGGACGCCTCGCTGGTGACGCCCTCCTGCAGGTCGCCGTCGCCCGCGATCACGTAGACGAAGTGGTCGAACGGGCTCTGGCCGGCCGGAGCATCCGGGTCGAACAGGCCGCGCTCGAAGCGCGAGGCGTACGCGAAGCCGACGGCCGAGGCGAGGCCCTGGCCGAGCGGCCCGGTGGTGATCTCGACGCCGTCGGTGTGGCCGTACTCGGGGTGGCCGGGGGTCTTGGAGCCCCAGGTGCGCAGCGCCTTGAGGTCGTCGAGCTCGAGACCCGAGCCCTCGAGGTAGATCTGGACGTACTGGGTCAGCGAGGAGTGCCCGGCGGACAGGATGAACCGGTCACGGCCGAGCCACGCGTGGTCGGCGGGGTTGCGCCGCATCACCTTCTGGAAGAGGAGGTAGGCCGCCGGTGCCAGGCTCATCGCGGTGCCGGGGTGGCCGTTGCCGACCTTCTCCACAGCGTCGGCCGCGAGCACGCGCGCCGTATCCACGGCCCGAGCATCGATCGGATCCCATTCGAGACTTGCCACGAGGTTGCAGTTCCTTCCGGTCATGGCGACACCCGCGGGACGTTCCAGGGGGCCGCCGTATCGTCACGGCGCAGTGGACCCGACGACCGTTCCGGTCTCACGTCGGTGGTTGAGAAGACGGCACTCGAATCCACGCCGCCTGGCGCGCTGGTGTCAAGTATACGGACGCCGCGTATTCCGCCACGGGGATCTGTGACGGGGGATGACTCACCCCCGCCGCGGCACGATGTGAGGTTCGGGCGGGGCGGCGGATGTCCTAGAATCATCGAGGATCGCGCACGCCGATCGGGCTGTCGCGCGGGCCGGAACGAGGAACGATGCAGCAGGCCGTACAGACCCGTGACGCCAGACCGGCGACCTCTCTGCGACGCAAGGCGGCCGCATACGTCGCCCTCACGAAGCCGCGGGTGATCGAGCTGCTGCTGGTCGTCACCGCGCCGACCATGATCCTGGCCGCCGACGGGCTGCCCGACCTGTGGCTGCTCGTGGCCACCCTGATCGGCGGGGCGATGAGCGCAGGCTCGGCGGGCGCCTTCAACTGCTACATCGACCGCGACATCGACCGGTTGATGAAGCGCACGAAGAACCGTCCGCTCGTGACGGGCGAGCTCACCGACCGGCAGGCGCTCGTGTTCGCCTACGCGCTCGGCGTGGCATCCATCGCCTGGCTCTGGGTCTTCACCAACTGGGTCGCGGCCGCGCTGTCGCTTGCGGCGATCCTGCTCTACGTCGTCTTCTACAGCCTCATCCTGAAGCGTCGCACCGCGCAGAACATCGTGTGGGGCGGCGTCGCGGGGTGCATGCCCGTGCTGATCGGCTGGGCGGCCGTCACCGGCAGCCTCGACTGGGCGCCCGTCATCCTGTTCCTCATCATCTTCCTGTGGACGCCGCCGCACTACTGGCCGCTCTCGATGAAGTACAAGGACGACTACGCCGCCGCGCAGGTGCCGATGCTCGCCGTGGTGCGGGGGCGCGCGCAGGTGGGCCTGCAGGTCATCCTCTACACGTGGGCGACGGTCGCGTGCTCGCTGCTGCTCATCCCCGTCGCCGACATGGGGCTCGTGTACACGGCCGTCGCGATCGTGGTGGGCGGATGGTTCGTCTACGAGACGCACCGTCTCTACGGCCTCGCGATCCGGCATGTCGAGGTCTCGCCGATGCGCGTCTTCCACGGCTCGATCGTGTACCTCTCGCTGCTGTTCCTCGCGGTCGGCATCGACCCGCTGCTGCCGTTCTGAGCCCGGGCCGCTCCGGTCGCGCGACCGCGTTCCGCGCCATCGCGAGTTCGGATATCTGTGCGTCGCGCGATCGACGACGGTCGACTGGTCCGGGTCCGCCGCAACCGGGTGGCACTGCCCGGAGCCGATCACGAACTCGTGCCAGCCGATCGGCCCGATGCCGTGCAGATCTCCGAAGTTCTGGCGGGTGCGGGCGTCAGGCGGGGACGGATGCCTCGGCCGGCACGTCGGCGGTCACCGGGCGCTTCAGGCGCAGGATGACGAGGGTCGTGGTCGCGGCGGCGAGGGCGGCGAGCACCATGTGGATGCCGACGAGCACCGGCGGGAGGCCGTTGCGGGCCTGGATGAGGCCGACCGCGATCTGCACGAACTCGACGCCCAGCAGGGTGGCGGCCCAGCCGAGCGTCGGCAGCTTCAGCCGCCAGGCGGCGACGACGAGCACGAGCGTGAGGGCGAACAGCGCGTAGCCGGGCCAGGCGTGGATGTGCTCGAGGAGCTCCGCGTCGAACCCGTTGCGGCCGGCCGCGGCGTCGCCGGAGTGCGGCCCCGCCCCGGTGGTGAGGATGCCGAACGCGATCGTCAGCGCGAGCACGGCGGTCGTCGCGTGCGCGAGCCCCGCGTACCAGCCCGGGACGGCGCGCTCGCGGGGGCCGGGCACGGCGTCGAGCCGGGCGAGGAACGCCGCGGTCACGCACACCAGCACGATCGACGACACGTAGTGGAACCCGACGATGAAGGGGTTGAGCCCTGTCCACACCGTGATGCCGCCCACGATCGCCTGCGTGACGATGCCGGCGCCGACGATGAACGCGAGCACGAAGAGGTCGCGTCGCTCACGACGGATGCGCCACACCAGCACGAACACGACGAGCGCGAGGATGCCCACGACGCCGGTCATCATCCGGTTCCCGAACTCGATGAGCGAGTGGTAGGTCAGCTCCTCCGTGGGGACGAGGGATTCGGGTGTGCAGGTGGGCCAGGTGGGGCATCCGAGACCCGACCCGGTGAGCCGGACCGCGCCGCCCGTGGCGATGATGATCGTCTGTGCGAGGAAGCTCAGCCACGCGAAGACGCGCAGCGAGCGACGGATGGGGGTGGGCGCGGGGTTCACGCGGGTTCGTTCCTCACTCGGGCTGCGGGCCCTGTGACGACGCCGTGAGTCCGGCGCCGCGGCATCCGCGACCCTATAGACTTGTCAGGTTGAGGCATCCGCCCGGTGCGTGCTGCGCACCGCCGGATCCCCAGCCATCTTAGGTTCGCAATGGAGCCACCCGCACATCACCGCCGAACGCACGCACCTCGACGTGTGAGCAGCGGTGAGCCGGACTGATAGCCGGTCGCACGGGAGGAGAAGAGGAGCATATGACGGACGTACTGATCGACCGCCCCGAACTGGAAGGTCTCGGCGTCTACGAGTTCGGCTGGGCCGACTCCGACGCGGCAGGCGCTTCCGCCCGCCGCGGCCTCTCCGAGGAGGTGGTCTCGAACATCTCCGGGCTCAAGCAGGAACCCGAATGGATGCTCCAGCGCCGCCTGCGGGCGCTGCAGCTCTTCGACCGCAAACCGATGCCGTCGTGGGGGGCCGACCTCTCCGAGATCGACTTCGAGAACATCAAGTACTTCGTCCGCTCCACCGAGAAGCAGGCCCAGACCTGGGAAGACCTGCCCGAAGACATCCGCAACACCTACGAGCGGCTCGGCATCCCCGAGGCCGAGCGTCAGCGCCTCGTCGCCGGCGTCGCCGCCCAGTACGAGTCCGAGGTCGTGTACCACCAGATCCGCGAGGACCTCGAGGCGCAGGGCGTCATCTTCCTCGACACCGACACGGCGCTTCGGGAGCACCCCGAGTTCTTCGAGGAGTACTTCGGCACCGTGATCCCGGCGGGCGACAACAAGTTCGCCGCGCTGAACACGGCGGTCTGGTCGGGCGGCTCGTTCGTGTACGTGCCGAAGGGCGTGCAGGTCGAGATCCCGCTGCAGGCGTACTTCCGCATCAACACCGAGAACATGGGCCAGTTCGAGCGCACGCTCATCATCGCCGACGAGGGCTCGTACGTGCACTACATCGAGGGCTGCACGGCGCCGATCTACAAGAGCGACTCGCTGCACTCGGCGGTCGTCGAGATCATCGTGAAGAAGAACGCCCGCGTGCGGTACACGACGATCCAGAACTGGTCGAACAACGTCTACAACCTCGTCACCAAGCGCGCGGTCGCCCACGAGGGCGCCACCATGGAGTGGATCGACGGCAACATCGGCTCCAAGGTGACGATGAAGTACCCGTCGATCTTCCTGATGGGCGAGCACGCCAAGGGCGAGACCCTGTCGGTCGCGTTCGCGGGCCCCGGCCAGCACCAGGACGCGGGCGCGAAGATGATCCACATGGCGCCGTACACGCAGTCGTCGATCGTCTCGAAGTCGATCGCCCGCGGCGGCGGCCGGGCCGGGTACCGCGGTGAGGTGCGGGTGGATGCGAACGCGCACCACTCGGCGAACACGGTGCGCTGCGACGCGCTGCTCGTCGACACCATCTCGCGCTCCGACACCTACCCGGCGATCGACATCCGCGTCGACGACGTGCAGCTCGGGCACGAGGCCACGGTCTCGAAGGTCAGCGAAGAGCAGCTCTTCTACCTGATGGCCCGCGGCATCCCCGAAGACGAGGCCATGGCGATGATCGTGCGCGGCTTCATCGAGCCGATCGCCCGCGAGCTGCCGATGGAATACGCGATGGAACTCAACAAGCTCATCGAGATGGGCATGGAAGGATCGGTGGGCTGAGCGTGACCACCCCCGCTACGCAGAGCACCGCTGTGCCCTCGACCGGCCTCGTCACCGAGGGCCAGCACGGCATCCGCCCGCACTCCGAGGGCGCCGGCGCGACGGTGCCGGTGCAGACCCGTTCCGAGCGATTCCGCTCGGTGAACGTCGACGACTTCGAGCCGGTCACCGGCCGCGAGCACGAGTGGAAGCTCTCGCCCGTCGCCGCGTTCGCCGACCTGACCTCGGGCGGGCTCGACGGCTCGCGCCCGACGATCGAGACGACGGATGCCCCGGGCATCACGACCTCGTGGATCGGCCGCGACGACGCCCGCATCGGTTCGGCCGGCATCCCCGAGGAGCGCGCCAGCGCGAACGCCTGGTCGAACTTCGGCGAGGCGCTGCTGGTCTCGGTCGCCGGCGAGGACGACAAGGTCGCCACCGTCACCCGCACCGGGCTCGGCACGACGCCGCGCGGCGCCCACACGGTCATCGAGGCGGCGCCGAACAGCCGCGGGCTCGTCGTGCTGCGCGGCACGGGCGACGCGCGTCTCACCGAGAACGTCGAGATCCTCGTGGGCGAGGGGGCGAACCTCACGGTCGTCTCGCTGCAGGAATGGACGGATGACTCGGTGCACCTCGCGAGCCACTTCGCGCGCATCGCGCGCGACGCGAAGCTCAAGCACATCGTCGTCTCCCTCGGCGGCAAGGTCGTGCGAGTCAACCCGTCGACGCACCTGGCGGAACAGGGCGGCGACGTCGAGGCGCTCGGGCTGTACTTCTCCGACGCCGGCCAGCACCTCGAGCAGCAGGTGTTCGTGCACCACGACGCCCCGCACACCCGTTCGCGCGTGACCTACAAGGGCGCGCTGCAGGGTGAGGGCGCGCGCAGCGTCTGGATCGGCGACGTGCTGATCGGCAACGCGGCGACCGGCACCGACTCGTACGAGCAGAACCGCAACCTCGTGCTCACCGACGGCACCCGCGCCGACTCGGTGCCGAACCTCGAGATCGAGACCGGCGACATCGAGGGAGCCGGGCACGCGTCGGCGACCGGCCGGTTCGACGACGAGCAGCTCTTCTACCTGATGGCCCGCGGCATCCCCGAGGACGAGGCGCGCCGCCTCGTCGTGCGCGGGTTCCTCACCGAGATCGTGCAGCAGATCGGCCAGGCCGAACTCGAAGCACGGCTCATCGAGGCCCTCGAAGCCGAGCTGCAGGGGGCCTGACGTGGCATCCGTTCGCGTGTGCGGTCTGGACGAACTGGTCGAGAACCAGGCGTCGCGGTTCGTCGTCGACGGCGTGCCGATCGCGGTCGTGAAGGACGCGGCCGGCGAGGTCTTCGCGATCGGCGACACCTGCACGCACGGCGACATCTCGCTGTCCGAGGGGTTCGTCGAGGACGACACGCTCGAGTGCTGGGCCCACGGCTCGAAGTTCTCGCTGAAGACCGGCAAGCCCCTCACCCTCCCGGCGTACGAGCCGGTCCCCGTCTACCGGGTCGACATCGAGGGCGGCGACGTCCTCATCGACCCCGCGGTCACGCTGACCGTCTGAAACCTGCTGCGGCCGCAGGCCGCACGACCGAAGGAAAGAATCCCCACATGTCCGTGCTCGAGATCAAGAACCTGCACGTCAACGTCGAGACCGACCAGGGCACCCGCGAGATCCTCCGCGGCGTCGACCTGGTGATCAACGAGGGCGAGATCCACGCCATCATGGGGCCGAACGGCTCCGGCAAGTCGACCCTCGCGTACACCATCGCCGGTCACCCGAAGTACACCGTCGTCGGCGGCGAGATCCTGCTCGACGGCGAGAACGTGCTCGAGATGACCGTGGACGAGCGCGCCCGCGCCGGCCTGTTCCTCGCCATGCAGTACCCGGTCGAGATCCCCGGCGTCACCGTCACGAACTTCCTCCGCACCGCCAAGACCGCGATCGACGGCGAGGCGCCGGCGATCCGCACCTGGCTGAAGGACGTGCGCGGCGCCATGCAGAACCTCAAGATGGACCAGGCGTTCGCCGAGCGCAACGTCAACGAGGGGTTCTCGGGCGGCGAGAAGAAGCGCAACGAGATCCTCCAGCTCGAGCTGCTGAAGCCGAAGTTCGCGGTGCTCGACGAGACCGACTCGGGCCTCGACGTCGACGCGCTGAAGGTCGTCTCCGAGGGCGTCAACCGCGCCCACGACAACACCGGCCTCGGCATCCTGCTCATCACGCACTACACGCGCATCCTGCGCTACATCAAGCCCGACTTCGTGCACGTGTTCGTCGCGGGCAAGATCGCCGAGCAGGGCGGCCCCGAGCTCGCCGAGCGCCTTGAAGAAGAGGGTTACGACCGCTACCAGGTCGCCGAGGCCGCCGACCCCGAGTCGGCTGTCCTCGAGGCCGCCGGCGAGTGACCCGGGCGTAGACTCGGATCATGGTCAGCTCACTCGCGCCCGAGAAGTTCGACGAGGTCACCGAGGCGTTGAAGGACGTCGTCGACCCCGAGCTCGGTGTCAACGTCGTCGACCTCGGGCTCATCTACGACCTCGGCTGGGACGACGAGCACGACGCGCTGGTCATCCACATGACGCTCACGAGCGCCGGATGCCCCCTCACCGACGTGCTCGAAGAGCAGACCGCCGAGGCGCTGGACGGCATCGTCGAACAGTTCCGCATCAACTGGGTGTGGATGCCGCCGTGGGGGCCCGAGCGCATCACCGACGACGGGCGCGACATGATGCGCGCGCTCGGCTTCGCGATCTGATGACCGCCGACCCGGCGGATCGACCGGTGGAGTCCGCGCCGCGCGACACGTACACGCACGGCCATCACGAGAGTGTGCTGCGCAGCCACACGTGGCGCACCGTGGAGAACTCGGCGGCCTACCTCGTGCCGCACCTGTTCGACGGCGCGAGCGTCCTCGACGTGGGGTGCGGGCCCGGCACCATCACCGTGGACCTCGCCCGTCGCGTGCCGGCCGGGCGCGTGCTCGGCGTCGACGCATCGGCCGACGTCGTCGCGCAGGCCGCGGGGCTCGCCGAGAGCTCGGGCGTGACGAACGCCGAGTTCCGCACCGGCGACGCGTACGCGCTCGACCTGCCCGACGACAGCGTCGACATCGTGCACGCGCACCAGGTGCTGCAGCATCTCTCGCGGCCCGTCGACGCGCTGCGCGAATGGCGGCGCGTGCTGCGCCCGGGCGGCGTGCTCGCCGTGCGCGACGTCGACTACGGCGGTGTGATCTGGAATCCCGTCTCGGCCGGGCTCACCCGCTGGCTCGAGCTCTACCACGACGTGCACCGCTGGAACGGCGGCGAACCCGACGCCGGCCGGCACCTCACCTCGTGGGTGCGTGCGGCGGGGTTCGACGACATCGCCGCGACCGGGTCGGTCTGGGTGTTCGCCACCGCGCTCGAACGCGAGTGGTGGGGCGGGTCGTGGGCGGTGCGGGCCACCGAGTCGCAGTTCGCCGCGCACGCGGTCGAGGCCGGCCACTCCCACCCCGACGAGCTGCAGCGGATCGCGCAGGCCTGGCGGGACTGGGCGGCCGACCGCGACGGGTGGCTGCTGATGCCGCACGGCGAGATCATCGCGCGCGGCTGAAACCCGACCGGGTGCCGCCCCCGATGTCGCTCCGAGCTACTCGGGAGTCACCAGTCGTCGTCGGTCTCGTCGAGGTCGACGACCGTGTCGCGAACGACGGTGCCGTCGTCGAGTTCGGCGATCGGGCGCCCCTCGAGCCAGGTGAGGGTCCAGGTTCGGCCGGCACCGTCGGTGCGACGTGCCTCGGCGGCGCTGATCGCCGGGCGGATCGCCGCCGGCACGGAGGCGGGCGGCTCGGCGCCGAACGACCAGCGGGTGCCGAGCTGCATCAGGCGTCCATCTCGTAGGTCACCCACGAGGTGCGCCGCGCGAGCGCGTCGTAGAGCCGCTGCGCCTGCTCGTTGTCTTCGGCGGTGATCCAGCTGACCCCGCCGCCGAGCTGCCCGGCGCGAGCGTGCACCGATTCGATCAGCGCGCGACCGACCCCGGTCGCCCGGTGGTCGGGTGCGACCCAGAGGTCGTCGAGGTGCAGCCCGGTGGTCGCCGTGAGGGTGTCGGGTTCGGGACGGAAGTGCGCGAGCCCGACCGGGGTGCCCTCGTCATCGACGGCGACGAGCGCGTCGAGCGGGTGCTGCTCGTCGCGGATCCAGTTCCAGACGATCAGCGCCTTGGCGTCGTCGAGGTCGTGCCCGTAGAAGCGGCAGTACCCCTCGAACAGCGGCAGCCATCCGAAGAAATCGTCGTCGCCGACGGGCCGGATGTCAGTGGTCACGGTTCCCCCTCACTGTGGTCATGCGTCGCACCTACTGCTGCGAGGCCTCGAGCTCGATGTCGCGCACCTCGAGCGTGTCGCCCTCGACGAACGAGAGGTCGGCGATCCGCCCGACGGCGCTCAGGTCGGCGGCAGCGGTCTCGAGCAGGCGGATCGCGTCGGCGGGGCCGGCGATCGCCGCGCGGGCGACCGGGGTCTTCTGCGACGCCTTGGCGTTCGTCTTCGCGCCGCGGATGCCGGTGAGTGCGAGGCCCGCGAGCTCGAGCAGTTCGTCGCCGGCGTCGCCGCGTGCGGCGAGCTCGTCGACCGTCGGCCACGAGGCCGTGTGCACGCTCGCCTCGTTCGACCAGCTCCACGCCTCTTCGGCCGCGAACGGGATGACGGGCGCGAAGAGGCGCAGCAGCACGCTGAGCGCGGTCTTCAGCGCGGCGACCGCCGACGCCTGCGCGGGGGAGGCCTCGCCGTAGGCGCGCTCCTTCACGAGCTCGAGATAGTCGTCGCAGAAGGTCCAGAAGAACGTCTCGGCGACCTCGAGCGCGCGGGCGTGGTCGTACGACTCGAGCGCGCGGGTGGCCTGCTCGACGACCCGCGCGAGCGCGGCGAGCATGCTGCGATCGATCGGCTCGCTCACCGGGGCATCCGCGGTGCCTTCGAAGCCGAGGATGAACTTGGCCGCATTCAGCACCTTGATCGCGAGGCGCCGTCCGATCTTCACCTGGGTCGGGTTCTGCGGGTCGAACGCCGCGTCGGTGCCGAGGCGGCTGGAGGCCGCCCAGTAGCGCACCGCGTCGGAGCCGTGCTGCTCGAGCAGGCCGGCCGGGGTCACCACGTTGCCCTTGGACTTCGACATCTTCTTGCGGTCGGGGTCGACGATGAAGCCCGAGATCGCCGCGTTCGACCACGGTGAGACGCCGTGCTCGAGCTGGGCGCGCAGCGCGGTCGAGAACAACCAGGTGCGGATGATGTCCTGGCCCTGCGGGCGCAGCGAGAACGGGAACACCAGGTCGAACAGCTCGGGGTCGCGCTCCCAGCCGGCGGCGAGCTGCGGGGTGAGCGACGAGGTCGCCCACGTGTCCATGACGTCGTGCTCGCCGACGAAGCCGCCGGGCTCGCCGCGCTGCGACTCGTCGTAGCCCGGGGCGGGCGCCGATGACGGGTCGACCGGCAGCAGCTCGCGGGTCGCGATGATCGGCGCGTCGTAGACGGGGTTGCCGTCGGCGTCGAGCGGATACCAGACGGGGATCGGCACGCCGAAGAACCGCTGGCGCGAGACCAGCCAGTCGCCCGAGAGACCGCCGACCCAGTTCTCGTAGCGCACCCGCATGAAGTCGGGGTGCCAGTCGATCTCGCGGCCGACCTCGAGCAGACGCTGCTTCAGCTGCTCGTCGCGCGCGCCGTTCGTGATGTACCACTGTCGCGTCGAGACGATCTCGAGCGGGCGGTCGCCCTTCTCGAAGAACTTCACGGGGTGGGTGATCGGCTTCGGGTCGGCGAGCAGGTCGCCCGACTCGCGCAGCAGCTCGACCATCGCCTGCTTGGCGCTGAACGCGGTCTTGCCGGCGAGCTGCGCATAGGCGGCGAGCCCGGCCTCGGAGGTGATCGCGTCGGGCGCGTCGGCGATGATGCGGCCGTCGAAGCCGATGATCGCGCGGTTCGGCAGCTGCAGCTCGCGCCACCACACGACATCGGTCACGTCGCCGAAGGTGCAGATCATCGCGATGCCGGTGCCCTTGTCCTTCTGGGCGAGGTGGTGCGCCACCACGGGAACCTCGACGCCGAACACGGGCGTCGTGACGGTCGAGCCGAACAGCGGCTGGTACCGCTCGTCATCGGGGTGCGCGACGAGCGCCACGCACGCGGCGATGAGCTCGGGGCGGCTGGTCTCGATCTCGATCACGCCGCCGTCGGGGCGGTGGAACGACACCCGGTGGTAGTGGCCCGGCTGCTCGCGGTCTTCGAGCTCGGCCTGCGCCACCGCGGTGCGGAACGTGACATCCCAGAGGGTCGGGGCGAGGGCCTGATAGGCCTCGCCGCGCTCGACGTTGCGGATGAACGCGAGCTGCGAGGTGAACAGGGCCTCGTCGCCGATGGTGCGGTATGTCTGGCTCCAGTCGACCGAGAGGCCGAGCGAGCGCCACAGCGCCTCGAACTGCTGCTCGTCTTCGACGGTGAGCCGCTCGCACAGCTCGATGAAGTTGCGGCGCGAGATCGGCACCTGGTCGGCGGCTTTGATGCTCTTGCCCTCGCCGCCCTCGAACGGCGGGGTGAACCCGGGCTCGTACGGCCGCGTCGGGTCGCAGCGGACGCCGTAGTAGTTCTGCACCCGGCGCTCGGTCGGCAGACCGTTGTCGTCCCAGCCCATCGGGTAGAACACGTGCTTGCCGCGCATGCGCTGGAAGCGGGCCATCACGTCGGTGTGCGTGTACGAGAACACGTGCCCGATGTGCAGCGAACCCGACGCGGTCGGCGGCGGCGTGTCGATCGAGTAGATGCACTCGCGCGTCGCCGAGTCGCGGTCGAACCGGTAGGTGCCCTGCGTCTCCCAGAGACCGCCCCACTTCGCTTCGAGGCCTTCGAGGGCCGGCTTGTCGGGGATGCGCGCGTCGGTCATGATGCTCCGGTTCGATATGTGCGGCACCGAGTCCGTGATGAGGTGCCTGAATGTGGATCCGACCGATTCTAACGGGAACGGTCGGATGACCCGAAGCCGACGCCCGACGTCACCGGTACGCCGCGGCGAGAGTGGGGCGATCGGCGAGCAGTCGTCGCGTGTACGGGTCGCTCGGCGTGTCGAACACCGCCGCGGCCGGCCCCGACTCCACTGCACGGCCGTCGTGCATGACGAGCACGCGGTCGGCGAGGTGCCGAGCGACGCCGAGGTCGTGCGAGATGAACAGGTAGGCGAGCCCGTGCTCGCGCTGCAGGCGACCGAGCAGGTCGAGCACGCGCGCCTGCACGGTGACGTCGAGCGCCGACACCGGCTCGTCGAGGACGAGCACCTCGGGCTCGGCCGCGAGCGCGCGGGCGATGGCGACGCGTTGCCGCTGACCCCCCGACAGCGTCGCAGGCGCTCTCGGTGCGAGGTGGCCGGCGAGGCCGACGTCGGCGAGCAGTTCGCCGACGCGCCGTTCGCGCTCGGCGGCGTCGATGCCCGGGGGCAGCGCATCGGCGATCGTGCGCGCGACGCTCCAACGCGGATCGAACGACGAGGCGGTGTCCTGGGCCACGAGCCCGATGCGGCGACGCAACGCGCGTCGTTCACGGTCGCCGGTGCCCTCCCACGGCCGGCCGAACCAGGTCACCGACCCGGCGTCGACCGCGGTGAGCCCGAGCACGGCGCGCGCGAGCGTGGTCTTGCCCGACCCCGATTCGCCGACCACGCCGAGGGTCTCACCGGCGCGGAGTGCGAAGGCGACGTCGTCGACGGCGAGACGGTCGCCGAAGGCCTTCGAGACCCCGGTCGCCGCGAGGACCGGGGGAGCGGCCGCAACCGGGGGAGCGTCCGGTGACGCGCCGGGATCGGATGCGCCGGATCCGGGCGTGGTCCCCGCCGTGGCCCGCGGTGCGAGATCGGCTGCCGCGACGAGTTCGCGCGCGTACGCCGTCCGGGGTGCGGTGAGCAGGTCGCGAGCGGTGCCGTGCTCGACGATGCGGCCGTCGCGCATCACGAGCACGCGGTCGGCGATGCCGGCCACGACCGCGAGGTCGTGGCTGATCAGCAGCACCCCGGTGCCGTTGCCCTTCAGACGGGCGAGCTCGTCGAGCACGCGACGCTGCACGGACGCGTCGAGCGCCGTGGTCGGTTCGTCGGCGATCACGAGCGGCGGGTCGAGCACGATGGCCGACGCGATGAGCGCGCGCTGGCGCAGGCCTCCGGACAGTTCGCCGCTGCGCTGCGTCGCGCGGGTGCCGGGGTCGGGCATGCCGACGCGTTCGAGCGCGTCCTGCACCGCCGCCGCGCGTGCGGCGGGTGGCAGCCGGCGGTGCAGGCGGGGCGCGTCGGCGATCTCGCGGCCGATCGGGCGGAGCGGGTCGAGCGAGACGAGGGCGTCCTGCAGCACCAGCCCGACCCGATCGCCGCGGATGGTGCGCCATCGGCGTTCGCTGATTCCCCGCAGGTCGCGGCCGTCCAGTTCGAGCCGGGCTGTCGTGACGCGCGCGTTCGCACCGGCGAGCCCGAGCAGCGCGCGCGCCGTGACCGACTTGCCCGATCCGGATTCGCCGACGATCGCGACGCACTCGCCGGCCGCGATCGAGAACCCGACCTCGGAGACCACCTCACGGTCGCCGAAGGCGACCCGCAGGCCTTCCACCGAGAGCAGCGGCACGGATGCCTCGGGCCGGGTCTCTGCGGTCGGCCCCGCGCTGGCGGCCGTCATCGCCTCGTCGTGTTCGGCGGGCGTCCCGACCGGCTCGCTCGGCCCGGGCGTGTTCGAACCGGGAGCGTTCGTCGCCGCAGCATCCGTCCCGGCCGAGTCGGCCCGCCGGCGGGAACCGGCGGCGAGGCGGCGCCCGATCACGGTGGCCGAGATGATCGTGCCCACGATCATGAGCCCCGGCATGACGGTCAGCCACCACGCGGTCTGGATGTAGGTGCGGCCCGCGTTCAGCATCGCGCCCCACTCGGGCGCGGGCGGCTGGGCGCCGAGACCGAGGAAGCTGAGCGTCGAGGCCCAGACCACGGCCTGACCGACCCCGAGGGTCGCGAGCACGAGCAGTTCCACGGCGACGTTCGGCACGATCGAACGGAACACGATCCGGGTCCGCGAGTGCCCGAGCACCCGCGCCGCCTCGACGAATCCCGTCGACCGCACCCGGAGCACCTGCCCGCGGATGATGCGCGCATACCCCGGCGCCGTCGACAGGCCGACGGCGATCGTCGCCGGCAGCGGGCCGGGGCCGGCGATCACGATCACGAGCAACGCCAGCAGCAGACTCGGGAACGCGAACAGGACTTCGAGCACGCGGCCCACCACGAGATCGGCGGCGCGGCCCGCCAGGCCGGCGGTGAACCCGAGCACCGAGCCCAGGGCGAGCCCGATCGCGGTCGCGGCGACGCCGATGACGAGCGATGCGGCCGCCCCGTGCACGAGCCGCGTGTACACGTCGCGGCCGGATTCGTCGGTGCCCAGCCAGTGCCCCGGCGACGGTGCGGTGAACGCCTCGGTCGGCGCGATCGCGAGCGGATCGCCGGGGGCGATCAGCCAGGGGGCGACCGCGGCGATCGCGAGGAAGACGGCGAACGCGATCGCGAGCAGTTCGCCGATGGACAGGTCGGGCAAGCCTCGAACGCGCAGCCGGGACGCCCCGCGCGTGCCGCGCGTCTCGAGCTCGGCGGCGCCGCCGTGCGGGTCGGGCCGGCTCATCGGGCGACTTCCCGCGCCGGTGCCCGCAGACGCGGGTCGAGGACGACGCTCACCGCGTCGGCGACGACGGTCACGACGATGTACGCGATCGCCGAGACGAGCACGATGCCCGTCACCAGGGGGACGTCGCGCAGCGTCACCGCCTGCAGCAGCGAACGCCCGAGCCCGGGCCGCGCGAAGATCGTCTCGACCACCACCGCGCCCGAGACGAGGTAGCCGAACGCCCACGCGCTGAGGTTGACGCCCGGAAGGGCGGCGTGTCGCAGCGCGTGCCGGAGGCGCACGCCCCCTTCGGTCTCGCCGCGGGCGCGAGCCGAGAGCGCGAACGGCGTGCCGAGCGCCTGCTCGAGGGACTCGCGCATCACCTGGGCGAGGAACCCCGCGACCGGGATCGCCAGGGTGACGACGGGCAGCACGAGGCCCGAGGCATCCGAGGTGCTCACCGGCGGCAGCAGCCGCAGCCAGGTGCTGAACACGACCACCAGCACCGCCGCGAGCCAGAAGTGGGGGAGCGCGGCCGCGACCGTCTCGACGGTGCCGCCGATCGCGGCGGCGACCCGGCCGCCGCGGGTGCCCATGCCGAGCGTCGAGAACAGCGCGAGGCCGAGCGCGATCAGCCACGCCAGCGTCAGCGCGAGCAGCGCGAGCAGGAACGTGCCCGGCAACTGCGCGGCGATGACGTCGGCGACGGGCTGGCGCAGCGCGTACGAGGTGCCGAAGTCCCACACGACCAGCCGGCCGAGCGCCATCAGGTACTGCTGGAGCAGCGGCAGGTCGAGCCCGTACTCGCGACGCACCGCCTCGAGCGCCTCGGCGCTCGCCTGCGACCCCGGCCCGCCCAGGATCGCCTCGGCCGGGTCGCCGGGGATGAGCCGGATCGCGAAGAACGTGATGGTGGCGACGGCCCACAGCACGAGCACGGCGCCGCCCAGGCGCACGCCGAACCGGCGCGCGAGCGGCTGCCACCGCCCGCGCGCCGGTTCGATGCGTGCACCGCTCACGCGAGTCCGCTCACTCGGTGAAGCGCGCGTCGAGGAAGGTCGGCGTCGACACGGTCGGCATCGCACGCACGCCCTCGAGGCGCGAGGTGAGCAGGTAGTGGTTCTGCTGGTCGTAGATCGGCAGCAGGTAGCGGCCCTCGAGCACGCGCTGCTGCACGTCGCGGTAGATCTCGGTGCGCTCGTCGGCGTCCTGTGAGGCGGACGCCTGCTCGAGCAGCGCGTCGATCTCGGGGTCGCGCACCTGCGCGAGGTTCGCGAAGTAGCCGCTCGGCGCCGGGATCGTGCTGTCGGAGTGGAACAGGATGCGCAGCACGTCCGGTCCGACCTTCGTGTACGGGGCGCTCACCAGCTCGTACTCGTGGGCGGCGAGCGCGCCGTACCAGCTCGACAGGTCGAGCGGCGTGATCCGCACTTCGAAGCCCACGGCCCGGGCGCCCTCGCCGAGCTGCTCGAACAGCGACTGCTCGGCCGGCGTCGACTGGTTCGTGCTCACCGGGAACCGCAGCTCGAGGCGCTGCCCGTCCTTCACCCGCACGCCGTCGCCGTCGCGTGCCGTCCACCCGGCCTCGTCGAGCAGGCGGTTCGCCTCGTCGGGGTCGACGTCGAACAGGTCGGGCTCGCCGAACGCGGTGGGCTCCACGCTCGACAGCGGCGAGTACCCGCGCTCGGCGGTGCCGAAGAACAGCGAGTCGATGCCGGCGTTCACATCGACGGCCTTGATGAACGCCTCGCGCACCCGGATGTCGTCGAACGGCGGCTTCGAGGAGTCGAGCTCGATGCGGTTGGACGCCCCGGGGCGGGGGGCGTCGAGGTGCACGATGCCCGCCTCCTCGGAGGCCGCCGCGATCGTGTCGGGCTGCGCGTTGTCGATGACGTCGACCTCGCCCGACTGCAGGGCCGCGTAGCGCGTGGCCGAGTCGGGCAGGAACCGCCACTCGATGCGGTCGAGATAGGCGGGCCCGTCGTGGCCCGCGTCGGCGGGCGGCGAGGCGTAGTCGGGGTTCTGCACGAAGACGATGCGGTCCTGCTTCGTCCACGAGTCGACGATGAACGGCCCGGTGCCGATCGGGGCGAGGCAGTTCTCGTCGGTGCCCCGCTCGAGCCCGGCCGGCGACTCGATCGCCACCCAGGGCTGGCTGAGCGACTCGAGCAGTGCGCTGTCGGGCGCGCTCAGGTGGAAGCGGGCGTGGGTGTCGTCGACGACCTCCACCTCGGCCACCTTCGCGAGCGCGAGCCATCCGGTCGAGGACGCGGTGTCGGGGTCCTGCACGTGCTCGACGTTGGCCTTCACGGCCGCGGCGTCGAACGGCGTGCCGTCGGTGAACTCGACGTCGGCCTTCAGCGTGAAGTCCCAGGTGAGGCCGTCGTCGGAGACCTGCCACGATTCGGCGAGCCAGGGGATGATCTCGCCCTCGGCGTCGCGCGAGACGAGCGATTCGAGGAACTGGGTCGCCGCCAGGGCCTGCGGGTAGTTGCCGCCGACGTGCGGGTCGAGGCAGGTCGGTTCGGCGTCGCCCGATGCGTAGACGAGCGTGCCGCCCGAGCCGGCGTCGCCGGAAGCGCCGGGATCGGCGGGCGTGCACGCGGCGAGCGCGAGCACGGCCGCGGCCGAGATCGCGACGGGCGCGCCGAAGCGGAGGGAACGATTGCGAGCGAACACGAGACTCCTCGGGGATGCTCCGCCGAGACCTTCGCGGCGGATTCTCGGACTGAGTCCGGATAATGATCCTATGCCCATTCCACGCGGCGCCGGCCGCCCGCGCGCCTCGAGCCGGCGCGACCTCGAAGACGCCGCCGCCGAGCTCTTCCTCGAGCAGGGCTACGGCCGTACCACCATCGACGACATCGCCCGCCGCGCGGGCGTCAGCCGCAACACGTTCTTCAACTACTTCGCGTCCAAGGGCGACCTGCTCTGGGTCGACCTCGACGACACGATCGATCGGCTCGGCGCCGCCCTCGCGGCCGAACCTCTCGGTCGACCGCCCATGGACGCCGTGCGCGCCGCGCTGGTGGCCACCGCCGAACGCCACCCCGATTCGGCGGTGCCGATCGCGCTCACGCAGGCCGAGCTGATGGACACCATCACCGAGTTCCGGGTGGCCGGGGTGGCGAGGTTCGAGCGGGTGAGCGCGCTCGTCCGGGCCGACCTCGCCCGGCGGGCGGGCGGCACCGCCCACGGTGCCGCCGACCTGCGCGCGGCTGCCGCAGCGGTGACCGCGGCGTGCTCGGCGGCCGTCGAGGTGTGGGCGCTCGCCGGGCCCGAGCGCGGCCGGCTCGTCGCGCATGTCGCGCGGGCGGTGGAGCCCGTGTGCGACGGATTCGCCCGAGTCATCCGCACCGCCCCGTGAGCGCGGGGCGGGCATCGCTAGCATGAACGCATGACGCAGGGCGGGATGCGTACGGATGCAGGTTCGGTGCTCGACGCGCCGTGGGCGGCCGAGGTCGACGACGTGTTCGCAGCGCTCGGAGCGACCGGGGCCGGCCTCACGTCCGGTGCCGCGGCGGCCGAGCTCGCCCGAGTCGGGCCGAACCGGCTCCCGACGCCCCCGCGCGCCCCGCTGTGGCGCCGGGTGCTCTCGCACTTCCAGGACGTGCTCATCTACATCCTCCTGGCGTCGGCGGGCCTGAAGGCGATCCTCGGCGACTGGATCGACTTCGCGATCATCCTCGCCGTGGCCGTGATCAACGCGGCCATCGGGTTCATCCAAGAGGGTCGGGCCGAACGGGCGCTGCAGGGTATCTCCGAGATGCTGTCGGTGCACGCGCACGTCCGACGCGACGGCGAGTGGACGACCGTCGACGCCGAGGACCTCGTGCCCGGCGACCTCGTGCGGGTGCGCTCGGGCGACCGGGTGCCGGCCGACGCACGACTCGTCGACACAGTCAATCTGCGGGTGGACGAGTCCGCGCTGACGGGCGAATCCCTGCCCGCGGCGAAGCACGCCGGCACCGTCGCCGCCGATGCCGGCGTCGGCGACCGCCACGACATGCTGCACTCCGGCACGCTCGTCGCCGCGGGCACCGGCGAGGCGGTCGTGGTGGCGACCGGCCCGGCGACCGAGATCGGCCGCATCTCGACGCTCATCTCGACCGTGGACGCGCTGGAGACTCCGCTCACCCGCACGCTGGCCGCATTCGGCAAACGGCTCGCCCTGCTCATCGTCGCCCTGGCGATCGTGATGGTCGTGATCGGCAAGCTGGTGCACGACTTCACGATCCCCGAGCTCGTGTCGGCCGCGATCGGCTTCGCGGTGGCCGCCGTGCCCGAGGGCCTGCCCGCACTCGTCACCATCACGCTCGCGCTCGGCGTGCAGCAGATGGCGCGCCGGCAGGCGATCACCCGCAAGCTCACCGCGGTCGAGACGCTCGGTTCGGTCACCACGATCTGCTCCGACAAGACCGGCACGCTCACCCGCAACGAGATGACCGCGCGCAGCGTCCGCACCCGCGGCGGGCACTACGCCGTCTCGGGCATCGGGTACGGCATCGACGGCGACGTGACGGTCGACGCGGCACCGGCGTCCCTCGCCGACCATCCCGGTCTGCGCGCGCTGGTCGAGACGATGTCGCTGTGCAACGACGCCCGCGTCGTCGAGGCGGACGGGGCCTGGCGGCTCGTGGGCGAGCCCACCGAGGGCGCCCTGCACGTGCTGGGCGTCAAGGCGGGCTTCGACCCGGCCGGATGGCGGCGCGCAGCGGTCGTGCCGTTCGAGTCGGCGACGAAGTACATGGCCACGCTCGACGTCGGCAGCGACGGGAGCCGTGCGGTGCACGTCAAGGGCGCCCCCGACCGGCTCCTCGCGAGAAGCTCGAGCCAGCTCGGCCCCACCGGCACGACCGAACCGCTGGACACCGCATTCTGGAACGACGAGATCGACCGGCTCGGCGCGCAGGGGCTGCGCGTGCTCGCCGCTGCGCGCACGGCGCCGACCGCCGGACGGGACTCGCTCGAGGCATCCGATCTCGATACCGGGCTCGAGTTCATCGGGCTGGTCGGCATCGTCGACCCGCCGCGCCCCGAGGCCGTCGAGGCGATCGCGGCCTGCCACACGGCGGGCATCCGCGTGAAGATGATCACCGGCGACCACGCCGGCACCGCCGTGGCGATCGCCCGCGAGATGGGCATCGTCCGCGGCGACGACGTGCGCGTGCTGACGGGGGAGCAGCTCGAAGCGATGGGCGTCGAGGAGCTGCACGACCTCGCACCCGTCGTCGACGTGTACGCGCGCACCAGCCCGGAGCACAAGATCCGCATCGTCTCGGCGCTGCAGTCGCGCGGCGAAGTGGTCGCCATGACCGGCGACGGCGTCAACGACGCTCCGGCGCTCACCCAGGCCGAGGTCGGGGTCGCGATGGGCATCAAGGGCACGGATGCCACGAAGGAGGCCGCGGAGGTCGTGCTCGCCGACGACAACTTCGCGACCATCGAGCGCGCCGTCGAGGAGGGGCGGCGCATCTACGACAACCTGCGCAAGTCGATCCTGTTCCTGCTGCCGACCAACGGCGCGCAGTCGCTCGTCATCCTCGTGGCCGTGCTGTTCGGTCTCGCGCTGCCGCTCGAGCCGGTGCAGGTGCTGTGGGTCAACATGGTCACCGGCGTGACGCTCTCGCTCGCGCTGGCCAACGAGGGCGCCGAGTTCGACGTGATGGCCCGGCCGCCGCGCGATCCCCGGGCGCCGATCCTCGGTGCCGCGGCGCTGCGGCGCATCGCCCTCGTCTCGGTGCTCATCGGCGGCGCCACCCTCGGCGTGTTCTACGCCGAGCGCGCCGCCGGTTACGACCTCGCCAGCGCGCAGACCACGGCCGTCACGATGCTGGCGCTCGGCCAGCTCGCGTACCTGTTCAACTGCCGATTCCTCGACCGATCGAGCGTGACGCTCGACGTGCTGCGCGGCAACCGGGTCGTGTGGTGGTCGACCATCGCCCTCGTCCTGCTGCAGCTCGTGTTCGTCTACGCCCCGTTCATGCACACCTGGTTCGGCTCGGCCGCGATCGGCGCGCGCGAGTGGGGCATCACGCTGGCGCTCGCCGTGGTGATCTTCCTCGTCGTCGAGGCGGCGAAGGCGATCGCGCGGCGGGCGCGGCGCGCCGGGTAAGATAGCGGCAACGACTGCGATCCGGCCATCACCGGGGAGTCTTCGGAAGAACGCGGGTCCACGCGCGCTGAGCCGGTCGAAGCGCGCCGAGTCCGTCACTAGAACCGAACGGGGCAGGCCCGTCACAGCCGCAGTGAGAGCGGTCCCGAGCGATCGGGGCAAGCGAGGTGGTACCGCGGCGGCGCCCGTTCGGGCGGCCGGCGTCCTCGTGAAGGCATCCGTCCCCGCAAGGAGCGAGCGTGTACCCGCGCACCCCAGACGACCACGGCGTGAACCCCTCACCGAGCTTCCCGGCCATCGAGCAGGAGGTGCTCGCCTTCTGGAAGGCCGACGGCACCTTCCAGGCGTCGATCGACGAGCGCGAGGGCTCGCCTGAGTGGGTCTTCTACGACGGCCCGCCGTTCGCGAACGGCCTGCCGCACTACGGGCACCTGCTCACCGGGTACGCGAAAGACGTCTTCCCCCGATTCCAGACCATGCGCGGCAAGCAGGTGCACCGCCGGTTCGGCTGGGACACGCACGGCCTGCCCGCCGAGCTCGAGGCCGAGCGGCAGCTCGGCATCACCGACAAGAGCCAGATCGAGGAGATGGGTCTGGCCGCGTTCAACCGCGCGGCGCGCGACTCGGTGCTGCGCTACACGGACGAGTGGCAGGAGTACGTCACCCGGCAGGCGCGGTGGGTCGACTTCGAGCACGACTACAAGACGCTCGACGTCACGTTCATGGAGTCGGTCATCTGGGCGTTCAAGCAGCTGCACGAGAAGGGGCTGGCGTACGAGGGCTTCCGGGTGCTGCCGTACTGCTGGCGCGACCAGACGCCGCTGTCGAACCATGAGCTGCGCATGGACGACGACGTCTACAAGATGCGGCAGGACCAGACCGTCACGGTCACCTTCCCGCTGACCGGCCCGAAGGCCGAGTCGCTCGGCCTGACCGCCGTGCGCGCGCTCGCGTGGACGACCACGCCCTGGACGCTGCCGACCAACTTCGCCCTCGCGGTCGGCCCCGACATCGAGTACGCGGTGGTGCCGGCCGGCCCGAACGGCACGCCCGACGCGACGGTGCTGCGCGAGGCGTCGCCCGAGAGCTCCGCGAGCCCGTCGAAGGGAGCACCCACCGAGGTGCTGGGCGCCGAGTACCTGCTCGCCGTCGACCTCGTCGGCGGCTACGCGAAGGAGCTCGGCTACGACTCGGCCGATGCCGCGCGCGCCGCGATCTCGCGCACCGTGCGCGGCGCCGAGCTCGAGGGCGTCACCTACGACCGGCTCTTCGACTACTACGCCGACGTCGAGGCGTACGGCCTCGAGCACGCCTGGCGCATCCTGGTCGCCGACTACGTCACCACCGAAGACGGCACGGGCATCGTGCACCAGGCGCCCGCCTACGGCGAGGAAGACCAGCGGATCTGCGAGGCCAACGGCATCCCCGTGATCCTCTCGCTCGACGACGGCGGCAAGTTCCTCCCGGCGGTGACGGATGTCGCCGGCCTGCTGTGGAGCGACGCGAACAAGCCGCTCACGCAGCTGCTGAAGGCCGAGGGCCGGCTGCTGCGCCAGGCGTCGTACGAGCACTCGTACCCCCACTGCTGGCGCTGCCGCAACCCGCTCATCTACAAGGCAGTGTCGAGCTGGTTCATCCGCGTGCCCGAGTTCCGCGACCGCATGGAGCAGCTGAACGACGACATCACCTGGGTGCCCGAGAACGTGAAGTACGGGCAGTTCGGCAAGTGGGTCGGCAACGCCCGCGACTGGTCGGTCAGCCGCAACCGGTACTTCGGATCGCCGATCCCGGTGTGGAAGAGCGACGACCCCGAGTACCCCCGCATCGACGTGTACGGCTCGCTGGAGGAGCTCGAGCGCGACTTCGGCCGGCTGCCGCGCAATCCCGAGGGCGAACCCGACCTGCACCGCCCGTACATCGACGAGCTGACCCGCCCGAACCCCGACGACCCCACCGGCCGGTCCACGATGCGCCGCATCACCGACGTGTTCGACGTGTGGTTCGACTCGGGCTCGATGCCGTTCGCGCAGGTCCACTACCCGTTCGAGAACCGCGAGTGGTTCGACACGCACCACCCGGCCGACTTCATCGTGGAATACATCGGCCAGACCCGGGGCTGGTTCTACGTCATGCACGTGCTCTCGACCGCGCTGTTCGATCGCCCCGCGTACCGCAACGTGGTCAGCCACGGCATCGTGCTCGGCAGCGACGGACAGAAGATGTCGAAGTCGCTGCGCAACTACCCCGACGTCAACGAGGTGTTCGACCGCGACGGCTCCGACGCGATGCGCTGGTTCCTGATGTCGAGCTCGGTGCTGCGCGGCGGCAACCTGATCGTCACCGAGGAGGGCATCCGCGAGGGCGTGCGCCAGCTCATGCTGCCGCTCTGGAGCACCTGGTACTTCTTCTCGCTGTACGCGAATTCCGCGCTCCCGTCGACCGGCTCAGGCAGCGGCAGCTACGAGGCATCCCGTTCGACGTCGTCGACCGACGTGCTCGACCGCTACCTGCTCGCGAAGCTGCGCGACCTCGTGACCGCGGTGACGGCCGACCTCGAGGAATTCGACACGACGCTCGCGTCGCAGAAGCTGCGCGACTTCGCCGACGTGCTCACCAACTGGTACGTGCGCCGGTCGCGCGACCGGTTCTGGCAGGGCGTCGCCGACGACGGCTCCGGTGCCGAGGCCTTCGACACGCTGTACACGGTGCTCGAGACGCTCACCCGCCTCGCGGCGCCCATGCTTCCCCTCGTCACCGAGAAGATCTGGCGGGGGCTCACCGGCGGGCGCAGCGTGCACCTGGCCGACTGGCCCGACGCGGCCGAGTTCCCGGCCGACCCCGAGCTGGTGGCCGCGATGGACGCGGTGCGCGAGATCGCGGGCACCGCGCTCGCGCTGCGCAAGCAGGCGGGCCGTCGCGTGCGGCTTCCGCTCGCGACGCTCACGGTGGTGGCCTCGGATGCCGCGGCGCTGGCGCCGTTCGAGGCGATCCTGCGCGACGAGCTGAACGTGAAAGCGGTCGAGCTGGTGCAGCTCGATGAGGGCAGCGCCGAGCGGTTCGGCGTCACCAAGCGGCTCACGGTGAACGCCCGCGCCGCCGGCCCGCGCCTCGGCAAGCAGGTGCAGCAGGCGATCGGCGCCGCCCGCGCGGGCGACTGGACCCTCGACGGCGACACCGTCGTCGCCGGCGGCATCGCACTCGAGCCGGGGGAATACGACCTCGTGCTCGAGACCGGCGCGGCGGGCGACGGCTCGGCCGTGCTGGGCCTGCTCTCCGACGGCGGGTTCGTGATCCTCGACACGGCGACCACGCCCGAGCTCGAAGCCGAGGGCATCGCACGCGACCTGGTGCGCGCGGTGCAGGAGGCGCGCAAGGCCGCCGGGCTCGAAGTCGGCGACCGGATCCGTCTCACGCTCGCGCTCGATGCGGTGTCGGCGCTCGCCGCCGACGCCCACCGCGAGCTGATCGCGGGCGAGACCCTCGCGGTGGCCGTCGACCTCGCCGCCCTCGACGGCGACGAGGGCGCCGCACTGACGCCGCTCGCCGGCGGCACCCTCGTCCGCATCGACCTGGAGCGCGCATGACCGACGAGTTCGACCCCGACTTCGACCCCGACGCCCGCGAGGCCGCCGACGCGGTGTACGCCGACCTGCTCGGCCGGGTCGGCGAGGCGGCCCCCGAGCCGCGCCTCGGCGCCACCCGGCGCGCTGTCGAGCTGCTCGGCGACCCGCACCGGTCGGCACCGGTGATCCACCTCACCGGGACGAACGGCAAGACCTCGACGAGCCGTATCGTCGAGAGCCTGCTGCGCGCCGACGGTCTGCGCACCGGCCTGCTCACCAGCCCGCACCTCGAGCGGTTCACCGAGCGGATCCTGATCGACGGCGAGCCCATCGCCGACGCCGACGTCGCGCGCATCTGGGACGAGATCGAGCCGATCGTCTCGCTCGTCGACGACGAGCTCGTCGCCGCCGGCGAGGCGCGGCTCACCTTCTTCGAGGCGCTCACGGTGCTCGCGTTCGCCTGCTTCGCGGATGCCCCGGTCGACGTGATGGTGCTCGAGGTCGGCATGGGCGGCGAGTGGGACTCGACGAACGTGGCCGACGGCCAGGTCGCGGTGTTCTCCCCGATCGCCCTCGACCACGAGCGCCGCCTCGGCGGCACGGTCGAGCAGATCGCCCGCACCAAGTCGGGCATCGTGAAGCCGGGCGCCGATGTCGTCACCGCGTTCCAGCAGCCGGCGGTGCTCGAGGTGCTGCGCGAGGCGGCAGCGCGCGCCGACGGCACCTTCGAGGTCGAGGGCGGCGGGTTCGCCGTGATCGACAGCCGCGTCGCGGTCGGCGGGCAGCTCGTGTCGGTACGCGGGCTCGCGGGGGAGTACCGCGACCTCGCGCTGCCGTTGTTCGGCCGCCATCAGGCCGAGAACGCCGCCGTCGCGATCGCCGCGGTGGAGTCGTTCCTCGGCGTCGCGCGCATCCCCGATGAGGTCGTACAGGCCGGTCTTGCAGCGGTCACCTCGCCCGGGCGCCTGCAGCGGATCGCCGCCGACCCGACGCTCATCGTCGACGCCGCCCACAACCCGCACGGCGCCGCGTCGCTCGCCGCGGCCCTCGAGGAGTACTTCGACTTCACCGAGCTCGTCATCGTGCTCGGCATCCTCGCCGACAAGGACGCCGAGGGCATCGCCCGCGCGCTCGAACCGACGGGCGCGACCTTCGTCGTGACGCGGTCGTCGTCGGATCGGGCGGTCGAGGTCGGCGAGCTCGCGGCCCGCATCGCCTCGGTCGTCGGCCCCGAACGGGTCACCTCGGCCGACCGCCTCGAGGACGCCCTCGAGGAGGCGCGCGACTGGGCGGCCGACGCCCCGGGCCGCGGCGTGGTCGCGACCGGCTCGGTCACGCTCGTCGGCGAGGTCGTCGCGTTCGCGCGGGATCGCGGATGGAGCGGCGAATGAGCGCAGCATCCGATCCGTCCGACCCCGTCGAGCCGGCGACCGAGCCCGCTGCATCCGACGCGCCCGCCGGTGCGGCTCGGCCGACTTCGGTGCGCCGCAGCCTCGCCTCGATCGTGCTCGCCTTCGAGACCGTCGTGGTGTTCCTCGCCGCGCTCGTCATCTGGGGCCTCGCCGACGCCGCCGGCGGCGCGTGGGGCCTTCCGTCGTGGGTGGCGCTGGCCGCCGGCGGCGTCATCATCCTGCTGCTCGTCGCGACGATCGGCCTGCTGCGGTTCCGCTGGGCGTTCTGGCTCGGCTGGGCGATCCAGGTCGTGGTGATCGTGGCGGGCATCATCAACCCGGCGATGTACGTCGTCGGCGCACTCTTCGGCGGCCTGTGGGCGTACTGCATGGTCGTCGGCGCACGAATCGACCGAGACAGGGCGGCTGCGGCCGAACCCGGAAAGGAACCGCAATGAGCAACGGCATCGAGGAGACCCTGGTGCTCGTCAAGCCCGACGGCGTGGCCCGCAACCTCACCGGCGAGATCCTGCGCCGCATCGAAGCGAAGGGCTACTCGCTCGTCGACATCCGCCTGGTGCAGGCCGACCGCGAACTGCTCGCGAAGCACTACGCCGAGCACGAGGGCAAGCCGTTCTACGAGCCGCTCATCGAGTTCATGCAGTCGGGCCCGGTGGTCGCGTTGCGCATCGCGGGCAACCGCGTGATCGAAGGGTTCCGGGTGCTCGCCGGCACGACCGACCCGACGACGGCGGCGCCCGGCTCGATCCGCGGCGACTTCGGTCGCGACTGGGGCCTCAAGGTGCAGCAGAACCTGGTGCACGGCTCCGACTCGCGCGAGTCGGCCGAGCGCGAGCTCGCGCTCTGGTTCGCCTGAGCCCGGAGAAGCTCCCTGAGCCTGTCGAAGCTCCCTGAGCCTGTCGAAGCTCCCTGAGCCTGTCGAAGGGAGCCCCTTCGACGGGCTCAGGGAGCTCGGGGAGTCGGCGGAGCGCCCCTTCGACGGGCTCAGGGAGCTCGGCGGAGCGCCCTTCGACAGGCTCAGGGAGCTCGGCGGAGCGCCCTTCGACGGGCTCAGGGAGCTCGGGGAGCTCGGCGGAGCGCCCCTTCGACGGGCTCGGAGAGCTCAGCGGAAGAAGTTCTGCAGGTCGATGAGCACCCGCGGGATCGCGTTCATCTGCGCCTGGGCGAGCAGGATGACGATCGCGTAGCAGACGACGGTGATGAGCGGGATCCAGCCGAACCAGGCCGCACCGAGGCGTCGCGCCCGCTCCGAGGAGCCGAACCGGCCCTCGCGCAGGTTGTCGAGCGTGACGATCCAGAACGTCGGGATGGTGACCGCCCAGGTGAGCATGCACCAGGGGCAGAGCACGTCGAGCACGTAGATGCTCTGGTAGATGAGCCAGCCCACGAAGACGAGTGCTCCGGCGACGCCTGCGTTGAACGCGATCCAGAACCAGCGGGGGAATCTCACCCCGCCGATGAGCGCGACGGCGATCGTGATCACGACCGGCCACGCCATCAGCCCGAGGAACGGGTTCGGGAACCCGAACACCCCGCCCTGCCAGCTCGCGAGGTTCACGCCGCAGCCCACGAGCACCCCCACGTTGCACGAGGGAACATGGCTCGGATCGGTGAGGGTGAGCACCTTCTCGACGGAGAGCTCGAACGCCGCCAGGAGGCCCAGCGCCCCCAGGATCAGGAGGGCGATGCCGAGTCCGAGACGGCGGGTGGGGGCGGGGGCGTCGGGCATGGTTCGTATTCTGGCACGCGGGTTCCGACGGCTGCTGTGCGAAGCATGCGATAATCGAGGGAGTCGTCCGGGCCGCGCCCGGCGCGACGCCAACGAAGGCTTTGAGGATGCACCGCATCCGCACTGCGGTGAGGACACCGCGAGACGTGGCGATCCGGCCGACGGCCGGTCGCAGCAGTGAAGGATTGGCGGGGTCGCGCCAGGCGCGATTCCGCTCGAGGAGTACGGGACGGACGGCGCGGCCGTCGTACCCGGTGTAGGAGTGCACCAGGGATGGTGGAAGGCAACGAGAACAACGCCGGCGGGTCAGAGACCGGCGCAGGCGCACCGAAGCGACGCGGGGGATTCTTCACCGGGCGACGCGGTCGCGGGCGGGGCGGAGCGACGGTCGGCGCCCGACCGGCGACCCCCGGCGACGCCGAGTCGACGGCGACGGACGTCCCCGCCGAGGCGACGACGAACGACGCGCCGCAGCCGGTCGAGTCCGCGGTGCCCGCCCCGGCGGTCGAGACCGCCGCGGCCGAGGGTACGGGCTCGATCGACGGGGCAGCGGGCGAGACGACCGCGTCCGCCGAGGTCGAGCCCGAGGCATCCGAGTCGGCCGAGCACCTCGCGCCGATCGAGACGTCCGCGCTCACGACGACGTCGCTGATCTTCCGAGCGCCGCCCGTGCTCGCGGTGCCCGATCGGCCCGAGCGCAGCGACCGCGACCGCGGCGACCGCGACCGCGGCGACCGCGCCGGCGAGGAAGCCTCGTCGACCGTGCGCCGTCGCGCCCGCCGCCGCAGCGGCGAAGAGGGCCGGGCGTCGGGCGACGAGCCCGCGAACACCGTCGTCAAGGTGCGCAAGCCCCGCGAACCCGAGCTCATCACCGAGCCGCAGAAGGTGAAGGGGTCGACCCGCCTCGAGGCGAAGAAGCAGCGTCGCCGCGACGGCCGTGACGCGGGCCGGCGCCGTGCGGTGATCACCGAGGCCGAGTTCCTCGCCCGCCGCGAGTCGGTCGACCGGCAGATGATCGTCCGTCAGAAGGGCGGCCGGATCCAGATCGGCGTCCTCGAGGACGGCGTGCTCGTCGAGCACTACGTCGCGCGCAACCAGGACGCGTCGCTCATCGGCAACGTGTACCTCGGCCGCGTGCAGAACGTGCTGCCGAGCATGGAGGCCGCGTTCGTCGACATCGGCCGGGGCCGCAACGCGGTGCTCTACTCGGGCGAGGTCGACTGGGAGGCCGCCGCCGAGAACGGCGAGAAGAACCAGCCCCGCCGCATCGAGCTCGCGTTGAAGCCCGGCGACAAGGTGCTCGTGCAGGTCACGAAGGACCCGGTCGGCCACAAGGGCGCCCGCCTCACCAGCCAGGTCTCGCTGCCCGGCCGCTACCTCGTGTACGTGCCGAACGGCTCGATGAACGGCATCAGCCGCAAGCTCCCCGACACCGAGCGCGCGCGCCTGAAGAAGATCCTGAAAGAGGTCCTGCCCGAGAACGTCGGCGTCATCGTGCGCACGGCGGCGGAGGGCGCGACCGAGGAGCAGCTCACGCTCGACGTGAACCGGCTCACCGCCCAGTGGGCCGACATCTCGGCGGCGCTCGAGAAGGTGCAGGCGCCCGCGCTGCTGCACTCCGAGCCCGACCTGCTCGTGAAGATCGTGCGCGACGTCTTCAACGAGGACTTCCAGAAGATGATCATCGCCGGCGACGAGGCTCGGCAGACCATCGAGCGGTACCTCGGCGCCGTAGCGCCCGACCTGCTCGAGCGTGTCGAGGCCTACTCGGGCGAGCGCGACGCGTTCGATGAGTTCCGCATCACCGAGCAGATCGAGAAGGCCCTCGAGCGCAAGGTGTGGCTGCCGTCGGGCGGTTCGCTCATCATCGACCGCACCGAGGCGATGACCGTCGTCGACGTGAACACCGGCAAGTTCGTCGGATCGGGCGGCAACCTCGAAGAGACCGTCACGAAGAACAACCTCGAAGCGGCCGAAGAGATCGTGCGCCAGCTGCGGCTGCGCGACATCGGCGGCATCATCGTGGTCGACTTCATCGACATGGTGCTCGAGTCGAACCGCGATCTCGTGCTGCGTCGCCTCGTCGAGTGCCTGAGCCGCGACCGCACCAAGCACCAGGTCGCCGAGGTCACCTCGCTCGGCCTCGTGCAGATGACCCGCAAGAAGCTCGGTCTCGGGTTGCTGGAGTCGTTCAGCGAGCCGTGCGAGGTCTGCGCCGGGCGCGGCATCATCGTGCACCACGAGCCGATCCTGAAGCACCGTGCCCCGCAGCAGCAGGTCGAGCGGCGCCGCAACCGCGGCGGCGGTCAGCAACATCAGCCGGCACCCGCCGCCGAGTCGAAGCCGCACGCGGGCACGCACGCCATCACCGAGGACGCGAAGAACGCACTCGCGAAGATCGCGGCCTCCACGCTCGCGCACGGCGAGCCCGGACGCCCCGCCGCCGACGAGCCCGCCGCGCAGGCCGGCGACGTCGTCGAGGCGGTGCCGGCGACCACGGATGCCGAGCCCGCGTCGGAGTCGCGCGGCTCGCGTCGCCGGGGCCGGCACCGGCGCGCCACCTCGGCGGACGCCTCGGCGTCGGCGGGCGCGCCCGCGGGCGTCCCCGCATCCGAACCCGCTGCCGCCGACCAGCCGACCGCTCCGGCGGTGCCGGTGCTCGACCTGCCCGAGGCGCCGGTGCGCCGCGAGCGGCCCAAGCCGGCGGTCGACCCCGACGAACTGCTCGGCTCGGTGCTCGACGCGCTGCCCGCACCGAAGGCGCAGGGCGAAGGGCGCTCGCGGAGCCGGCGGGTCTCGACCACGGCGCTGAGCACCGCGGGTGCCGCCCCGGTGATCGTGCGCGCCGAACCGACCGAGGCGGATTCAGCCGAGTGACCGGCGGGCGCGCCGCTCGCGCGGCGTGACCCGCAGGCCGCTCGCGGCGAGTCGACGCACCAGCAGGCGCGCATCCACCGGCTCCGCGCCGAGCGCGACGAGTTCGTCGTACCGCTCGGCCGGGACGTCGTAGTGGTCGAGGTCGAAGGCCCGCTCGGGCAGACCCGCGTGCCGGGCGAACGCCTGCAGCTCGTCGATCGAGGCATCGCTCACGAGGTGGCTCCAGACCGTGCCGTGGCGCGGCCAGAGCGGTGGATCGATGAGCACGGCCATGCCCTGAGCATATGCTGGGTGCGGCCGGCGGGGCGTGTCGCGCGTTTGACCGGCCACGAGGCATCCGATAGACTCGACCGTTGGTGCCACCGGCTTATCCCGGCGGGCACGCACAGTTTTCTGGCAGTGACGACCCTCCATCCCGCTGGGGTCTTCCGCGCAGTGACAACCCCATCAGGCAGTCGGGGCCGCGAGGCTCCCCAAAGATAGGTACGAGTAGTGGTTTACGCAGTAGTGCGCGCCGGAGGCCGACAGGAGAAGGTCGAAGTCGGCACCATCGTGACGATGGACCGAGTGCAGGCCGACAAGGACGGCAACGTGCAGCTCACGCCGGTTCTCCTCGTCGACGGCGACAAGATCACCTCCGACGCGAAGTCGCTCGCGAAGGTCACGGTCACCGCTGAGGTTCTCGGCGATCTCCGCGGCCCGAAGATCGTGATCCAGAAGTTCAAGAACAAGACCGGTTACAAGAAGCGCCAGGGGCACCGCCAGGACCTCACGCGCGTCAAGGTCACCGGCATCAAGTAACGGCCAGAGGGAGACGAAGACATGGCACACAAGAAGGGTGCGAGCTCCACTCGCAACGGTCGTGACTCGAACGCGCAGCGCCTCGGCGTGAAGCGCTTCGGCGGTCAGGTCGTGCAGGCCGGCGAGATCATCGTCCGCCAGCGCGGCACGCACTTCCACCCCGGCGCAGGCGTCGGCCGCGGCGGTGACGACACGCTGTTCGCCCTCGAGGCGGGCGCGGTGCAGTTCGGCGCGAAGGGCGGCCGCAAGGTCGTCAACATCGTGGCGGTCGCCGAGTAATCGGGCGATCGATGTCGTGAGGGCGAGCTTCGGCTCGCCCTCACGCGTTTCATCAGAGGAGAGGCATCGACATGGTCAGTTTCGTCGACGAGGTCCGGCTGTTCGTGAAGGCCGGACACGGAGGCAACGGCTGCGTGTCGGTGCGCCGTGAGAAGTTCAAGCCGCTCGCCGGCCCCGATGGCGGGAACGGCGGCAACGGCGGCGACATCGTGCTCGTCGCCGACCCGCAGGTCACCACGCTGCTCGCCTACCACGGGCGCCCGCACCGCACGTCGCCCAACGGGCAGCCCGGCATGGGCGACAACCGGTCGGGGTCGACCGGCGAAGACGTCGAGCTGCCGGTCCCGGTCGGCACGGTCGTGAAGGACGCCGACGGCACCGAGTTGGCCGACCTCGACGAACCCGGCATGCGGTTCGTCGTGGCCGAAGGCGGCCAGGGCGGGCTCGGCAACGCCGCGCTGGCGACCACCAAGCGCAAGGCGCCCGGGTTCGCGCTGCTCGGCACGCCCGGCTTCGAGGGCGAGGTCACGCTCGAACTGAAGACCATCGCGGATGTCGCACTGGTGGGGTACCCGTCGGCGGGCAAGTCGAGCCTCATCGCCGCGATGTCGGCCGCACGACCCAAGATCGCCGACTACCCGTTCACCACCCTCCACCCGAACCTCGGGGTCGTGCAGGCCGGCGACCACCGGTTCACCGTGGCCGACGTGCCGGGGCTGATCGAGGGCGCGAGCGAGGGCAAGGGGCTCGGCCTCGACTTCCTGCGCCACGTCGAACGCTGCTCGGCGTTGCTGCACGTGCTCGACTGCGCGACCCTCGATCCGGGCCGCGACCCGATCAGCGATCTGGACGTCATCCTGGGCGAGCTCGCCGCCTACCCGGTGCCCGAGGGGCAGAAGCCGTTGCTCGAGCGTCCGCAGCTGGTCGCACTGAACAAGGTGGACGTGCCCGAGGCGCGTGACCTCGCCGAGTTCGTGAAACCCGAGCTCGAGGCCCGCGGCTACCGCGTGTTCGAGATCTCGACCGTGAGCCACGAGGGGCTGCGCCAGCTCGGCTTCGCGCTCGGCGAGCTCGTCGACACCGCCCGCCGCGAAGCGGCCGAAGCACCGGCGGTGCCGCGCATCGTGATGCGGCCGCGGGCGGTCGACGCGGTCGAGTTCACCGTGCGCGCCGAGGGCGGCAGCTACGGCACCATCTACCGAGTGCTCGGCGCCAAACCGCAGCGCTGGGTCGCGCAGACCGACTTCACGAACGACGAGGCCGTCGGTTACCTCGCCGACCGGCTCGCCCGTCTCGGCGTCGAAGACCAGCTGGTCCGCGCGGGCGCCGTCGCCGGCTCGACCGTCGTGATCGGTCCCGGCTCGGGGGTCGTGTTCGACTGGGAGCCGACCCTCACCTCGACGGCCGAGCTCATCACCGCCCCGCGCGGTACCGACACCCGCCTCGACGAGAACCGACGCGCCACTCGCGCCGAGCGTCGCGAGGCCTACTTCGACCGCATGGACGCGAAGGCCGAGGCGCGCGCCGAGCTCGAGCGCGAGCGCGAAGCGGGCATCTGGGCCGACGACCGGCACGACGACGAGGAGGACGGCGAGGGATGACCCCGCGCGAACGTTCGGACATCCCGCACGCGACCCGCATCGTCGTCAAAGTCGGCTCCTCGTCGATCAGCGGCGAGAACGCCGGGCAGATCGCGCCCCTCGTCGACGCGATCGCCGCAGCGCACGGCCGCGGTGCCGAGGTGGTGCTCGTGTCATCCGGTGCGATCGCGACCGGCATGCCGTACCTCGACCTCGACGCGCGTCCGTCCGATCTCGCGACCCAGCAGGCGGCCGCCTCGGTGGGGCAGAACATCCTGGTCTTCCGCTACCAGGACTCGCTGCGCCGGTACGGCATCGTCGCCGGGCAGGTGCTGCTCACAGCCGGCGACCTCGAGAACGCGACGCACCGCTCGAACGCGCAGCGCGCGATGGAACGACTGCTGGGCCTTCGGATCCTCCCGATCGTGAACGAGAACGACACCGTTGCGACGCACGAGATCCGGTTCGGCGACAACGACCGGCTCGCAGCTCTCGTCGCCGAGCTCGTCAGCGCCGAACTGCTCGTCCTGCTGAGCGACGTCGACGCCCTCTACACGAAACCGCCGCACCTGCCCGGCGCCGAGCGCATTCCGGTCGTGCCGTACGGCGACGACCTCGCCGGCGTCGAGATCGGCAGCGCCGGCCGCGCCGGCGTGGGCACCGGGGGAGCCGAGACGAAGGTGTCGGCCGCGCGGATCGCCGCGGCCGCGGGTACGGCGGTGCTGATCACCGCCACGCCGCTCGTGCACGAGGCGCTCGAGGGCCGCGAACTCGGCACTTGGTTCGAACCGGCGCCGAATCGTCACACGCCCGAGGAGTCCTCGCTCCTCGCCTAGGCTGGGCGCATGGCCCTCACCGACCTCTCCGTCCTCGACGCCCGGTTCGCGGCTGCGAAGGAGGCATCGCTGCGGCTCGCGACCGCGACCACGGCGCAGAAGGATGCCGCGCTCGAGGCCGTGGCCCGGATCCTGCGGGAGCGCGCCGACGAGATCGTCGCCGCGAACGCGGACGACCTCGCTGCCGGCCGCGCACGCGAGCTCTCCGACGGGCTGCTCGACCGGCTGCGCCTCGACGCGGCGCGCATCGCCTCGCTCGCCGACGCGGTGCTCGAGGTCGTGCAGCTCGACGACCCGGTCGGCGAGACCGTCTCGGGCCGTTCGCTGCCGAGCGGGGTGCGCATCGACCAGGTACGGGTGCCCCTCGGCGTGGTCGGCGCGATCTACGAGGCGCGCCCGAACGTCACCATCGACATCGCGGTGCTCGCGCTGAAGAGCGGCAACGCCGTCGTGCTGCGCGGCGGCACCGCTGCCGAGCACACGAACCGCGTGCTCGTCGAGGTGCTGCGTTCCGCACTCGAATCGGTCGGGTTGCCCGGTGACGCGGTGCAGACGGTCGACGACTTCGGACGCGAGGGTGCGCGCCACCTCATGCAGGCGCGCCAGTACATCGACGTGCTGATCCCGCGGGGGAGCGCGGGGCTCATCAGCGCCGTCGTCGACGAGGCGAAGGTTCCGGTCATCGAGACGGGCGCCGGCGTCGTGCACATGTTCCTCGACGAGAGTGCGCGCGACGACTGGGCGGTCGATCTCGTGCACAACGCGAAGGTGCAGCGCCCCAGCGTGTGCAACGCGCTCGAGACGGTGCTCGTCCATCACGCTGCGGCCGAACGACTGCTCCCCGCGGTGCTCGACCGGCTCGAGGCATCCGGCGTCGTCGTGCACGGCGACGAGCGCGTCCGCGCCGTCCGGCCCGAGGTGCTGCCGGTGAGCGATGACGACTTCGCGACCGAGCACATGGGCCTCGAGATCTCGGTTGCGGTGGTCGACTCGCTGGACGACGCGCTGCGGCACATCCGCCGGTTCTCCACGCGGCACACCGAGTCGATCGTGACGAACGACCTCGGCAACGCCGAACGGTTCCTGAACGAGGTCGACGCGGCCGCGGTCATGGTGAACGCGTCCACCAGGTTCACCGACGGCGGCGAGTTCGGCTTCGGCGCCGAGGTCGGCATCTCCACGCAGAAGCTGCACGCCCGGGGTCCGATGGGGCTGCCCGAGCTGACCAGTACGAAGTGGCTCGTGCGCGGCGCCGGGCACGTGCGCGCCTGACCCCACTAGACTGTGGATGGCGCGACGGCAGCGGCTGTCGTGCAGCAACTCGAAAGGAACGGCTGAATGAGCCTGGTGACCGCTGTCCTCGCCTCGGAGTCGGTGAACGCGAGAGAGCTCCCCGTCGAGCCGTTCGTGTACGGGCTGGTCGCATTCGTCATCTTCGTCGCCCTCGCGATCGTCACGTACTCGTACCGCGACGTCGCCAACCGTCACCGTGCGAAGGCCGCGGCCTACGCCGCCCGGCACAGCGGAGACGAGCACGCGGGCCACTGAGCGGCGCTCGCACATGACCGGCGACGCTCGCCGACCCCGGGTCGGTGTGATGGGCGGCACGTTCGACCCCATCCACCACGGCCACCTCGTGGCGGCCAGTGAGGTGGCCCAGTCGTTCGGACTCGACGAGGTGATCTTCGTCCCGACCGGGCAGCCCTCGTACAAGACGGTCGTGACGACCGCCGAGCACCGCTACCTGATGACGGTGATCGCGACAGCCTCGAACCCGCGCTTCACGGTCAGTCGGGTCGATATCGATCGCGACAAGCTGACGTACACGATCGACACGCTGCGAGACATCCGAACGGAGCGTCCCGACGCCGAACTGTTCTTCATCACCGGGGCCGACGCGGTCGCCCAGATCCTCTCCTGGCGCGACGCGTCGGAGTTGTGGGATCTTGCGCACTTCGTCGCTGTGAGTCGACCGGGACATGTGCTGAACGTTTCGGGATTGCCCGAGCAGCACGTAAGCTTGTTGGAGGTGCCGGCGCTGGCGATCTCGTCGACCGACTGCCGGGACAGGGTTCGCCGGGGCCACCCGGTGTGGTACTTGGTTCCCGACGGGGTCGTCCAGTACATCTCCAAGCACCACCTCTATCGGAGTGTCGAATGACGTCGTCGCAGGAACCGCCTCTCACGAGGCGTGAGGCTCGCGAACGCGAGCGACTGGCCCAGCAGGGCCCCGCGGCGACCCCCGACACCCCGTCGGCTGCGGTGCCGCCCGCGCCGCAGTTCCCGTTGCAGGCACCGGCGCCCACCTTTCCGCAGCCCGCATCGCCGCCCGCGCCCGCCGCGCAGCAGCCGTACGCGGCGCCCGTCGGCGCGCCGTCGAGCGCGCCGAACGGCGCCGCGCCGCGCCAGGCCTCAGCACCGCCCGCTCCCACCGGGTATCGGCCCGGTTCGGGTGGCGCGCCCGTCTCCGCACCGTTCGGCGCCCCGACCGGATTGCCCGCGCAACCGCCCCGGCAGCCGGCTCCGGGCCAGCGTGCGCCGGGTCAGCCGGTGCCCGGCCAGTCCGCGCCCGGCCAGCCCGGGCACGGTCAAGTCGCGCCCGGCCAGCCGCTGCCCGGTCAGTCTCGCCCGGGCCAGCCCGGCGGTCAGTCCGCGCCCGCGACCTATCAAGGCCTGCGCCCCGCACCTGCACCCGCTGCGCCGAGCGCCCCGAGTGCGCCGGTCGTCCCCGGGCAGCAGACTTCGCCGCGCTCCGCGCCCGGCGTTCCGACGCCGAGCCAGTCCGGTCCCGCCGCGCCCCGATCGGGGCCGCGCCCATCCGTGGCGCCCGGGTCTGGGCAGGCACCCGAGCCGCCGTCCGGGTCGAACGCACCGCGACCGACGAGCGGGGGCCGCACTCCAGAGCGCACGCTGACTCGTCGCGAACTGCGGGCACTCATCGATGCGCAGCAGGCGGACGCTCACGACGACGACGACCTCTTCACCCCAGACGACGCCCCACCCGGCCCGACCCGCGAACCGGCGCCGCACCAGTCGGCGAAGGCGGCGCGGGCAGATGAGCCGATCGCCGCACCGAGGCCATCGGGCCACTGGACCGACCAGCTCCACCTGGTCGACGACGAGGCGACACCGTTCGACCAGGTGCTCTCCCGCGGGCGCTCGTCGCACGGCGTGCCGACGACGACGAACGCGCTGATCCTGCCGAGCCTGCCCGATCAGGGCCCGCTCGGCAGCCCGCTCGCCGAAGGCGGCGAGATCATCGTGACGGGTTCCATCGACCTGCCCCGCAGCTACGCCGCGACCGGGGTGCACCCGAGTCAGGTCGACTCCTCCGAGATCGACCACCTGTTCGACAGCGACGACGCGGCCACGGCCGGCGTGAAGCCGGTTGCGGCGACGAGCGCCATCTCGACGCAGGTCGGCGCCCGCACCGTGGTCGCCCCGCCGAAGAAAGACGGCATGAACCTGCCGCTCATCCTCGCGCTCACCGCAGGCGTGCTCGCGCTCGGTGTCGTGACCACGCTCATCATCGGCGCCGTCTCCGGATTGTTCGGATGACGCGCGGCGTCCCCACCCCGGAAGCGAACGAATGACCGCATCCCAGCGCGCCCTCGACCTGCTCGCCATCGCCGCACGCGCAGCCGACACGAAGGGCGGGGAAGACCTCGTCGCGCTCGACGTGTCCGTGCCGACGCCGTTCGCCGACGTGTTCCTGCTCGCGACCGGCTCGACCGAACGCAACGTGTCGGCGATCGCCGACGCGGTCGAAGAAGCGCTCGCCGAGCACGACGTGCACGCCGCCCGCCGCGAGGGCCGCGACCACGCACGTTGGATCCTGCTCGACTTCGGCGATCTCGTCGTGCACGTCTTCCACCGCGAAGACCGCCTGTACTACGGCCTCGAGCGGCTGTGGCTCGACTGCCCGCCGATCGCCGTCGCACCGCTCCTCGACGCGGCCGAGCGCCCCGGCGAGTGAGGGGCGCTCGATTTCATCTGAGCCGGTTCGCTGGTGTACAGTGAATTCGTTGCCCCGCGAGAGCGGGCAGCATCCCGAACGGGTCTGTGGCGCAGCTGGTAGCGCACCTGCATGGCATGCAGGGGGTCAGGGGTTCGAGTCCCCTCAGATCCACCAAGAACCCCTGATGAATCGATAGATTCTCAGGGGTTTTCTCGTTGGCGGCGGGCTGGTTCGGGGCGGTTGAGGCCTTTTTGGGGCTTTTTTCGTTTCGAGCAGGCTCCCAGGCGGGCCCCACAGGCATCCACAACCGTCGCCCACTGACGTAGAACATCGCGGCTTGATGCGCACTCCTACGGAGTATGAGCAGATCAACCGAACCCAATGCACCGGCCTCGCGGTTCGTCGACGACCTCGGCGACTACCTCAGCGTCGACGAACTGGCGCAGTACCTGCAGCTGTCTAAAGAGACGATCTACCACTGGCGTCTCGAGGGATCGGGGCCGAAGGCCACGAAGCTCGGCAAGCACCTGAGGTACAGCTGCGAGACGTGCTGGCCTGGCTGGGGTCTGTCAGATGAACGGTGGATCTGGTCTGGCGCATTTCAGTTGATGCGGCCTTCGAAGGTGATCGCGAACGCGTTCAGCGCCGGCTTCCACCTCGTGACCCAGCGTGCCCGTCCTCGCCCGGTGGGGTCAAGCGAGCGGGTCACGAGGTAGAGGCACTTCAGCGCGGCGGCATCGTTCGGGAAGTGCCCGCGAGCCCTGACCGCTCGTCGGTAGCGGGCGTTGAGAGACTCGATCGCGTTCGTCGAGCAGATGATGCGGCGGATCTCGATGTCGGAGTCCAGGAACGGGATGAACTCGCTCCAGGCGTTCTCCCAGAGCTTGCGGATCGCGGGATACATGCTCGCCCACTTCTCCGCGAACTCCTCGAACCTTGCCTTCGCGGCGGCCTCGGTCGGGGCGGTGTAGACCGGCCGCAGGTCGCGGGCGATCTGGTCCCAGTACTTGCGGGACGCGAACTTGAAGGTGTTGCGGATCAGGTGGATGATGCACGTCTGCACGACCGCGAGCTCCCACGTGGTGGTGATCGACTCGGGCAGCCCCTTCAGCCCGTCGCAGACGACGATGCAGACGTCCTCGACGCCGCGGTTCTTCAGCTCGGTGAGCACGCCCAGCCAGAACTTCGCACCCTCGCCGCCGCCGTCGCCGGCCCAGATCCCGAGGATCTCGCGCTCCCCGGCTGTGGTGACGCCGACAGCGACGTAGAACGGTTTGTTGCGCACCTGCCCGTCCCGGACCTTCACCACGATCGCGTCGATGAACACCACCGGGTAGACCCGGTCCAACGGGCGGTTCTGCCACTCGGTCATCTCCTCGATGACCTTGTCCGTGATCTTCGAGATCGTGTCCTTGCTCACGCTCGCGCCGTAACATCGTCGAAGTGCGCCGCCACCTCACCCGTGGTCAGCCCCCGCGCCGTCAGCGACAGCACGATCTCGTCGATCCCGTCCAGCCGGCGTTGCCGCTTGCGGACGATCTTCGGCTGGAACGACCCGTCACGGTCCCGCGGCACGTCGATCTGAACCGCGCCAACCTCGGTGAGCACCGTCTTGGACCGGGTGCCGTTGCGGGCGTTGTCACCCTCGCTGGCGCCGTGCTTCTCGTAGCCGAGGTGCTCGGTCATCTCGGCCTCGAGCGCGGTCTCCAAGACCGTCTTGGTGAGGTTCCCGAGCAGCCCACCCGGGCCGACCAGGCTCACGCCCTGCTCCTTCGCCTGCGCGAGCAACTGCGCGGCGATCTGCTGCTGATCGATGATCTCTCCGGTCACAGGATCGATCATCTCGATGACATCGGTCATCGCCCTTCCCTTTCGGTCAGGCCAGATCCAGATCCACCGTTGTTCTGACAGTCCCGGCGTCGATGGTTTCCTGAGCTCAAGCCGTAGCGCCGTACCTGCGCGCTCCCTCGATGCCCCAGCCGTCGGCGCGTGTGAGCGCGCAGTCGGCGGCGCGTGCGACGATGAGTCGTGGTCAGCATCCAGGTCTCTGCGGGCAAGAGCCTCCTTGAGGGATACGTCAAGACACCTCCCGTTGGGGTCTGCGAACTCATCTGGAATGCCTTTGACGAGGATGCCAAGCTGGTGACCGTCGCCGTCGAACGCGGACCTATCGGCGGGATCGAGATGATTCGAATCGTCGACAACGGTCGAGGTATGAACCTTGAGCGGGCGGAGTCGGCGTACTCGCACGTTGGCGACAGCTGGAAGCTCGCCCCAGGCACGACGAGCGAGGGCGGTCGTCCAGTTCACGGCAAGCTCGGGCGTGGCCGATACGCTGCGTTCTCGATCGGATCCATTGTTCACTGGGTCTCGACCAGTAAGGCGATAGGCGGCGAGCTGGCGACGGTCGAGATCAAGGGTGCACGTTCTCAACTCGATCGTTTCGACATCGACGAGGTGGCACTCGCCCAGATTGAGGCTGGCACCACTGTCGAGATCGCTGGGATCACGGGTGAGGCAGCCGCTGTCTTTGACGAACTGAGCGGACTCCGAGAACGGCTGCTCACGGAGTTCGCCCTCCATCTTGAGCGACACCCGGATTTTCGGATCGACCTTCTCGGAACTGAGATCGACCCCTCCGCTGTGATCTCGTCTCGCACTGTTCTTCCAGTCGAACTCCCAGATGACATCGAGGGTTCCGCGACGCTGACGGTTCTTGAGTGGAACCTTTCCAACGTCGAACGTCGGCTCTATCTCTGCAAGCCCAGCGGTGCAATCGTCGACGAACTCCAGGCAGGCATCCAGGCGGTGGGGGCGGAGTTCACTGCCTACCTCGAGTGGGACGGGTTCGAGCAAGAGCAACCGCTCATCCTCGAGGGCGACACCCAGACGGCGGCTGGGATGGTAGTGGCCGCCGGGCGAGCAGCCCTGCGCGCGCACCTGAGCGAGTCGTCACGGCGCCGTGAAGCCGAAACTCTGAAGCGCTGGAAGGCAGAAGGCGTGTACCCGTATCGCGGGGAACCGAAGTCCGAGGTTGAGCGGGCAACCCGCGACACGTTCAATGTTGTCGCGATGGCCGCCTCTCGGACAGTCGACGAGGCCCGGACGCAGAGTTCGAAGGCGCTCGCGCTTGGCCTGCTGAAGGAGACCTTTGAGAACGACCCCGAGGCGCTGCTACCGATCTTGAAGCAGTTCTCGCAACTCCCGGCAGCGCGGATTGACGAGCTTAGGGAGATTCTCGAACGCACCACTCTGACCCAGCTCATCGCGCTGGGCAAGGAGGTCGGCAATCGTATCGACTTCATGAACGGACTCAACGCGCTGCTGTTCGACAAGCAGACCAAGAAGCGACTCCTCGAGCGCCGTCAGCTGCATCGGATCCTGGCGCACGAGACTTGGCTCTTCGGCGAGGAGTGGTCGCTCACGGGCGACGATGAGCGGCTGAACGAGGTGCTGAAGAAGTACCTCGACAAGCTTGGGCTCGGTGTTGACTTGGCAGGCGACGGGCCGGTGCTTCGCGAGGATGGCTCGATCGCGATCCCTGACCTCGTGCTAGGCCGCAAGCTGGAGACCCGGGAGAACCACTTCGCCAACTTGGTCATCGAGCTGAAGCGTCCCAGCCACACTCTCGACGACAGCGACGTCTCGCAGCTCCGCAGCTACGCGAGCGCAATCACGAAAGACGAACGCTTCGATCAGCCGAACGCCTCGTGGGAGTTCTGGTTGATCGGCAACGAGGTGAAGGACACCGTCAACGAGGCTCGCGAGCAAGAGGGACGTCCGCACGGCGTCGTCCAGGCGAGCAAGAAGTACACGCTCATCGTGCGCACCTGGGCGGAGGTCATCGGCGACGCTGAACACAGGATCAAGTTCGTGCAGCGCTCGCTACAGTACGAGTCGAACCGTGACGCCGGCCTGGCCTCTATGCGAACTCGCTACGCCGAGTACCTCCCGCAGGTCACGCTGGATGAGGTCGGCGCCGCGAGCGATGAAGGCGGGGAAGGTGCGGGTCAAGTTGTCTGAGGCCCTGTCCTCTTCACGAAAACCCCAGGTTGTGAGATAATTCCAATGGAATGCGGTGCCAGTAGAAGCGAGGATGCTCCTGGCCGCAGATTTCGATGCGTCCCCAGTTCAGAGCGTGCCACCTCCTTGAGTGTCGGAGGTGGCCGCTACGGTGAGGCGCAGACTTCAACAGACGCAAGCACGCCTCGGGCGTGAAGGAGAACCCCCCATATGGCCCGAGTAGCGAAGCCGAAGCCACAGAAGACCCTGGAGCAGCGCCTCTGGGACGCCGCCGATGCCCTGCGTGGCAACCAGGAGCCAAGCGAGTACAAGCACGTCGTGCTCGGTCTGGTCTTCCTGAAGTACATCTCTGACTGAATCGGCTGTAAGTCTCGGAAGTGGCTGGCCTGGGGCTGGCTGGCAGGGTTGGTGCTGGCGCTCCTGCGTGATCGTGCCTCATGAATTGGCTGGCCGCCACCTCGGTGGTGTGCCTTTGTCAGGATCTGTCCGATCGTGCGGGAAGCCGGCGCCGACCCGGCCCATTTCGATGGCTTGATCAGAAGCATGCCCGATCGTTGCCGCGATCGTGGCCCATTACAGGACTGCCTCGGAGTGACCTTCGCCCGGGCCGACGCCGACTCTTGGCGACGTCACTCAGAGGAAGGATCACGATCACCATGACCATCGTCGCAAACGCGTACGCGTATGTCATCGGCGTGGATACGCACGGCAGAACGCACACCCTCGCCCTGCTGGATAGCGGTACCGGGGTCAAGCAGGCGATCTCGACCTTCCCGACGAGCGCGGCCGGCTTGTCCAGGGCCCTCGCCTGGGTCGCCCGTCGCACGGGCGGGCTTGCTGATGTGCTCGTCGTGATCGAAGGAATCGGGTCCTACGGTGCCACGCTCGCCCGCCGCTGCACCGCGTCCGGGTACCGGGTCGTAGAGCCCTTTCCGACGTCCCGCAACGAACGACGCGGACGCGGTAAGAGCGACGAGGTGGACGCAGAACTGATCGCACGGTCGGTGCTCGCGACCGACGCCGATCAGTTGCGCGAACCGCGGCACGACGCGGGCGTTCGCGGCGCGCTTCGCGTCCTGGTCGTTGCTCGTGACCAGATCAACGCCGAACGCACCAAAGAGATCAACACGTTGACCGCGCTGCTGCGCACCATCGATCTCGGAATCGATGCACGCACGCCGCTGGGCCGGGCGCAGCTCACCCAGATCGCCAGCTGGCGATCCCGACACGAGGACATCGCCACCGCGACCGCACGGCGCGAGGCGGTCCGGCTCGCCAAACGGATCGCCGTCTGCGATGACGAACTCACGACCAACCGGGACGAGCTGACCGTGCTCGTCAGCGCCAGCGACGGCGCGCACCTGCTCGACGAGCCCGGCATCGGCCCGGTCAACGCGGCCGTGATCATCACCGCATGGTCGCACCCCGGACGAGTCCGCTCCGAAGCAGCGTTCGCGGCGCTTGCCGGGGTCAGCCCGGTGCCCGCCTCGAGCGGGAACACCACGAGGCACCGACTCAACCGCGGCGGCGACCGACGCCTGAACCGGGCATTGACCTCGATCGCGCTGACACGCATGTCACACCACCCCGATACGCGCGCCTACGTCGACCGACGCCTCACCGACCAGAACGGAGCTTGACAAGACATAGAAGCATCTACGAGATGCCTCTCGGATCGGTCGAACAGCGGTCTAGACAATCACTATTCTTCCCGATCAGAGGGGCACTTCCGTGTCACGGCACCCGCTCAACACCCAGACGCATCGGTGGATCGAGGCTTAGCGGACGTGCGGTCTCGGCTCTCGCCCTGCACTACGTCTAGCGGCATCGCTCTACCTCTCAATTGACCGCCGCGCCAATGCGCGGCAGCGGACTCTGGCAAGACTATCCGCGGGGTCCGATTTCTGACGCGATCGCGCGTCTGCTCGGGAGGTTAGCTAGGACTCGACGATGATTCGGATGTCGTAGCTCCCGAGAACGATGACCGATCTCGCGAGGTCCTCGACGTCGGAGACATCGTGAGGATTTCTGCTCGCACCACGCGCAGCGTCGGCCAGGCGTCCACTCGATCCGAGCGCCTCAGTTGCGCGCAGGTGCTCGACGACCGCACGCCTCAGCTGCTCATCGGTCACCCTCTCTCTGAGCGCGTCGATGCGCTTCTGCTGCGGGAGATCTCCGACGTGGGCCTGTGCCTCAAGGAGGGCCGCTTCGGCGTTCATCTTTCGGGCTGAGGCCGCGTCGAGTTCGGCGGCGGCTTGCTCCCGGTGGGCCGTTGCGTTGTCCTTCGCTGCTGTGGCCAGGTATCCGACTCCCTTGCAGAGTGCGAGAATGGTGCCAGCGATCGCGGCAGCGACCGTCACGATGACCTGGAAGTCGCTGCCGTACCGCGCCCGAATCAGGATCGTGGAACTCGGAGCGGCAGAGTTGACCCGGGCTGCCATATGGCACAACGACTCCAAGGCGCTGAGGATCTCCGAATACTCGACGAGAGCGAGATCGTCGGGCAGCTTCCGCTCAGCGATGACTGTCGCGATGCCGGTGTCGATCGCGGTGGGTCCGATACTCATGCCCCGGATCGTATCGAGTCTCCTCGGGGTTGTCGTGCCGGTCACCGCCGCATGTTCGCCTGCAGATTGTCACCACCGTTGTCGCATCATGGGCCAGCGTTCAAGTTGTGTCCACGGGACCGATTGTGGAAGCATCGCAGGAGCTCAGTCGTCGCGAATCGCCTTCAAGATCGTATGGGTGCTGAATCCCAGCCTGCGCCCGATCGACCTGGCCGACTCGCTTGCAGCGTGTGCCTCACGGGCCCGCGCGATATCGACCTGAGACATGCGCCGAACTGTGCCGACGCCCGCGTCAGCCAGCAGCTTTCCCGCGGTCTGGCGCGTGATGCCGAGCGCCTTCGCCGCGGCGACCACGCTTCCGTGCTCGCGATAGTGAGCGACAAGCTCCTCCGTCTCATCCGAGCGCAGCTGTCGTGCGTGCCTCAGAGACGACGGAGAAGCTTCGCGTCTGCGCGATCGACGGGCAGCGTCGGCGAGAGCCTGTGTAGGGGGAGTGTCTCTCGATTGTTTGGAGTAGGCGTGCAGCAAGTCCACCACGTTCTCTGCGATTGACCGGCACTTCTTCAGTGCCGGTCATTCCTGTTTGACACCGCTTTCGGCGCCGAGAGGCAAGACCGAGTGGATGGTTCGGGTGTGTCATGCGCGTCCGGCCCGGCCGGCTCGGTGCCGGAGCCCGTCGTCTGGGCCGAGGGCGGGGTCGTCGAGCGCTCAGTCGGTAGATTCGTCTGCGGATGACTCGACTCGGTCGGGTCTGGTCGACGGGTCGCCTGTGGCTTTCGACGATCGCACCCTGCGAAGGGGCAGTTTCGGCGAGCTCTGTGCGGGCGAGGCTCAGGCTGGCGGCAGCTGAAGTGGGACCGAGATCTGAACTCGCAAGATGCGCAATAGGACGGTGAGTACGGCCTTCAGCGTTGCTTCCAACAAGCCGCGTCGCTGCAACTTGATCTCGATCTCCTGCACGATCACCTGCATGCTCACCACAAGCTCGATCGATGAGCTCACGGTTGCTTCGAAGCCGCGATAGAACTTCTGCGCGTGTGCCATACGCAGCTTCTGCCTTTCGAGTCGCGGTCGGAGCGCGTCGGCGGTCCACACTGCCTTCGCCGAATCGATCGCAATCGCCTCAAGTTCTCGATGGATGTCGACGAGAAGTTCCAGGATTCTGGGAGTGGGGAGGGGGCCTCGACATCTTCCGCAGAGCACTCGGCGATCGCCGACCGTCGCCGGAATGCGGTTGGTGGTGGCACACCAGGTGCACCTGTGCGTCACGGTCCCCATGCGCGCAGTCGAGAGCGACGCCGTCCGCTGCGGGAGGGCGCGTGCCTGTCGTTACTCGCCGACGTTCGATCGGACGGCCCGTGAACGGATCCCTTTCCAGATCGATGTCACGGGTCGCCACACGGCGGCCCGTCGCGAGGCATGACGTCTGAGCCCACGTCGACGACGAAGGCGATGCGCAGCGCGCCCGATCGCGTCGCCGCTCGCGGCCGACGGCGCGCCGGGTTGACCCCCTGTCGGGCCCGACAGAGAATTGACAAGCTGTTTCCGAACATCGAAGGGCGGGGGATCCGGATGGCCAGTGCATCGGCACGTTCGACCAATGACATCGACGTCCAGGCGGTGATGTCCACGGCGGACGACCAGATCGGCGGGTTCGGTCCGGCTGATCCCGAGCCGGCTGCGGCATCGACGGTCCCACCGGTCGCCCCGGTTCCGACGCCGGCCCCGGGCACGGCGACCGAATCGTCGGCCGACGAAGACCGGCGCGGCTGGCACCGCGACCTGCGATTCATGCTCGTCGTCCTCGTGGCGATCGTCGTGCTGTTCCTCGCGTTCGCCCTGCTCATCGCGTTCAGTCCGACGGGTGCGGCGATCAGCGCGCTCGCGGTCATCGCAGCTCCCATCGCGACGATCGTCGCCGCGTACTACGGCATTTCGTTGGCGCTGCGCCAGGTGCGCGACGCGCGCGACGCGGCGGATGCCGCCGAGGCTCGGGCGCGCGCGGCCGAGGCGTCGGCTCGCGAGTCCGACGCGTGGGCGGCGCAGATGGAGTCGGGGCTCCGCGTGGCGGTCTCCAAGCTCAAGAGCGCGTCGCTCGACACCCGTGACGTCGAGCGCGCGGCCGGCACGCCCGACGAGTTCTTCTAAGCGCGCCAGGTTCCGAGCGACTGCGCGGGCGGTGATCCGGTCACCTCGTCGAGGATGAGGTGCGACCTGGTCGACACCACACCGGGCAGGTCGTGGATGTCGCGCAGAATCGCCTGACTCAATTGCTCGTGGTCGGGGGCGCTCACGGTCAGGATGAGGTCCATGTCGCCCGAGACCGCCTGCACCTTCTCGACGAAGGGCAGCGCGGCGAGCTGACGGGCGATCTGCTCCCACGGCACCTCGGCGACCCGAACCACGACGAGGGCCGAGACCACGAGCCCGATCGATCGGCGGTCGATCTGGGCGCCGTACCCGGTGATCACGCCGCGTTGCTGCAGGTGCTGCAAGCGGTTGTGCGCCGCGGTGCGCGAGATGTGCACGAGGTCGGCGAGCGTGCGCACCGACAACCTGCCGTCGCGGCTCAGTTCCGCGACGATGCGCCGATCGACGGCGTCGAGCGGCTCCCCCCGGTGCGCGTGTTCGGTCATCATCGTCCTCGCATCGGGGCCAGCCTATCCGGTGCGCGCGGCCACGCGCCGGAGCGAGATCCGCAGCGGGATCCGGCGCACGGGTTCGGGCAGCAGCAGCCGTGCGACGGCGATGGCGGTGAACCATCCGTCGGCGGTGCGGGCCACCCGCGGCGTCCACCGGAAGCCGTACGCGTCGCGGATGACGGGCGGCAGCAGTGCGGCGGTGAGGATCCGCACCGGCGGCAGTGCGAGGCGCAGGGGTGCGGGGAGCTGCGCGTGCACGAGCAGGTCGCGAGCGAGGCGTCGGGCGTCGTCGCCCACCTCGAGGCGAGCGAGTCGGGCGTTCCACCAGGTGTCGAACTCGGCACGCGTCGACGGCCATCCGGCACCGCCCGCCTGGAGTCGTGCCGCAAGCGGTGCGTAGCCGCGGACGATCGCGTCCGCGACGCGGTCGGGCATCGGACCGGCGACGCGCTCGTGCACCTGCAGGGCGACGGCGGTGAGGGTCGAGGCGACCCAGCGTTGGGCGTCGGCGTCGAACGCGCTGTACCCGGGCTCCGAGGCATCCGTGCGTCCGCGCACCGGAGCATGGCGAGCGTTGACCTCGCGCACGACCGCGGCGACGGCGCGGTCGTCGCCGAAACCGATCGCGTAGGCGTATTCGAGCGTGGCCCGGAGCCGGAGCATCGGCGCCTCACGGAAACCGCTGTGCCGGCTCACCCCGCGAGCGACCCGGGGGTCGGCGAGCTGGAGCAGGATCGCCGCGGCACCGCCGACGAGCAGGGTCGCGTCGCCGGCGTGCCGCCGGAAGACGGCGCGATCCTCGTCGGAGGGCAGCACCGCCGCGGCTCGGTGCGGTCGACTCGCCATCTCGGGCATGCCCCCAGTCTGACGGTTCGGCGCCCGCCCGTCAGTACCACGCCCGCCCGTCAGTACGCCCGCCCGTCAGTACCAGTTGACGGCTTCGGAGTGCGCCCAGGCGCTGCACGGCGCTCCGTACCGCGCAGAGATGTAGGCGAGGCCCCAGTTGATCTGGGTGTTCGCGTTGGTGCGCCAGTCGTCGCCGGCCGAGGCCATCTTCGCTCCGGGCAGGGACTGCGGGATGCCGTAGGCGCCGCTCGACGCGTTGTAGGCGTCGGCGCGCCAGCTGGACTCGCGCGTCCACAGCAGCTCGAGACAGCGGAACTCGCCGTCGCCCCAGCCGTACGCTCCGATCGCCTGACGGGCGTACGCCTTGGCCGCGGCGGGGTCGACCACGACGCCCGGCGGCGGGGGAGCGGTCGACAGGCCGGCGTTGGCGGCTGCGGCGGCCGCCTCGCGTGCGGCGGCTTCGGCTCGTGCCTGCTCGCCGATGCGATACCGCCGCTCGAGGTCGGCGGTGCGATCGCGCAGGCTCGCGAGTTGCTCGTACAGGGTCTGGACGGTGGCGCGCTGCTCGAGGACGCGGGCTTCGGCCGCCTCGTGCGCGGCCTGCGCGGCCGCGGCGCGGTCGGCGGCCTCGCGGGCGAGCCGATCCCGTTCGGATGCTGCGACGTCCGCCTGTGCGGTCAGTGCCGCCGCCGTGGCGCGACCAGCTGCGGCACGGGCCGCGGCGGCCGCGTTCAGGTCGGCCAGCCGGGTGGTGCGGCCGAGGTCGGAGAGCAGTTGGTCGCTCCGCCCGGTGGGCCGGTCGGCACCGGTCCGCAGCAGCAGCCGCAGCGTGGGGGCGACGCCGCCATCCCGCGAGAGCAGCGCGGCGACGCGCGCGAACCGGCCCGCCGACGCGTCGGCGGCCTGCTGGGCGGCGTCGGCGCGAGCGTGCAGGGCTGCGGCGCGCGCGGTCGCCGTCCGGTGCGCCTCGTCGGCGTCGCGGCTCTCGGCAGCGGCGGCGACCGCGGCGTCGCCGAGGCGTCCGGCCTCCGCCTCGAGGTCGCCGATGAGCGCCTCGATCCGGTTCGCCTCGCTCTCGCGTGACGCGACGTCGGCCTTGGCGGCCTCGACCTCGTCCCAGGACGGGTACTCGTCGGCGGCGGCGAGCGACGGCCACGCCAGCGAGAGCGCGACGGCGGTGGCGATCGCGGCCAACGCCGCGGTCGCCCGGTGCGCCCGTCTCGCCCTCATCCCGCCTCCTCCGCCCGGTCGGTCCGGTCGGGCGCGGCGAGTCTACCCACGCCCCGCGCGGGCCCCGGGAGGGACACGCAGCGTACACTCGGTGCACGTGCCACGAACCCGCGTCCGCCTCCTCGCCGCGGTCGTCGGAACCGCGCTGGCGATCGTCTCGGGCGGCTGCGCGTCCGCAGGCGACGCGATCACGACGACTCCGTCGCCGCCCAGGTCGGTGCCGCCCAGCCCCACGCCGACGATCGACCCGCTCACCGCGTGGGTCGATGCGCGGCTCGAGAGCATGACGCTGGAGCAGAAGGCGGCGAGCCTCATCATGGGCCACGTCCCGGGCGTCGACCCGGCGCCCATGCGCGCGTTCGTCGAGCAGGGCACCGCGGGGCTCATCCTCATGGGCGACAACATGCCGGCCACTCCCGCCGAACTCGCTTCGCTCACCGCGGCCGTGCAGGTCGACCCCGAGGCCCGCGCGCTCATCGCGATCGATGAGGAGGGCGGCATCGTGACCCGGCTGCCGTGGGACGCGTTGCCGGGCGCCGAGGATCTGCGTGCCGCCCCGCCTCAGGCGACGCAGGACGCGTTCGCCCAGCGTGCGGCGCTGCTCGAAGCATCCGGGGTGGATGTGAACTTCGGGATCGTCGCCGACGTGACCGACGATCCCGGCTCGTTCATCTTCGAGCGCGTGCTCGGCACCGATCCGCGTTCGGCGGCCGACCGCGTCGCCGCGGCGGTGACGGGCGAGCACGGCACAGTGGCCAGCACCCTCAAGCACTTCCCGGGCCACGGGGCGGCACCGGGCGACTCGCATTCGAGCGTGCCGACGGCACCGCTCGCGTTCGACGACTGGCGGTCGGGTCCGGCGTTGCCCTTCCAGGCCGGCGTCGACGCGGGCGCCGAGCTCGTGATGACCGGGCACCTGGTGTATCCCGCCATCGACGCCGCGCCCGCGTCGCTGTCGCCGAGGTGGCATGAGATCCTGCGCGAGGACCTCGGGTTCGAGGGCGTCGTCGTCACGGACGACCTGCTCATGCTGCAGCACAACGGGCTGCCCGAGTACGCCGATCCGAACGAGAACGCGGTGCGCGCGGTCGCGGCGGGCGCCGACCTGCTGCTCTACGCGCTGCCCGCGGATCCGGCCGAGTTCGGCATCTCGGTGCCGGGCCTGGCGGCCGCGATCGCCGATGCGGTGCGCTCGGGCCGGCTGCCGCAGGCCAGACTCGACGAGGCCGCCGCGCAGGTGCTCGCCCTGCGGCGGACCGCGGTCGCATCCGATCCGGCGAATCCGGAATAACTCGGGGTGGTCCATACGTTCGAATAGATGACGCTCGGCGAACCGCGACTTCGCGGCCGCATCCGAGCGTCTCCCATGACCGAACGCACGACTTGGAGACATCCGGATATGACGACCACCGCCTCGACCATCGAGATCCCCGGCTACCGCGCTGGCACCTGGGTCATCGACCCCACCCACAGCGAGGTCGGCTTCAGCATCCGACACCTCATGATCAGCAAGGTCAAGGGCAAGTTCGAGCGCTTCCAGGCCACCTTCGTCACCGCCGAGGACCCGCTCGAGTCGAGCGTCACCGCGTCGGCCGAGGTCGCCTCGATCAACACCAACGAGCCCAACCGCGACGGCCACCTCCGCACCGGCGACTTCTTCTCGGCCGACGAGTTCCCGACCATCGACTTCGTCTCGACCGGCGTGCGCGTCGTCGACGGCGACTTCAAGGTCGACGGCGACCTCACCATCAAGGGCGTCACCAAGCCGGTGACCTTCGACTTCGACTTCGGCGGCTTCGGCGGCGACCCGTACGGCAACTACAAGGCCGGCGCCAGCGCGAAGACCGTCATCAACCGCGAGGAGTTCGGCCTCACCTACAACGCCGCCCTCGAGACCGGTGGCATGCTGCTCGGCGACCAGGTCACCATCACGCTCGAGCTGCAGGCCGCGCTCCAGCAGTAACGCGTCGCGCGTCGCGCGTCGCGACGGGTCGGATGCCACGGCGAACGCCGTGGCATCCGACCCGTCGCCGTCCGTCCCGAGGTCGCCGGTCGGATGCTCCGACCCGCGTCGCGACGCCGGGGCCGACTCCGACGGATAGACTGGGAGGCTGTGCCGCTCGGCACCCGCGGACCCGTCCCGCCCCATCCACCCCGTTTCGGAGGAATCACCGTGCTCGCCGTCCACGATCTCGAGATCCGCGTCGGCGCGCGCCTGCTCATGGAGCACGTGTCCTTCCGAGTTTCCGCAGGCGACAAGATCGGCCTCGTCGGGCGCAACGGCGCCGGCAAGACCACGCTCACCAAGACCCTCGCCGGCGAGACCCTGCCGACGGCCGGCCGTATCGACCGCTCGGGTGAGATCGGCTACCTGCCGCAGGATCCGCGCAGCGGCGACCCCGAGATGCTCGCTCGCACGCGGATCCTCGACGCGCGCGGCCTGGGCTCGCTCGTGATCGGCATGCGCGAGGCATCCGAGCTGATGGGCAGCGACGACCCGGCCGTCGCAGCGAAGGCGATGAAGAAGTACGGCAACCTCACCGACCGCTTCACCGCCCTCGGCGGGTACGCCGCCGAAGCCGAGGCCGCGTCGATCGCCTCGAACCTCAACCTGCCCGACCGCATCCTCGACCAGCCGCTGAAGACCCTGTCGGGCGGTCAGCGACGACGCATCGAGCTCGCGCGCATCCTGTTCAGCGACGCCGACACGATGATCCTCGACGAGCCGACGAACCACCTCGACGCCGACTCGGTGGTCTGGCTGCGCGAGTTCCTGAAGAACTACAAGGGCGGGGTCATCGTCATCTCGCACGACGTCGAGCTCGTCGGCGAGGTCGTGAACCGGGTGTTCTACCTCGACGCGAACCGCTCGGTGATCGACCAGTACAACATGGGCTGGAAGCACTACCTGCGCCAGCGCGCCGCCGACGAGGAGCGCCGCCGCAAGGAGCGCGCCAACGCCGAGAAGAAGGCGTCGGCGCTGCAGCAGCAGGCGGCCCGCTTCGGGGCGAAGGCCTCGAAGGCGGCGGCCGCGCACCAGATGGTCGCGCGCGCCGAGAAGCTGCTGTCGGGCCTCGAGGAGGTGCGCGCGGTCGACCGGGTCGCGAAGCTGCGGTTCCCGACCCCCGCCCCGTGCGGTCGCACGCCGCTGTCCGCGAGCGACCTGTCGAAGTCGTACGGGTCGCTCGAGATCTTCACCGCCGTCGACCTCGCGATCGACCGCGGCTCGAAGGTCGTCGTGATCGGGCTGAACGGCGCCGGCAAGACCACGCTGCTGCGCATCCTCGCCGGCGTCGACGCGCCCGACACCGGCCTCGTCGAACCCGGCCACGGGCTGCGCATCGGCTACTTCGCGCAGGAGCACGAGACGCTCGACGTGAAGCGCACCGTGCTGCAGAACATGGTGTCGGCCTCGCCGAACCTCACCGAGACCGAGGCGCGCAAGGTGCTCGGCTCGTTCCTGTTCACCGGCGACGACGTGCACAAGCCCGCCGGCGTGCTCTCGGGCGGCGAGAAGACCCGGCTCGCGCTCGCGATGATCGTCGTCTCAGGGGCCAATGTGCTGCTGCTCGACGAGCCGACGAACAACCTCGACCCCGCGAGCCGCGACGAGATCCTCGACGCGCTGTCCCACTTCGAGGGCGCCGTCGTGCTCGTCTCGCACGACCCCGGTGCGGTCGAGGCGTTGAACCCCGAGCGCGTGCTGATCCTGCCCGACGGGGTGGAAGACCACTGGTCGGCCGAGTATCAGGAGCTCATCGAACTGGCCTGACACGGCGCGGCGTCGCCGCGGCTAACGCCGGTCGAGGATCTCGTCCTCGACGTCGGCGTCGCTGCGCACTCGCGGCTCGCGCTTCGGCTTCGGTTCGCGTTCGGGGCTCCGATCAGGTGCGGATGCAGCGGCGAGACCCTTGCGCTCCTGGTTCGCCGCCCAGCCGAGCCCGATGAACGCGAGCAGTGCGAAGACGAACCACTGCAGTGCGTACGACAGATGCGGACCCTCGTCGCGTTCGGGCCGCAGCGCGGCGAGCGGAGCTTCGTCACGGGCGGATGTCTCGTGCACGAGCAGCCCGTACGCGCCGGTGTAGCCCGGCTCGCCGACGCGCTCGCTCAGCTCGTCGAGATCGATGGTCGCGACCTCGTCGCCGACGGTCGTGCGCCCCGCGATGCGCGGTTCGCCGGCCTTCAGCCGGGCCACCTGTTCCACGTGCCCGGTGGGCGCCGGGGCGTACCCGTCGGGTCCGCCGTCCTCGGCCTGCGGGACCCACCCCCGGTCGACGAAGAACACCGTGCCGTCGTCGAGGCGGAACGGGGTGACCACCTCGTACCCCGAACTGCCCTGGTACGGGCGGTTGCGCACGAGCACTTCGTCGTCGGGCAGATACTCGCCCGACAACTCCACCTTCTGCCAGCGCCGATCGGGGTCGAAGCCGTCGAGCTCGGGGAGCGCGTCGGCGACCGGCATCGTCGCGCCGTCGTAGTTCGCGTCGATGCGCGCCACCTCGGTGAGCGCCTCGGCGCGGCGATTGAGCTGCCAGACGCCGAGCGCACTGCACGCGATCGCGAAGACGACCACGAGCGCGAGATAGCCGGCCCAACGCCCCGACCGCAGGAATGTCCACTCGTTCATGCGCCGGCGTCCTCGGGGTCGAACGCCGAGACGCCGACCGGGAACGAGCGAGCCGACAGGAACTCGCGCAGGTAGTCGACGTGCTCGTCGCAGGCGAGCCAGGTCTTGTGGCGGTCGCCGGTGTGGATGCGGGGGTTCCGCCAGTCGATGCGCCAGGTCGCTGCGGCGGAGCATCCGGCCCGTGAGCAGGTGCCCGCCGCCGGAACCGAGCCCGGCAGCCCGATCACCGCGCGGCTCCGGCGTCGTGACCCGAGCCCGAGCCGGCACCCGAGCCGGACGCGTGGTGCGCCGGGCGCGGATCGGAGCCGGCGGGGTCGCGCACGTCGTCGCGCAGGTCGTCCGCGCCGCCGGCGGTGAGGGCGAGCGTCGGCGCCGCGACCTCGCCGCCGCGCTGGGTTCCGACGTTGGCGAGGACGACCGCGATGTACGGCAGGAAGATGGCCCCGGCCGCGCACACGACCAGCCACCAGCCCTGCACGAACAGCATGAGCACGATGCACACGACGCGGATGGACATCGCGATCGTGTACTTCACCATGCGCGCGCGACGCTCCTCATCGGGGGAGGGCGGCAGCGAGGTGATCGTGTGCTGCGACTTCATGTGCTCGCCGCGCGTGGGCGCGGCTCTCCTTCCGCTCAAGCCTACGTCCATCCGAGCGCGACATCGCCCGCTCGGGGCCAGGCGACCACCCCCTACACTGGGAGGCCGAACCGAGAGACTGGAGCCTGGCAGATGACGACGAGCCGCACCGTGCTGGTGACCGGAGGCAACCGCGGGATCGGGTACGCGATCGCCGAGGAGTTCCTGGCGCAGGGTCACCGCGTCGCCGTCACCGCCCGCTCGGGCGAAGGTCCGGCGGGCGCGCTGACGGTGCGTGCCGACGTGACCGACGCCGAATCGATCGACCGCGCCTTCACCGAGATCGAGGCCGAGCTCGGGCCGGTCGAGGTCGTCGTGGCGAACGCCGGCATCACCCGCGACACCCTGCTGCTGCGGATGAGCGAGGACGAGTTCACCTCGGTGATCGACACGAACCTCACCGGGGCGTTCCGGGTCGTCAAGCGGGCGTCGAAGGGCATGCTGAAGGCGCGGTACGGGCGCATCGTGCTGATCTCGAGCGTGGTCGGGCTGTACGGGTCGGCGGGCCAGGTGAACTACTCGGCGTCGAAGGCCGGCCTCGTCGGCATGGCCCGTTCACTCACCCGCGAGCTCGCCGCGCGCGGCATCACCGCGAACGTCGTCGCACCCGGGTTCATCGAGACGGACATGACCGACGCGCTGCCCGAAGCGCAGCAGGCCGAGTACCGGAAGAGCATCCCCGCGGGGCGGTTCGCGTCGCCGCAGGAGGTCGCGCGCGTCGTCGCCTGGGTCGCGGGGGACGACGCCGCCTACATCTCGGGCGCCGTGATCCCCGTCGACGGCGGCCTCGGCATGGGGCACTGACCCGGCGTCGGGCACTCGCCCGGCGTTCGGCGCGCGCCCGGCATGGGCGCCCGCCCGGTATGGGCGCCCGCCCGGCATGGGCACTCACCCGCTCTGCGCCAGTTCGGCGTGCTGTGCGCCAGTCGGAGTGGCGCGGACGCCGCCGAACTGGCGCAGAGGATGAGATGAACCGGCGGGACGGACGGGCGGGACGGGCTGGACGGACGGGCGCGACGGACGGGCGCGACGGACCGGCGCTGCCGGCGCGGCGAAGGTCAACGGTCGACGCCGGCCGGCGCGTCGATGCCGTCGCGCGAGCCGATGATCTCGGCCGGCGGGAACGCGTCGGCGAGGCGACGTCGGGTGATCTCGTCGAGGGTGATCCGCGCCGCCCCGGCGTTCTCGTCGAGTCGCGCCCGATGCCGCGTGCCGGGGATCGGGACGACCCCCTCCGACAGCACCCACGCGAGCGCGACCTGCGCGACGGTCGCATCGAGCTCCGCGGCGATCGACTCGATCCGGTCGACGAGCCGTCGGTTCGCGGCGAACGCGTCGGGCTGGAAGCGCGGCAGGTATCGCCGGTCGTCGTCGGGCGCGAGGTCGTCGAGGCTGCGGATGCCGTCGCTGAGCACGCCGCGACCGAGCGGCGAGAACGCCACGAACCCGATGCCGAGCTGGTCGGCGGTCGCCTTCTCGCCGTTGTCGAGGATGTCGCGTGCGAAGAGCGAGAACTCGGACTGCACCGCGGCGATCGGATGCACCGCGTGGGCCCGGCGCATGGTCGGCGCCGCCACCTCGGAGAGGCCGAGGTGGCGCACCTTGCCCTCCTGCACGAGTTCGGCCATCGCGCCCACGCTCTCCTCGATGGGCACGGCCGGGTCGGCCCGGTGCAGGTAGTAGAGGTCGATCACGTCGGTGCCGAGATGTCGCAGCGAGCGCTCGGCGGCTCGTTTGATGTAGGCGGGGGTGCCGTTGCGACCGTGGATCGTGCCGTCGTCGTCCGTCTCGGCCGACGCCTTCGTCGCGATCGTGATCTCGTCGAAGCGCCCCTTCAGGGCTCGCCCGATGAGTCGCTCGTTGGCGAACGGGCCGTAGGCCTCGGCGGTGTCGATGAAGGTGACGCCCGAGTCGACGGCGTGCCGTAGGGTCGCGATCGACTCCTGCTCGTCGCTGGGGCCGTAGTAGGCGCTCATGCCCATCGCGCCGAGGCCGATGGCCGAGACGCGCAGGCCGTCGCCGAGCTGTCGTTGCTGCATGAGATGGATCCTTCCGTCACCACACTCAGACCGGATGCGGGCCGCCGCTGTGACCGGCGAGCATGCCGTCCGAGCGGCGCAGGGCGAACGAATCCGGATGCCGCAGCTCAGCCTCGCAGGCCGGCCAGCGCGAGCACCTGCGAGAGATCGGGGCGATTGATCGCGACATCCGCTTGCGCGCGCACGACCGGTTTCGCACAGAAGGCGATGCCGAGCGCGGCGGTCGCGAGCATGCGCAGATCGTTCGCGCCGTCGCCGACGGCGATGGTGCGATGGCGGGGGATGCCCGCCAACTCTGCCCACTCGAGAAGCGCGGCCGCCTTGGCTTCGGCGTCGACGATCGGCCCGTCCACACGACCGGTGAGACGGCCGGATGCATCGAGCTCGAGCCGGTTCGCCCGGCAGAAGTCGAGGCCGAGGCGTTCGGCGAGCGGGTCGAGGAGTTCGTGGAAGCCGCCGGAGACCACGCCGACGCGCCCGCCCGCACGGTGCACGGTGTCGATGAGTTCCTGCACGCCATCGGTCGGGGTCATGCGCGCGCGCACCTGCGCGAAGATCGAGGCATCCAGACCGGCGAGCGTGGCCACCCGCTCGCGCAGGCTCTGCGCGAAATCGAGTTCGCCGCGCATCGCCCGCTCGGTGACCGCCGCGACCAGCTCGAGCGAACCGGCCGCGTCGGCGAGCAGTTCGATCGCCTCCTCGCGGATCAGCGTCGAATCGGCGTCGAGCACGACGAGCGGGCCGGCCGTGCCGGCGGCGACTGCGGCGTTCACGCGCGCGCCCGGACGCGTGAGCCCTTGCCGACCACGGTGAGTCCGCTGTCGGTCACGATGAATCCGCGCGCGAGGTCGGCGGCGCGGTCGACGCCGATCTCGGCACCCGCCTCGACCACCACCTCTTTGTCGAGGATGGCGCGCTTCACGTGGGCGCCTTCGTCGATGCGGGCGCGGTCGAACAGGATCGAGTCGACCACGTGCGCCCCGGAGCCGACGACTGACCACGGGCCGAGCACACTGCGTTCGATGTGCGCACCCGAGATCACCGAACCGAGCGAGACGATCGAGTCGATCACGGTGCCGAGGGCGCCGCGCGCGTCGCGGGTCACCTTCGCCGGCGGCGAGTTCAGCTGCTGCGAGAAGATCGGCCACTCGCGGTTGTAGAGGTTGAACACCGGCAGCACCGAGATCAGGTCTTGATGGGCTTCGTAGTAGCTGTCGAGGGTTCCGACGTCGCGCCAGTAGTACCGGTCGCGGTCGGTCGCGCCGGGCACGTCGTTGCGCTGCAGGTCGTAGACGCCGGCCGCGCCGCGGGCGACGAATGACGGGATGATGTCGCCGCCCATGTCGTGGCTCGACGAGGTCTGCTCGCCGTCGCGGAGCACGGAGTCCACGAGCGCGTCGGCGTCGAAGACGTAGTTGCCCATCGACGCGAACACCTCGTCGGGGGAGTCGGGCAGGCCGACCGGGTCGTTCGGCTTCTCGAGGAATTGCCGGATGCGGTCGGGACGCTTCGGGTCGACGTCGATGACGCCGAACTGGTTCGCGAGCGAGATGGGCTGGCGGATCGCGGCGACCGTGGCCTCGGCACCCGATGCGACGTGGGCGTCGATCATCTGGCTGAAGTCCATGCGGTACACGTGGTCGGCGCCGACGACCACGATGATGTCGGGCTTCTCGTCGTAGATCAGGTTGAGGCTCTGCAGGATCGCGTCGGCCGAGCCCGAGAACCAGCGCTTGCCGAGTCGCTGCTGCGCCGGCACCGAGGCGACGTAGGAGTTCAGCAGCCCGCTCAGTCGCCAGGTCTGCGAGACGTGGCGGTCGAGGGAGTGCGACTTGTACTGCGTGAGCACGACGATCTGCCGCAGGCCCGAGTTGAGCAGGTTCGACAGCGCGAAGTCGATGAGCCGGTACTGCCCGCCGAACGGCACCGCGGGCTTGGCGCGGTCTTCGGTCAGGGGCATGAGTCGTTTGCCTTCTCCGCCGGCGAGGACGATGCCGAAGACCTTGCGCGATGCCATGCTCCCAGCGTAGTCAGGCGGGGCGTCGCGCACGGCAGGGATCGACACGTCGTGACGCACGCCGCGCTCCTGCTCGCGGCGCATCGGGTGGTCCGCTGCGCTACCGTGTGGGCATGCGCGTCGACCTGCTCACCCGTGAGTACCCGCCCGAGGTCTACGGAGGCGCCGGCGTGCACGTCGGCGAGCTGGTGCGTGCGCTGCGGCGCAGCATCGACGTGCGGGTGCGCTGCTTCGGCGCTCCGCGCGACGAGGCGGGCACGGTCGCCTACGCGACTCCGGCGGGCCTCGCCGAGGCGAACGCGGCGATCGCGACGCTGGGCGTCGACCTCGAGATGGCGCAGGATGCCTCGGGCGCCGACGTGGTGCATTCGCACACGTGGTATGCGAACTTCGCCGGCGCCACCGCGAAGCGGCTGCACGGGATCCCGCACGTGGTCACCGCGCACAGTCTGGAGCCGCTGCGGCCGTGGAAGGCGGAGCAGTTGGGCGGCGGCTATCGGGTCTCGTCGTGGGCCGAGCGCACCGCGTTCGAGGAGGCGGACGCGGTGATCGCGGTGAGTGCCGGCATGCGTCGTGACATCCTGCGCGCTTATCCGGGCATCGACCCCGATCGGGTCGAGGTGGTCTACAACGGCATCGACCTCGACGACTGGGCGCCGAATCCCGACCCCGACGCGGTGCGGGCGCTCGGCGTGGACCCCGATCGGCCCTCGATCGTGTTCGTGGGGCGGATCACCCGGCAGAAGGGGCTGCCGTATCTGCTGCGCGCGGCGCGGTTGCTTCCGCCTGGCGTCCAGCTCGTCCTGTGTGCGGGCGCGCCCGACACTCCCGAGATCATGGCGGAGGTCACGGGCCTCGTCGCCGAGCTCGCGGCGGAGCGCGACGGCGTGGTGTGGATCGACCGGCACCTGCCGCGCCCCGAGCTGACGGCGCTGCTCACCGCGGCGACGACGTTCGTGTGCCCGTCGGTGTACGAACCGCTCGGCATCGTGAACCTCGAGGCGATGGCGTGCGGCGCGCCCGTGGTGGGCACCGCGACGGGCGGCATCCCCGAGGTCGTCGACGACGGCGTCACGGGGGTGCTGGTGCCGATCGAGCAGGTCGACGACGGCACGGGCACGCCGGTCGACCCCGACCGGTTCATCGCGGATCTGGCCGAGACGCTGACCGCCGTCGTCTCCGACTCCGGGCGGGCGGCGGCGCTGGGTGCGGCGGGTCGCCGGCGCGCCGAGGAGCGTTTCGCGTGGACGTCGATCGCCGACCGCACCGTCGAGGTGTACGAGCGGGTGCTCGCCCGCGGCTGACGACGTGCACGGCGGGGCTGTGACGCCCGGATAGCATGGACGTATGGCGAGCACGGTTCTGCAGTTCCGCGATGTGTCGGTGGTCCGAGACGGCAACACGATCCTCGACGGGATCGACTGGACCGTCGCCAGCGACGAGCGCTGGGTGATCCTCGGCCCGAACGGCGCCGGCAAGACCACGCTCCTGCAGATCGCGGCCGCCGCGATGCACCCCACGACGGGTGAGGCCGAGGTGCTCGCCGAAGCGCTCGGCAAGGTCGACGTGTTCGAGCTGCGCCCCATGATCGGCTTCGCCTCCACCGCGATGGCGCGCAAGATCCCGCGCAACGAGACGGTGCTCGACGTCGTGCTCACCGCCGCCTACTCGGTCACCGGCCGGTGGAACGAGGAGTACGAGGAGATCGACCTTCGTCGTGCCCAGCGGGTGCTGAAGGAGTGGGGCCTCGAGCAGTTCGCCGACCGCCGTTTCGGCAGCCTGTCCGACGGCGAGCAGAAGCGCGTGCAGATCGCCCGGTCGGTGATGACCGATCCCGAGCTGCTGCTGCTCGACGAGCCGGCCGCGAGCCTCGACCTCGGTGCCCGCGAGGAGCTCGTCGGGCTGCTCGGCGGGTACGCCTCGTCGGGTGCGTCGCCCGCGATCGTCATGGTCACGCATCATGTCGAGGAGATCCCGCAGGGCTTCACGCACGCACTGCTGCTCGCGGACGGCAAGATCCAGGCTGCCGGCCCGTTCGCCGAGGCGCTCACGGCCGAGCACCTCACCGCGACGTTCGGCCTGCCGATCGAGCTCAGCGAGTCGAACGGCCGGTTCGCCGCACGCGCGGCCTGACCGGCGTCGAAGCGTCGATTCTGCTAGACTCGATAGCTGGCCCGTGGGCCACCTCGTCTTCCCGCGCGCCGCGCCGCAGCAGGGCGGGTTTTCCCCATCGCATATTCCGATCAGCAAGGAAGTCTTCATGAAGACCGACATCCACCCCGAGTACAACGCGATCGTCTTCCGCGACCTCGCGTCGGGTGCCACGTTCCTCACGCGTTCGACCGCGACGAGCGACAAGACCATCGAGCTCGACGGTGTCACCTACCCGGTGATCGACGTCGAGATCTCGAGCGAGTCGCACCCGTTCTACACGGGCAAGCAGCGCATCCTCGACTCGGCCGGTCGCGTCGAGAAGTTCAACCAGCGCTTCAAGGGCTTCGGCGGCTCCAAGTAAGCCGTTCGACGACGGGGCGGGCGACGATGTCGCCCGCCCCGTCGTCGTGCCCGCCCGGGCTTCAGCGCAGCGGCCACGCGCCGACCGCGACGAACTCGGGTTCGCCGTTCGCACGGCGCCACGCCTGGTAGCTCGCGGCCTGGTCGCGGCACCAGCCGACCTGCAGGGTGTGCAGTTCGTCGACGGGGATCGACGCCACCTCGGGGTAGGCCCGCGCGATCGCCTGGGCGACCCGGCCGGCTGCGACCGCGTCGGCCCCGGCGTCGTGGGCATCGACGAGCTCGACGCCGTAGTGCGCGGCCGCAGCCGTGAGGGTGCGCTTGCCTCGCCGGTACCGGTCGACGGCCTTGTCGATGACGAGCGGGTCGACGACGGGCGGCGGCCCGGCCAGCGGCGCGTGGCCGTACCGTTCGGCCTCGCGGGCGAGCACCGTGAGGTCGTAGGCGGCGTTGTACGCGACGATCGGCAGGCCGCGCGCAGCCGCGTCGGCGAGCGCCGCGATGATCTCGGCCACCGCGACGACCGCGGGGGCGCCCTCGGCGCGTGCTCGCTCGGTCGAGATGCCGTGGATCAGGGTGGCGGCGGTGGGGATCTCGACGCCGGGATCGACGAGCCAGCGCCGCTGTTCGAGCACCTCGCCGGCGGGCCCGATCACCCCGACGTGGGCCGTCACGATGCGGCACACGTCGACATCGATGCCGGTGGTCTCGAGGTCGAAGACGGCGAGCCGTTCGGCCCAGCCTGCTGAATTCGGGTTCATGCCGTTCACGGTATCCGCGACCACCGTCACGGCCGTCGCGGCCCGCCGTACGGCGCTCGTTCAGGGGGCTCCGCCGTACACTGAACGGGATGATCCCGTCGCCCTACGCCGCCCCGCTCGCACGTATCCCGGTGCGGATGCACCGGTCGAGCGTGCTCGGCACCGAGACCGCGTGGTGGGAGTACGGCGACCCGGCCGCACCGGCGCTGGTGCTGGTGCACGGGTTCCGCGGCGATCACCACGGGCTCGAGCCGATCGTGGCGCATCTGCCCGGCTTCCGGGTGATCTCGCCCGACCTGCCGGGGTTCGGCGCGTCCGCTCCGCTCGAGCGCGTGCACGACATCGACGGGTACACGGCCTGGTTGCGGGCGTTCGTGGACGGGCTCGACCTGGCCGACGGCTTCGACCTGCTCGGTCACTCGTTCGGCTCGATCGTCGCCGCGGCGGCCGTCGCCGACGGGCTGGCGCCGCGCCGGCTGGTGCTCGTGAACCCGATCGGCGCGCCGGCGCTCGAGGGCCCGCGCGGGGTGATGACCCGGCTCGCGGTCGGCTACTATCGCGCGGCCGCAGCGCTGCCCGAGCGCGCCGGGTTCGCGCTGCTGCGCAACGGCGCGATCGTGCGGGTCATGAGCGTGACGATGGCGAAGACCCGCGAGAAGCCGTTGCGGCGGTTCATCCACGATCAGCACGACCGGTACTTCTCGGCGTTCGCCGATCGCGACGCGGTGCTCGAGGCGTTCCGCGCGTCGGTGAGCCACGACGTGCGCGAGTACGCGCCCCGCATCGGCGTGCCGACGCTGCTCGTCGCCGCCGATCGCGACGACATCACCCCGATCGAGGCGCAGCACCGGTTGGTCGAGCGGTTCCCGGATGCCTCGCTCGAGGTGATCCGCGACGTCGGCCATCTCATCCACTACGAGGCGCCGGCCGAGGCGGCCGCGCACATCGGGCGGTTCCTCGGCGACGGGGCGGCGGCGTGAGGGTCGTCGTCGACTGCCGGTACACGCGCATCGGGCAGCACGACGGCATCAGCCGGTTCACCGCCGGCATCGTGGGCGAACTCGCGAAGCGGCATCCGGTCACCATGCTGATCAACGACCACCGGCAGCTCGACCTGCTGCCCGACCTGCCGTGGCAGCTCGTCAGCGGGCCGACCAGCCCGCGCGAGCCGTTCGTCGCACGTCAGGTGCGACGGCTGCGCCCCGACGTCGTGTTCTCGCCGATGCAGACGATGGGTTCGTGGGGGCGCGACTACGCGCTGCTGCTCACCCTGCACGACCTGATCTACTACGAGAACCGCACGCCGCCGCGCGATCTGCCCTGGCCCGTGCGGGTGCTCTGGCGGCTCTACCACCTCGCGTGGTGGCCGCAGCGGGTGCTGCTGAACCGTGCCGACGCCGTCGTCACCGTGTCGGAGACCACGGCCGGCCTCATCCGCGAGCATCGACTCACGAAGCGTCCCGTCACCGTCGTGCCGAACGCCGCCGACGACCTGCCCGCGCCGCCGGTGCCGCGGAGCCGCCCGAGCGGCCACCGGCTCGTGTACATGGGCTCGTACATGCCGTACAAGAACGTCGACACGCTGGTGCGCGCGGTGGGCGTGCTGCCCGACCACGAGCTGCATCTGTGCAGCCGCATCTCCGACGCCGAGCGGGCCCGGCTCACCCGGGTCGCACCGAAGGCGCGGCTCGTGTTCCACGACGGCGTCACCGACGCCGAGTACGCGGAGCTGCTGACCGGCGCGACGGCCCTCGTGCACGCGTCGCGCGCCGAGGGCTTCGGCATCCCCCTCGTCGAGGCGATGCGGGTCGGCACCCCGGTCGTGGTCGGCGACATCCCCATCTTCCGCGAGATCGGCGGCGACGCGGCCGTGTTCTTCGACCCGGCCGACCCGGCATCGCTGGTCGCCGCCCTCGCCCGCCTCGAGACCGAGGGGGAGTGGGAGCGGCGATCAGCCGCCTCGATCGAGGTCGCGTCGCGCTACACGTGGGCGCGGTCGGCCGAGCGGCTGCTCGAGCTCATGCACGAGACGGTCGCCGCGACCCGGCACCGGCGACGGCGGCGCTGAGGCCGTCCCGTCACCCGAGGAGCTCGGTCGCCATCCGGTCGAGCACCTCGCTCGCACCCGCATCGAGCTTCACCGCGGCGCGGCTGTCGCCCTTCGTGATGCCCCGGTTCACGACCACGATCGGCATCCGCCGTCGACGCGCGAGCTCGATCAGGCGCATGCCCGAGTTCACCACCAGCGACGAACCGGCCACCAGCAGCACGTCGCTGCCCGACACCACCGAGGCTGCGGCCTCGAACGTCTCCGCGGGCACGAACTCGCCGAAGAACACCACGTCGGGCTTCAGGATGCCCCCGCAGACGGTGCACGTCGGCAGTCGCATCGCGTCGACATCGTCGACCTCGACGTCGCCGTCGGGCGCCAGCCGGATCGACTGCCCCAGATCGATGTCGGGGTTGAGCGCGGTCAGCCGGTCGGCGATGGCGTGCCGCGCGTACACCTGCCCGCACCGCAGGCACACGACCCGGTCCATGGCGCCGTGCAGCTCGACCACCCGACGGCTGCCGGCGCGACGGTGCAGCCCGTCGACGTTCTGCGTCACCACACCGCTGACCACACCGCCCGCCTCGAGCTCGGCGAGCGCCAGGTGGCCCCGGTTCGGCCGAGCCGACCGGAAGTTGCGCCACCCCAGGTGGCTGCCCGCCCAGTACCGCTTGCGCGCGTGCTCGGTGGCCAGGAACGTCTGGATCGTCATGGGCGTGCGCACGGGGGCGCCCTCGCCCCGATAGTCGGGGATACCGGAATCGGTGCTCACGCCGGCACCCGTCAGCACCGCCACCCGGGCACCCCGCATCACGTCGATCGCATCGCTGAGCAGTTCGTCGGGTGCAGCCTGCACCGGGATCGCAGTGGTCACGTCGAGCCTCCTTCGACAGCGTCACGATAGTAAACGCAGCGCTTTTCCGGAATGTTTCGCCGACTGGCAGGCTGGAGCATCGGAGGGACATCCATGCACATCGAACGGGTCGCGGACGCGGCATCCGACGCCGTCGCCGACTACGCGGCGCTCACCGACGTGGCGCTGCGCAGCCGCGTCGAAGCCGAACGAGGGCTGTACATCGCCGAGTCGGCGAAGGTGATCACCCGCGCCGTCGCAGCGGGTCACCGGCCCCGGTCGGTGCTGACCGAGGAGAAGTGGCTGCCCGCGCTGGAGCCGGTGCTCGCCCCGTTCGATGTGCCCGTGCACCTCGCCGACCCGGCCCAGTTGGAGGCGATCACCGGGTACCGGGTGCACCGCGGCGCCCTCGCCGCGTTCGAGCGGCCCGCCCTGCCCGACCCCGCAGACCTGCTGCGGCACGCCCGCCGCGTCGTGGTGCTCGAGGACATCGTCGACCACACCAACGTCGGCGCCATCTTCCGCAGCGTCGCCGCGCTCGGGGCGGACGCGGTGCTCGTCTCGGAACGCTGCGCCGACCCGCTCTACCGGCGCAGTGTCCGGGTCAGCATGGGCACCGTCTTCCAGGTGCCGTGGACGCGGCTGCCCGGCTGGGGCGACGCCGTGCCGCTGCTGCACGACCACGGGTTCCGCATCTGCGCCCTCGCGCTCGCCGACGACGCGGTGCCGCTCCGGGCGCTCGCCGACGAGGCGCCCGACCGGCTCGCCCTGGTCTTCGGCGCCGAGGGCGACGGGCTGAGCCGGCACGCGCTGGGCGCGGCCGACCAGGTGGTGACCATCCCGATGGCACGCGGCGTGGACTCCCTGAATGTCGCGGCGAGCGCGGCGGTGGTGCTCTACGCGCTGGCCGTCGACGGTTAGGCTGCAACGGATGTCACGCCCCACCACCAGCCCGCCGGCCGGGTCGGCACTCTCGAGCGACCGCCGACCGCTCGACGACGACGTCGAAGCGGCGCGGCTGCTTGCAGCCGCACGCCGCCGTCGGATGTACCGCCGCCGGCGCACGGTCGCCGCGGCGATCCTGCTCGTCGTGATCGGGCTGGGCGTGTGGGGCGGAGTCTCCGTCTCGAACGCGCTGAACGCGCCGCTGCCGGCCGCGAGCGCCGCGGTCGCGCAGCCCGACCCGGTGGTCGCGCCGGCGCAACCGGTCGTCGGGCCCTCGTTCGGCACGTGGGCGATCTCGGCGGTGGGGTTCCCCGGGCCGCTCGCGCAGAGCGCCGATCAGACGCCGCTGCCGAGTGCGAGCATCACGAAGATCATCACCGCGCTCGTCATCCTCGACCAGCACCCCGTCGCGCCCGGTGAGGAGGGGCCGTCGATCGAGTACACCGACACCGACGTGGACATCTACTGGGACATGGTCGCGCAGAACGGCTCGGTCGCGCCGGTGCCCGCAGGCTCGTCGCTGACCCTGAAGCAGTCGCTCGAGACGATGCTGCTGCCGTCGGGCAACAACTACGCGATCTCACTGTCGAACTGGGCGTTCGGGTCCGAACAGGGGCTCGTCGATGCGGCCCGCGCGTGGCTGGACGCCCACGGCCTCGTGCACACCACCGTCGCCGATGCGTCGGGCCTGTCGCTGCTGAACACGTCCACCCCGACCGACCTGGTGCAGCTCGGCGTGCTCGCACTCGAGAACCCCGTGCTCGCCGAGATCGTGGCGATGCAGACCGCCGAGATCCCCGGCGTCGGCACCGTGCAGAACTCGAACAAGATGCTCGGCACCCACGGTGTGGACGGCATCAAGACCGGCACCACCGACGACGCGGCCAACCTGCTGTTCTCGGCGGACTATCCGGTCGGCTCCACGACCGTCACGGTCGTCGGCGTCGTGCTCGGCGGCGAGACCCATGCCGTGCTCGACGAGGCGATCGGGGCCATGCTCGACAGCGTCGCCGCCGGATTCCACGAGGTCGCCGCGCTCACGGCGGGGCAGGAGCTCGCCTCGTACACGCAGCCGTGGGGGGACACCGCGGTCGCACGTGCGGCCGACGGGGCATCCGTCGTGGTCTGGAGCGACACGCCCGTCGAAGTGGAGGTGACGGCCGATTCGCTCGCGACCGCCGTCAACGGCCAGCAGGTGGGCACTGCGATCGTGCGAGCCGGTGAGACGACCGTGACCGTGCCGCTCGTGCTCGACGGCGAACTCGTCGACCCGGGGGACTGGTGGCGGCTCACGCACCCCGACGAGCTCGCCGCGGCAGAGAGCATCCGCCCGCGCCCGAGCGGGTCCGCGGCACCGGCCGGCTACTGAGCGCCGGCTCCGTCGACCGGGTCAGCGGTGCCGCCGGCGTCGGATCCGCGGGCCGCCTGGCTTGCGACCGCCTCTTCGCTCGCGTCGGCGTACGGCCCGGCGGTGGGCCGTTTCGCGGTCACGAAATCGCCCGACGACTGGTGCCGGATGCGTCGCAGCACCCACGGCACCAGGTACTCGCGCGCCCAGGCGAGGTCTTCGACGCGCGCCTGCCGCCAGCTGACGTCGGGCAGCGGCTCGGGCGTGGAGGGCTCGAGGTCGTTCTCGACGTTGAGCGCGGCGAGCACCATGCGCGCCACGGTGTGGTGACCGAGCGAGTTCAGGTGCAGCCGGTCGGGCGCCCAGAAGCGCTGGTCCTGGATCTCGCTCAGTGCCCACTGGTCGGCGACGACGCAGTCGTACTTCGCGGCGATCGCGCGCAGGTTCTCGTTGTAGATCGCGACTTTGCCGCGGATGCCCCGGAACACCGGGGAGAACCCGACGTCGACCCCGGTGAACAGCACGATCGTCGCGTGATCGCGGCTCAGCCGTTCGATCGCGTACTCGAACCGGGCCGAGATCTCGTCGGGGTCGGTGCCGGGGCGGATCACGTCGTTGCCGCCCGCCGAGATCGTGATCAGATCGGGGCGCAGCTCGACCGCGGGCTCCACCTGTTCGTCGATGATCTGCTGGATGAGCTTGCCGCGCACGGCGAGATTCGCATACGCGAAGTCCTCGGTGCCGCGCGACAGCACCTCGGCGACGCGGTCGGCCCAGCCTCGGTGGCCGCCGGGCACGTTCGGCTCGGGATCGCCGATGCCCTCGGTGAAGGAGTCGCCGATCGCGACGTAGCGGGACCAGGGATGCTGCTGGGTGACCATCCCTCCATTCTGCAACGACCATCGGATGCGACGCGCCCGCGCGCGGACGGACGCGCGAGCGTGTCGGCGGGGTGGTCTACAGTGCTGTGAAGTGAGCACAGCGACCCCCTCCGGCAACCACCTGCCGGGCACCTCAGCCGCTGAACACCTCTCACCCGCCTTCCCGGCCCGCGCGCCCTGGGGCACCGCCTCGAAGCTGCGCGCCTGGCAGGCCGAGGCCCTCGAGCAGTACCTCGACGAACTGCCTCGCGACTTCCTCGCGGCCGCGACGCCCGGCGCCGGCAAGACCACCTTCGCGCTGCGCATCGCCGCCGAACTGCGCGCCCGCCACCTCATCGACCGCATCACCGTGGTCGCCCCGACCGACCACCTGAAGCGGCAGTGGGCCGACGCGGCCGCCCGGGTCGGCATCCGGCTCGACCCGGGGTTCCGCAACGCCCACGGGCGCACCGCGCGCCACTACCACGGCGTCGCCGTCACCTACGCGCAGGTCGCGATCCGCCCCGCGCTGCACCGCGAGCTCACCCTCTCGGGGCGCACCCTCGTCATCCTCGACGAAGTGCACCACGGCGGCGACACGCTCTCGTGGGGCGACGCCATCCGCGAAGCCTTCGAACCGGCCGAGAAACGGCTCTCGCTCACGGGCACGCCGTTCCGCAGCGACACCGCACCCATCCCGTTCGTGCAGTACGAACCCGACGCCAAAGGGGTGCGCGTCTCGCGCACCGACTACAACTACGGGTACGGCCGCGCGCTCGCCGACGGCGTCGTGCGCCCCGTGCTGTTCATGGTCTACGCCGGGCACATGCGCTGGCGCACCAAGGCGGGCGACGAGATGGAGGCCAAGCTCGGCGAAGACAACACGAAGGATGTCACGAGCTCCGCGTGGCGCACCGCGCTCGAGCCCACCGGCGAGTGGATCCCCGCCGTGCTGCGCGCCGCCGACCGTCGCCTCACCGAGGTACGCCAGGCCATCCCCGACGCCGGCGGGCTCGTCATCGCCACCGACCAGACCGTCGCCCGCGCCTACGCCGAGATCCTCCAGTCGATCTGCGGCGAGCGCGTCACCGTCGTGCTCTCCGACGAGAAGGAGGCGTCGGCGCGCATCGAGGAGTTCTCCGCCGGCACGAGCCGGTGGATGGTGGCGGTGCGCATGGTGTCCGAGGGCGTCGACGTGCCGCGCCTCGCGGTCGGCGTCTACGCCACGAGCTCGGCGACCCCGTTGTTCTTCGCCCAGGCGATCGGCCGGTTCGTGCGCGCCAGGCGCCGCGGCGAGACGGCCAGCGTGTTCCTGCCGAACGTGCCCGTGCTGATGGCGCTCGCCGGCGAGCTGGAGCGCGAGCGCGACCACGCCCTCGATCGGCGCGACGGCGACGGCGACGACGATCCGGGCCTCGACGACGGTCTGCTCGAGGCCGCGAATCGCGAGGAGCGCGCGAGCGACGAGGCGGGGGAGTTCACCTGGCAGGCGATCGCGAGTGACGCGACCTTCGACCGGGTGGTGTTCGACGGCACCGACTTCGGCACCTTCGCCGAGCCCGGCAGCGACGAGGAGTTCGACTTCATCGGCATCCCGGGGCTGCTGGAGCCCGACCAGGTCGCCGAATTGCTGCGGCACCGGCAGGCGCGTCAGGCCCGACGCGCCGGCGAACGGCGCAAACAGGCCGTCGACGAGCCGGCCGCAGCCGAGCCGGTGGCGCTGTACCGCACCCTGAAAGAGCAGCGATCGCTGCTGAACAGCCTGGTCGGGCTCTACGCCCGCCAGATGGGGCTGCCGCACTCGCAGGTGCACGCCGAACTGCGCCGTGTCTGCGGCGGGCCCGACGTGGCGCACGCCACGGTCACGCAGTTGCAGGCGCGGATCGACCTGCTGCGCCGTCGGCTCGGCGGGCGCTGAGAGGCGGGTGCGGCGCCGGCGCGTCCGCCCGGCTCAGGCCTCGGCGCCGACCGCCTGACCCACCCGGTACCGCGCTCCGCGGTGCTCGTCGGGGAGCCGGTCGCCCCGGCCGTGCAGCTTCTGGCGCAGCGTGCCCGGCTCGTACTCGGTCGGGTAGCGGCCGCGGCGCTGCAGCTCGGGCACGACGAACTCGACGATGTCCTCGAAGGTGCCGGGCGTGATCGCATAGCTCAGGTTGAAGCCGTCGATGTCGGTCTCGGCGACCCATTCCTCGAGCTGGTCGGCGACCTCCTCCGCCGAGCCGACGATGCGGGTGCCGAATCCGCCGATCTTGCCGCGCTCCGCGAGCGTGCGCACGGTCCACTCCTCGCCCGCGTCGGCCTCCTCTTTGAGCGAGGTCACGAGCGACTGGATCGCGTTGCTCTGCACGTCGCCGATCGGGTCGTCGAGGTCGTACTGCGAGAGGTCGGCGCCCATCCAGCCCGACATCAGCACGAGTGCGGCCTCGTCGTCGGCGTACGCCAGGTACTCGGCCTCCTTCGCCCGGGCCTGCTCGGGGGTCTCGTCGACGATCACCGTCGCCATGGCGTAGATGCGCGCCGCGTACCGGTCGCGTCCCGCCGCCTCGAGGGCGTCGCGGATCTGGCGCACCTGCGACGCGACCGTGCGCTTGGAGGGCGCGGCGACGAAGATCGCCTCGGCGTTCTCGGCCGCGAACGCGATGCCGCGCTTGGAGGCGCCGGCCTGGTAGATGACGGGGGAGCGCTGCGGGCTCGGCTCGACGAGGTGGATGCCGGGCACCTTGAAGTGCGTGCCATCGTGACCGATGTCGTGCACCTTCGACGGGTCGGTGAAGACGCCCGACTCGCGATCGCGCACGACCGCGTCGTCCTCCCACGACCCCTCCCACAGCTTGTACAGCACCTCGAGGTACTCGTCGGCGATGTCGTACCGCTGGTCGTGCTCGACCTGGTCGTCGTGACCCATGTTGCGCGCGGCGCTCGGCAGATACCCGGTCACCACGTTCCAGCCGACGCGACCCTTGGTGAGATGGTCGAGCGTCGAGAGGCGGCGGGCGAACGGATACGGATGCTCGTACGCGGTGCCGGCGGTCACGCCGAAGCCGAGGTGCTCGGTCACGGCCGCCATCGCCGACACGACGAGCAGCGGGTCGGTCACGGGCACCTGCGACCCGTGCTTGATCGCGGCCTCGGCCGTGCCGCCGTACACGTCGTACGTGCCGAGCACATCGGCGATGAAGATGCCGTCGAATCGGCCCCGTTCGAGCAACTGCGCGAGCTCGGTCCAGTACGAGATGTCGGTGTAGCGCTGGGCCTGATCGGCGGGATGACGCCAGAGCCCGCTGGAGATGTGACCGACGCAGCTCATGTCGAACGCATTGAAGCGGATGGGACGAGAGGACATACGGGACCGCCTTCCTGAACCCGGCCATCGTGGCCGAGCGGACGGCGTCGCCGTGGGTGCGGGCGACACACGACGTCATCCGGCGCAACCATGTTTCGCTCAGGTGGCGGAGCTCGGCCGGGTAGTGCACGCTCACTCGCCATGACCATCGCACCATCCCCCAGCTCGAGCCGCATCGAACCGTTCGCACCGTGGCGCGGTCACGCGGACGACGCCGAGCGGGAGCGCTGGATCGCGGTCGCCCGAGACGTCGCGGCGGCGCTCGCCGTCGACGTCGTCGACCGCGATCGCTCCAACGCCCTGCCCGTCGCCCCGGTCGCGCTCCTGCGGGAGAGCGGGCTGGCCGACCTGCTGGTGCCGGTCGAGTCCGGCGGGCACGGCGCGCACTGGGAGACGGCGTTCGCGGTCGCGCGCACCATCGCGCGCGTCGATGCATCCGTCGCCCAGATCCTCGGGTACAGCTGGCTGAACCAGGCCTGCGCGGTCTTCTACGGCACGGATGCTTCGCGAGCGCGCGATGTGCTCGCCCGAAGCGCCGCCGGCCACTGGATCTGGAGCGATTCGTTCAATCCGGTCAGCCCCGACCTCGCCCTCGTCGCCGACGGCGACCGGTACCTGCTGAACGGGCGGAAGGCGTTCGCCACCGGTGCCGCGGTCGCCGACGTGATCGTCGCCGGGGCGGTCGCCGTCGGCGGCCGGCACGACGGCGAACTCGTCGTCTTCGCGCTCGACGCCGACCGCGACGGCATCCGGCACCTCGGCGACTGGGACAACATCGGGTACCGCGCCTCGGCGAGCGGCGGAGTCGAGTACACCGACGTCGTCGTCACCGAGGCCGACGTCATCGGCGTCGACCGCGACGAGCCGTTCTCGTCGGTCGTGACGCCGGGGGTCCAGCTGCTCTTCGGCAACATCTACCTCGGCATCGCCGAAGGCGCGCTCGAGCAGGGCGCCGCGCTCACCCGGGCCCGCCCGAACGCCTGGTTCCTGTCGGGAGTCGACCGTTACGCCGACGACCCCGTCACGCACCGCGCCTTCGGCGAACTGGTCTCGCGCACCGCGGCCGTGGAGGCGCTCGCCGACCGGTTGAACCGTCGCTACGACGACGTGGTCGCGCTCGGTCGCGCGACGACCGCCGAGGACCGCGCCGCCATCGAGATCGACGTCGCCCGACTGAAGGTCGTCTCGACGGAGGTGGGCCTGGAGGTGGCCTCGCGGGTGTTCGAACTCACCGGCGCGAGCTCGACGAAGTCCGCGATCGGGCTCGACCTGCACTGGCGCAACCTGCGCACCCACAGCCTGCACGACCCCGTCGACTACAAGCGCATCGAGGTCGGTGCGCACTTCCTGAACGGCACCGTCCAGCCCGTGAGCCTCTACACATGAGCACGCCGTCGCTCCCTGAGCCCGTCGAACGGCACCCGCTCCCTGAGCCTGTCGAAGGGCACCCGCTCCCTGAGCCCGTCGAAGGGCACCCGCTCCCTGAGCCTGTCGAAGGGAGGGCACCGGGCACTTCGACCAGCTCCGCGACTGCTTCGCTGTCGTCGAAGTACGCCGCGGTCTTCGCCGAGATCGGCGCGGGCTCACTGCAGCGCGAACTCGACCGCGAGCTTCCGCACGACGCGATCGCGGCACTCAAACGCGCCGGCTTCACCGGTGTCCGCGTCCCGCGCGAGTTCGGCGGCGACGGCGCCGACCTGCCCCAGCTGTTCGCCCTGCTCGTGGAACTGGCCGGCCACGACCCGCACGTGCCGCAGGCGCTGCGCGGGCACCTCGCGTTCGTCGAGGACCGCTTGAACGCGCCCGCCGGCCCCGAGCGCGACGCCTGGCTGCGGCGGTTCGCCGCCGGCGAGCTCGTCGGCAACGCGGTCACCGAGATCGGCAACGTCGCACTCGGCGACACCTCGACCCGGCTGACGGCGACCGCCGACGGCTTCGCGATCACCGGTCGTAAGTACTACACGACCGGCTCGATCTTCGCCGAATGGATCGACGCCAGCGCGCTCGACCCCGACGGCGCCGAGGTCGCCGCACTGGTGTCCACCTCGAACGGCGCCGTCGAGGTCAGCGACGACTGGAACGGGTTCGGTCAACGTCTCACCGGCAGCGGCACGGCGGTGTTCTCCGGCGCACCCGTCCGCCGCGAGCACGTGTACCCGTTCGCCGAGCGGTTCGACTACCAGACCGCGCTGTACCAGCTCGTGCTCGTCGCCGTCCAGGCCGGCATCGCACGCGCGGCCGCGCGCGACGCCGCCGACCAGGTGGCGAATCGGGCGCGAACGTTCAGTCACGGCAACGCCGCGCGCACCCGGGACGATCCGCAGATCCTCGAGATCGTGGGTCGCATCGAGGCCGATGCGTTCGCGGCCGACGCGATCGTGCGACGCGCCGCCGAGGTGCTGCAGGAGGCGTACGACGCGCGCGATGCCGACGTCGAGACCCGGGCCGCCGCGAAACGGGCCGCCGAGCTCGCCTCTGCCCAGGCGCAGCTCACGGTCGCGCCGCTCGCGCTGGACGCCGCCACCCGCCTGTTCGACGCGCTCGGCGCCAGCGCGACGAGCACGTCGCTCGCGCTCGACCGGCACTGGCGCAACGCCCGCACCGTGGCGAGCCACAATCCCGCCGCGTTCAAGGCACGCATCGTCGGCGACGCACTCGTCAACGACGCCGAGCCGCCCTACGAGTGGGCGATCGGCGTGCCGAAGGCCGCGACCGGCTGAGTCGCGGCATCCGCCCCGCCCCCAACCCACCGTCCCACCATCTCGAAGGAGGCCGTCATGGCCGATACGACCATCGCCGACCGCAGCGCAGCGCCGCCCGACGCAGCCGACGCAACGGACGCTCCCGAGTCCGCCGTCGTCCCACCCGAGGTCCGGCGACTGCGCGGCTCGCTCGGCGTCGCGAGCATCGTCTTCATCGTCGTCGCGGCGGCTTCGCCGCTCGGCGTGATCGGCGGCCCCGTTCCGCTCGGCATCGCCTTCGGCAACGGAGCGGGGTTCCCGTTCGTGTTCATCGTCGTGACCGCCGTGCTGCTGCTGTTCGCGGTGGGCTTCACGAACGCGACACCGTTCGTGAAGTCGGCGGGCGCGTTCTTCGCCTACGTCGCGAAGGGGCTCGGGCGCGGGGCCGGTCTCGGCGCCGCGTTCGCCGCGCTGCTGTCGTACGTCGCGCTCGAGGCGGGCGTGTTCGGCCTGTTCGGTCCGGGCGCGAACGAGCTGCTGAAGTCCTACGGCGCGCCCGACATCCCGTGGTGGGTCTACGCCGCGATCGGGTTCGTCGTGGTCAGCGCGCTCGGGTACTTCAAGATCGAGCTCTCGGGCCGGGTGCTCGCGGTGCTGCTCATCGCCGAGGTGCTGATCGTGCTCGCGCTGGACGCGGTCGTGATCTTCTCCGGCGGCGGTCCCGAAGGGTTCTCGACGGGCATCGTCGATCCCGCGCACATCCTGTCGGGCGCTCCCGGGTTCGCGATCCTGTTCGCCATCCTGAGCTTCATCGGCTTCGAGGCGACCGCGGTCTTCCGCGACGAGGCCCGCGACCCCGAGCGCACCATCCCGCGCGCGACCTACATCGCGCTCATCCTGATCGGCGCGTTCTACACGCTGTCGAGCTGGGTGCTCATCTCGGCGAACGGGCAGAGCACGATCGTCGAGAACGCCTCCGAGAACGCCGGAACCATCCTCGCGACCACGACCGAGCAGTACCTCGGCGCCGTCGGCGGCCACATCATCCAGGTGCTGTTCGTCACCAGCCTGTTCGCGTGCATCCTCTCGTTCCACAACATCGTGTCGCGGTACATCTTCACGCTCGCGGGTCGCGGCGTGCTTCCGCACGCGCTCGGCGACGCGCACGCCCGGCACGGGTCGCCGGCGCGCGCCTCGCTCACCGCGTCGGGCACGGTCGCGGTGCTCATCGCGGCGGCGGTCGCGCTCGGCCTCGACCCGATCGGGCAGTTCTACACCTGGCTCGGCGGCATCTCGTCGGTCGGCATCGTGCTGCTGCTCGTGCTCACGAGTGTCGCCGTCATCGTGATCTTCCGGCGCACCCCGAACGAGCTGGGCGCGTGGAAGACGATCGTGGCGCCCGGACTCGGCCTGGCCGGCCTGGCGCTGTTCGCGGCGCTGGTGTTCGTCAACCTGCCGGTGCTCGTCGCCGAAGACGGGTACGGGCCGTTCTCGTGGGGCATCATCGCGTTGTTCGTCCTCGCGTTCGCGCTCGGCCCGATCGTCTCGCGTCGGGTTAGCGCCCACCTCGAGTAGACCGTCGCCGCACCGCCGCGCCCGGAGTCGCTCGGCCGGCTCCGGGCGCGAGCGTGCTCCGGGCGCGAGCGTGCTCCGGCACGCGCGTGCTCCTGCACGCACGTGCAGCATCTTCGATGCATCCCGATAGGATGCAGCATCCTGCGATTTCCGACCGAAGGAGTCCCTCCGTGGCGCAGCCCCTCGATCTCGACCGCATCGACCGTGCGCTGTTGACAGCGCTCTCGCAGAACGCCAGGGCGTCCGGAGCGGCCCTCGCACAGGAGGTCGGGGTCGCCGAATCGACCGTCTCGCTTCGGCTGCGCCGACTGCAGCAGGGCGGCACGGTGCGCGGATTCCACGTCGACGTCGACCTCGCGTCGGTCGGCGTGTCGCTGCAGGCGCTCATCGCCATCCGGCTGGTGAAGCACGATCGCGCCGAGATCGACGCGTTCCGCGCCCAAGTGCCGCACCTGCCCGGCGTGCTCGGCGTCTTCCACATGGCCGGCGCCGAGGACTACCTGCTGCACGTCGCCGCCCGCGACGCCGAGGAGCTGCGCCAGTTCGTGCTGGCGCACCTCACGGGGCATCCCGCGGTCGCGCACACCGAGACGAACCTCATCTTCGAGCACGTCGACGGCGACGGGTGGCAGCACCTCATCGGCTGACGGGCGGCAGCGGTCGGATGCTCCGCGGCTCGCGCCCGTCGCACCGAGCCGCCCGTTCGGGGCTCCGAAATGCTGCCAATCCGGGCGAACGGGACATTCCCGGCGAACCCGATCGGTAGCGTGGATGCGGGCCGCCGATGCGGCCCGTTCACGTGGCGGGGCGGGCGATCCGGAGTGTCCGTCCACCCGCCCCGCCGACCCTCGGGAGCACCATGGATGACGCACGCCCAGCGAAGACCGGCACCCCGGCCGACCGCGCCAGGTGGCGCCGCTACCTCGCCGACGAGCGCGCCGAGGGCGCCGTCTATCGCGAGCTCGCCGCCCGTCGCACGGGCGAGGAACGCGAGATCCTGCTCGCGCTGGCCGCAGCCGAAGGCCGGCACGAAGCGCACTGGCTCGCCCTGCTGGGCGGTGACGAGACCGGCATCCCGCGCGCCGACCTGCGAACCCGCATGCTCGCCGCGCTCGCGCGCCGGTTCGGTTCGATCTTCGTGCTCGCGCTCGCGCAGCAGGCCGAGGGCCGCTCGCCGTATGCCACCGACCCCGACGCGACACCGGCGATGGCGGCCGACGAGCAGATCCACGGCGAGGTCGTCCGCGGGCTCGCCGCGCGCGGACGACGGAGCCTCGCAGGAACGTTCCGCGCCGCCGTGTTCGGCGCGAACGACGGACTCGTCTCGAACCTCGCCCTGGTGCTCGGCATCGGTGCCACCGGGGTGCCCGCCTCGGTGGTGCTGTTCACCGGCATCGCGGGGCTGCTCGCGGGCGCCCTGTCGATGGGCGCGGGGGAGTTCGTCTCGGTGCGATCCCAGCGCGAGCTGCTCGAGGCATCCGCCCCTGATCCCGCGATCCGCGACGCGCTCGGTCATCTCGACCTCGATGCCAATGAGCTCGCGCTCGTGTTCCGGGCTCGCGGACTGGGTGAGCAGGAGGCGGTCGAGGAGGCGGCGCTCGCGCTCATGCGCGTGCGTTCGGCGGAGGAATCGCGCCTCCCCACCGGCGCGCTCGGCGCGGTCGAGCACGATGACGAGGCTGTCGGCACCGCCTGGGCAGCCGCGCTGTCGAGCTTCTGCTTCTTCGCGTCGGGCGCGGTGATCCCGGTGCTGCCGTACCTGTTCGGGATGAACGGTCTGCCCGCCGTGGTGCTCGCGACCGTGCTGGTCAGCCTCGCGCTCATCGTCACTGGGGCGACCGTCGGCGTGCTCTCGGGGGCGTCGCCGTGGAAGCGTGCGCTGCGACAGCTCGGCATCGGCCTCGGCGCGGCGGCCGTCACGTACCTGCTCGGCCTCGCCTTCGGCGCGACCATCGCCTAGTCGCGCCGCCTGCCGCCTCGCGGTCGCCCGGCGGCCGCGGCCTCACGTTCACGGCACCGTGTTCCGACGGAGGGATCGCCGGCGGTACCTGCATCGGCACACCATGCCTGGAACGGGCGGCACCCGCGCGTCGCGGGCGGCCGGCCTGCGTGAGCGAGGTCGCGCGGGCGCGTGTCAGGATGGTCGGATGACCGCTCCCATCGCCCTCGTCACCGGTGTCGGGCGCTCGAACAGCATCGGCCATGCGATCGTGCTCGCGCTGGCCGCCGACGGGTGGGATGTCGCATTCACCTCGTGGCGCGCGTACGAGCAGCGGGTTCCGCTCGGCGGCGACCCCGCGAACGACCCCGACCGGCTCGTCGCGGCGGTGCAGGCGAGCGGGCGGCGGGCCGTCGCCTTCGAGGCGGACCTCTCCGACCCGACCGTGCCCGACCGGTTGCTCGCCGACGTGGGTGACGCGCTCGGATCGGTCGGCGCGCTCGTGCTCTCCCACGCCGAGAGCGTGGACTCGGGCATCCTCGACACCACGCCCGAGAGCTTCGACCGGCACTTCGCGGTCAACACGCGGGCAGCGTGGCTCCTCATCCGCGCGTTCGCCGGGCAGGTGCCGCCAGGCGGCGGGCGGATCGTCGCCCTCACGAGCGACCACATCGTCGGCAACGTGCCCTACGGCGCGAGCAAGGGCGCACTCGATCGCATCGTGATCGCTGCGGCTCGCGAGCTCGCGCCGCTCGGCATCACCGCGAACCTCGTGAACCCTGGCCCGGTCGACACGGGGTGGATGGACGAGGACACCCGGGCGGCGCTCGCCGCGCATCAGCCGACGGGCCGGCTCGGCACGCCCGACGACGCGGCGCGGCTCGTGCGGTTCCTGGTCTCCGACGACGCGCACTGGGTCACCGGGCAGCTCATCAAGAGCGACGGCGGGTTCTCGATCTGAGCCGCCCGGCGGATGGGCGGGCACGTTCGGTTCTGCGGCACCACTCCGCACAGCGGCTCAGGAATTTCTCAATGACACGCCGGTGCGGATGCCGCGACACGCCGACGTCACGGCGGGAATTCCTGATCCGCGAGGTGGGGCGGGGAGCGGGCGGAGCCGGGCTCAGTGCTCGGGCGCGGTCACGAAGTCGATGAGCTCCTCGACGCGGCCGAGGAGCGCCGGCTCCAGGTCGGCATAGGTGCGCACCCGGCCGAGGATGCGCTGCCACGCGCGGGCGATGTCGGCCTGGTCGGCATGCGGCCAGCCGAACGCGGCGCAGATGCCGTGCTTCCACTCGGTGCCGCGGGGGATCACCGGCCAGGCGTCGATCCCGAGACGGCCGGGCTTCACGGCCTGCCAGATGTCGATGAACGGATGCCCCGCCACGAGCACGTTCGCCCCGTGCGGGCCGCGCGCGACCGCGTCGGCGATGCGCTGCTCCTTCGATCCCGGCACGAGGTGGTCGACGAGCACGCCCGCACGGCGCCCGGGGCCCGGGCGGAACTCGTCGAGCAACTGCGGCAGCAAGTCCACGCCCTCGAGGTACTCGACGACGACGCCCTCGACCCGCAGGTCGGCACCCCACACCCGCTCGACGAGCTCGGCATCGTGCCGGCCCTCGACGAAGATGCGGCTCGGCAGTGCGACCTTCGCGCGGCCGTGGTCGACGGCGAACGAGCCCGATGCGGTGCGCGCGGGCGCCGGGCGGGCCGCGCCGCCTGCACCGGGCGCGGCCCGCGTCGGCGTCACGAGCGTCACCGGTTCGCCGTCGACCAGGAACCCCGGCCCGAGCGGGAACAGCCGGCGCTTGCCGAACCGGTCCTCGAGCGTGACGGTCTGCTTCTCGACGGCGACGACGGCGCCGCAGAACCCGTCGGCAGCGAGCTCGACGACGAGATCGCGGTCGGCGGGCACCTCGGGGATGACGCGGCGCCCGCGGGCACGCCAGTCGCCTGCGAGCACGTCGGAGCCGTAGCGGTCTGGGCCGTCGAAGGGGGAGGCGGGAGCGGGCACCGGTCGAGGCTAACGGAAGTCGCGCGAGCGATGCTTGGCCGACACGGCGAGCGACTCGAACCGGTCGGCGACGACGTTCACGATGCCGTCGCGACTGCGCTCGAGCATGCCGCGGACGATCATCGCGGGCGCCTCGCGGGCGATGCGTCGGTACCGGTTCCACACGCCGACCCCCGCGATGATGTTCACCGTGCCCGACTCGTCCTCGAGGTTCAGGAACGTGATGCCCGACGCGGTCGCGGGACGCTGCCGGTGCGTGACCACGCCGCCGACCTCGATGCGCCGGCCCGACTCGGCGTCGCGCAGCAGGTCGACCCGCAGCACTCCGCGGGCGTCGAGCTGGTCGCGGATGTGCCGGATCGGGTGATCGTCGGGTGAGATCCCGGTGGCCCACAGGTCGTACACGACCTGCTCGGCCTCGGTGAGCAGCGGCAGCAGCGGCGGCTGCACGACCACCACCGACCCCGGCAGGAACTCCTCGCGATCCTGCGCGGCCTCGCCCGCGAGCCAGAGCGCCCGGCGCCGGTCGAGCCCGAAGGAGGCGAACGCTCCGGCCGCGGCGAGTGCTTCGAGTTCGGATGCCTCGAGCCCGCACCGTCTCGACACCTCCGCCATGTCGCGGAACGGGCCGCCGTGTTCGCGCTCCGCGACGATGCGCTCCGCGGTCTTCTCGCCGATCGACGAGACGTCGGCGAGGCCGAGGCGCACCGCGTACGCCCCGTCGCGTCGGTGCTCGGCCGATCGGTCGGGCGCCTCGCGGTCGAACTCCTTCGGGACCGGCGGCTGCACCGGGTCCGCGCACGACGGCATGCCCGTCGGAGCCGCTCGGTTCGCTGAGCTTGTCGAAGCGGGCGTCCTTTCGGCGGGCTCGGGGCGTGCTGGGTTCGCTGAGCTTGTAGAAGCGGGCGTCCCTTCGGCGGGTTCAGGGCGTGCCGGGTTCGCTGAGCTTGTCGAAGCGAGCGTCCCTTCGGCGGGTTCAGGGCGTGCTGGGTTCGCTGAGCCTGTCGAAGCGGGCGTCCCTTCGGCGGGCTCAGGGCCCCGGCGCGCCTCGAGCCCCGCATGCACCCCCGACCGCTGGATGTCGGGCCGCAGCACCTTCACCCCGTGCCGCCGGGCGTCGGCGGTGAGCGTCTGCGGCGAGTAGAACCCCATCGGCTGGGCGCGCAGCAGCGCGGCCAGGAACGCCGCCGGGTAGTGCAGCTTCAGCCACGAGCTCGCGTAGACGAGTAGCGCGAAGCTCAGCGCATGGCTCTCGGCGAAGCCGAAGTTGGCGAACGCCTCGATCTTGCCGTAGACGAGGTCGGCGTCCTCGGGCGAGAGGCCGTTGCGCGCCATGCCCGCATAGAGCTTCTCTTTCAGCCGTGAGATCTTCTCGACCCCGCGCTTGGAGCCCATCGCGCGGCGCAGCAGGTCGGCGTCGGCGGGCGTGCAGTCGCCGACCGCGACCGCCATCTGCATGAGCTGCTCCTGGAAGAGCGGCACCCCCTTCGTGCGCTCCAGTACCGGCTCGAGCTTCGGGTGCAGGTAGGTCACCTCCTCTTCGCCGGTGCGACGGCGGATGTACGGATGCACCGCCCCGCCCTGCACCGGACCGGGCCGGATGAGCGCGATCTCGACGACCAGGTCGTAGTACTCGCGCGGCTTCAGGCGGGGGAGCGTGCCCATCTGCGCCCGCGACTCGACCTGGAACACGCCGATCGAGTCGGCCCGGCAGAGCATGTCGTAGACCGCCGCCTCCTCCTTCGGCAGGCTCGCCAGGTCCCACTCCTCACCGGTCGTCTCGCGGATCAGGTCGAACGTGTACTGCAGGGCCGCGAGCATGCCGAGGCCGAGCAGGTCGAACTTCACCAGCCCCATCCACGCGCAGTCGTCTTTGTCCCATTGCAGCACCGTGCGGTGCTCCATGCGGGCGTGCTCGATCGGCACCACCTCGCCGACGGGGCGATCGGTGAGCACCATGCCGCCCGAGTGGATGCCGAGGTGCCGCGGGAACCCGAGCACCTGCTCGGCGAGCTCGACGACCGGCTGCGGGATGTCGTGGTCGTCGGTCTCGACGACCGCGCCCCATCGCTCGACCTGCCGCGACCAGGCGTCCTGCTGGCCCGGCGAGTACCCGAGCGCCTTCGCCATGTCGCGCACCGCGTTCTTCGGGCGGTAGCTGATGACGTTGGCAACCTGGGCGGCATTCTCGCGCCCGTACTTCGCGTAGACGTACTGGATGATCTCTTCGCGCCGGTCGGAGTCGAAGTCGACGTCGATGTCGGGCTCCTCGTCGCGCAGCGCCGACAGGAACCGCTCGAACGGCAGGTTGAAGCCGATCGAGTCGACCGCGGTGATGCGCAGCGCGTAGCAGACCGCCGAGTTCGCCGCCGAACCGCGCCCCTGGCAGAGGATGCCCCGGCGGCGCGCCTCGCGCACCAGGTCGTGCACGATCAGGAAGTAGCCGGGGAAGTCCTTCTGCTCGATGACCGCGAGCTCCTGTTCGAGCCGAGCGCGCACGTGGTCGGGCACACCGGGGTACAGCTCGGCCGCGCCCTGCCACACCAGTTCGCGCAGCCAGCTCATCGGCGTGTGCCCGTCGGGCACCTCCTGCTTCGGCAGTCTCGGCCGGGCGCTGCGCAGCGTGAACCCGAGCTCCTCGGCCAGCGACACCGATCGGGCCACCGCCCCCGGATACCGTGCGAACCGCGCGTGCATCTCGGCGCCCGACCGCAGGTGCTGCCCGTCGGAGCCCGGCAGCCAGCCGTCGAGCTCGTCGAGACTGCGCCGGGCCCGCACCGCGGCGAGCGCGGACGCGAGCCGATGCTCGGGCGGCGTCGCGTAGTGCACCGCGTTCGTCGCGACGATCGGCAGCCGGGCGCGTGCGGCGAGGCCGGCGAGCACGTCGTTGCGCACCTGATCGTCTGGGTGCCCGTGGTCGGTGAGCTCGACCACCACGTGCTCGGCGCCGAACAGCGCGACCAGCCGGTCGAGCTCGCGCCACGCGGCATCCGGCCCCTCGCTTGCGAGCGCTCGGCGCACCGCACCCTTGCGGCACCCGGTGAGCACGATCCAGTCGTCGCCCGCGCGCGCGGCGAGGTCGTCGAGGTCGTAGACCGGTCTGCCTTTCTCGCCGCCGGCGAGTTGTGCCGCCGTGATCGCGCCCGCGAGCCGGTGGTAGCCCGCTTCGCGCCGGGCGAGCACGAGCAGGTGATCGCCCTCGGGGTCTGGCCGAGGGGCTCCCTGAGCTCGTCGAAGGGAACCGTTGGGTTGCGCGCCCTTCGACGAACTCAGGGGTCGCTTCTCCAGCCCGAGCGAGAGTTCGGCGCCGAACACGGTGGTGAGGTCGGGGAAGCTCTCGGCGGCCTCGGCGAACCGCACGATGCCGTAGAACCCGTCGTGGTCGGTGAGCGAGAGGCCGGTGAGGCCGAGCCGCACCGCCTCCTCGACGAGCTGCTCGGGCATCGACGCGCCGTCGAGGAAGCTGTAGGCCGAATGCGCGTGCAGTTCGGCGTACGGCACGACCGGGCCGTCGAGAGGGCCCCTGAGCTGATCGAAGGGCACCGAGGGCCGGTACGGATGCCGCTTGCGACTCCATGCCGGACTGTCGCCGCCGTCGGCGATGAGCTTCGACCGGCTCTGGTCGGGGCGGCGCCGATCGGAGAGCGTGCGCTCGAGCTCCGACCAGGGGATCTCGGGGTTGTTCCAGCCCATCGCCGTTCCTAGTCGTACCGAGCCTCGGCCTGCCAGCCGTCGTCGTCGCGCACCAGCAACCAGGCGCAGCCGTCGTCGTCGACCACCTGGAACCGGTGGACGCGCCGCGCGTGCACCGGATCCCACCAGCGTTCGACCACCGGCCACGGCCCCGCCCACGCTCGCACCGCGGCGGGCTCGCCGCCCCCGACCGCGAACGAGACCGGGGCGGCCGACACCGCGCCGCGGTCGTCGACCGTCACGGTCGCGCCGCCTGCGTCGAGGAGCACCGCCCGGGGCCGTTCGCGGAACACGCTCGCGGGTGCGAGCGCGGGCAGGCTGCCGGGCCACGGGGCGTCGCCGTCGCGTCGCTCGGGCGGCCGGTCGCCCCACGGTACGAGCACCTGCCGATCGGCGAGCATGCGGCCGCCGCCGACCGTCGCCGTGACGACCGCCTCGTGGCCGAGCATGCTCTGCACCCGGGTGAGCCCGTGGTGCACGCGTTCGTCGGGCCCCCCGCCCCAGAGGCCCTCCTCATGGTTGCCGGTCGAGTCGACCCGCTCGGGTACCACCCGAACCCGTGCGATCGGCGCGGCGAGCCCGCGGTCGACGCTGCCCGAGCCCTGCACCTGCCACCGGATGCGGTCGACCACGTCGGCCGCGGTGAACCAGCGCGGATGCAGCCACCCCCGGCCCGAGTGCTCACCGCGGTCGTCGTCGATCTCGACCCGGATCGCCGTGCACACGAGTCGTGCCGCGCGCATGCGGTCGATGAACTCCTCGGCCCGCACCCGGAACGCGAACGCGAGTTGGTCGACTCGGTCGAGCGGCGGCTCGAACTCCTGCACGACGGCGAACTCGGGCGGGGGAGTGCGCGGCGCGACCCGGGTGCCCTCGCGCCCCGCCGCGAGCATGTGGGCGAACGCGCCCGCGGCGCCGAACCGGCGCCGGACGTCCTCGGCCGGCAGCGCGGCGAACTCGCCCAGCGTGCGCACGGCGAGCCGCTGCAGCAGGGTCGCGACCCGCGGCTCGACCACCAGGCGTACCGGCAGCGGGGCGAGGAACTCCGCGGATGCTCCGGCGTCGACGACCCCGACGGGCCGGTCGACCCGGGTGCCGCGAGCGGCCTGCTCGGCCGCGAACGGCCCGTCGGAGACTCCCACCCTGGCGTCGGGCACGCCGGCCGACGTCGCGGTCGCGAGCAGCGCCTGCGCCGCGGCATCCTCACCGCCGTAGTAGCGCACCGGGCCGCGCGCCCGCATCGCCAGCGTGCCGGGCCGCACCACCTGCACGCCCGGAACCGCCTGCTCGACCGCGCGCACGACCGGCTCGAACGCGCGCGCATCGAGCGCCGCATCGTAGGGCAGCACCGCGACCGAGGGGCAGCGCAGCTGCGCCTCGCGCAGTCGCAGGCCGCGGATGACGCCCTCACGGCGGGCCGCAGCCGACGACGAGTGCACGAGGCCGCCTGCGGTGAGCGCGATGGGCGATGACGGGTCGAGGCCCGCCTCGCGGGCGGCGGCCAGTACCGGCCAGTCGGGGCACCAGAGCACGATCGTGCGGGCGAGGTCGGTCATCCGGCCCGCCGTTCGAGCGGCAGCACGGGGGTGAGCGGGGCATCCGGCTCGGAGGGTTCGGTCGTCGCCGCTAGCCCTCGCTCGGGCAGCCGCAACCGCGCGCGCCGGCCGCGCGCGAGTTCGCCGCGCCCGCCGACCCGCACCTCGACCTCGCGTTCGCGCAGCGCGCCGTGGCCCGGTTCGAGACCGGCCCATTCGCTCGTCGCGACTTCGAGCACGGTGTCGGCGCCGGGCCAGTCGCCGGCGGCGACGAGCACCGACCCGCGCTGGCGGATGCGGGCCGCGAGTCGGGATGCCTCGGCGGGGGAGACCCGCCCCGACGGCCGCACCGCCACGATGGGGATCACTTCGGCGAGCGTGGCCGCCACCGTCAGCCACTGCCCGCCCGGATCGGGCACCAGCACGAGCCGATCGAGCGAGATGCCGAACCGCGCCGCCGCCTCGACGCCGAAGTCGGGCAGACCCACCACCGCGCACCAGCGCCCGCTCTGCGACGGCCCCGCCAGCAACGCCATGACCAGGCTCGTCGAGCCGTCGACCTGCACCACGGTGCCCTCGCGCAGGCTGCCGCCGGGCAGTACCTCGGCCAGCGCCGGGTGGGTGGGCACCGCTCGCGTGTCGAGCCGGGTGGCCTCCATGCCGCGGATGCGCGACTGCAGCTCGCCGACCCGGTCGAGCCGGGAGTCGGCGGGCGATGGAGCAGGTACGGTCACCCGCCCAGTTTCGAACATTCGTTCGAATGAAGCAAGTCGCGGATGCCACGCGTCCGCGCCGTGCGGGGATCGCCGCCGACGTCCCGTCGATGCGGCTCAGACCGGCGCCGCCGGCCCGCGCCGGGGTTTGCGGTGCCGGGTGTCGCCGCCGCCGACGCGGTTGCTGCGTTCGGTGAGCGCGACGAGGGCGAGATGGCGGTCTGCGGTCCAGCAGATCAAGCGACCGCCTCCCTTCGCTCGGCCGAGGATGCCCGCGTCGGCCAGTTCGGTGAGCGCCCGGTGCGCGGCGGAGGGGGAGACGCCGAGGCCCGTACTGACGGTCTCCGCGGTGAGCACGGGCTCTGCGGCGAGCGACTCGAGGATGCGCAGCACGACTGCGTCCCGGCGCGGCACCGCGGGATTCAGCCCGCGCTCGCGCCGATACGCGACCAGTTCGTCGTGCACCTGCTCGTCGAGCGCGGCGATGTCGTCGGCGAGTCGCACCGCGTTGCCGGCTGCGCGCTCGGCCGCCTGCGCGAACCCGATCACCCAGTCGTCGAGCCTCGGCGGGTCGGCCCGATAGGCGGTGAGACCGGCGAGATAGCGGTCGGTGTCGCCGGCGAAGACCGTGCTGATCGGGATGAGCGTGTGCCGCAGCGCATCCGCCCGGCGCAGCACCGTGTGGATGAGCGCGCGCCCGGTGCGCCCGTTGCCATCGATGAACGGATGGATCGTCTCGAACTGGGCGTGCGCGATCGCCGCCCGCACCACGGGATTGCCCGACGTCGCCGACGTGAACCGGGCGAGGTCGGCGACCAGGCGCGGCACCTCACTCTCGGGCGGCGGGATGAACTCCGCCCGCAACGGCGACCACCCGGGACCGCCGACCCAGTTCTGCTCCTGCCGGAGTCCGCGCTCGAGGCGCGGCTCGATGACGTGCTGGAGCGCGACGATGTCGTCCACGGTGATCGGCCGGTCGCGGTCGGCGAGGTCCGCGATCGCGGCCTCGGTCGCCCGCACGTTTGCGACGACGTCCAGGGCCTGCCTCGGCCCCTGGTGGAGCAATTCGGCGATCGCCAGGCGCTTCGGCGTCACGCGGTTGCCCTCGATCCAGGACGACGAGATCGATTCCGAGCGGATCAGCAGATGGTTCAGGTAGCGGCCGCGCGGGCCGATGCGCTCATCCGCCCGAGCCAGCACCGCCAACGCGTCCTCGGCGGCGGCCTGCGCCTCGCTGCCGAGCGCGGGGAGGCGGTCGCCCAGCTCGTCGGGGACGTATGCGAGGTAGCGGCCCGGGGTGCGGTCTCGCCGGCTCAGCCCGCCGGCGTCTTCGGGATGCCACAACCGCTCGACGTACGTGCTCATGAGAGCCTCCCGTCAGCCGTGTGCTATTTCCACTTTAGATGAACTAACCGGAAAATAGGAGAACCGGATGCCACGCGTCCCGTCCGGCATTGCAGCGTGCGCGGCCTCTCAGACCAGCCAGTCCTCGACGGGTCGTCGTCCGGCATCCGGCGCGGCGAGCCACGCACCGAGCGCGGCGACGTGTTCTCGGTGACGATGCGGCGGCAATGGCGACGAGCGGTGGCAGAATAGTGCGGTGAGCGATCAGGTTGCCGAGTCGGGTCAGCGCCTCGTCGGGATGGCTGTCCCAGACCTCGGGTTCCCGGCGACGACCGGCCATGTCGTCGACCTTGCTCAGGAGCCTCTCGGCGACTTCGTCGTGTTCATCTATCCGCGCACGGGGCGTCCTGATCGACCCGAGGGCGATGACTGGGCGCTCATTCCAGGAGCGAAGGGGTGCACGGCCGAGTCGTGCGAGTTTCGTGACCTCGCCGCGGAGTTCTCCTTGATCGGCCTGTCGATCTTTGGTCTGTCGACGCAAGACACCGAGTATCAGCGGGAGGCGGCCGAGCGTCTGCACTTGCCCTACCCGCTGCTGTCCGACCCGCAGATGAAGCTCGGCAGAGCGCTCGGGCTCGAGACGTTCAGCTATGACGGGGTGGAGCTCTACAAGCGAGCCACCCTCGTCGTTCGTGACCGGGTGATCGTCATGGCGCAGCTCGAGATCACCGACGCGGCCTCTCACCCGCGCGACCTGCTCGCCATCCTCAGCACTCCTACGGGCAGCTGACCCGCAGCGCATCCCGGTCGAGTGCCGGTGGAGCGCGGCGGAGAGCAGTAGCGGGCCGATACGGATCGTCACGACCCGCCGCCGCTTCGGCGCAGGCCGGACCCGGACACACGGAAGGCCCGGATCGAAACCGATCCGGGCCTTCCGACACATCGTGCGCGAGGGGGGACTTGAACCCCCACGCCCTTTCGGGCACTAGCACCTCAAGCTAGCGCGTCTGCCATTTCCGCCACCCGCGCGTGTGTCCGCCGCTGATCCCTCAGCGGCCGTAGAAGACATTAGCACGGTTTGCGAGGTGCCTTTGACCACTTCGCTACGGTGGAGCGCATGGCCGAATCCGCAGTGCCCGCGCCCGTTCCGACCGACCTCGAAGAGACCGCGCGCATCGCCCGCGACCTCATCCGCCTCGACACCACCAACCACGGCGAGGGCCGCTCCAACGGGGAACGCGAGGCCGCCGAGTACGTCGAAGCCGAGCTCGCGGCCCTCGGCCTCGAGCCGCGGATGGTCGAGTCCGCGCCCGGCCGGGCCAGCGTCGTCGCCCGGGTTCCCGGGCGCGACGCCGAGAAGCCCGCGCTCGTGCTGCACGGCCACCTGGATGTCGTGCCCGCCGACCCGCGCACCTGGAGCGTCGACCCGTTCGCGGGCGAGATCCGAGACGGCTGCCTGTGGGGGCGCGGCGCCGTGGACATGAAGGACATGGATGCCATGATCCTCACCTCGCTCGGCGACATCCTGCGAGCCGGGAAGCTGCCCGAGCGCGAACTCGTCGTCGCCTTCTTCGCCGACGAGGAGGCGGGCGGCGAGTACGGGGCGAGCTGGCTCGTCGACGAGCATCCCGACCTGTTCGCCGGCGCGACCGAAGCGATCAGCGAGGTCGGCGGCTACTCGATCACCGTGGGCGGCACGCGCGCGTACCTGCTGCAGACCGGCGAGAAGGCGCTCGTCTGGGTGCGGCTGCGCGCCCGCGGCACCGCGGCGCACGGGTCGCGGCTCATCCGCAGCAACGCGGTCACCCGGCTCGCCGAAGCGATCGCCGCGCTCGGCCGCACCGAATGGCCGGTGCATCTCACGGACACCACCCGCGAGCTCCTCGGCGAGATCGCCTCCGCACTCGGCGTCGATCCCGAACGGGTCTCGCCCGACGAGCTCGCGCTCGCCACGGGGTCGGCGTCGGGGTTCATCACCGCGACGCTGCGCACCACGACGAACCCGACCGTGCTGCAGGCCGGGTACAAGCACAACGTCATCCCGGACCTGGCCGAGGCGCTCGTCGACATCCGCACGTTGCCGGGCGAGGAGGACGACGTGCTCGCGAGGGTGCGCGAGATCGTGGGCGACGATATCGAGATCGAGATCGTGCATCGCGACGTCGGGTTGGAGGCGCCCACCTCCGGGCCGCTCGTGGATGCCGTCACGCGAGCGATCGGCGCGCACGACCCGGGTGCCGCGGTGTTCCCGTACCTGCTGAGCGGCGGCACCGACAACAAATCGCTCAGCCGGCTCGGCATCCGCGGGTACGGGTTCGCTCCGCTGCGCCTGCCCGACACGCTCGACTTCCCGGCGATGTTCCACGGGGTCGATGAGCGGGTCCCGCTCGACGCGCTAGCATTCGGGAGGCAGGTCCTCCGGGACCTGCTGCTCGACTATTGACGACCGATTCGACGGGGCCGGTCCCGGGTCTCCGTCCTTCCGCGGAGGCGGAAGGAGGTGACGACGTGCTCGAAGCCCTGATCCTGGGTCTCGTGCAGGGGCTCACGGAGTTCCTGCCGATCTCCTCGAGCGCGCACCTGCGCATCCTCGGCGAGTTCCTTCCGGGCGCCCAGGACCCCGGCGCGGCGTTCACCGCGATCACGCAGCTCGGCACCGAGACGGCCGTCGTCGTGTTCTTCTGGCGCGATATCGTGCGCATCGTCTCGCACTGGTTCGGCTCGTTCACCGGCCGCGTGCCCCGCAACGACCCCGACGCCCGCATGGGATGGCTCATCATCCTCGGATCCGTCCCCATCGTGGTGCTCGGGCTGCTGTTCCAGGACGAGATCGAGACGACGTTCCGGTCGCTCTGGATCGTGGCCACCATGCTCGTCGTGTTCGGCGTCATCCTCGGCCTGGCCGACTGGGCCGGCCGCAAGACCCGCAAACTCGATCAGCTCACCTACGGGCACGGCATCCTGTTCGGACTCGCGCAGGCGTTGGCGCTCATTCCCGGCGTCTCGCGGTCGGGCGGCACCATCTCGATGGGGCTGTTCCTCGGCTACGAGCGCGGGGCGGCCGCCCGCTACGCGTTCCTGCTCGCGATCCCCGCGGTGTTCGGGTCGGGCCTGTTCCAAGTGGCCAAGAGCATCGGCGAGCCCAGCGTCTACGGCCCCGTCGAGACGGCGGCGGCCACGCTCGTCGCGTTCGTGGTCGCGATCCTCATCATCGCGTTCTTCATGCAGTACATCTCGCGGCACAGCTACCTGTTGTTCGTGATCTACCGCATCCTGCTGGGCGGGCTCATCTTCGTCCTGCTCGGCACCGGCGTCATCGACGCCTGACCGTGCAGGGCTCGCTGAGCCTGTCGAAGCGGGCGGGTGGGCTCCCTTCGACGGGCTCAGGGAGCGGGGGCTCGCTGAGCTCGTCGAAGCGGGCGGGTGGGCTCCCTTCGACAGGCTCAGGGAGCGACTCAGATGCCGTCGCGCGGACGCCACGGCTCGTCGCCGCGCTGGTCGCCGCGCCGACGCAGGTATCGCTCGAACTCCTTCGCGATCGCCTCGCCGCTCGCCTCGGGCGCGTCGACCGCGTCGCGTGCGCGTTCGAGCTGCTCGATGTAGCCGGCCATCTCCTCGTCGTCGGCGGCGAGGGCGTCGACGCCGGCCTCCCAGGCTGCGGCGTCGACCTCGAGGCTGCCGCGGGGGATCGACAGCCCCGTGAGCTCTTCGAGCTTGGCCAGCAGCGCGAGCACCGCCTTCGGCGAGGGCGCGTTGTGCACGTAGTGCGGCACCGACGCCCAGAGCGTGACGGTCGGGATGCCCGCCCGCTCGGCCTGGTCGGCGAGCACGGTGAGGATGCCGATCGGGCCCTCGTAGCTCGAGCGCTCGACGCCGAGCGAGGCGCGGACGTCGGGGTTCTCGCTCGACGCGAACACCATGAGCGGCCGGGTGTGCGGCGCGTCGGCGAGCATGGCGCCGAGCAGCACGATGCCATCGATGTCGGCGGCCAGCGCCGCGTCGATGAGCTCCGACGCGAAGCTCTTCCAGCTGCGCGCCGGCTCGGCGCCCAGCAGCACGTGCAGCACGGCGGCTCCGGGCCCCGTGACGGCATCCTCGCCGTCGTCGCGGAGGCCGCCGGGCCCGAGCAGGGCGGCGCCGGGCCATTCGATGCGGCGGACGCCGTCGTCGCCCGACACGACCGTCGGCCGATTGAACTGGTAGTCGTAGTACACCTCGGGGTCGACGGCGGCGATCTCGACGAGTCCGAGCCGGTCCACGAGCAGGCGCGCGGCGCCGCTGGCGGCTTCGCCGGCGTCGTTCCAGCCCTCGAAGGCGACGACGAGCAGTCGCCCGCTCCCGAACTCGACCGGCTGATGCACCCGGGTACCCCGTTTCCGACCTCGACCTCCGGGGTCTCCACCCCACAATAGGCGCTGCCCGTAGACTTGCCCGTTGTGACCACTCGCCTTCCCGCCGCCGTCCTCTGGGACATGGACGGCACGCTCGTCGACACCGAGCCGTACTGGATCGCCGCCGAGACCGAGCTCGTCGAGTCGTTCGGCGGCACCTGGACCCACGACGATGCGCTCCAGCTCGTCGGAACGGGGCTCTGGGAGTCGGCGGCGGTGTTCCAGCGCTACGGGGTCGAGCTCGACGCCGACACGATCGTCGCGACGCTCACGCAGCGGGTGCGCGAGCAGCTCGCCGAGTTCGGCGTGCCGTGGCGTCCGGGTGCACGGGAACTGCTCGGAGCGCTCCGCGAGGCCGATGTGCCGACGGCGCTCGTGACGATGTCGGTCCGTTCGATGGCGCAGGACGTGGTCGACGCCATCCCGTTCCCGGCGTTCGATCTGCTGGTCACGGGCGACGAGGTCGGCGAGCCGAAGCCGCATCCCGAGCCGTACCTGACCGCCGCGAAGTCGCTCGGTGTCGCGATCGGCGACTGCGTCGCGTTCGAGGATTCCCCGGCCGGTCTGACGTCGGCGGCGACCGCGGGCGCGGTGACGATCGGCGTGCCGAACATCCTCGCTCTCGACGACGCCCCCCATCATCTGCTGTGGCCGACGCTCGACGGCCGCACCGCCGACGACGTGGCCGCCGCGTTCGCCGGAGTCCGCGCATGACCGGCGCGCGCGGGGCGCAGGCCGGCCCGTTCCGGGCCGGGGACCGGGTGCAGCTCACCGGCCCGAAGGGCCGGATGCACACGATCACGCTCGAGCCGGGCAAGGTGTTCCACTCGCACAAGGGCCCGATCCTGCACGACGATCTGATCGGGCTGCCCGACGGCTCGGTCGTGGCGAACGCGGTCGGCATCGAGTACCTCGCACTGCGGCCGCTGCTCAGCGACTTCGTGATGTCGATGCCTCGCGGTGCGGCGATCGTGTACCCGAAGGATGCGGTGCAGATCCTCGCCCAGGCCGATGTCTTCCCGGGTGCGACGGTCGTCGAGGCCGGCGTCGGTTCGGGTGCGCTGTCGCTGTGGCTGCTGCGGGCGATCGGCCCCGAGGGGCGGCTGTACTCGTTCGAGCGGCGCGAGGAGTTCGCCGAGGTGGCCCGCGGCAACGTCGCGACCTATCACGGCGACGACCCCGACAACTGGTCGATCACGCTCGGCGACCTGGCCGACGCGCTGCCCGAGACGGTGGCCGGGGCATCCGTCGATCGCGTCGTCCTCGACATGCTCGCCCCTTGGGAGGTCCTCGGCTCGGTGACCGACGCGCTGAAGCCCGGCGGCGTCGTGCTCTGCTACGTCGCAACGGTCACCCAGCTCTCCCGGGTCGCCGAGGCGATCCGCGCGACCGGCGCGTACACCGAGCCGGTCGCGAACGAGACGATGGTGCGCGGATGGCACGTGCAGGGGCTCGCCGTGCGCCCCGATCACCGCATGATCGCGCACACCGGGTTCCTGCTCACCGCGCGCCGCCTGGCGCCCGGCACCGTGCTGCCCGAACTGAAGCGCCGGCCGTCGAAGACCGACTTCAGCGACGAGGACGTCGAGGCGTGGACGCCCGGCGCCCTCGGCGAGCGGGACGTGAGCGCCAAGAGCCTGCGCAAGCGGGTGCGCGCGGCGGGCACCGCGGCGAGCCTGGCTCGCGAGACGGATGCTCCGCCCGCCGCTCCCGCACCCGCACCGCCGTCCGAAGGCTCGGACGAAACGCCCGGCACGGCCGGGTAGGCTTTCTGCTGCTTCCCCGCATCCCCGTCGATCGAATCGAGGTCCCGTGCGCTCGTCCATCGCGCTCATCGCCGTCGCCGGCACGCTCGCCGTCGCCCTCACCGGCTGCGCCGGGCCAGTCACCGAGGCCGAGACGAGCCCCGGTGCGTCCTCCGATGCGGTGTCGGTGCGCGGCGACTTCGGCGAGGTGCCCACCGTGAGCTTCCCGACGCCGCTCGCCCCCGAGCGCACCCAGTGCACCGAGGTGATCGAGGGCGAGGGCGATCTGCTCGCCGAGGGCCAGACCGTCATGCTCGCCGCCTCGCTGTTCGACGGCACCACGGGCGACGAGATCCAGACCGTCGGGTTCGCGCCCGACGAGCCGGTGATGCTCACGCTCGGCAGCCCGACCACGCTGCCCGGCTTCACCACGGGTCTCACGTGCGCCCGCGAGGGCTCCCGCGTGGTCGTGGTGGTGCCGCCGGCGGATGCGGCGAACCCGACCACGGGCGCCGCGCCCGAGACGAGCGTCGTCGCCGTGTTCGACGTGCAGCGGGCGTTCCCCGCCCGAGCCGACGGCGCGCCGGCGCTCACGCGCGACGGGTTCCCCGCGGTCGTGCTCGCACCCGACGGGCGGCCGGGCATCACGGTGCCGAAGTCCGACCCGCCCGCGAAGACCGAGGTCGAGGTGCTGCTCCAGGGCGACGGCGACGTCGTCGAGAGTGGCGACACGGTCGTCGTGCAGTACACGGGTGTGCTCTGGGACACGGGCAAGGTGTTCGACTCCACCTGGGAGAAGGGCGCCGTCGGGCGGTTCACCGTCGCCGACGACGACACCTCGCAGGTCGTGCCCGGTTTCGCGACGGGCCTGATCGGCCAGAAGGTCGGTTCGCAGGTCGGCATCATCATCCCGCCGGCCGACGGCTACGGCGACCAGGGCAGCGGGCAGGTGCCCGGCGGGGCGACCATCTTCTTCGTGGTCGACATCCTCGGCGTCGTCTGATCGGGCGCACCACGGCTGCGGCGGCCGCCGGCCCGCCGCACGGCACTATGATCGCTCGTGTGCCAGGGGAGTCGAGCAGCGTATCGAGGATCGAGGCCGACGACCGACTGTTCAGTCTGGTGCTCGCGCTCATCGCGACCGAGCACGGTCTGCTGAAGACCGAGATCCTCTCGACGGTCCGCGGCTACGCGGAGCGGTACGACGCGCGCCCCGGTCGCAACGCGAACCTCGAGCGCCAGTTCGAGCGCGACAAGGAGCACCTGCGCGAACTCGGCATCCCGCTCGAGACGATCGAGTCGCCCGATCACCCCGGCGACAATCAGCTGCTGCGCTATCGCATCCGCAAGGGCCGCTACGAGCTGCCCGAATCGGTGCGCTTCACGCCCGACGAGATCGGGCTGCTGGGGCTCGCGGCCGAGGTGTGGCGCGAAGCATCCCTCTCCGAGGATTCGCAGCGCGCCCTGACGAAGCTGCGCGCCCTCGGGATCGAACCGCGCGAGCCCCTGATCGGCTACGCACCGCGTCTGCGGGTGCGCGACGCCGCCTTCGACCCGCTGCGGCAGGCGCTCGACCGGCATCAGACGGTGCGGTTCCGCTACCTGCGCCCCGGATCCGAGGCGCCCCGCGAGCGCACGGTCGACCCCTACGCGCTCGTGCTGCACGAGGGGCGCTGGCATGTGCACGGGCACGACCGCGATCTCGACGCGCCGCGCACGTTTCTGCTGCGCCGCATCACCGGCCCCGTGACATCCGTGCCGAACTCGACCTTCGACCCACCCGAGCCGGGCGTGCAGGACCGCGTGCTCGCCGAGCTCGAGGCGCTGCGACTCGCCAACGTCGCCGACCTCGAGGTCGACGCCGGCAGCGACGCCGAGGTGCGCCTCGGGCGGCGGGCGGCCGAACGCGACGGGCGCGTGATCCGGCTGCACTACACCGACGAGGTGGTGTTCGCCGACGAACTGGCCTCGTACGGGCCCGAGGTGCGCGTGATCGCACCCGAGTCGCTGCGTGCGCGGGTGCGCGACCGGCTCGCGGCCGTCGTCGCCGCCCACCGCGAGGAGGCGCGATGACCGACCGACGCCCCCGCGCCCAGAAGGCGCCCGACAAGCTCCTGCTGCTGCTCGCGCTCGTGCCGTACCTGCTCGAACGTCGTGTCGTCGGCGTCGCCGAGGCTGCCGCGCACTTCGGCGTCGACGAGGTGCAGATCCGCGCCGCCGTCGAACGCATCGCGACCTCGGGGCTGCCCGGCGACACCGGCACGTACCAGGCGAACGACCTGTTCGACATCGACTGGGGCGCCTTCGAGGACGAAGACCTGATCATCATCGTCCACCACGTGGCGATCGACGACGCGCCGCGGCTGAGCTCCCGCGAGGCGGCTGCCCTCATCACCGCCGTGCAGTACCTCAGCACCCTGCCCGAGAACCGGGACAGCGCGCAGCTGGCGTCGCTGAAGCGCAAGCTCGCCGAGGGGGCGTCGGAGGACCCGGTCCCGCTCGGGGCGGAGGAGGCGAAGTCGGATGCCTCGCTGGCGCTCGTGCGCGAGGCCGTCGAGGCCGGCCGGCAGCTGGAGTTCGACTACCGCAACGCTCAGGGCGAGCACATGCGCCGACGCACCGACCCGCTGCGGGTGCTCTCCGACGGGGCCGACTGGTACCTGCAGGCGTACTGCCACACCCGGCTCGACGTGCGTAACTTCCGCGTCGACCGCATGACCGAGCTGGTCGTCACCGATGAGCCGATCGGCGAGCACGTCGGCGCCGTGCTGCCGTCGACGCTCTTCCAGGCCTCCGACACCGACTTCGACGTCGTCGTCGACGTGGCGCCCGACGCGCTGGCGCTCATCGCCGACTACCTCGCCGATGCGTCGACCGAGGCGCAGGCCGACGGGCGACTGCGGGTCACGCTGCGGGTCGCGCACCACCACGGGCTGAAGCGTCTCGTCGCGGGGCTCGGCGGGCTGGTCACCGTCGTGGCGCCCGACGAGGCTCGTGATGCGGTCGCAGCCTGGGCTCAGGCGGGGCTTGCCGGGTACGACGGGTAGACTGTCTGCACCATTCATCCGAGCATTGGACGAACCCCATGTTTCAAGGCTTCACCGGTTGGCATGCCCTGATCATCCTCGTGGTCATCCTGCTGCTGTTCGGCGCGCCCAAGCTGCCCGCCCTGGCGCGGAGCCTCGGTCAGTCGATGAAGATCCTGAAGAACGAGGTGCGGTCCGACGGCGATGCGGCCGACGGCACCGGCGCCGACACGGCCGACGCCGCCACCGACCAGCCGAAGGCGACCGGCAGCAGCACGGACACCACCAAGAGCTGACCACGTGACCGCGGTGAAGGAGCGCGGCGGCGGCAAGAACCGCGAGCGGCGCATGTCGCTCGGTGCGCATCTGCTCGAACTGCGCCGCCGCCTGTTCATCTCCGCGGCGGCGATCGCCGTCGGCACCGGCATCGGGTGGTGGCTGAACAGCGCGTACGTCTGGACGGCGATCCAGGCGCCGGTGCAGAACGTCGCCGACGCACGGGGCGACAAGACGGCGATCATCTTCCCGACCATCTCGAGCGCGTTCGACCTGCAGCTGCAGATCGCGTTCACGATCGGCATCGTGATCTCGAGCCCCGTGTGGCTGTACCAGATCTTCGCGTTCCTCGTGCCGGGGCTGAACACCCGCGAGCGCAGATACACGTTCGGCTTCTTCCTCACGGCGATCCCGCTGTTCTTCGCCGGCTGCGCGGCCGGATGGTTCGTGCTGCCGAACATCGTGCGGCTGATGACGAGCTTCGTGCCCGACGGCAGCGATGCGCTGTTCACGGCGCGCGAGTACGTCGACTTCGTCACGAAGCTCGTCGTCGCGATCGGCATCGCGTTCGTCGTGCCGGTGTTCATCGTGCTGCTGGACTTCGCGGGCATCCTGAGCGCCGCAGGCATCCTGAAGTCGTGGCGGGTCGCGATCCTCGTGATCGTGCTGTTCACGGCGATCGCCACGCCGTCCGCCGACGTCGTCTCGATGTTCCTGCTCGCGATCCCGATGGTGGTGCTCTACTTCGCGGCCTGGTTCATCGCGTGGTTGCACGATCGCCGGGTCGCGAGGCGCCAGGAGGCCGAGTTCGGCACGGCGCTGGCCTGATCGCGGCGGGTCCACGGGGCATCCGCCGTAGGCTGGAACGGTGACGAGCCCTTCACCGGCCGAGCGCTACGCGCTCTCACGCGAGCAGCGGCGCCGGCCGCGCCTGGCCGAGTTCGCGTCCACCCTGAAGTTCGACCTCGACCCGTTCCAGCGCGGCGCCTGCGGCGCGCTCGACGAGGGCCGCAGCGTGCTCGTCGCCGCGCCCACGGGGGCCGGCAAGACCGCGGTCGCCGAGTTCGCGGTGTACCTCGCGATGCAGGACCCGCACGCGAAGGTGTTCTACACGACGCCGATCAAGGCCCTGTCGAACCAGAAGTACCAGGAGTTCGTCGACGCGTGGGGCTCCGATGCGGTGGGGCTGCTCACCGGTGACACGAACATCAACGCGACCGGCCGCATCGTGGTGATGACCACCGAGGTGCTGCGCAACATGCTGTACGCCGACTCGCCGCTGCTCGACCGGCTCGCGTACGTCGTGATGGACGAGGTGCACTACCTGGCCGACCGGTTCCGCGGCGCGGTGTGGGAGGAGGTCATCATCCACCTGCCGGAGGCGGTGCGACTCGTCTCGCTGAGTGCGACCGTGTCGAACGCGGAGGAGTTCGGCGACTGGTTGCAGGCGGTGCGCGGCGACACCGACGTGATCGTCTCCGAGGCGCGGCCGGTGCCGCTCGAGCAGCACGTGCTGGTGGGCGGCAAGATGGTCGACCTGTTCGACTCGTCGGGGCAGGCCGCGGCGAATCGGGTGAATCCCGAGCTGAAGCAGCTCGCACGCGCCAGCCGGTCGCTCGGCACCAGGTCGCAGCGCGGCCGGCGCGGATCCGACCGCGGCGGGTACCGCGGGCGGGGCCGTGGCGGCGGCGCACCGGGCACGGGCCGCGCCGACCGGCCCGACGTGGTCGCCCTGCTGGCGTCGAAGCATCTGCTGCCGGCGATCGTGTTCATCTTCTCGCGGGCCGGGTGCGATCAGGCGGTGCGGCAGGTGCTGCGCAGCGGCATCCGGCTGACGGATGCGTCGGAGCGCGACGAGATCCGGCAGGTCGTCGAGGCCAGGGTGCGGATGCTCCGCGACGACGATCTCGCGGTGCTCGGGTACTGGGACTGGGTCGAGGGGCTCCAGCGCGGTGTGGCCGCCCACCACGCGGGCATGCTGCCGGCCTTCAAGGAGGTCGTCGAGGAGCTCTTCCAGCGCAAGCTGTTGAAGGTGGTGTTCGCCACCGAGACGCTCGCGCTCGGCGTGAACATGCCGGCGCGCTCGGTCGTGCTCGAGAAGCTGGAGAAGTTCAACGGCGAGGCTCGGGTGCCGATCACGCCGGGGGAGTACACCCAGCTCACGGGGCGCGCGGGTCGGCGCGGCATCGACATCGAGGGGCACTCGGTCATCCAGTGGGTCGACGGGCTCGACCCTGAGGCGGTCGCCGCGCTGGCGTCGCGGCGCAGCTACCCGTTGAACTCGAGCTTCAAGCCGACGTACAACATGGCGGTGAACCTCATCGACCAGTTCGGCCGCGAGCGCACCCGGCAGATCCTCGAGCTGTCGTTCGCGCAGTTCCAGGCCGACCGGGCCGTGGTCGACCTGGCGCGCACGCTGCGCAAGCAGGAGGAGTCGCTGTCGGGCTACGCCGAGGCGATGCGCTGCCACCTCGGCGACTTCGGGGAGTATTCGGGGTTGCGGCGCCGCATCAGCGACCTCGAGAAGGAGGCGGCGAAGGGCAACCCCACGCACGCGCAGCGCGAGCGGATGCAGCGCGAGCTGGTCAGGCTGCGCAAGCAGCTTCGGTCGCACCCCTGCCACGGCTGCGCCGAGCGCGAGCAGCACGCCCGCTGGGCCGAGCGGTGGTGGCGGCTGCAGCGCGAGCACGACCAGCTGTCACGCCAGATCCGCACCCGCACCGGGCAGGTCGCCAAGCGGTTCGACCGGGTGACCGAGGTGCTGTCGCAGCTCGGCTACGTCGAGCACGACCGGCACGGCGAACTGGTGTCCACGTCGGCCGGCCGGATCCTGAAGCGCATCTACGGCGAACGCGACCTGCTCGTCGCCGAGTGCCTGCGGCGCGGCCTGTGGGACGACCTCGACGAAGGCGGGCTGGCCGCGATGGCCGCCGCCCTCGTCTACGAGCCGCGCCGCGACGACCGCGGAGTGGAGTACCGTCTGCCGCGCGGCCCGTTCCGCGCCGCACTCGAGGCGACCGGCCACGTCTGGAGCGAGCTCGACGACCTCGAGCGCGAGCACCGGCTGCCGGGCAGCGAGCCGCCGACCGCGGCGCTCGCGAACGCGATGCACGCCTGGGCGAAGGGCGCGGGCCTCGGTGAGGTGCTCGCCGACACCGAGCTCGCCGCGGGCGACTTCGTGCGACTCGCCAAGCAGGTCATCGACCTGCTCGATCAGATCTCGATCGTCGCCGACGGCGGGGTCGGGCGGGCGGCGCGCGATGCGATCGACGGGGTGCGTCGCGGGGTCGTGATCGACACGGTCGCCGGCTGAGCCGTCGGGGTCGCGATCGGAGGATGCGGTCGGGTGCCGCGACCGCGTGCGGGACATGCGGATGCCTCGCGGCCGGCGCTGGCACGAGACATCCGGCCCGGTCGCTTAGGCTGATCGACGTGCCCGACCCCCGCCCCCTGCTGCCCTGGTGGGCGGCGATGCTCGTCGCCGTCCTCGCCGGATTCGTCACCGATGCCGCCTACCCCGAGCTGGCGATCTGGCCGCTCGTGTTCGTCGGCATCGCTCTGGCGCTGATCGCGCAGATCGGCCGCAGCGTCGGCGGGGCGTTCCTCATCGCGTACGTGTACGGCGCGACCTTCTACTTGCTGCACGTCGAGTGGACTTCGCGATACCTCGGGCCCGTGCCGTGGCTCGCGCTGTCGTTGTTCGAGGCGCTGTTCGTCGGCGTCGGAGGCATCGCGATCACCCTCGGGTATCGCTGGGTGCCGCGGGCATGGCCCGGCCGCTGGGCGCGGCTCGTCGCGCTGCCCGCGGTCGTGGCGGCGCTGTGGATCGGCAAGGAGACGGTGATCGGCAGCTTCCCGTACGGCGGGTTCCCCTGGGCGCGGCTCGCGGTCAGCCAGTCGCAGAGCCCGTTCGCCGAGACCGTGTCGTGGGTCGGTTTCGCGGGGCTCGGGTTCGCGATGGCGTGGGCGACGGCGTCGGCGATCGAATGGGTGCGCGTCTCGGTCGAGCGGCGCACGCTGCGCGAGCCGCTGCCGAAGGCGATGGTCGGGTTGGCGCCGCTCGCCGCGGTGCTCGTCGTCATCGGCGCGGTGCCGGCCTGGCCGACCGCATCGGCCGGCAGCACGACCGTGGCGAGCGTGCAGGGCAACGGGCCCGCGGGCTACTTCGACGAACGCAGCGCCGGAGACGTGCTGAACGCGCAGGTCGGCGCGACCACGCCGCTGCTCGGGCGCGACGACATCGACGTGCTGCTCTGGCCCGAGGGATCGGTCGATGATTCGGTGAACCCGGGCACCGCGGCTGCGCGCACGCTCGACCGTCTCACCGCCGACCTGGACGCCCCGCTCATCGCGAACACCGTCACGGTGCGCGGCGACGAGTACTTCAACACGTCGTTCCTGTGGCGCAGCGGCGAGGGCATCACGCAGACGTACGACAAGCGGCATCCGGTGCCGTTCGGCGAGTACATCCCCGACCGCGACTTCTACATGTTCTTCGCGCCCGACCTGATCGGGCTGGTGCAGCGCGGGTACTCGCCGGGGACGAACCCGCCCGTGTTCGACCTGGGCGACACGATCGCGGGCCTCGCGATCTGCTTCGACGTCATCTACGACGAGGTGATCCACGAGGCGGCTCGCGACGGGGCCGAGCTGTACCTGCTGCAGACGAACAACGCGGACTTCCGCGGCACCGATGAGAACCAGCAGCAGCTCGCGTTCGCGAGGCTCCGTGCGATCGAGACCGGCCGGTGGGTGGTGAACCTCTCGACCGTCGGACGCAGCCAGGTGATCGATCCCGCCGGTCGCACGGTCGACGCGCTGCCGTCGGACCAGCCGGGCGCGATGGTCACGGAGGTGGGTCTGCGCACCGGGCTCACGCCGTCGGTCGTGCTCGGCGGGTGGGTCGACGGTGTGATCAGCATCGGCGGGCTGGCTGCGCTGCTGATCGCGTTCGCCCTGGGTCGGCGGCGGGGCGCGTTCGCGGCGGCATCCGGTGCCGAGGCGCCCGGCCGCGAGACATCCGCCTTCGACGCATCCGCCCCCGAAAACGCGAATCGCCCGGCCTCAGCCGAGGGCTGAACCGGGCGACGAGCGGGATGGGTCAGGCGCTCATCTTCTGGCCGCGACGTGCGCGCAGCAGCTGCAGGCGCTCCTCCAGGAGCTCCTCCAGCTCGGCGATCGTGCGACGCTCGAGCAGCATGTCCCAGTGGGTGCGGGCGGTCTTCTCGCCCGAACGGTCGATCTCGACGGGCTTCGAGTCGACGAGCAGGGTCGCATTGGCCCCACACGTGCGGCACTCCCAGCTCTCGGGGATCTCGGCCTCGGTCGAGAAGGTCATGACCGTCTCGCGGCCGCAGGTCTCGCAGAGGTACGAGTAGTTCGCCCGGTCGGCGAACACCACCCCGTCCTCGCTCTGCAGGCTCTGCGCCCCGATCCGCATGCCGCGGAGGCTTCGGTCTGCCATTGATGCTCCTCTCGATCGTCTACGTGTATAAACGATCAAGCTGTGCAGAACCTTGCCAAAGGCTGAGGATCTCTCAGGCTTCTCTCAGGTTGCCGCGATCACCGCGAGCGCGAGATCGCACCGATCGGTGACCAGGCCGTCGACCCCGAGGGCCAGCAGCCGCCGCATGTCGTCGGGTTCGTTCACCGTCCAGACGTGCACCTCGACGCCCGCCGCGTGCGCAGCGCGCACGAGGGCGGGGGAGACGATGCGCAGTCGACCCGCGCGTTCGGGCACCTGCAGGGCGACGGCCCCGCGCGCCGCCCACCGCATCGCGGCGGCGCCGAACCGCCCGGCGAGGATCGCCCGGACCACCCCGGCGCTGCCCACCGAGGTCGCGACGCCGGGCAGCAGCGCGGCGAGCCGGCGCCGTCGGCGGTCGGCGAAACTCGTGAGCAGGACCCGGTCGACGGCGTCGGCGGCGCGCACCGTGTCGGCCGTCGCTTCGACGGCGGCCTCGGTCTTCACGTCGATGTTGAACCGCGTCTCGGGGAAGGCCGCGAGCGCGTCGGCCAGCGTCGGGAACCCCGCGCCGGCGCCGAGATCGATCGCGGCGAGCTCCGCCGAGGTCAGGTCGCTCACCCGGTCCTCGCGGCCGGCGACGCGCTCGAGCGTGGGATCGTGCGAGACGATCGCGACGCCGTCGCGACTCAGGTGCACATCGGTCTCGACGTAGTGCACCCCCGTTCGCACCGCGGCGTCGAACGCGGCGAGCGTGTTCTCGGGCACCTCGACCGCGAGACCGCGGTGCGCGAGCACCCGAGGCGTCCCGGGGGAGAGGTAGCCCATCTCGGGTCAGGCGCGCGGGGCGCCCGCGCCGCCTCCGGCGCCCGCCTGACCGGTGGCGCGACCGGCCGGACCGGCGGGACCATCGGGGTTCGGGGTGAACGCCTTGCCGATGCCCTTCAGCGCCTCGGTGAGTTCGCTCGGCACGATCCAGAGCTTGTTCGCCTGACCCTCGGCGATCTGCGGCAGCATCTGCAGGTACTGGTAGCCGAGCAGCTTCGGATCGGGGTCGCCCTCGTGGATCGCCTTGAACACCGTCAGGATCGCCTCCGCCTCGCCCTGTGCGCGCAGCACCGCGGCCTTCGCGTCGCCCTCGGCCTGGAGGATCGCGGCCTGCCGCTGGCCCTCGGCGGTGAGGATCGCCGACTGCTTCGTCCCCTCGGCGGTGAGGATGAGCGCGCGCCGGTCTCGCTCGGCGCGCATCTGCTTCTCCATCGAGTCCTGGATCGAGTGGGGCGGGTCGATCGCCTTCAGCTCGACCCGGGAGACGCGGATGCCCCACTTGCCGGTGGCCTCGTCGAGCACGATGCGCAGCTGCCCGTTGATGTTGTCGCGGCTGGTCAGCGCCTCTTCGAGGTTGAGCCCGCCGACCACGTTGCGGAGCGTGGTCGTGGTGAGCTGCTCGACCGCACCGAGGTAGTTCGCGATCTCGTACGTCGCGGCCCGGGCGTCGGTCACCTGGAAGTAGACGACGGTGTCGATCGACACCACGAGGTTGTCCTCGGTGATCACCGGCTGCGGCGGGAACGACACGACCTGCTCGCGCATGTCGACGAGCGGACGCAGCCGGTCGATGAACGGCACGAGCAGGTTGAGCCCCGGACTGAGGGTCTTGTGGTACCGCCCGAGTCGCTCGACCACGCCGGCGTAGGCCTGCGGGATGATGCGGATCGCTCGCGAGATCACGACGATCACGAAGATGACGATCGCGACGACGACGATCGCGACGATGATGCTGGGCACGTCGAAGGTCACTGCGGGGTGCTCCTCTCTACCGGGACGACGACCGCCGTCGCCCCGTCGATGCCCGTGACGAGCACCTGTTCGCCGACCGCGACATCCGCCTGCTCGGTGATCGGCGACAGCCGCGCCGTCCAGACGTCGCCGTTCTGCAGCTTCACCTGGCCGCCGATGCTCGTGACCGTGCGGACGACCCGGCCGTCGGCCCCGATGAGCGCGTCGACATTGCTGCGCGCCGGGTCGGCGCCGCGACGGAGCATCCGAAGCAGTGGCGGGCGCAGCAGCAGGATGAGCGCGACCGCGACGACGGCCGCGATGATGAACTGCGCCCACCAGGGGATGCCGGTCAGACCGGAGAGCAGACCGGCCACGCTGCCGAGGGCGAGCATCAGGAACGTCATCTCGAGCGTGAACACCTCGATCGTCGCGAAGGCCAGGATCAGCACCAGCCACACGATCCAGGCGTACTGGGTCAGCACATCCATTCGCTCTCCTTCGAATTCGAACGCGCCCCCGCTTCGAACCTAGCAGGGCGGGGGCTCGCGCGGGGGATTGGTAGTCTCGACCGAGCGGATGACGGATGCCGCGAACCCACCCCATCGACTTCGGGAGAACCACCGTGTCCAACCCCCTCGCCGAAGGCGTGCTCGCCGGCCGCGTCGCGCTCGTCACCGGTTCGTCGCGCGGGATCGGCGCCGACACCGCCCGATACCTCGCCGAGGCCGGCGCCGCGGTCGTCGTGAACTACCGCAGCAAGGCCCCGCGCGCCGACAAGGTGGTCGCCGAGATCGCCGCTGCGGGCGGCCGCGCGATCGCCGTCGGGGCGGATCTGACCGACCCCGAATCGGTCGCCGAGCTGTTCGCGCGCACCGAGGCCGAACTCGGCCCCATCGACCTGCTCGTGCTGAACGCCTCGGGCGGCATGGAGACGGGCATGGGCGACGACTACGCGATGCGCCTGAACCGCGACGCCCAGGTCAACGTCGTCGAGGGGGCGCTCCCGCACCTGACCGACCGCGCCCGCATCGTGTTCGTCACGAGCCACCAGGCGCACTTCATCCGCACCACGCCGACGATGCCCGAGTACGAGCCCGTCGCGCTCTCCAAGCGCGCCGGCGAGGACGCCCTGCGCGCGAAGCTGCCCGAGTTCGCCGAGCGGGGCGTCGAGTTCGTCGTCGTGTCAGGCGACATGATCGAGGGCACCATCACGGCGACGCTGCTCGAGCGTGCGAACCCGGGCGCGATCCAGGAGCGCAAGGCGGAGGCCGGCCGGCTCTACAACGTCGCCGAGTTCGCCGCCGAGGTCGCGCTCGCGGCCGTCGAGCCCATCCCCGCCGATCACACGCGCTACGTCGGCGACGTGTCGGGATTCACGCCCGATTCGCTCGACTGAGCGGGTTCGGTGCAGACGGCGGGGCCGGCGAGGGATCCCTCGCCGGCCCCGTTCGTCGCGCGATCCGGTCAGGCGGCGGTCGCCGCCGTGGGCGGCGTGCCCTGCCGGCTGCCCTTGCCGAACGTGAACGCACGCACGATCTGCACGATGCCGAGCACGATCAGCGAGATGCCGGCGAACCAGAACAGCACGACCGCGCCCCACAGCGGCGAGAACAGCACGATGAGGCCGGCGACGATGCTGAGGATGCCGAAGAAGATCGCCCATCCTCGTGACGACGCGTCGCCCGACTGCACGAGCGCCACCACGCCCTCCACGATCCACACGATGCCGATGAACACACCGAGGAAGATGCCGATCACCACGGCCGAGCTCGTCGCGTTGAACGCCACGATGAACCCGGCGACGAGGAACAGCAGACCGACGATGATGTCGAGCGCTCTCGACCCGCCCGAGATGCCCCTCGAGAAGATGCCGAGCCCCAGGTACGCGATGCCGGCCACGATCAGGTAGATCCCGAGGATCCACGTCATGACGATGATCGCGTCCTTCGGCCAGAACGTGATCAGGATCCCGACGATGAGCGCGACGACCCCGGCGATGCCGAGCGTGGCGCGAATGGTGTTGACGGTCGACTTCGACAGGTCGTCGCCGCCGAGCGAGAACGCGGCGAAGAACGAGTCGGACTGCGGACTGGACATGAGGGCCCCCTTCATGGCGCGACGTACTGCGAGCAGGGTCAGGCTATGCCTCCGCCGTCGCTGGGAGTCGGACGTGAACCCGCGAGTCGCGCCGTGACGGCGGGATCCCGGGCGCTACGGATGCATCGCGCGGAGCGCGGGCCTACCATGCCGTCATGCACGGGCATCGGGTGGGAGCGGTCGCGATCGGTGCGCTGATCGCGACCGTGACGGGCGGATGCTCCGCGCCGACGCCGCCCGTCGCGGCCACGTCGACCTCGCCGCCGGTCTCGAGCCCTGCCGGCACGGAGCCGAGTGACCCGTGGGGCGAACTGCCCGACCCCGCGGCCGCCGTCGCGGTGATGCCCGGCCAGCGCGGCGACTGTCCGATCGACCCGGCCGGCGACGATCTCATCGCGTTCGTGGTGACCACCGGTGACGACCGCACCGCCGTGCGGGTGACCTATCCGGTGTTCCGCGTCGACGGCCAGCGGATGGTGCGTCGGATGACCTCGCCCGGACCGGTCGTCACCGTGGTGATCGCCGACTGCACCGGGGGCGAGCCGTCGGACCTGGCGGGGTTCCGCGCAGCGACCGATGACGCGGTGCCGCTCAGCTGCGCGCTCTTCGCCGGCGGCGAACTGGTGGCCGCCGATCGCGCCGCTTCCGATGCCGAGGCGAGCGGTGCGCGCGTCGAGTGCGCGGCGTCGCCCTCCGATTGACGCGATCAGACCGGTCCGTCCAGGCGCACGAGCAGGCGTGCCGCCGCCCGCGCGGCGGCGGCTGCGGCATCCGGCCGGTCGGCGCGCTGGGCGCGCACGATGGCGCCCTCGACGATCAGCGAGACCTGGTCGGCGAGCTCATCGGATGCCTCGAGGCCGACGTGCTCGAGGTACGCGAGCAGCGCGCGCCGCAGTGCCTCGTCGTGACGGTGCACGATCTCGACGGCAGCCCGGGGGAGCGAGGCATCCGCCATCGCGTTCGTGAACGGGGAGCCGCGGAAGTCGTCGCGCGAGAACCATTCGCCGAGCGCGTCCGCGAGTCGGACGAGGCTGCGCCCGCGCTCGATCGTGAGCGAATCGACGCGCCGCACGAACCACCGCGTCCACTCCTCGTGGCGACGGCGCAGCACCGCGACGATGAGGTCGTCCTTCGAGGGATACGCCCGGTAGAACGACGCCTTCGCGACCTTCGACTCGCTGATCACGCGATCGATCCCGACCCGGAACCCCTCGTCGTAGAACAGCCGGTTCGCCGTCTCGAGGATGCGCAGGGCAGGGGAGGGGGACGACGGGGTGGATGCCACGGCGCCAGTGTGACAGACCGGTCTGTCTCGCAGCAATTCGGGCCAGACGAAGCGGTTCGTCCGCTGGACAACTCCCCGTTCGGGTGGCAGCATCGCCCGGGTGGGGAGCCCTGACGAAGCCCAGCGGCTGCGCGATCTCGCGCTGCTGCGTCGCGTGCGCGACCGGATGGACCGCGAGTACGCGAAGCCCCTCGACGTCGACGCGCTCGCCCGCGGCGTGAACATGTCGGCAGGGCACCTGAGCCGCGAGTTCAAACGCGCGTACGGCGAGTCGCCGTACAGCTATCTCATGACGCGTCGCATCGAACGCGCGATGGCGCTGCTGCGACGCGGCGACCTCACCGTGACCGAGGTGTGCTTCGAGGTGGGCTGCTCGTCGCTGGGCACCTTCAGCACCCGGTTCACCGAGCTCGTCGGCGTGCCGCCGAGCGTCTACCGCACCCAGCCCGACGGCATCTTCGAGGGGGTGCCGTCGGTGCTCGCCAAGCGCGCCGCCAGACCGGTCAGGAATCGAGAAGCGCCCACCACCGCGCGCCAGTAGCTTGGCGACATGGACATCACGATTCAATACACCTTCCTGCCGCACACGGACCCCGAGGCATCCCTCGCGTTCTATCGCGACACGCTCGGCTTCGAAGTGCGCAACGACGTCGGCTACGAGGACATGCGGTGGATCACCGTCGGCCCGGTCGGCCAGCCCGACACCTCGATCGTGCTCACCCCGCCGACCCCCGACCCGGGCACCACCGACGACGAGCGCCGCACCATCGCCGAGATGATGGCGAAGGGCACGTACGCGTCCATCGTGCTCGCGACGACCGACGTCGACGGCGCGTTCGACCGGGTCGCCGCCACGGGTGCCGAGGTCGCCCAGGAGCCGATCGACCAGCCGTACGGGGTGCGGGACTGCGCGTTCCGCGACCCGGCGGGCAACATGGTCCGCATCCAGCAGCCTCGCTGAGGCGGGGCCGGACGTGCCGGCGGCCCTCGTTCACCCATGTGAACGGTAACCTCGTGTTCCAAGCCATCGACGCACGACGCGAGGAGGAACAGTGACGGACGGTGCAGAGCCCTCGGGCGTCAAATCTTCGCTGCGCACGCTCGAGATACTGGAGTATCTGGGCGCGTGCGGCGAACGGCGTTCGATCGCGGCCATGAGCCGCGACCTCGGCATTCCGAAGTCGAGCCTGCACGGTTTGCTCCGCACGATGGCGGCGCGCGGATGGCTCGAGACCGACGCCGCGGGAACCGGCTACGGCATCGGACTCCGTGCCCTGCTCGCGGGCGCGGCCTACGTCGAGACGGACGACCTCGTCCCGCTCGCGAACGGCGCCCTCGACCTCGTCTCCGAGCGCAGCGGCGAGACGGTGCACCTCGGCCGGCTCGACGGCGGCGACATCGTCTATCTCGCCAAACGGGAGTCGCGGCACGCGTTGCGGCTCTTCTCGGCCGTCGGTCGGCGCCTTCCGGCGCACGCGACCGCGCTCGGCAAGGCCCTGCTCGCCCAGCTCGGCGATGACGAGGTCGAAGAACGTCTCGGTCGGCCGTTCGCGAAGCTCACCCCCACGACGATCACGGACCCCGCTGAGCTCCACGCCGAGCTCGCCGCGACCCGTCAGCGCGGCTACGCGATCGACCGCGGCGAGAACTCGGCGGGCATCCTGTGCGTGGCCGTCGCGCTCCGCCCGGTCCAGGGCACCTGGAACGCGATCAGCTGCTCCGTCCCCGAGAGTCGCATGACCGACGAGCACCGCGACGAGATCATCGCGGCGCTCGAGGACGCGCGAGTGATCGTCGACTCGCTGACTCGACGCCTGGCAAGTTGACACCCCTTCGTCCAACCTCGTAGTGTTCACAAGCGCGTACGCTGTTCAAGTATGTGATCGAAGGGTGGAGTTCGTGGAGGTTCTGACGCTCGGCGAGGCCCTCGTCTGCTTTTCGAGGCCGACCGATCCCGCCGACGCGGCTCGCGGACTCTTCACACGTTCGATCGGCGGCGCCGAAGCGAACACGGCGATCGGTCTCGCTCGCCTGGGCAACGACGTCTGGTGGGCCTCGTGCCTCGGTCGCGACCCCCTCGGCGATCACGTGCTCGACGTCCTCGCGGCAGAGGGCGTCGGCACGAGCCTCGTCGCCCGGAGCGACACGCGCCCGACCGCCGTCATGGTCAAGGAGCGCACGACCCCGCACGACACCGCCGTGACCTACTATCGCCGCGATGCGGCGGGCACCGAGCTCGCGCCCGGAGACCTCCCCGCCGGTGTGGTCGAGTCCGCCGGGCACGTGCACCTGACTGGCGTCGCGCTCGCGATCGGTGCGGGGCCTCGCGCCCTCGCCCATGAGACCGCTCGGCGGGCGGCGGGCTCCGGAGTCACGGTCTCGTTCGACCCGAACTTCCGACCGTCGATCATCTCGGAGCCAGACGCCGTGCGCGAGTATCGTCGCATGCTCGCCTCGGCGACCCAACTGCTCTGCAACGAGACCGAGGCACGGCTGATCACCGGCCGAACCGATCTCGATTCCGCGATCGACGAACTTGCCGGACTCGGCCCCTCGACGATCATCGTGAAACGCGGCGCCGACGGCGCACTCGCCTGGCACGAGGGCGAGCGGCTCGTCGTTCCCGCGCATCCCGCGCCGCATCCCGTCGATCCCGTCGGTGCGGGCGACGCGTTCAACGCCGGCTGGATCCACGCACGCCTCGCGGGCCTCGCCCTCGAGGACGCGCTCGCACTCGCGGCCTTCGTCGCCGCCCAGGTCGTCCAGCATCCGGGCGACTACGAGGGATTCCCGAATGCCGGCGAAGTCGAGGCCTGGCAGGCAGCCCGGTCGGCCGAGCACGCCGGCCGAAGCATCCGCACCGCGTGAACGGAGCCGCATGACCCTCTCCGCCCTCTCGTCCGTCGCGCTCCGCGCGCTGCTCGAACGCACCAAGGTCGTCCCCGTGCTCCGCCCCGCGACGGCGAACGAGCTCCGCGCCCTCGTCGAGGCGAGCCGTGTCGCCGGGTTCGGCGCCGTCGAGCTCACGGCGACCGTGCCCGGGTGGCAGGGCGTGCTGCAAGACACCCTCGACGATCCGCGATACGTCGACCTCGCGATCGGGGTGGGCACCGTCGTCTCGGCCGGGATCGCCCGCGAGGCGGCCGATCTCGGCGCGCACTTCCTCGTCTCGCCGTTCCCCGTTCCCGAGGCCGTGCTCGAGGCTGCCCCGCCTCTCGTGCAAGGCGGCCTCACGCCGGGCGAGCTCCGCGAAGCGGGCGCCGCGACCGGCATCGCGAAACTCTTCCCAGCCGCGAGCGTCGGGGTGGGCCACCTCAAGGCCGTACGCGACGTGCTGCCCGACCTCGCGATCATGCCGACAGGCGGCATCACCCCCGCGACCGCCCGCGACTGGCTCGACGCAGGCGCGATCGCGGTCGGCATCGGCACCGCGCTCTTCACGCTCGACGCCGACGACCTCGCACGATTCGTCGCACGCGTCGGCATCGCGTCGTAGCATCCGGCCCCGTTCGACGCAGCGACGAGCGGCGGTGCCGAGCCCTCCGCACCGAGGCGTCATCGCCGAAGCCCGAACGCCGAACCCCGAAGCGCGAAGCCCGACCCCCTGCGAACGCTGAACCCGAAGGCGGAACCCTGAAGGCCGAACGCCGCGCGCTCGGATCCGGGGCGCACTTCGGGGTGTGAGACGAGGAAGGCCTCGGAGCATCCGCGCTGCGGACCCTCCGAGGCCTTCGACGATTCCGAGTCGACGACGAGACGACTCGTCAGCGGCGAACCATCGCGTTCGAGCCGGAGCTCAGAACGTGCCCTTGTCGATGAACTCCTGGGCGTTGTCCTTCGTGATCTGGGGCGACGGCACGACCGTGTCCTTCTCGACGTCCTCGCCGGCGAGGATCTCGAGGGCGCGGTTGAGGCCGAGGCGGCCGATCTCGTCGGCGCTGTTGAGACCCGTGACGACGTAGTTGCTGGGCTTCGCGATCGCCTCGAGGGCTTCGAGCTGGCCGTCGACCGCGGCGATCACGATCTGATCGCTCAGGCCCGCATTCTCGATCGCGCGCTGCGCGCCGAGGCACATGGCGTCGTTCTCGCAGAAGACCGCCGCGAGATCGGGGTCGGTCGCGAGCAGGCTCTCCATGACCGAAAGGCCGCCGTCCGAGCCCCAGCCGCCGAAGTCGGGCGCTTCGACGATCGAGAACGCCGCGTTCTCGCTGAGCACCGACTTCAGGCCGTTGGTGCGCGCGAGGCCGATGCTGTTGTCGGCGGGGCCGCCCTTGATGATGCCGACCTTACCGCCGTCGGGGAGGATCGACTCGAGGTACTCGCCGTTCTGCACGCCGATCTGCTCGTTGTCGGGGCCGATCCAGCTCGTGTACTCACCCGTCGCGAACTTCCGGTCGACGAGGACGACCGGGATGCTCGCAGCCGAGAGCGAATTGAGCACCGCGGGGGCCGACTCGAGCGGACCGCCCGAGATGACGACTGCGTCGACGTTCTTGCTGATGAGGTCCTCGACGTTCGACGCGAGCTTGGCGGCGTCGCCGTCGGCGTCGGTGCTGATCGTCTCAGCGCCCTGCTTCTCGGCTTCGTCCTTGATCGCCTTGTCCATGCCGCTGAAGTAGGGGCCGTCGAGCGTGAAGTTCGCGATGCCGATCGTGTACGAGTCGTCGCCGGCGGAGGAGCCGCCGCCCGAATCCGACGCGCAGGCGCTGAGGCCGAGGGCGACCGTGCCCGCGACGATCAGAGCGCTGATGCGTGTGATGTGCATGTGTCTTTCTCCTTCGTTGGGGATGGTGCAGTGGTGCAGGGTGGTGCCGCGCGGTCAGGCTCGTCCGCGACGCGAGCGCGCCTGGATGATGATGACCACGAGGATGATGAGGCCCTTGAGGACCTGTTGCCAGAAGCTCTGGACGCCGTAGAGGTTGAGCAGGTTGTTGATGAGCGCCAGCACGAGCACGCCGCCGAGTGTGGCGCGCGCCGAGCCCTTGCCGCCCGCGAGACTCGCGCCGCCGATGACGCACGCGGCGATCGCGTCGAGCTCGAACCCGACGCCCACACTCGGCTGCGCGATGCCGACGCGGCTCGCGAGGATGACGCCCGCCAGCCCCGCGCACAGGCCGCTGATCGTGTAGGCGAGCACGAGGTGCTTCTTGACGCTGATGCCCGCCAGGCGAACCGTCTCCTGGTTGCCGCCGATCGCGACGATTGCACGGCCGGCGGGCGTCCGGGTGAGGAAGACGCCGCCGATGAGGAAGATCACGAGCATGATCACGGTCGTGAGCGGGATCGGCCCGAGCGAGGCGGTGCCGAGCCAGAAGAAGCTCGGGTCCTCAGGCGCGATCGGCACGTCGGAGTAGACGAACGTGAGACCGCGGATCGTCGTGAGCGTCGCGAGGGTGACGACGAACGGCGCGAGGCTGAATCCGGCCACGAGCGCGCCGTTGACGGCGCCGAACCCGACACCCGTCGCGACGCCGATGAGGAGCGCGATCGGCAGCGGCAGGTTCGCCACGAGGCCGGCGCTCACAATGCCCGAGAACGCGACGACCGAGCCGACCGAGAGGTCGATGCCGCCCGTCAGGATGACCACGAGCATGCCGAACGCGAGCAGGCCCGTCGTCACCATCTGCTTGAGCAGGTTGGTGAGGTTCTGCGGGGAGAGGAAGGTCTCGGTCGTGATCGACGCGACGACGACGAGCGCGACGAGCAGCACGAGGAATCCGATCGCGACGGTCACGTCGCGGTTGGCGATGATGATTCTGGGGAACTTGCGGGGCACGCGGCGCTCCTGGGTGTTCGGTGGGGTCGTGGTGCCGACGGTCACAGGGTCTTTCCAATCGCGAGTGCGAGCACTTCGTCTTCGGTGGTGTTCGCAGAGGTGAGCTGGCCGGCGATGCGGCCCTCGTGCATGACGAGCAGTCGGTCGGTCGCGCCGATGGCCTCGGTGAGGTCGCTCGAGATGAGCAGGATCGTGTGTCCGGAGCGGGCGAGCGAGTCGATCACGCGGTAGATCTCGACGCGCGTGGCCATGTCGACGCCACGGGTCGGCTCGTCGAGGATGAGCACGCGGGGTTCGAGCAACAGCCACTTGGCGAGGATCGCCTTCTGCTGGTTGCCGCCCGACAGGCGCCCGATGGGCATGTCGGCCGAGTGCTTCGGGCGGATGTCGAACCGCGCCACCATGCCGTCGACGCGGACATCGCGGCGCTTGCGGCTGATCATGCCCGCGACGGTGTCGTCGCTGAGCGAGGCGAGCGTGATGTTGTCGCGCACCGTCATCTCGGCGACGAGGCCCGATCGCTTGCGGTCTTCGGTCACGAGCGCCACGCCGCGGCGAATGGCCGTGCGCGGGCGGTCGATCTCGACCTGCTCGCCCCCGATCGACACGGCGCCGCGGTCGGCGGCGGTGCCGCCGAAGAGGCACTGCGCGAGTTCGCTGCGACCGGCACCGACGAGCCCGAACATGCCGACGACCTCGCCGCCGTGCAGCGTGAACGACACGTCGTCGAACTCGCCGTCGCGGCTGAGCGCGTCGACCTCGAGGATCGCCTCGGCGTGCCCGTCGCGGCGCTCGGGATAGATGCGCTCGAGACGGCGCCCCGCCATCGCGGTGATGAGGGCGTCTTCGGATGTCTCGGCCGGTGTGGTCGTCTCGACGACGACGCCGTCTCGGATGACGACGATCGTGTCGGCGAGGTGGGTGACCTCGTCGAGGCGGTGCGATACGTAGATGACGATGACCCCGCGCGCCTGCAGCCTGCGGATGAGCGCGAAGAGCGACTCGAGGTCGCCGCCCGCGAGCACGGCCGATGGCTCGTCGAGGATGAGCACGCTCGGCTCGGTCGCGACCGCCTTCGCGATCTCGACCATCTGCTGGCGGGCGACGGTGAGGTCGCCCGCCAGCTGACGGGCGTCGATGTCGCCGAAGCCGAGTTCGTCGAGGATGCTCTGAGCGCGCACGTGCGCGGACGACCAGTCGATGAAGCCGCGTTTCATCGGCAGCTGGCCCATGAGCAGGTTCTCGGTCACCGAGAGCTCGCTGATGAGGGTGAGCTCTTGATAGACGGTCCGGATGCCTCGACTGCCGGCGTCGTGCGGCGAGCGCAGATCGAGCAGTTCGCCGTCCCACCGCAGTTCGCCCGACGTCATCGCCTCGGCGCCCGAAAGGATCTTGATGAGCGTCGATTTGCCGGCGCCGTTCGCCCCGACGATCGCGACCACCTGTCCGCGCTCTCCGACGATGTCGATTCCTTTGAGCACCTCGGTCGGGCCGTACGACTTGTGGACGCCGTGGATCCCGAGCGTCACTCGAACGCCTCCATGACGATCATCGTCTTCTGACGTGTGAAGTCGGTGACGGTCTCGTGCAGGCCCTCGCGGTACCCGCCCGTGGCCTTCGTGCCGCCGAAGGGCAGGTTCTCGGCGCGGAGCGCCGTCGAGCCGTTGATGACCACACCGCCGACGTCGAGCTTCTTCGCGATCGAGAACGCGCGCGAGACGTCCCGAGTGAAGACGGCCGCCTGCAGACCGTAGGGCGACGCGTTCGCGAGGCGCACGGCCTCGTCGACGTTCGTGAAGCGCGCGATGGGGGCGACCGGGCCGAAGATCTCTTCATTGAAGGCGGCTGACTCGGTGGGGACCTCCGACAGCACGGCCGGCTCGTAGAAGGAGCCCTCGCGCGCGCCGCCGCTCAGCAGCTTCGCGCCGTCGGCGACGAGCTGGGCGACGGCCTGCTCGACCGACTCGGCTGCCGTGCGGGCGATGAGCGGGCCGACGTCGGTCGCACGGTCGAGCTGGTCGCCGAGGGTGAGGGCGGCGGCCTTCGGCAGCAGCATCTCGAGGAACTCGTCGTGTACGGCGTCGTCGACGTAGACCCGCTTCACGGCGCAGCAGATCTGGCCGTTGCCTCGCGCGAGGCGTCCGAGGACGACCGCGTCGGTCGCCTTCTCGAGGTCGGCGTCGGAGCAGACGATGAGCGCGTCGTTGCCGCCGAGTTCGAGGAGGACCTTCTTGAACGTGTCGGCACCGCGGCGGGCGATCTCGCGTCCCGCGATCGTCGAACCCGTGATCGTCACGGCCGAGATGCCGGGCAGCGACGCGAGCGCCTGCGAAACGCGCACGCCGCCCGTCACCAGCTGGTGCGCGAACCGCGGTGCTCCGGCGGCCTCGAACATCTCCTGGATGCGCACGAGCGAGAGCGGGCAGCGCGAGGGCGGCTGCACGATGACGGCATTGCCCGCGGCGATCGCGGCGGCCGCCTTGTGCGCGTACAGCTCGACGGGGTAGTTGAAGGGCACGATCGCGGCGACGACGCCGAGCGGCTCGCGCACCGTGATGGCCAGGTTGCGCTCGAGGCCGGGCACGGCGTCGAGCGGGATCTGACGGCCGAAGATGCGGGTCGCCTCGGCGGCGTACCCGCGGAAGATCCGGATCGCGGCGTCGACCTCGCCCTCGGTCTGCGGGAGCGGCTTCCCGTTCTCCGTGGCGAGGAGCAACGCGAGGTCGTCGCGCTCGTCGGCGATCTGCTGCGCGACCGCGAGGAGGAGTTGCGCACGCTCGTACGACGGCATCGACGAGATGGCGCGCTGGCCCTCCTGGGCGTCTTCGACGGCGCGCACCACCTCCGCCTCGGTCATGTCGAGGATGTGTCCGAGGATCTCGCCAGTACCGGGGTTGGTGACGTCGATCGTGGTGAGGGTCATGATTGCTTGTCTCCGTGTGGTGGGGTGTGGCTATCCCGCGACGGCGCGGGTGGATCCGGTGCGACCGAGGGAACGCCCGATCTCGCGTGCGATGCGCAGCGCGGTCGGAGAGAATTCGCGCCAGTCGTCCGCGCTGATGCGCGTCGCAGGTGCCGACACGCTGAACGCGCCGACCGCTTCACCGGTCGCGTTGACGATCGCGACGCCGATGCAACGGACGCCGAGTTCGTTCTCCTCGTCATCGAGCGCATAGCCCTGGGCGCGCACGCGGTCGAGCTCGGCGAACAGGTCGTCTCCGACGTGCGTCTTGTCGGTCGGGCGCACGAGGTCGCCCGCGAGGAGCGCCTCCTGCTCGGAGCGCGGCATGAGCGACAGCAGCGCCTTGCCCATCGCGGTGGAGTGCAGAGGGACCTGCTTGCCGATGCGCGAGACGAGCCGCACCGACTGCTCGCTCTCGACCTTGTCGACGTACACGACGCGGTCGCCGAGGCGCACGCCGAGGTGCGCGGTCTCGCCGCTGATCTCGGCGAGCTCGACGAGGTACGGATGGGCGATCTGTCGGAAGAGGTCCTCGTTGAGGTGCTGGCTCGCGAGCTGCACCAGTTTGACGCCGAGCCGGTAGACGCCCGTGCCGTCGCGGACGACGACGCCGAGTTCGAGCAATGTGGTGGCGTAGCGGTGCGCTGTGCTGACGGCCACGTGCATGCGCGAGGCGAGCTCGCGCAGGCCCACGCCGTCGGTGCCGCTCTGAGCGATGACGTCGATCAGCTCGAAGGCCTTTGCGACGCTCGTCGACTTCCCTGTCGTGCTTTCCATTCGGATGGCTCGAATCCACTTCTACTCTTGCGAACGCGTGGGGACACTCTGACGCGCACCCGACATCGCTGTCAAGTTGGAGCGGGCGTACGGCTCTTTCGAATTGGATTCGCATTGCTCGGATCGGCCGGTGCGGGCGACTTCGTTGACAGCCTCGTCTGCTCCGGCCTAACGTCTCCCTCGGGAGTCGAAATAGTCGACGCCTGTTCGGATATGTCGAATGAATCCGGGTCGACCGCCCCGAACTTGTGACTGCAATGAAGGAGCACAACGCCATGAGGACTAGGCACAAGAGCGTGACTCTTGCGACCCTGGTGGCCACCGCTGCAGTGTGCGCCAGCACGCTCGTCGCCCCGGTCGGGCTCGCGAGCGTCGCGGCGGCGGCAGAACCGGACGCCCCAGATGCATCGATCGTGCTGGGAGACCCCAACGAGCCGAACGGACTCGTCCAGATCGAGGAGGGGGATGGGCTGACGACGCCGGTCACGGTCGGAGGCAAGAGCGCTCGCCAGCTGACCAACGCCGGCGCGAAGTACCTGTACCTGAGGATCGACGATGCGATCGCCTACGACGGCGACTACGTCGCGTGCGTCCGAGCCGAGTACTACGACGAAGGCAAGGACGGCCTGACGCTGCAGTACGACTCCCGGGCCAGCGCGTTCGCGGCCGCCGGGACGGTGACGCGCGCCGACACGAAGACCTGGCAGACCGCGGAGTACAACATCGTCGACGGTCGGTTCGCCAATCGTCAGAACGGCGGGAGCGACTTCCGGCTGGCGGCCGGATCGGGCGGTGCCACGATCCACAGCGTCTCGCTGACCATCATCGAGGACGACGACGGCGTCACCTTGCCGTGTTCCGCCGGTGAGGCCGCGCCGACGACGAAGTGGAAGGTGCTCCACGCTGAGGACTTCCAGGCCGACGCGGTCGACACCGATCAGAGCGAGTGGGTCCGCTACGACTACGACCGGCCGTTCGACACGATCATGGACGACGCCGGCGACTGGTGGAAGAACGACTACGGTCCCGAGTGGGAGGAGAACGTCCTCAACAGCTTCGGTACCTACCGCAAGAACGTGCAGTTCGGCACGGACGGCTGGCTGACCGCGACGCTGTCGGCACGCGACACCGAGGGCGCTGGGTCGCCGCAGGAACCGCCGCGGATCTCGACCACTGAGCTGTCCACCGGCGAGAAGGCCCTCCGGATCGACTCGCCCAACTCCTACGACGGCGCCTTCGTCACGACGACCGAGAAGCTGCCGCCCGAGTATCGGCTCGAGTACCACCTCAAGACGCTCGACTTCGGCGGCGAGCGCAACGGCAGCATCTTCTACGACGGCAAGGAGAACGGGTACACGCCGACGGAGCAGTGCAAGACTCAGTTCCCCTACGCCGAGGGCATCGGAACGCCCGGGTGGAACAGCGATCCGACGAACCCCGACCCCTGCGCCTGGCAGAGCGTGGTCGACGGGCCGTTCGGATACAACGCCTTCCATCTCCTCGGGATCGTCGACTTCGACAACCCCGAGCCTGCCAACCTGCACTTCTGGCACTACCGCCGGAAGATCCTGATGGACTCCTTCGCTCAGCACCCCGACCGAGTCGGTTCGGGCAGCGGCGGCCGGGTCTGCAACCCCGCCGACAACACGTCCTACGACTACCGCGACAGCACCGCCAATGTCATCGACATGTGGTTCAACGGGCTTCCGAACTTCACGCCCGGCAAGGGCGGGATCACCGGCAACTCGCAGTGGTTCTCCACGACGTGCACCCGGGGCCTCCCGGTTCCGATCTCGCCGTACGCGGCCGCCGAGATGAAGCCTGAGATCATGCCCGACTCCGACTACGTGTTCGCGGTCGAGCGCAGCGCCACGGGCTACACGCTCGAGGTGACGGGCGACTTCCTGCACGCAGGCCACCAGACGCTGCGCTTCTACTCGCCGTTCATCGGCGGCGCGACGCCGATTTGGCACTACAACAACACGCCCGAGCAGTACGACGGGCGGTACAACCGGGCGCTCGTGCAGAACGGAGTCCACGGACAGCAGCAATGGGCCGACCAGTGGCCGGATGACTCGGCCTACCCCGACTTCCCGATCATCGGCGACCCGTACACGGACGCCGGCGAGGGAAGCGCGACGATCGACTCGATCAGGCTCCTGGTTCCCGGTGAGGACACCACCAAGCCCGAGACGACGTTGGTCTCGCCGACCGCGGAGGGCCCGTTCACGGGGCTGAACCTCCAGGTCGACGCGACCGACCTCGACGGCCTGGCACGCGTGGTGGCCAACGTCTACCAGGACGGCAAGCTCGTCAAGTCCACCCAGACCGCCGGCAACGGCGCGACGAGAGTCAGCCACACTGCGACCGTGGACCTGCCGGAGGGCACCTACCGGGTGCGGTACAACTCCCAGGACCTCGCCGGGAACGTCTCGACGACCCGGGAGCAGACCGTGGTGATCGACAAGACCGCCCCGACCGCGACGGTGAAGACCGGGCCGGGCGAGACGGTCGGCGCCGACGGGTCGTACTCGAAGGTGTCGTTCAAGCTGTTCGACGCCGGCAAGGTCGACAAGGTGGTCCTGAACGGAGTGGAGAAGAACCTCTCCGACAACGCCTGGTCCGATCTCAACTTCGTCCGACCCGGTGTGTTCGGGGCCGTCCTCGGGACGAACACGCTGGTCGTCTACGACGTCGCCGGCAACACCTCGACGACGGAGTTCACCCTGACGCCCTGACGTTCCGAGCGCATCGATCGGTGGCCGGGGCCCGAACGGGTCCCGGCCACTGCGTGCGCGGCGCGTCCCCGCGGTCGATCAGGAATGGAGAAGCCGCACGTCGGGGGCATTCGCTAGCGTGAGGAAGATGACCGAGCCCGCATCCCACCCCGCCGACACGCACGACCTGATCCGGGTGCAGGGCGCCCGCGAGAACAACCTGAAGGATGTCGAGGTCGAGATCCCGAAGCGCCGGCTGACCGTGTTCACCGGCGTGTCGGGCTCGGGCAAGAGCTCGCTCGTCTTCGACACGATCGCCGCCGAATCGCGGCGGCTGATCGACGAGACCTACAGCGCGTTCGTGCAGGGGTTCATGCCGTCGGTGCCGCGGCCCGACGTCGACGTGCTCGAGGGGCTGACCACCGCGATCCTCGTCGACCAGGAGCGCATGGGGGCGAACCCGCGCTCGACCGTCGGCACGGTGACCGACGCGAACGCGATGCTGCGCATCCTGTTCAGCCGCCTGGGCGAGCCGTACATCGGCGGGCCCACCGCGTTCTCGTTCAACATCCCGACGCAGAAAGCCAGCGGCGTGATGGTCGGGCCGAGCGGCGAGAAGAAGATCGTGCAGAACGCGATCTACCTCGGCGGCATGTGCCCGCGGTGCGAGGGTCGCGGCACGGTGTCCGACCTCGACCTCTCGCAGATCGTCGACGAGTCGAAGTCGCTCGACGAGGGGGCGATCATGGTGCCGGGCTACACGGCCGACGGCTGGATGGTGAAGGGCTTCTCGCAGTCGGGGTTCTATCCCGCCGACAAGCCGATCGCGGCGTTCACCGAGAAGCAGCGGCAGCTCTTCCTCTACGGCGAGGTGACGAAGGTCAAGATCTCGGGCATCAACATGACGTACGAGGGGCTCATCCCGAAGATCACGAAGTCGATGCTCTCGAAAGACCTGGACGCGCTGCAGCCGCACATCCGCGCGTTCGTCGAGCGGGTGGCGACCTTCGCGACCTGCCCCGAGTGCGACGGCACCCGGCTGACCGAGGGCGCCCGCTCGTCGAAGATCGACGGCATCAGCATCGCCGACGCCTGTCGCATGCAGGTCACCGACCTGGCCGAGTGGGTGCGCGGTCTCGACCGCCCCGAGGCCGGGCCGCTGCTCACCGCGCTCGGCGACAACCTCGACGCGTTCGTCACGCTCGGGCTGGGATACCTCTCGCTCGAGCGGCCGTCGGGCACGCTCTCGGGCGGCGAGGCGCAGCGCATCAAGATGCTGCGTCACCTCGGGTCATCGCTGACGGATGTCACGTACGTCTTCGACGAGCCCACGATCGGACTGCACCCGCACGACATCCAGCGCATGAACGAGCTGCTGCTGCGCTTGCGCGACAAGGGCAACACGGTGCTCGTCGTCGAGCACAAGCCCGAGATGATCGCCATCGCCGACCACGTCGTCGACCTCGGTCCCGGCGCCGGCAGCGACGGCGGCGAGATCACGTACGAAGGCGACATCGCGGGGCTCAGAGCGAGCGGCACCCTCACCGGGCGGCACCTCGACGACCGCGCCGCGATCAAGCCGACGGTGCGCACCGCGACCGGCGCCATCGAGGTGCGCGGCGCCGACGAGCACAACCTGCAGCAGGTCGACGTCGACATCCCGCTCGGGGTGCTGACCGTCGTCACGGGCGTGGCGGGGTCGGGCAAGAGCTCGCTGATCCACGGGTCCGTGTCGGGCCGCGACGGGGTCGTCTCGATCGACCAGGGCGCGATCAGAGGGTCGCGCCGCAGCAACCCGGCGACGTACACCGGGCTGCTCGAGCCGATCCGAAAGGCCTTCGCGAAGGCCAACGGGGTGAAGCCGGCCCTGTTCAGCGCGAACTCCGAGGGCGCGTGCCCGACCTGCAAGGGGTCGGGTGTGATCATCACCGAGCTCGGGTTCATGGACACCATCGAGACGCCCTGCGAGGACTGCGGCGGCAAACGGTTCCAGGCGGGCGTGCTCGAGTACCGGCTCGGCGGGCTCGACATCACCGAGGTGCTCGATCTGCCGGTGTCCCGGGCGCACGAGTTCTTCGCGTCGGGCGAGGCGAAGCTGCCGGCAGCGGTCGGCATCCTCAGCCGGCTCGAAGACGCCGGGCTCGGCTACCTCACGCTCGGGCAGCCGCTGTCGACGCTGTCCGGCGGCGAGCGCCAACGCGTCAAGCTGGCGATCGCGATGGGGGAGCAGGGCGACGTCTACGTGCTCGACGAGCCGACGACGGGCCTGCACCTGGCCGACGTCGAGAACCTGCTGAACCTGCTCGACCGGCTCGTCGACTCGGGCAAGTCGGTCATCGTGATCGAGCACCACCAGGCCGTCATGGCGCACGCCGACTGGATCATCGACCTCGGCCCCGGCGCCGGTCACGACGGCGGGCGCATCGTGTTCGAGGGCACGCCCGCCGACCTGGTCGCGGCGAAGTCGACGCTGACGGGGCAGCACCTCGCCGAGTACGTCGGCGGCTGAGACTCACCCCGACTTCGGAGATCATCACCCGATCGGATGCCCCGCCGCCGCCGCGCCCGGCGACTCGACGCCCGTTTGCGCCGACGGCGCGCGGCGCGCAAGGCTACGAGGATGACCGACTACCAGGTGCTCGAGATCGGCGCGCTCGACGAGTGGCGTGCGCACTACGGAGGCTTCCGACCCGACAGCTCACGCGATGGGCGGCGCGTCGTCGACCACGAGCTGACCATGCAGTACATCGGCATGACCGCGAACGCGCTCGAGCCCGGTGAACAGGCCGGATACTGGCATCGGCACGCGCGCATCGAGGAGCTGTACGTCTTCCTCGGCGGCCGCGGGCAGATGGGCCTCGACGACGAGGTCGTCGAGGTCGGGCCCGGCAGCGTGGTGCGCGTCGGTCAGGGCGTCTGGCGCACCTGGCGGTGCCTGCCGGAGAGCCCGGGGGAGCTGCGCTGGGTGTGCATCCGCGCCGGCGGTACGGAACTGCCCGAGTTCCCGGATGACTCGGAGCGCGGACCCGGGCGGCCGATGCCGTGGTGAGGGGATCGAAGACGAGCCGTTGATCGGTGAATCCGTGGACACTAGCCTGGCGACACGACCGTTGACCTCGACGACCGGAGGCACGCGATGGAACTGATCGCCTGGATCGGTGGCCTGCTCGCCCTGGTGCTCGCCGGGATCGCGGTCGTCGCGGTGCGGGAACGGCGCAGTCGCCGCCGCCCCGGCGACGATGACTTCGCCGAGTACGGGTCGCGCGAGCACAGTGACGCGATCGCCGCAGCGCACACGGCCAACGTCGGCCGCGGCTTCTGAGCGGCATCCGACGCGCACGTCGGGGTGTTCAGTGCCAGTCGCTGATCCAGATGTCGACCGGGTCGGGCCGGCCCGCGCCGTTCTCGACGAGCTCCTTCAGGCTGAGCAGGTAGATCGCCCACTTCGTGCTGCAGTGGTGCATGAACTCCACCGGCTCGCGCCAGCCCGCGTGTCGGAAGAGGACGATCACGAAGTCGCCCTCGGTGCGGATGTCCCATTCGACCGTCGTGCCGATCCACTCCTGCGGACCATCCGACACCTTCCAGAGCACTCGACGCCCCGGTTCGAGCTCGACGACCTCCATGTCGATGCCGCCCGGCCCGAACCGGAACTCGATGACGCCGCCGATCGACGGATCACCCGACGTGCGCTCGGCCCACCAGCCCGACAGGCCGTCGATCGTCGCGATCGCGTCGTAGACGCGTTCGGGCGTCGCATCCTTCATTCCTACTCGATGCAGGATGTCAACCATCGTTCTGCTCCTCGCTGTCGTCCTGTTCGTGTTCGTCGGTCTCCCGCTCGTCCGGGTGCGGGGGAGCGGCGTCGCGCTCGCGCTGGATGCGCTCTGCGATGCGCTGGATGCGCTGCAGACGGGCATCCCATGCGGCTCCCACCTGTGCGAGCTGAGCGCTCGCCCGGGCGAGTTGTGCGTCGTCGACGTCGTACCGGCGCTCGCGACCCGAGGTGGTGGCGGTCACGAGCCCGACGCGCTCGAGCACGCTGAGATGCTTCGCGATCGCCTGTCGCGAGACCGGAAGCCGGGCGCTCAGCGTGGTCGCGGTTCCCTGCTCGGCGAGCAGCAGGTCGAGCATGCGGCGCCTCGTCGGCTCGCCGATCGCCGACCAGAGGTCGTCGTCGATCACGGTGGTCACCGGGTCGCTCCAACGCCCTCCGCGTACGCGGGGAGCCGGCCGAGGAAGAAGTCCCACCCGGCAACGTGCGAGCGGTACTCCTCGATGACCTTCGCCTCGGTCCATCCACGCTCGCGGAAGCCCGTCTCGGTCATGCGAAGCCGGGTGCCGGTCGCATCGGGTTCGAGCTCGAACACGACCAGCAGCGAGTTGCCGAGTCGAGCGCTCTCGCCTTCGTCGTACGTCCACCGGAAGGAGAACCTCCGCGGACGCTCGGCCTCGACGACGCTGAACTGCACCCACAGGAGGGAGCCGTCGGGATTGCGGAACCCGATGCGCCCGCGTTCACCGGGCACCGGAGGATACTCGGCCTCGTCGGGCCACCACTCGCGGACGTGGACGGGATCGCTCACGACGTCGAAGACGATCTCGGGGGTGGCGTCGATATGCAACTCCCGTTCGATGCTCGCGTACTCCATGTCGTTCCTTTCGCAACTATTGGTTGCGTGTCAGAGTAGCGAGCGGTCTCGGTATCCGCAACCAATAGTTGCGTTCGGGAGTCAGTGGTCGAGGCGAACGGGTGAATCGCGGCGTCGGATCGAGCTTCGCGCCCGGTCGATCGAACGCGAGTGCGCCGGCCGCGAGGCGGCCGCGGGGTACGGTACGCGCGCGAAGCGGCAGGAAAGGCTTCGTGAAATGGCTGGTGAACGCGATTTCTGCCAGCGGATCCGACTTGTCGTCAGTGCGCCGATAATGCACATTATGTCGGATCACTTTGCGCTATCCGCGGATCCTGCGGATGGCGAGGAAACGGATACCGACCCCACTCCCTCGGTCTTGCTGACCGGCGGGCCGATACGTCTGAATCATCACGCCCTTCGAATCGGAACGAGAGTCGATCAGATCCGAGGACCACGGGGATGACGATGAGTTCCATTTCGTCGACGAGGTCCTGCTCGAGGAGCCACTGGATGAGGCGACTGCTTCCGTGCACTTGGAGTTCGCCGTCGCCGCTCGCCTTCAGTTCCGTGACGGCGGCGAAGAGGTCCTCTCCGAGGACGGTTGTGTTCGCCCACTCGGGTACCGTCAGCGTTCGGGATGCCACGTACTTCGGCTTCGCATTCAGGGCCGCCCCGATCGGGTGCCGCTTCAGATCCTCGATCGTGCCCCAGAAATCGAGAAGGATGTCGTATGTTCGGCGCCCGATGAGGAATGCGTCGGCGCGCTGGAACGTCGCGGCGATGTGATCCCGGGTCGCGTCGTCACCCGCGCCTCTCGCCCATCCACCGCGTTCGAACCCTCCCTCGCGGTCCTCGGCACTTGGGCCGCCGTTGCCTTGCGTCACTCCGTCCAGCGTGAGTTGCGTGATCGTCGTGAGTTTCATTGGCTGTTCTCCATGACTTCGGCACCCACGGCTTTGGGCACCACTCACCTACTCAACGAACGGCATCGCCCAGATCCGACACAAGCCAGAGGAATCGCATGACGAGCGCGCGCCGGTTCGATCCCGACGCCGAGGTGAGCGATCTCCCGGGTCGACCAGGACCGCAGCCGCCGACGACCGGGTTCGTCGGCGGCGAGGTGACGAACCGAACGTCTCGGACGCCACCGCACTCCCCCGCATCGCTGCATCGGGGCGTCGGTGCGTCACCGATGGGATGCTTCTGATCATGACCTCGGTGACCGGATCGCGCACGCTCTACGTATCGGACCTCGACGGGACGTTGCTGAGGTCTGACGGATCGGTCAGCGCCGGATCGGCACGCGCGCTGAATGCGGCGATCGATGCCGGAGCGCTCTTCACCTACGCGACCGCGCGGTCGTTCCTGAGTTCCAGGATGTCCACCGAGCGGCTTCATCTGACGCTCCCGGTCATCACGTACGGCGGGACGGTGACGGCCGACCCCGGCACCGGAGCGCATCGGGACCTGCGTCTGCTGGACGCAGCCACGGTCGAAGCGGCGCTCCACGTCTGCGCGCACCACGACGCGTCGGTCGAGCCGATCCTGTTCACCTACGAGGACGGGCGCGACTGGATTCGTTGGCGGCCCGAGCGGATGACCGCGGGCGCACGCTCGTTCCTCGATGCCCGGACCGGCGACCCGCGATTGCGGCCCGTCACCCGGGAGGATCCGCTCGACCGCACTGCCGTGTTCTACGTCAGCATCATCGGAGCCAGTCCGGGGCTCGCCGCCTTGCGCGACGCCCTGCGGCCGTCGCTCACCGACGCGGCGCACTTCCTCAGCATCGACGACGGCACTCCCGGTCTGGACTGGCTCGAGTTCCACCACGCAGAGGGAACGAAGGCCAGAGCCGTCCAGCGGCTGATGGTCCAGCTCGGCGCCGACCGCCTCGTGGTCTTCGGCGACAATCACAACGACGTGCCCATGTTCGAGATCGCCGACGAGTCCTACGCGGTCTCCAACGCGGTTCCCGCGGTGCGCGAACTCGCGACGGGGGTGATCGGGAGCAACGATGACGATGCCGTCGCCCTCTGGCTCGCCGACCGCGTCGTGGACTCCCCGCCGCTGCGTGCCTGACGGGGTGAGCTCCCCGACCGCGAACCGGACACGCTGACGGCGACTCGGCTCCCGCCTTGCCGGCGCCGCCGGTGCGCAGTCGCTCCACCTGCCAGGCGTCCATGATCGATGATTCGAACACAGTTTCGAGTACGCTGGTCGCGTGTCCGCTCCTCCTCCGACATCGGCGCGCACGTGCGATCTCCAGGTGCACGGCGTCCCGTGCGGCGCGCCCGTCGCCGACGACGCGGCGCCCATCGCGCTCTGCACGAGGCACCTGCTGGTCGCCCACGACTGGGTGGTTCGCGAGGTGGGCAGCACCGACCTTCTGCCCTCCCCGTGCCGGCTCTGCGGTGCGCGCGTCGGTGTGCGGTACCCCGGCGGATGGCTGTGCGGCGCGTGCGAGTGGCGAGTGGGCGACGTGCCCGACGACGACCTCGTCCTGCCGAGCGTCGAGGTCGTCTACTACGTGCGGTACGACGACCGGGTGAAGATCGGCACCTCGTCGAGGCCGCGTCAGCGCATCTCGGCGCTGCCGCATCACGAAGTGCTCGCGTTCGAGCTCGGCGGTCGGCTCCTCGAACGCCGCCGGCATGAGCAGTTCGCCGCGCACCGCATCCCCGGCACCGAGTGGTTCGAGGCCAACGACGCGCTCAGCGCGCACGTCGCGGCGATCGCCGACGGCATCGACGACCCCTGGCAGCGCTACGCGTTCTGGCTCAGTCGCGAAGCGGCGCTGCACGGTGCCGGCTGAGGCATCCGACCGGCCGAGAACCGGCCGAGACCCGACCGAGCCGGCCGGCCGCGCGAGCCAGCCCGCGCGATGCGCCGCGCGCCGCGATCCGCCGCTACCCGACGACGAGCGCGACGATCGCCGCAACGGCCGACACCGCCGCGATCACGAGCGCGGCCGCGATGAGCACCGCGTGCACGACGTAGAACCGGGTCCGTCGCCCCTCAGCGTCGCGGGCGCGCGGGTCGTCGGCGATGCGCTTCAGGAAGCGCGGCCAGACGATCGCGTTGAACGCAGCGTTCACGAGCAGCAGCACGGCGAGGAGGGTGAGCACCTCTCCAGCCTAGGCAGGTTCAACCGCCGGTCTGTCGCGCCTGCTGCTTCTCGAGCCGCTCCCCCGTCGACGGCATGCCGAGCTCGTTGAGCGGTGCGTCGTCGGCTCGCTCGGGAAGCCGGTCGTCGGTCGGGCACTCCATCAGGACATTGCCGGATGACTCGGCGAACGTGTGCTCCGAGATCGGATGGCCGCACACGGGGCACGGCCGGGCCGCCAACTCGGCCGGGTCGATGGGCTCGGATCCCTCGGTGATGGGTGGGGCGCCGAAAATCGGCTCGAGCGCATGGTCGACTCGATCGAAGAACCTCGTGAACGCGTTGCCGTCCTCTGGGCGGCCCGCTGCGTCGCTGGCCATGGGGCCGATGGTACGCCCGCCGAGGGTCGCATCGCCACCGTTCGCCTAGGCTGGCGAGCATGACGACGGATGCCTCGAATCGACCGGTGACGATCATCACGGGCGGGGGCCGGGGCATCGGCGCAGCGATCGCCGACCGGCTCGCCGCCGACGGGCACGACCTGTTCCTCACCTATCGCGACCGCGTGGGCGATGCCGAGGCGGTCGCCGAGCGGTGCCGCGAGGCCGGGTCCAGGGTCGAACTGCACCGGGTCGAGTTCGCCGATCTCGACGCGACGGCGGCGGTGGTCCCTGCCGCGGTCGACGCGTTCGGAACCGTCACGGGGCTCGTGAACAACGCCGGCATCACCGGCAAGATCGGCCCGTTCCTCGACGCGCCGATCGAGGAGACCGAGCTCGTGTTCCGCATCAACGTGCTCGCACCGATCGTGCTCACCCGCGCGGCGATCGCGCACATGTCGACCGATCGCGGCGGCGCGGGCGGCGCGATCGTCAACATCTCCTCGGGGGCGGCGACGAACGGCTCGCCGCACACGTACATCCCGTATGCGATGAGCAAGGCGGCGCTCAACGTACTCACGATCGGCGCGGCCAAGGAGTTCGCGGCCGACGGCGTGCGCGTCAACACGGTCTCGCCGGGTACCACGTTCACCGAGATCCACGCCGCCGCGGGTCGGCCCGACGCGCCGACCGAGCGCGCCGCCCGCATCCCGATGGGCCGGGCCGGGTACCCGCACGAGATCGCGGGCGCCGTCGCGTACCTGCTTTCGAGCGACGCGTCGTACACCACCGGGACGGATATCCGCATCACGGGCGGCAACTGACGAGAGGTCCGGCCGGTTCCCCCTTCCGACCGGACCCCGTTCCACCCCGTCAGGCTTCGCCGAACCCCGACTCGGCCAACGCAGCGATCGCCTGCACGGCTTCGTCGCCGCCCGGGTCCTCGGTCGCGATGACGAGCTCGGCACCCTTCGTGAGCCCGAGCGCCATGATCGCCAGCAGGCTCTTCGCGTCGACCCCGTTGACGGTCACCTTCTGCGGGAACGTCGCGGCGAGCTTCACCAGTTCGGCGGCGGGTCGGGCGTGCAGGCCGTCGGCGTTCACGAGGGTCACCGTTCGGCTGAGGGCGGCGGATGCCTCGGAGCCGGCGCGGTCCGCGGCATCCGAACCCTGCGCGGGCGCCGGGGCCCCGCTCGCGGCGGGGCTCGCTTCGCCGCCGCGAGCGGACTCGGCCGCCGCGACGACGGCGTCGAGGTCGTCGCCGGCTTCGGCCGCGACCGCCGCGGCGACCCCGCCCTCGACGAGCGGCGCGTCCACGATGCGCACGCGCTCGCGCTGCTCGTCGTCGAGGAAGTCGAGCGCGGTCTCCGCGGTGAGGATCGCCGAGCCCAGATCGCAGAGCACGGCGACCCCGGCACCCGCGTCGGCCTCGGCGATGCCTGCGCTGACCTTCTCGAAGCTCGTCCCGATCCGACCGTCGTCGGTGCCGCCCGCGGCGACCAGCGTCGCCGTCGGCGCCATCTGCCCGGCGAGTTCGACCAGTCCGCGCGCGATCGAATCCGAGTGCGAGACGAACACCACGCCGACGCGCTGACCCGCCACGTCAGGCTCCCGCTGCGGCCGCGGCCGCGTCGAGGAGCAGCGCCGTGGACTGCGCACCGGGGTCGCGGTGACCCGCCGAGCGCTCGCCGAGGTAGCTGGCGCGTCCCTTGCGGGCCACGAGCGGTTCGGTCGCCACCGCACCGGCTGCCGCGGCTTCGGCGGCTGCGCGCAGCACGGCCGCCGGCTCGGCCCCGGCTGCTGCCGCGGCATCCGCGGCGTCGACCGCCGGAGTCCACGCATCGACCATGGTCTTGTCCTCCAGCTCGGCCTTGCCACGCGAGACGATGCCGTCGCGGGCGGCTGCGAGCACCGCCGCGACCGCTGCGCCGTCGAGCTCGGAGGCGGTTCCGGCCGCAACCGCCCCCTTCAGGTAGGCCGTTCCGTAGAGCGGCCCCGCGGCCCCGCCTACCGTCGAGATCAGCGTCGTGGCGACGAGCTTCAGCACGTCGCCCGGTGTCGCGTCGTCGGCGAGCCCGTCCAGCTTGCCGAGCACCGCCTGGAATCCGCGGTCCATGTTCTCGCCATGGTCGCCGTCGCCGATGTCCCGGTCGAGCGTGATGAGCTCGATGCGGTGCTCGCCGATGACGTCGGCGCTGCGCCGCACCCAGTCGACCGCCCAGTCTCTGCCGAGCCCCGCCACCTCAGCGACCCCACCGCAGCGCCGGCGTCTGCACCGGGGCATCCCACAGCTCGAGCAACTCGTCGTCGAGCTTCAGCAGCGTGAGCGAGAAGCCCTGCATCTCGAGCGAGGTGATGTAGTTGCCGACCAGCGAGCGGCTGATCTCGATGCCCTTCGCGGTCAGCACGTCGGCGGCGTGCTTGTACGCGATGAACAGTTCGATCTCGGGCGTCCCGCCCATGCCGTTCACGAACAGCAGCACACGGTCGCCCGACGAGTAGGGCAGGTCCTCGAGGATCGGGCCGAGCATCCGTTCGACGATCGCGTCGGCGGGTTCGAGCTTCAACCGCTCGCGACCCGGCTCACCGTGGATGCCGATGCCGAGCTCGTACTCGTCTTCGGCGAGCGTGAAGCTCGGCTCCCCGGCGTGCGGCACGATGCACGGCGTGAGCGCCATGCCCATGGATCGCGCGTTCGCGTTCACCCGTTCGGCGATCTCGGCGACCTGGTCGAGCGAGTCCCCGCGCTGGGCCGCGGCCCCCGCGATCTTCTCGACCAGCACGGTGCCCGCCACGCCGCGACGCCCGGCGGTGTAGAGAGAGTCCTTGACGGCGACGTCGTCGTTCGTGATGACCGCGCGCACCTCGATGCCGTCGGCGGCGGCCAGGTCCGCAGCCGTCTCGAAGTTGAGCACGTCGCCGGTGTAGTTCTTCACGATGTGCAGCACGCCGGCGCCGCCGTCGACGGCCTTGGTCGCGGCGAGGATCGGGTCGGGCGTCGGGGACGTGAACACCGCGCCGGGCACCGCGGCGTCGAGCATGCCGTAGCCGACGTACCCCGCGTGCAGCGGCTCGTGTCCGCTGCCGCCGCCGCTCACGAGCGCGACCTTGCCCTGCACGGGCGCATCGGCGCGCACGACGTAGATCGGGTCGTACTCCGCCCGGACGAGGTCCGAATGAGCCGCGGCGAATCCCGCGACGGACTCGTCGACCACCTGCTTCGGGTCGTTGATGATCTTCTTCAACGGACATCCCTTCCCCTCGGCTGCGCGACACCGCGCGACGTTGCATCGGCTCCGACGCAGCACCTGCCCTCAACCTACGCCCCGAGGCCGACGGCCGGGAAGGCCGACGCACCGAATTCCGGCGCGGCCGTTCCCCGCCCGGGAGTGGCGGGGCTAGGGTGTGCACAGGCGGGCGATGGGGCCCGCATGATGAAGGGAGCCATCAGTGAATCTCGGTGTCATATTCATCTCGGAGCTGGTCGGAACGGCCATGCTGGTGCTGCTGGGCACCGGCGTCGTCGCGAACGTCGCCCTGATCCGCACGAAGGGCAACGGCGGCGGCTTCCTGATGGTGAACATCGGCTGGGGCCTCGCGGTCTTCGCCGGTGTGATCGTCTCCTACGCGTCCGGCGCCCACATCAATCCGGCGGTCACGCTCGGCCTGATGACGAACTACCTCGCCGAGGGCAAGAGCGAGTTCGTCCCGGGCATCCCGATCGACGCCGCTTCGGTCGCGACCTACATCGGCGCGCAGCTGATCGGTGCGATCCTCGGTGCGGTGTTCTGCTGGCTGGCCTACAAGCAGCACTTCGACGAGGAGCCCGAGCCCGCGAACAAGCTCGGCGTGTTCTCGACCGGCCCGGCGATCCGCTCCTACGGGTGGAACTTCGTGACGGAGGTCATCGGCACGTTCGTGCTGGTGTTCGTCATCCTCGGGTTCAGCTACGGCGGCACGCCCGCAGAGCTCGGCGCCATCCCCGTCGCCTTCCTGGTGATCGTGATCGGCACCTCGCTCGGTGGTCCCACCGGCTACGCGATCAACCCGGCACGTGACCTCGGCCCCCGCATCGCGCACGCCATCCTGCCGATCAAGGGCAAGGGGTCCAGCGACTGGGGCTACTCGTGGGTGCCGGTCTTCGGGCCGATCGTCGGCGGAGTCCTCGCCGGAGTCGCGGCCCTCGGCCTGCTCCCGGTGCTCGGCGCCTGAGGCGAGCGGGGTCGGCCTCCGGTCGGCCCCGCTCCCCTGCTCACCGAGGAACGCACTGCATCGTCGCCGTGCGAGTCGGACTCGTCGGCGGCACCAACAGAAATGAGAGGACGGCATGGCCGACTACATCCTGGCCATCGACCAGGGAACCACCAGCACCCGCGCGATCGTGTTCGACAAGAAGGGATCGATCGTCTCGGTCGGGCAGCTCGAGCACGAGCAGATCTTCCCGAAGGCCGGCTGGGTCGAGCACGATCCGACCGAGATCTGGACCAACACCCGCGAGGTGATCGGGCAGGCGCTCGGCAAGGCCGACCTGACCCGGCACGACATCGCAGCGGTCGGCATCACCAACCAGCGCGAGACCGCGGTCGTCTGGGACAAGAACACGGGCGAGCCGGTCTACAACGCGATCGTCTGGCAGGACACCCGCACCCAGCCCATCGTCGACCGCCTCGCGGCCGACGGCGGCGTCGAGCGGTTCAAGCAGCAAGTGGGCTTGCCGCTGGCGACCTACTTCTCGGGCACGAAGATCGTGTGGATCCTCGAGAACGTCGACGGCGCGCGCGAGCGGGCCGAGGCGGGCGACCTGCTGTTCGGCACGACCGACTGCTGGGTGCTCTGGAACCTCACGGGCGGGCCTGACGGCGGCGTCCACGCGACGGATGTCACGAACGCGAGCCGCACGCTCTTCATGGACCTCGAGACGCTGCAGTGGGACGACGAGATCCTCGCGGCCTTCGACGTCCCGCGCTCGATGCTCCCCGAGATCAGGTCCTCGTCCGAGGTGTACGGCACGGTCGAGTCGTCGAGCCTGCTGCGCGAGGTGCCGGTCGCCGGCATCCTCGGCGACCAGCAGGCGGCCACCTTCGGCCAGGCGGCGTTCGACGCCGGCGAGTCGAAGAACACGTACGGCACGGGCAACTTCCTGATCTTCAACACCGACACCGAGATCGTGCACTCGAAGAACGGGCTGCTCACCACACTCGGCTACAAGCTGGGCGATCAGCCGGCGCACTACGCGCTGGAGGGCTCGATCGCGGTGACGGGGTCGCTCATCCAGTGGCTGCGCGACAACCTCGGGCTGATCTCCAGCGCTCCCGAGGTCGAGGACCTCGCGAAGACGGTCGACGACAACGGCGGCGCGTATTTCGTGCCGGCGTTCTCGGGACTGTTCGCACCGTACTGGCGGCCGGATGCCCGCGGTGCGCTGGTCGGGCTCACCCGGTACGTGAACAAAGGCCACATCGCCCGCTCCGCGCTCGAGGCGACCGCGTTCCAGACCCGCGAGGTGCTGGATGCGGTGAACGCCGACTCGGGGGTCGATCTCACCGAGCTGAAGGTCGACGGCGGCATGATCGCGAACAACACGCTCATGCAGTTCCAGGCCGACATCCTCGGCGTCCCGGTCGTGCGGCCGGTGGTCGCCGAGACGACGGCGCTCGGCGCCGCGTATGCGGCGGGTCTCGCGGTCGGGTTCTGGTCCGACCTCGACGAGCTCCGCGCCAACTGGCAGGAGGACTCGCGCTGGGAGCCGAAGATGGACGCCGAAGAGCGGGAGCGCCAGCTTCGCCTCTGGAAGAAGGCCGTCCAGAAGACGTTCGACTGGGTCGACGAGGACGTCAAGTGACGCGGTCGCGCTGACGCGGACGGATGCCCCGTGCCGGTCCCTGAGTTCGTCGAAGGGTCGGCCGGGGCATCCGTCTGTGCGCGGTCGCCGCGCGCGAACCTGATCAGGCGCGCGTGGCCGCCACCCACTCCTCGAGCTTGCGTGCCGCGGCACCGCTGTCGATCGCCTCTTCGGCGACCGCCATCTTGTCGCGGAAGCGGTCGAGGATGGTGCGATCGAACTGTGCGTGATCGCGCGCCAGTTCGTACGAGACGAGCCCGGCGGCCGCGTTCAGCACGACGATGTCGCGCACGGGCCCGCGCGCGCCCCCGAGGACCTCGTGGACGATGCCGGCGTTGTGCGCTGCGTCGCCACCCTTGAGATCCTCGATCGAGGCGCGTGCGATGCCCAGATCGCGGGGGTCGAGATCGTGCTCCTTCACCGTGCCCCGCGAGACCTCCCACAGGTGGCTGTGCCCCGTGGTGGTGAGCTCGTCGAGCCCGTCGTCGCCGCGGAAGACGAGCGCGGTCGCGCCGCGGGTCTGGAACACGCCGACGATGAGCGGCACCCGGTCGAGGTGGGCGACGCCGACGGCGGACGCTTCGGGCCTGGCGGGATTGCACAGGGGGCCCAGGAAGTTGAAGACGGTCGGCACGCCGAGGTCCGAGCGCACCGCACCGGCGTGCCGGAAACCGGGGTGGAATGCGCTCGCGAAGGCGAATGTCACGCCGGTGCGCTCGAACACCTCGGCCACCCGCTCGGGCTCGAGCGTCAGGTCGATGCCCAGCGCGGCGAGCACGTCCGACGAGCCGGACGCGGAACTCGCCGCCTTGTTGCCGTGCTTGACCACCGGAACGCCGGAGGCCGCCGCGATCACGGACGCCATCGTCGAGACGTTCACGGTGCCGAATCGGTCGCCGCCGGTGCCCACGATGTCGAGCGCCATCGGATCGACCGGCAGCGGTTGCGCGTGCTCGAGGATGGCGTCCCGGAATCCGACGATCTCGTCGACGGTCTCGCCCTTGCGCCGCAGCGCGATGAGGAACCCGGCGATCTGCGCGGACGTCGCCGTGCCCGTCACGATCTGCTCCATGCACCACGAGGCGTCCGACACACTCAGGTCTTCGCCGTCGAGCAGCGTGGTGAGCATGGCGGGCCAGGAGCGTGAGGACGTCATGGCGACGATCCTAGCGGCGCGATTCTCGGCGGATTCACGGCGGTTCCGGAGGTGTATCCCGGCTCGGTCGCAGGCGGCATTCCGACACAGCATGCAGGTGTGATGAAAACTCAGTCGCGGTTTCCTCCATAATGGGAGGGTGACGAGCACCTCTTTGACGCATCAGGCGAGCGCGCCCCTGATCAAACGCCCCAATACCGTCGCGGTGGGAACGATCGTCTGGCTGGGCAGCGAGGTCATGTTCTTCGCCGGCCTGTTCGCCATCTACTTCACCCTCCGGGCGATGTCGCCCGACCTGTGGGCCGCCGAGACCGAGCGACTGAACCTGCCGTTCTCGACCGTGAACACGATCATCCTCGTCGCGTCGAGCTTCACCTGCCAGTTCGGCGTGTTCGCCGCCGAACGGATGCAGCCGTACGCCACCGGGTGGAAGCCGACGCAGTGGGGCATGGTCGAGTGGTTCTTCCTCACGTACATCATGGGCGCGGTCTTCGTCGCCGGTCAGATCTGGGAGTACGCCTCCCTCGTCTCCGAGGGCATCGCGATCGACTCGAACTCCTACGGTTCGGCTTTCTATCTGACGACCGGCTTCCACGGCCTGCACGTCACGGGCGGTCTCATCGCCTTCCTGCTCATCATCGGGCGCGTGTTCGCGGTGAAGAACTTCGGCCACAAGGAAGCGACCAGCGCCATCGTCGTCTCGTACTACTGGCACTTCGTCGACGTCGTGTGGATCGGCCTGTTCTTCGTCATCTACATCCTCAGATAGTCCGCGTCAGGAGCGTCAGCACCCCATGCCCGTGAACAGGAAGAAGCCCATGAACCGATCGAAGCGACGCACCGGCCGCCGGCACCCGCTCGCGACCGTCGCGCTCCTCGCACTCGGACTGGTCTTCACCGGTGGCGCCTACGCGGCGTTCAGCACCGGCACCGCCCAGGCCGAGGTCGACCCGACCTCGCAGTCGACCATCGACGAGGGCAAGAAGCTCTTCCAGGCGAACTGCGCCACCTGCCACGGACTCGGCGCCGACGGCACCGATGCCGGGCCGAGCCTCATCGGCGTCGGCGCCGCGGCGGTCGACTTCCAGGTCGGCACCGGCCGCATGCCGATGCAGATGCAGGGTCCGCAGGCCCAGGTCAAGCCCGTGCAGTTCACCGATGAACAGGTCAAGCAGCTGGCCTACTACGTCGCCTCGCTCGGCCCCGGACCCGACATCCCCGCCGACCACCTCGTGAACGGCGGCGGCGACGCGGCCAACGGTGCCGAACTGTTCCGCATCAACTGCGCGATGTGCCACAACGTCGCCGGCGCCGGCGGCGCGCTCACCGAAGGCAAGTTCGCGCCCGCGCTCACCGAGACGAGCGGCGTCCACATCTACGAGGCGATGGTCACCGGGCCGCAGAACATGCCCGTGTTCAACGACCTGAACATCACCCCCGAAGACAAGCGCGACATCATCACGTACCTCAAGTACGTGCAGGACAACCGCTCCCCCGGCGGCTTCGAACTCGGCGCGCTCGGCCCGGTGGCCGAGGGCCTGTTCATCTGGATCTTCGGTCTCGGCGCGATCGTCGCGGTCACCGTGTGGATCACGGCGAAGTCCAACTAGCGCACCGGCACGAAGTTAGCTCGAGAAGGAGAACCATGGCCCAGGACGAACACAGCAGCACGGAGATCGTCGCTGCCGACTCGTCGCATGCCGAGCAGCCGGCCGCGTCACCTGGCACAGCCGTCATCGTCGCCGACGCGTTCGAGAACCCCGGCTTCCCGCCGCACCGCCCGCGCGTCACCGACGAAGACCCCAAGCGCGAGAAGCGTGCCCAGCGCACCATCTACACGCTCTTCTACCTCTCGATCCTGGGCAGCGTGTGGGCGATCGCCGCGTACATGCTCTTCCCGATCGAGTCGAACAACGTCGGCGACGTCCGGCTGAACAACATGTTCATCGGCCTCGGCGCGGCCCTCGCCCTGCTCGGCATCGGGTTCGGCGCCGTGCACTGGGCGAAGTCGATCATGACCGACGTCGAGCTCGTCGACGAGCGCCACCCGATCGGCGGCTCCCCCGACACCCAGGCGGCCGCGGCGAAGGTGTTCGCCGACGCCGACCGCGAGTCGGGCTTCACTCGCCGGGCCGTCATCCGCAACAGCCTCATCGGCGCGCTCGTGGCGTTCCCGCTGCCCGCCGTCGTGCTGTTCCGCGGGCTCGCCCCCCAGGACGAGAACCCCATCGAGAACCTCAGCCACACCATGTGGGAGAAGGGCACGCGACTCGCCCTCGACCCGTCGGGCGTGCCGATCAAGGCCTCGGACGTCACCATCGGCAGCGCGTTCCACGTCATTCCCGAGGGCCTCCAGGACTTGGAGCACGGCCGACTCGAAGCGAAGGCCAAGGCAGCGGTGCTGCTCATGCGCCTGAACCCCGAGGAGCTCAACGAGCTGCCCGAGCGGGAGTCCTGGTCGTACGACGGCATCGTCGCGTACTCCAAGATCTGCACCCACGTCGGATGCCCGGTCGCGCTGTACGAGCAGCACACGCACCACCTGCTGTGCCCGTGCCACCAGTCGCAGTTCGACGTCACGAACCACTGCGAGGTCATCTTCGGGCCGGCTGCCCGCCCGCTGCCCCAGCTGCCCATCACCGTCGACGACGAGGGCTACCTCGTCGCTCAGAGCGACTTCACCGAACCCGTCGGCCCGAGCTTCTGGGAGCGCCATTGAGCACCGCAACCTCCACCAACGCTCCGCAGAAGCGGTCGTTCACCGCGGCGGCGTCCGTCTACGTGAACGAACGGACGAGCCTCGCGGGGTTCGTCAAAGAGCTGGGGCGCAAGGCGTTCCCCGATCACTGGTCCTTCCTGCTCGGCGAGGTCGCGCTCTTCGCGTTCGTCGTCGTCCTCATCTCGGGCACGTTCCTGACGTTCTTCTTCCAGGCCTCGATGGCCGAGGTGCACTACGCCGGTTCGTTCGTGCCGCTGAAGGGCGTCGAGATGTCCGTCGCGATGGCGTCGACGCTCGACATCTCCTTCGACATCCGCGGCGGCCTGTTCGTGCGGCAGATGCATCACTGGGCAGCGCTGCTCTTCGTGGCCGCGATCGGCCTGCACATGCTGCGCATCTTCTTCACGGGTGCGTTCCGCAAGCCGCGTGAGTTCAACTGGATCATCGGGTTCACGCTGTTCATCCTCGCGATGGCCGAGGGCTTCACCGGGTACTCGCTCCCCGACGACCTGCTGTCGGGCAACGGCCTCGCGATCATCAACGGCATGGTCAAGGGCATCCCGCTCGTCGGCACCTGGCTGTCGTTCCTGATCTTCGGCGGCGAGTTCCCCGGCACCGACATCGTGGGGCGCCTCTACACGCTGCACATCCTGCTGCTGCCGGCGCTGGTCGTCGCGCTCATCGCGATCCACCTCGTCCTCGTGGTCGTGCACAAGCACACCCAGTACGCCGGCCCCGGCAAGACCCAGCAGAACGCCGTCGGTCCGCCCATCCTCCCGATCTACGCGGCGAAGGCCGGCGGGTTCTTCTTCATCGTCTTCGGTGTGCTCGCGCTCATCGCCTCGATGTTCACCATCAACCCGATCTGGAACTACGGCCCGTACGACCCGTCTCCGGTTTCGGCGGGCACCCAGCCCGACTGGTACATCGGGTTCGCCGACGGTGCGCTGCGTCTCATCCCGCCGGGCTGGGAGTTCGTCTGGCTCGACCGCACCTGGTCGTTCAACATCCTCGTCCCGCTCATCGCGATCGGCATCTTCCTCGTGCTCGTCGTCGCCTACCCCTTCATCGAGGCGTGGGTCACCGGCGACAAGCGCGAGCACCACATCGCCGACCGTCCGCGCAACGCGCCGACCCGTACGGCGATCGGCGCCGCGGGTGTCACGTTCTACGCCGGCCTCTGGGCCGCGGCGAGCTCCGACATCCTCGCGACGCACTTCTCGCTCACCATGGAGGGTGTGATCCACGCCCTGCAGGCTGTGGTCATCATCGGTCCGTTCATCGCCTACTTCGTCACGAAGCGCGTCTGCATCGCCCTTCAGAAGAAGGATCGTGAGATCGTGCTGCACGGGTACGAGTCCGGCCGCATCGTGAAGCTGCCGGGTGGCGAGTTCATCGAGGTGCACCAGCCGCTCGACGAGTACGAGCGCTGGCGTCTGGTGAGCTACGAGAGCTACTCGCCCCTCATGATCCGCCCGAACGCACGTGGCAAGATCACCGCGGGCCAGCACGTCCGAGCCGCGCTCTCCCGCTGGTTCTTCGAAGACCGCATCGCGCCCGTCTCGAAGGGCGAGCTCGAAGCGGCCCACCACCACGCGGAGCACACGGACTCCGCGCACTGAGCACGCAGCCGACGAGTTCGGGCACCGGAACGATGACGGTCGACACGACCTGGTTCCGGTGCCCGAACTGTTTCCTGCCGCTCCAGTCGATCGTGGACGGCGTGTACGGATGCGCGACCGGGCACCGGTTCGACCGTTCGAAGCACGGATACGTCACGCTCCTCCCGCCGCGCGCGCCGAAGACGATCGGCGACGACCGGCAGATGCTCGAGGCGCGCGCGAGTCTGCTCGCCTCCGGGGTCTACGACCCGATCGCACTGGCGGTGAGCGACGCGGCCGCTGCGACCGTCAGCGCGCCCTCCCTCGATCGCCGACCTCGGCTCCGGTACCGGGTTCTACTCCGCAGTCGTGTCGCGCGACCTGGGGGCCGAACGCGTGCTGGTCGCCGACCGCTCGCCCGACGCGGTCAGGTGGAGCCGCCGCCACCATCGCGAGGTCACCGGCCGTGAGGCGACCGGAGTCGTCCTCGACCTCTGGCGCCCGCTGCCGATCGTCGACGGTGCGGCCGACCTCATCCTCGACGTGTTCGCGCCGCGCAACCCACCCGAGTACGCACGGATCCTCTCCCCCGCCGGCGCGGTCATCGTGGTCGTCCCGACCTCGCGCCACCTCGCCGAGCTGCGGGCCGCGGGCTCGCTCCTCGAGATTCCCGACGGCAAAGACGAGCGGGTGATCGAGCAGTTCACCGCCGCCGGGCTGTCGCTCGCGGGGCGACGCCCGGTCGATCACTCCTTCTCGGCGGCCGAGGACCAGCTGGCGCAGCTCGTGGCGATGGGGCCGTCAGCGCATCACCGCGCCGAGGGTGAACCGGTCGAGGCACGCACGGTCACCGCTTCCGTCGAAGTGCTCGCGTTCACGCAGCATCGACGGTGACACACACCGGGTGGGGGTGGCTGGATGCACCGGTCCGCCACGACGATGGCCCCGGCGGATTTCCGCCGGGGCCATCGTCGTGTGCTGATTCGCTCAGCGAGCGAAGTTGCCGCGATAGTACTCGTAGACCCAGCCGACCAGCGCGATGAGGACGAGCGGGACGGCGATGAACGCGAGCCAGAACCCGATCGCGAGCCCGAGGAACCCGAGTGCCGCCGCACCCGCGAGGACGACGGGCCACCAGCTCCACGGGCTGAAGAAGCCCAGCTCGGGGTCGCCGTCGTCGATGTTGGCGTCGAGGCGATCCTCGGGCAGTGCGCCGCCCTGGGCGCTGTGCACCCGCCCGAGATAGAAGGCGATGAACGCGCTCAGCACGCCCGCCAGCGACAACGCGACCAGACCGGCCCACTCGGGGCCGTCGTGCTGCTCGACGCCGCCGAAGGCGGTCCAGACACCGTAGACGGCCGCGACGATCGCGAAGAAGACGGCGAGAATCCAGAAGACGACGACGTTGGCGCGCATTTACTTGACTTCCTTCGTTTCCACGTCGTACACCGGTGCCTCGGGGGCGTCCTTCGCCGGGCCGATGCCGACCGGGATGCCCGCCTCGGGGTGGTTGAGGTCGAACGCCGGCGCCTCCGAGCGGATGCGCGGGATCGAGGTGAAGTTGTGCCGCGGCGGCGGGCAGCTCGTCGCCCACTCGAGCGAGCGGCTGTAGCCCCACGGGTCGTTCACGGTGACCTTCGGAGCGCGTCGGGCCGTGATGTAGACGTTCAGGAAGAACGGGATCAGCGAGACCGCGAGGATGAAGGCGCCGATCGTGGACAGCTGGTTCATCCACGTGATGTTGTCTTCGGGCAGGTACGAGTAGTACCGGCGCGGCATGACGACGACGCCGAGCCAGTGCTGGACCAGGAACGTCGTATGGAACCCGATGAACAGCAGCCAGAAGTGCCACTTGCCGAGCGTCTCGTTCAGCATCTTGCCGGTCCACTTCGGCCACCAGAAGTAGAAGCCGGCGAACATCGCGAACACGACGGTACCGAAGACCACGTAGTGGAAGTGGGCGACGACGAAGTAGGTGTCGGACACGTGGAAGTCGAGCGGCGGCGACGCCAGGATGACGCCGGTCAGCCCGCCGAACACGAACGTGATGAGGAAGCCGAGCGACCAGAGCAGCGGCGTCTCGAACGTGATCGAGCCTCGCCACATGGTGCCGATCCAGTTGAAGATCTTCACACCGGTTGGGACGGCGATGAGCATCGTCATGAGCGAGAAGAACGGCAGCAGGACGGACCCGGTGACGTACATGTGGTGCGCCCACACGGTGACGGAGAGGGCGGCGATCGCGATCGTGGCGTAGATCAGAGTCTTGTACCCGAAGATCGGCTTCCTGCTGAAGACGGGGAAGATCTCGGAGACGATGCCGAAGAACGGCAGCGCGATGATGTAGACCTCTGGATGCCCGAAGAACCAGAAGAGGTGCTGCCAGAGCATCACCCCGCCGTTCTCGGGATCGTAGATGTGCGCACCGAAGATGCGGTCGGCACCGGCGGCGAGGATCGCGGCGGCCAGCACCGGGAACGCCATCAGGACGAGGATCGACGTCACCAGGGTGTTCCAGGTGAAGATCGGCATGCGGAACATGGTCATGCCGGGCGCGCGCATGGTGACGATGGTGGTGATGAAGTTCACCGCACCGAGGATGGTGCCGAAACCGGACATGCCGAGGCCCAGCATCCAGAGGTTGCCGCCGATACCCGGCGAGAACGTCGTGGACGCGAGTGGTTGGTACGCGAACCAGCCGAACGAGGCCGCGCCCTGCGGCGTGAAGAACCCGGCGACCGCCATCAGCGAACCGAAGTTGAACAGCCAGTACGCGAACGCGTTCAGACGGGGGAACGCCACGTCGGGCGCGCCGATCTGCAGCGGCATCAGCACGTTCGCGAAGCCGGCGAACAGCGGTGTCGCGAACATCAGCAGCATGATCGTGCCGTGCATCGTGAACAGCTGGTTGTACTGCTCACGCGTGGGCACCAGCTCGAGACCCGGCTCGAAGAGCTGCGCGCGGATGATGAGGGCCATCACGCCGCCGATGCAGAAGTAGATGAACGAGGTGATCAGGTAGAGGTACCCGATGACCTTGTGGTCGGTGGAGGTGATCCACCGCACGAGGACGTTGCCCTTGCGTTCGACCTTCGAGGCGCCGAACGGCAGGCTGCTCGACTGCGGCCGAGCCGGTGCGGTCGTGGTGCTCATTCGGCGTCGTGCTCCTCATTCGACTCGGGCGCGCCCGTACCGGGCAGGTTCTGGTTGCGGTCGTACTCGGTGGACAGCTGACCGGTCTGGCCGGCGTCCTCGAGCGACTGGATGTAGTCCTCGTACTCGGCCTGAGAGACGACCTCGACGTTGAACAGCATGAGCGAGTGGTATTCGCCGCACAGCTCGGCGCACTTGCCGACGTAGGTGCCCTCGCGCTCGGTCGTGATCGACATGTAGTTGGTCTTGCCCGGGAACATGTCCTTCTTGTAGAGGAAGTCGACGACCCAGAACGAGTGGATGACATCGCGCGATTCGAGGGCGATCTCGATGTTCGAGTCGACCGGGAGCACCAGCGTCGGGAGCTCGGACTCGATCACCGAGCCGTCGCCGGCGTCGGGGTCGAGCTGAGCCTGGATGCCCGGCGAGTACACGTCTTCGTTGACGTAGTTGAAGTCCCATGCCCACTGCTTGGCGATGACCTCGACCTTGACGTCGATGTCGTCGTCGGCGAAGCGCTCCTCGATCGCCGCCTGGTCGCGCGCGGTGAAGGCGAAGAAGCCGATCACGAGGATGAGCGGCACGATCGTGTAGAAGACCTCGATCGGCATGTTGTAGCGCAGCTGCACCGGCAGGCCGGTCTGCCCGCGACGACGGCGGTAGGCGATGACGGCCCAGATCGTCAGACCCCAGGTGATGACGCCGACGACGAGCAGCACGATCCACGACGTGACCCAGAGACCGGCGATCCGCTCGGTGTGGTTCGTGACGGGCGGTTCGCCCTCCTGGAAGCCGGGGAGGAAGCCGTGCAGCTGAGCCTGCGTGCACCCTGCGAGGAACAGGCTGAGTGTCGCTGCGATCGGAACAGCAGCCCATCGGAGTCGGCGATTGTGGCGCACCGGTGACCTTTCGGGAGACTCGAAGACACTTCTCAGCGAAGTGCGTGATCGTGCCTAGCCTACTCCGACTCGACGGGGCGGATGTGCACCACGGCGCGGTTTCGGCGCAGCATCCGCGCGCGATTTGCGGTCAGACCTGCCGAATCGCCCGAAACGCAGAAGGGGAGCCGCATCATGCGGCTCCCCTTCTGCTGGTGCTCGGCGATCAGTGGAACGAGTCGCCGCACGCGCAGCTGCCCTGCGCGTTCGGGTTGTCGATCGTGAAGCCCTGCTTCTGGATCGAGTCCTCGAAGTCGATCGAGGCGCCGTCGAGGTACGGGACGCTCATCTTGTCGACCACGAGTTCGACTCCGTCGAAGTCGACGACGGCGTCGCCGTCGAGGAGCCGCTCGTCGAAGTACAGCTGGTAGATCAGGCCGGAACAGCCTCCGGGCTGCACGGCCACCCGGAGGCGCAGGTCGTCGCGACCCTCCTGGGCGAGCAGGCTGCGGACCTTGTCGGCGGCCGGGTCGCTCAGCAGGACGCCGTGGCCGGTGTCGGTGATCGTGATGCCCATCTCACTCCTCGGACTCTGGATCGGGGAACGTTCGTCGGAATTCTACGCCCGTTCGGCCGTATGACGGCTGAGCGTTCACCGACGATCGTCGAGTCGGGCCAGGAACAGCGCCTCGGCGAGCTGAGCGCGCTTGAACACGCCGAGGTGCAACGACTCGTTCGGGCTGTGAGCACGGCTGTCGGGATCCTCCACGCCGGTCACGAGGATCTGAGCGCCGGGGAACTCCTCGGCGAGCGAGGCGATGAACGGGATGGAGCCGCCCACGCCCATGTCGACCGGCTCCGCGCCGTCCCAGGCGTCGGCGAGGGCCCGGCGCAGCTCGGCGACCGCCCACCCCGACGTGTCGACGAGGAACGCCTCGCCGAGGTCGGGCTCCTCGAACGTCAGCTTCGCGCCGAACGGCGCATGCGCTTCGAGGTGGCTCCGGATCGCTGCGAACGCGTCGGCGGCGGACTGCCCGGGCGCCACCCGCCCGCTGATCCGCACCCGGACCGACGGCAGCAGCGTGTTCGACGCGTTCGCGACATCGGGCGCGTCGATGCCGGTGACGGTGATCGAGGGCTGGGCCCAGATGCGCGCGAGGAGGTCGCCGCGCCCGATCGTCTGCACCCCGTCGAGGACGGCGGCCTCGCGGCGCAGGGTCGCCTCGTCGTACTCGGGGACCTCGAGGTCCGCCGACTCCAGCCCCGCCACGGCGACGGATCCGTCGGGCGCCCAGAGCGTGTCGAGCAGCCGGATCGCGGCGAGCATCGCGTCGGGCACCGCTCCCCCGAACATGCCGGAATGGGATGCGTGCGCGAGCGTCTCGATCCGCAGGTTGAACATCGCCGCACCCCGGAGCGCGACCGTGACGGCGGGAGTCGAGACATCCCAGTTGCCCGAATCGGCCACGATGATCGCGTCCGCGGCGAGCACGTCGCGGTGCTCGCGGAGGAAGTTGTCGAACGAGCGGGAGGCCCACTCCTCCTCGCCCTCGATGAACACCGAGATGCCGAGGGCGGGATCGTCGACGACCTCGGCGAGGGCGCGCAGCGCCGCGACGTGGGCCATCACGCCGGCCTTGTCGTCGGCCGCGCCGCGACCGTGGAGTCGGTCGCCGCGCTGCGTCGGCTCGAAGGGCGGGGTCTCCCAGTCCTCGTCGCGCCCGGGCGGCTGCACGTCGTGGTGGGCGTAGAGCAGCACGGTCGGCCGCCCGTCTCGCGCTGGTCGGTGCGCGAGCACGGCGGGCTGCCCGAGCTCGCTGCCGTCCTCCACGGGCGCACGGTGGATCTCGACGAGATCGAACAGGTCGGTGGCGCGCAACAGGTCGGCGACGCGTTCCGCACTCTCGGCGACGTGCGCCGGGTCGAACGCGGGCCACGACACCGACGGGATGCGCACGAGCGCGCCGAGGTCGGCGACGGCGGATGGGAAGCCCGCGTCCACGGCGGCGCGGACGGCGGCGTCGCGGTCGGGAGCGGAGGAATCACGGGACTCGGTCATGCCGGTAATCTTAAGAGAACCGATCCGAGGAACCCCGTGGCGAAGAACGCGAACAACACCGACCAGCCCGCCCCCGAGACGCTCGCCGACACCGAGGCGCGTCTGAAGGCGGGCAAGGGCGTCCCGACGCCCACCCGCGCCGAGCGTGAGGCCGCCCGCAAGCGGCCGCTCGTGCCGAACGACCGCAAGGAGGCCGCGCGCCAGGCGAAGGCCAAGGCCGCCGATGCGCGCGAGCGCGCCCGGATCGGCATGGCCAACGGCGATGAGAAGTACCTGCCGATGCGCGACCGCGGCCCGCAGAAGAAGTTCGTGCGCGACTACGTCGACGCGCGTTTCAGCATCGGCGAACTGCTCATCCCCGTGATGTTCCTCGTGATCGTCCTCACCTTCGTGCAGAACTACGAGATCCAGGCGCTCTCGATCCTGCTGCTCTGGGCGTTCTTCGCCGTCGCGGTGATCGACGTGATCATCCTCGGGCAGGTGCTCACCCGCAAGCTCCGCTCGAAGTACGGCGACCGCGCCGACCGGGTGCGCTGGTACGCCGCGATGCGCGCGCTGCAGCTGCGCCCCCTCCGCCTGCCGAAGCCGCAGGTGAAGCGCCGCGACTACCCCACGCTCTGACCCGTTCCGGGTCGGGATCACCCGATCGGGATCCGGCGCGCCCTCACCGGGAGCGCCGCCCGTCAGTCGCGCCCGAACGCGCCCCCGCGGATGAGCGGCACCCGCGACTCCTCGTCGGTCCAGGACCCGTGCTGGCCGATCATCTTCTCGGCCGTGCGGTTCGCTTCGCGCCGGTCGTAGTAGGCGATGCCGGCACGCGCCGCGACGAGCACGTCGCCGATGCGCCCGCGCACCTCGGGAGCGATCCGCCCGGCCGGCGCGTAGAGGCCGGCGTCGAGCGCCTCGTCGCGCGTCAGCACCCATGATCGGCCGGCTTCGGCATCGCGCCAGCCGTCGATCAGGCGCTCGCGCGCGGAATCCGGCAGCGACGCGTCCAGGTGCAGCGCGAGGCACCGCGGCTCCCCCGCGATGTGCCGGATGCCGTCGAGCAGATCGGGCCGGTCGTCGACGAACACGTGCCGGTGCGCGGGCACGTCGACCACGCCGTGATCGGCGGTGACCAGCAGGCCGACGCCGTTGGGCAGGCGCCGATCGAGCCGGGCGAGTTCGGCGTCGACGGTCTCGAGGGCGGCGAGCCAGCGCTCGGACTCCCACCCGTGGGAGTGGGCGAGCTGATCGAGCTCGGGGATGTAGAGGTAGACGATCGTCGGTTTGGCGCCCGAGATCAGGTCGAGCGCCGCATCCACCCGGTCGGCGATGGTCGCGGCCGCCCGGTACTCGGCACCGCGCAGCACGGCTCGGGTGAAGCCGGACGTCGCGTAGCGCGCGGCGCCGACGGCGACGGTGCGGATGTCTCGGGCCCCGGCGTGCTCGAACCAGGTCGTCGATCGCTGCCAGCCGTCGGGCAGGAGCCCGGCCTCCCAGCCGTTCAGCTGGTTGACGACCCGGTCGGACTCCGGCTCGAGCACCCGGTAGCCGACGATGCCGTGCACGCCCGGCGGCTCTCCCGTGGCGAACGAGGTGATCGCGGCGGCGGTCGTCGACGGGAAGACGGTGCGGATAACATCGCGTCGCGACATCCGGCCCACCAGATGCCGGGCGTGCCCCGCCCGCGCCGAGAGGTTCGATGCACCCAGGCCGTCGACGAGCACGATGATCGCGCTGCGGGCGGCGGGGAGCCCGAGCTGGTTCGCCTCGCCGGCGAGGGCGGCCGACACGCTCGGGAGGATCGCGGCCGGCCGCGGAACGGTGTCGTCGGGCACCGGTAGCATGGCAGGCATCGCGCCCAGTCTGGCACAGGCCGGGCGCGAACCGTTCCATCGCGCGACCACCGCGCCGAGCCCCCGAGAGACGGATGACCCGAGCAGCCGACGAGCCCACCGACACGCCGATCGCGGAGCGCATCGAGGATGTCGATGTCTCCACCGAGATGCAGGGCTCCTTCCTCGAGTACGCGTACTCGGTGATCTACTCCCGTGCGCTGCCCGACGCGCGCGACGGCCTGAAGCCGGTGCAGCGTCGCATCCTGTTCAGCATGACCGAGATGGGCCTGCGGCCCGATCGAGCGCACGTGAAGAGCTCGCGTGTCGTGGGCGAGGTCATGGGCAAATACCATCCGCACGGCGACTCGGCGATCTACGACGCGCTCGTGCGCCTGGCGCAGCCGTTCACGCTGCGGGTTCCGCTCGTCGACGGGCACGGCAACTTCGGTTCGCTCGACGACGGTCCGGCGGCGTCGCGCTACACCGAGGCGCGGCTCGCGGCGCCCGCGGTGTCGATGTCCGAAGGCCTCGATGAAGACGTCGTCGACTTCGTCCCGAACTACGACGGCAAGCTCCAGCAGCCCGAGGTGATGCCGTCGGCATTCCCCAACCTGCTCGTCAACGGGGCGAGCGGCATCGCGGTCGGCATGGCGACGAACATGGCCCCGCACAACCTGCTCGAGGTCGTGCACGCCGCGCGCCACCTGATCGCGAACCCCGAGGCGACGCTTGACGAGCTGATGGAGTTCGTCCCCGGCCCCGACTTCCCCTCGGGCGGCACGATCGTCGGCCTCGACGGGGTGCGCGACGCGTACACCACCGGGCGCGGCTCGTTCAAGACGCGCGCGAAGGTCGCCGTCGAACAGCTCACGGCCCGCAAGACCGGCCTCGTCGTCACCGAGCTCCCCTACCTCGTCGGCCCCGAGAAGGTCATCGAGAAGATCAAAGACGGCGTCAACGCGAAGAAGATCACCGGCATCTCCGACGTCACCGACCTCACCGACCGCAAACACGGGCTGCGGCTCGTGATCGGCATCAAGACGGGGTTCAACCCGCAGGCGGTGCTCGAGCAGCTCTACCGGCTCACCCCCCTCGAAGACGGCTTCGCGATCAACAACGTCGCCCTGGTCGACGGGCAGCCGCAGACGCTCGGGCTGAAAGCACTGCTGCAGGTGTACATCGACCACCGCGTGCGGGTCGTCACACGTCGCAGCGAGTACCGGCTCGCCCGGCGGCGCGAACGCCTCCACCTCGTCGAGGGTCTGCTCATCGCGATCCTCGACATCGACGAGGTGATCCAGGTCATCCGCTCGAGCGATGACGCCGAGCGGGCACGGGTGCGCCTGCAAGAGGTGTTCGATCTCAGCCAGGTGCAGGCCGAGTACATCCTCGAACTGCGGCTGCGCCGGCTCACGAAGTTCTCGCGGATCGAGCTCGAAACCGAGCGCGACCAGTTGCTCGCCGACATCGCGCAGCTCGAAGAGCTGCTGGCGAGCACCGACCGCATCCGCGCGCTCGTCTCCGACGAGCTCGGCGAGGTCGCCGAGCAGTTCGGCACGCCACGGCGAACCCTGCTCACGATGGCCAAGTCGCTGCCGCCGTCGGCCCGGCGGGCCGCGGCGGCCGCGACCGCGGCATCACTCGAGCATGCGGATGTCCCGTGCCGGGTGCTGCTCGGTGCGACCGGCCGCATCGCCAGGATCGACCGGCCCGAGGGCGCCGACGAGCTGGTCGTGACGGTGCCGACGCGCCGTTCGAAGCACGACGCGGTGCGCTCGGTGCTCGACACCACGAGCCGCAGCGAGATCGGTGCGGTCACCAGTCGCGGCCGGCTCATCCGGTTCTCCCCGCTCGACCTGCCGCAGTTGCCGCCGAACGCACCGCAGCTCGGCGCCGGCGTGCGCGTCGGCGAGTATCTCGGGCTCGCCGACCGCTCCGAGCAGGTGCTCGCGATCGTCTCGCTCACGTCCGACCGGCCGATCGTGCTCGGCACTGCGCAGGGCGTCGTGAAGCGGGTCCAGCCGGGCGGCTATCCGAACCGGCCCGACTTCGAGGTGATCGCGCTGAAGCCCGGCGACTCGGTCGTCGGCGCGGCCCAGGGCGGCGACGACGACGAGCTCGTGTTCATCGCCAGCGACGCCCAGCTGCTGCACTTCCCCGCGTCGTCCGTACGACCGCAGGGGTGCTCGGCCGGCGGCATGGCGGGCATCAAGCTCGCCTCCGGCGCGCGCGTCGTCGCGTTCTCGGCGATCGCACGCGGCGAGCTCGAGCAGACGGTCGTGGTGACCATCGCGGCGACCAGCGACACCCTCCTCGGCGCCGACCCCGGCGCGGTGAAGGTGTCGGCGTTCGATGAGTTCCCCGGCAAGGGGCGGGCGACCGGCGGCGTCCGCGCCCAGCGGTTCCTGAAGGGCCAGGACGCCCTGTCGGTCGCCTGGGCCGGCCCTGGCCCGGCACACGCGCTCGGCGCCGACGGCGCCGTGCGTCAGCTCCCCGAGACGCTCGCGAAGCGGGACGCATCCGGGGCCCCGCTCGACGCGCCCGTCGCGGTCATCGGCCGGCGCATCGGCTGACGGCCGGCGCGCTCGCCGACACGATCGTCCGCGCAGGCGTCGGGGGTCGCGGCTCCCCCGCGCCCGCGCACCTGCTCAGGCGTCGATGCGATCCCGGCTCAGCCCGTTGGCGCTGTCGATGATGAACTCCTTGCGCGGCGCGACGTCGTTGCCCATCAGCAGTTCGAAGACACGGCCGGCCTGCTCGGCGTCCGCGACGCCCACGCGGCGGAGCATCCGGTGCTTCGGGTCCATCGTCGTGACGGCGAGCTGATCCGCGTCCATCTCGCCGAGACCCTTGTAGCGCTGCGGCTCGCCGAACTTGCGGCCGCGCCGGGTGAGGTCTTTCGTGACGGCCGCGAACTCCGCCTCGGAGTACGTGTAGATCGTCTCGTTCGGCTTCGTGCCGGGGTTCTGCACGATGATGCGGTGCAGCGGCGGCACGGCCGCGAAGACCCGGCCCTCTTCGATCATCGGCCGCATGTACCGGAAGAACAGGGTGAGCAGCAGCGTGCGGATGTGCGCGCCGTCGACGTCGGCGTCGCTCATGATGATGACCTTGCCGTACCGTGCCGCCGAGAGGTCGAAGGTGCGACCCGACCCGGCGCCGATCGTCTGGATGATGGCCGCGCACTCGGCGTTGCCGAGCATGTCGGCGATGGACGCCTTCTGCACGTTGAGGATCTTGCCCCGGATCGGCAGCAGCGCCTGGTGTTCGCTGTCGCGCGCGAGCTTTGCGGTGCCCAGCGCCGAGTCGCCCTCGACGATGAACAGTTCGCTGTGCGCGACATCCGTCGACCGGCAGTCGGCGAGCTTCGCCGGAAGCGACGACGACTCCAGCGCGTTCTTGCGACGCTGCGTCTCTTTGTGGGTGCGCGCGGAGATGCGCGCCTTCATCTCGGCGACGACCTTGTCGAGCACCAGCGCGGTCTGCGCCTTGTCGTCGCGCTTCGTCGAGGCGAACCGCTCGGCCAGCGACTTCTGCACCACCGAAGCCACGATCGACCGCACCGCCGGCGTGCCGAGCACCTCTTTGGTCTGGCCCTCGAACTGCGGCTCGGCGAGCCGCACGGTGAGCACCGCGGTGAGGCCGGCGAGCACGTCGTCCTTGTCGAGCTTGTCGTTGCCGACCTTGAGCCGGCGCGCGTTCTGCTCGACCTGCGCGCGGATGAACTTCAGCAGCCCCTGCTCGAACCCGGCGAGGTGGGTGCCGCCCTTCGGCGTGGCGATGATGTTGACGAAGGTACGGACCGCGGTGTCGTACCCGGTGCCCCAGCGCAGCGCGATGTCGACATGGCACTCGCGCTCGACGTCGGTCGGCACCATCGCACCGCCCGAGTTCAGCACGGGCACCGTCTCGGTGAACCGGCCGTCGCCGGTGAGCCGCCAGACGTCGGTCACCGCACCGTCCGTGGCGAGATGCTCGACGAACTCGCTGATGCCGCCGTCGAACTTGAACCGGTGCTCTTCGGGCTCGTCGCCGCGCCGGTCGAGGATGGTGAGGCCGAGGCCCGGCACGAGGAACGCGGTCTGGCGGGCCCGGCCGATGAGCTCCTCGAGCTGGAAGCCCGCGCCCTTGGTGAAGATCTGCGAGTCGGCCCAGTAGCGGATGCGGGTACCGGTGACGCCCTTGGCGACCTTGCCGACGACCCGGAGCTCGCTCGACTCCTCGAACGGCGTGAACGCCGAGGCGGGGCTCGGCCCGTCGGCGCCGTCGGCGAACAGCCCGGGCTCGCCCCGGTGGAACGACATGGCCCAGGTCTTGCCGCCCCGATCGACCTCGACGTCGAGGCGCTCTGACAGCGCGTTCACGACCGACGCGCCGACGCCGTGCAGGCCGCCCGAGGCGGAGTACGACCCCGACCCGAACTTGCCGCCCGCGTGCAGCTTGGTGAACACGACCTCGACGCCGCTCAGCCCGGTCTTCGGCTCGATGTCGACCGGGATGCCGCGTGCCCGGTCGCGCACCTCGACGCTGCCGTCGCGGTGCAGCACGACCTCGATGTCGTCGCCGTGCCCCGCGAGCGCTTCGTCGACGGAGTTGTCGATGATCTCCCAGACGCAGTGCATGAGACCGCGCGAGTCGGTCGAGCCGATGTACATGCCCGGGCGTTTGCGCACGGCCTCGAGGCCTTCGAGCACGGAGAGGTGGCGGGCGGAATAGTCGGAGCTCACGACGGTCAAGGATACTGACGCCCGGCGACACCACGCGTCAGGCGCTACGCGCTCAGCGAAATGCCAGCCCATGTGGAGGGCATGCCGCTCTTCGCGTGCTTACATTGAGGAACGGAAATGCGAGCGTGACCGACTGGAGGAGGAGCCATGACGCAGTACACCGAGACCACTGCGACCGAAGCCGAGGCCCCCTACGAGCTCACCGCGCTCGACCGGTGCGACGCCTGCGGTGCGCAGGCGTACATCCGCGTGGTCGTCTCGAACGGCGAGCTGCTGTTCTGCGCGCACCACGGCCGCAAGCACCAGGAGAAGCTGTCGCAGATCGCGCACAGCTGGCACGACGAGTCGAGCCGGCTGATGGTCGACACCCGCGACTGATCAGGTCTTCGGCGAACGCCCCGCTTCGGCGGGGCGTTCGTCGTCTCCGGACACGGATGCCGCGGAGCGCGCCCGCCCGGTCGCGGTGCGGCCCGCCTGCCGCTCACTCGGGGAGCGTGACCTTCGCGGCCTCGAGCAGCAGCCGACGGGCTTCGTCCGCGTAGCGGTCGACCACGGCGGCCTGCTCCCCCGGCGCGTACTCGGCGCCGGCACGCGAGGCGACCTCGGTGAGGATCGCGTCGGCGAACGCCGGATTCTTCGCGAGCACCGGCCCGTGCAGGTGCGTGCCGAGCACCCAGCCCATGACCACGCCCTCCTGGCCCGAGCCGCGCCCGTTGCCGGCGCCGGCGAGCAGCCGCCCGAGCGGCGACGCCTCGGCCTGCACCGCGTCGCGCGCGTGGTTCTCGAACCCGACGAGATGCCCGAATCGCGGCGATCGCAGCACGATCTCGCCGGTGACGCGGCCCTCGGCACGGGGCACGGCGCGGCCGGGCAGGACGCCGAGGCCCTCGACCACGCGGCCGTCGGCGGTCTCGACGCCCCAGCTGAGCAGCTCCCAGCCGGTGCCGACGGCGAGGATCGGGACGCCCTCGGTGCCCCACCGGCGCAGTTCGTCGTGCATGGTGAGCAGTCGCTCGCGTGCAGGCTCGAGCGACGAGTCGTTGCCCGAGCCGACCACGACGGCGTCGACCCGGTCGGGCAGCTCGTCGACGCGCTCCACCCGCGCGACGCGGGCCTCGTGCCCCGCCCAGCGCAGACGCTGGGCGAGCACGGCCGCGTTCTCGGCATCGCCGTTGGTGTTCAGCAGCGACGGCACCAGCGCCGCGATGGTGAAGGTCATCAGGCCTCCGTGAGTCCGAGGTGGGCGCGGGTCCGACGCATCGAGTCCGCGGTGAAGACGATGGTCTTGACGCCGTGCTCGGGAGCGGGTGCCGCCAGGAAGTCGTCGATCGCCCGGGCCAGGTCGGGCTCGACGCGGTCGATCTCGACGCCGTCGTAGGCGAGCATGAGCGCGGCTTCGTACGCCTTGGACCCGCTGACGATCGCGACACGGCGCAGGCTCGAGGCATCCGTCGGCCAGAAATAGGAGGGATCGCGCACATCGGAGCCGACCGCGAAGAGGATCTGCTCGCAACCCGGCTCGATGCCGTCGACGTTGAGCTGATAGCTCGCCGGGTTCTGCACCAGCACGAACTCGACCTCCTGGCCGCGGACGGTGGTGCGCTCGCCACGGCCGAAGACCGCTGGGATCTCGCTCAGTGCGCGCGCCGCGATGCCGCGGTCGAAGCGCGCGCCGAGCGCCGCGCGCGCGGTCGCGTACGCGGTCGCCGCGTCGACGGCGTAGTGGATGCCTCGCGCGGGCAACGAGATCTCGACGGATGCCTCGCCGTCGGCGAGCACCGCACGGCGCCCGTCGACCGACTCGACGACGACCCCCGCGTCGGGTGGGAGCCGATCGGGCGCGGTCTCGGTGTAGCCGAGGCCGCGCGGCGCCGAGGCGAGCACCTCGTCGGAGACGCCGTACCGGTGCACCGCGACCGTCCCGCCCAGCTCCGATGCCAGCCGCTGGAGCGCCGCGTCGTCGGCGTTCACCACGACCGCCTCATGCGCTCGCTCGGCGATGCGGCGCAGCATCCCGACCACCATGTCGGAGTCGTGGAAGCGATCGATCTGGTCGACCATCACGTTCGTGAGCGCCACGATGCGTGCGTCGACGCCCTGCATGACGAGCGCGCCGTGACCCTCGTCCATCTCGAGCACCGCGAGGTCGCCGGGCACCCGGCCGAGCCAGTCGGCGCGTTCGAGCAGCGCCGAGGTGAGCCCTTGCGAGATGTTCGCGGTCGACGGATTGGTGAACACGTCCACGCCGTGGGCGCGCAGGATCGCCACCAGCATCTTCGTCGTGGTCGACTTGCCGCTCGACCCGGAGACGACGATCAGCCCCTGCGGGAACCCCGACAGGGTGCGCCTCAGATAGCCCGGGGCGATGCGGTTGACGACCAGGCCCGGAACCGCCGAACCGCCGCCCGGCTTGCGCAGCCGGGCGGCGAATCTGGTGAGTCTGCCGGCGAGGATCGCCGGCCCATAACGCAGGGAGCCCGCGCGCACCGACGGCCTACTCGAGGTAGTCGCGGAGCGACTGCGAGCGCGACGGGTGACGGAGCTTCGCCATCGTCTTCGACTCGATCTGACGGATGCGCTCGCGGGTGACCCCGAACGTGTCGCCGATCTGGTCGAGCGTCTTCGGCATGCCGTCGCCGAGGCCGAAGCGCATGCGGATCACGCCCGCCTCGCGCTCGGAGAGCGAGTCGAGCAGGCTCTCGAGCTGCTTCTGCAGCATCGTGAAGCCGACCGCGTCGGCCGGCACGACCGCCTCGGTGTCCTCGATCAGGTCGCCGAACTCGCTGTCGCCGTCCTCGCCGAGCGGGGTGTGCAGCGAGATCGGCTCGCGGCCGTACTTCTGCACCTCGATGACCTTCTCGGGGGTCATGTCGAGCTCCTTCGAGAGCTCTTCCGGCGTGGGCTCGCGGCCCAGGTCCTGCAGCATCTGCCGCTGCACGCGGGCGAGCTTGTTGATGACCTCGACCATGTGCACCGGGATGCGGATGGTGCGGGCCTGGTCGGCCATCGCGCGGGTGATCGCCTGGCGGATCCACCACGTCGCGTAGGTCGAGAACTTGAAGCCCTTCGTGTAGTCGAACTTCTCGACCGCACGGATCAGGCCCAGGTTGCCCTCTTGAATCAGATCGAGGAACTGCATGCCGCGACCCGTGTAGCGCTTGGCCAGCGACACCACGAGACGCAGGTTCGCGCCGAGCAGGTGGCTCTTCGCGCGCTGCCCGTCCTTCGCGACCCACTGCAGCTCACGGCCGAGCTGGGTGCGCTTCTCGGCGTCGCTCATGTGCGACAGCTTCTCCTCGGCGAACAGGCCCGCCTCGATGCGCATCGCGAGCTCGACCTCTTCGGCCGCGTTCAGCAGCGCGACCTTGCCGATCTGCTTCAGGTAGTCCTTCACGGGGTCGGCGGTCGCACCCGTGATCTGCGCCGAGTAGACCGGCACCTCGTCTTCGTCGTCGCCGGCGCGCAGCACCAGCGCCCCCGTCGGGTGCGGCTCGGTCACCACCGGGATCGCCCCGGTCGAGTCGTCGACGTCGTCGGCGTCGTCCGCCGCGTCGGCTGCGGTCTCGGTCGCCTCGACCGTCTCGGCGTCACCGGTCTCGACCAGCTCCTCGCCGTCCTCGATCTCGGTGTCTTCGAACTCGTCGTCGCCGCTCTTCGCGGCCTTCGCCGCGGCGCTCGTCTTCGCGGCGCCCTTCGCCGTCGACGTGCGCGCCGTCTTGGTCGCCGTCTTGGCGGCCGGCTTGGCCGCTGTCTTCGTCGCGCCCGTGGTCGCCGCCGTCTTCGCGGTCGGCTTCGCCGCGGCCTTCGCGGACGTCTTGGTTGCCGCGGCCGCCTTCGCGGGCGCGGCGGCCTTCGTCGCCTCGTCGCCCTTGGCGGTCGTCGTTGCGGCCTTCGCCATACTCTGCACCTCTCCTCGCCGTCACTCCGGCGTACCCGTCGCCGACGGCTCGTGCTCCTCGCGCGACGCAGTCGCGCCGCCCGCTCGCACCGCGATCGGGTCGCGGTGTTTTCGGACACTATGAGGACCCATGTCAAGTCCGCCGTGATCGCGCGACGATGATCGCGCCGGTCGAACCTGAACGGGTCCTGCCCCCATTATACCGCCGCATGCCTCTGCGCCCCGAATCGGCGGGCCTTCGACGTGTCGTCGACCGCCTCGCCGGGCGCTCATCTCCACCTGATGGCAACGCGGACGGGCGGTGCGGCATTCCCGCAGCCGGGCCGCGCCGCCGGGCGACGGCGCGCTCAGCCTCCGAGCGGCGACTCGTCGTCGCGCCCGCGACGGCGGGCGAGGAACTTCTCGAGCTCGGCGGCGATCGAATCGGCCGAGGGCACCTCGCCGTCTTCATCGGTGAGCGGCGAACGCAGCGTCGTGCCCTCCATGTAGGCGTCGTGCCGCTCCTCGAGCGTGCCGACGAGCTTGGAGAGCTCGGGGTTCTCGGCGACCTGCTCATCGATGCGGGCGAGGAACTCGCGAGACTGCTCGCGCAGCGCGTCGGTCGGGAAGATGAGCCCGGTCGCGGCCGACACCGCGTCGAGCGCGGCGAGGGCGGTGCCCGGATGCTCCGCATCGGTCAGGTAGTGCGGAACGAGCAGCACGAAGCCGACCGTCGGGTGCTCGAGCTCCTGCAGCCGGTACTCGACCAGGTGCAGCGCGTTCGCCGGCACCTGCGTCGTCGGCCGCCACACCGACATCGCCTCGGTGAGCTCGGCTCGGTTGCCGCTCACCGTGAGCCCGATCGGCCGCGTGTGCGGCACCGGCATCGGGATGGAGTTGAGCCACGTGGTCGACGAGACGCCGAGCTCTTCGATCAGGCCGAGCACCGCGGTCGAGAAGCGCTCCCACTGGAAGTCGGGTTCGAACCCGGTGAGCAGCAGGAACGGCCGGCCCAGCTCGTCGCGGGCGAGGTCGAGGCTGAGGCGCGCCGGACGGTAGTCGGTGAGGTGGTCGCCGTCGAACAGGATGATCGGCCGACGCGCACGGTAGTCGAGCAGCTCGTCGGCGTCGAACGCAGCCACCACCGTGCTCTCGAGCGTCGAGAGCAGGTAGTCGGTGGTCTGCTGCACGGCCGAGCCGGCGTCGGCGAACCCCGTCAACCCGGCGACGAGCGGGATGCCGGCGGGCACCGAGACATCCGCATTCAGCTCGTACAGGCTCCGAGGGTCGCGCATGATTCCAGCGTAGTTGCGTCGGGTGACCACCCGGCCGGATGTCCCGCTCCCCCCGTGTGCCGACAGCGAACACGTACCATCGAGGCATGTCCGTGCCGGAACTGCTGAGCCAGAGGGCTCCCGTGGCCGACGCCCGAGCCGACGTCGTCCTGCTTCTCGCGGTCGCCGGAGACGACGGGCCCGCAGTGCTCGTCGACGGCGGCTTCGACTGGGTGCCCGAGGCGCTGCGCGCGCTGCGCGCGAACGGTGCGGCAGACGAACTGGTCCGTCTGCCCGGGCGCGACGGCGGGCCGGTGGTCGCGGTCGCCGGTGCCGGCCCGACCGCGACCGCCGACTCGGTGCGGCTCGCCGCGGGTGCCGCGCTGCGCCGACTCGCCGACATCGACGAGGTCGCCGTCGGCATCTCGACCGACGACCCCGCGGTCGCCGCGGCGGCGCTCGAGGGCGCGGCGCTCGGCGCGTATCGCTACAACGCCTACCGCTCCGAGCCGACGCGCACCGTCGCCCGCATCACGCTGCACACGCCGTTCGGCGCCGACGAAGTCGGCCTCGCCCGGGTTCGCGCCGTCGCCGGTGCGGTCGCCCGCACCAAAGACCTGGTGAACGCGTCGCCGTCCGATCTCTCGCCCGAGGTCTTCGCCGCGATCGCGGCGGACCAGGCGGCGGCCGCGGGCGTCGACGCGCGGATCCTCGACGAGGCCGCCCTCGCCGAGGGCGGCTACGGCGGCATCCTCGGCGTCGGCCAGGGGTCGGTGCGCGGTCCCCGGCTCGTGCGGCTCGAGTACGCGCCCGCAGGGGCGCAGTTCCGGCTCGCCCTGGTCGGCAAGGGCATCACGTTCGACTCCGGCGGGCTGTCGCTGAAGCCGGCCGCGTCGATGGTGGGCATGAAGACCGACATGGCGGGCGCCGCGGCCGTGCTCGGCGCCGTCATCGCGCTCGCCGAGATCGGCGCTGCGATCGCGGTCACCGGTTGGCTCTGCCTCGCCGAGAACATGCCCTCGGGCGACGCGATCCGCCCGAACGACGTGCTGCGCATGAAGAACGGCACCACGGTCGAAGTGGTGAACACCGATGCCGAAGGGCGGCTGGTCCTGGCCGACGGGCTGGTCGCAGCCGCCGACGAGCAGGCCGATGCGATCGTCGACGTGGCCACGCTCACGGGCGCCCAGCAGGTCGCCCTGGGCGGGCGCATCTCGGGGCTGATGGGCGACGACGCGCTCGTCGCGCGCGTGCGGGCGGCTGCGGACGAGGTCGACGAGGCGGTCTGGCCGATGCCGCTCCCGGCCGACCTGAAGCGGCTGCTGAAGTCGGATGTCGCGGACCTGACGAACTCCAAGCTCGGTCAGGGCGTACCGGGGATGCTCCTGGCCGGCGTCTTCCTGCAGGAGTTCGTCGGCCGGCGCGACGGCGACGGCGAGCGCATCCCGTGGGCGCATCTCGACATCGCCGGCCCGGCGAACAACACCGGCCCGGCGTGGGGGTTCACCGACGCGGGGCCGACCGCCGTCGCCGTGCGCACGCTCATCCGGCTGGGCGAGTCGCTCGCGTCCGAGTAGTACAGTTCTATGGGCGAGAACGTCGCCTGAGCAGCCTGCGCCGGGCACGACCCCGCGCAGCCGTGTCGCACACCACCTGCGCAAGGGAGATACCGGCTTGTCCGAGCACAACTTTGACCTGGTCGTCCTCGGCGGCGGCAGCGGCGGGTACGCCGCCGCACTGCGCGCCGCAGAACTCGGGTCGACCGTCGCCCTCATCGAGAAGGACAAGCTCGGCGGCACCTGCCTGCACCGCGGCTGCATCCCCACCAAGGCGCTGCTGCACGCCGCCGAGGTGGCCGACAGCGCTCGCGAATCGGCGAAGTTCGGCATCCGCGCCACGCTCGACGGCGTCGACATGACGCAGGTCGGCGGCTACCGCGACTCGATCATCACCAGCAAGTGGAAGGGCCTGCAGGGTCTCGTGAAGGCCCGCGGCATCACCGTCGTCGAGGGCGAAGGGCGTCTCGTCGGCGCCAAGACGGTGCAGGTCGGCGACGACCGCTACACCGGGGCGAACGTCGTGCTCGCCACCGGTTCGTACTCGCGCTCGCTGCCCGGCCTCGAGATCGGCGGCCGCGTCATCACGAGCGATCAGGCCCTCCAGCTGGACTTCGTGCCCGGCAAGGTCGCCGTGCTCGGCGGCGGCGTGATCGGCGTCGAGTTCGCGAGCGTCTGGAAGTCGTTCGGCGCCGACGTCACGATCATCGAGGCGCTCCCCCACCTCGTGCCGAACGAGGAGGAGTCGATCTCGAAGCAGCTCGAGCGGGCGTTCCGCAAGCGCGGCATCGACTACAAGCTCGGCGTCCGGTTCCAGAGCGTCGCCCAGCACGAGAACGGCGTGGTCGTCACCCTCGAGAACGGCGAGACCGTCGAAGCCGAACTGCTGCTCGTGGCCGTCGGCCGCGGCCCGGCGACCCAGGGCCTCGGCTACGAAGAGGCGGGCGTCACGGTCGACCGCGGGTTCGTCATCACCGACGAGCGTCTCCGCACCAGCGTCCCCGGCGTCTACGCCGTCGGCGACATCGTTCCCGGCCTGCAGCTGGCGCACCGCGGGTTCCAGCAGGGCATCTTCGTCGCCGAGGAGATCGCGGGCCTGACCCCGATCGTCGTCGAGGACGTGAACATCCCCAAGGTCACGTACTGCGAGCCCGAGGTCGCCTCGGTCGGCTACACCGAGGCGAAGGCGGCCGAGAAGTTCGGCGCCGACCGGGTGTCGGCGTACGAGTACAACCTCGCCGGCAACGGCAAGAGCCACATCCTCGAGACCAGCGGCTCGATCAAGGTCGTGCGCGTCAACGACGGCCCCGTCGTCGGCGTGCACATGATCGGCGCCCGCGTCGGCGAACTCATCGGCGAAGCCCAGCTCGCCGTGAACTGGGAGGCCTACCCCGAGGACGTCGCCCCGTTCATCCACGCCCACCCGACGCAGAACGAGGCGCTGGGCGAAGCCTTCCTGAAGCTCGCGGGCAAGCCGCTCCACGCGCTCTGACCCGAACCCACCCCAGACGACTGCAATATGCTGGACAATGCGTCCCACGCTGTGAAGGAGACAAGCGCATGAGCGAATCCGTCAGCCTCCCGGCACTCGGTGAGAGTGTCACTGAGGGCACGGTCACCCGATGGCTGAAGAACGTCGGCGACCGTGTCGAGGTCGACGAGCCGCTGCTCGAGGTCTCGACCGACAAGGTCGACACCGAGATCCCCTCCCCCGTCGCCGGGGTGATCGAGGCGATCCTCGTCCAGGAGGACGAGACCGTCGAGGTCGGCACGCCGCTGGTGACGATCGGCGATGGGTCGGGCGCTGCCGCAGCGGCACCTGCCGAGCCCGCCGCGGAGGCCCCGGCCGCCGCCGAGGCTCCCGCTGCCGCTCCCGAGCCTGCTGCTCCGGCCGCACCCGAGGCGCCGGCGGCCCCCGTCGCCGCACCCGAGCCCGCAGCCCCGGCCGCCGCGCCTGCCGCGCAGGCGCCCGCTGCTCCGGCTGAGGCACCGGCCGCCCCCGCAGCTCCGGCCGCACCCGCTCAGGCCCCTGCGGCGCCCGCCGCGCCAGCTCAGGCACCGGTCGCACCGGCGGCGCCCGCTCAGGCACCGGTCGCACCTGCCGCGCCCGCGGCGCCTGCCGCGCCCGCTCAGGCACCGGTCGCACCCGCTGCTCCCGCTCAGGCACCGGTCGCACCCGCTGCTCCCGCTCAGGCGCCTGCCGCCCCGGCTGCGCCCGCTGCGGCACCGTCGCAGGGCGGTGCGCACAGCGGCACGGCCGGCTACGTCACCCCGATCGTGCGCAAGCTCGCGAACGAGCAGGGCGTCGACCTCGCCAGCGTCACCGGCACCGGCGTCGGCGGTCGCATCCGCAAGCAGGACGTGCTCAGCGCCCAGACCGCCCCGGCCGCGGCCGTGGCGCCCCGGGTGCAGCTCGAGACCTCGCCGCTGCGGGGCACGACCCAGCCGATGACGCGCCTGCGCAAGGTCGTCGCCGAGCGCGCGGTCGTGTCGATGCAGTCGACGGCTCAGCTCACCTCGGTCGTCGAGGTCGACGTCACCCGCGTCGCCCGCCTGCGCGACCGCGTGAAGGGCGAGTTCCTCGAGAAGACGGGCACCAAGCTCAGCTTCCTGCCGTTCTTCGGTCTCGCCGCGGTCGAGGCGCTGCGCGCCTACCCGATCATCAACTCGACGGTCGACGGCGACTCCATCGTCTACCCCGAGAGCGAGAACCTGTCGATCGCGGTCGACACCGAGCGCGGTCTGCTCACTCCGGTGGTGCGCGACGCCGGCGAGCTCGACATCGCCGGTCTCGCGGGCCAGATCGCCGACCTCGCCGAGCGCACCCGCAACAACCAGCTGAAGCCCGACGAGCTCTCGGGCGGCACGTTCACGCTGACCAACACGGGTTCGCGCGGCGCGCTGTTCGACACGCCGGTGGTCTTCCTCCCGCAGACGGCGATCCTCGGCACGGGTGTGGTCGTCAAGCGCCCCGTCGTGATCTCGGAGGACGGCTCCGACGCGATCGCGATCCGCTCGATGGTCTACCTCGCGCTCTCGTACGACCACCGCATCATCGACGGCGCCGACGCGGCCCGGTTCCTCACGGCCGTGAAGGCGCGCCTCGAGGAGGGCGACTTCGAGGCCGATCTCGGCATCTAGTCGAAGATCTCCCGCAGACGCCACCCGGCCTCGGTGCTCATCGCGAGCACCGAGGCCGGTTCGCGTTCGTCGCTGCGGGGCACCTGCACCAGCCAGGCCGCCCCCATCGAGCCGATGACGGCGACGTGATCGAGGTCGAACACGTCGATCGCGATCGTTCCCCCGTCACGGGCCGACAGCACCGCGTCGCGGTCGGCCGCCGCGAGCGCGGATCCGGGCTGCGCCACCGCCTCGACGCACGCCGTATCGAGGTCGGCCAGGCACCCGGCGCGCACCCGGAGCAGTTCGGCGACCGCGGCGGCGGGATCGTCTCCCTGCACCACCAGAGACGAGTCCGCCGCCGCACCTCCTGCACGCTCACCGGTCGTCTCGGGCCCCGCTGCGGCCTCGTCGGCACCGGCCGAGCCGCCCGGAGCACCGGCGGTCGCCGGAGCCCCGGTGTCCGAGCCGGCCCCGCTCGAACCGCCGCTCGGCGACACGACGGTCAGCGCGAGCACGAGCGTCGCCCCGCCGATGAGCGCAGCGACCGTGAGCGGGGCTCGTCGCCGTCGGATCCCGCGGCGGATCCGCTCGCCCAGTCGAGCGGAGCGATCCGCGCCGGCCGGCTCGGCCCGCGGGCCGTCCGTGCGCGGAATCGCCAACAGGTCGGCCGTGATCCGGACGAGACCGCTCCGCGCCGCCCGCACCCGGCGGCGATCGCTCGCGACCGCGTCCGACGTGTCGGGCTCGCGAGCTGCGATCGGCGAGGCTCCCGCGGCGGAGAGCACGGGCCGCAGCAGCGCCGCCGACGGCGGCGGCGCGACCGACCGGCGGACGACGTGCCCGTCCCACCGGCCGGCCACCGGCGACGGCGTCGCCGCCTCGAAGAGGGCGCGCTCGTACGACTCGGAATCGGCGACGAACGGGCGCGCGGCGAGCTGGGCCTCCACCAGCTGCCGGACCCGCTCGATGGGCGCCGATGGACGGCTCGCCCGGGCGACCTCGGCGATCAGGCCCCCGAAGGCCGCGTGCGACTCGCGTACCCGTGCGACGCGAGTCGCGGCATCCACCCCTTCGCCCGCGAGCCGCACCATCGCACCGGTGCCGATGAGCCGCGGCCGACCCGCGCCGTCGAAGACGAGGTCGGCCGGGCTCAGCCGGGTGGGTGCGAGTCCGCGCCGCTCGAGGCGGCCCAGCTCGGCCGCGATCGGTGCGAGCACGGTCACCGCCTCGCCCGCGCTCAGGGTGCGCTCCTGCAGCACCGCGGCGAGGCTCGGCCCGGCCAGCCGTTCGACGATGAGACAGACCTGTCCGTCGGCGAGCGTCGCGACATCCGTCAGCCGTGGAATCGCCGAACGCGGATCGCCCGTCATGGCCTCCACATCGAGTGCGAGCCGTTCGGCGTCGGCCGTGGCGGGGTACACGCGCAGGACGACGAGCCTGGCCGGATCGTCGGACGCCCCGTCGCGAACACCGTCGTCGGCCCCGGAACCCGCGTCCCCGCCCACGACCGCGGCCGCGAGGTACAGCGCCGCGCGATCCCCCGTCGCCACCCGCCGGACCACTCGGTACCCCGCGATCACCTGCTCGCCGTCGGATCGATCGTGCCACTCGCCCATCACCCCGTCAGGATGCCCCGTACCCACCCGAGCGCGGAGCATCCGGTGCCCGTCCGGCGACGTTCGCCGAGCCGTCCGGATCTGGGGAGGACTGCTCGTAGACTCGACCCCATGCTCGACTACGTCGACACGGGGCTAAGCGCCAACTCCGTGCCGTATCTCGAGGGACTCACCCTCCAGCGCGCCGTCCATCGCGCGGTCGTCGCGGGCGAACGCCCCGACACCGTCATCCTCCTCCAGCACGAGTCGGTGTACACCGCCGGCAAACGCACCGCCCCGGACGAGCGACCGACCGACGGCACCCCCGTCGTCGACGTCGACCGAGGCGGCAAGATCACCTGGCACGGGCCGGGGCAGCTCGTCGGCTACCCCATCGTGCGCCTGCCCGAACCGATCGACGTGGTCGGCTACGTCCGGCTGCTCGAGGGCGTGCTGATCGACGTGCTCGCCGAGTTCGGCGTCGAAGGGCACCGTGTCGAGGGCCGCTCGGGCGTCTGGACGGGCGAGCGCCGCGACGCGAAGATCGCCGCCATCGGCATCCGCGTCGAGGGCGGCGTCACGATGCACGGTTTCGCCCTGAACTGCTCGAACGACCTCGCACCGTACAACCGCATCGTCGCCTGCGGCATCCGCGATGCGGGCGTCACGACGATCTCGCGGGTGCTCGGCCGGGAAGTGACCCCGGCCGATGTCGCCGGCCCGGTCCGTGCGCGGTTGGACTCCGCGCTCGGAGACCTGGTCGCGCAGCGTGCGGAGGTCGCCGCATGAGCGCACCCGATGGACGGCGGATGCTCCGCCTCGAGGTCCGCAACGCGCAGACCCCGATCGAACGCAAACCCGAGTGGATCAAGACGCGCGCCAGGATGGGGCCCGAGTTCCGCGAGCTGCACGCGCTGGTGAAGAGCGAGGAGCTCCACACGGTGTGCCAGGAGGCCGGCTGCCCGAACATCTACGAGTGCTGGGAGGACCGCGAGGCGACGTTCCTGATCGGCGGTTCGCAGTGCACGCGGCGGTGCGACTTCTGCCAGATCGACACCGGCAAGCCGGCCGAGTACGACGTCGACGAGCCGCGCCGAGTGGCCGAATCGGTGGTGCGCATGCGGCTGCGGTACTCGACGGTGACCGGTGTCGCGCGCGACGACCTGCCCGACGAGGGCGCGTGGCTGTACGCCGAGACGATCCGGGAGATCCACCGGCAGTCCCCCGGCACCGGGGTGGAGATCCTGGTGCCCGACTTCTCGGGCCGGCCCGAGCACCTCGCTCAGGTGTTCGACGCGCGTCCCGAGGTCTTCGCGCACAACGTGGAGACGGTGCCGCGCATCTTCAAGCGGATCCGTCCGGCGTTCCGCTACGACCGGTCCCTCGGCGTGCTGACCGCCGGGCGGGACGCCGGTCTGATCACGAAGTCGAACCTCATCCTCGGCATGGGCGAGGAGCGGCACGAGATCTCGCAGGCCCTTCGCGACCTGCACGACGCCGGCACGGACATCATCACGATCACGCAGTACCTGCGTCCGAGCCCGCGGCACCTGCCGGTCGCACGCTGGGTTCGGCCCGAGGAGTTCGTCGAGCTGAAGGCCGAGGCCGAGCAGATCGGATTCCTCGGCGTGCTCGCCGGGCCGCTGGTCAGATCGTCGTACCGGGCCGGACGGCTCTGGGCGCAGTCGATGCGCGCGAAGGGCCGTGAACTGCCCGCCGGACTCGCACACCTCGCCGAGGATTCGCGCGGGTTCGCGCAGGCGGTCGGATGACCCGGGCCGGGGCCGTCCGCGGCGCGCACCGCGGTCCGCGACGGTCCCGGCCGCCGGTATCCTAGACGGCATGGCACGCACCAAGGACTCCGCGTCCGCCCCCAAGGAGCCCGGCCGCCTGAAGCAGATGTGGCAGGTCTTCCAGATGACCCGCCGCTACGACACGACGGCGCCCTGGCTCATGCTGCTCGGCTTCCTCGCACCGGTCGCGGTCGCGCTCGCCCTCGCACTGTGGCTGAGCAGCGGCAACGGCCTCACCATCACCCTCTGGGTGGTCGCCGGTGTGCTGGCGGGCCTGCTCATCGCGATGATCATCCTCGGGCGCCGTGCCGAGCGTGCGGCGTACTCGCAGATCGACGGTCAGCCCGGCGCGGTCGGGGCGGTGTTGCGCGGCGGGCTCCGCGGCGGCTGGATGGGCAACGAGATGCCGGTCGCCGTCAACGGCAAGACGCAGGACGCGGTCTACCGCGCGGTCGGCCGTGGTGGCGTCGTGCTGATCAGCGAGGGCCCCGCGTCGCGCACCCGTCGCATGCTCGAGGACGAGCAGCGCAAGGTCGCCCGCGTGCTGCCGAACGTGCCGATCACGCTGCTCTCGGTGGGCCACGACGAGGGCGATGTCGCACTGCACCGTCTCGCCGCGACGCTGCGCAAGACCAAGCGCACGCTGACCAAGCCCGAGGTCCTCGCCGTGTCCAATCGGCTGAACTCGCTGCAGTCGTCGCTGCCGATCCCCAAGGGCATCGACCCGATGAAGGCCCGCCCGCAGCGCGGTCGCATGCGCTGATCGGCGCGGGCAGCCTCCGAACACGTGAGCACGGGGCATCCCATCGGATGTCCCGTTCTCGTGTGCTCGTCAGCGCCGGATGAGCACCGTGCCGGCGACCTTGTCGTGGAAGCCGCGCTGGTCGGAATCCCAGACGAGCGCCGGCAGCACGACGACCAGCAGCAGGGTGCGCACGACGGGCCGCCACGGGCCGATCCAGCCGCCCGCCAGCGGCACGAGCTGGAGCCCGAACAGCCGGTGACCGACGCTGCCGCCGATCGTCGGGATGAACAGCACCTGCATCAGCGCGAAGATCGCCAACGTCGCGATGGTCTGCGCGGTCGAGGTGTACGGGCCGAAGAAGAGCGCGATCAGGTTCGCGATCAGCCAGTCGACGAGAATCGCGCCGAGCCGGCGGCCGACGCGGCCCACCGAACCCCGCCCCGTGTTCGGAAGCCCGAGCCGCTCACCCGGCCAACGACTGGGTTCGAGATCGCCGAAGGTGGTCGGTGGGGAGTCTGGCACCCGATGATTCTACGTTCCGGTGCGGCGTAACACGGTCGAAACAATCGCGTCACGGTCGGGAAACCGCCCCTCAGTACGGTCGGTAGCGGCCGAGCAAAGCGCCCGTCGCCACAACCCGTCGCCCTGGAGAGTGTCGTCACATGTTCAGTGATTCGTCTGAAGTCCTCAAGTTCATCAAGGAGACGGAGGTCAAGTTCCTCGACATCCGTTTCACCGACCTCCCGGGCGTGCAGCAGCACTTCAACATCCCGGCGTCGACCGTTGACGAGGACTTCTTCACCGTCGGCCAGCTCTTCGACGGCTCGTCGATCCGCGGGTTCGCGTCGATCCACGAGTCCGACATGCAGCTGATCCCCGACGTGACGACGGCGTACGTCGACCCGTTCCGGGCCGAGCGCACGCTGGTCATGATCTTCGACATCTACAACCCGCGCAACGGCGAGATCTACGCGAAGGACCCGCGTCAGGTCGCCAAGAAGGCCGAGAAGTACCTCGCCTCGACCGGCATCGCCGACACCGCCTACTTCGCCCCCGAGGCCGAGTTCTACATCTTCGACGACGTGCGCTACGAGGTGAAGCAGAACGGCGCGTTCCACTTCATCGACTCCGAGGAGGCGGCGTGGAACTCGGGCCGCAAGGAGGAGGGCGGCAACCTCGCCAACAAGACCCCGTACAAGGGCGGCTACTTCCCGGTCTCCCCGACCGACAAGCAGGCCGACCTGCGCGATGACATCTCGCTGAAGCTCATCGATGCGGGCCTCATCCTCGAGCGCGCGCACCACGAGGTGGGCACCGCCGGCCAGGCCGAGATCAACTACCGCTTCGACACCATGGTGCACGCGGCCGACGACATCCTGAAGTTCAAGTACATCGTCAAGAACACGGCCGACCAGTGGGGCAAGACCGCCACGTTCATGCCGAAGCCGCTGTTCGGCGACAACGGCTCGGGCATGCACACCCACCAGTCGCTCTGGAACGAGGGCCAGCCCCTGTTCTACGACGAGGCCGGCTACGGCGGCCTCAGCGACATCGCCCGCTGGTACATCGGCGGCCTGCTCAAGCACGCTCCCGCGGTGCTGGCGTTCACGAACCCGACCGTGAACTCGTACCACCGCCTCGTGCCGGGCTTCGAGGCGCCCGTCAACCTGGTGTACTCGGCCGGCAACCGTTCGGCGGCCATCCGCATCCCGATCACGGGCACCAACCCGAAGGCCAAGCGCATCGAGTTCCGCGCACCGGATGCCTCGGGCAACCCGTACCTCGCGTTCGCCGCCCAGCTCATGGCCGGCCTCGACGGCATCAAGAACCGCATCGAGCCGCACGAGCCGGTCGACAAGGACCTCTACGAGCTGCCCGCCGAGGAGGCGAAGTCGATCCCGCAGGTGCCGGGCACGCTCGACGCCGTGCTCGAGGCGCTCGAGGCCGACCACGACTTCCTCCTCGAAGGCGGCGTGTTCACCAAGGAGCTCATCGAGACCTGGATCGACTACAAGCGTGAGAAGGAGCTGAAGCCGCTGGCCCAGCGTCCGCACCCCTTCGAGTTCGAGCTGTACTACGGCGTCTGACCCGGCTGCCCCCTGCAGTCCCCCGCGGGGCCGCATCGCTTCGGCGGTGCGGCCCCGCTCCCGTTCCCGGCGGGCGAACACGCGTTCCTGCCCCGCGATGCCCGTGGCCGCCGGCGGAACGCAGGGTCAGCCGCGCGCCGGCCGCGGCGTGGTGCCGTAGAACTCCCGCTCGAACACCGCCCGCGCGCGCCGGGTGACGCCGAGGTAGTCGTGTTCGAGCTGCGACGCGGATCCGGGCGGGTAGCCCATGATGCGGGCGACGCCCTCGAGCTGCACCCGGTCGACCGGCAGCACGTCGGTCGTGCGGTCGAGCCAGAGGGTCAACGCGGATCTCGCGCGCGAGGCGAACACCCACGCCTCGCGGAGTGCGCGCGCGTCGGCTGCGGTGACGAGCCCGGCCTCGAGCGCCCGGTCGAGTGCGTCGAGCGTCGACGTCGTGCGCAGCTCGGGGACCCGCGACGCGTGCTGGAGCTGCAGCAGCTGCACGAACCACTCGACGTCGCTCAGCGACCCGCGGCCGAGTTTCAGATGCCGCGCCGGGTCGGCCGCCTGCGGCAGTCGCTCGTTCTCGACTCGGGCCTTGATGCGTTTCACCTCGCGGATGTCGCGTTCGGAGATCGCGACGGGGTAGCGGATCTCGTCGGCGAGCTCGGTGAACTCGGCGATGAGGGCGTGATCACCGGCGACCCCGCGTGCCCGGAGGAGCGCCTGCGCCTCCCAGGTCAGCGACCACCGCGCATAGTAGGCGCGGTACGCCTCGAGCGACCGCGCGACCACCCCGTTCTTGCCCTCGGGGCGGAGGTCGGCGTCGAGTTCGAACGGGAGTCTCGCATCCGTGCTGAGCCGACCGAGTTCGGCGACGATGCGCAACGCCTCGCGTGCGGCGGCATCGCCGTCGACCTCCACCGCGCGGTAGACGTAGATGATGTCGGCGTCCGAGCTGATGCCGAGCTCCCGCCCGCCGAACCGGCCCATGCCGATGACCGCGAACTCGAGCCCGCCGATGCCGTCGCGCCGGATCGCCTCGACGAGCCCCGCGATGTGGTTCTCGGTCACGTCGCTCAGCCCGCGCCCGAGCTCCTCCACCGTGCAGACGTCGAGGATCGCCGACAGGGCGAGCCGCAGCACCTCCCGGCGGCGGACGGCGCGCAGCACCTTCGCCGCGGCATCCGCATCGGCGTGGCGGGTGAGCACCGCGCGCGTCTCGTCGCGCAGCGCCGCGAGCGGTCGGGGACGCAGCTCGTCGAGGTCTTCGAGCCAGGCGACCGCCTCGGGGGCGCGCTCCAGCAGTTCGCCCGCGAATCTGGAGCCCGAGAGCACTCGGGTCAGTCGCATCGCCGCATCCGACGAATCGCGCAGCAGCCGAAGGTACCAGTGCGTTGTGCCGAGTGCGTCGCTCAGGCGACGGAACGCGAGCAGCCCGTAGTCGGGGTCGGCGCCGTCGGCGAACCATGAGATGAGCACGGGCAGCAGGTGCCGTTGTATCGTCGCGCGTCGCGAAACCCCCGCGGTGAGCGCGGCGAGGTGCGCCAGGGCGCCGCGCGGGTCGCGGAACCCGATCGCGGCGAGTCTGGCCTCGGCTTGCTCGCTCGTGAGTTCGAGGCCGCCGGCCGGCAGTGCGGCGACCGCGGACAGCAGCGGCCGGTAGAACAGGCGTTCGTGCAGCCCGCGGACGCGCTGCTTGGTCGCCTGCCAGCGTTCGATCAACTCTTCGGCGGTGCGCGCGAGCCCGCTGGCGCGCGCGATCGAGCGCGTCTCCGCGTCATCCGTCGGCATCAGGTGCGTCCGGCGCAGCCGGGCGAGCTGAAGCCGATGCTCGAGCACCCGGAGCAGCCGGTAGTCGAGCGCGAACTCGGCCGCCTCCTCGCGACCCACGTACCCGGCGTCCGCGAGAGCGCCGAGCGCGGGCAGCGTGCCGGCCTGTCGGATGGCGGGGTCGGTCGCGCCGTGCACGAGCTGCAGCAGCTGCACGGTGAACTCGATGTCGCGCAGCCCGCCGGGCCCGAGCTTGACCTGCCGCTCGACCTCGGCGGGCGGGATGTGCTCGGTGACGCGTTCGCGCATGCGCTGCACCGACTCGACGAACCCGTCGCGCGACGAGCTCGACCAGACCTTCGGGGCGACGCCGGCGCAGTACGCCTCGCCGAGCGCGCGGTCGCCGGCGAGCGGACGCGCCTTCAGCAGCGCCTGGAACTCCCAGCTCTTGGCCCACCGGTCGTAGTACTGGAGGTGAGAGTCGAGCGTGCGCACGAGCGCGCCGTCCTTGCCCTCGGGCCGCAGGTTGGGGTCGACTTCCCAGAGCGGCGGCTCGATGCCGGGCTCGGCGATCGCGCGCATCGCGACGATGGCCAGGCGGGTGGCGATCTCGATGGCGCGCGCCGAGGAGACGACCTCGTCGTCGCGGGATTCGCCGACGAAGATGACGTCGACGTCGCTCACGTAGTTGAGTTCGCGCGCACCGGCCTTGCCCATGCCGATCACGGCGAGCCGGGTGGCCTCCACGTGGGCGGCGGGGAACCTGCCGGGTGCGGCCGGCTCGGATGCTCCGCCCGCGATCGAATGGCGGGCGACGGCGATCGCCGCGTCGAGCGCCGCGCCGGCGAGATCGGCCAGCCCGGCGGCGACCGTGTCCACGGCGTCGATCGAGTTCGCCCGGGTGAGGTCCCACACCGCGATGCCCGCGAGCAGCCGCCGGTACCGCACGCGCAGCGCGCGGGCCGCGCGCTCGTCGGTCGCGTCGGGCGCCGCGAATACGGCGTCGACGGCTTCGCCGAGCACGGCGGATGCCTCGGCCTGCGTGAGCGGCCGGGCCGGCGCCCGGCGCAGCAGGTCGAGTTCGGACGGGTTGCGCTGGAAGAAGTCGGCGAAGCCCCGGGATGCTCCGATGAGCGCCGCAGTGCGTGCGGCGGACTCGGGCTCGGCGAGCAGCGCGGCCACTCGGTCGCCGGCCCGATCGTGCAGTCGACGCACTGCGTGCAGCGCCTCGTCGGGATCGGCGGCGTGTCCGAACGCGTCGAGCAGCGCCGCCACGGGCACATCGACCTCGGCGGCCAGACCCGAGATCTCGTCGGCGGCGCGGTCGAGTTCCGAGAACCCGGCACGCACGAGCGCACCGAGCATCGGGAGCTGACGAGTCATCCGGCCGCGGTCAGAGGATCTCGAGATTGCGCGAGAGCTCGAACGGGGTGACCTGCGAGCGGTAGTCGCGCCATTCGGCGCGCTTGTTCGCGAGCACGTAGCTGAACACCTGCTCGCCGAGCGTGTCGGCGACCAGGTCGGATTCCTCCACGTACTCGATCGCGTGGTCGAGGCTCGCGGGCAGCGGGTTGTACCCGAGTGCACGGCGCTCGCTGTCGCTCAGCGTCCAGACGTTGTCTTCCGCTTCGGGAGGCAGCTCGTAGCCCTCTTCGATGCCCTTCAGGCCGGCCGCGAGCAGCAGCGAGAACGCGAGGTAGGGGTTCGCGGCCGAGTCGATCGCCCGGTACTCGACGCGGTGGCTCTGCCCCTTGCTCGGCTTGTACAAGGGCACGCGAACCAGCGCGGAGCGATTGTTGTGGCCCCAGCACACGAAGCTCGGCGCCTCTCCCCCGCCCCAGAGCCGCTTGTACGAGTTCACGAACTGGTTCGTCACCGCCGAGATCTCGCACGCGTGCTTCAGGAGACCGGCGATGAACTGCCGGCCGATCTTCGAGAGCTGGTACTGCGCGCCCGCCTCGTAGAACGCGTTCTGGTCGCCCTCGAACAGCGACAGGTGCGTGTGCATGCCGCTGCCCGGGTGCTCGGAGAACGGCTTCGGCATGAACGTGGCGTACACGCCCTGCTCGATCGCCACCTCTTTCACGACGGTGCGGAACGTCATGATGTTGTCGGCCATCGCGAGCGCATCGGCGTAGCGGAGGTCGATCTCGTTCTGACCGGGGCCGGCCTCGTGGTGGCTGAACTCGACCGAGATGCCGAGGTCTTCGAGCATCCGCACGCTGCGACGACGGAAGTCGTGCGCCGTGCCGCCGGGCACGTTGTCGAAGTACCCGGCCGAGTCGACCGGGATCGGGCCCTCGGCGCCGTACTTCGAGGACTTCAGCAGGTAGAACTCGATCTCGGGGTGCGTGTAGAAGGTGAAACCGCGATCGGCCGCCCGCGCGAGCGTGCGCTTCAGCACATTGCGCGGATCCGCGACGGCCGGCTCGCCGTCGGGGGTGGTGATGTCGCAGAACATGCGCGCCGTGGGGTCGATCTCACCGCGCCACGGCAGGATCTGGAACGTCGACGGGTCGGGGAACGCGAGCAGATCGGACTCGAACGTGCGGCTCAGCCCCTCGATCGCCGAGCCGTCGAAGCCGATGCCCTCGGCGAACGCCCCCTCGACCTCGGCCGGAGCGATCGCGACCGATTTCAGCGTGCCCACCACGTCGGTGAACCAGAGCCTCACGAACTTGACGCCTCGCTCCTCGATGGTCCGGAGCACGAAGTCCCGCTGCTTGTCCATCCACACCCTTCCTCGCTCCTCACAGCGTAGTGGCTCGCACCAGCGCTCGGCGGGTGATGCGGCGGCCCGTGACGCGGGCTGTTCCCGGCCGGACGGCCCTCGCCGCTGTGCCAGACTGAGCCCATGCCAGAGCAGTCCGAACAGAACCCTTACGGCGGTGCGGCCAAGGCGGCGGCCGGAGTCAAGCGGGTGCGAACCAGACACTTCCAGAACGCGAAACGCGACGGCATCAAGATCACCGGCCTGACGAGCTACGACCAGCTCACGGCCCGCATCTTCGACGAGGCCGGCGTGGACTTCCTGCTGGTCGGCGACTCGGCGGGCAACAATGTGCTCGGGTACGACACCACCCTGCCGGTCACGGTCGACGAGCTCATCCCCCTCACCCGTGCGGTCGCCGGCGCGGTGAGCCGAGCCTTCGTGATCGCCGACATGCCGTTCGGCTCGTACGAGTCGGGCGCCGAGGAAGCGCTGCACACCGCGGTGCGGTTCATGAAGGAGACCGGCGCGCACGCGGTGAAGCTCGAGGGCGGCGTGCGCAGCCACAAGCAGATCCGCCGCATCGTGCAGTCGGGCATCCCCGTGATGGGGCACATCGGGTTCACCCCGCAGAGCGAGCACGGGCTGGGCGGGCATCTCATCCAGGGCCGCGGCGAGGCGGTCGCCCAGCTGCTCGCCGACGCGAAGGCGGTGCAGGCGGCCGGGGCGTTCGCGGTCGTGCTGGAGATGGTTCCGTCCGACGCCGCCCGCCAGGTGACCGAGGCGCTCGACATCCCGACGATCTCGGTCGGCGCCGGCCCGCACTGCGACGGCCAGCTCCTGGTGTGGACCGACTGGGCCGGGCTCACGACCGGGCGCATCCCGAAGTTCGTGAAGCAGTACGCCGACCTCGCGGGCGTGCTCTCGACGGCGGCCCAGGAGTGGCGCGACGACGTCGCGAACGGCGTCTACCCAGGGCCCGAGCACTCCTACGAGTGACCGGCCGGTTCAGTCGTCGGCCGCGTCCTCCTCGGCCCACTTCGCGCTGTTCTCCCGCAGCTTCTCGAGGGCGCGCTCGGCCTCGGGCCGGGTCTGGAACGGGCCGATCCGCTCGGCCGAGGGCGACAGCAGACCGTGCTCGACCTCGCCGGTGCGCATGTTGTACCAGTAGGCGTGTTCGATGTCGTCGACCATGGCCCGATCCTACGCCGCACCTCCCGCGATAGTCTGGCGCCATGGCGAGCACGAAGGCGATCGGCATCGACATCGGCGGCACCGGGATCAAGGGGGCGGTGGTCGATCTCGACACCGGCCGACTCGTCTCCGACCGCATCAAGATCCGCACGCCCGAGGGCGGTGAGCCCGAGGACATCCTCGAGACCGCCCGCGAGCTGCTCGACCGCCTCGACGCGGTGGCGGGCGTCGATGCGAAGCTGCCCGTGGGGGTGTGCTTCCCCGCGATCGTGAAGCGCGGCCGCACCCTGTCGGCGGCGAACATCTCCAAGAAGTGGATCGGGCTGGACGCCGAGACCAGGTTCGAAGAGGTCCTCGAGCGGGACATCCACTTCGTCAACGACGCGGATGCCGCCGGCTACGCCGAGATCCGGTTCGGCGCGGCCGCGGGCCAGGAGGGGCTGGTCATCCTCACCACCCTCGGCACCGGCATCGGGTCGGCGCTCATCCACGACGGCGTGCTCATCCCGAACTCCGAGCTCGGGCACCTCGAGATCGACGGACACGATGCCGAGAGCCGCGCCGCGTACTCGGCGATGGAACGCGAGAAGCTCGACTGGGCGCACTGGGCGAAGCGCCTGCAGCGCTACTACTCGCACGTCGAGTTCCTCTTCTCGCCCGACCTGTTCGTGGTGGGCGGCGGCGTCTCGAAGCACTGGGACGAGTTCGCGCCGCTGCTCGACCTGCGCACGCCGATCGTGCCGGCCGAGCATCGCAACAACGCGGGCATCCTCGGTGCCGCGGCGCTCGCGGTGCCCTGACGCACCCCCGCGGTCGGGGCTGAGGCGAGCGGGCCGGCTGATACGCCGGGTTCTGTTCACCGGGCGCTTGCGCGACACCGGCTGGACGGCCATCTCTCTCGGGACTGCGTTGCCGCAGCCCTCCAGCGGCCTACCCGGAGACGGGACGGGCAGCCCCATGGTCTCCTGTCTGGCCTTGCTCCGGACGAGGTTTACCGAGCCGACCGCGTCACCGCGGCCGCTGGTGGGCTCTTACCCCACCGTTTCACCCTTACCGCGTGCCGAGGCCCGCGGCGGTCTGTTCTCTGTGGCACTGTCTCTCGGGTTTCCCCGGGTGGGCGTTACCCACCGTCCTGCCCTGCGGAGCCCGGACGTTCCTCGGCGCCCGATCGCTCGGGCGACGCGACCGTCTTGCCGACCCGCTCGCCCTGCAAGCCTACCGGGCCGAACCCGTCACGAGCTCAGAGGCCGGACTCGTCGGTGCGCACCAGGATGCGGTCGCACTCCGGGCACTGCAGCACGTCGTCGTCGGCGGCCCGGCGCACCCGCTCGAGGTCGGACCCGGTGAGCGTGATGGTGCAGCCGCCGCAGGTGCGCTGGCGCAGCAGGGCCGCCCCGACACCGCCGCCGCGGGTGCGCCGCTGCTCGTAGAACGCGAGCAGGTCGTCGGGCACCTGCCGGGCGACGGCCTCGCGATCGCGTTCGGCTGCGGTGCGCTCGGCATCGAGCTCGGATGCCGCGTCGCCGCGTTCGCCCTCGAGACGCAGCCGATCGGCGGCGATGGCGGCGCGTTCCTCATCGATGGTCGCGACGACGCGCTCGGCGTCCTCGACGCGCTGCATGACGATGAGCTCCTGGTCTTCGAGGTCGGCGAGCCGCTTGCGCAGCGAGACGAGCTCGGCCTCGAGCGCGGTGACGTCCTTCATCGACGAGGTGTGCGTGAGCCGTTCGCCGTCACGGGTGATGCGCGCCTCGACGATCTGGACGTCGGACTCGATGCGCCCCAGCTCGGTGCGGACGTCCTCCAGGGTGCCGAGGGCGGTCGCGCGTTCGCGGCGCTGGGCGTCGTCGCGGGCGTCGAGCTCGGCGATGGCGGCTGTCTGGGGCAGGGCGTTCAGCCGGTGCGCGAGCTGGGCGAGTCGGGTGTCGAGTCCCTGCACGCGGAGGAGGTCGAGCTGGGCGGATGGGGTGGCCTTCACGTGGTGCTCCTCGTGGGGGTCGTGGTGGGTTCGATCATTGCACGACTGCGAAATCCCACGGATCGGTGCGGAGCTCGGAGACCCGGATGTCGAGCCCCGGGAGCGCCTCGGCCAGCTCGGCCGCGGCGCGATCGAGCCAGAGCCATTCGCTGGCCCAGTGCGACACGTCGATGAGCGCCGGACCCCCGACGAGCAGCGCCTGCTCGCGCGCCTCGGAGGCCGGGTGGTGCCGCAGGTCGGCGGTGATGTAGACGTCGGCGGCCCGCACGGCGGGGTCGGCGAGCAGCGAGTCGCCCGCTCCCCCGCACACGGCGACCGTTTCGACGGGGTCGTCGTAGCCGCCCGAGACGCGCACGCCGCCGGCGGTCGGCGGCAGCAGGTCGGCCAGGGTGCGTGCGAGCCGGCCGAGGGTCGTGGGCGCCGGCAGCCGCCCCACCCGGCCGAGCCCGCGCGCGGGGACGGCGGACGGCACGATGGGCGAGGCATCCAGCAGGCCGAGACGCTCGGCGAGCACCGCGGAGGTGCCGGTCTCGACCACGTCCGCGTTCGTGTGCGCGCCGATGAGGGCGCAGCCGCCGCGGATGAGCCGCGCCAGCAGCGCGCCCTTGTACCGGTCCTCGGCGACGCTGGTCACCCCGCGCAGGAGCAGCGGATGGTGCGCGATCAGCAGGTCGGCGCCCTGCCCGATCGCCTCGTCGACCGTCGCGGCGACGGCGTCGACGGCGAAGAGCACGTGCCGCACCTCGGCATCGGGGTCACCGGTGACGAGCCCCGGAGCATCCCAGGCTTCGGCCCCCGAGAGCGGCCACAACCGGTCGACGACCTCGAGCACTTCGGCGAGCAGCACTGGCATCCGTTCAGCCTAGCCGGGAGGCATCCGTTCGCGACGGTGCGACGCCGGTGGGCCCGGCCGGGCTCGAACCGACGACATCCACGGTGTAAACGTGGCGCTCTACCAACTGAGCTACAGGCCCCCGCGCCGGTGCGGCGCACGCCCATGGTAGTCGAGCGCGCCTACACTCGCGGGCATGGAGCCCCTGCGGCAGCATCCGAGCCGCACCGCGACCGCGGAGCATCGCTGGCCGGCGATCGTCGCGCTCGCGGCGGCCCTCGCGCTCTACGCGCTGCTGCCGAACGCGATCCTCGGGCCGCAGCGCTACATCGTGGTCGGCGTCGGGCTGGCCCTGCTGGTGCCGCTCGTCGTCGCCAACCCGCGCCGGCTCACCCGGCAGACCCCGTCGACCCGCGGGCTGTCGGTCGTGTTCGCATCGCTGCTGGTGGCGACCAACCAGGTGACGCTGCTGTTCCTGCTGGGAACGCTCGTCGACCCGCAGCAGGATGCCCCGGGGCTGCTGGTCGCCGCACTGCAGGTCTGGGCGGTGAACGTCATCGGGTTCACCACGCTGTACTGGGAGCTCGACCGCGGCGGCCCCGTCGCGCGGACGATGCTCGCGCGCGCCGACCTGCCGCCCGCCGACCTGCGGTTCCCGCAGGACGAGGACGACGACGCCGTGACCGAGGTCGCCGCGCGGTCGTCGGCGGTGGTCGACTGGACGCCCCGCTACGTCGACTACCTCTACTCGACGCTCGCGAACTCGATGGCGTTCAGCGCGACGGACGCGATGCCGCTGTCGCCCCGCTTCAAGCTGCTCTGGTCGCTGCAGGCGTTCGGCGGATTCCTCATCCTGGCGCTCGTGATCGCGAGGAGCGTGAACATCCTCGCGTGAGTGCCGCGAGGCATCCGCGATCGCTCAGCGCGGGAGCGTCGCGAGCGCGTCCCGATACGCCTGGAACGGGCGCGGCTCGCCCGGCGATGCGGCGAACGAGGCGCGGACCGACCCGGATGCGTCGATGAGGAAGGTCGCCCGGGTCGCGAAGCCGACCTCCTCGAGGAACGCGCCGTACGACCGCGCGACCGCGCCGTGCGGCCAGAAGTCGCTGAGCAGCGGGAATCCGAACCCCTCCTGCTCGGCCCAGGCTCGCAGCGCGTACTTCGCGTCGACCGAGACGCCCACGAGCTGCACGCCGTCGGCCTCGAACAGCTCGATCCGATCCCGCAGTTCGCACAGCTCGCCGTGACACGTCCGCGAGAACGCGAACGGGAAGAACACCAGCGCGACCGGCCCGCGATCGAGCAGGCGGCGCAACGACGTCGGCGCGCCGAACGCGTCGGGCAGTTCGAACTCGGGTGCGACGGCACCGGCCTGGAGGATCACGTCGGTCAGCCTACGGTCGCCCGGCGACCTGCCCGACATCGGAAGGTGCGACCGCGGGCGGGCATAGACTCATTAGGATGGCGTCGTCGCCCCGGACGGGACCCGTCCGCGCGGGCGCGCGCCGTGTGCGCAGACACCCTGCTGAAGAAAGAGGTCGAGTGTGACTGTCAACGACCAGGACCCGTACTCGGTCGGAGCATACGATGCCGACCCCGATGAGACGGCCGAGTGGAACGAGTCCCTCGACGCGCTCGTCGGAGAGAAGGGTCACCAGCGCGGTCGCGAGATCATGCTGAGCCTGCTGAAGCGGTCGAAGGAGCTCCACCTCGGGGTGCCGATGGTGCCCACGACCGACTACATCAACACGATCGCCCCCGAGAACGAGCCCGAGTTCCCCGGCGACGAGGAGATCGAGCGCCGGTACCGCGCGTGGATCCGCTGGAACGCCGCGATGCTCGTGCACCGTGCCCAGCGCCCCGGCATCGCCGTCGGCGGCCACATCTCGACGTACGCCTCGTCGGCCGCGCTCTACGAGGTCGGCTTCAACCACTTCTTCCGCGGCCCCGACCACCCCGGCGGCGGCGACCAGGTCTTCTTCCAGGGCCACGCCTCCCCCGGCATGTACGCGCGCGCCTTCCTCGAGGGGCGGCTGTCGACGGACCAGCTCGACGGCTTCCGCCAGGAGAAGTCGCACGCGCCGAACGGCCTGTCGAGCTACCCGCACCCGCGGCTCATGCCCGACTTCTGGGAGTTCCCCACCGTGTCGATGGGCATCGGCCCGATCAACGCGATCTACCAGGCGCAGCTCAACAAGTACCTCACGAACCGGGGCATCAAGGATGCCTCCGACCAGCACGTGTGGGCGTTCCTCGGCGACGGCGAGATGGACGAGGTCGAGAGCCGCGGCCAGCTCCAGGTCGCCGCGAACGAGGGCCTGGACAACCTCACCTTCGTGATCAACTGCAATCTGCAGCGCCTCGACGGCCCGGTTCGCGGCAACGGCAAGATCATCCAGGAGCTCGAGAGCTTCTTCCGCGGCGCCGGCTGGAACGTCATCAAGGTCGTCTGGGGCCGGGAATGGGACGACCTGCTCGCCCGCGACCACGACGGCGCGCTGCGCAACCTCATGAACGTGACGCCCGACGGCGACTACCAGACCTACAAGGCCGAGTCGGGCGCCTACGTGCGCGAGAACTTCTTCGGCCGCGACCCGCGCGCGCTCGAACTCGTCAAGCACCTGAGCGACGACGAGGTGTGGGGTCTGAAGCGCGGCGGCCACGACTACCGCAAGGTCTACGCGGCGTTCAAGGCCGCCGTCGAGCACCAGGGCCAGCCCACCGTCATCCTCGCCAAGACCATCAAGGGCTACGGCCTCGGTCCGGCGTTCGAGGGCCGCAACGCGACCCACCAGATGAAGAAGATGACGCTGGACAACCTGAAGACGTTCCGCGACACCATGCGCATCCCGATCAGCGACGCGCAGCTCGAGGAGAACCCGTACCTCCCGCCGTACTTCCACCCCGGCGATCAGGACGAGGCGATCCAGTACCTGCACGAGCGTCGCCGCGCGCTCGGCGGCTACCTGCCCGACCGCCGCTCGACGCACACCGCGATCTCGCTGCCCGAGGATTCGGCGTACGCGATCGCGAAGAAGGGCTCGGGCACGCAGGAGATCGCGACGACCATGGCGTTCGTCCGGCTCCTGAAAGACCTCATGCGTTCGAAGGACTTCGGCAACCGGGTGGTGCCGATCATCCCCGACGAGGCGCGCACGTTCGGCATGGACGCGTTCTTCCCGAACGCGAAGATCTACAACCCGAACGGCCAGCACTACACGTCGGTCGACCGCGAACTCCTGCTCGCGTACAAGGAGAGCCCGCAGGGTCAGCTCGTCCACGTCGGCATCAACGAGGCCGGCGCCGTCGCGGCGTTCACCGCGATCGGCACGTCGTACTCGACGCAGGGCGAGCCGCTCATCCCGATCTACGTCTTCTACTCGATGTTCGGGTACCAGCGCACCGGCGACGCGCTGTGGGCGGCCGGCGACCAGATGGCGCGCGGCTTCCTGATCGGCGCCACCGCAGGGCGCACCACGCTCACCGGCGAGGGGCTCCAGCACGCCGACGGCCACTCGCCGCTGCTCGCCGCGACCAACCCGGCGACCGTTGCGTACGACCCCGCGTACGGGTACGAGATCGGGCACATCGTGCGCGCCGGCCTCGACCGCATGTACGGCGGCAGCCACCCCGACCCGAACGTCATGTACTACCTGACGGTGTACAACGAGCCGCTCGTGCAGCCGGCCGAGCCCGAGGGCGTGGACGTCGAGGGCATCGTCCGCGGCATCCACCGCATCTCCGCGTCGCCCGTCGCGGGGCCGAAGGCGCACCTCCTCGCGTCGGGCGTCGCCGTGCCGTGGATCCTCGAAGCCCAGCAGCTGCTGGCGCAGGACTGGGGCGTGTCGGCCGATGTCTGGAGCGTGACGAGCTGGTCCGAGCTCGCCCGCGACGGCCAGCGCGCCGACGAGCACAACTTCCTGCACCCCGAGGAGGCGCCGCAGTACGCGTACCTCACGCAGAAGCTCGCCGGCGAGCAGGGCCCGTTCGTCGCGGTCTCCGACTACATGCGCGCGGTGCAGGAGCAGATCCGCGCGTACGTGCCGGGCCGCTACGCGACGCTCGGCGCCGACGGGTTCGGCTTCTCCGACACCCGCCCCGCGGCGCGCCGGTTCTTCAAGATCGACGGTCCCTCGGTCGTCGTCCGCACGCTGCAGGTGCTCGCCGAGCGGGGCGAGGTCGACGCGTCGGCCGCGGCTCGCGCGATCGAGAAGTACCGTCTGCACGACGTGAACGCCGGCACGACGGGAACGGCCGGCGGCGAGAGCTGACGGGCGAACCGGGGTGGCGACGAAGCCGAGGACGAAAGCGGAGACGCTCGCATGGTTGCGCACCATCGCGGGCGAACTCGCCACGCGGACGCTGAAGCGACTCGAGGACACGCTGCCGTGGTACGGCGACATGCCCCCGAGTCGCCGATCGGCCGTCGGGCTGGTCGCGCAGGCCGGCATCAGCTCGTTCATCGCCTGGTTCGACGACCCCAAATCGACCCCCTGGATCGCCGCCGACGTGTTCGGGGCCGCACCGCGGGAACTGCTCCGTTCGGTGAGCCTGCAGCAGACGCTGCAGCTCATCCGGGTCACGGTCGAGGTCGTCGAGGAGCGCATCAAGGACGGCGGTGAGCCGCTGCGCGAGGCGATCCTGCTGTACTCGCGCGAGATCGCGTTCGCCGCGGCCGATGTGTACGCGCGCGCCGCCGAGGCCCGCGGGCTCTGGGATGCGCGACTCGAGGCGCTCGTCGTCGACTCGATCCTCACGGGTGAGGCCGACGACGAGCTGCCCAGCCGCATCGCCGCGCTCGGCTGGCACGGCCACGGGGAGGTCGCGGTACTGGTCGGCACCGCGCCCAAGCAGTTCGACGTCGATCAGGTGCGCCGTGCCGCCCGGCACATGCACGCCGATGTGCTCGTCGGGGTGCAGGGCAACCGGCTCGTGGTCGTGATCGGTCGCGCCGAGCCGCGCTCCGTCGAGGGCGAGGACGCGATCGGCACCGCACCGGCGAACACCTTCATGGAGATCGCCTCGCAGCTGGAGCCGTATTTCGGGTCGGGTCACCTCGTGCTCGGCCACGAGGTCTCGAACCTGGTGGATGCCTCGAAGAGCGCGCGTGCGGCGCTCGCGGGTTTCGCGGTGGCACGGTCGTGGCGCAACGCACCCCGCCCGGTGCACGCCGACGACCTGCTGCCCGAGCGCGCGCTCGCGGGCGATGCGCTCGCGAAGGCGACGCTGGTGCACCGCATCTACCGGCCGCTGCAGGCGCACTCGACCGAACTGCTCTCCACGCTGTGGAGCTACCTCGACAACGGCCGTTCGCTCGAGGCGACGGCGCGCGAGCTGTTCGTGCACCCGAACACGGTGCGGTACCGGCTGAAGCGGGTCTCCGACGTGATCGGGTGGGACGCGACCGGCGCCCGCGAAGCGCTGATCCTGCAGACCGCGCTCATCGTGGGGTCGATGAACGACCACGAGATCTCGCCGCGGCGACGCCCGCAGAGCTGAGTCGATCTCACCGCGCCTGTGCCGATCGCACAAGCCTTCAGCCGGATGCTTGTCATCCATGCACACACGCTCGCCTGAGCCGGTTGGCAAGACTGGGATGGTGATCGTCGTCGTGTGCCCAGGTCAGGGCTCCCAGACCCCCGGCTTCCTCTCCCCGTGGCTCGCCGAGCCCGGCTTCGCCGACCGCCTCGCCGAACTGTCCGACGCCGCGGGCGTCGATCTCGTCCGGCACGGCACCGAGAGCGACGCCGACACCATCCGCGACACGGCCGTGGCCCAGCCGCTCATCGTGGCCGCCGGGATCCTCTCGTTCGACGCGCTCGCCGCCGACGGCCGCCGCGACCGCATCGGCGGCGTCGCCGGCCACTCGGTCGGCGAGATCACCGCGGCCGCTGCGACCGGCATCCTCTCGGGCACCGACGCGGTCGACCTGGTCGCCGAGCGCGGCCGGGCGATGGCGGATGCCGCGGTCCTCGCCGCGACCGGCATGAGCGCCGTGGTCGGCGGCGACGAGGCCGAGCTCCTCGCCCGGCTCGACGCGCTCGGGCTCGAGCCGGCGAACTTCAACGGCGGCGGCCAGATCGTGGTCGCCGGCGCCGTCGACGCCCTCGAGGCGCTGCGCGCCGAACCGCCGGCCGGCGCCCGGGTCATCCCGCTCCAGGTCGCGGGCGCCTTCCACACCCGGTACATGGCGCCGGCCGTCGAGCGGCTCGCCGCGAAGGCGGCCGCGCTCGCGCCCGCCGACCCCGCGCTCCCGCTCTGGACGAACCGCGACGGGTCGCGAGTCGCGAGCGGCACCGAGTACCTCGAGCTGATCGTGGGCCAGGTCTCGTCGCCCGTGCGCTGGGACCGCTGCATGACCTCCTTCGCCGACGGCGGAGTCACCGGCATCATCGAACTGGCTCCGGCCGGTGCGCTCGTCGGTCTCGCCAAGCGGGCGCTCAAGGGCGTGCCGACCGTCGCGGTCAAGACCCCCGACGACCTTCCGGCCGCGTTCGAGCTGCTCGACCGCGCCGCCTGACGCCGCCCCGAGGCATCCGGCCCGCCATCGACCGGCCCGAGACATCCGCTCACGAGAGAAAGCCGACATGACCGAACCCACGCTCCGCCAGTCGCAGGGTGTCGCGCACACCCGCATCTACGCCGTCGGTGCCGCGCGCGGCGCGAACGTCGTGCCGAACGACGACCTCGTCGGCCCCATCGACTCCTCCGACGAGTGGATCCAGCAGCGCACCGGCATCGTCACCCGCACCCGCGCCGGCGCCGACGTCGCCGCGCTCGACCTGGCCACCGAGGCATCCCGCGAGGCGATCGCGAAGTCGGGCGTGGCACCCGACGAGATCGACCTCGTGATCATCGCGACCATCTCGAACGTGCAGCAGACCCCGTCGATGGCCGCGGTGGTGGCCGACCGGGTCGGCGCCAACCCGGCCGCCGCCTACGACGTGAACGCGGCGTGCGCCGGGTACACCTACGCGGTCGCCCAGGCCGACGCCCTCATCCGCGCGGGCGTCGCCCGCAATGCGCTCGTCGTCGGCGCCGAGAAGCTGTCGGACGTCGTCGACCCGACCGATCGCTCGATCTCGTTCCTGCTCGGCGACGGCGCGGGCGCCGTCGTCATCGGCGCGAGCGAGACGCCCGGCATCTCGGGCACGGTATGGGGGTCCGACGGGTCCAAGGCCGGCGCCGTGGGCATGAACCACACCCTCACCGAGTTCCGCGACGGCGCCGCCGAGTGGCCGACCCTCCGCCAGGAGGGGCAGACCGTCTTCCGCTGGGCCGTCTGGGAGATGGCGAAGGTCGCCAAGCAGGCGCTCGAAGAGGCCGGCATCGGCCCCGGCGACCTCGCCGCGTTCATCCCCCACCAGGCGAACCTGCGCATCATCGACGAGTTCGCCAAGCAGCTGCGACTGCCCGAGTCCGTCGTGATCGCACGCGACATCGTCACGACCGGCAACACCTCGGCCGCCTCCATCCCCCTGGCGACCCACCGTCTGCTCGAAGAGCACCCCGAACTCTCCGGAGGGCTCGCCCTCCAGATCGGCTTCGGCGCCGGACTCGTGTTCGGCGCCCAAGTGGTGGTTCTGCCCTGAACCGCCGACACCCGTCCATCTAGACTGTCCAACGGTCATACGACACCCCTGAGGAGAAACAACATGGCACTGTCCACCGAAGAAGTGCTGGCCGGCCTGGCCGAGCTCATCAACGACGAGACCGGCATCGCGACCGACACGGTCGAGCTGGACAAGTCGTTCACCGATGACCTCGACATCGACTCCATCTCGATGATGACGATCGTCGTCAACGCCGAGGAGAAGTTCGACGTCAAGATCCCCGACGAAGAGGTCAAGAACCTCAAGACCGTCGGCGACGCCGTCGACTTCATCGTCAAGGCCCAGGCCTAGTCGGTTCGCGGACGGACCGGGGCCGTGCTCCGGTCCGTCCGCGTCTTCTTCCCGTTCCCCTCCACCGGAGTGTTCGTCATGACCAAGAAGATCGTCGTCACCGGCATCGGCGCCTCGTCGCCCATCGGCGGCACCGCGCCCGAGAGCTGGTCCGCCCTGCTGAACGGCGCGTCCGGCGCCCGCACGCTCGAGCACGAGTGGGTCGAGAAGTACCAACTGCCCGTGACCTTCGCCGCGGAGGCGCTCGTCCGTCCCGACACCGTGCTCGAGCGGCCCGTCGCGAAGCGCCTCGACCCCTCGTCGCAGCTGGCGCTCGTCGCCGCGCTCGAGGCGTGGGCCGACGCGGGCAGCCCCGAGGTCGACCCCGAGCGGCTGGGCGTCGACTTCGCGACCGGCATCGGCGGCGTGTGGACCCTCCTCGACGCCTGGGACACGCTGCGGGAGAAGGGTCCGCGGCGTGTGCTGCCGATGACCGTGCCCATGCTCATGCCCAACTCGGCCTCGGGCAACCTGTCGCTGCACTTCGGCGCCCGCGCGTTCGCGACCACGGTCGCGAGCGCCTGCGCGTCGAGCACGGAGTCGATCGTGAACGCGGTCCAGCATCTGCGGGACGGCCTGGCCGACGTGGTGATCGCCGGTGGCACCGAGTCGGCGATCCACCCGATCACCATCGCCTCCTTCTCCTCCATGCAGGCCCTGTCGAAGCGCAACGACGACCCGGCGCACGCTTCGCGCCCCGGCAGCATCGACCGCGACGGCTTCGTCATGGGCGAGGGCGCCGGCGTGCTCATCCTCGAGACCGAGGAGCACGCGAAGGCCCGCGGCGCGAAGATCTACGCCGAGGTCGTGGGCGGCGGCGTCACCGCCGACTCGTACCACATCACCGCGAACGACCCCGAGGGTCGCGGCGCGGCCCGCGCGGTGCGCCTCGCACTCGCAGCGGCGGATGCCTCGCCCGACGACGTGACCCACATCAACGCGCACGCCACCTCGACGCCCGTCGGCGACCCGAACGAGTACCAGGCGCTGAAGGCCGTGTTCGGCGACCGTGTCGATGAGATCCCGGTCTCGGCGACGAAGGCGTCGACCGGGCATCTGCTCGGCGGCACCGGCGCGCTCGAGGCGATCTTCACCGTGCTCGCGGTGCAGCACCGCATCGCTCCCCCGACGATCAACCTCACGACGCAGGACCCCGAGGTCCCGTTCCGTCTCTCGGGCGAGGCGCAGCCCCTCGGCGACGCGCCGCAGCTGGCGATCTCGAACTCGTTCGGGTTCGGCGGGCACAACGCGGTCGTCGCGATCCGCAGCGTCTGACGTCGCCCCGCACGACGCGGATCGGCACGACGCGAGCGACACGAGCAGACCCCGGGCGCCTCAGGCGCACCGGGGTCTGCTCGTCACGGTGCGGGGCTTCGCTCGTGCGCCGGCCGGGAAGTGTCATCCGACCCTCGCGTCGCGCCGCCTCGCGCACCGCGGGCTGCGCTCACCCCACCTGATGCAGCCAGACCACGGATGCCTCGTCGCTCGCGTGACGGAACGGCTCGAGCTCGTCGTCCCACGCCTGCCCCAGCGCGAGCCGCAGTTCGCGCCGCAGTTCGCGCGCGTCGTCCCCGGCGAGTTCCATCGCGTACCGGACCCGGTCTTCGGGAACGACGGTGTTGCCCGCCGAGTCGGTCTGCGCGAAGAACACCCCGAGATCGGGCGTGTGCATCCACCGTGCGCCGTCGGAACCCGGCGTCGGATCCTCGCTCACCTCGAACCGCACTCCGCCCCATCCGCGCAGCGCCGACGCGAGCCGGGCGCCGTCGCCCACGCGCGCCGTCCAGGCGAACTCGGCGCGCATGGTGCCGCGGAGCACGGGCTGCTCGGTCCACACGAAGCTCACGGGCTCGCCGAGGGCGCGACCCGCGGCCCACTCCAGATGCGGGCACACCGCCCGGGGCGAGGAATGGATGAACAGCATTCCACGCGCGGCGCCGGGTGCCCGCGACACTGCCTCCGCCATCTCGACTCCGTTCTCGTGAGGTGCGTCTTCCCCTACGACCTCGGAACGCGTCGGTGCGGATGTTCGATTCGGTTGTGGACGGCGAGCCGTCACCGGCGATTATGCCCCGGATCAGCGGTGGAGACAAGGGAGACGGCGCGGGTCGGCGATCCCGACGAGGCCGTCGCGGCGCGGCCTGCGCCTCGGAGAGAAGAGTATGCTCGGTGAACCGTTTCCTCCGCTGATGATCGGAGCCGCCAGTGGCCGTGCGCGATGCTGTCCTCGCCATCCTCCTGCTCGGCCCCGCGTACGGATTCCAGGTGCATGGCGCGCTCGCCGAGCGCACCGGCGGCCGCCGTCGCATCAACGTGGGACAGACGTACGGCACGCTCGACCGGCTCGCGAAGCAGCAGCTGGTCGAACCGGCCGGCGCCACCGACGACGGACTGCCGCTGCATCGGCTGACTCGCGCGGGGCGCGCCGCGGCGCTGGCCTGGCTCGGCGGTGCGGATGCGACGGGCGCCGACCCGTGGGACGAGACGGTCGACCGGGTCCTCGTCGCGCGCTCGATCGACGGGCACGGCGTCGACGCGGACGCGATCGTCGCGGTCGAGCGCGAACGGTGGGCGCGACGCCGGGCGGATGCCGCGGAGCGCGCCGAACCGACGGATGCCGCGGAGCGCGCCGAACCGGAGGATCCCGCGGCCGCACTGGCGCGGCTCGCGGCCGCGGCCGAGATCGAGCGTGCCGGTGCCGCGCTGTCGTGGCTCGCCCACGTCGCCGCGCACCCGTCGGCGCCGGTGCCGGTCGCCGCCGACCGCCCCCGCCGGGGGCGCCGGCCCGTCGCCCGCGACGAGGATCAACCGTCGGCTTCGGCGTAGCTCGGCACGATCGCCAGGTCGAGCGGGAAGTCGACCGGGAACTCGCCGAACAGCAGGCGCCCCGCCTCGGCCGCGGAGTCGCGCACCGCCAGGGCGACCTCGTCGGCGAGCTCCGCGGGCGTGTGCACGATGATCTCGTCGTGCAGGTAGTACACGAGGTGGGGGCGCCGGGCGAACACCGGCCCCGACGCCGTCGCCGGCGGCGAGGCATCCGCTCGTTCCCCGACGTCGCCCAGCTGCGCGAGCCGGGAGCGCACGCCCGCCATCCAGCAGAGCGCCCACTCGGCGGCGGTGCCCTGCACGACGAAGTTGCGCGTGAACCGGCCCCAATCGCGCGCCGACGACCTCGCCCGCCGCTCGTCCTGTGCGGTGGCCTCGGGTTCGGTCGCCCGAGCCTGCGTCGCACGCCAGGTCGCGGGCGGCAGCGGCGACGAGCGACCGAGCAGGGTGGTGACCCGCGCGCCGCGCTCGCCCGCGGCCGCGGCCCGGTCGACGAGGGCCATCGCGCGCGGGAACCCGCGCGCGAGCCGCGGCACCAGCCGGCCGCTCTCGCCGGTGGTCGCACCGTACATCGCCCCGAGCAGTGCGACCTTCGCCTCGTCGCGTGCGGCGACGACCCCCGCGTCGACGATCCCGCGGTAGATGTCCCGCCCGCGTGCCGCCTCGGCCATGCGCAGATCCCCCGCCATCGCGGCGAGCACACGCGGCTCGAGCTGGGCGGCGTCGGCCACGACGAGGGTCCAGCCGGGGTCGGCGATCACGGCGGAACGGATCTGCTTCGGCAGCTGCAGGGCTCCCCCGCCCGAGGTCGCCCACCGGCCCGTCGCGGTGCCGCCGGGCACGTAGTCGGGGCGGAATCGCCCATCGACGACCCAGGTCTCGAGCCAGCTCCACCCGTTCGCGCTCAGCAGTCGTGCGAGCCGTTTGTACGCGAGCAGGGGCGCGATCGCGGGATGGTCGTGCTCGCGCAGCTCCCATCGAGCGGTCGAGTCGACCCGGATACCTGCCGCACGCAGTCCGCGCAGGAGGTCGACCTGGGAGTCGAGGTTCAGCGTCGGCGCGTCGAGTTCCGCGCGCACCCGCGCCGCCAGCTCCTCCATGCGGGCCGGCTTCGCCCCGGGCCGCGGGCGCGGACCGAGCGCATCGGCGAGCACCCGATCGTGGGTCGCCGCATCCCACGGCACGCCGGCGGCGCTCAGCTCGGCGCCGATCAGCGCGCCCGCCGATTCGGCGGCGAGCAGCAGACGCAGCCGCGCCGGGCGCGCACTGCCGGCGACGATCGCGAGCTGTCGGTCGTGCTCGCCGGCGAGCTGATGCGGGGTCGCGCCCTCGAACCGGTCGGATGCCCCGCCCGCCGCATCGCGGTCGTCGTGCCGTTCGAGCTCGTCGAGTTCGAACAGCGCCGGCCGGTCGGCGGGCACGGCCGCGCCCGCCGACGGCGGGGTCGCGCCGGGGGTCGCGTCGGCGGCGAGCTCGGCGGGACCGCGGGCGAGCCAGAGCGGACGATCGGGATGCTCCGCCCGGGACGCCTCGGCGTCGGTCGACCATTCGAGGATCGCCCCGCAGAGTCGCAGATCGTGGCAGCGTTCGACGCGTACCCCGGCGGCGAGCAGCTGCGGCGCCCAGCGCCGCGTATCGCTCCACACCCAACGGGGGCGGAGCCGCTCGAATCCGGCGACGAGCGCCGGAAGCTCCGCCGCCTCGCCGTCGGCGAGCATCGCCCCGCGCGCACCGCCGCCCCCCTCGGCGTCGGGATCGAAGAGGCCGACCCGGCCGGGCTCGAGGTCGCCGACCATGATCCGCACGCATCCATTGTCGTGCCGACCCACCGACACCGGATGTCGGACGGTCGCGGCAGACTCGCCCCGTCGAAGGGAGCGCGATGGTCGCGGTGCGATTCGGGTGCGGGCACGGGGCGAGTGCCGACGGCTCGCTCGCGATCTCGCGCGAATGCCCCGTCTGCCGGCTCATCGCCGAGACGCAGCGCTCCCGCTCCGAGCTGCTGGGCCGGGTCGTGCCCGCGCAACGCGCTCGGCTCGCGGTCGAGACCCGGGTCGGCGCCGAGTACGAGTGGCGTTGCGTTCGCGGGCACGACCGGTACACCGCCACGGTCGTCGAGGTGCTGACGGGCACCGGCTGCGGCAAGTGCCGGGCGGCCGCCTCGGCGCCCGCCGCGGTGCGCGAGGCCGGTCTCGCGTTCATGGATCACGGGCTCCGCACGCGGACATCGGCCACCGAGCAGCGGCTCCGCGCCCTGCTCGGCGAACGCCTCCACCTCCCCCATCGCGTCAACGCCGTGCACGTCCGGCGCACGTTCCACGGTCGCACGGTCGTCTGGCCCGACATCCTCGTGCCCGCGCTGCGCATCGCGATCGAGTACGACGACCCCGGGCGCAGCGGCCGCTCCCACCGCGGGCTCCGCGAGGCATCCGACCTCGAGAAGGACGAAGCGCTGCGCGAGGTCGGCTGGGAGGTGATCCGCGTACGCGGCGGCGGGCTCGGCCCGCTCGGCCGGCACAGCGTCGTCTGCCGCGCGATCACGAACGAGGTGGCGGATGCGGTGGTCGCGCGGATGCGTGACATCCGCGGCGACGAAGCCGTCGCATCCGTCGCGCGCGAGGCGACCGAATCGCGCAACACCCCTGTTCCGGAGGCACCGCTCCCGCTAGGGTGAGTGCACCCCCCGGCCGCTTCGCCCTGCCTGAAAGTGACCCGCCTGTGCTGCTGCCCTTCCTCATCGTCGGAGGCCTCGGCCTCGTGCTGCTCGTGATCTCGCTCGTCCTCGGCGACGTGCTCGACCATCTCGACGTGGGCGACGGATTCCTGTCCGGCACGGCGCTGTCCGTCGGCCTCGTGGTGTTCGGCGCGTCGGGTATGCTGACCGCCTCGTTCGGGTGGGACCTCGTCTGGGCGTACGTGCTCGCCGTGGCGCTCGCCCTCGTCGCCTACCTCGTCAGCCTGCTCGCGATCCGCAGCCTCACCCGGTCGAGCGACGGCGTGCCCGCATCCGCGGTCGGTCTCGCCGGCGTCACGACCGCCCCCGTAGGGCCGTCCGGCGGAGAGGTCAGCCTCGACGGCCCCGGCGAACTCGAACGTCGCCTCGCCTTCTCCGATCAGGAGATCGAATCGGGTGTGCGCATCCGCGTCGTCGAGCACGACGGTGCGCGGGTCAAGGTCGTCCCCGCGTAGCCCCGCCGCTCCCCCGGCTCCCCGAGCGCCCGGCCGCCCCGGCCGACCTCCCTCACCGCCCTGCGAAAGGAACCCATGTTCGACCCCCTGCTCACCCAGATCATCGCGGTCGTCGCGATCGTCATCGCCGTCCTGGCGCTGCTGACGTTCATCGCACGCCGCATCCGCCGCGTCCCTCCGAACGAGGCCCTCGTCATCGTCGGCCGCGGCGCCGGTCGCCTCGCGCCCGGCGAAGCCCCCATCAGCCAGCGGGTGGTGATCGGCGGCCGCACGTTCATCTGGCCGATCCTGCAGCAGGGCTTCGCGATCTCGCTCGAACAGCGCCAGATCGGCATCACCGTCGAGGGCGTCGACAAGAACCGCATCAAGATCGCGATCAAGGCCTCGATCAACTTCAAGGTCAACGGCACGGAAGACGGCGTGCGGCGCGCGGCCCAGCGATTCCTGTCGCAGCAGGACCTGCTGACCGAGATCATCAAGGAGTCGCTCGAGGGCTCGCTGCGCTCCATCGTCGGCGACATGACGATCGAGCAGATCATCTCCGACCGCAAGGGCCTCTCGGACCGGGTCGTCACCGAGACCAAGGCCGATCTCGCCGAGCAGGGCCTGCAGGTCGACCTGCTGAACATCTCCGACATCTCGACCCCCGGCAGCGACTACCTCGCGAACCTGGGTCGTGCCGAGGCCGCCCGCGCCCGTCAGGTCGCCGAGGTCTCCGAGGCCGAGGCCGCGCGCGCCAGCGAGTTCGCCCGCATCGAGGCTGCCGAGCAGATCGCCGAACGTCAGAAGGCGCTGAGCCTGAAGCAGGCCACGATCAAGGCCGAGACCGACCGGGCCAACGCCGAAGCCGAGGCCGCCGGTCAGCTCGCGAAGGCCGAACAGGACAAGCTCGTCGCCGTGCAGGAGCGCGACGCGCTCTCCGAGCAGGCGCTCGTCACCCAGGAACGGCTCGACATCGAGATCCGCAAGCCCGCCGAAGCCGAGGCGTACGCCGAGGTGCAGCGCGCGACCGCGCAGCGCGACGCTGCGAACGCGGCCACCGAGGCCGATGCGTACAAGCGCACCAAGATCGCCGAGGCGAACAAGGTCGCCGCCGTGCAGGACGCCGAGGCGGCGGCCACCGCCGTGCGCTTCGCCGGTGAGGCCGAGCGCGACCGCCAGGTCGCCCTCGCCGCCGGTATCCGCGCCGACGGCGAGGCGCGCGCCGCCGCCGTGCAGGCCGAGGGCATCGCCGAGGCCGCGGCGACCGACGCCAAGGCCGAGGCGCTGAAGAAGTACGGCGAGGCCGCGCTCGCGCAGGAGATCATCTCGCGGCTGCCCGAGATCATCCGTGCGGCCGCCGAGCCGATCAGCTCCATCGACAAGCTCACCGTCATCTCGACCGACGGCGCCAGCGCCGTCACGAAGACGGTCGGCCAGGTGCTCGGCGAGGGAACCGAGGTCGTCAAGTCGCTCACCGGGCTCGACGTCAGTGCGGTGCTCGCGGGCCTCGCGGGCAGCCAGCTCGCCCGGCCGTCGGGCGACGCGCGCGACTGACACCGGTCGAATCCGCGTCCGCCCGGCCCGACGTTCGGGCCGGGCGGACGCGTTTCCGGTCGCCGAATCCCGCCTCGATTCCTCACCACGGGCCGGTGACCGTTAGCGTGGTGCAGGTGCACTCTCCTGTCAGCGCCGTCGTCGTGGGGCGACTCGGCCATCTGAGCCTCAACCGTCCCGACTCGATCAACGCGATCGACCTCGAGATGATGCATGCCATGACCGAGACGCTCGACGCGTGGGCGACCGACGACGCCGTCGACGCGGTGCTGCTGGACGGCGTGGGCGACTACGGGTTCTGCGCGGGCGGCGACTTCCGCGAGATCCTGGCGCGTGCGGCCGAGGGCATGACCATCGGCACGGTCTTCTTCCGCGACGAGTACCGGCTGATCGCGAAGCTCGCCGAATACCCGAAGCCGGTCGTGTCGATCATGCACGGCATGACCATGGGCGGCGGCATCTCCCTGGCCGGCCACGCATCCGTGCGGGTCGTCACCGACCAGGTGCGGCTCGGCCAGCCCGAGACCGGCTACGGCTTCGTGCCCGACGGCGGTGCGACGTGGCGGCTCGCCCGCACCCCCGGCGAGATCGGCACCTATCTGGCGTTGAACTCCATCGACCTCACCGCGGCGGATGCGGTCGCCCTCGGCTTCGCCGACGTGATCGTGCCGAGCGAGCGCATCGGCGAACTGACTGCCGCGCTCGGCGACGCCGCCTCACCGGAAGAGACGGTGCGACGGTTCGCGACGGAAGCCGGGCCGTCGCCCGTGCTCGCCCGGCGCGACTGGATCGACGCGTGCTATTCGGCCGACACCGTGCGGGACATCCTCGAGCGTCTGTGGGCGTTCGCGAACGGCGACGAGGTCGAAGGTCTCCGCGCCCCCGACTCCGCCGATCCCGACGCGGCCGCGAACGCCGCCGACGCAGCCGACACGCTGCTGCGGCTCTCGCCGACCGCGCTCGTGGCGACTCTGCGATCGGTGCGCGCCGCCCGCGACGGAGAATCGCTGCGCGATGCACTCGAGCGCGAACTGCGTCTCGCCCGGTGGTTCACCACGCAGCCCGACCTCTTCACCGGGGTGCAGGCGCTGGTGGCCCAGAACACCGATTCGCTGCACCAGGCGTCGGTGCCCGACTGGAAGCCGGCCGACCTGGACGACGTCGACCTGATCGACATCGTCGCCGCGATGGAGATGCCGCTGCGCCACAGCGTGTTCCCACGTGGGCTGGGCATTCCCGAGGAGGGTGCCGACGCCGAGTAGCGGGTCCGATCGGCCGGCGCGCCCACGCCGTCCCCGTGCGGCCCGGGGGCCCACCCGGGGTGATCCCGGGTGCGACGCCGCACCGGATCGCGCACGCTGGGAACGACCCGATCCCGCGTGCAGAGCGCGGGCGACGCGATGGTCGCGAGGGTCTCGAGGGAGAGCTGCTTCGATGGACATGAAGCTCGAGTCGATCGTGCTGCCCGTCGCCGACGTCGACCGCACGACGGCGTACTACGAGGCGCTGGGCTGGCGGGTGGACGCCGCTGAGCGCGCCGACGGCCTGCCGATCGTGCAGGTGACACCGCCGGGTTCGGCCTGTTCGGTCGTCTTCGGCGTGGGCCTCGCCGCCGGGGCTGCGGGCAGTGCACGAGGACTGGTGCTGAGCGTCGCCGATCTCGAAGCGGCGCGCGCCGAGCTGACCGCCCGCGGCGTGGAGGTCGGCGAGATCTTCCACGACGCATCCGGGGAGGCGTCGTACGCGGAGACGCTCGCTCGGGCCCCCGGGCTCGACCCCGGGCGCCGCGATTACGCCTCGTTCGCCTCGTTCGCGGATCCGGATGGGAACCGTTGGCAGCTCCGCGAGGTCACGGCGCAGGGATGATCCGCGCACCGAGACGCGGGGAGGGCGGGCAGGCGCATGATCGTCGCACACCGATCGGCACCGAAGGGCGGCGCCGCGAGACGACTGGTTAGGATGCCGGGTGTGGCAGCCTTCATGAGCTCCACCGCGAGGAATCGCGGCGCCGTGCGCGGCTTGGTCGGGCGCGAGCGCGAGTGCGAAGAGCTCTCCGGGCTGGTCGACCGGGTTCGCAGCGGCGACAGCCGGACGCTGGTGCTTCGTGGCGAGGCCGGTATCGGCAAGACGGCGCTGCTCGACTACCTGGGCGAACAGGCCGCCGGCTCCGGATGCCTCGTCGTCGAGTCGGCGGGTGTGGAATCCGAGATGGAGCTCGCGTACGCCGGCCTGCATCAGCTCTGCCTTCCGCTGCTGCACCACCTGGACCTCATTCCGGTGCGCCAGCGTGAGGCGCTCGACACGGTGTTCGGCGCGGCCGGCGGCGACACCCCCGATCGCTTCCTCGTCGGGCTCGCGGTGCTGAGCCTCATCTCGGAGTCGGCCCGGCACCGCCCGGTGATCTGCATCGTCGACGACGCGCAGTGGCTGGACGAGGCATCCGTTCAGACGCTCGCGTTCACGGCGCGGCGGTTGCAGGCGGAAGGCGTCGGCATGGTGTTCGCCGAGCGCGAGCCGGCCGTCGCACCCGAGCTGCACGATCTGCCCGAGCTCGCCGTCGCGGGGCTGACCGACCAGCACGCGAGCACGTTGCTCGCCTCGGCCCTGCCGGGGCCGATCGACGCGCGCGTACGGGATCGGATCATCGCCGAGACGGGTGGGAACCCGCTCGCTTTGCTCCAGCTGCCGCATCGGCTCACCCCCGAGCAGGTCGCCGGCGGATTCGGATTCGCGGGAACCGGCGCGTTGACGAGACAGCTCGAGGAGAGCTTCCGCCGTCGACTCGCCCCGCTGCCGGCCGCGACACGTCGCCTGCTGATCATCGCCGCAGCGGAACCCGGTCAGGACGCCGCGGTCATCTGGAAGGCGGCCGCGCAGCTCGGCGTCACGATGCGAGACGCCGAACCGGCCGTGGCCGACGGCCTCATCGACCTGACCGGGCTCGTTCGCTTCTGCCATCCATTGGCTCGCTCGACCGTCTACCGGAGCTCGCTCGCGGACGAGCGCCGGGCCGCCCATCGCGCGCTCGCCGAGGCCACGGATGCCGACGCGGATCCCGAGCGGCGCGCGTGGCATCGAGCCCAGGCGACCTCCGGGCTCGACGAAGCCGTCGCCGCCGAGTTGCACCGATCGGCCGGCCTCGCGGCGGCGCGCGGCGGGCAGGCTGCTGCCGCGGCGTTCCTCGAGCGTGCGGCCGAGCTCACCCCCGACCCCCGGCGCCGAGCCGAGCGGGCGCTGCTCGCCGCCCGGGCGAAGTTCGATGCCGGCGCCCCCGAACGAGCGTTGCGTCTGCTCGCCATCGCGCGTGCCGGCCTCGCCGACGAGCGGAGCCGCGCGCTCGTGGATCTGCTCCACGCGCAGATCATCAGCCGCCTCGAACCCGGTCAGGGGGCGCCGCTGCTGGACGCCGCGAAGCGGCTCGACCCGATCGATTCCGATCTCGCTCGCGACACGTATCGCGACGCCTTCTACGCCGCCCAGGTCGCCGGACAGCTCGCGCGGAACGGCGGCACCCTCCGCGACGCCGCGACGACTCGGATCGCCGAGCACCGGGATCCGCCGGCGAACACGCACGATCTGCTCCTCGACGGCGTCGCGCTGACGGTCGCCCGCGACCACTCGGCGGGTGCGCCGCTGCTGCGCGATGCCGTCGCGGAGTTCCGACGTCGAGAACTCGATTCGGATGCCTCGTACGCCTGGTTGCCGTTCGTGACCCTGGTCGCGTTCGGCACCTGGGATGAGCAGAGCGCGCACGAGGTGTGCGCGCGCCTCATCGCGCTCGCCCGGGAGCGGGGCGCCTTCTCGGTGCTGCCGACCGCGCTGATGCTCGGCGTCGGCTACGAGATCTTCGGGGGCGACCTCGCGACGGCCGCGACCCTGGCCGAGGAGTGCGATCTGATCCGCGAGGCCACCACCATTCCGAAGCCGCCGTACGGCCTGCTGATGGTCGCGGCCTTCCGCGGCGATGCCGAGCGCGTGGACGCGATCATCGACGCCGAACGGCTTCAAGCGACCGACCGCGGCGAAGGGCAGTGGCTGACCGCGACCGGGTGGGCGGAGGCCGTCGTGAACAACGGTCTCGGCCGCTACGACCTCGCGCTCGCGGCAGCGGAACGCGCGGTCGAGCCGCCGAACGAGCTGGCCCTCGTCAACTGGGCGAAGGTCGAGCTGATCGAGGCGGCCGCGCGGAGCGGGCGACCGGAACGCGCCGCCACGGCGATGCGACACCTCGCCGACATGTCCGAGGCCTGCGGCACGCCCTGGGTACTCGGCGTCGCCGCACGATCTCGGGCGCTGCTCGCATCGCCCGATGCTGCGGAATCCGACCACGTGTCCGCCATCGAGCACCTGCAGCGCACACGCCTGCGCACCGAGCAGGCGCGTTCCCACCTGGTCTACGGCGAATGGCTCCGTCGGCAGGGCCGTCGTACCGATGCGCGGGAACAGCTCCGCAACGCGCACGACCTGTTCGACGAGATCGGCGCCCACGCATTCGCCGACCGGGCACGGCGTGAGCTGGCGGCAACCGGCGAGACCGTCCGTCGGCGAACGCCGGACACGCAGCTCGACCTCACCCAGCAGGAGGCGCAGATCGCCCGGCTCGCCGCGAACGGGGACACCAACCCGCAGATCGCGACGCAACTGTTCATCAGTCCGCGCACCGTCGAGTGGCACCTCGGCAAGATCTTCGCCAAGCTCGGCATCACGTCGCGGCGAGAGCTCGAGACCGCACTCCGTCGCGGTGCCGTCGCACCGGGCCGATAGCCGTCACCACGGCACGCGCCCGGACTCGTCGAAGAACCCGCCGGTCGCGCCCTCGGCGGCGACGGTCGCCCAGTGCACCGCGGCCGTCGCGCCCTCCTCGGCGGTCTTCGTTCCACGGAACCCGTTGAGGTCGGTGGCGGTGTAGCCGGGTGTGACCGCGTTGATCTTCACGTGCTGCAACGCGGGGTCGTCGCTGAACGCGTGCGCGTACTTCAGCGTCAGCATGTTCACCGCCGCCTTCGTCGCCGAGTAGGCGAAGGACTCGTGCGACCGGCCGAACATCGAGTCCGGATCGGCCGTGTTCGCGAAGCTGGCCGAGTCGCTGGACACGTTGACGATGCGGGGCTCGGCCGCGCGGCGCAGGAGCGGGAGCATCCCGTGCACGACGCGCACCAGACCGAACACGTTCGTCTCGAACTCGAGCCGCATGTCGTCCGCCGTCACCTCGAGCGCCGGCCGTCGGACGAGGACGCCGGCGTTGTTCACCAGCACGTCCAGTCGGCCGTGGTCGAGGTCGATCCGACTGGCTGCGGCCTGCACCGAGGCGTCGTCCGTGACGTCGATCATCAGCGGCCGGGCCGTCAGTCCCTCGCGTCGGAGCGCGAAGCCGGCCTGCTCGCCCTTCGCCGCGTCGCGGCTGCCGAGCAGCACGGTGAGGCCGCGTCGGGCGAGCAGGCGAGCAGTCGCGAACCCGAGCCCTCGGTCGGCGCCGGTCACGAGCGCGATCGGTGCGTTCGTCACGACCGCCTCCCGGCCCTGATCAGGATCTCGTGGGCAGCGGCGGCGGCGAGGCCGAACACGAGGTGGGCGGTGAAGTCCTCGCCCAGCGTGCGCGCGTCGTACTTCCAGATCGGCCGGTACACCTTCAGCACCGGCAGGATCGCGTAGCTCGTGAGCCAGGCGGCGGGGCCGAGCGCGGCGGCGAGCGCGCCGGGATGGGAACTCGCGGACCGGGCGACGCCGTGGGTGATCCCCCAGCCGATGCCGGTCGCCCAGTGCACCGCATTCGTCGCAGGCCGGGCCCACGCGTCGGGCGGGGTGTCGCCGGTCACGAGCTCGGCGACCTTGCGGGCGACCTGACCCGGCGCGGATGCCGTATCCCAGGTGGTGACGCCTGCGGCGGACTCCCAACTCGGGAACCGTTCGCGTCCGCCCTGTCGGCGGTAGCGGCGGTACCAGAGCACGTCCATCGCGGCGGTGCCGAGGGCACCGGCGACGATCCCGGCGCCGATCGAGGTGATGACGTTCATGAGAAGACCCTTCGTGTGACGTTGGTTCGGACGAGTTCGATGAGCTCGTCGGCCCGACCCGAGAGGATGCTCCGGGTGGCGTACAGCGCGAAGCCCTCGACCTGGGCTCCGCGGATGGCGGGTGGCAGCGCCAGCTCCTGCCGGGCCACCATGACCTCGACGAGTGCGCTGCCCTCGTGTGCGAACGCCGTGCGCAGCGCTGCTTCCAGGTCGCGGGGATGCTCCACCCGGCTGCCGTGCATCCCGAGCGCGCGTGCGACCTCGGCGAAGTTCGGGTTCGCGAGCTCGGTGCCGAAGTTCACGTATCCGGCCGCCTTCATCTCGAGCTCGACGAAACCGAGCGACCCGTTGTTGAACACGACGACCTTCACCGGAAGCTGCAGTTGCCGGAGCGTGAGCAGGTCGCCCAGCATCATCGCCAGACCGCCGTCGCCCGAGAGCGTGACCACCTGCCGGCCGGGCTGCGATGCCTGCACGCCGATCGCGTGCGGCACGGCGTTCGCCATGCTGCCGTGGTTGAACGAGCCGATCAGCCGCCGTCGTCCGTTCATGCGCAGGTATCGGGCCGCCCAGATCACGGGGGTCCCGACATCCGGGATGAAGACCGCGTCGTCGGCGGCGATCTCGTCGATGGTGCGCGCGACGAACTGCGGGTGCAGGGGCGTCCGGTCGTGGTCCGCGTCGGCCAGCCGGTCGAGACCCTCGCGGGCGGCCGCGTAGTCGCGGCGTGCGTGATCGAGGTGCGCGGGGTCGGATTCGGCCCGCACGCGCGACGACAAGGCCGCCAGTGTCTCCTTCGCGGTTCCGACCAGCGCGACGTCGACCTTGGTGCGCCGGCCGATCTGTTCGCCGCGCACGTCGATCTGGACGACGGTCGCGTGCTCGGGATAGAACTCGCGGTACGGGAAGTCGGTGCCGACGATGAGCAGCGTGTCGCACGCCTGCATGGCGTGGTATCCCGACGCCACGCCGAGCAGACCGGTCATGCCGACGTCGTAGGGATTGTCGGGTTCGACGTGCTCCTTGCCGCGCAGCGCGTGCACGATGGGGGCCTGCAGTCGACGTGCGAGGGCGATCAGCTCGTCGCGGGCGCCGGCGCACCCGGCGCCGGCGAGGATCGTCACCCGCTCCGCCCTGTCGAGCGCATTCGCGGCGGCGTCGAGTTCGCCGTCGCTCGGCCGGGTGCTCGAGCGGCTCGGTCTGATCGGGGGGAACGCGTGCGGCCGTGCGGTCTGCGCGACGAGTACGTCGCCGGGCACGACGAGCACGGCGACGCCGCGCCGCTCGATCGCGGTGCGAATGGCGATGTCGAGGACGTGCGGAAGCTGGTCGGGCGTCGAGACGAGCTCGGAGAAGACGCTGCACTCGCGGAACAGTTCCTGCGGGTGCGTCTCCTGGAAGTAGGCGGTGCCGATCTCGCTCGACGGGATGTGCGCGGCGATGACGAGCACCGGCACCCGGGAGCGCTGCGCGTCGAACAGTCCGTTCACGAGGTGCAGGTTCCCCGGTCCGCAGCTCGCCGCCGCGACGGCCAGCCCCCCGGTCACCGCTGCCTCCCCCGCCGCGGCGAACGCGGCGGCCTCCTCGTGGCGGACGTGCATCCAGTCGACGTCGCGGGTCCGGCGCAACGCGTCGCTGAGCCCGTTCAGCGAGTCGCCGGGCAGGCCGTACACCCGACGCACTCCGGCGCTCTTCAGCGTCTCGACGATGAGTTCGGCGACCGTGAACGACATGGTGATGACCTCGCTTCGTGATGGGGCCCACCCACCATCGCAGCGGGGGCGGGAAGGACGCGCCCGTGGGTCTCCCGAGTCCACCCCCGGGCGCGGAAGCGGGGATCGTCGACGGGACGGCCCGGCTTCCGAGTCACGGGTGCGGGCCCGGGAGACCCACGGGCGCGCGCCGATCGGGTGCCGCGGCATCGTCGAGGCATCCCATCACTCGATGCAAGGAGTCAGTCCATGTCCATCCAGGAAGCCGTCACCGGCACCCGCACCGGCCACGTCGACACCGAAGGCGATCGGATCGTGTTCGATGTCCGCGGCGAAGGCACCCCCATCGCGCTGCTGCCGGGCACGCCCGGCGATGCGAGCGTGTTCGGGCTCGTCGCGGGCCCCTTGGCTGCCGATCACACCGTCGTCACGTACGACCCGCGCGGCTTCGGTCGCAGCTCGGGCAACGAGCCGCGACGGTACGAGATCGGGCAGCAGGCCCGCGATGTCGTCGCCGTGTTGCGCGCAGCCGGAATCGAGCGAGCGTTCGTGGTCGGCAGCAGCGCCGGTGCGGAGGTCGGTCTCGAGCTCGCGACGAACCATCCCGACGTCGTCGCCGGCGTCGTCGCGCACGAACCGCCCGTCGTTCGGCTCCTGCCCGATGCGGACGAGCTCCAGACCCGCATCGCCGAGATCTACCGGACGGCCTGGACGGAGGGCAGCAAGGCGGCGTTCTTCGACTTCCTGCTCCTGACGCAGCTGCCCTTCAACGCCGGCGAGCCGTTCACGGCCGCCGAGGTCGCGGCGATCCGCCCCGGAGCGGAGCAGGTGCCCGGAATCGACTTCGCCGACTACTACATGAAGCACCAGATGCTGCCGCTCACGGACTACCTGCCCGACCTCGACAGGATCCGCCGCAACGGCGTGAAGCTCGTCGCCGGCGCCGGGCGACTCAGCCTCGACCTGCCGTTCGGGCGCACCGCGCGCGCGGTCGCCGAGGGCGCGGGCGCGCCGTTCGCGGTGTTCCCCGGACATCACGGGTCGCTCTCCGACCCGTCCACCGCCGAGGCCTGGACCGCGACGCTCCGCGACGCGCTGGCCTCGCTCTGACGAGTGGACGACAGGAGCATCGCCATGACGTCATCACCCGCCGCTTCCGAGGCGACCCGGGCGGACGCACCAGTCGCCGACCCGTTCGCCGAACTCCGGTTCGTCGACGCGGGCGCGCTCCGCGTCGGGTACCTCGACGCGGGCCCGCGGGACGGCACACCGGTGCTGCTCCTGCACGGCTGGCCGTACGACATCCGCAGCTTCGCCGAGGTCGTGCCGCTGCTGACCGAGCGGGGCTACCGCGTGCTCGTGCCGTATCTTCGCGGGCACGGTTCCACGCGCTTCCGTGACGAGCACGCGCCCCGGAACGCGCAGCAGTCGGTGCTCGCGGCCGATGCGATCGACTTCCTGGACGCCGTGGGCGTCGAGCGTGCGATCGTGGCCGGGTTCGATTGGGGCGCGCGGACCGCCGACATCCTCACCGTGCTCCACCCGGGCCGGATCATCGGACTCGTCTCGGTGAGCGGCTACCTCATCGGCAGCCGTGCCGCCGGGGCGACCCCGCTTCCGCCGGCGGCCGAGCTGCAGTGGTGGTACCAGTTCTACTTCGCGACCGAACGGGGTCGCCAGGGCTACGACCGGTACCGTCGCGACTTCGCGAAGCTGATCTGGCGACTCGCCTCCCCGCAGTGGTCGTTCGACGACGCCGAGTTCGATGCGAGCGCGGTCGCCTTCGACAACCCCGACCACGTCGACATCGTGATCCACAACTATCGATGGCGCCTCGGGCTCGCCGCCGGGGACCCGCGGTTCGACGAGGTCGAGACGATCCTCGCGACCGCGCCCACGGTCGGCGTGCCGACGATCACGCTGGAGGGCGACGCCAACGGCGCACCGCATCCGGATGCCGCCGCGTACGCGCCCAAGTTCACCGCCGCGTACGAGCACCGGGTGGTCGGCGGCGGGGTCGGGCACAACCTGCCCCAGGAGGCGCCGCGCGAGTTCGCGCGCGCGATCGTCGACGTCCATCGGATGTCACGGCAGCCGTGATGGGCGACAGCCATGCCGGAGCATCCGGCATGCGATCGGTGATGAACGCACCGATCGAGAAGAAGGAGAGAGCATGAACACTCAACACCCCGTCGTCGTGCTGGTGCACGGCGCATTCGCGGAGTCCGCGTCCTGGAACGGCGTGATCTCGCGGCTCACCGAGCGCGGGATCGATGCGATCGCCGCGGCGAACCCGCTGCGCAGCCTGTCGGGCGACGCCGCATATGTGCGCGACGTGGTCGCTGCGATCGGTCGACCGGTCGTGCTCGTCGGGCACTCGTACGGCGGACTCGTGATCACCGAGGCGGCGTCGCGCAACGACGCCGTCGTCGGACTCGTGTACGTCGCGGCATTCGTGCCCGAGCCCGGCCAGAGCGCACTCGAGCTGTCGAACAGCGAACCCGGCAGCACGCTCGGCGATGCGCTGGTCGCGTATCCGCTCGCGAGCGGCGGGACCGAGTTCGCGATCCGCCGGGAAGCGTTCCATCACCAGTTCGCCGCGGATGTCCCCGAGGCCGAGGCCGCGCTCATGGCGGCCGCCCAGCGACCGGTGACCGAGGCCGCGCTCACGCAGGGGCTGCCCACCGAGCAGCCCGCGTGGCGGAGCATCCCATCGTGGTTCGTGTACGGCGACGCCGATCTCAACATCCCCGTCGCCGTGCACCGGGCCGGCGCGGAACGCGCCTCGTCCCCCGGCACCCGCGAGATCGCCGGCGCATCCCACGCGGTCGGCGTCTCGCAGCCCGAGGCGGTCGCCGAGACGATCCTCGCGGCGGTCGCCGCGACGGTTCCCGCGGCGTCCTGACGACGACGAAGGCGGGCGTTCCGGTTTCGCCGGGAACGCCCGCCTTCTCGTGCGGAAGAGGCGAGGTCAGCCCTCGCGCCCGCCTCGATCGCGGATCCGCCCGGCCGCGTCGAGCTCGATGACCGTGTCGATCGCCAGTCGATCCAGGAACGTCCGATCGTGGCTGACCACCAGCAGTGCGCCGCGGTAGCCGTCGAGGGCTTCCGCCAGGTGCTCGACGCTCTCGATGTCGAGGTTGTTCGTCGGCTCGTCGAGGATCAGCAGCTGCGCGGGCGGGTCGGCGAGCAGGAGCCGGGCCAACGACACGCGGAAACGCTCGCCGCCCGACAGCGATGCCACGGGCCGGTCGACGCTGCTGCCGCGCAGCAGCAGGCGCGCCAGCTGATTGCGGATGGCCCCGGACGTGCTGCCCGGAGCGACCGCCTGCACGTTGTCGAGTGCGCTCGCGGTCTCGTCGAGGCCGTCGAGCCGTTGCGGGAGGTAGCCGACCCGGTCGGTGAGCAGGGCTCCGTGCGGCCGCCCGTCGGTCGGCTCGCTGCCGGTGCCGTCGCCAGCGCTGCTGCCGCTGTCGAGCAGCCGGCCGATGAGGGTCGACTTGCCGGCGCCGTTCGGCCCGACGAGCGCGACGCGCTCTGGCCCCTGGATGACGATCGTGCGGTTCGGGCCGTGGATCTCGGCGATGCGTCGCCCGCGAGGCACGTCGGGGTCGGGCAGCGTGAGGTGGATGTGCTGCTCGTCGCGGACGCGCGCGTCCGCCGCGTCGACCGCGGCTTGCGCCGCGCGGACCTTGTCGTCGAGCGTCGACCGCATCGACCCGGCGGACCCCTGGGCCCTGTTGGCACGGGCGCCCGCGAGGATCTTCGGGATGCCGCCGTCCTGCTGGGTCTTCTTGGCGGTGCGCTCGCGACGGGCGAGCTTGGTCTCGGCTTCGACGCGCTGCCGCTTCTCGACCTTCAGCGCCTGCTGCGCGGCCCGGGCGGCCTGCGTCGCCGCCGCCTGCTCCTGCTCGCGGTACGCCCGCCAGGCGCTGTAGGGGCCGCCGAACACCTCGAGACGGCCGGCATGGAGCTCTGCGGTGTCGTCCATGTGCTCGAGCAGCTCGAGATCGTGGCTCACCACCACGAGCGTGCCCGGCCACGCATCGACGATGCCGGCGAGCTTCTCGCGGGTGGGCCGGTCGAGGTTGTTCGTCGGCTCGTCGAGGAGGGTGATGGCGGTGCGCCGCAGTCGCAGGCCGGTGATCGCGATGAGCATCGCCTCACCGCCCGAGACCTCGGCGACTCGGCGGTCGAGGTCGGCGGCGGTGAATCCGATCTCGGCGAGCGCCTCGTCGGCGCGGGCCTCGATGTCCCAGTCGTCGCCGATGGCGTCGAAGTGCCGTTCGTCGACGTCGCCCGCCTCGATGGCCCGGAGGGCCGTCACGGCGTGGTCGATGCCGAGCAGCTCGGCGATGGTGGAGTCGGTGGTGAGCGTCAGGGTCTGCGGCAGGTAGCCGACGTCGCCGACGGTGTCGATCTGACCAGAGGTCGGCTGGAGCTCTCCGGCGATCAGCCGGAGCAGGGTGGACTTGCCGGCCCCGTTCCGGCCGACCAGGCCGGTGCGACCCGAGGGGAAGGTGGCGTCGAGACGGTCGAGTGCGATGGTCCCGTCGGGCCACTCGAACGACAGGTCTCGGAGGGTGATGGCGGGTTTCGATGGCATGGTGATGCTCCTTCTGCCGCGTGCGGCAGTGGGGTGTGGGTGACTGGTGCGGTGCGCGCCGGAACGTCGTCGCGAGAGGCGACGGGTCGGAGGGGTCGGTCACTCGGGAGCGCTGAGGGCTCCTGCTGATCGTGAACGGCCACCGGTGTCCGGCGGCTAGAGTCTGTCGACCTCGATCTCCATGGTCCTCCGATCCTATCCGGCCGCGGCGATCAGACCGCCGTGCGACGTGTCTGCGACGCGGTGGCGAGCGCGGCGATCACGACGAGTGCGGCGGAGAGCGCGAGTGCCGCCAGTGACGCGAGCCCGAGGGCGACCGCGCCGAGCACGATGGTCAGGACGCCGGCGATGAGGGGTGCGCGGCTCCACGCGCCGGTCGCGAGCCGCGCGAAGAGTCCGAGCCCGAGCAGGTAGCACGCGAGCCCGCCGCTCAGCGCCGCGATCGCACCCCAGTGCGCCGGGGCCGCGGGTGCGACGGCGATGTCCTCGAGGAGGAGCCGGACCCCGAGCGCGACGAAGACCGTGCCGGCGACGAGCGGCAGGTGCCCGAGCGTGTATCCGTCGCGGGCGAGCGCGGGCCGACGAGCGGGTGCCGCCCGGAGGAGGGCACGGTGCGCTGCGATGGACGGCCCGCGGAAGTACGACCACCAGATGCCGAGCACGATCGCGAAGGCGAGCAGGGCTGCGGCGATCGACCGGGGCTCGACCGCGGCATCCCGCATCGTCGGACCGAGCCCGGCACCCGACGAGAGCACCGTCTCGCCGAGCGCGATGATGAGCACCAGGCCGTGTCGCTCGACGAAGTGCGCCGGGCTCGCGACGCGCCAGCCGTTGTAGCGGGAGGCGAGCCATCCGACGCCGAAGTCGAGCCCGAATGCGACGGCCCAGCACACGCTCTGCAGGTCGCCGCCGAGCACGGCCCCGACGATCAGGAGCGCGCTCGAGCCGGTCTGCGGAATGGCGTCGATGAGCAACTGCGTGCGCAGTCGCCGGTCCCTGCCGGAGGTCGAGAGGAACACCGCGAAATAGCTCGCCCGCACCACGATGAACGCGAGCGCGAGCACGAGCGCCGGGCTGAGCGTTCCGGCGGGCGACTCCCATGCGCCGGGGATCGCCAGTGCGGCGACGAAGAGCGCGCACATCGCCACGAGGATGGCGACGACCACGCGGCCGCGGTCCAGCCGCACGCGGTTGCCGAGCCAGATGTAGGCGCACCACGCCCACCAGAGCAGCAGGAGCAGCAGCACGCCCCGACCGAAACCGGCCGGGGTGGGCTGGGCTTCCATGAGGTCGACGACGCGCATGAGCGCCAGCACGAACACGAGGTCGAAGAAGATCTCGAACATCGTCACGCGATCGCCCTCGTGTCTGGCATCCGCGCGCTCGCCCGTCGCGCCGGTCACGGCGTTCACGGCATCGTCGACCTGCCCGTTCACAGCACCGCCGGTCCGCTGCCCGGATAGTCGGTGGATGCCGCGAGCTCGCGCCCCGCGTCGAACTCGGCGTGGAAGCGGGCCAGCTTGTCGCCGATGCGGCGGTACGCGTCGCTGCCGAGGATCAGCCAGTGCCGCGGCTCGGCGGCGCGCACGTTGGCGATGATCGCGTCGGCCGCACGGGCGGGGTCGCCGGGGAACGGCTCGGGCCGCACCGCCGTCACCGCCCGGATGAAGGACCCCGAGGTGGCGTCGTAGTCGGCGATGGCCTGCCCGGAGACGTGGGTGCGCTGCTCGATCCCCCTGCGGAACGACCCGGGCTCGACGAGGAACGCTCGCAGCCCGCTCATGCTGCCGTTCCCTCCGTCGTCGTGCCGACGTCGGTCGTGCCGGACTCGGCCGACGGGAAGTCCGCCGACCTGCTGACGTCGGCCCACGCGGCCGCCTCCTCGAGACGGCGCTGCTCGCCGTTGAGCACCCGGTCGACCGCGCCGCCGCCGAGCAGCAGGCGCATCGGGAGCGCCTCGTGGGCCTGGCCGAGGTCGCCGTGGGCGAGGTCGACGAGCACGCGCGCTGCACGGGCGGGGTCGCCGGGCTGCGTGCCGTCGCTGTGCCGGCGCTGCTCGTGGATGCGGCCGATCGTCGTCTCGTAGTCGGGGCCGACCGGATGCATCGTCATCGAGTCGCCCTGCCAGTCGGTGCGGAACGCACCGGGCTCGACGATGACGACGCCGACGCCGAATGGCGCCGATTCCGCCGCGAGCACCTCGGAGAAGCCCTCGACGGCGAATTTCGCCGCCTGGTACGCGCTGAGTCCCGGGGTGCCGCCGATGCGACCGCCCACGGATGAGAACTGCAGGAACAGCCCCGAACGTTGCGCGCGCATCACCGGCAGGGCCGCGCGGGTGACGTTGACCACGCCGAAGAAGTTCGTCTCGATCTGCTCCCGGAAGTCCGCCGCCGGCATCTCCTCGATCGAGCCGCTGTTCGCGTAGCCGGCGTTGTCGACGACGACGTCGAGTCGTCCGAATCGGTCGACGGCGCGACCGACGACCTGGGTCGCCGCGTCGGCATCGGTGACGTCGAGTGCGGCGACCAGCAGTCGGTCGGAACCGTACCGTGCCGCGAGGTCGTCGAGCGAGGTGCTTCGTCGAGCGGTCGCGACGACGCGGTCGCCGCAGTCGAGGGCGGCCTCGACGATCCGCCTGCCGAAGCCGCGCGAGCTTCCCGTGATCAGCCAGACCAGCGTGTCGCTCCGTCGTCCCTGTTGCTCGTTCATGAGTCCGTCCCTTCGCGCCGGACCTTCGCCGGCGCTGTCGTCCAGCGTGCGCCGCGGTGCGGCGGGGTCGCGCCCGTGACGGTGCCGGGGCCGCGCCCGGGTCGAGCCCGGGTCGCCATGCCGCCCGTGATCCCCGGGGGTCGACCGGTCATCCACCCGGGCGCGTCGGCGGCCGCGCCCGCGGGAAGGTGATGCGGTGCCGACGAGACGGCACGACCGACCGGCAGGGTCGGGCATCGGAAGGGAAAGCTCATGACGACCGTCAGATTCCACCTCACCTCCACGTTGAGCGCACCAGAACTCATGGCGGTGCTCACCGACTTCAGCCCGGCGCGTGCCGAGAACTGGCCGACGATCGACGCCGACCACTTCGAGGTGCACGCGCTCGGGGAGAACTGGGCCGACGTGACGGAGGGCACCGCCTCCGCGTGGGAGCACGCGCACTACGAATGGGACGCCGCCGCGAATCGCGTCGCGATCACCACGCTCGACTCGAAGGTCTTCGGCCCGGGCGGCGGCTGGGTGTTCCAGCTCACCCCCGAGGGCGACCGCACCCGGGTCGATGTCGAGCTCACCCGCCGACCGACGGCCTTCAAGGCCAAGGTGCTCGCGCTGCTGCTGCCGCTCGTCGCACCGGGCGCGCTGCGCAAGTCGTTCAGCGGCCCGCTCCGGGCCCAGACGGCGGCCGCCGCATGAGGACCGGTACGGGCGCGAGCTCGCGTCGGTCGGCGACGACACGAAAGGGACCGTCCATGGGATGGATCGACCGGATCTTCGGCCGCAAGGTCGAGCTCGACCCCGAGGCGCTGCCGGCGGGCGCGACCATCGCCGATGCGCGCGCCGTCGAGCGCTACCGGCGGATGCTGCGCACCGCACCGCCCGACGTCATCGAACGCGCCCACGTGGAGGCGTTCGAGCGGCTCACGCCGGCACAGCTCGACCTGCTGTTCGAGCGGCTCACAGCGGACGCCGAGCTGAACGACGAGCGGCCCGTCGACGCGAAGCCGGCGAACCTGGCGCGCTCGGTCGCCCGGGCGGGCCGGCGTCGACCGGCCGCGACCGCGCGTTCGCTCGAGCGAACACCCGCCGGCATCGACCTGCACGGGTGGGCCGGCGCGTCCCTGCTCGACACCGTCGCCTGGTACGCGATCGCCTCGGCGGCGTGGACCTCGTGGGATGACCCGGGCGGAGCGATCGGCGATTCCTCCGGCGGCTGGGACTTCTGGGACTTCGGCCTCTGACCGGCCGGGCGGCCGGGCATCGCCGTGGTGACCCGGGGTGCACGCCAGTGGTTCCGACGGGCGCGTCGGGCGCGACGGCGGAGCATCCTCGAGACATCCGAACCATCCACGCAGAGAAAGGCACCTCCCATGGACACCGAAACGACCGCGACCGAGACGACCCGCACCGAAGCCGAGGTGCGAGACGCGGCGCCCGCCCTGAAGCTCGAGGTCGTCGTCATCCCCGTCTCGGACGTCGACCGGGCGAAGGCGTTCTACGCCGGGCTCGGCTGGACGCTCGACGTCGACCTCGACATCGCACCCGACTACCGGGTCGTCGAGTTCACGCCGCCCGGTTCGCCGACGTCGATCATCTTCGGCACCGGGGTGACGGAGGCCGCACCCGGCTCGGTCCGCGGGCTGCAGCTCGTGGCATCCGACGTCGAAGCGGCACGTGCGGCCCTCGCGGCCGGTGGGGCCCTCGTCAGCGAGGTCTTCCACGACGCGACCGGCGTCTTCCACCACGGCGGCACTGCCGCACGCGTGCCCGGCCTCGCCCCCGACCGCAGCTCGTACGGCTCATGGGTCGCGTTCGAAGACCCCGACGGCAACGAATGGCTGGTGCAGGAGGTCACCCAGCGGATCCCGGGCCGGGTCGTGCAGACCCGCTACGACTCCCCCGCCGAACTGGCGGTCGCCCTGCGCGCGGCCGCGGAGGCGCACGGCGCGCACGAGGCCAGGATCGGCCACGAGGATGCCGACTGGCCCGAGTGGTACGCCGAATACCTGGTGCGGGCGGCGGCAGGCCAGGAGCTGCCTGCATGACCGAACGCTCGGCCCCGCTGGCCCGTCTGCTCGTCTTCGAGGAGCTCCGCTCGCTGCAGGGGCGGCTCTGCCGCGCGGCGGGCGACCGCGCGTGGGACGAGTTCGAACGCTGCTTCGCCGCCGACGGGCAGCTGCGGGTGTACGAGCCGGATGGTTCGCTGGCCTGGTTCGCCCTCAGCCCGCACATCGGAGCGACGATCGACGTCGAAGCCGGCAGCGGCACGCTCGTCGTGCACTCGTTCGGGGGCGAGCTGACCCTTCGAGCCGAGTCGCGAGCCGAGGCCGTCTGGGCGGCGGAGTACGTCGTCGGCCCGGACGGTGCGGCGGCCGGTCGCCCCCACCACGGCTACTGCCGATCGCACCAGACCTATCTGCGCGACGGCGAGCGGTGGGTCATCCGCTCCATCGACCTCATCCGACGACTGCGGGACTGAGCCGCGCGGTGGGAGCGTGCGGGTGAAGCCAATAGGATCGGCCATCATGGAGCACCGCGCGGTCGCACCGCCACTGCTCGGCCGCCGGCGCGAGTGCGAGGCGATCGACCGCGTGCTCGCGAGCCTCGGCGGCGGCCAGAGCCGCGCCCTCGTGCTGCGCGCCGAGGCCGGCGCCGGCAAGTCGGCACTGCTCGACTACGCGGCCGAGCGCGCCACCGCCTGCAGGGTGCTGCGCTCGACGGGCATCGAGTCCGAGATGGAACTGGCCTACGCCGGTCTGCACCAGCTGTGCGTTCCCCTGCTCGACGGCATCGACGCGCTGCCTGCGCCGCAGGCGGCGGCGCTCGGCGTCGCCTTCGGCCTGCGCAGCGGCGACGCACCCGACCGGTTCATCGTCGGGCTCGCGGTGCTCGGACTGCTCGCCGACGCGGCGGCCTCGCGACCGCTGCTCTGCCTGATCGACGATGCGCAGTGGCTCGACCGGGCGTCCGCCCAGGTGCTCGCATTCGTCGCGCGGCGCATCGTGGCGGAATCGGTCGGCATCCTCTTCTCGGTGCGCGAACCCGTCGACGACGTGTTCGCCGGCATCGAGGACCTCGTCCTCGAGGGCCTCGACGACGCCGACGCCCGGCGGCTGCTCGCGTCCGTGATCTCGGGCCCGTTCGATCCCGAGGTCCGTGACCGGCTGGTCGCCGAGACCAGGGGCAACCCGCTGGCCCTCATCGAGCTCTCGCGCGGCAAGCGCGCGGTCGAGATCGCGGGCGGGTACGGCATGACCGCGGCCGCGAGCGTGACGAGCCGCATCGAGGACACGTTCGTCGACCGCATCGGCGAGCTTCCGCCCGAGACGCGCTCGGCGCTCCTGGTCGCCGCGGTGGAGCCGGTGGGTGATCCCGTGCTGATCCAACGGGCGATGGGCTCGCTCGGCATCGAGGCGGATGCGATGAGCCCCGCGATCGAGGAGACGCTGATCGAGTTCGGCGCTCGCGTCAGATTCCGCCATCCGCTCATCCGCTCCGCGGTCGTGCGCGCGAGCCCCGTCGGCGCCCGGCGCGCGGTGCACCGTGCGCTCGCCGCGAGTGCCGACCCGTCCGCCGATCCCGACCGACGGGCATGGCACCTGGCCGAAGCGGCGATCGGGTTCGACGAGGAGGTCGCCGCCGACCTGGTTCGATCTGCCCGACGAGCGCAGGCGCGTGGCGGGCTGGCCGCCGGCGCGACCTTCCATGCGCGCGGCGCTGAGCTCACGCCCGACCCGACGATGCGCTCGAGACGCGCGCTGATGGCCGCTGAAGACCTGTACCGGGCGGGAGCGATGTCCGATGCGCTGCGACTGCTCGACCTGACCGAGCCCGAATTGCTCGACGAGCACCAGCGTGCCCGCATCGAGCTGGTGCGCGCGCACGTGGCCTCGAGCACGACTCGCGGCCGCGGCGCCGCGGCGCGCCTGGTGACCGCCGCGCGCCTGCTCGAACGACACGACGGAGAGACCGCCCTGGCGACCTACGCGGACGCGGTGATCGCCGCGCTCTCCGCGGGAACGCACGCCGAAGAGGTCGGGCCCGCCGAGGTGGCGGCGGCGGTGCTCGCGGCCGACCCGGCGCCGCCCCTCAGCGAGCCCGCGCTCGCCGCCGCGGAGGCGCTGCGCGGGCTCGCGGTGCTCATCCTCGACGGGTACGCGGCTGCGGCCCCGACGCTGCGAAGCGGGCTCGATCGGCTCGTGGCCTTCGCCGAGTCCGACGATCCGGCCGGGCCGGCCGCCGAACCCGACCCGCGCCGCGGACTCGGCGAGGACGCCGCGCCGCCCGGCGGACTGCTGCAGTGGTTGCCCATCGCCTGCGCCGTCGCGCGCGCCCTGCTCGACGACGCGGCCTACGACCTGCTCGCCGCACGCGCGGTGCGCATCAGCCGCACCCAGGGCGCGTTCTCGCAGCTTCCGCTGCTGATGGCGGAGCGCGCGTCGGTGCTGCTGCTCAGCGGCCGGACGGACGAGGCGATGTCCGTCGCGCAGGAGCTGCAGCCGATCGTCGAAGCGACGGGCATGCCGACCTCGATGACGCGCAGCGGCTGGCTCGCCGCGTTCCGCGGCGACGAGCGCACGAAGGCCGAGGTGACGGAACGGCTGCGGCCCGAGATCCTCGAGCGCGGTGAGGGGCAGTGGTTCACCACGGTCGCGTGGCAGGACGCGATGCTGTACAACTCGCTCGGGCGATACCCCGAGGCGCTCGCAGCGACGGACTCGGCGGCCGGTCACCCGTACGACCTCGGGCTCGCCGGATGGATCCTGCCCGAGCGGGTCGAAGCCGCCGTACGCGCCGGCTCCCCCGAGCTCGGGACGGAGGCGCTCGGTCGGCTCGAAGAGCTCGCCGCAGCATCCGATACCGACTGGGCTCGGGGCCTCGCCGCGCGGGCAGCGGCGCTCGTCGCCGCCGAGGACACCGCCGAAGCGCTCTTCCTCGAGGCGATCGAACGCCTCGGGCGCACGCGGATCCGCACCGCGCTCGCTCGCGCGCACCTGCTCTACGGCGAGTGGCTGCGCCGCCGGAACCGTCGTGTCGAGTCGCGGGAGCAGCTGCGGCTCGCACACCAGCTCTTCGTGGAGACCGACGGCGACGCGTTCGCCCAGCGCGCCCGGCGCGAGCTCGCCGCCACGGGCGAGGTGGTGCACAAGCCGGCGGCGAGCCCCGTCGACGAGCTCACCGCACAGGAGCGGCAGATCGCCCTGCTCGCCGCCACGGGAAGGACGAACCCCGAGATCGGCGAGCAGCTCTTCCTCAGCCCGCGCACCGTCGAATGGCACCTGCGCAAGGTGTTCGTGAAGCTGGGCGTCACGTCGCGCCGCCAGCTCGCACGTGCCATGCGGGTCACGCAGGCCGCACCCGCGTAGCCGCCCCGACGGACCCGCGCACCGGACCCCCGGGCATCCCGACGGGATGGAATACCGGGGGGCTTCCCCGTCACCGGCACAGGTGCCCCCCGGGAACGGTTGCACGACCGTGGAGCCATGAACATCCACACCCACTCCCGAGTCGCTCGCACGTCGGCACGCGCCGTCGATGCGAAGCGCATCGCCTTCTCGATCGCAGCGGTCGCCGCCGCGATCGTCGTGCTCGTCGCCTGTTGGGCGTCGATCGTCCAGCCTGCCCACGCCGAGACCCTCAGCGCCGCGGCTTCGAGCAGTCCATCCGGCGACGCGCCCGACGCGCCCGTCGTGCAGACCGCGGACGGGCCCGTGCAGGGCATCGCCACGCCCACCGGCGTCGAGTTCCGCGGCATCCCGTATGCGGCTCCGCCAACCGGCGACCTGCGGTGGACTCCCCCGCAGCCGGTCGCCTCATGGACCGACACCCGTGACGCGACCGTCTTCCCGCCGGTGTGCCCACAGGCTCCGCCGAGCCCGTGGGGGCAGAGCGAGGACTGCCTCTACCTGAACGTGACCGCCCCGGCAAGGGATGCCGCGGCGAGCGGCGAGCTGCCCGTCATCGTGTACATCCACGGTGGCGGCTTCTCGTACGGTGAGGGCGCCGACTACGACCCCACGAAGCTCGCGGGCGACGGCGCGATCGTCGTCACGTTCAACTACCGACTCGGGCTGCTCGGGTTCCTCGCGCATCCCGCACTCGCCGACGGCCCGGGCGCAAGCACCGGCAACTTCGGCTACCAGGACCAGCAGGCGGCCCTGCGTTGGGTGCAGCAGAACATCGATCAGTTCGGCGGCGCCCGCGACAACGTGACGATCGTCGGTCACTCGGCCGGTGGTCTCTCGGTGCTCGCACAACTGGCCTCCCCCGGGGCGAAAGGCCTGTTCCACCGCGCGGTGATCCAGGCGGGTGCGTTCGCGCTCCAGCAGCAGTCGCTCGCACAGGCCGAGCAGGCCGGCCAGGCCAGCGCGGCTGCGGTCGGATGCCCCGACCAGTCCGCCGAGTGCCTGCGCGCGGTGTCGGTCGACACGCTCGTCGCCCACGAGCAGGCCTCGTTCACGCCGGGCTACGTCGACGGGACGGTGCTGCGCGAATCGGTCGGCTCGGCGATCGCCACCGGTCGGTTCAATCGGGTGCCCATCATCAACGGCACGAACACGCAGGAGGAGCGGATCTTCACCACGATCGGTCGAAGCGTGACGAAGGGCGCCACGATCCTGCTTCCCGGCCCGATCGACGCCTCGAACTACGTGTCGACGATCGCGACGAACTTCGGCATCAGCACGACGAAGGCGAAGTTGATCGCGGCGGCGTACCCGCTGTCGAAGTACGCGACCCCCGCGCACGCGTTCAGCACGCTGAACTCCGACGCGAACTTCTCGTGCCCCGCGTATGCGCTCGACATCGCCGCCTCGCGATACGTGCCGACGTTCGCATACGAGTTCAACGACGCGCTGGCCCCCCAGCGCGATGTCCCCGACGGCCTGGGCGCACCGTTCGCCGCGACGCACCAGTCGGAGCTGCAGTACCTGTTCGACCTCCCGAACTCGCAGCTGCCCGGCGGGCTCTCACCCGACCAGGAGCAGCTCGCCGCGAACATGCGCGCCGCGTGGGTGCAGTTCGCCGCGATCGGCTCGCCGTCGACTGAGGCGGTGCAGTGGCCGCAGTTCAAGGCGCTGAACCCGCGCATCGTCTCCTTCGAGACGCCCGGGTCGAAGGTGGAGCGCGACTTCGCCCTCACGCACAAGTGCGGAGTCTGGGCGGCCGCCGCGCTGCTGGCCAACCTCTGAATCGCACACCCCCGCCGGGGGTGCCGTCACCGGCACCCCCGGCACCCGCATCGCACGAGCCGTCGAGAGGCCGCCATGTTCCAAGCATCGGTTCGAGACATCCGGGTGGTGAAGCGGTACGAGCGCGAGCAGCCGCACCGTCGCTCGGCGATCACCACGGCCGAGGTCGCCGCATTCCAGCGGCTCACGCCGGCTCAGGCGGACCTGCTCTGGCGGCGTTCCGCCCGCCGCGACGCTGCGGCGGCAGCGGAACGCCCTGGCCGCCTCGATCTCGTCATCGGCTGGCTCGCCGGTGTTCCGGATGCCTCGACCCTCGGCCTCGACGTCGCGGTGAACCCGAGCGGCGTCGCGTCCGGCTGGTGGGCGATCGCCGCCCGCGTCTGGAACGGCGGGTTCTGAGCGGGGGCGCCACCGAACAGCACGGCTTCCGCGTCGTCGGAGCCCGCGAACGGATCGCGCTGATGGGCTACGGCCCGCTCGCCGGCACCTGGCGCGACACGGGGCTGATCGAGCGGCGGCGGTCGGGCGACTGAGCGTTCGACGGCTGCCGGCGTGCACGGGTGGGCTACGGCGCGGGGACGAGCCCGTTCACGACTCGCCGGGCGTCGACTCCTCGATCGCCCAGGCGAGTTCGTCGTGCAGCGCGTCGAGGAAGTCGGCGGGGTCGAACATCGCACCGGCGGGTGCGACGCCGGTGGTGCGGGTGCGCCCGGTGAGGATGCGATCGACCGCCTCGGCGGCAAGGGGTCCGGTGATCGCGTAGATGTCCTGCCCGGAAGCGAACGCCCGTCGCTCCTCGGTGCCGCGGCGGACCACGACGTCGACGACGAACGTCTGCTCGGAACGGCCGCTCTCGTCGACCGCGACCGGCTCGGGCGTGGCCGGGGACGAGAGCTCCGAGACCGCCTCGACCGTCATGAAGCAGGTCACCTCGCGGACGGCCAGATGCTTCGGAATGGTGACGATATCGGCCATCGAGAACTTGCTCCGAACGTCTCGCGCGCCGGTGGGCTCGGGGAATGACCAGGTCGTGAGCTCCGACCGGTCCTCCCCGTAGCGCAGGCCGCCGTCCTCGAAGGTGACGTGCCGGCCGTCGCGTCGCTCCCGGGACACCGCACCGGCTGCGCGGGTTCCGGCGGTGGGATGCCAGCTGCTCAGCCCGTAGGCGACGCGCACCTCATCGGCATCCGTCCAGTCGCCCGCCGCTGCGGTTGCGAGCAGATCGCCGAGCCCGCCGAAGAACGCCATCGCGGGGACGACGATCGCGCCCTCGAGGTCGGCGCGTCCGCGCAGGCGGCTGAACGTGTCCTCGTTCGCCTCGATCTCGGCCGCGACATCCACGTAGGCGACCTGCGCCCGCAGCGCGGCGTCCAGCAGCGGCTCGGTCGTGTGCGCGAACGGGCCGGCGCAGTTGACGAGGGCGGCGACGCCGTGCAGCGCCGCGTCGAGCGCCGTCGCATCCGAGACATCCGCCTGGCGGGCCTCGAGGCCGAGCTCGCCGGCCATCGCGGCCAGAGCCGTCTCGTTGCGGCCCGAGAGCACCGGGACATGGCCGCGCTCGACCAGTTCGGTGACGACGAACCGGCCGGTGTGCCCGTACGCCCCGTACACGAGAACCTTCGCCGGTGCGCCGGTCGTCCCGATGGGCTCTGATGCTGCTGCGTCCGCGCTCACAGACGTTCTCCTCGTCGCTCGCGATCGAGGCCGGGCGCCGCGATCGGGTGCTTGCGAAGCTACCAGCGGCGGGCGCCCCCGATGGAGGTCGCACCGGATCGAAACGGTCAGTTCTCGTGCAGGATCAGCCAGGCTGTCGCCTCGCCGTCCGGCGGTCATGCCTGCGACCCGTGCCTCCATTCCCCGTTCGACCAGGGCGTGCACGACGGCGTCGGCGTGGTGCGGCTCTGCGACGAACCGCAGTGCCCGGACGTGCTCCTGGCCGGCTTCTGGATGACCTCCGAAGGCCCACTCGACATTCACAAGGGGATGCCGCGGTTCCACCCGGGCTTTCGGATGAGGCGCTCATCGTTTCTCCGCTCGCGACACTCGTCCGCGAACGCGGTCGCCACGCCGCCATCTGCGAGAAAGCGCTCGTACTCGTCGGCGGTGAGTTCGTAGTACTCCTCGTAGTCGGCGATCCGGCTGGTGACGGGGATCGCGAGGTACCGCCGGTCGGTGTCCTGCTCGATGCCCAGCGAGTATCGGCCCTCGCGAGAGAAGTGGACGGGAGTGAACTTCACCGATCAACCTTTCCCGTGGGTGTCGAGGATTCTGCCATCATCTCGAAGCCACCGCCTGTCCGGCGAGTCCGACATGACGCTGCGTCCGACTCGCGCTCGCCCCGGCAGACGCTACTGGCGCGATCCGATCTCGACGATGGGCGCGCCTCGCATCGCGGCCCGTGTCGCGACCGCGAGCGAGATCAGGCCGATGACGCCGAGCGAGCCGACGATCGCGATCGCCTCGAGCGGCGAGAGGTTCGGCAGCAGCCGTCCCGAAACGCCGAAGCTGATGCCGAGCAGCGGGGGCCCGGCCACCAGCGCTCCGAGCACCGCGGCGAGCACCACGACCATCACCGACTCCGTGCGCATCATCGCCCGCACCTGTCTGCGCGTCGATCCGACCAGCTGCATCAGCGCGAACTCACGCCGCCGCTCCCCGGTCGCCATCACCAGGGTGTTCACCACCGCGATGGCGATGTAGCCGAGGATGACGGCCAGCGCAACCAGGTTGACGAGCGAGTTCGCGTCGCGTGCACGGTCGCCGGCCGCCCGCAGCTCGCCGCGGTCCGCGACGGTGAATCCGGCTGCCTCCAGCGACTCCTGCACGTGCGCCCGCTGCCCCGGCTCAGTGCCCACGAGCACGTATTCGCTCAGGCCGGTCGTCGTGTGGGCGAGCAGCGCGGCGTTCGTCATCGTCGCGTCGCCGAAGCCCAGCCCTCGGGCGTAGACGGCGACCACCGTCGAGGTGACCGCCGTTCCGTCGCCGAAGTGCCCGCTGACGGTGTCGCCGACCCCCACGCCCGCTGCGAGCGCCGCGTCGGAACTCAACGCGATGGCCTGCGGGTCGGTGAGCGCTTCGAGCGCACCGGCCGTCACGCCGAGATCCATCGTCGAGGCCGTCGCTGCCGGGTCGATGCCCTGCACCGGATACTGATCGGACGTCGGGTCGCCGAGCTGCTCGAAGCTGAAGATCATCTGGCTGAGCGCCACGGGGTTGGCTTCGCGCACCCCCGAGGTCCGGGCGATGGAGGCGACGGCGGCATCGGACAGTCCGGATGCCCCGCCCGTCACCATCAGATCGGCGGTCACCCCGGCGTGCGACTGCGACGTGGCCTCGGCCGCGACGATCGACTGCGTGCCCACCTGCACGAGGGCGAGACCGATTCCGAGCGCCAGGGGGACGATCGCGGCAGCCAGGCGACGAGCGTTGCTGCGCGCATTCGCGGCCGCGAGGAACGCGGCGGGCGACCTCACGTGCCGGAGCGGCCAACCGAGCACCGCGACGGCGATGCGCACCAGATGCGGCCCGAGCAGACCGACCGCGACGATCAGGAGCAGCGCGGCCGCGATCGGCCCGGCGACTGCGATGGTCCCGGGGAGGAAGAGCGGCACGGCAGAGGCGAGCAGGCCGATGGATCCCAGGACGAGGCCGGTGATCGTGCGCCCGCGCCCCACCCGAGGCGGGGTGGTCGATGCCTCCCGCAGCGCTTCGATCGGATTGATGCGCGCGGGTCGCCGGGCGGCGACGGCCGCGGCGAGTTGGGATGCCACGAGCATGACCACGACCGCGACCAGCGCGGGAATCGCCCCGAAGGTGAGCGCGAAGTCCTGCGGGATCACTCCCGCCTGCGCGAATCCGAGTCGCATCACCACGGCCAGCAGGTAGCCCGGGATGACGCCGATGAGTGCTCCCGCGCCCGCCACGAGCAGCACTTCCTGTGCGATGAGTCGGTGGATCTGCAGCGGTGTCGCGCCGATGGCGCGCATCAGGGCGAAGTCCCGCCTCCGCCGCTGGATCGACAGCGACAACGTGGTCGCGACCACGAACAGGGCGATCAGCACGGCCGTGCCGGCGAACGAGGATCCGATCGCCACGAGGGTTCCTCGCGCTGCACCCGCGTCGAGGAACTCGACAGCGCCGCGCTCGTCCCCCGTGTAGGTGACCGTGTCGGGCAGTTGCGCGCGAATCTCACTCGCCAGTTCGCCCGGCGAGATGCCCGGGCCGGCGAAGACTCCGACGAGGTCGCCGGCACCGCCGCCCGGCGCCAGGGCGGATGCCGCGGCATCCGTCATGAAGACGTGCCCGGCACGATCTGGCTGATCGCCCGACCCGGCGGCGGCGACCCCGACGACGCGATAGTCGGCGTCGATGCCGCCGTGGGCGAGCGTGATGGTCGCGCCGAGTTCGGTGCGCGGCGCCAGGTTGTCGTCGACGGCCACCTCGTTCGCCGCGACGGGGGTGCGGCCCCGGCTGATCCGATACGGGGTGAGCGCCGCCGAACTCCATCCGTGGGCTTCGATCAGCGAGCCGTCCCACGACAACGGGACCGTCGCATCCCTGATGACCTCGGCTGCGGCAGGGAGGGATCGAATCGCGGCGACCGCATCGGTCGGAAGCGGCACGCGCTCGGGAAGCGAGTACGTCGCGCCCTCGGGGGTTTCGAACGACTGATCTCCACCCACGATCACGTCGGCCGCGGCGTAGCGTTCCGGGTCGATCCCGCCGCGTGAGCCCGATTCGATCAGCACGCCCAGCCCGGTCGCCAGCATCGTCGCGGTGAGCACCGCCACGAAGACACCGATGAGCGTCCCCCGGTTCTGGCGGATTCCCGCCCGGATGAGGGTGTTCATGATGTCCTCGATCCGGTCATGCGATCGGCGATCTGCGCGGTCGTCGCACCTTCCAGCGAACCGACGAACGCACCGTCGGCGAGGAAGATGACGCGGTCGGCGTGCGACGCGACCACCGGATCGTGGGTCACCATGACGATGGTCTGGTTCAGTTCGCGGGTCATCTGGGCGAGCAGTTCGAGCACTTGGAGCCCGGTTCGCGAGTCGAGCGCACCCGTCGGCTCGTCGGCGAAGACGACATCCGGCCGCGTGATCAGCGCGCGGGCGATGGCCACCCGCTGCTGCTGCCCGCCCGAGAGCTCCGCCGGGCGCCGTTGTCGGAGCGCGTCCAGACCCACCGAGCGGATGATCCGATCCAGCCAGCCTCGTTCCACCCGGTTGCCCGCCAGAAGGAGCGGCAGCGTGATGTTCTGCTCCACCGTCAGCGCGGGAAGCAGGTTGTACGCCTGGAAGACGAAGCCGACATGCTGCCGCCGGAACTTCGCGAGCTTGTTGGCCCGCATTCGCGAGATGTCGGTGTCGCCGATCCGGACCGAACCGCTCGTCGGAGTGTCGAGGCCCGCCGCGGCGTGCAGGAACGTGCTCTTCCCCGATCCCGACGGTCCCATGATGGCGGTGAACGATCCTCGCTCCAGGGTGAGGTCGATGCCGCGAAGCGCGGTCACCGCCGACGTGCCGGTGCCGTAGCTCTTGACGACCGCGTCGAGCCGCAACGCCGGCGCGACGGTCGAAGCGGGAGCGGGTGCCGCCTCCGGAGTGCCGATCGTGGTGGCCGGTTCTGAGGTGTTCGCGATGGTGATGACGCGTGCATCGGACTCGCCCATGATCACTCAGCTCCACCGACCTGGACGCCGAGCGAGATGTCGAACCCCAGACCGTTGCGGGCCAGACCCATCTCCAGCAGCCCCGCGCCTTCCAACCAGTGCGCCATGCTCAGATCGCCGGTGTCCCGAGGGCGAAGTCCGAGGCTCGTGATGAATGCGGAGACCTTCGCTTTGGCCTTCGCGTCGTCACCCGCGATGAACACGTCGACGGGGTCGCCCGCGGCGAGGATGTGGCGGAAGAGGGTGTTGAAGGCTTTCACGACCTGGGTGCTCGCGGGGGCGACGTCGGAAATCTGCTGCGCGACCGACGTGTCGTGCGGGATCGCCAACGCGCTGGCGTCGGCGTTGAAGGGATTCGTGATGTCGACGACGATCTTGTCGGCCAGCTCCTCCCCGTATTCGCTGACGATCGGCACGGCGCCGGCGAACAGCACCGCGAGGATCACGATGTCGCCGACCGGGGCATGGCCCCATGTTCCGACCGTTGCGCCCGGGCCGAGGGCGCGGGCCAAGGCCGTGGCTTTGTCCGAATCCCGGCCGACCACCTCGACGGTGTGGCCTCCCCTGAGGGCCAGGGCGCCGATGGCACCGGCCATGTTCCCCGAACCGATGATGCTGATGCTGCTCATGACGTGCTCCTTCGTCGAGTCCGCATCGTTCGGCCGGGAACGGGCTCTCTCGTGGTCGATTGGAGCACCAAGGTGAGGCACCCCTCCGGTCACTGGATAGAACCGGAGGGGTGCCTCAGCCATTCCCCTGTTCCAGCACGAATCTGGGAACCGGCCGTTCGTCCGATACGGCAAGCGGAGGCCCCCCTCGGGTAGCGAGGTAGATTTGACCTGTGAGCAGTACCGAAGTCGAGCGAGCACAGAAGCCTCGGCGTCGCGACGCCCAGGAGCGCCGCGACCGGCTCATCGTCGCGGCACAGCGCGAGTTCGCCACCCGAGGCGTGGATGCCTCCCTGGAACGGATCGCTCGCGACGCCGATGTCGCCATCGGGACCCTGTATCGCCACTTCCCGACCCGGCTGGACCTGCTCCTGGCCGCCCTGGAGCCGCGACTTCGCGAGTTCACCGAGGGATCCGAGAACGCGCTGGCGATCGACGACCCCTGGCAAGGGTTCGTCTCCTACCTCGAGAACCTGTTCCGCGTGCAGGCCGGCGACCGGGGGTTCAACGACTTCCTCTCCCGACGCTTCCCCGGCAGCGCTGACACCGAGCGCATCCACGACCGGATGTGCCGCGAAATCGACGACGTCCTCACCCGAGCGCAGGAGGCCGGCGCGGTGCGCCCCGACATCACGCTGGCCGACATCGTCAACCTCATCTGGTCGAACGGCCGCATGATCGACGCCACCAGCGCCACCGCACCCGACGCGGGGCGCCGTCAACTCCACCTCATGCTCGACGCCTATCGGGCCGAGCGGGCACATCCGATCCCCGAGCCGCCGATGACCGAACAGCAGCTCTACGACGCCATGGTCCGGCTCAGCACGGCGCCCTGAATCGCGACCGCGCCGAGATGCTCGGCCGCGCTGCCAGAGCTGCGTGCGAATCGTACGTCCGCCGCGCCGCGACTCGATCGTCGTTCCATGACGAGAGGCTCACGGAGACAGGTACCTGATCAGAATGAGCTTGTAGGGCGGATGGGACTTGAACCCGTGACCGATGGGTGTCTGAATCGGTCGGACCCTGGTGCCGACGCTCCTTCCTGGAGATCCGGGGTGGAACAACGCGATACCGTTGTCGGTGAGCATGCGTTGGGGGAACACGATTCCGATGACGCATCGGTCGCCTACTCGTCATCCAGAGCCTTCAGCCACTGGCGAAAGTCCTCGGTGGCGTGGAGGAAATCGGTGGGACTAGTTCGTAGATCTGCACCGGCGAGCTGCTCTACAGCTCTCCAGATGGCGGGATCGTCGACGCGCGGAGACGGTTCAATCACCCATACGGATGCCCAATCGGCGGCGGCTACTCTCGACATCCTTCCTGAGATCAGCGCGCCAAGGACACGCCTGACTGCGTCGCGGTCCGGCGGATTCGGAGCATTCACCAACTGCCCCCAGAGTTGCCTGAGTCATCGAAGTAGTGGTGGTGGGCCGCCCCCTTCATTCGGTCCGGACGCTCTGTGAGTCGTCGGTTTCGATTTGATGGGTGCACTGCCGAGCGTACTCGGCGGGCGGTAGGTAGCCGAGCGAGGAGTGCCGGCGGTGATGGTTGTACTCGTCCTTCCAGTCGCCGATCACGACCTGCGCGTGCAGCAGCGAGTAGAAGCTGTTGATGTTCAGGCACTCGTCGCGGAGCCGGCTATTGAACGACTCGACGTACCCGTTGCGCCACGGCGAGCCGGGCGGGATGTAGGACAGGCCGGTGCGGGTGCCGGCCCAGTCGGCCATCGCGTCGCTGATGAACTCCGGTCCGTTGTCGGATCTGAGCACGGCCGGGGCGCCGCGGACGGCGACGAGGTCTTCGAGGTGGGCGGTGAGCCGTTCGGCGGTGATCGACCGCTCGGTGAGCCCACCTATGCACTCGCGGGTGTGCTCGTCGACGATGGAGCAGATCTTGATCGGACGGCCCTGCTCGTCGGCATCGAACTGGAAATCCACCGCCCACACCACGTTCGGCGCATCCGCGGCAGGTGCCTCGACAGTCGAGGACCCGACGCGTTTGCGTCGACGCCGTTGCGGCACCCGCAGGCCCTCGACACGCCAGAGGCGTTGGATCTTCTTGTGGTTGACGACCCAGCCCTCGGCGCGAGCGTCGTGATACGCCCGCCGGTACCCGCAACGCGGGTGCTTCTTCGCCCAGGCGCGCAGCCAGTCCCGCAACGCACGGTCCGGGTCCGCGACCGTGTCGCCCTTGAGCGGGCGCCGGTATGCGGAGCGTGAGAGCCCGGCCAGGCGGCACGCCATCCGCTCGCTCACCCGCAGTGTCCTGATCAGGTGAGCGACGGCGGCACGGCGCCTGCCCGGGCTTAGAAGTTTCCCTCAGCCAACTCCTTGAGCGCGGCCTTCTCCAGCTCCGCCTCCGCGAGCAGCCGCTTCAGCGTCGCGTTCTGCTTCTCAAGCTCCTTCAGACGCTTCGCGTCGTCGGCCTTCAGACCGCCGTACTGGTTACGCCACCGGTAGTACGTCTGCTCGGAAATCCCGAGCTCCCGGCACACCGCCGCGACATCCGCGCCGTCAGCGAGCATCCGGTCGGCCTGACCGAGCTTGCGAACGACCTGCTCCGGAGTGTGACGCTTCCTGCTGTTCGACATGATCTGACCAGTCTCCCTGCCCGCAACCACGGGCAACAGGACGACTCTCAGAACCACCGGACCTACGAAAAGGGGTCAGCCCAGTGGACCTTGGGTTCCCCATTCTCTGGCCGCACGATCCGAACGCGTGCCGACTGATCAAGTGTCTCGTGCCACGTACGTATCGCACCAGAAGCTGGATCCCGCTCGGGTGCTCACAGCATTGATGGTCGGGTTCGTTTCGCTCGTGCCTGCGGCGCTCGTGAGCCTGACGATCTACATTGCGCGCGGTTACACGCCGACCCCGCTGGTCATGGGCGCAGGGGCTTGGGCGACGATCACCTCGTTACTGTTCGTCGTGCTCACCACGGTGATGGCGTCCGGCATCGCCGGAACCTTCCGCCGCAGCGTGACGACCGTGCTGATCGTGTGCACCCTGATCACCATCGGCCCGGCCCTGCTGAACACAATCCGAGGCCTCGCGCTCTACCTCCTCGCGGGGGCGGCCGGCGTTCAGAGTCCGCTCATCGTGATCGGGAACCTCGCGAGGTTCCTCCCCTGGGAAGGCGCGAACTTCCTCGACTATCAGACCCCTGGACGGCAGGCCGAGTTCGCCGCGACCGATCAGGCTGGTGTCCTGAACCTGTCGCCGACAGCAGGCATCCTGATCACGGCCGGGTGGGCACTCATCGCGCTTGTCGCCTGGTTCGCAACGGATGCGCTCCGCGCGGCGCGGACGCACTGACGGTCCCCGCGACAACCATGCGCGTGCCACACGAACGCGGCGCGGCGAGTACCGCGCCGAGACGCTCGGCCGCGCTGTCAGAGCTGCGTGCGAAGCGTACGTCCGCCGCGCCTCGACTCGATTGTCGTTCCACGACGAGATGCTCACGGAGACAGATACCTGATCAGTACTCGTTTGTAGGGCGGACGGGACTTGAACCCGTGACCGATGGACTCGACCGGGCCTGCGTGGCCCGACTTCGAAGCTCGGCGAACGCTCGACCGATCTCGACACGACCGGGGATTTCTCGCCGATCCTGAAACTACGACTTCCAGAGTACTCGGGATGCCTCGGAGCATCTCGATAGGGCTCGAATCGAATAAACGTTGGATAAACGTTGACGCATCAAGACCCGCGCCACGTCTACGAGCCTTGACGCAGAGGGTGGCGTCCCTCTGAGTGGTGGAGTTTCTCAACACCGGCGAGGTCAGCTGCTTCTGATTATGCCGCGATGAGTTCGGGGATGCTGTCCTCCTCTCCGGTGGTGTTCAGCAGGGCCATGGAGGCGTCGCTGAAGTAGCGGCGGTCGGCGCTGTCCCATTCGTCGTGCTGCTCGATCAGGACGTGCCCGGCGAGGCGCAGCAGCGCGGCAGGGTTGGGGAAGGTGCCGACGACGTCGGTGCGGCGCTTGATCTCCTTGTTCAGCCGTTCCAGCGGGTTCGTGGACCAGATCTGCTGCCAGTGCGCGGCCGGGAACCCGGTGAACGCGAGGAGCTCATCGCGGGCATCCTCGAGCATCTCGGCGATGGCCGGATGGGAGCGTTCGAGCATGCGAACGACCTCCCCGAACTGTGCTTTGACGAGGCTGGCCTTGCCGCGCGGGACGAACACGGTGCGGATGATGGAGGCGACCATCGGGCCGGCGACCTTGGGGACCTTCGCCAGGACGTTGCGCATGAAGTGAACCCGGCAGCGCTGCCACGAGACGCCTTGGAACGCGACCTGGATGGCTTTGATCAGCCCGGAGTGGGCGTCGGAGATCACCAGGCGCACTCCGCCGAGACCGCGGGCCTTCAACGACCGGAAGAACGCCGTCCAGAACGGCTCGGACTCCGTATCGCCGACGTCGAAGCCGAGGACTTGCCGGGTGCCGTCGGAGGCGACGCCGATCGCCACGACGATCGCCTGCGAGACAACCTGACGACCGACACGGGCCTTGCAGTAGGTCGCATCGACGAACACATACGGGTAGTCCTGGGCGTCCAGCGGCCGTTCGCGGAACGCGGCGACGTCCTCGTCGAGGTCCTGGCAGATGCGAGACACCTCGGACTTGGAGATCCCCGAATCGGCGCCGAGCGCCTTGACGAGGTCGTCGACCTTCCGGGTCGAGACACCGTGGACGTAAGCCTCCATCACGACCGCGAACAGCGCCTGATCGACCCGGCGGCGCCGCTCCAGCAGCGACGGGAAGAACGACCCCTGTCGCAGCTTCGGGATCCGCAGATCCAGATCCCCGGCCGTGGTGGTCAGCGTCCGCGGACGCGACCCGTTACGGACCGCGACACGCCCCTCCGAGCGTTCGTAGGACGCGGCGCCGATGAACGCAGTCGCTTCCGCGTCGATCAGCTCCTGGTAGAGCTTCTGCGTCGCGAGCCGGATCCGGTCGCTGACATCGGTGGACTGCAGTTCCCCGAGGAGCTCGAGGAGGGCAGACTGGTCTAGAGCCATCGTGCGTTTGTGTCTTCCTGTGAGTGACTTTGATCGGTACTCACTGACCATCGCACGATGGCTCACCAGCGTCTACGACGCCGCGAGCCCTGCCGGAAACCCCACCACACCCGGGGACGCCACCGACGCAGAGTCCACTGACGGCACGAAACCCAGGCCGATTTACTCGCGCAGGAGGGCACTTCGACCGCGGGGAACTTTCGGTCATCTGGCGAGCTGGGTGCTCGCGCCGCCGGGACCCACGTGTCAATCCGTCACGATCACGCGCGCGCGATGTTGTAAACGCGACCCGCCGCGGTGCCGGCATCCCGGATCGCCTGCGTCGTCGCGCGAACCGCGATGAAGTAGGTTCCTGGCCGGTCGAACGTTGTTCGCTCCGTCACGACGAGATCGCTCGCGGGTGCGACAGCGATCGGCTCACCAAGCAGACCGCTGCCGTCGAGATCGGTCGCGATCGCGACGATCGGCAGACCGCGTCGGGGTGTCCCGACAGCGATCACGACCCTCACCTCTTCGCCCACTCGCACGCGAGCAGTGTCTGAGTCACTCGCCGCGATCCGCACACAATCGGCTGCACCCCGCCCCGCTCCGCGAGGGTTTCCGGGATTGAGATCTGCCTGTTTTCGACGGTGTAGTCGGTGGATGCCGCGGGCTCGACACCGTCCTCGACCCAGGCGGCAAGCTGACGGAGCGCAGTGTGGAGCGCTCCGACGTAGGGGATGGTGTGCGTCTGGTTCTGCTGGGTCTCATCGTCGCCATGCGTCGCGTTGTCCATGAACCAGAGGCGAAGCCGGGCGGATGCATCACCACCGGCGTGTTCGTCGACGCGGCGCCGGTACCAGTCGGCCGGCCAGGGGAAGGCCTCCCGGTCGAGCAGCGATCCGACGATGATCATCTTGTCGACCACGGCGCCGGTCGGCACGGTTCCGGATGCGCGCGCGGTGAACAAGGGGCCGAGTATCATCGGGCGCTGCGGGTGCGTCGAGGCACCATCCTCGTCACGGAACTGGTCCCACACGGGATATTCCGGACCTGGGCGCGCGATGTGGATGCGTTGTCTCCGAGTTCGACCTCAATGCGGAGGCCTTGCCACCGGCGACCACCAGGATCGCCTGCCGTCGCTGATCGAACGCGAAGAGCAATCGCAAGTCGGATCGGCCGCTCGATCCGGCCGTCGTGATCCTTGGGAACCACGAGAACTGGGGCTACGCGCAGCCGCAATGGACGCGAACCCCGGTCAGCCAGTCCAACTGTTTGAGCACATCCGTTTCTCCCACATGTCCATCGGTGGTCGCACGCCGGCCCGCACTTCGCGAGCTTGGAATGTGCGCCGTCCATCGACCAGTTCTCGCGCCAGGTCGGCGTCAACTGGTGGTCCGGCGAAGCGATCCTCGAAGAGCATGTCGACGAGATCGACGCCGGCGGCCACGCCGAGGTGTTCCTAACGCACCGCCCACGACAGACCGAGGTGGGTATTGACGCTGTTGACGTATTACGCTGGTATTGACGCTATTGACGGAGGGAGCTGGGATGCCGATCACGCAGGAACCGGAACGCGGCGCAGAACCTCATCTGTCCGTCCGACGGCACGGTTCGGACGAAGAGTTCGATCTTCAGATCCTCCCGCTCGAAGCGTTTCACGTAATCATCGTGCGTCGGGCATCGGAAGAGCCGGTTGACTTGGATGCGGCGATCAGTGCATCGCTCAAGCCGGGTCCCGTCGAGGTCGATCTCCCGCCGACCGCATCCAATCTGATGGTCGAGTTTCTCGCCCGGCTTCAGTCGGCGATCGCCGAGCGCGGCGCCCATTCGCTGGACGATATCGACATTCCAGAACTAGCGGACCGGCTTGCCGCCGTCCTTCCGACAACAACCGGCAGCGACTGGGACCGGCTCGTAGGCCCGTTCTACGACACCCGGGCCCTCGCCCGATGGAAGAATCTGTCCAAGCAGCGACTGTCCGTGCTCCGACGCGAACGCCGGCTACTCGGGCTAACCACAGCTGATGGAGAACTCGTTCATCCGTCGTTCCAGTTCGACGACGGAGGCGGCCTTCTCCCGCACCTGCCGGATCTTCAAGACATTCTTGAGCGAGGCATCGAAGACGAATGGACTCGCGCGCTCTGGCTGAACACTCCGCTCGAACTGTGGGGCGGGTTGACCGCAGCGCAAATGCTTCGCGGCTCAAGGGACGATGTGGCAGCGGTCCTCAGGATGGCTGAGCAAGACATTCGCGCGCGGTACGCATGACGCGCGAACAGGTCGCGCAACAACTTCCAGCATCTGACCTCGACCTCACTGACTTTCCGTCCGCGTGGCTCAACCCGACGGCGACACTCGCCCGCGCGCACTCGGCAGACCGCAACGCAGGCTGGTTCTCTTCGAATCTGGGTGGCCGGTTCGACCTTCCGGCGCCCGACGGCACCTGCTACCTGGCTGATGGTGTCCTTGTCGCGCTCCGGGAGGCGCTCGGCGTGGTCACTTTGAATCGGTCTGTGCCGGCGACAGACGTCGACGCCCGAGCCGTCACCCTGTTGACCAATGTCGCCGGAAGGTTCGCCGGGGTCAGCTTGCCGGAGGCAGCAAGTTTCAGCGTGACCAGCGAGCTGACGTCGATGACCCCATACGCGGTGCCGCAGGCGTGGGCACGTGCTTTCCGAGCCGCCGACTTCGACGGAATACGTTACGGCTCCCGATTTACGCCCGGCGCTGCGACCTCATGGGCTCTGTTCGGTGAGGCCGGCGCCCATCCAATCGGCACAACCGTCGAGGTGATCACCGGCAGGGAAGCATGCAAGCGTGCAGGCCTCAACGTGCTCGAAGGGCCGCCGCGTTCCTCCGACCTTACGAAGGTCGAACCGCCGGTCTGACCTGTGCGCCTCACTCGGAACCTTGCGACGAGCGACCGATAGCGGTGATGGCCGAGTGTGGCCAGTCCGGGTGTCGACCCCTTGTCTGTCAATCGATCCATCAGCGTTTGCTGTGTTCCCGTTCTCAGGGTTTCTGATTACACCGTGGTTTCGGCCGAACTCGCGCTGCACGAGGTCGTCGTGGACCGGAGGGCCGGCTTCTTGCCCTTCCCGCGGGCCTTGCGTTTCCCGAACGCTGACCACCAGCCGTTGGCGGACGCGATCCGCCACGCGGTCCGGTCCGCCATCGGCTCCCCGGCATCGCGGGCCTCGTCGGCCAGCAGCCGGTGCCCGAACTCCGGGTCGTCACGATGCGCGTCGAACAGCGCGTTCGCCCGATACGCCTCCACCACCTCGGCGTTCGTGATCGGTGCCCGCAGCCACCGGTAGTAGGGCTGACGGGAGAGCTTGAGAACCCGGCACGTCACCGCGACAGGAACCCCGTCAGCGGCGAGCTCTTTCACGAGCGGGTAGCTCATTTTCCCGGCAGATGAGCCTGCGCGAAGTACGCCGCCGCACGGCGGAGCACCTCGTTCTCCTGCTCCAGCAGCCGGACCCGCTTGCGCAGCTCCCGCGCCTCGTCGGCCTCCGCCCGGGTCACGCCGGGCTTCGCGCCGGTCTCGATCGCGGCCTGGCGGACCCAGTTCTGCAGACACGTGTCACTGATCCCGAAGTCCGCCGCGATCTGACGCAACGGCACACCGGGCTCACGGTTCACAGCGACGCGAACCACATCGTCACGGAACTCGCGGGGATAGGGCTTGGGCATGATGACATCCTCCCAGCGGCACCACACGGCACCACAGATCAGGTGTCACCAATCCGTGCAGCAGACCCGGCCATTTTCCTGTCCGCGTTCGCTGCACTCCGAGACCCGGAATCCCGCGCCTACGACGACCGCAAGATCGCCCAACGCAAACCAGGCCCTCATCGCACCCGCACGATGTTGATCCGACGTCCTCTGCGCAACGCTCCACGACGGCACCCTCTACCAACCGCCGGCGCGCACCCTGCCAGCGGCCGCTCGACAGAGGACATAGGGGCACGCCCGCACACAACGAGGCCGCTCCGCCTCCGTTGCGCTCGTGGTCTTGCGGATCAGGCGACTCCACCGGCGGGCTCATGGGTTGTGCGGTGTCGCGCACTGTGCCTTGACCACGCCGACATCTCACCCCGCCTCACCGGCGCCCGCCTTCTGAAAGTACTGCGACGCATGTTCGACAAGCGTTTGTCCGACGACCTCGCCCAGTCGTACTGGCACCGCATTGCCGATCAGCCGTCCCAGCACGCTGAACTTGACAGGCTCACCTGGCCGCACGAACTTGTACTTTGGCGGAAAGGTCTGCAGGATCGCCGCTTCACGCAGGGAGATCGCTCGGTCTTGCTCAGGATGACCAAATCGCCCATTCCCGTAACCGAAGCATTGAGTAGTGATGGTCGGACTCGCTTCGTCCCACGACATCCGGCCGTACACACTCGGGTAGGTCGCTCCCGTGCTTTTCCTGTGGCAAGCCGCCTGAAGCTCGACGGGCCAATCGCGCCATGAGCCACCGGGCTTCGAGTGACGAATGCGCTCGAGATTGGTCTCGCTCAACCGTGACGCGACATGCAGTCGATCGTTCGGATCGGACTGGCCTGCCTCGATCGGACGGAGTCGGCCGATCGCCTCGCGAACGGTCTTCGCTCGCTGCTGGTCCTGCGCCAGCCCCAAACCAGCAGCGCCCAACTTCGAAGCGATGAGAACCAATCGCTTTCGCGTCTGAGGAATTCCGACGCGAACTGCCTGAACAACAGACCACTCCACGGAATACCCCGCAAGGCTCTTCAGAAACTGATGGAAGACGGGGTGGTCGAGCAGCTGCGGGACGTTTTCCATCGTGACCAGGTCTGGCTGGACTTCCTTCACGAGTTTCCCGAAGATCTCGACGAGTTGCCAATCCTCTCCGCGCTTGTTGCTCCTTCCTGACCGGCTATATGTCGAGAACGGCTGACAGGGCGCGCAACCGGCGATCATGCTGATGTCCGCTCCGCTGATCATGTCTGCCACGTCGGACCCTGAGAGCTCGTTGACATCGCGTTCGATGAACTTGGCCTTGTTGTTGGCTTCGTACGGGTACGCGCACGCCGGGTCGATATCGATCCCTGCTACGACGTCGATGCCCGCCTGCGCGAGACCATGAGTAAGGCCGCCGACTCCGCAGAACAGATCGATGGCACGGATAGTCGGAGCGCGCTTGCCTTCGTTCGTCAAGCGACGGCACCTTCCTTCTTAGCTATCTCAGCGCTGATGAAGATCACAAAGCAGCCGACTGCTTCTCGCAGATAGTCGCCAACTGCGGTCGTGAGCCCCTTGAGTTCCGCTACCGTCACGCCATCGCTACATTCAACGAAGGAAAGCGAGCCGTGAGCAAGTCCGTTGCGGCGGTCCTTGACGAGCTTCAGCGCACCCATGTCGTCCCGTATGTGTCGCTTGGCCGCTTGGATGACGCTGGGTGAGAGCGTTAGTCCGCACCCCACTCGTTCGCACATCTTCTCGATAGCTGAGTCATCCCAGTTCCCGCCACCCCCGGGCTCGATCTTGAATCCCTTGACGGGCATCTGCAGCAGCAGTTGCTCGCACAGGTCGAGCGCGGCTTGAAGACGTTTGTCCGGGCCCAAGTCGCTGTGGGTTCGAGCAATGGAACGCACCCATTCGGTGCGAAGGCCAATGCTCAGTTCGCTGGGTCGCCGTTCTGCTTCTTCGATCGCAGCGACAACTCCTTCCAGACAGCGAAGGACGGTCGCTTCGACCAGGTTGTAGAGCTGAAGATAGAGACTTGAGTTCAGAATCTTCTTCTGCTCAGTGGTGATCGAAGCGTCGGTGCCGCGAAACCGCGGAGTGCCCTCGCGGGCCGCGTTCTCGACGTTCTGCAGGAAAGAGAGGTATGCCTCGATCTCTGCATACCTCTCTTCAAAGTACGGGACAAGGTCAAGCGTCGCCATGCCTCACCAACCTGTTCTTGACGAAGTCGATGCGCCCACGAAGGCGAGCACTCGCGTTCGCACCGTCGGAACTGGTGATCCTCCGAAACTCGGGCAGGTCGATCCAAGAGGCAACATCGATCTCTTCGGCCGGACGGTCGGCGAGGTCGGGCTGCTCAGCCAGCGCACGGTCAACACCGATTGCGATGGACTCGAATCTCGTCCGCGGGGTCGCCGTGCTCTTCTCGGCCTTCCTGAATCCGAAGGGGAAGTTTCGCGAAACAAAGTCGAGGACGGTGTCGAAACGCTGACGATAGGAATCTGCCAGAGCTGGGTTCGAGGCCAACTCGTCATTCATCTTCTTTGAGTATGCAAAGAGGAAGTCGGAAGGGCGGTCGCGGTAGTTTTCCAAGCCATCCCCGTACGCGAAGAGTCGAGTAACCAGCTCTTCGTAGCCGCGCTCCTTCTTGGCCTTCGCTGGCATTGGGGCTAGTTGCGCGAGAAGCGGAGTGTTAGCAAGTCCGGTGACCAGGTCGAGGAACGGCCCCGCGAGCGCTCCTCGGCGAACCTCGGCGTTGTTGGCGATCTTACTGCCGGTATTGATGCGTTCGAACATGTCAAGTCGAGCCGCCTCATCGGCGTGCTCATTGAGAACAATGCCGCGAACGGAACGATTCTTGATCTTGCGCTGTCTCGACTCGGGAAGGTCGTCGAAGCAGAATCCGGACAGATGCGTCAGAGGGTCGAGTTCACCCAGTTGTAGACCCCCGTAGATGAACTCTGCGATCGTGCGCAACCGTTGAGAACCATCGACGATTTCGAGGCGGCCGTCTGGCATCTCCCAGAAGAAGATGAAGGGAATAGGGAGTCCCATGATCAACGACTCGATGAATCGAGACTTCCGGCGATCTTCCCAGGTGAACTCTCGCTGATAGGCGGGGACGACGTACTCGCCGTCGCGGACCTTCTGGGCCAGCAACTCGACGGAGTACTCGGTGAGGAAGAAGTCGATTCGTTTGGATTCCTCAATGATCTGTGCTTCGGCAAGTTCGATCTGCTCTGCAGCCGGTCGTTCATTGGAACGCGCCACCATCGCACCTATTCCTTCTTCTAGTCGCGTCACCTCCACCAGGTAGGCCCAGCGTCTACGCTACCGGGGCGCCGCCGTGGCTGCCGGGAGGACAGGCGGGCGGGTTGCAACCTCACGCCCCAGACTGCCGGATGCCACTGACATTCGCTGGGCAGTCTCCTGCGAGGGCGCCGCTCGTGCGTCCAGACACAGATTAGGGCTGGCTGATCAGGCTGCCGGGGCTGATCCTGACAGCCTCAAGGACGTTTGACGCGCCCTGAACGTCCACAAAAGGTGAGCTGCGGCGAGAGTCTTCGCACCCTGTCGGGGCTGGCAGAGAGGAGCGAGCCGTACGGAAAGGAACGCCTATGAGTTGCAACGGTACTGCCGGGGCGCAGGAAGTCGCCGCCATTCAGTCACCTGCGCTAACTCCATCGATCACGGCCTGACGGTTGTCAAACGGCACTCTAAGGAACGCCGTCCACGCGCGATCGAGCTCGGTCGTACCTCGGCGCCCGCGCTCCATCCAGCGCGCGATCCGTCTCTGCTCTCTCGGTTCGAGGTCCCGGACCGCAGAGATGACAGCACCAATAGATACCATGTCGTCGCCCCCAAGGCCCGCCCTACACCGATTGCACTCTGTGACGAGGGCAAGTTCTTTCCGCCCGTCAGCATGTTCGAGAGTGCGGCGCGAGACGCTGAGGACAGCCGTCAGAATGGCATCGTCTGGGTACGGTTCGCCTCCCGCGATCCCGCAGAGCGTGCACATGTAGCTGTCCCGGGCCAGGATCGCCTGCCGTTCCTTGCTCGAAATCGCCTTCTGCGGTGCTGAGTCGCGCCGGGCCTTGGCGTCCCAGACAGCTACTCCTTCCTTCACGAATCGCTGATCTTCGGCGGAAAGCCCTGCGTCCTCGGTATTTGAGTAGACGACCCACCCGTAGTCGCGAAGATCCCGAATCCGCCGATCGATCTGAGAAACCCCGGGGAACGCGTCGCGCAGCTGATTCTTGGTGAACGTGTTGCCTTCGCCGACGACCTGGACGAGCCAAAGCGCTCCTCGGACCATCGAGCCTGCCGAGTATCCAGGATCATCCCAACGGGGTGCTTCGGCTTTCATGTGTGCTTCTTTCGTTTCACAGGCGACGGGAGTCTGCCTGCCGGCGTTGGATGTCGGAGCGAGGTGCGAGAATCCTGCACAAGCGGGCTTCGCACCTGAGACTAGAGCCCAGACCTACCTCGAGGAGAATTCGTAGATGGCTGAGTTCGGCATGCCACCGCAGGGTGAGGAGATCAAGGCCCTCATCAACCAGCGCCTCAAGCACGCGATGACTGAGGCAGGGGCAAAGGTCACCGTCGACTGGCGAGGGGAACTTCGGCACTTGTACGTGATCTCGATGCCAGTAGACATGCTCTACTTCAACCCTGACACGCATCGGATCCGCGCCCAGCGGACACTGGACCCGGCGCGGAATCATGAGATCGACACCGATCCCTGGGGCGAGGCGGCACAGACGTACTTGCACGATCTGCTGCGCCAGAGGCCCGCCAACCCGGACCAGGTCGACCCTGACTTCATCGCGCTCAAGGATGAGCTGGATGACTCGGGCCAGCGTGAACCGGGCATCGTGAGCCCTCACGGAATCCTCGTCGACGGAAATACGCGTGCTGCTGCACTGCGCGACCTTGGCGTGCAAAACATCAAGGTCGGAGTCCTGCCAGACGACACGTCGCGGCTGGACATCAACAGCGTTGAGCTGACCCTTCAGCTTCGCAAGGATCGCCGGCGCGATTACTCCTACATCAACCGGCTGATAGCGATCGATGAGGAACTCGGTCGCGGGCGGTCCGAGGCAGACGTCGCGAAGGATTTCAACATCAAGCCCGCGACCCTCCAGCGCGACCGGTGGGTCTACCGGCTGATCCTCGACGCGATCGACCGGAGTCGGACAGCCGACGGTGTCTCACTCCGACTCATTGATTTCGAGCAGCACCAGGAGAAGCTGCGCGAGCTTCATCGGGACTTCTCAACGCTGGCGAAGACTGACCCCGACGCCGCCGATCGACTTAAGCAAACGCGGCTTGCGATGGTGCTCCTCGACTACCCCAAGACCTCGCTGCGGCTGGCCGAGGACGATTTCCACGCACGATATCTCGACTCGCGACTCCCTGAGGATCTCAAGTCGGCGCCAGGGTCCGCTGCGCCCGTCTCGGTCCCCGGCCTGCCCGGGGTGACAATTCCTGGTCCGAGCAGCGACTCAGAAGCCGCAGAAGCCCTAACAAACAGGTTGCTTCGGGCCAAGGCTGTTGCGCGTGACAGCAGCGGCTCCAGCCCGGCGGACGTCGCAGAGGCGTCAAGCCTGATGCGGAAGGCACGCGAGACCTTCGATGTGGCCGTGAAGCTGGCCGGCCAAAACGCCGAGCTGGTAAAGCGGCAGACTGCTGTTCCCGAGCGACTCACCGATGCTGCGGACTACGTCACGCAGTGCGCGAACGAGTTCGCTGAAGCCAAGGCGAAGCGGGCGCTGGACGAAGAGGCGTTTGACGACGCGCTGATCGTTCTTCGAGAGAGCCTCGAAAGCCTCGCGCGTCAGGCTGGGCGCACATTCACAGCGCCAGGAGAAGGTGTTGCGTGGCTGCTTGATGCCGCACGGATCAAGTGATGCGCGGAACAGGCTCAGCACCGTCGCTCGAAATAACCCTTGCGCCTGATGCCACCCGTGCGAGGCTTCAGGCGAACGCGGCGCTTGAGGCGGATCTCCGCCGCCTTGCGCTCGGATTCCAGACAAGTACACAACGATCGTCCACGATTGTTGAGGTCGACCTCGACGACCTGCTCACCAACCTCGCAGTCCTCGGCGGGTGGCCGTACCAGGGCGAAGGCGATGTCGTCTGGGATCCAACCCTTGAGGCCCTGGTTGTCGATTCCATCCAAGATGCTCGGTCCGTCGCCACGCGCCTGCAGGAAACTGAGGCTGAGAACGCTCGCATCGCGCCCGCCGCTCTCGCCGAGCGGCTTGGGCCCGACTGGGTGGGTGACCTCACCGCGTTTCAGGAACGAGATATTGCCAAGCTTCTCTCGCTGCGACACGGTGCGAACTTCTCGGTTCCGGGCGCTGGAAAAACTCGGGTAGGTCTCGCTGTGTTCCATGCACTGCGCCGTTCTGAGAAACTCGAGCGACTGTTGATCGTGGGGCCCAAATCGAGCTACGGCGCATGGCAGTACGAAAACCGCATCTGTCTCTCGCGTCCGCTGGACATGAACGTGTTGAACGGTCCACCACCGGACGGGGCAGAAGCGATCATAGTGAATTACGAGCGTCTACCGTCCATGGTGAACGGTCTCGGCCGATGGCTGACTGAACGCCCGTCGATGATCCTCCTCGACGAGGCACACCGGATGAAGCTTGGCGTCGATGGCGCCTATGGCGCAGCATGCCTCGCTCTAGGGCCTAGGAGCCGACGCCGACTCATCCTCACGGGGACACCGGCACCCAACGGGGTCAAGGATTTGGAGAGTCTTTTCGGCTTCGTGTGGCCCGGCACAGGGCGGCAGAGCGTTATCCGCGCTGTCGCCGGAGGTGACCTCGCGCAGGCGAGCCGCGCACTGAAACCGTTGTTCACCAGGACAACGAAGGGGGAACTCGGGCTTCCCCCGGTGGACACGGTTTTTCGGCACGTGCCACTTCCGCCCCTGCACGCGGAGATCTACAAAGCGCTCGTCGGGCAGTTCTCTGCGCGTGCGGCAGGGGCGGAGGGAGACTTCCAAGCCCTCGGCCGGATCATCGTCTACATGCTTATGGCTGCGACGAGCCCCGCGCTGCTCTCGGTCGGCACGACCAAGTACGAGCCCCTCGAATACCGCGTCCCCCCGCTCGCGGTTCCTGAGAACTCGAGCCTGTATGAGCTCATGCAGGACCTTCCGGCCTACGAAATGTCGCCAAAGTTCCAGGAAGTCCTCGCGATTGTCCGTGAGAATGCCGCGCAGGGGCGCAAGACCCTGGTGTGGTCAACGTTTATCAGGAGCCTGAACACACTTCACCGCGTCCTGGGTTCGTTCAGCCCAGCACTCGTACATGGCGGAACCCCCGACAGGGACGAACAGATTGAGCGATTCCGGCGTGATCCGGAGTGCATGGTGCTCCTGTCCAACCCAGCCACGCTCGGCGAAGGCATTAGCCTTCACCACGAATGCCACGACGCAGTCTATGTCGATCGGGACTTTGCTGCCGGACGCTTCTTGCAGAGCCTTGACCGCATTCACCGACTCGGTCTTGCCCAGGATGTCAGAACCAGAGTGACGGTTCTCGCGTCGGAAGGCACCATTGACGAGGTAGTCGCTGCGCGTCTCGCGACCAAGCTCAAGTTCATGGGCGGCATCCTTGACGACCCCGCGGTTCAGCAACTCGCCGACCTCGACGAGGAGCCCGCCATCGGAGGAGGTCTCGATCAGGGGGATCTCCAGGCACTATTGGGGCATTTCGATGCGGCTTCCTCCTGAGCCCGTCCTACTGGCTGCGAAGAGATGGCTCGAACTGCTTCCTTCAAGTGGCGGTCTGGCGCGAGCCCAAGCACTGCTGACAAGCCATCCGGCGTACGACGACCTCACGCCGACCCAGTATGCGACTGCGCTGGCGTGGATGCGAGAAGTTGGGCTCGTCAACAGCCTCGAGAGCGATACTCCAGCGGCGCTGCGGATACTCGGTGCATTGTTCGAACACGGCAAGCTTCCCTGGGTGCGGGATGCGGACCAGCTTGTTAGTGAACCTGGTGAACTGCCAACCGATGTCTTAGGCGTAGCGGCAGCGCTAGGTCTCGACGGGGACGCCGTCTACGCGCAGTTGGTCTCGAGCTGGGGCAAGGTCGACACAACCGCGAGAGAACGTGTCGGAGCTGCGGGTGAAGCGGCATTGGTTGAGCTGCTGAAATCGCGGACAACCGGGCGCGTCGAGCAGGTATCTGCTTGGTCCGACGGATACGGCTACGACATCGAGGTCGTTAGAGGTGGGAATGCGGATCATCTCGAAGTGAAAAGCACGACTCGGCAGGGCCGGATAGCGGTCTACCTCTCACGGCACGAGTTCGACGTGATGCGTCGCGATGAGAGCTGGTCGTTGGTCCTGGTTCGCCTCAATCCAGAACTGGTCGTGGTCGGTATAGGGGTCGTCCCGAACCAGTGGATCATCGAACATGCGCCTCGCGACGTAGATGCGTCGGCGAGCTGGGCCACCTGCAAACTGGAGATCCCACCCGAGGTAGTGGAGGACGGGATTCCACGGATGCGAGAGGCGCTGACTGATCCGCTGCCGTCCTGGCAGCAAACACCCGATCCGGACAGCAGGATCGAAGACGTCGAGCGTTCGATCCCTGAAGAGCCGGACTGACATAGCGGCGGCCTTGTCTGTGGCACACGCCACCGAGCACCGGATTAACTGATTCGGCTCTTGAACTGTTGGATGTAGCCGTGCCGTTCATGGTCGGCCTGACCGGTGAACCCCTTGAACTCGCCGAGTCGATACATCGTTCCCGATGGAGTGACACGCTGCTCGACTACAAAATCCTGGGCAAGGATGGCCAGTCGACGTTCGACTGAAGCATGACTGAACTCGTTCAGCGCACCTGTCAGCCGATCGATGCTCACGAAGTCTCCCGCGCCGGCGAGCGCTCGGTAAACCGGGTCGTGGATATCGGCGCTCAGTTCTGGGACCTCGTGGGGCATGCCAGCATGCTCGAGTGCGACTCGAATTGCACGGCCGACTGCCTCCGCGACCGGGGGCGGAAACGCGTTGCCGATCTGACGGTATTGGGATGTCTTCCGGCCGGCGAAGTCCCAGCCGTCGTAATCTCGCCATCCCTGTAGGCGTGCAACCATCGCGAGGGTGAGCCGGGGCAACCGTTCGGTCGGGTGCGGCGCGTTCTTGTCTGGTGCGCTATCAGCGATACCCTTGCCGTCGACGCCAAGAGCTTCCCAGGCACGCTTGGCGCGAGTAGGGCCGAGGTCTGCACCACCGTGCTTCTTGCTTCCCCCAACGAGCGTTGGGCCGATCCCATCCGCTAGCGCAACCCAGTCGTCGACATGTGCCCAACCATTGGCTGACATCAAGTCGCGCAATTCCTCCCCTACCGTTACACGCTCGCCAGCGACCTCCGGCCAACGGAAGTACACCGCGTCTTCCGGACGCAGGGCGACGAGCACGAATCGAGGTCGCAGTTGGGCCACACCAAAATCGGCCGCGTGCAAGAGCCGCCAGTCCGCAACGTAGCCTAGCTGCGCCAATCGATCGAGCACACGCTGTCGATAGCCGGAGAATCGAGCAGCCGCGAGCCCCCGAACATTCTCCAGCATGAGCGCCCGCGGCCGCATTACAGCAACTTGCTCGACGGCCCACGCGAAGAGATCTCGTTCATCGGATGAACCCAGCTGCTTGCCAGCGATCGAAAACGGCGGACACGGAACTCCGCCCGCGAGAAGGTCCACCCCTTCATAGTCAGCTGGTCGCCAGACACCAATATCGGCAACATCGCCCACGGCGACTTCTCCACCCAAGTTCTGACGCAGCGTTTCGGCAGCGGTCGGGTCTATTTCCACTGCGAGGTCATGGCGGAATCCAGCCTTGTGCAGTCCGAGCGCTTGTCCCCCGGCGCCCGCGCAAATCTCAACTGTGCGCAAGCTGGTCACTGATGGCTCCCCGGAACGTAGCGGTGGATGGAAGACTGGCTGCCATGTATCTTGGCGCCCTTCTGATTCTCAACTAAGGTGCCCCGGTCGTGTTGCGAGACGAGCGGCAAGTCACACTCAAGGTTCTCCCTACGCCGGGTCGCGCCCGCAACATGCGAGCCATCAAGCGTACCGATACTGGTCCGGAACGAGCGATTCGTTCCGAACTCCACGCGCGCGGCTTCAGATTCCGCAAAGACATGCGCCTGCAGCTTGCCACAGGTGTGGTGCGCCCAGACATCGTGTTCACGCGAAAGCGAGTCGCGATCTTCATCGACGGCTGCTTTTGGCATTCTTGTCCACTGCATAGCAGGCCCCCCTCGGTCAACTCCAGCTACTGGGGACCCAAGCTCGCTCGAACAGTAGAACGGGACCTGCGCGCAAACGATGCGCTCGTTAACGCTGGCTGGTATGTGATTCGCGTGTGGGAGCACGTTCCGCCGCTCTCCGCTGCAGACTCCATAGAACATGTGTTCGATCATAGGGCGAACCGATCGGCGGCGGATGTCGACCCGCCGTTTGGGCTAATCCTTCTCGGATGAGCACAACCGCGCTGAGCGCCCTGGTCGTGTAGGTGCCTCAACCCGAAAGCGCATGCGCCAGTCGAAGCGGCACAACAAAGCGCATCTGATCGTCAGGGATTCTAGCCACTGCGACGCAAGGAGGATTGATCACACTCCGAGCGGCACCGGGCGTGACCGACAGTGCCGATCATCCGTTGAAGTTGAAGTGCCGCGCATCACGGTGCATCCCACTGCTCGCAACCACTGCCGCACACGCGTCGGCGCCGAGGCGGGCCTTCGCCAGCCGACCGGCCGCGCGCGCGTCTTCGACCGTGAGTCGATCGATGGCGAGTTTGGACAGCAACTCCTCCGTCGCAAGCTGCACGACAAGCGAATCAACAGACACGGACGGTCGTCCACGCTCGCGACGCGCGCGATTCTCGAACGCCGCCTCCTTCTGCAACCGTATTGTGTCGTGTTCGACAAGCAGGACGAGCGCACTCACCAGCTGCTCGAACTGCTCCCGCCGCTCCTCCCGCCGCACCACCACTCGCGTTCCGCGCACGGCCGCCGCGACATCCGCGCTCGTCAGCAGATCCACCCGCCCCAGCTCCGCGAGGACGACCTCGACTGCCCGCGCATACGTGATGCGCTCGACATCCGCAGCCGGCAGTCCCATCCGCGCCCGCCGTTCCGCGTACGCCTCCGCAAACTCCCGCATTCGCGCCCCGTGCGCGAGCATGTGCTCGGTCAGCGTCGCCTGGAACACCGTGAACTGCCGCAGGTGCTCGTTCAGCTCCGGGTCATCGAAGTACTCCGCCGCCTCGCGCTCGTTCGCCCGCCGCTCCGCCGCCGTGACCGGATGCACCCGCTTCGGCGGCAGGCCCTCCCGCATCAGCGCCCGCTTCAGACGACGGGCCGCCGCGTTCGCCTCCAATTCGGCCTGGTACACGTCGGGGTTACTGCGACGGTTCCGCTGATAATCCGCCCGGCGCTCCTTGTTCCGCTCGGCCCATTCCTTCTTCGTGCGCTTCGTGCGCTCGGGGTCGGCATCCCGCCGCGCAGCCGCCCGCGCATTCACTTCGTCACGATGCGTCGCGTAGTACCGGTTGGCGTACTCGCGCACTTTGTCGCGGTTCTCCTCGACCCAGCGCTGCTGGTACGCCCGAACCCGCTCCGGATGCTCCTGCCGCCACGCCTTCGCCCGCTCGCGACTCTTCCGACGCGTCTCTGCCTGACGACGCTTCCGCGCAGCCGTCCGGCGCCAGTACTCGCGGTTCTGCTCCCGCGCGCGATCGAGATGCTGCTCTCGCCAGCGCCGGTTCAGCTCACGAACCCGCTCTGGATGCTCCTGCTTCCACTCCCGAATCTTCTCGGCGACGTGTTCGCGGTTCGCCTCACGCCAGCGCCGCTTCGCGTCCCGCGTGCGCGCGCGCTTCGCTGCCTCCCGCGCCGCATCCGCGTCAAACGCTGCCTGCGCCTCGTCGCGATCGGGTCTGGCCATGACGGATGCCTCATTCGTCGCCGTGCGGCGCGAGCTCCATCACCAGCTCGAGCAACTCCGACCGGTGCGCGCTCGGGTTCGTGATCACCCGGCCTACCAGGGCGCGGAGCCGATCGAAGTCCTCGGCGTCGATGCCTTCGACGGGCTCCATGCAGAACGCGATGTCCTTCTGCAGGTCGTACTCGTCATCGTCGACGGCGATCTCGGGGTAGTAGAACAGGGCCGCCAGCCCGACACGGCTGAGGAGATCATCGAACTGCTCGTGCGGGACCGACATGGATGCCTCCTGATCGCGGAATTTCGTAGCACCAGACTTCCGCGAACAGCAGGTGCACCGGCGACGCATCGCCGGTGCACGAGAACACCACGGACAGCGGATGCCTCGTCAGCGCACGAGTTCCGCATCTTCACGAGCTGGACGCAGCTCGGAGGCATCCGTTTCGCTGCTTTCCCGTCGACCGTGCGACGCGGCCGCGCGGCGACGCTCTCGGGCCTCGGAAGCCCGCACCCGGATGAGCCGCATCAGCGTGATCGGGCCGGCGACGATGAACTTCAGCGCGTTCCAGACGAACAGCAGCACCAGCAGGTTCGCCCACCCCGGGCCACCGCGCTCGGCGACTCCGGCGCATGCGGCCGCGGCGAGACCGTAGACGACAGCGAGGAGCATCGCGGGCACGCCCCACTTGAGCCCACGCCGCGTGTGCAGTGCGTCGAGCACGAGATTGGTCGGCATGAAGCGCAGAACCGCGCGACCCCGCGCGATGATCGCCCACACGAATCCGAACATGCTGCAGCCCTCCAAGTCTCGGCAACAAGGACTTACTGGAGAGCCGCCGGATACTCCGGAGCTGATAGCACCGCAATCTGCGATAGCGCCTTCGGACGTTGCCTGATCCGAACGTTAGAACCGGATCGCCTGATTCGGAAGCATCGCCGGGACGATCGGCTCGTCTGCGTCGCTGGCACTGGACTGCCTCGAGACGCGCACGGCCGCTTCGAGCGCGGCCCGCGCGCGTGCCGCGTCTGCCTCCTGAGACGTGGTGAGTGGGGCCGTCCCGAGCGGGTGGACTCCGACAACTCGGTACCGATCCCGGTACGCGGCGACCGTGCACGCATGCCGACGCCACTCCCCCAGCGCCGTACCGCGAGGCGGTTCACCGAGTGCGAGGACCCACGGCTCGCGTCGAACGAGGGCGCGATCGAGCACCGCGCGAGCCCGACCATCGATGAGTCGCGCGCGTTCCCCAAGCGCGCGGCTCATCTCCTCGTCCATCGGCCCGCGCGCCGGCGGAATGAGTCCGCCGATCAGGCGAGGCGCCTGCCGGGATCGCCCGCCGCGCGCGGCGATCGCCCGAGCTGTCGCGGCGGCGACCCGGGCCCGAAGGACGGCCGCGACATCCTGGGCGTCTTCGAACCCGCGCGTCTGAACCACGCTCGCGAGCACGCGACCGACGTCGAGGCGTTGTGCCTCCGCCCGCCGGAGTTCCGCACCGAGCGGGCCGAACGCGTCGGAGCTGATCGCCTGCTCCGCGGCATCCGGCGACAGTCCGCATTCACGCACGAGCGCGGCCCACCGCTCGTGCTGGGCGGCCGCGGCGATGGTCTCGTACTCCGCGGCGAGCTGAGCAATCGAGCCCCACGCGTCCTGCTCGGCCGCGAGGGTCTCGTGCGCGGAGAGCTCGGCGCCGACATGGTGCAGCACTCCCGCAAGGATGCTTCGCGCCGACGCCTCGGCAGCGTCGCCCGGTCTCGGTCCGACGTGGGCGAGGTCGGGACGGTCGACAGCGACGTACGCGGTGTTCGCCTCGCGACCCCTGGTCATCGCGACATAGAGGTTCTCCCGGGTCATCCCCGGCGCGACCACGATGTGCGCCGTGCCGGTGGTGATGCCCTGCGCGCGATGCGAGGTCACCGCGTACCCGAGCTCGACATGCTCGGCGACGTACCCTGCGGGCAGGATCACGCTGCTCCCCCACCGGCGCGCGGCCAGTCGTGCCTCGAGTCCCCCATCGCGTCGAACCTGAGTGACGATCCAGCCGTCGCCATTGCGCACCCACCGGCGCCCGGCGCGCAGCCCGCGATCGTTCCGCCGCGTGATGACGGTATCGCCGATCGCGGCGGCGCTGCCGTCGTGCAGCGGCGCCTCGCGGGTCGCGTCGACCCGGCCATCAAGGATGAGCTCGTTCCGCGCACGCAGGTTGAGCGCGGCGACAGCTTCGTTGGAGTCGCTGATCAGTACCGTCGCGCGGCCTGAGCGAACGTCCGCGCGCCAGCCGGCGTACGCGGCATCCGCCATGTCCTCGGTGCTGCCGTCCCGCACCCGACCGTGCGCCACATACGTGTCGATCGCGTCCGCGTCGCCGTTCCGCAGGCTGAGCGACGCCGTCTTCTCCCACTCGTGCACGAATCGGTGCACGTCGACCAGCTCCGGGGCATCCGCCCGCTCGTGCACCAGCATCGCGAACGCACCACCCGCGTCGACCGACTGCAACTGCGCGTGATCGCCGACGAGCACTACCTTCGCGCCGGCAGCCGCCGCGAGCGCGGTCACGCGATCCAGTGACGACGTGCCGGCGAGGGATGCCTCGTCGATGATCACGAGCTGACCTGGACGGAAGTCTGCGTTGTGCACGAGGTGGTTCTGCCACCACTTCGCCAGGTTCTCGGTCGCGATGCCGAGATCGTCGGCGAGCACCTGCGCCGCGACCGCAGACGGCGCAAGCCCGACGACGGAACCCATTCCGTGCTCGGCCTCCCACGCGTGCCGCAGCACGTTCATCGCGGTCGTCTTGCCCGCCCCGGCCGGGCCGACGAGGACGTCGATGACCCGGCCCGATTCGCCGACATGTTGCAGGGCCGCGAGCTGCTCGCCCGCGAGCGAACCCCCGCCGGGCAGCTTCCCGCGCGCGGCTGAGCGCACGGACGCCGGGTCGATCCGGGGGCCGCTCTCGTCGGCGGCGCGGTCGAGGAGTCTCGCCTCGGCGTCGATCACCGCGGTCGAGGTGAATACCGTTGAGTGCTTCGGGCGGAACACCGACGAGGCATCCGCTCGCCGGAACGGCGCAGAGCTGGCTGCGAGCTCGGGTGGCGTGAGTTGCAACGAGCGCCGCTCGGCTGCGTCGACCACGAGCCCGATCACGGCTTCACGATCGGATGCCTCGGCGAACCGCCACCCCATCGTCTGACGCGCCGCCTCAGCGGCGAGATTCCAGTGCCGCCAGGTCGAGCGCTTCTCGCTCACCGTCGCGACCACGCTCGCCGCAAGCCGCTCGACCTCAGAGAGCGGGACGTCTTCGGCCCGCAGCATCCGTGATGGGGTGGCGCGCTCGATCGTCTGCCCTGCCCAGGTGGTCGCATCCACCCCGAGGATCCGCGCTGCGCGCTCACGCCACGCGGCGGTGAGCTCGGCGAGCGACCGCAACTCCTTCGGCGGCCGCGTCGCAAGCGTTGCCTGCGCGCGCAGCTTCATGATCGTGGCCTTGCCGGGCCGGTGACCGTGCGCCTGCACGAACGCCTCGATCAGCCGATCGGTCTCGGCATCGATGTGCCGCGCCCGCGTCGAGAACTCGGTAACCAGCTCCTCGGGTACCGCCGCGATCGCCCACGCCGGATTGCGGTCGCCGCCCCGCGCGCACGCTCCTCCCACCCCAGCCCGAGCGCGCGGGTGAGCGCGTCCGCGAACAGCGCCTCATGCAGCTCCGACAGTGCAACGACCGCCGCATGCACCGGCCGTCCGTCGAGCGAACGCCACCTGCCGTCGAGCACCGTCTGCACCTTGTTGCTGATCACGACATGCGTGTGCAAATGCGGATCACCCGCCCGACTGTCGAAATGATCGAACGCGGTCGCGATCACCCCCGCTACGCCGACCTGCGCAACCGCGCCGTCGCCCGCCGTTGCGCCCGTGCGCGTCGCCGCAACCTCCCGCTCGAGAAACGCAACCGCCTCCGCAACCGCCGCATGATGCGCCTGCACGATCCGCGCCTGCGACGCAGCACCCGCAACCCCCCACAGCACGCTCGCCGACTTCGGAATCGAGAACGACGCCACCTCGGCGGACGGTCTGGACGATGAGCCGGCGGCCGCGGATGAGGGCTGACCTACCGCGACGCTCACGATCCCGCACGTCTCGCACGCCCACCAGGCGTGATCGCCCAGTCCCCGCGCCTGCATCGGGTGCAGGCACACATCGCAGGTCGCCGTCGCGTACTCCAGCACGTCGTCCATGCGACTAGAGGCTCAACTCGCGACGCGCGTACGACGCCGGGATAGTGCCGTCCTGGAAGTAGGCATAGAAAAGTCCGGTCGCCTCATGCAGGCCGAAGACTTCATCGGGGTACACCATCACCTGGTGCTCGGCATACTGGATGGTCTCGGAGGGATCGCCGCTCCGGTCACCGCCACGTCCGATGGCGTACTGGTGGGCGACACCGTCAGGCCCGATCTCGCGCACCTCAATCGCCATCCGGTCTGCGCTGCCGGCGCACTGGATGTACTCAGGCGGGGCGTAGTCGGCGCCGAGGTCCAGCCAGTTCTTCCCTCGTGGGAGAGCGCCGAGCTCAAGCGCAAACCGCTTCTTGCCGTCGAGAAGCGAGAGGTGCCGGTGAAGCTGCTCCCTGTAAGAGCGGAACCAGTCAAGCAGTTCCCCTCTACTCGTGCCGTTACTCGTCACCACGTGGGTACCCCGGTCACCGACCGCCATAACGCCTCCTACCCCTCACCGGACAATGACGCCCACGATCTTGATGACCGTGCCGTCCAAGATCGCCGTCGCCGGGTTCTCCGGTGACACGAGTTGATCGAAGCCCTTCTGGGTTCCGCCGTACTTCGCGTTGCCTGTTTTGATCTCGACGCCGGTATAGGTACCGTCGCCGTTGGCGAAGAGCCCATCGTATTTCCGACCGCTCTGCGGCTCGCCGTCTACATGCGCGACAACCTGCCTCCGCTCGATCTCCACGCCGAGATCCTCGGACAGCTCGTCGAGCTTTTCCTGCTCGAGCGCCTTGGAGTCTTCCCAGGCCTTCGACCCGCCGGCATATCTCCCGTCCGCCGAGCGGCCGTCTCCACGGTCCGGTCCGGTCGCCTGCCAGATCTCCACCTGCGATGCGGATGCGATGTAGCCGCCGAGCTCGCTCGCGGCTGCACCGGCCACCACCGCTCCGGTACCTGCGATCGCGAGACCCTCCCCGATCGCGGGAGCACCGACCACGGCCCCACCACCGGTCAAGGTCAGGCCTCCACCCCCGACCATCATCGCCCCACCGCCGACGAAGCCTGCGACTCCGCCGATGAGCCCGAGCACCAGGTCAGGGTGCTCGAGAAGCACCTTGCCCACCGCCGCGACGTCGTTGACGGTGTTCCTGAGCTGCTCGATCATCATCGCCGCGAGCAGTGTGGTCATGACACCTGCGACGCGGATGACGGTGTCAAACGCGTCGCCCTCGCGTCCGAGCCTGGCCGTCAACGCTTGCGCCGCGGCCTCGACATCGTGCCGGGCTCTGTCGAGGACCGTCTGCGCCGAGTCCCGGTACTGCTGGCCAGGGTCGACCGTACGGTACGGCTCGATCAGCAGCGTCTGCGTGGCACGTGCGTCGGCGACCGCCTTCTGCAACTGTGCCTGGAAAAGCGAGTCCGCGAACGCGGACTCTCGCTCCCCTCGCTCGTACAGGTCGATCGCGCGGCCGGCTTCTCGCTGGGCGCGCTCGAGCTCGTCGGCGTAGGCGCGGAGGGCGATGGCACCAGCGAGGTAGGTCTCTCCGGCGGTATCCCATCGGCGGATCTGATCGAGCAGCTGCTCGTGGAACGCGTCGGCTGCCTCACCTTCCCAGACGCCGCTCGTGGTTACCCCGCGCAGGATCAGGCTGGTGTCCTGACATCCGATCGCCTCACGATGCCAGGAGTCCGCCGTCTGCCGAAGATCGGCAGGGCTCCCAGGGATCAGGTCCCTCGGGTCTGACGTCCCCCCGAGCTCCGCGGTCACTTCCGACGCCGCTTCCCTCGGCGGCCAGCGCGGACTATCGACGCCGCGCCCACAACACCCGCGGCAGCCACTGCAGCTGCAGCGCTCGCGCCGTGGATCTCAGCACCCGCGGCGGCGGCGGTCCGGTACTCCTCCTCGTGGTACGCCGAGGCGGCCGCGTGCACCTCGGACGCAAGATCCGACCCGGAGGCCCGGAGTACGTACCTCGTGGCGAGGCCGCGAAGGACGAAGTCCTCGACCGCTGAGGCAACGGACGGATGACCGGCGGCCGCGTGCCCGACGGACTCAGGCGCCCCCAGCATCCCATCCGACGCACTATCCACCGTCGCCGCGATCGACGCGAGCGCTTCCGGTCTGACTCTGAATCTGGTCACCACACCCGTCCCGGAGTGATCGTAAGGTACGCCGGCGGGGTCGGCGTGTAGCTGTGGAGAAGTGCCGCCTCCGGCCGATTTTCGAGTCGACGCACAGGAGAACTCGAGGGCGCGTGCCCTCCGTACCTCCGGAGACACCTGTGACCACCGACACCGCCGCCGACCTGCCCACCAGCCTCACCATCACCCACGCCCCGGCGCCGATCGCATACAGCGTGAAGGACGCCGCCAAGGCGGTCGGCGTCAGCGAATCGCTGCTCCGCCGCGAGATCCGAGCCGGATACCTCTACCCCAGATACATCGCGACCAAGCAGGTCATCACCCACGCGGACCTCGAGCGATGGGCGCGGACCTTGCCTACCGCGCCGCGCGCCTGACCGTCGGCCACAGCAAAGCGCCCCCTCTCACGTGTGTGGAGGGGGCGCTTTCGTCGTGGGCCGGGCGGGACTTGAACCCGCGACCGAGCGATTATGAGTCGCCTGCTCTAACCAGCTGAGCTACCGGCCCACAGATGGAAAGGGTACCGGCTGCACTCGGTACCCCAGCGCCACGCGCTAACGCGAGAGCGACGCACGGGTTGGTACCCCGGCGACTCGGATTGGGTACCCGAGCACGGATCCATGCCTTCCGCCGCCCGCCTTCACTGCACACGGCCTTCAGCGGTTGGTACCCCCATTGGTACCCCTACCCCCGCGATGCCTTTATTGGCTTGACAGATCGGTAGACAGCAGCGGATTATGAGTCCACTGCTCTGACCGGCTGAGCTACCGCCCCTCGCCGAGGACTGCTCGAGGCGAGCGATCCGGGCGATCGGCGACGAGCCCGCCGCCGGCTCACTACGATACCGGCTGCGTCACCCGAGTCCGCGATGCGCGCCCCACCGCGTCGCGGCGAACGACGCCGCCTCGCTGATCAACGAGGCGAGCTCTGGACGTGAAGGCACCGCGAACGACACGTATCCCCCACGTCCGCCGGCGACGGGCCGGCCATACGCCTTCGCAGCGAGTGTGCCATCGGGAAGCAGACGCACGGTGATCGACTGCAGCACGTACTCTTCGCCGCGTCTGGTGTCGGTCCATTGCAGCGGCTCGGGCACGGCGACGTTGATCGCGAGTGCGGACACCAGCGGTGCTTCGGGTCCGTGCTGGTCGCGGCTCATCGGCTGCGCCTCAGCGGTTCACTCGGGCAGCGATGCCGGCGCCGCGTCGGTGACGGGGTCGGTCACGGGCTTGCCACGGTACAGGCTCTCGAAGGTCGAGAGGGTGCGGTTGATGTCGTGCGCGGCGATGAGGCGGATCGACCCCTCTTTGAGCGCCCGGTACTGCTCGGGCGACGCCTCGAGCACGGTGCGCAGCTTGGCGGCGAGGTCATCGGGGTCGCTCGGCTCGAACAGGTAGCCGTTTTCGCCGTCGTGCACGAGGTGCGGCAGCGCCATGGCGTCGGCCGCGACGATCGGCAGCGCCGATGCCATCGCCTCCATCGTCACGATGCTCTGCAGTTCGGCGATCGAGGGCATCGCGAGCACGGATGCCCGGTGGTAGGCGTCGCGCAGCTCTTCGTCGGTCACGTAGCCGGTGAAGGTCACGCGGTCGGCGAGGCCGAGCTCGTGTGCGAGGTGCTGCAGGTTCCGCAGCTGGTCGCCGCCGCCGACGATCTCGACCTTCGCGTCGAGTTCTTCGGGCAGCCGGGTGACGGCGTGCAGCAGCACGTCGATCTGCTTCTCGCCGGTCACGCGGCCGACGAAGAGGATGCGGTTCTCGGTGCGCGGCTGCCAGTTCGGCGAGTACCGTTGCGCGTCGATGCCGCACGAGATGGCGTGCACGCCGGTGAGCCCGGTCGACTTCTCGAGGAACTGCGCGGCGCGTTTGGTCGGGGTGGTGACCGACTCGGCGCGGCCGAAGGTCCGCCGCGCCGCCTTCCACGCGAGTCCGACCGCCCACTCCTGCCAGGCCTTCGGGATGAGCGTGAACTCGAGCATGTTCTCGGGCATGAAGTGGTTGGTTCCGATGATGCGGATGCCCCGCTTCTGCGCCTCGATCGACAGACCGCGGCCCACCACGATGTGCGACTGGAAGTGCACGACGTCGGGCTTGACGGCATCGATGACGCGCGCGCTGTTCTGCTTGATGCGCCACGGAAGCGCGAAACGCAGCCAGTCGTGGGGGTACCAGCGCCAGCTGAGCAGGCGGTGTGCGGTGATCTCCTGGCCCTCGTGGATCTCGGTCCAGGTGCCGTGCTTGCGGCTGGCTGCGGGGGCCATGACGTGCACTTCGTGCCCGCGTGCGACCATGCCGGCGGCGAGGCGCTCGGCGAAGCGCGCGGCGCCGTTCACGTCGGGCGCGAAGGTGTCGGCGCCGATCAGGATGCGCAGGGGTCGCTCGGAAACGGGCTGGTCATTGTCCTCGGATGACGCACCGGGGGTGTCAGACACGTGTCGGGATCCTCACACTTCTGCCGGGAATCGGGCCCGGATCTGGGGGGCTCGCGCGCGACTCAGGGGGCGCGGCCACATCCGACCCTAGCTTACGGGGCGGCGGCACCGGCGATGCGGCGCGCTCGCTGCGACGGTCTGCGGATGCCTCAGAGCCGCGTCTGCGGATGGCTCCGGGCGAGCAGGAACACGCCCCACACGGCGACCACCCCGGTGACGGCGAAGACGACCATCGCCCACGGCGGCGCCTGGGATGCCTCGCCCAGCACGACGATGCCGATCACGACCGCGACCAGCGGGTCGACCACGGTCAGGCCGGCGATCACGAGGTCGGGCGGCCCCGACGCGTAGGCGTTCTGCACGAAGTACGCGCCGAGCGCGGTCGCCGCGAGCAGCGCGATTACGCAGAGCAGCGTCAGCCACTCGAACTCGCCCTGCTGGATGCGCCCGATGATCACCTTCGCGAGGGTGGCCACGAACCCGTAGAGCACGCCGGCGAGGAGCACGTAGAAGATGGCCCGGATGCTCCGCCGGAAGAATGCGAACGCGAGCCCCGCGAGCACGAGCACGACGGCGAGCACGATGAGGATGACGGCGAGCTGCCGCTCGGTCACCGGTTTGTCGACCGCGGTGAAGGCCGCGACGCCGACGAACAGGAACACGCCGGCGACGCACATCACGATCGCGGTGATCGACGTGCGGTTCAGCTGCACGTGGTTCACCTTCGAGTTGACGATCGACGTGATCACGAGCGCGATCGCGCCGAGCGGCTGCACCACGATGAGCGGCGCGAAGTAGAGGCTGGTGAGCTGGAAGACGATCGCGAGCCCGAGCATGAGGGTGCCGATGACCCACGACGGGCGGGCGAGCAGCAGCATGAGCTGCTTGACGTTGAGCCCCTTGCCGAGGGTGTCGGTGGTGTGCGACTCGACCTTCACCACGCCGCGGTGCTGGAACTGCGCCCCGAGCGACAGGAAGACCGCGCCGATCAGCGCGAGCGGGATCCCGATGAACTGCTGCGGGTCGAGCGCGATCTGCTCGCCCAGGTCGGTCAGGTCGGGATCCACGCCTCGACCCTACCCGCTCGCCCGACGATATCCTTGCCGAATGGCCGTCCTCCCGATCCGGATCACCGGCGACCCCGTCCTGCATGCCCCCGCCCAGCCCGTCGAGCAGATCGACGACGAGATCCGCACCCTCGTCGCCGACATGTTCGAGACCATGGACGCCGCCCCTGGCGTCGGTCTCGCCGGCCCGCAGGTCGGCGTGCCGCTGCGGCTGTTCACCTTCGGCTGGACGGACGACGACGGCACCGAGTGGCGCGACGTCGCCATCGATCCCGAGTTGTGGCTCTCCCCCGCCGTACCTGGCGACCCCGACCCCGACACCGAATCCGAGGGGTGCCTCTCGTTCCCGGGCGAGCGGTTCCCGCTTCGGCGAGCCGAGCGGGTGGTGCTGCGTGCGACGAATCTCGACGGCGAGCGGTACGAGATCGAGGCCGAGGGATGGCTCGCCCGCATCTTCCAGCACGAGTACGACCACCTCGACGGCGTGCTCTACACCGACCGGTTGAGCCACCGCGACCAGCGCACCGTCGCGAAGATCACGAAGAAGCTCGATTGGGGCAAGCCCGGTCGTCAGTGGATGCCGGGCGTCGACGACCTCGAGGCCTGACGCCGCCCCGCGGCATCCGATCGAGGCATCCCGCCGTGGTCAGGTGAACGCGCGGATGCCCGCCGCGACCGCGGCAGCCGCGATCACGACGATCACGAACGGAACCCGCAGCGCGAACAGCGCCGCAGCGACGATGACCGCGGGCACGCGGGCGTCGACCTCGACCTGCTGACCGGTGGCGAGCGTCTGCACCGCGACGAGCGCTGCGAGCAGCGCGACGGTCAGCAGGTCGGCGATGCGCGCCGGTCGCTCGCGCTCGAGGAAGTCGGCGGGCACCAGATGGCCCGCGAGTTTCAGCGCGAGGGTCGCGGCGGATGCCACGAGCAGGATCTGCCAGACCGTCATGCTGCGCGCCTCCGCGAGAACAGGTCGAACCAGCCGACCAGCACGGCGACCACGCCCGCGACGAGCACCGGCAGGCCCGGCATGAGCACGGGCGTGGCGACGGTCGCGACGACCGCCGCGACGACGGCGACCGCACCCGCCTGCACTCGCTTCAGCCGCGGCCAGAGCAGTCCGAGGAACGCCGCCGCGGCCGCCGCGTCGAGGCCCCACGCGCGGGTGTCGCCGATGGCGTCGCCGATGAGCGCGCCGAGCAGGGTGGTGAGGTTCCAGCCGACGAAGATCACGACGCCGGTCAGCCAGAATCCGACGCGGGCCGAGCGCTGATCCGACTGCGCGAGCGCGACCGCGGTGGATTCGTCGATGGTGATCCAGGCGGCGAGGATGCGACGCCAGCGGCTGCCCGTGTCGACGACGGGTTTCATGCGCATGCCGTAGACGACGTTGCGCACGCCGAGCAGTGCCGCGGTCGCGATCGCCGACCCTCCGGCGGCCACCCCGCCCGACGCGAGCACGCCCACGAGCGCGAACTGCGACCCACCGGTGAACATGACGAGGCTGAGGAAGCAGGTCTGCCAGACATCCAGCCCCGCCGCGACCGCGAGGGCACCGAACGAGATGCCGTAGACCGCCGTGGCGAGCCCGACCGCGAGGCCGTCGCGCACGGCGGGTGAGCGTCGGAGCGGCGGGGGCGAGAGCTCCGCATCGCCGTCGACCGCGTCGTTCACCCGTGCTCCCATCGCTGCGCTGAACCCTCCTCGCCCCTCCTCGCCGGCGGGCTCACCCATCCTAGGTCGGCTGCTGAGCGCTGCCCGCGCGATGCCCAGCGCTCACGTGGTCAGACCACAGCTTTTGCTCAGCTGATCAGGCTAGTTTCGGAGTACGCCGACGACTCAGGAGTAGCCGCATCGGTGCTTGGTCGGCGTGCACGAGCGGCCAGCCCAGAAAAGGTGATCTCCCATGACCGCCAACGAATTCGACCGCGTCGAGCCCACTGAGGAGCAGCCCGAGGAGCGGCGCCGTCGCGCCGGCTGGGTCAAGCTCGGCATCGCCGGTCTTGCCATCCTCGGCATCGGCGGCGTGCTGACCACGGCAGCGTGGCAGCAGCAGGCCATCTTCGAGGCTGAAGCAGAAGCGGCCACGCTCGGCTTGCAGGCCTCGGCCACGCCCGACGGCAGCGGCGACTGGACCTGGGAGACTGCATCGAGTGGCGTCATCGACATCGAGATCGCTCCCACCGTCCTGAAGAACCTCATCCCGAACGGTGGCGCGCGAGAGATTCCGATCGCCGTGAAGAACAACGGCAGTGGCAACATGAGCCTCAAGGTGGTGCTCACGAAGCAGACCGGGGCCGCGATCTTCGAGGAACCGGATGGTGTTGCCGCCACGATCAATGTGGAAGAAACGCCGTTCACGCTCACGCCAGGCGAGAAGAAGGAGATGACGGTCACCGTCACCCCCGGCGACCTCCGCACGGATCTGCAGGGGGCTACGGGAACGCTGACCGTGACCGCCACGGCTGTGCCGGCGCCGTAGCGGCGGTCGACCGGCGCTCCCGAACACCCATCGGCTGATCCCCCTCGGACACCGACCTGCCCCGAACGGGTCGGTCCGGGGCGCGGATCGGCCCCGGCGCTGCCCTCACAGCCACGCTGCATCCACGACGCCAGAGCACCGAAAGGAGGCGCACCGTGCCTGCTCATACCCGCCGACCGCTGCGTCGAGGATTCCAGATCCTCATCGCAGCGTGCGCCGCGCTCGGCATCGGCGCGGTCGCGACGACGGCCGCGTGGACCGACCAGGCGAAGTTCAGTGCGAAATCGGAGGTCGCCGCATTCGACATGCAGTACTCGTTCACTGCCGCACCGGATTCATGGCAGACGTTCAAAGACACGGTGACCCTCGATAACTGGTCAGGCTGGATCCGGCGGAATGAGCCGAAGGCCACGCACTCGGTCTTCATCCGGAACAAGGCCTCGAAGACGAAGGTCACCATCGATCCCAAGCTCGAGGGGGTCTTCCTGGATGACGCGGGGTTCATCACGATCGAAACCGGTCTGAACGCCCAGTCCCCCGTCATGGCGCGCTGGGATGGAATGACGCCGGTCGAAATCGACCTCGAATCGTGGCAGGAGGCACGCATCGACCTCACCTTCGATCCAACAGAACTCGAGCCGTCCGAGGTGAACCGCGTCGGCTCGCTCACCGTCACCGTCACGGGCACGGTCGGCGAGGCCGCCCCGACCGGCGCACCGGCCCGCGGCACCAGCGAGCACGGTATCGCCGCACCGGCGGTGCTCACACCCCCGAGATGGGAGTGGACATGAACACCGTGGCCCGCATCGTCCGCACGATCGGCACCGTCGTGCTCTGGGTGCTCACCGTGGTGGGTGCGTTCTCGCTCGTCATGTGGGGGCTGAACGCCGTGGGACTCGTGCAGCCCCTCATCGTGACCTCGGGCTCGATGAGTCCCGACATTCGCGACGGCGACCTGCTCATCGCCACGCCGACGACGGCCGGTGCTGTGCAGGTGGGTGACGTGATCACTGTGCGCAGCGCGTACACCGATCGGTATCTCACGCACCGTGTCGCCGAGATCTTCGACGCCGACGGCGACCTCGGATTCCGGTTGAAGGGCGACGCGAACGGCACCATCGACCTCGAAGAGTACGTCATGAGCCCCGAAGATCCCGTCTGGCAGCCACGCATGACCATCGCCGGCGGCGGCGATGTCGTGGTGTTCATGACGCGCCCGGTCATCGCGATGGTCATCGCCGGGGGCATCGTGGTGCTCACGTTGCCGGCTCTGCTGCCCGCGCGCCGGGCGAAGCGGCCGGCAGGGGCGAGCCCCCGCTCTCGCGAGGAGGCGCTCGCATGACCCCGACCCTCAGACTCGCGGCCATCGCGCTCACCGCAGCGACCGCCATCGCGGGCGTCGCCACCGTCGTGTTCGCCCCCGCACCGGCGACGACCGATGCGGCGGAGTCGGATCAGATGACCTTCTTCGCGCGCAGCACCGTGCTTGGAGATGACATTCCGGAACCGACCGGCGTCGTGCGCCCCGACCCCGGCACCACCCTCACCGGACTGGGGTGGACGTGGGCGACCCCCTCCGTGAACAGCGTCGCCTGCGTCGCGTTCACCGCGCAATCCGATGCCCCCGCCGGCTGGGGCGTCGAGTTGACGATCAACGCGGCGCCGATCTGGGGAGGCAGCATCTGGTCCGAAATCGGCGACGTGCACGAGTCGGACGACGGCTTCGACGTACGGTTCTGGCCGGGTACGCCGACTGCCGCGCCGACCGCCGTGAGGCTATGCACGTCGGGCGCGAACCCGCCAGTCGACCCTTCGTTGTTCACGACGGCGCAGTCGGCGACGGAATGGGGCCCCGACACGAGGGCGTGCTTCAACGTCACGGTGGCGAGCACCGAGCACATCGACGAGTACCCCTTCTTCTTCGGCTGGTCGGCCCCGGTCGACCTGCGAGACGCGGCTGCGATGTTCCAGGAGCGCGGCGCGCATCCCACGCACGTCGAGTTCGCGCACCAGGGGGAATGGTTCACCGCCAGCCCCGTCGACCTCGTGAACGGCATGACGATCACGAGCACGATGGCGGGCAGCATCCGCGGCATCGGCAGCGGGGTTGAATCCCGCGACATCCGCACCTGCCTCGTCGGCTGGTAGCGCGTGATCCTCACCCGCCAACCCAGCCCACCCACGACGAAGCCCCGCATCCGGCGAACGGATGCGGGGCCTCTTCTCGCTCCCCCACTTGGACTCGAACCAAGAACCTATCGGTTAACAGCCGATTGCTCTGCCAATTGAGCTATGGAGGATCACTGCGGTGCAGCAGAGCCATGCTAGCAAAACCGCGACAGGACTCCAATTCGAGGCCGGCTCACGATGACCCGTCCGCAGCCGCCCCGCGAGCGGGGTCGGGCGTCACCGACCCGCGCCGGATCCGCCGTCGCCGATCGCCGCCCGACCCTCTTCGAGGGCGGCGCCGAGCGCCCGCACGTACGGGTGCAGCGGGTCGGCGAACACCTCGTCGATGGTGCCGAGTGCGACGAGCGACCCCCGGTCGAGCACTGCGACGCGGTTCGCGACGCGTCGCAGCACCGCGAGGTCGTGGCTGACCACGATCGCCGAGAATGCGTGCGCCTCGCGCATGTCGCCGATGAGGCCGGCGACCGCGTCGCGCACCGTGACGTCGATGCCGGCGGTGGGCTCGTCGGCGATGAGCACCGAGGGGCCGAGCACGAGGCTGCGGGCGAGTGCCACCCGCTGGCGCTGCCCGCTGCTGAGCTCGTACGGGTACCGGTCGAGCACCGTGAGCGGCAGCCGCACCGCGTCGATGAGCGTGGCGACCCGGCTCGCGAGCGCGCGGCGATCGTACCGGCGGTCGCGCTCGAGGATCGGGGCGCCCACCAGCTCGGAGACGGTGAGTTCGGCCGGCAGGGTGATCGCCGCATCCTGCGCGAGGTAGCCGACGTGGAACCGCAGCTCGGCGAGTCGGCGCCGCGACATCGGCTGCAGCTTCGTGCCGAGCACGCGCACCTCGCCGCCGGTCACGACGGGGCGCACGTCGCCGCTGCGCGGTTCGAGCGCCTGCCCCGACAGCACCTGGGCGAGCGTCGACTTGCCGCTTCCGGCGCTGCCGAGCACGCCGAGCACCTCACCGGGCGCGAGACGGAACTGGATGCCGCGCAGCGCGACATGCGCCGGGCTGGCGCCGTGCGACGGATACTCGACCGAGAGATCGCTCACCACGATCGGGTGCCCGTGCGCCGGTGCCGACATCAGTGCTCCGCCTCCTTCAGTGCGCGCAGATGCTCGCGTCGCGCCGCCTGCGCCTCGGGATCGGGCACGGGCAGCGACGCCAGGAGCCGCTGGGTATACGGATGCTCCGGCGCACCGAGCACCTCGGCGCCGGTGCCCTCCTCGACCAATCGGCCCCGGTAGAGCACCGCGATGCGGTCGGCGAGCAGGTCGACGACGGCGAGGTCGTGGCTGATGAACAGCGAGGCGAACCCGAACTCGCGCTGCAGTTCGGCGAACAGTTCGAGCACCCGGGCCTGCACCGACACGTCGAGCGCCGAGGTGGGCTCGTCGGCGATGAGCAGCTCGGGTTCGAGCGCGAGGGCCCGTGCGAGGCTGGCACGCTGACGCTGGCCGCCCGACAGCTCGTGCGGGTACCGGTCGCCGTAGGCCCGCGGCAGCTGCACCGCCTCGAGCAGTTCGTCGACCCGCGCCCGGGCCGCGCGTGCATCGTGCGCGCGGCCGTGCACGACGAGCGGCTCGGCGACGCACTCGGCGATCGTCAGCAGCGGGTTGAAGCTCGTCGCCGGGTCCTGGAAGACGAACCCGATGCGGCTGCGCACCGGCCGGAACGCCCGTTCGCGGATGCCGACCATCTCGTGGCCGAGCACCTGCAGCGAGCCGCCGGTCGCTTTCGTGAGTCCGGCGATCGCGCGGCCGATCGTGGTCTTGCCGGAGCCCGACTCGCCCACGAGCCCGAGCACCTCGCCGGGGCGGATGACGAAGTCGACGCCGCGGACCGCCTGGAACGCCGCCCGGCCGAACCGGCCCGGGTACTCGATCTCGAGACCGGTCGCCTGCACGACCGGGGTCGCGTCGTGCCAGTCGTCGGCGCGCGCGGCCGCCCGTTCGGCGGCGTGCACGGTGCCGTGGCCGACGTACGGCACCGCCGCCAGCAGCGCCTTCGTGTACTCGGCTTTCGGCGACGAGAACAGCGTGCGGGCGTCGGCCTCCTCGACGACCTTGCCCTGGTACATCACCGCGACCCGGTCGGCGAGGTCGGCGACGACGCCCATGTTGTGCGTGATCAGCACGATCGCGCTGCCGAACTCGTCCCGGCAGCGGCGCAGCAGGTCGAGGATCTCGGCCTGCACGGTGACGTCGAGCGCCGTGGTCGGCTCGTCGGCGACGATGAGGCCGGGGTTCAGCACGAGCGCCATCGCGATCACGATGCGCTGCTTCTGCCCGCCCGAGAACTGGTGCGGGTAGTGGTCGACACGGTGCTCGGGGTCGGGGATGCCGACTCGCCGCAGGATGTCGATCGCCTGCTCGCGGGCCGCGGCCTTCGAGACGTCGCCGTGCGCGCGCAGCCCCTCGGCGATCTGCCAGCCGACGGTGAACACCGGGTTCAGCGCGGTCGACGGCTCCTGGAACACCATCGCGACGTCGGTGCCGCGCACCGCGCGCAGCCCGGCCGCGTCGAGCGAGATGATGTCGTGTTCGCGCGTGCCCTCGCGGTTCGACAGGATGACCGCGCCGCTCGTCGTGGCGGTCTCGGGCAGCAGCCCGAGGATGGTCTTCGCGGTGACGGTCTTGCCGCTGCCCGACTCGCCGACGATGGCGAGCACTTCGCCCGGCGAGACGCTGAGGCTCACATCGTCGACGGCCTTGACCGCGCCCTGATCGGTCGCGAACGACACGCCGAGGCGTTCGATGCTGACGATGCTCATGGCCTGACCTCGATTCCGTGCTGTTCGATGCTGTCGCCGCCCTCGAGACCGTCGATCCCGCCGGGGCCCGCCGTCAGGGTGCCGCCGGGCACCACCGACGTCTCCGCGACCTGGCCGGCGGCCTGAGCGACCCGGCGCCGGCCCCGCAGGCGCGGGTCGGCGAGGTCGTTGAGGCTCTCGCCGACGAGCGTGATGCCGAGCACGGTGAACACGATCGCGAGACCGGGGAACACCGCGGTCCACCAGATGCCGCTCGTGACATCCGACTGCGCCTTCGAGAGGTCGTAGCCCCACTCGGCCGCCGCGGTCGGCTCGATGCCGAAGCCGAGGAAGCCGAGCGCGGTGAGCGTGAGGATCGCCTCCGACGAGTTCAGCGTGATGATCAGCGGCAGGGTGCGGGTCGAGTTGCGGAACACGTGCCGGAAGATGATGCGGGAGTTGGATGCTCCGAGCACCTTCGCCGATTCGACGTAGGCCTCGGCCTTGATCCGCACGACCTCGGCGCGGATGACCCGGAAGTACTGCGGGATGTAGATCACCGTGATCGACGCGGCCGCGGCGAGCACACCGCCCCACAGGTTCGACTGTCCGCCCGAGATCACGATCGACAGCACGATCGCCAGCAGCAGCGACGGGAATGCGTAGATCGCGTCGCACACCACGACGAGCACGCGATCGAGCCAGCCGCCGAAGTACCCGGCGTACAGGCCGAGCGCGACGCCGATGAAGATCGACAGCACGAGGGCGACGACCACGACGAGCAGCGTCGTCTGGGTGCCCCAGATCACGCGCGAGAACACGTCGTAGCCGCCGACGGTCGTGCCGAACCAGTGCTCGGCCGAAGGCGGCTGCTGGGTGCCGAACGATTCGCCGTCGACGCTGCGCTGCGCGAACCCGAACGGGGCGATGAGCGGTGCGAACGCGGCCGACAGCACGAAGACGGCGATCATCACGAGGCCCGCGACGAGCATGCCGCGCTGGAGGCCCACGCTCTGCCGCAGCTGGTGCACGACCGGCAGGCGGTCGACGAGGCGTCGCTTCTGGGGCGCCATGGTGGCGACGGGGGTGGTCGCGGTCATGTCAGTACCTCACCCTCGGGTCGATGAAGGCGGCGATGATGTCGACCACGAAGTTCGTGACGGCGACGATCACCGCCAGCAGCGCGACGATGCCCTGCACGGCGATGAAGTCGCGGTTCTCGAGGAACTCGGCCAGCTGGAATCCCAGCCCGCGCCACTCGAAGGTGGTCTCGGTCAGCACCGCACCGCCGAGCAGCAGGGCGATCTGCAGGCCGATCACCGTGATGATCGGGATGAGCGCCGGCCGGTAGGCGTGGGTGCGCAGCAGCCGCGACTCCCGAACGCCCCGCGAGCGCGCCGCGTCGACGTAGTCGGTGGAGAGGGTGCCGATGACGTTCGTGCGCACGAGCCGCAGGAAGATGCCCGCCGTCAGCAGGCCCAGCGTGATCGCGGGCAGCACCACGTGCGAGAGGACGTCGCCGATGACGGCCGGGTCGCCGGTCAGGATCGCGTCGATCGTGTAGATGCCCGTGCGGTTCGGCAGCGTCTGCATCTGGATCTCGGAGGCGACGCTGGAACGTCCCGCGACGGGGAACCATTTCAACCACACCGAGAAGATGAGCTTCAGGATGAGGCCGGCGAAGAAGACCGGCACCGCGTACCACCAGATGGCGAGCACCCGGTAGACCGCGTCTTCGGGCTTGTCGCGGTGGTACGCGGCCCGCAGCCCGAGCGGGATGCCGACCGCGAAGGCGACGATGAGCGAGTAGAAGACGAGCTCGAACGTGGCGGGGCCGTACGTGAGCAGCACCTCGATCACCGGGCGGTTGGTGGTGTACGTCGTGCCGAAGTCGAGCACGAAGATGCGCCCGATGTACTCGAAGTACTGCACCAGGACGGGGCGGTCGAATCCGGCCGCGGCGCGCAGCTGCTCGAGCTCGGCGGGCCCGAGGCGCCCGCCCTGGGCCGCCGTGATCGGGTCGCCGGTCAGTCGCATCAGGAAGAACACGAGCGTGACGAGGATGAAGATGGTGGGGAAGATCAGCAGGAATCGGACGAGCAGGTAACGCCCGAACCCGCCTCTCCCGGATTTCGGTCTGGTCGCGCCCGCAGCCGGCGTACCGGGCTGCGGTGTCAGGTCGACAGCGGACATGCATTCCTCACATTGCAGAGAACGGGGGCGACCCGCACAAGCGGGTCGCCCCCGTCGGTCGAGCTGGGATCGACTTTAGCCCGTAGGCCTAGCCCTTCGAGAGCGCGGCGTAGCGGAACTTGAACGAGGCATCCAGCGTCTTCTCGGCGCCGCTGACGTCCTTGCCCACCACGGCCACCTGAGCGCCCTGCATGTAGGGGATGGTGGAGAGGTCGGCCGCCACCTTGTCCTGGATCTCCTCGATGAGCGCGGTGCGCGCATCGGGGTCGGCCGTGGTGGCCTGCTCGAGGACGAGGTCGTTCACCTCGGGGTTGTCGTAGTGGTTCGCCAGGAAGTTCTCGGTGAGGAAGAACGGCGTGAGGTAGTTGTCGGCGTCCGAGTAGTCGGGGAACCAACCCAGCTGGTAGGCCGGGTAGAGGTCCGCGACGCGGTCCTTCGAGTACTGGACCCACTCGGTCGACTGCAGGTTGACCTTGAACAGGCCGCTCGACTCGAGGTTGTCCTTGATGATCGCGTACTCGTCGCTCGACGAGGGGCCGTAGCGCTCGGCGACGTACTGGATCGAGATGTCCAGCGGCGTCGAGACGCCCGCCGCGGCGAGCCGCTCGGCCGCCTTGTCGGGGTCGGGCTGGCCGTTGCCGTCGCCGTAGAGGCCCTTCAGGGACTCGGTGGCGCCGGTGAGGCCCGCCGGGATGTACGAGTACAGCGGCGTGAAGGTGCCCTTGTACACGTCCTCCGAGATCGCGTCGCGGTCGATCAGGTCGGCCACCGCCTGACGGACGGCGAGCGCCTTGGCCGGGTCGGCCTCCGCGGTCGTCGCGCCGAACGGCATCGTGTTGAAGTTGAAGACCAGGTAGCGGATCTCGCCGCCGGGGCCGTCGACGACCTTGACGTTGTCGTTGCCGCGGAGGTCCTCGATGTCGGTCGCGCTCAGGGTGCGGTTCGCGACGTCGATGTTGCCTTCCTGGACGTCGAGCTTCAGGTTCGACGCGTCGGTGTAGTACTTGACGTTGATCTTCTCGGTCTCAGCCGGGCCGAGCAGACCCTCGTAGTCGGGGTTCGCCTGGTACGCGATGAGCTCGTTGAACGAGTAGCTCGTGATCGTGTACTGGCCGGCGAACGGCTTGCCCTCGATGATGTCGTCGTCGCTCGTGAGCGAGTCGGCCGAGAAGACCTCTTCGTCGACGATCGGGCCCACCGGGCTCGACAGGATCTGCGGGAAGATCTGGTCGTTCGGCGAGATGAGGTGGAAGACGACGGTGAGGTCGTCGGGCGTCTCGATGCTGTCGAGGTTGTACAGCAGCGACGAGGGGCCGTTCGGGTCGGCGATGTCCAGCTGACGGTCGAACGTGAACTTGACGTCGGAGGAGGTCAGGTCGTTGCCGTTCGCGAACTTCAGACCCTCCTTGAGCTTCACCGTGTAGTCGGTGTCGGAGGTGAACTCGGCCGACTCCGCGATGTCGGGCTCGACGTCGGGGCTGCCGTAGGGGGTGTTCAGCAGGAACGGGTACACCTGGTTCATGACGGCGAAGGAGCCGTTGTCGTACGAGCCGGCCGGGTCGAGCGCCGTGACCTGCTCGGTCGTGCCGATGGTCAGCGTGCTCGCGCCGCCGCCCTGGTCGCCTCCGCCACCGCCGGCGCTGCAGCCGGCGAGTGCGAGAGCGGCGACCGAGAGCCCGGCGACCACGGCGATGCCGCGGCCGGTCTGGGATGCGGATGCCATATCCGTCTACCTCTTCCTGTGGATTCGACGCACGTGGCCGGGGCAGCCACGCCGTTGCTGGTTCAGGCCTAGCACAGGCCCCGGGGAACACCCTGCGGAGCGGCCGACGGCCGGGGCAATGTTTATGGATCTGCAATGTTGCCCCCGCGGTCGTTCGCACCCCGGTCTCCCTAGAGGTAGCACGGACGATCATTCGAGCAGAAGACGTGTTGCTCGAATGAAACCGTTGGAAATTTCGATGAATACCGTTCCCCGATTCCCACGCATGGATCTCGCGAAATGTGATGCATTACCTCCACGGCTCCTGCCAAGCTCCCGAGTAATCCGGTCCTCGCAGCACCACGATCGGGAGCGGATCGCCGACCTCGGTCGGCGCACACGGGTCGCCGGCGCCCGTCGACGGCCCCGCTGATGAAGGAGCTGAATTGAGCAGGATGCAACGTCGCCGTCGCCTGCGGACCGGAGTCGCGCTCGTCGCGGCATCCGGTGTGCTGGCCGCGGCCGCCGCCTCGACCACGGCCGCCGCCGCGCCGGCCGCTCCCCCGCCCATCGACCCCGCGGTGCTCGATCCGATCGACCCGCAGAACTGGGTCAACATGGACGACATGACCTGGGACGACTACGTCCCCGTCCCGGGCACCGACTGGGCCGACGACACCGAGGGCAGCACTCGGCAGTTCAACGGCGCGATCGTGCTGCTGGACTTCGAGAACCAGCCGTTCCTCGTGACCGAGGAGGAGGGCGCTCACCCGTTCGGCGACCCGTCCTCGATCGCCAACGGCCTCGACCGCGAGGACGTTCCGCAGTTCTACCTCGACCTCCTGAACACGCCGAACGAGCTGAACCACGGCCGCACCATCAACGAGTACTGGATGGAGCAGTCGGGCGGCCGCCTCAGCGTGCAGATGGAGGCGTTCGGTCCGTACAAGCTCCCCGGCAACATCGAGGAGTACGGCCTGAACGACTCGTTCAACAAGGACCCGGGCGCCGCGGGCAACAGCGCGTACTGCCCGCAGGGCCTCAGCTGCAATAAGAACATCCGGACCGACGCGCTCTCGCTGTGGGGCGCCGACATGGGCGTTCCCGACCCGCTGCGCGAGTTCGACCAGGTGTTCTACATCACCGCCGGCCACGACGAGTCCTCGACGTGGGAGGAGTTCGGGCAGATGCTGTTCGAGAACCCCGAGGACGTCACCGACGACTTCGGTCCGCCGCGCGACGAGAACGGCGTGGCGCTCGACCAGAACGGCCAGCCGATGAAGAACTGGGCGAAGACGCGGTACATCCCGTGGACCTCGTGGCAGGCGGCCATCAACCACTGGCCGAACGCGAACTTCGCGTCCGGCGGGCGCGCCGGCAACTCCACGCAGGCGGAGTCGTCGGGCATGGGCACCTTCGCGCACGAGTTCAGCCACATCCTCGGCATCTCCGACAACTACGGCAACCCGTACGGCACCGAGGGCGCCGACGGCGGCCCGCTGCGCGACACCAGCGGCCCGTTCGACGTGCTCGCGCGCGGTTCGTTCAACGGCCCGGGCGGCACCCACCAGCGGTGGAGCGTCCCGTCGATCGCCGGCGGCTCGCAGCCCGCGGGCGTCGCGCTTCGCAACCGCATCAACCTGAACATCATCGACGAGTCCGAGTACGTCAACCTGCCCGAGGCGACCCTCGACCAGGTCGGGCTCGTGAGCACGCGGATCACGTCGCGCGCGGTGATGGGCGAAGGGCTGACGACGGGAGTGAACCTCGTGCTGGACAAGCCCGACTCGGCCCCCGCCGACAACTCGACCGGCTCGTGCACCCGGCAGGGCCGGGACGCGGCGGGCAACGCCACATGGGACTGCGACGGCGGCAACTTCGACAACTACACGCTCGAGGTGATCGACCGGATGGGCACGGACTCGTTCCAGCCCGACCACGGCGTCATGATCGCGAAGACGAAGAACCGGGACTCGAACCCCTTCATCTGGACGATCGACGCCAACCCGCAGGACATCGACACCGTCGACTACGTCCGCCCCGACGGCACGCCCGTGATGATCACCCGCGGTGACCAGCGCCAGCTCAACGACGCCCTCTTCCACGCCGGAACCGATTCCGGCTCGGAGTACGAGTACGTCGACGAGGCCAACGGCCTGCACTTCTACATCACCGATGTGGAGCGCGACGACCAGGGCCTGCTGTCCTACGACGTGGCCATCCGCTCGCTGACGTCGACCTCGACGCAGGCGCGCGGTGTCGCGCTCGGCCAGCCCGTCTCCTCGGGCTCGACCGAGAGCGGCCTGATCGGCCTCACGGTTCCGGTGACGAACACCGGCGCCGCCGGTGCCGACGCGCTCTCCGACGGTGACGTCTACCGGGTCGCCGCGGCGATCCAGGGCGAGGCGGGCGGATGGCGCGTGCAGCTGCCGAACGCGCTCGTCGCGCTGGGCACCGGGGCGACCAAGGACGTGCCCGTGCACCTGGTGTACGAGGGCGACGGCGCGCCGACCGCCGTTCCCGCCGTCACGGTCACCGTGACCTCTGAGAGCGACCCGGCTGCGACGGCCTCGACCACGACCTCGCTCGTGGACGCGGTCAAGCCGGTGGCGACCCTGGTCACCCCGACCACCGCCGGGCCGTTCCAGGCGCTGTCGATCCAGGTCGATGCGACCGACAACTACGCGCTGAAGCGCGTCGTCGCGAACATCTACCAGAACGGCACGCTGTTCAAGAGCACGCAGACCGCGGCGAACGGCGCCTCGAGCGCCACGCATGTCGCCACGGTCGCGCTGCCCGACGGCGATTACACCGTCAAGTACAACGCCGAAGACCTCACCGGCAACATCGCGAAGACCGGGACGTTCGCGTTCTCGATCGACGCGACGGCGCCGACGGTCACGGTGAAGACGGGCGCGAACGAGACGGCCGGCGCCGACGGCGTGTACTCGCTGGTGAGCTTCAAGCTCTTCGACGCCGGCAAGATCGACAAGCTGACGCTGAACGGGGTGGTGAAGGATCTCACGGACAACGCGTGGAGTGATCTCAACTTCGTCAAGCCCGGCGCGTTCGGCGGTGTCGCAGGCGAGAACACGCTCGTCGTATACGACGTGGCGGGCAACGCCACGACGCTCACGTTCACACTGAACTAGCGTCGAGACGGTCGGGTGCCTCCCCGTGGAAGCGGGGAGGCACCCGTCCCGCCCGGAAGACCTCGGAGTCGCACCATGACCAGATCCCTCCCCCGGCATCGCTGCGGCGGTCGCCGCACTCGCCGCGCTCTGGCTCACGGGGTGCGCCGACGCGTCCGCCGACGGCCGCACCGGTGGCGGCGCCTCCGGCGCCGCGTTCGACGTGCTCGTCCGCGACGCGCACCTGCGCGTCGCCGGCGAGGCCTGTTCGGGCGCCCGGCCCTACCAGTACATCCACCGCGGCTCGGAGCTCGTGCTCGAGCACGACGACGAACGCATCGCGATCGAGCTGCCCGACGGCGAGGCGGTGCGCATCGACAACCTCGACTACGGGGCGGCGCCCCGGATTCCGACGGCCTGCCGGTTCCGCATCGAACCTCAGGGCCTGGCGACCGACGTCGAGTACGCCGCGAGCATCGACGGGCACGACGCCGGCACCTACCGGTACCGCAGCGCCGACGGCGACACGCCCCCGCTCGCGGTCCCGCCCATCGCCGATCCCGGCGTCATCCTCGAGACCGGAGACCGCTGATGCCCCGACTCTCCCCGCGCATCCGGTCGGCCGCCGCGGCCGTGGCCGCCGCGCTCCTGGCGCTCGCGCTCGCGGGCTGCACCTCAGGGCCTCGCGGAGGTGCCGACCGTCTGCCGGGCACCGTGCCCGACGACATCACCTTCGTCTCGACGGAGTCGGCGCCGAACGCGCCCGCGATCGACGCCGCCCTCGTCGACGGGACCGCGGTCGACGGCGAGACGCTGTGGGGCGAACGCCCCGCCGTGCTGCAGTTCACCACATCCTGGTGCACGCGCTGCGACGAGCAGCAGGGCGTCATCGACGCGATCACCCGCGACTACGGCGACGCGATCACGGTCGCGCTCGTCGCGGGCGACCCTGCCGACGGCGTCGACGACCTGATGCGGCATCTCGACGACCTCGGCGTCGAGCAGCCGGTCATCCACGACCCCGACCTGCGGATCTGGCGGTCCTACGCGGTCGACGAGCCGCCGATGACGGCCCTCGTCGATGCCGACGGGCGCCTGCTGAAGCTGTGGCCCGGCGGCGCGGACGAGGCGAAGCTGCGCACGGAACTCGACCGCATCATCCAGCGCGGCTGAGGCCGCCTCAGTCGCCCGCGAGCGCCCGTCGTTCGCGTTCGATGTCGACGAGCGCGCGCTGGATGCTCGCGAAGGTTTCGCGATCGGACGCATCGGTGCGCTGCAGGCGGCCGAGGAGTTCGCGCTTCTGACGCAGCAGTTCGCGCTCGACGAGGGCGCCGACCACGCCGGTCACGTAGACCGAGAGCTCGCCCGTGCTGCGCTGCGGCACCGGCGCGACCGCGAGCTGCTGCACCACCCCGGCGTACGGCGCCGGCACCTCGGCCATCACCCGGTCGACCTTCACCGAGCCGTCGGCGGCGAGCGTCGACGCGATGCCGTCGCGCACCACCGCGAGCGTCTCGTTGCCGAACCGGCTGTCGGTGGCCCGGCGGATGAGGTCGTCGCCGACCGACTCGGGGTACTGCAGCATCGCCTGGAGCGCGTCGCGTTCGAGCCGGGTCGACGGGTCGCCGGGCAGCTCGGTGATCGAGAACGGGCGCACCGGAGCATCCGTCTGGAGCTCACCGCCGCGACCGGATGCCTCGCCGGATGCCTCGCCGCGACCCTGCCGCGCCGAAGCGGTGTCGGGCGCGCGGCCGCGCGCGGCCCGGACGGCGCGATCGACCTCGCCGAGCTCCATGCCGAGCATGCGCGCGAGCTCGCGCGTATAGCCGGGCCGCATGGCCGGGTCGCGCAGGTCGGCGACGATCGGCGCCGCCGCCCGCAACGCCCCGACCCGCCCCTCGACCGTTTCGAGGTCGAACTTCGTCACGGTGTGGCGGATCACGAAGTCGAACATCGGGGTGCGGGTCTCGACGAGGTCGCGCACCGCGCGGTCGCCCCGCGACAGTCGCAGGTCGCACGGGTCGAGCCCCTCGGGCGCGACCGCGACGTAGGTCTGCGCCTGGAACCGCTGCTCTTCCGCGAACGCCCGCATCGCCGCCTGCTGGCCCGCCGCGTCGCCGTCGAACGTGAACACCACCTCGCCGACGCCCGAGTCGTCGCCCAGCACCCGGCGCAGCACCTTGATGTGCTCGACGCCGAACGCCGTGCCGCAGGTGGCGATCGCGGTGGTGACGCCGGCGAGGTGGCACGCCATCACATCGGTGTACCCCTCGACGACGACCACGCGATGCGACTTCGAGATGTCGCGCTTGGCCAGGTCGAGGCCGTAGAGCACCTGCGCCTTGCGGTACAGCGCCGTCTCGGGGGTGTTCAGGTACTTCGGGCCGTTGTCGTCGTCGAGCAGGCGTCGCGCGCCGAACCCCACGGTCTGGCCGGTGACATCGCGGATCGGCCACACCAGCCGCCCGCGGAACCGGTCGTACACCCCCCGGTCGCCCTGCGAGACGAGGCCCGCGGCCGCGAGCTCGTCGGTGGTGAACCCGCGGCTCTTCAGGTGGTTCGTCAAGCGATCCCAGCTCTTCGGCGCGAAGCCGACGCCGAACCGGGACGCCGCCTCGGCGTCGAAGCCGCGCTCCCCCAGGAACCGGCGCCCCACCTCGGCCTCGGGCGTGCCGAGCTGCTCGACGAAGAACTCCGCCGCCGCCTGGTTCGCCGCCAGCAGCCGCGCGCGGTTGCCGTGGTCCTGCGCGGGGCCGCCGTCCTCGTAGTGGAGCTGGTAGCCGAGCCGGCCCGCGAGCCGCTCGACGGCCTCGCTGAACGTCACATGGTCCATGCGCTGGAGGAACGTGTACACATCGCCCGACTCGCCGCAGCCGAAGCAGTGGTAGTACCCGAGGCCGGGCCGCACGTGGAAGCTCGGGCTGCGCTCGTCGTGGAACGGGCAGAGCCCCTTCATCGAACCGACGCCCGCGGACTTCAGGCTCACGTGTTCGCCGACGATGTCGGCGATGTTCGTACGGGCCTTGACCTCGTCGACGTCTGATTGTCGAATCCGGCCGGGCATGGTCACATCCTAGGTTCCCGGAGCGCGTCGAAGGGTCGCCCCGCTTCGACAGGCTCAGCGAGCCCAAGCTCCCTGAGCACGTCGAAGGGGCGCCCCGCCTCGACCGGCGCAGCGAGCCCAAGCTCCCTGAGCACGTCGAAGGGGCGCCCCGCCTCGACCGGCGCAGCGAACCCAAGCTCCCTGAGCTCGTCGAAGGGTCGCCCCGCTTCGACCGGCTCAGCGAACCCAAGCTCCCTGAGCTCGTCGAAGGGTCGCCCCGCTTCGACCGGCTCAGCGAACCCAGGCTCCCTGAGCTCGTCGAAGGGGCGCCCCGCTTCGACCGGCTCAGCGAACCCAGGCTCCCTGAGCTCGTCGAAGGGAGTCCGCACCCTCATCGCTGCACGAGCCGTTCGTACCACGCCAGCGCCGACTGGTCGGTGAGGCTCTGCACCTGGTCGACGACGACGCGTCGGCGCGCGGCGTCGTCGGCGGCGACCGCCCAGTCTTCGGCGAACCCGGGGTCGAGCGCGTCGGGCCCGCGATCGAAGAGCACGTCGGCGAGCGAGGTCAGCACCTCGCGCTGCTGCTCGTAGATCGGCTGCCGGGTGTTGCGCGACATCACGAACGTCGCGACGATGCCCTTCAGCACTGCGATCTCGGCTTGGATGCCCCGGGGCACGACCACGTCGGCGTCGAACCGGATCAGGGTCGGCGACGGGAACGCTGCGCGCGTCGCATCGGTGGCGGCACGGGCGAACCGGCCGATCAGCTCGCTGGTGAGGTTCTTCAAGCGGGCCTGGTCGCGCCGGCTCGAATCCCACGAGTCGAGCCACACGTCGAGCGAGTCGAGTCGGTCGAACGCCGCCATCAGTTCGTCGTGGGGAATCGATCCGCCGATCCAGTCGTACATCGACCGCACCAGGTCGTCGTGGTCGGCTCGGGAGCCCAGGGCCGCGACGTCGAGGTACCCGTTCACCACCGCGTCTTCGAAGTCGTGCACCGAGTAGGCGATGTCGTCGCTGAGATCCATCACCTGCGCCTCGACGCAGAGGCGTCGGGCCGGTGCGCCCCGCCGCAGCCAGCGGAACACGTCGAGGTCGTCGTCGTAGACGCCGAACTTGCGCCGGCCCGACGGGTCGGGCACGCCCGTGTCCTCGGGCCAGGGGTACTTGCAGCTCGCGTCGAGGCTCGCGCGGGTGAGGTTGAGCCCGTAGCTGCGGCCGTCGTCGCCGAACACCTTCGGCTCCAGGCGGGTGAGGATGCGCAGGGTCTGCGCGTTGCCCTCGAACCCGCCGATGTCGGCGGCCCAGGCGTTCAAGGCCCGCTCGCCGTTGTGCCCGAACGGCGGGTGCCCGAGGTCGTGCGCGAGGCAGGCCGTGTCGACCACGTCGGGGTCGAGCGCCAGATTCGCCGCCAGCTCGCGGCCGATCTGCGCCACTTCGAGCGAGTGCGTGAGCCGGTTGCGGGCGAAGTCGAGACCGGCGGTCGGGCTGAGCACCTGCGTTTTCGCCGCCAGCCGGCGCAGCGCGCTGGAGTGCAGCAGGCGGGCTCGGTCGCGCGCGAAGTCGCTGCGCCGCGAGGAGTGGTCTTCGGGCAGTCGCCGTTCGTGGTCGGCGTCGTCGTAGCCGCCGAACAGTCGTCGCTCGCGCAAGTCAGCCGCCGCTCGTGTCGAGTTCGGCGTCGACGAGCGTGCTGCGGTCGTGGCCGGCGAGCTCTCGCGACGCGAGCCAGCCGTCGGGCAGCGCGGGCTGCTTCGGCGTGCCGGCGCGGCCGCGCGGCCCCTCGGCGCCCTCTCCGGGGTACGGCGTCGACCAGTCGAGCTCGCCCAGCAGGTCGTCGAGGTGGGCGAGCGATTCGACGGTCGCGAGCCTGGCCCGCAGTTCGCCGCCGACCGGGTAGCCCTTGAAGTACCAGGCGACGTGCTTGCGGATGTCGCGGCACCCGCGCTCTTCGCTGTCGAAGAACTCGACCAGCAGTTCGGCGTGCCGGCGGAAGGCGCGCGCCACCTCGCCGAGGCTCGGCTGATGACGAACGCTCCCTGAGCTTGTCGAAGGGGAGCCTGTCGACGGGCGGAACGCCGCGGCCAGATCGCCGAACAACCACGGCCGCCCGAGGCATCCCCGGCCGACGACGACGCCGTCGCACCCCGTCTCGTCGACCATGCGCAGTGCGTCGTCGGCCGACCAGATGTCGCCGTTGCCGAGCACCGGCACGCTCGTGACGGTCTCTTTCAGCTTCGCGATGGCCGACCAGTCGGCCTGCCCCGAGTAGAACTCGGCGGCGGTGCGCGCGTGCAGCGCCACCGCGGCGACGCCGGCGCCCTCGGCGATGCGACCGGCTTCGAGGTAGGTGAGGTGGTCGGCGTCGATGCCCTTGCGCATCTTCACCGTCAGCGGGATGTCGCCCGCAGCCTTGACCGCGCCCTCGACGATGCCGCGGAACAGCCCCGACTTCCACGGCAGCGCAGCACCCCCGCCCTTGCGGGTGACCTTCGGCACGGGGCATCCGAAGTTCAGGTCGATGTGGTCGGCCCGGTCTTCGGCGACGAGCATGGCGACCGCGTCGGCGACCGTCTTCGGGTCGACGCCGTAGAGCTGGATCGACCGGGGCGTCTCGGATTCGTGGTGCGTGATGAGCCGCATCGACTCGGGCGTACGCTCGACGAGCGCGCGACTGGTGATCATCTCGCTGACGTAGAGGCCGGCGCCGAACTCGCGGCAGAGCCGGCGGAACGCCGTGTTGGTGATGCCCGCCATCGGTGCGAGCACGACGGGCACGTCGAGCTCGATGCCGCCGATGGACAGCGGGTCGCGGGTGGCGGTGGTGGGAAGTGACATCGCCTCCGATTCTCCCAGACTTCTGGACCCGCGCCGCCGATCGGCGGTCGCGACGCGCCTAGGATTCGAGAAGCTGAGCCTGGGGAGGAACGGATGACGGACGGAACGCCGAGCGGCGCCGATCGGGTGCGGGCGGATGCCGCGGCCAGAGGCCTCGAGGTCGAGGTCATCGAGCGGCCCGCGGCGCGGAGCCTCCAGGAGGCTGCCGCGCTGCTCGGCATCGAGCCCGGCGACATCGTGAAGTCGCTCGTGGTGAAGCGCAGCGACGACACCTACGTATTCGCGCTCGTGCCGGGCGGCCGCAAGATCAGCTGGCCGAAGCTGCGCGCCCTGCTCGGCGTCAACAAACTGCAGCTGCCGGATGCCTCGCTGGCCCTCGCCGCGACCGGGTACGAGCGCGGCACCATCACCCCGCTCGGTTCGACCACCGCGTGGCCCGTCGTCGTCGACGAGGCCGTGGTCGGCCGACGCGTCTCGATGGGCGCGGGCGAACACGGCCGCAGCCTCTTCGTCGACGCCGACGCGCTCATCGCCGCGTTCGACGCGACGGTCGCCGACATCAGCGAGCCCGAGTGAGCGTGGCGGCCTCCGAGCGCCAGTTCGACCTGCCCGCCGTGCTCGCCGAGCTCGACGGGTGGTACGACCGCCTCGAGCGCCTGACCGGCGAGTCCATCCAGTGGAAGGTCGACGACGTCAACCGCGATGCCGCATACCCGTTCATCGAGGTGGACGACGGCGTCCACCGGTACCTCGCCTTCGAACGCGGACGGGAGTGCCTGCGCCGGGAGACGACCGACCTCGACGAGCTGGTCTTCTGGGTCATGGACTCGCACGTCCACCAGATCGCGTGGAATGCCGTGCCGCGGACTCGACGGAGGCCTCCCGGGTTCACGGGCGACACCCGACGTCTGTGGTTCCCCGAATGGGAAGCGCTGATGACGGCGCTCTCGCCGGCCTGGGGCGAGCGCACGCGACGGAGGATCGACGAGATCCTCTCGAGGTCTCCGTACCACGACTGACGTGGCCGACCCGCCCGCTACGCCTCGGCGCCGGGCACGAAGCAGACGTCGCCCTCGCAGACCATCGCGTCTGCGGCGCCCGTCACCATCGTGAACGGCGCCGGCAGCGGAGCATCCGTGACCGGAGCATCCGACGGCTCGCTCACGCGACCTGCTCCTGCTCTTCTGCGACCTGCGTGAGCACGTTCGCGAACACCTCGGCCGGCTGCGCGCCCGAGACGCCGTACTTGCCCTCGAAGACGAAGAACGGCACCCCCTGGATACCGTAGGCACCCGCCTGCGCGATGTCCGCTTGCACGTCGGGGGCGTAGCGGCCGGAATCGAGCGCCTCGCGCGCTTCGGCCGCATCCAGCCCCAGCTCCTCCGCGTACGCGACGAGCTCATCGATACGGTTCACCCGGCCACCCTCGGTGAAGTACGCCTTCAGCAGGCGCTCCTTCAGCTCGAGCTGCTTGCCGTGCGCCTTCGCGAAATGCAGCAGCTCGTGGGCCTTCAGCGTCTTGGTGTGCGCGACCTTCTCGAAGTGGTACTCGAGACCGGCCTTCGCGGCCACGCCGGTCACGTGCTCGAGCATCTGCTCGACCCGCTCGACGGGCATGCCCTTGCGCTCCGAGAGGTACTCGACCGTCGAGCCCTCGAAGTCGAGCGGCGTGTCGGGCGAGAGCTCGAACGAGTGGTACTCGATCTCGACGTCGGGGGCGTCGTCGCCGAGCGCGGCGATGCCGGCTTCGAGGTGCCGCTTGCCGATGTAGCACCACGGGCAGGCGATGTCGGACCAGATGTCGATCTTGATGGGAGTACTCACGTGAGAGGCAACGAGGCATCCATGCGTTCGTATTCCCGCCGATCGCGGCCCCCTATCGGCCCGGCCGCGAACGATATATCGTCGAGTATCGTTCGCACATCGTCAGAGGGGGCCATGATGAACGGACCACGCCGCCAGAACGGATTCGGCAGCACGGGATTCGGCGGAGGATTCGCCGGCGCCGGCGACAACCCCGGCGCGGCGATCTGGGAGGCGCTCGAGCAGATGCGTTCGTCGTTCGAACAGCGCACCGGTTCGACGCGGATGGCGCGCGGCGACGTGCGCGCCGCCGTGCTCGCCCTGCTCGCGGAAGAGCCGATGCACGGCTACCAGATCATCAGCGAGATCGAGGAACGCAGCGGCGGCTCGTGGAAGCCGAGCGCCGGCTCGGTGTACCCCACCCTGCAGCTGCTCGCCGACGAGGGGCTGATCGTCGCCGAGGAGCTGCGCGGGCGCAAGACGTACTCGCTCACCGACCTCGGTCGCGAGCAGGCCTCGGCCGCGGCCGACCGGCCGGCGCCGTGGGAGTCGTCCTCGCCGCGCGACGCCGGCCCGCATCGCGCACTCTCGAAGGCCGGCGTCGAACTGGCCGCCGCGACCGCGCAGGTCGCCCGTACGGGCAGCCCCGCCCAGGTGCAGGAGGCCGTCGCCGTGCTCGACGACGCCCGCCGAGCCCTGTACGCGATCCTCGCCCAGGGCTGACCCGCGTGCCGGACTCGCGCGCCCAGCGCGCCCGCTCCCGCCGCATCCTGCGCTTCGCCGCACGCGCACTGGCGCAGCTGTGGTGGTACGAACTCGTCCTGCCGCGGATCGGACTCGCGCGCATCGCCGAGGCGAGCCGTTCACGGCGCATGCGCGGCGTCGCGCAGCGGTTCCACGCGCTCGCCGTCGAGCTCGGCGGTCTCATGATCAAGGTCGGCCAGTTCCTCTCCTCGCGCCTCGACGTGCTGCCGCCCGAGGTCACCGCCGAACTCGAGGGGTTGCAGGACGAGGTGCCGCCGGTCGAGTTCGCGGCCATCCGTGAACTCGCCGAAGCCGAACTCGGTGCGAGCCTCGAGCAGGTCTTCGCGCGATTCGACGAGGTGCCCGTCGCCGCGGCGTCGCTCGGGCAGGCCCACCGAGCCCGTCTCCGGCCCGCCGACGCCGCCGAGACCGGCTTCGACGGGGTCGTGGTGAAGGTGCAGCGGCCCGGTATCGAGCGGATCGTCGCGGTCGACCTCGCCGCGCTGCGGCGCATCGGCGGATGGCTCAGCCGAGTGCGCCTCGTCGCGGACCACGTCGATGCTCCCGCCCTCGTGGAGGAGTTCGCGCAGACGAGCCTCGAGGAGATCGACTACCTGCACGAGGCCGCCTCCGCCGAACGCTTCGCGGAGTCATTCGCCGGGCATGAGCGCGTGGGCGCACCGGCGGTCGTGTGGGAGCGGACCACCCGGCGGGTGCTCGCCCTCGAGGATGTCACCGCGATCAAGATCAACGACGTCGCGGCGCTGCGCGACGCCGGCATCGACCCGGCCGACGTCGCGCGGGTGTTCGCCGAGCTGATGTTCGAGCAGGTGTTCACGCACGCCTTCGTGCACGCCGACCCGCACCCCGGCAACCTGTTCGTCACGCCGCTGCGCGGGGCGGAGCGCACCGGTGCCGGCGGCACCGCGCCCGGCGGCACCGCGCCCGGCGGCGCCGCGGCCGGCGGCGCCGCGCCCGGCGGCGCCGCGCCCGGCGGCACCGCGCCCTGGCGCATCACCTTCGTCGACTTCGGCATGATGGCCGAGGTGCCCGCCGAGCTGCGCTCGGGGCTGCGGGCGCTCGTCATCGCCGTGGCCGCGCGAGACGGCCGCGGCATGATCGAGGCGGCGCACGAGATCGGCGTGCTCATGCCCTCGGGCGACACCGACGAGCTCGAACGCGCGCTCACCGAACTGTTCGATCGCTTCGGCGGGATGGCATTCGCCCAGCTGCGCGACGTCGACCCGCGCGAGCTGCGCGACTTCGGAGAGGAGTTCGGCGATGTGATGCGCTCGCTCCCGCTCCAGCTTCCCGAGCGCCTGCTGCTGCTCATGCGCGCCCTGGCGCTCACCTCGGGCATGTGCAGCGGGCTCGATCCCGCGTTCAACGTGTGGGAGGCGGTCGAACCCTACGCGACGAGGCTGCTCGACGAGGAGCGCGGGAACCTCGCCCAGGACGTCCTCGGCCGCGCGGTCGCCACGGCCGGTCTGCTGTGGGGCATGCCGCAGCGGCTCGACCGCGTGCTCGGCCAGGCCGAGCAGGGCACCCTGACCTTCGACACCACCCGCCTGGAGCGGCGTCTCGACCGCCTCGAGGGCGTCGCCCGCCGGGTGGTCTCCGCGGTGCTGTTCGCGGCGCTGCTGATCGGCGGTGCGGTGCTCGTCGCGGCGAACCCCGCGCTCGGCACGGCGCTCATGATCGGGTCGGCGCTGCCGCTGCTGCACGCGCTGTTCGCGGGCGTCGCGCACCGGCGCCGGTCGCGCTGAGCGGCGGCCAGCCGGTCGGTCGGCCGCGCCTACGCGCCGGTCGTCGGCGCGTCCACCGCCCCGCCGAACCGGCGGTTGCGGCTCGCGTACAGCTCGATCGCCTGCCAGAGATCGACCCGCGAGAAGTCGGGCCACAGCGTGTCGAGGAACACCATCTCGGCGTACGCCGACTGCCAGAGCAGGAAGTTCGACGTCCGCTGCTCCCCCGAGCTGCGCACGAACAGGTCGACGTCGGGCATGTCGGGCACGTAGAGGTGCCGGCCGATCAGCTTCTCGGTGACGGCCGAGGGGCGGATGCGCCCTGCCGCGACATCGTCGGCGATCACGCGCATCGCGTCGACGAGTTCGTTGCGCCCGCCGTAGTTCACGCACATCGTGAACTGCAGGCCGGTGTTGCGGGCGGTGAGACGTTCGGCGACCTGCAACTCGTCGATGACCGACTTCCACAGCCGCGGCTTGCGCCCGGCCCACCGGATGCGCACGTCCCACTCGTTGAGCTGGTCTCGCCGGCGGTGCAGCACGTCGCGGTTGTAGCCCATCAGGAACCGCACCTCCTCGGGGCTGCGCTTCCAGTTCTCGGTCGAGAACGCGTACACCGACAGGTGCTTCACCCCGATCTGGATGGCGCCGGCGACCACGTCGAGCAGCACCTCCTCGCCCGCCTTGTGCCCCTCGATGCGGGTGAGCCCCTGCCGGTTCGCCCAGCGGCCGTTGCCGTCCATCACGATCGCGACGTGATCGGGCACCGCCTGCTTCGGCAGTTCGGGCGGATACAGCCCCGTCCAGTCGAGCGGACGGTAGGGCACCGCGTCCTTGTGCGTGTACGGCTTCGGGCTCACTGGTCGGATGCTCCTCTGGAGACGTGCGGCAGCGAGCGGAGACCCCGCTCGAGGTGCCACTGGGTGTAGGCCGCGACGATGCCGCTGGCCTGGTTGCGATCGCGTTCGCCGGATGCCTCGGCCGATGCCCAGTCGCCGGTCAGCAGCGCCCCGAGCAGCCCGACCGTCGCCGCGTCGATGCGCGGAACGCCGGGCGGGGCGCAGTCGTCGCACACCACGCCGCCGAGCTGCACCACGACCGCGGTGTGCGGCCCGGTCGCCCCGCATCGCGCGCAGTCCTGGAAGGTGGGCGCCCAGCCCGCGAGCGCGAGCGCGCGCAGCAGATACGAGTCGAGTGTGAGGCCGGCACCGTGCTCGCGCCGCGAGAGCGAGCGCAGCGCGCCCACCAGCAGCAGGTACTGCTGCAGCGACCCCTCGGCCTCGGTGACCCGATCGGCGGTCTCGACCATGGCGTTCGCGGCGGTGTACGCCGCGTAGTCGCGCGAGATCTCGGCGCCGTAGCTGCCGAGCGACTCGGCCTGGGTGATCACGTCGAGCGTGCGGCCCTCGTACAGCTGCAGGTCGGCGACCATGAACGGCTCGAGCCGGGCGCCGAACTTCGACGCGGTGCGCCGCACCCCGCGGGCGACGGCGCGGATCTTGCCGTGCCGACGGGTGAGCAGGGTGACGATGCGGTCGGCCTCGCCCAGCTTGTGGGTGCGCAGCACGACGGCTTCATCTCGGTAGACCGGCACCCTGCGATTCTCCCACCCGCCGCCGACGGCCACGGCAGCGGGCGCGGATGTCGCGGTGCGAGCCATCCGCGCATGATTCACTGTGAGCGTGGAAGGCACGCAGTTCACGATCCCGCTCTGGCTGGAGCTCACCGCCGTCGGCCTCGGTGGCGTGCAGGGAGCCCTGTTCGCATCGGGGTTCCGCGGCGAACGCCGGCTCGACCTGCTGGGCGTCGCGATCATCGGCACGCTCATCGGGCTCGGCGGCGGCCTGATCCGCGACCTGCTCCTGGGCCTGCCGCCCGCGAGTCTGCAGAGCAACTGGTACCTCGTGACCGCGGTGGTCGCGTCGCTGGTCGGCATGCTGCTCGCCGCGCCGCTGCAGCGCCTGAACGCCGTCATCGTCGGACTCGACGCGCTCGTCATCGGGCTGTTCGGCGCGTTCGGCACCAGCAAGGCGCTGAGCCTCGGCGTGCCGTTCGTGCCCGCCGTGATGGTCGGCGCGTGCGCGGCCGTCGGCGGCGGGGTGCTGCGCGACGTGCTCATGAGCCTGCCGGTGTCGATCATGCACGTCGGCTCGCTCTACGCGGTCGCGGCGCTCACCGGATGCCTCGTGCTGGCCGGTCTGCACGAGTTCGGCGTGCCGATCGCCATCGCCGGCATCGTGGGGGCGGCGGTGACGACGCTCATCCGCTGGCTCGCCGTGATCTTCGACATCTCGCTGCCCGAGCAGCGCATGCTCTACCGGCGCAAGGTCGCGACGGAGACCGGGATGATCCCGATCGTCCGTCGCTGACCTGCGGTCGACCCGCCCGCGGCTCGGGGCGGGCGACCGGACGGCCCGATCAGACGGCGCCGGCGAGCGACGGCGCGGCGGCGTGGACCACGCCGCGCAGCGCCCGGTTGACCGCCGAGACGATGGCCTTCAGCGACGCCGTCGAGATGTCGGCGTCGATGCCGACGCCCCAGAGGGTCCGGCCGTCGACCTGCACCTCGACGTACGCCGCCGCGAGCGCGTCGCCGCTGGCCGACAGGGTGTGCTCGACGTAGTCGAGCAGTTTCACCTCGACGCCTTCGGTGCCGAGCACCTGCAGGAACGCCGAGATGGGCCCGTTGCCGGTGCCCGCCACCTCGAGCCGGGACTCGCCGTCGCGCAGGCCGACCTGGACGCGCACCTCGCCGGTGAGTTCGCTCTCGGTGCGCAGGCTAAGCAGTTCGAAGCGGCCCCACTTCTCGTCGGGGCGTTCGGCGGGCGCCGGCAGGTACTCGTCGGTGAAGACGCGCCAGATCTCGTCGCTCGTGACCTCGCCGCCCTCGGTGTCGGTCTTCTGCTGGACGACGCCCGAGAATTCGATCTGGAGTCGGCGCGGCAGGTCGAGCGCGTGGTCGGTCTTCAGCAGGTAGGCGACGCCGCCCTTGCCCGACTGCGAGTTGACCCGGATGACCGCCTCGTAGGAGCGCCCCAGGTCTTTCGGGTCGACGGGCAGGTACGGCACGGCCCACTCGAGCTCGTCGACCGCGACGCCGGCCGCCTCGGCCTTCGCCTCCATCGCCTCGAAGCCCTTCTTGATGGCGTCCTGGTGCGACCCCGAGAAGGCGGTGTAGACCAGGTCGCCGGCCCACGGGCTGCGCTCGTGCACGGGCAGCTGGTTGCAGTACTCGGCCGTGCGCTTGACCTCGTCGAGGTTGCTGAAGTCGATCTGCGGGTCGATGCCCTGCGTGAACAGGTTGATGCCGAGCGCCACCAGGTCGACGTTGCCGGTGCGCTCGCCGTTGCCGAACAGGCAGCCTTCGATGCGGTCGGCGCCGGCCTGGTACCCGAGCTCGGCTGCCGCGACCGCGGTGCCGCGGTCGTTGTGCGGGTGCAGCGAGAGGATGACGTTCTCGCGGTGGTTCAGGTGACGGCTCATCCACTCGATCGAGTCGGCGTAGACGTTCGGAGTCGCCATCTCGACGGTGGAGGGCAGGTTGATGATGACATTGCGCTCGGGCGTCGGCTCGAACACCTCGAGCACCAGGTTGCAGATGTCGACCGCGAACTCGAGCTCGGTGCCGGTGTACGACTCGGGCGAGTACTCGTAGTAGACGGTGGTGCCGGGCACGGTCGCCTCCATCGCACGGCACTTCCGGGCGCCGTGCAGGGCGATGTCGATGATGCCCTGCCGGTCGGTGCGGAACACCACCTCGCGCTGGAGGATGCTCGTCGAGTTGTACAGGTGCACGATCGCCTGCTTGGCCCCCGCGATCGCCTCGTAGGTGCGTTCGATGAGGTGGTCGCGCGCCTGGGTGAGCACCTGGATGGTGACGTCGTCGGGGATCGCGCCTTCGTCGATGAGGCTGCGGACGAAATCGAAGTCGGTCTGGCTCGCGCTCGGGAACCCGACCTCGATCTCCTTGTAGCCCATCTTGACGAGCAGGTCGAACATGATGCGCTTGCGCTCGGGGCTCATCGGGTCGATGAGCGCCTGGTTGCCGTCGCGCAGGTCGACGGCGCACCACCGCGGCGCGACCTCGATGCGGCGGTCGGGCCAGGTGCGGTCGGGCAGGTCGACGCGGAACTGCTCGTGGTACGGGCGGTACCGATGCACGGGCATCGAGGACGGCTTCTGCTGGTTCTCCACTGGATTCTTCTCTCGCTTGGTTCGGTTTCAGCCGACGACGAACTCCGCAGCGAGGGAGGCCTTCGAACTAGGACTCGCTGCGGCAGCTAAGGAGAAGCAGGCCGTGAAGCACGCAGCAAGGCTAGCACCGTCGCCGCGATGCGCGAAACGTCGGCGGCCGGATGACCCGCCCCCGAGCCATCCGGCCGCCGACGCCCCTCCCCGTCGCGCGGATCTGCCCTATTCGACCGCGAGCGCGACGACCGGCGAGATGCGCACCGCCCGCCGGGCGGGCGTGATCGATGCCGTGAGGGTGAGCACGAGGGCCGCCAGGATGACGATGCCGACGATCGCCCACGGCACGACCGGGGCGATGAGCTGCGGTTCGCCCGTCATCGACCCGAGCATCGACTGCGCCCCGAACCATCCGTACGCCGTGCCGAGGACGAGGCCCGTGAGCGTCGCGGCGACCGTGAGCGCCGCGGACTCGGCGAGGATCATCCGCCTGATCTGCGACCGGTCGAACCCGAGGGCGCGCAGCAGCCCGATCTCGCGCGTGCGCTGCAGCACGCTGATCGACAGCGTGTTCACGAGGCCCACACCCGCGATCACCGCGCTGAATCCGACCAGCGCGGAGAAGACCGCGACGGTGCCGTCGATGACGGGCCCGATGGCGTCCTTGAGCTGCTCCTGACCGCTCAGCGCGTCCAGCACCGTCTGCCGGTACGTCTCCATCGTGACGGCGAACATCGTCACGAGCGTGACGCCGATGACCAGGCCGATCGTCATGCGCGTCGACCGCTCGGGGTGGCGCACCGCGTTCTCGGCCGCGAGGCGTGCCGACGGCGAAGGGCCGAGGATGCGGCCGACCCCCCGCAGCACGCGCGGCATGATCCGATCGGCCACGAGCACGATGCCGGTGAACGAGAGGATGCCGCCGACGATGCCGACGAGCACCCCGGCGGGGTGCACGAACCCGAGGAGCACGCCGAGCGCGAGCGCCGCAGCGCCCAGCACGATCAGCACGATGCCCGCAGCGGTGCGACCGACCCGGCGGTCGACCTCGGCGACCGAGGACTCCCCCGCGTTGCCCAGCGCCTCGGCCGGGCGCACCGCGAGCACGCGGCGCGAACCCGCCCACGCGGCCAGCCAGGTGGTGATCGTCACGGCGGCCATGGGCACGAGCAGCACCGGATCGAGATATCCGTAGTCGAACTCGGGGATCGTGTCGGTCGCCACGCAGATCCGGCCGACCGCCCAGGCCGCACCGGTGCCGACGAGCGCGCCGATCACGGCGCCGATCGCCCCGATCGCGAGGCCCTCGCGCGCGATCACGGCGCGCTGCGCCCGCCCCGACGAGCCGATGAGCCGCAGCAACGCGATGAGCCGGGTGCGGCCGGCGACCACGGTGGCGACCGTGTTCGCGGTCGTGACCGCGGCGACGTACACCGCGATCGCGATGAAGGAGATCGCGAGGAGGTTCAGCAGGAGCGCCACCGTCTCGCTCGACCCCATGACGTCGTCGGCCGAGACGACGGCCGTGATGATGCCGGTGATCTGCAGCAGCGTCACACCGAACCCGGCTGCGAGGGCGGCGACCAGCAGGGTGGGCAGGTGGTCGCGGATGCCCCGGCTCACGCCGCCGCCTCCATCTGCAGCATGAACGACGAGATCTCCTCGGCGCTCGACCGGCCCTGGTCGCGCACGATGCGACCGTCGGCGAGGAACAGGATGCGGTCGGCGTGGCTCGCGGCGATCGGGTCGTGGGTCACCATCGCGATCGCCTGGCCCGACCGCGACGACGCCGCAGCGAGCAGGCCCAGCACCTCGCGGCCGGTGCGGGAGTCGAGGTTGCCGGTCGGCTCGTCGGCGAACACCAGGTCGGGGCGGGTCGCGAGGGCGCGGGCGATCGCGACCCGCTGCTGCTGGCCGCCGGACAGCTCGTGCGGGCGGTGCCCGAGCCGGGCGCGGAGGCCGAGCGTGTCGATGAGCTCGTCGATCCACGCCTGCTCGGCGACGGCGGGCTTGCGGCCGTCGAGCTCGAAGGGCAGCAGGATATTGCCGCGCACGTCGAGGGTCGGCACGAGGTTGAACGCCTGGAAGACGAATCCGATGCGCCGCCGACGCAGCACGGTGAGGGCGCTGTCGCCGAGCTCGGTGATGTCGGTGTCGCCGAGCCACACCCGGCCGCTCGTCGGAGTGTCGAGGCCGGCCATCAGGTGCATGAGGGTCGACTTGCCCGAGCCGGACGGGCCCATGATCGCGGTGAACTCGCCGCGGCGCAGGCCGATCGACACGTCGTCGAGGGCGACGACCGCGCCCTGGCCGGTGCCGTACCGCTTGCCGAGGCCGACGGCGCGTGCGATGAGTCCGAGTTCGGAGGGAGTGTTCTGCATGCCTCCGACGCTACGTTCGCGCATTCGGCGGAGCATCCGGCCGCAGTCTGGTTCGCGTCATCCGATCGGATGACCCGCCCACCGGCTTCAGGCGGGCAGGTCGTGCTCGTACGCGAAGACGACCAGCTGCACCCGGTCGCGCAGGCCGAGCTTCTGCAGCACCCGGCTGACGTGGGTCTTCACCGTGGCCTCGCTGACGAACTCGGTCGCGGCGATCTCGGCGTTCGAGAGGCCGCGGGCGGCGAGGTCGAAGATCTCGCGCTCGCGCGAGGTGAGCTCGCCCCACGCCGCCGGCGTCGGGCGGCGGCCGTTGCCGCGGCCCACGTGGGCGAACAGCTCGCGGGTCGCCGTCGCGGCGAGCACCGCGTTGCCCTGGTGCACGGTGCGGATCGCCGCGAGCAGGAACTCGGGCGCCGCATCCTTCAGCACGAACCCGCTCGCCCCGGCGCGGATCGCGCGCGCCGCGTTCTCGTCGAGGTCGAAGGTGGTGAGCACGATGATGCGCGGTGCGGCGCGGCGCGCCAGGTCCGCGTCGGCGATGATGCGCTGGGTGGCGCCGATGCCGTCGAGCTGCGGCATCCGCACGTCCATGAGCACGACGTCGGGTCGCGTCTCGGCGACGAGGTGCACCGCCGCGACCCCGTCGCCCGCTTCGCCCGCGAACGCGAGGTCGGGCTGCGATTCGATCAGCATCCGGATGCCCGCCCGGAACAGCGCCTGATCGTCGACGAGGGCGACGCGGATCGGGTTCACGCGGGCGCCCCCGTCGTCGAGCCCGCGGGACTCGCGGGGATCTCGGCCACCAGGCGGAACCGCCTGCCGGCCGTCTCCTCCACCTGCAGCCCGCCGCCGCTCAGCTGCGCGCGCTCGCGCATGCCGGGGATGCCGTGCCGGAATCCCGCGGCATCGGTCGGAGCATCCGTTCGCAGCGCGTTCTCGATGACCAGGCGCACCGACGCCGCGCTCCAGGCGAGTTCGATGTCGACCGGGCGCGACGTGTCGCCGTGCCGCAGCGCGTTCGTGAGTCCCTCCTGCGCGATGCGGTAGACGGCGATCTGGTGCCCGGCGCCGAGCGGGACGCGCTCACCCGATTCGGTGAACCGCACGTCCAGGCCGGCGCGGCGCACCTCGGCGATCAGCTCGCCCAGGTCGTCGAGCACGGGCTGGGGCGCCTCCCCCTCGGCGTGGCGCAACTCGGCCAGCAGCAGCCGGACGTCGCCGAGCGCGCGCCGCGCGACCGTGGAGACCGTGCCGAGCGCTTCCACCGCGGCTTCGGGGCGGGATGGCGCGGCGAACCGCGCACCGTCGGCCTGCGCGATCACGACCGCGAGCGAGTGCGCCACCACGTCGTGCATGTCGCGGGCGATGCGGTTGCGCTCCTGCTCGACCACGTACCGGTACTCGGCGAGTTCGCGCTCGCGGGTCGCGACCTCTTCTCGTCGGCGCGTCTCGCGCGACTCGCGCACGGCCCGCATGAGCAGGCCCGCCGTCCAGGCGAGCACGAGCACCGAGATCGCGCCGACGAACAGGATGCCGAGCAGCAGGAGCACCTGCAGCACCCCGCCGGTCGGGTCGGTGTCGGACGACCTGCCGAACCACGTCTTCACGAGGCCGAGGTACCCGGTCGCGATGACCGCGCCGACGATCGCCGATGCCAGCCCGAGCCACTTCACCGTGCGGCCGCCGTGCGCCGCCGTCGAGTACAGCACGCCCAGCACCGCCGCGTCGTACAGCTGCAGGTCGCGCAACGCGAGCATCTGCAGCACGGCCGCCGCCCACGCGATGCCGAGCGACCAGCCCGGCGACCGGCGACGCACCGCCAGCGCGGTGCCGAACAGCACCAGTGCGACCAGGTCGACCCAGTTGCCGAGCAGCGCGATGGGCAACGACACGAGCGAGAACAGGCTCGCGAGCACGACGTCGGTCGTCAGCTTGCCGCGGCTCAGTCGTTCGGTGGGGTGCACCGATCCACCGTACGTCGTGGCCGGGGAGTCATCGGCATGCGGCGGCCCGAATCATCCGCTCGATGTACGCGCCGCGCACCCGAGCGGGCGCCGCGCCCGCTCGCGATCAGAACCCGAGCCGCCCCAGCTGCTTCGGGTCGCGCTGCCAGTCCTTCGCGACCTTGACGTGCAGCGCGAGGTACACCCTGCGCCCGAGCAGCCGCTCGATCTGGACGCGTGCGGTCGCACCGACCTCCTTCAGCCGGGCGCCGCCCTTGCCGATGATGATGCCCTTCTGGCTGTCGCGCTCGACGAACACGTTCGCGTACACCTCGACGAGGTCCTTGTCGTCGCGCTCGATGAGGTCGTCGACCGTGACCGCGATGGAATGCGGCAGCTCGTCGGAGACCCCCTCGAGGGCGGCCTCGCGCACGAACTCGGCGATGCGCTCGGTCACGTCCTCGTCGGTGCGGGTCTCCGCCGGGTAGAGCGGATGCTCCGACGGCGGCATGAGCGCGAGCAGCTCGTCGACCAGCACCTCGAGCTGCTCGCCCTTCGGCGCCGACACCGGGATGATCGACGCCCACTCGCGCAGCCGCGACACCGCGAGCAGCTGCTCGGCGATCTTGGCCTTCGAGGTCGCATCCGTCTTCGTGACGATCGCGATCTTCTTCGCGCGCGGGTACTCGTCGAGCTGCTCGTTGATGAACCGGTCGCCCGGGCCGATCGCCTCGTTCGCGGGCACGCAGAACGCGATCACGTCGACGTCGCCGAGCGTGGTCTGCACGAGCGTGTTCAGTCGCTCCCCGAGCAGGGTGCGCGGCCGGTGCAACCCCGGCGTGTCGACCAGGATGAGCTGGCCGTGCTCGCGATGCACGATGCCGCGGATGGCGCGGCGCGTCGTCTGCGGCTTCGAACTCGTGATGGCGACCTTCTCGCCGACGAGCGCGTTGGTGAGCGTGGACTTGCCCACGTTCGGTCGCCCCACGAACGACACGAACCCGGCACGGTACTCAGTCACGGCCGTTCCTCCCCTCGGCGCCGGCCTCGAAGGCCGCGCGCACGTCGATGAGCGCCTGGTCGGCCCAGGCGAGGATGGTGGAGATCCGGCGGCGCCGGCCCTCGGTGCGTTCGGCCTCGAGCACGAGACCCGACACGGCGACCCGTTCGCCGGGCTGCGGCAGCCGGCCGAGCTCTTTGGTGAGCAGGCCGCCGGCCGAGTCGACGTCCTCGTCCTCCAGCTCGATGCCGAACAGTTCGCCGAGCTCGTCGATCGGCAGTCGCGCGTTCACCCGGAACCGGCCGTCGCCGAGCGGCTCGACCTGCGCGGCTTCGCGGTCGTACTCGTCGGAGATGTCGCCGACGAGCTCTTCGATGAGGTCTTCGAGGGTGACCAGGCCGGCGATGCCGCCGTATTCGTCGACGACCATCGCGAGGTGGTTCGACTCGTGCTGCATCCGCTTCAGCAGCGCGTCGGCCTTCATCGACTCGGGGACGTACGCGGCCGGGCGCACCAGCTCGCCGACGGTCAGCGTCTCGGCGTCGAGCGACCGTTCGAAGCCGACCTTCGCGAGGTCGCGCAGGTACAGCACGCCGATCACGTCGTCGGCGTCGCGCCCCACCACCGGGATGCGCGAGTACCCGGCGCCGAGGAACACCGCCATCGCGTGCTGCACGTGCGCGGTCGACTCGATCGTGACCATGTCGGTGCGCGGCACCATCACCTCGCGCACCACCGTCTCGTTGAACTCGAAGATCGAGTGGATGAGCTCGCGATCCTCCTCTTCGAGGACGTCGTGCTCGGTGGCGTCGTCGACGATGCTCAGCAGTTGCTCTTCGCTCGCCACCCCCGCGTACCGTGCGCGCGAGGGCGTCACCCGGTTGCCGAGCGCGACGAGCGCGTTGGCGATGGGGCCGAGCAGCAACCGGATGAACCGCACGACCGGCGCCGCGGCGCGCAGCACGCCGCGCGCGTGCGCCCGCCCGACGCTGCGGGGGCTCGCCCCGACGAGCACGAACGACACCGCCGTCATGATGAGCGCCGACCACAGCAGCGCCCACCAGACGTTGGCGACGAACGACGTGAACGCGAGCGTCACGAGCACCGCCGCGGTCGTCTCGGCGATGATGCGGGTGAAGTTCACCGCGTTCACGTGCGCGCCGGTGTCGTCGGCGATCGCGAGCAGCGATCGGCGGGCCCGCGATTCGAGGGCGAGCTCGACGAGGTCGGCGCGCGAGAGGGTGCCGATCGCCGCGTCGACGGCGGCCATCAGGCCGCCGAACGCCACCAGCACGAGGGCGGCGGCGAGGAAGAGCCAGGGCTCCATGGTCAGCGGCGTCGCTCCTGCATCGCGAAGCCCACGAGGATGTCGCGCTGGATGCCGAACATCTCCTTCTCCTCCGCGGGCTCGGCGTGGTCGAAGCCGAGCAGGTGCAGGATGCCGTGGGTGGTGAGCAGCAGCAGTTCGTCGAGCAGGGAGTGACCGGCGGTCTTCGCCTGCGCCTCGGCGACCTGCGGGCAGAGCACGACATCGCCGAGCAGCCCGGGCGGCGTGGGCTGGTCGGCGGTGCCGGGGCGCAGCTCGTCCATCGGGAAGCTCAGCACGTCGGTCGGTCCGGGCTCGTCCATCCACTGCACATGGAGCTGCTCCATCGCGCCCTCGTCGACGAGGACGATCGCGAGTTCGGCGTCGGCGTGCACGTGCATCGTGTCGAGGGCGTAGACCGCGAGGCGCTGCAGCGCGGCCTCGTCGACCTCGATCGCCGACTCGTTGTTGATCTCGATGCTCACTTGGTCCTCTCGAAGGTCGGCGGGGTCGCGGTGCGGTCGTTCCGTGGCGCGCTCACGACCGCGGCCGCGGCGGCTGGTGATCGCGTGGCATCCGGCCGCGTCGTTCGGCGCGATTCGCGAACTCGCGCGCCTGGTCGCGTTCGAAACGCTGCGCCTGGGTGCGCTGGTCGTACTCGGTGTAGGCGTCGACGATGCGCCCCACGAGCGAGTGCCGCACGACGTCGTCGCTCGTGAGCCGTGAGAAGTGGATGTCGTCGATGCCGTCGAGGATGCGGGTCACGAGCCGCAGGCCCGATGCGCCGCCCGGCAGGTCGATCTGGGTGATGTCGCCGGTGACGACCATCTTCGAGCCGAACCCGAGGCGGGTGAGGAACATCTTCATCTGCTCGGGCGTGGTGTTCTGCGCCTCGTCGAGCACCACGAACGAGTCGTTCAGCGTGCGACCGCGCATGTACGCGAGCGGGGCGACCTCGACGGTGCCGCTCGCGAGGAGCTTCGGCACCAGCTCGGGGTCCATCATCTCGTTGAGCGCGTCGTAGAGCGGCCGCAGGTACGGGTCGATCTTGTCGGTCAGCGTGCCCGGCAGGAACCCGAGCCGCTCGCCGGCCTCGACGGCCGGGCGGGTCAGGATGATGCGGCTCACCTCTTTGCGCTGCAGCGCCTGCACGGCCTTCGCCATCGCGAGGTAGGTCTTGCCGGTGCCCGCGGGGCCGATGCCGAACACGATGGTGTGCTCGTCGATCGCGTCGACGTACTCGCGCTGGCCCTCGGTCTTCGGCCGGATCGACTTGCCGCGGCTCGACACGATGACCTGGCCGAGCAGCTCGGACGGGCGCGCACCCGGGTCGGCATCGAGGATGCGCGCCGAGGTGCGCACCTCGGTCGGCGTCGGGTCCTGGCCGTTGCGCACCAGCTCGAGCAGCTCTTCGATGAGGCGCCGCACGCGCACGCGCTCGGACTCCTCGCCGCGGATGGCGATCTCGTTGCCGCGCACGTGCACGGTGACGCCGGGATACTCGCGCTGGATCGAGGCGAGCAGGCGGTCCTGCGGCCCGAGCAGACGCACCATCGCGATGCCGTCGATGCGCAGCCGCTCCTCGTCGGGCGACTCGGTGGCGGGCTCAGCGCCCGGGTCGGGTTCAGCCGCCGGCAAGCGTGCCCTCCTCGAGTCCTCCGGCGAGCACGTGGGCGTGCACGTGGAAGACGGTCTGGCCGGCCGCGGGGCCGGAGTTGAAGATCAGTCGGTAGTCGCCGTCGGCGAGCTCGGATGCCACGCCCTTCGCCACCTCGACCAGTTCGACGAGCAGGGCGGGGTCGCCCGCGGCGAGCTCGGCGACATCGCGGTAGTCGCCCGATTTCGGCGTCACGACCACGTGCACCGGCGCCTGCGGCGCGATGTCGTGGAACGCGATGACGCGCTCGGTCTCGGCGACGATCCGCGCGGGGATCTCGCCGGCGGCGATGCGCTCGAAGACGGTGGGCCGGTCGGCGGTGTCGGTCATATCACCCCATCGTAGCGAGGGAACCCTCACCACCGGCCGAGCGCGGCGCTCAGCACCGCGATCGCGGCCGGCCCGGCGGTCGAGGTGCGCAGCACGGATGCTCCGAGCCTCACGGGTTCGGCGCCGGCGGCGACGAGCCGGTCGAGCTCGGCCGGGGCGATGCCGCCCTCGGGGCCGACGACGAGCGCGAGGTCCCGTCCGTCGGGCTCGAGGTCGGTGAGGCGGACCTTTGCGGTCGGCTCGAGCAGCAGCATCCGCTGGCCGTCGAGGCGCGCCGGGAGCTGGGCCGTCGTCGCGGGCTCGTCGACCTCGGCGAGATACGACCGGACCGACTGCTTGGTCGCCTCGCGCACGATCGCGGCCCACCGGGCCCGGCCCTTCTGCGCCTTCTGCCCCTCCCAGCGCGACACCGAGCGCGCGGCGGCCCACGGCACGACCCGGTCGACGCCGAGCTCGGTGGCCGCCTGCACGGCGAGCTCGTCGCGGTCGCCCTTCGCGAGCGCCTGCACGAGGGTGAGCCGCACCGCCGGCGGCTCCTCGAAGACGACCTCGTCGACCTCGATGACGAGTTCGCGCGGCCCCGTCGATGCGACCGGACCCGACACGATCGTGCCGCGGCCGTCGCCGACCGCGACGCGCTCGCCGACCCGCACCCGGGCGACGGTCACGGCGTGCCGCGCCTCGTCGCCGGACAGCTCGACGACGGCACCGGGCGCGATCGCCGCGGCGTCGAGCCGCTCATCGAGGTACAGGTTGCTCATCGAGGCATCCGATCGTCTCGCTCAGCCCAGGAACCGGTCGCGCAGCCGCGCGAACAGCCCCTGCTGGAAGTGGCTGAGCTGCGGCTTCTGCGGCTTGTGCGCCTGCGCGAACTGCTCGATGAGCTGCCGCTCCTTGTGCGAGAGCTTGGTCGGGGTGACCACCTGCACGCCGATCTTCAGGTCGCCGCGGCCCGACCCGCGCAACCGCGTGACGCCGCGGTCCTTCACCGTGATCACCTCGCCGGCCTGCAGCCCCGGCTTCAGCTCGACCTCGACGTCGCCGTCGAGCGCCGGGATGGTCGTCGTGGTGCCGAGCACCGCGTCGGTCATCTGCACCTCGACGGTGCAGAGCAGGTCGTCGCCGTTGCGGCTGAACACGTCGTGGTTCTTGACCTTGATCTCGAGGTAGAGGTCGCCGTTCGGCCCGCCCGCGGGGCCGGCCTCGCCCGAGCCGGGCATCTGCAGGCGCAGCCCCGTGTCGACGCCCGCGGGGATGTCGACCGGCACGGTGCGGCGCGCGCGCACCCGGCCCTGACCCTGGCAGGTCACGCAGGGCGTGGCGATGATGGTGCCGTAGCCGCGGCAGGTGCCGCAGGGGCTCGAGGTCATCACGTTGCCGAGCAGCGACCGCACCGTGCGCTGGATCTGCCCGGTTCCGTGGCAGATGTCGCAGGTGACCGGCGAGGTGCCCGGCTGGCAGCACGACCCGTCGCACGTCTCGCACAGCACCGCGGTGTCGACCTCGAGGTCGCGGTGGGTGCCGAAGATCACCTCGTCGAGGCCGACCTCGACGCGGATCAGCGCGTCCTGGCCGCGTTCGCGGCGGCTGCGCGGGCCGCGGGTCTGGCCGCCGCCGCCGAAGAACGTCTCGAAGATGTCGCCGAACCCGCCGAAGCCCTGCGCGCCGCCGAACCCGCCCTGGCCGCCCAGGTCGTACTGCTGGCGCTGCTTCGGGTCGCTCAGCACGTCGTAGGCGTGCGTGACCTCTTTGAATCGTTCGGATGCCTCGGCGCCCGGGTTGACGTCGGGGTGCAGTTCGCGGGCGAGGCGGCGGTACGCCTTCTTGATCTCGTCGGGGGTGGCGTCGCGCGAGACGCCGAGGACCTCGTAGTGGTCTGCCACGGAGGGCGGTTCCTTTCGATCGGATGCGGCCGCGGGCCGCGGGTCAGTGCTCGCCGAGGGCGCGCGACAGATAGCGCGCGACGGCGCGAACGGCCGCCATGCTGGCGGAGTAGTCCATCCGGGTGGGGCCGACGACGCCGAGTCGCGAGATGTCGCGTCCGGGGACGGCGAACGAGGTGGAGACGACGGATGCCTCGGGCAGCCCGAACGGCGCGTTCTCGCGGCCGATGCGCACCGCGATGCCGTGCGGGTCGGCCGCCATCTCGCCGAAGAGGCGCAGCAGCACCACCTGCTCTTCGATCGCCTCGATGACGTCGAGGATCGAGCCGGAGAAGTCCTGCTCGGTGCGCACCAGGTTGGCGGCGCCGGCGACCACGAGGCGTTCGCCCCGCTGCGCCCGCGCCTGCTCGGCCAGCGTCAGGGCGAGCGTGTGCAGCACCGCGGCGTGCCGGGGGTCGGCGCCCTCGATCTCGCCCGAGAGCACGGCGGCCGCATCGCTCATGGTGAGGCCCGCGGCGACGCGGTTGAGCCGGACGCGCAGGTCGCCGAGCGTCGCCTCGTCGACGTCGTCGGCGAGTTCGGCGAGCCGTTGCTCGACCTGGCCGGCGTCGGTGATGAGGATGCACAGCACCCGCGTCGGGGCGAGCTGGACGAGTTCGACATGGCGCACCCGCGCGCTGTGGAAGCTCGGCACCTGCACCACGGCGAGCTGGTTCGTGAGCTGCGCGATGAGCCGCACGGTGCGGCTCAGCAGTTCGTCGAGGTCGCCGGCCTCGCCGAGGAAGGTCTCGATGGCGTGGCGCTGGGCCTGGCTCATCGGTCGCAGCTCGGAGAGCTGGTCGACGAACACCCGGTAGCCCTTGTCGGTCGGGATCCGCCCCGACGAGGTGTGCGGGGCGGCGATGAGCTCTTCCTCTTCGAGGATCGCCATGTCGTTGCGGATCGTCGCGGCCGACACGCCGAACGCGTGCCGCTCGACGATCGCCTTGGAGCCGACGGGCTCACGTGAGGCGACGTAGTCCTGCACGATGGCGCGCAGCACCGCGAGACCTCGTTCGGAGACCATGCGTCCTCCCGTTCCGACGGATTGGCACTCGACGTTCCTGAGTGCCAATCCTATCGCGACGTTCAGCGTCTGCACCGTTGCCGCATTCCCCGGCGCGGCGCTAGCTTTGCACCGTTCGCCGCCGAGGACCGGCGCGGACGCCGCTCCCCCGGCGGCTCACCTCGCAGCCTGAAAGGCACCCCATGTCCGACCAGAACCCCGCATCCGACCCCGACGCGCCGGCCCCGGCCGCGCCCGGTCAGTACGCGCAGCCCGCCGCTCCCCTCACGCCCGAGCAGGACGTGCAGTGGGGCTCGCTCGCCCACCTGGGCGGGATCCTCGGCTTCCTGCCGTCGCTCATCATCTGGCTCGTCTTCAAGGACCGCGGCCGTTTCACCGACACCGAGGCCAAGGAGGCGCTGAACTTCCAGATCACGCTCACGATCGGCGCGGTCGCCCTCTGGGTCCTCGTGACCGTCATCACGATCGTGACGTTCGGGTTCGGCGCCCTGCTCAGCTTCCTGATCTGGGTGCCGTGGATCCTCGGCGTCGTGTTCTCGATCATCGCGTACCTGCGCGCCAAGGACGGGCAGCACTACCGCTACCCGTTCGCCGTGCGACTCATCAAGTAATCCGGCCCGGCACGCCGGGCGGAGGTCTTCCCCCCGGCGTGCCGCTCTGGAACTATGGCGATGTACCCCCGCGAATGCGGGCATCCCGAAGGAGCCTCATGTCAGACGCAACGCCTCCGACCCCGCCGCCTCCGCCCGGCCCTCCGACCCCGCCGGCCGGCCCGCCGCCCGGAAACCCCTACCAGCAGAGCCAGCCGCTGAGCCCGTCCGACGAGAAGCTGTGGGCGACGCTGATCCACATCGGCGGCATCCTGTTCGGGTTCCTGCCGGCGCTGATCGGCTACCTCGTCCTGAAGGACAAGGGCCCGTTCATCCGCGGGCACTCGGCGACCGCGCTGAACTTCCAGATCACGCTGCTGATCGCCTACGTGGTCGGCTGGGTCCTCGCGTTCGTGCTGATCGGGTTCCTGCTGCTGGCCGCGGCCTGGGTCGCGTCGATCGTGTTCGGCATCATCGCCGCGGTGAAGGCCAACCAGGGCCAGCCGTACGTCTACCCGGTGGCGATCAAGTTCGTGAGCTGATCCGCCCGGCTACGGCCTGACCGAAGCCCGCCCGCCCGTGCCATCGGGCCGGCGGGCTTCGTCATGTCCGGGGCGCTCCTGCGTGTGTCTTGCAGGTTTAGTAGTTGATCAGATACAGTACTTGTCATGACAGACCACACCGTGCCCGTCGACGACGCGTTCGCCGCCGACCTGCTGCGCGGTCACACCGACACGATCGTCCTCGGCGTCCTGCGCCGCGGCGACCGCTACGGCTTCGAGATCTACAAGACGATCCGCGATGCCACGGGCGGTCGCTACGAGATCAAGGAGGCGACCCTGTACGCCACCTACCGCCGCCTCGAACGCGACGGGCTCGTCGAGTCGTACTGGGGCGACGAGACGCAGGGCGGGCGTCGCAAGTACTACCGCATCACCGACGCGGGCAGATCGGTGTACCGGCGCAACGTCACCGCGTGGGTCGCCACCCGCACGATCATCGACTCCCTGCTCGAGACGAGCGACTGAAAGGCTCCGAATGATGGCCACCGACAACATCCACCGCCTGCTCGACGAGGCGTTCGCGGGCATCGCGTCGACGCCCGACGTGCAAGACCTGAAGGAAGAGATGCGCTCGAACCTGGTCGCGCGGGTCGCCGAGCTCGAGGCCGCCGGCATACCGCCGCAGGATGCTGCGCATCGCGCGATCCGCGAACTCGGCGACATCCACGCCCTCGTCGAGGCCGAGTCGATCGCGACGGCGCCGCCGGCCGTGCGACCCAGCGCCGAGCTGTTGCACGCGCGCTACCGCGTGCGCCCGAAGCCGGCGTTCGTCGTGCGCGTCACCGTCGCGGCCGCGATCGGCGCCGCGGCGCTCGTGTTCGGCGTCGTGCTGGGTTCGGGAGCCACGGCCGCCGAACCCGTCGCCGCGCTCGGCATGGCGGGCCTGCTCTCGACCGCCGTCTTCTGGATCGTCGCCGACTCGCTCCAGCAGGAGACGACGACGAACCATCCGATGCCGCAGCCCCGCGCCGCAGGCTACGGGCTCGGCGCCGGAGTCACCGTGCTCGGGCTCGGGCTCACCGCGCTCATCGTGATCGGCGCGATCCCCGTGTGGGTCGCGTTCGTTCCTGCCCTGCTCGTGGCCGGCGCCGCGGTGCTGTTCGCCTTCCTCGGCGCGACGCAGACCAACCGCCACAAGGCGTGGGTGCGTGAGATCCAGCGCAGCCAGGTCGTCGCGAACCACTTCGACCACGACCCGGCCAGCGCCGCCCGCTTCGGCATCTACTCCGCGGCGATCTGGACCACCGCCCTCGTCGCGTTCATCGTGCTCGGGCTCACGGTCGGCTGGTGGTGGGCGCTGCTCGCCTTCCCGGCTGCCCTCGTCGTGATGTTCGTCACGCTCGCCCGCATGCTCTTCCCGGCGAAGCGCTGAGGCGCGGCGCCCACCGTTCAGCCACCGTTCCGAAGGATTCCGACATGACCTCCTCCTCCCCTGCCATCACGGCGGCGGCGCTCACCAAGACGTACCGGGTCGGGCGCGGCAAGCCGCCGGTGCACGCGCTGCGCGGCCTCGACCTCGACCTGCCCGCCGGCCTGGTCACCGGCCTGCTCGGCCCGAACGGCGCCGGCAAGTCGACCACCACGAAGATCCTGACCACGCTCGCCCGGCCCACCTCGGGCACCGCCACCGTGGCCGGTATCGACGTCACGCGCGATCCGGCGGCGGTGCGTCGGCGCATCGGGTACGTCTCGCAGGGCACGGGCACCGATCCGCTGCTCACCGCCGAGGAGAACCTGGTGCTCGCGGCGCGGCTGCGAGGCATCCCGGCCGCCGATGCCCGCGACCGCGCACGACGCCTGCTGCACGAGTTCGGCCTCGACGACGCGCGCGGCCGCACCGTCGCCCGGTTCTCGGGCGGCATGCGCCGACGGCTCGACGTCGCCGCGGCGCTCGTGCACCGCCCCTCGGTGCTGTTCCTCGACGAACCGACGACCGGACTCGACCCCGAATCGCGGGCCGCGATGTGGGCCGAGATCCGCAGGCTGTCCGCCGAGGACGCGCTCACCGTCGTGCTCACCACCCACTACCTCGAAGAGGCCGACCGCCTCGCCGACCGGCTCGTCATCATCGATCACGGCGTCGAGGTGGTGTCGGGCACGGCGGCTGCGCTGAAGGCGGGGCTGCGCGGCGAGACGCTGCGCGTCACGCTCGTCGAACCGGATGCCACGGCGGTCCGCCGCGCGATCGACGGCGTTCCCGGCCTGCACGACGTGGTCGTCGAGACGCAGGGCACCGCGGGGTCCGTCACCGCCCGCGTCGACGACGCGACCGCGGCGCTGCCCGCCGTCATCACCGCGCTCACCGCCGGCGGGGTCGCCTTCGGCGCGGCATCCGTGTCGGCGCCCACCCTCGACGACGTGTACCTGCACCACGTCGGACACAGCTTCGACGCGGGCGTCGCCGACGCCGCGTCCGACCAGGAGGGAGTCGCCGCATGAGCGCGACCATCGCATCCCCCGCGTCCGCCCCCGTGCGCGACGCCGGGTGGTCCACCCAGACCGGCCAGGTGTTCCGCCGATGGATGGTGGGCACCGCCAGGCAGGCTTGGGGCCCGGTCATGAGCCTCATCCAGCCGATCATCTGGATCCTGCTGTTCGGGCAGGTGTTCGCGTCGCTCGGCGCGTTCCCCGCGTTCGGCGACGCCGGCTACCTGGCGTACCTGGTGCCGGGCGTGCTCATGATGACCGTGCTCTACTCGGGCGCGTGGGCCGGCACCGGGTACATCGACGACATCCGCTCGGGCGTCATGGATCAGCTGCTGACCGCACCGATCTCGCGCACGGCGATCATCACGGGTCAGCTGCTGCAGCAGCTCGTGATCAACCTCGCGCAGTCGGCGATCGTGCTCGGCATCGGATGGCTCGGCGGAGCCCGCTACCCGGGCGGGCTGCCCGGCATCCTGCTCGCCCTCGCCGCGGCGACGCTGCTCGCCGCCGCGTTCTGCTCGATGTCGAGCGCTGTCGCGCTCACCACCCGGAACCAGGTCGCGCTCATCGGGCTCTCGCAGACGGTGGTGCTGCCGGCCACGTTCCTGTCGACCACGATGATGCCCGCCGACCTGCTGCCCGACTGGATCGCGGCGGTCGCGGCATGGAACCCGCTCACCTGGGCCGTCGAGGCCGGGCGCGCCGGGCTCGACGGCACGGCGTTCGACGGCTCGGGCGACGGGCTGCTCGTCGCCGGCCGGATGCTGCTGCTCGCGCTGCTCGCCGCCGCCTCGTTCGTCTGGGCCGTGTCGTCGCTGCGCAGCTACCAGCGCTCGGCCTGACGGCACCGCCACGCCGCCCGCTGCGTGGTGCCGGCCGCCTGCTGCGTGCCCCGGTCCGTCCCTCTGCGCCAGTTCGGCCCCCGCTGCGCCACCTCAAGTGGCGCACAGGCCGCGCATGTGGCGCAGCGGGCGGGAACCCGCGGCGGCGGGGCGGGCAGCGGACAGCGAGCGGGGCGGGCGGCAGACAGCGGGCGGGCGATCAGTCCGCCAGAAGCCGCCGCACCACCGCGTCGGCCAGCAGCCGCCCGCGGCGGGTCAGCACCAGCCGCCCGCCGAGCGCGGTGCGCGCGTCGACGAGCCCGTCGGCGATGAGGCCCGCCACGGCGTGCCGCCCGCCTGCGCCCAACGACGACACCGCGATGCCCTCGCGGATGCGGGTCGCGAGCAGCACGCGCTCGGTCTCGCGGGTGGGCGCGTCGAGGGTCTCGCGGCCGACCGCGGGCGAGACGCCGGCGGCGATGCGCTCGGCGTAGGCGGCCGGATGCTTCGCATTCCACCAGCGCACTCCGCCGACGTGGCTGTGCGCGCCCGGGCCGACGCCCCACCAGTCGTCACCGCGCCAGTAGCCGAGGTTGTGGCGCGAACGATGGTCGGGCGACGTCGCCCAGTTCGAGACTTCGTACCACTCGTAGCCCGCGGCCGCGAACGCGTCGTCGGCGAGCTCGTACATGTCGGCCTCGAGGTCGTCGGACGGCTCGGCGAGCTCGCCGCGGCGGATCTGCCGGGCGAGCTTCGTGCCCTCCTCGACGATGAGGGCGTACGCGCTCACGTGGTCGGGTCGCTCGGCGACGACAGCGTCGACGCTGCGGCGCCAGTCGTCGAGCGACTCCCCCGGGGTGCCGTAGATGAGGTCGAGGCTCACGTCGAGACCCGCGTCGCGCGCCCAGCGCACCACGAGCGGCACCCGCGCCGGGTCGTGCGTGCGGTCGAGGGCTGCGAGCACGTGCGGCACCGCCGACTGCATGCCGAACGACACCCGGGTGAACCCGCCGGCGGCCAGCGCCTCGAGGTCGGCCGGCCCGAGCGAGTCGGGGTTCGCCTCGGTGGTCACCTCGGCGCCCGGCGCGAGCCCGAACTCGTCGCGCACCGCGGCGAGCATGCGCACCAGGTCGGCGGCCGGCAGCAGGGTCGGCGTGCCGCCGCCGAAGAACACGGTGGATGCCTCGCGGCCGGGCAGCCCGGATGCCTCGAGCGTCCGCCGCGCGAACCGCACCTCGTCCACGGCGTGGCCGGCGTAGTCCTCCTGTCGCGCGCCGCGCAGCTCGGTCGCGGTGTACGTGTTGAAGTCGCAGTAGCCGCACCGCACCCGGCAGAACGGCACGTGCAGATACACGCCGAACGCGCGCCCGTCGGCCCCGCGCACCGACGAGGCGGGCAGCAGCCCGTCGGCCGGAGCCGGGTCGCCGAGCGGCAGTGCGGCGCCCATCAGACGAACGCGGGATGCAGCGCGCGCAGTTCGCGCCGCGTCAGCTCGCGCCGACGACGGCGCACGACGGGCGCGGCGACCGCCCCGGCGCCGCCCGACCCCTGCAGGATCGAACGGATCGTCAGCCAGACGCCGTCGTCCTCCCGCCGCTCGAGGATGAACGACTCCTCGCCGCTCTCGGCGCTGCGCCCGGTGGTGCCGTACGCGAACCCGACCCGGTCGGGCTCGTCGATGACGTACACCACGAGCACCGGGGTGCGAGCGGCACGGAACCGCCCGCGCCGCACGAGCGTGGCCGCGACGCCCGCGGTGATCCACGGCGTGCCGTCGGCGGCGTACCGCTGCTCGGTGCGCGGCGCCTCACCGCTCACGGGAGCGCCCTCGGGGTCGTAGACGACGCCGGTGTACTGGATTCCCGTGCCCGCCGACACGTCGACGACCTCGAGACCGGCGCCGCGCTGCACGCCCCACGTCATGAGGTCCTCGGCGGCGCGCTCGAAGCGCTCGGCGCCGGAGCCGATGCGCACCGCGTCCTCGGCGGGGCGGAAGCCCTTCGGCGGGTAGCGCAGGAAATCGGGGTCGAGCGTGGCCCCGATCGCCCCGTACGTGACGGACTGGTCGGTGAAGGTGCTGCGACGAGACATCCGCGACAGCCTACTTCTTGCCCGCGGCCTTGCCCTCGGTGTCTCCTGAGAGCGCAGCGATGAACGCTTCCTGCGGAACCTCGACGCGGCCCACCATCTTCATGCGCTTCTTGCCCTCCTTCTGCTTCTCGAGGAGCTTGCGCTTGCGGGTGATGTCGCCGCCGTAGCACTTGGCGAGCACGTCCTTGCGCATCGCGCGGATCGACTCGCGCGCGATGATGCGCGCGCCGATCGCGGCCTGGATCGGCACTTCGAACTGCTGCCGCGGGATGAGCTCGCGAAGCCGCCCGGTCATCAGCACGCCGTAGGCGTACGCCTTGTCGCGGTGCACGATCGCGCTGAACGCGTCGACCTGCTCGCCCTGCAGCAGGATGTCGACCTTGACGAGGTCGGCGGCCTGGTCGCCGCTGGGCTCGTAGTCGAGCGACGCGTAGCCGGCGGTCTTCGACTTCAGGTTGTCGAAGAAGTCGAAGACGATCTCGCCGAGCGGCATGTTGTAGCGGATCTCCACCCGGTCTTCGCCGAGGTACTCCATGCCGAGCAGCGTGCCGCGTCGCGACTGGCAGAGCTCCATGATGGTGCCGACGTAGTCTTTCGGGGCGAGGATGGCCGCACGCACCATGGGTTCGCGCACCTCGGCGATCTTCGCGCCGGTCGGGAACTCGCTCGGGTTGGTGACCGTCACCGTCTTCTTGTCCTCGGTGGTGACCTCGTAGACCACGCTCGGCGCGGTCGCGATGATGTCGAGCCCGAACTCGCGGCGCAGCCGCTCGGTGATGATCTCGAGGTGCAGCAGGCCCAGGAACCCGGCGCGGAACCCGAAGCCGAGCGCCACCGAGGTCTCGGGCTCGTAGACGAGCGCGGCGTCCGAGAGCTTCAGCTTGTCGAGCGCCTCGCGCAGTTCGGGGTAGTCGCTGCCGTCGATCGGGTACAGGCCCGAGAACACCATCGGCAGCGGCTCGGTGTAGCCCGCGAGCGCCTCGGTCGCCGGCTTCGAGGCCGTCGTGACCGTGTCGCCGACCTTCGACTGCCGCACGTCCTTCACGCCGGTGATGAGGTACCCGACCTCGCCGACGCCGAGCCCCTTGGTGGGCGTCGGCTCGGGCGCGCTCACACCGATCTCGAGGATCTCGTGGGTCGCCCGCGTCGACATCATCTGGATGCGCTCGCGCGGGTTCAGCTGGCCGTCGACCATGCGCACGTAGGTCACCACGCCGCGGTAGCTGTCGTACACCGAGTCGAAGATCATGGCGCGCGCCGGAGCATCCGCATCGCCCACCGGGGCCGGGATGCGCTCGACGACGCGATCGAGCAGGTCCTCGACGCCCATGCCGGTCTTGCCCGAGACCTTCAGCACGTCGTCGGGCGAGCCGCCGATCAGGTCGGCCAGCTCCCTCGCGTACTTCTCGGGCTCGGCGGCCGGCAGGTCGATCTTGTTCAGCACCGGGATGATCTCGAGGTCGTTCTCGAGCGCCAGGTACAGGTTCGCGAGCGTCTGCGCCTCGATGCCCTGCGCCGCGTCGACCAGCAGGATCGCGCCCTCGCACGCGGCGAGCGACCGCGACACCTCGTAGCTGAAGTCGACGTGGCCGGGGGTGTCGATCATGTTCAGCGCGTACTGGAGATCAGGCCCCTGAGCGTGTCGAAGGGCCCACGGCATGCGCACCGCCTGGCTCTTGATCGTGATGCCGCGCTCGCGCTCGATATCCATGCGGTCGAGGTACTGCGCGCGCATGTCGCGATCGCTCACGATGCCCGTGATCTGCAGCATGCGGTCGGCGAGGGTCGACTTGCCGTGGTCGATGTGCGCGATGATGCAGAAGTTGCGGATCAGCGCGGGGTCGGTGGCGGCGGGCACCGGCGGGTTGGCGGCTCTCGGAGACATCCTGTCGATTCTCCCATGCTTCGCTCCCCCGGGCCGCCCCTGCCCGGTGGAGCCGGCTCGTAGGCTTGAGGCATGGGCGAGGCGGGTCGCGACCGAGGGGCGGCGGAGCGGATGCCACGGGCGCGCGTCGTGCTCGTGCACGGGATCCGCACGTCGGCGACGATGTGGCGCAACCAGCTCGCCCCGCTGCGTGCGCACGGCATCGAGGTCGACGCCATCGACCTCCCCGGTCACGGGACGCGCCTCGACGAGTCGTTCTCGCTCGACGCCGCGTACGCGGCGATCGACGCGGCCCTCGCGGGAACCCAGGCGCAGCGCGAGACGGATGCCACCGACCGGCCGGATGCCGCGGTGCCGCGCCTGCTCGTCGGGCTGAGCCTCGGCGCCTACCTCGCGATCGGGTACGCGGCGGAGCATCCCGGCCGGATCGACGGGCTCGTCGCCGCGTCGGCCGGCACCCGCCCGCGCGGAGCCGGCCTGGCCGGCTACCGGGCGCTCGCGGCGGCGATCCGCCGGCTTCCCGACCGGGGCCGGTCGTTGAACGACGCCATGGCAGCACTGTTCCTGCCGCCCGACGCGGCCGACGACATCATCGCGGGCGGCGTCGCCCTCGACGTCATGGCCGATGCGCTCGCCGCGGTCGGCACCGTCGACCTCGAGGCCGCACTCGGCGGCATCGACGTGCCGGTGTGGTTCGTCAACGGACGCTGGGATCACTTCCGCTTCGAGGAGCGACGGATGCTCCGCGCTGCGCGCGACGCGCGGCTCGTCGTGGTTCCCGGCGCCACGCACCTCGTCAGTCTCGTCCAGCCCGAGCATTTCACCGCCGCGGTGCTCGACGCCGTGGCCGAACTGGAGCGTCGGGCCGCCCGCGAACGGCGCATCCGCGCGCCTCGGCCGCCCAGCCGAGTGGAGTCGTGACCGCCGAACTGGTATCGTTGCCTGTTGGCTTGCGTGTGGGTCCCACCCCGCACGAGACGCCGTGACGGCCCCTCTACCGCTCGCGGCACATCCGGTACCCGCACGAGAACGAAAGAATCCACGTGGCAAACATCAAGTCGCAGATCAAGCGCATCAAGACCAACCTCAAGGCGCAGGAGCGCAACAAGGCCGTCAAGAGCGAGCTCAAGACCGTCGTCCGCGCGACCCGCGAGGCCATCGCCGCCGGCGACAAGGAGAAGGCGAACGCCGCCCTGAAGGTCGCGACCCGCAAGCTCGACAAGGCCGTGTCGAAGGGCGTCATCCACCAGAACCAGGCCGCGAACCGCAAGTCGGCGATCGCGAAGCAGGTCGCCGCGCTCTGAGCGCAGCATCCTCGCACGAGGGCCCCGCACCGTTGATTCGGTGCGGGGCCTTCGTCGTCGGCGGGGCCGGCGAACCGGGTGCGGGGCTGAGCCGCGCGCCCGTCGGGTGAGCGCGGGTGAGCGCGGGTGAGCGCGCGTGAGCGAGCGTACGCCGGACCGTGCGCCGGTGCGTGCGCCGGTGCGTGCGCCCGTGCGCCGGTGCGTCGGTGCGTCGGTGCGTCGGCGCGCCGGCGCGCCGCGGCGTCAGCGCGGAGCGGCCGACCGCACGCGCCCCCGGCTCGCGATGACCCCGATGAGCCGCTCGAGCGCGAACACCGGATCGCGTTCGGCGCCCTTCACCGCGGCGTCGGCGGCGGCCAGGGCCTCGATGGCGCGGCCGAGGCCCTCGTCGTCCCAGCCGGAGAGATCGCGGCGGGCCCGATCGACCTGCCACGGCGCCATGCCGAGACTCGAGGCGAGTTGACCGGATCCGCCGCGCGGCGCGCCGGCGACCTTCGCCATCTGCCGGACCTTCGCCGCGAACGCGCCGACGATCGGTACGGGGTCGGCTCCGCTCTCGAGGGCGTGGCGCAACGCGACGAGGGCTGCGCCGTGCCGCCCGGCGATCGCGGCGTCGGCGACGGCGAACGCGTTCGTCTCGACGCGGCCGCCGTAGTATCGCGCGACGGTGCGCTCATCGATGTCGCCCGGAGCGTCGGAGATGAGTTGCCGGCACGCCGCGGCGAGTTCGGCGAGGTCGTCGGCGAAGGCGCCGACCAGGTCGCGCAGTGCGCCGGGGGTGATGCGCCGACCGGCCGCACGGAACTCGTCGTGCACGAAGTCCTGCTTCTCGGCGTCCTTCTTGAGCTCGGCGCACACGATCTCGATGCCGTCGCCCGCGCCGGCGCGAATCGCGTCGAGCAGTTTCTTGCCGCGCACACCGCTGCGGTGGCGCAGCACCAGCGTGGTCTCGGTCGGGGTCTGCTCGAGGTAGGCGAGCGCGTCGAGCAGGAAGTCGTCGCTCGCGTGCTCGACGCCCGAGACCCGGATGAGCCGGGCCTCGCCGAAGAGCGACGGACTCGCGAGGGTCAGCAGTTCGCCGCGCGGATAACTCGCCGCGTCGAGGTCGCTCACTTCGAGCGCCGGGTCTTCGGCGCGGAGGAACTCGCGCAGCATCGAGATCGCGCGATCGGCCAGCACGTCTTCGGGGCCGGACACGAGCACCACGGGCGCCGGGCGCACCGCATTCCAGGTGAGCTGCGGGATCGCCGCCTTCGATCTCGTCGCGCTGGGGCGAGCCGCCACCGTGCCTCCCGTACCTCGCGTTGTGCCGCTCCCAGTGTACGGTCGGCCTCCGACGTCGGGCCGCCACGCGCGGTCCAGAGCCGGATGCCGCCGCCCGAGTCGATCGTCAGCACCGACGTGCCGTCGCGGTCGGTGCGCACCACTGCGATGCCGGCGGCATCGAGCAGGTCGAGGGTCTTGCGCGTCGGATGCCCGTACCCGTTGTCGGCCCCGACGCCGATGAGGCCGACCCGTGCGCCGATCGCCGAATAGAGTCCGGCGTCCTGGTCGGCCGACCCGTGGTGGGCGACCTTCACGATGTCGATCCTCGGCAGGTCGACCGCCCGCCGCATGCGGCGCTGCGCCTCCTCGCCGAGATCGCCGAGGAGCAGTGCCCGGAACCCCGGCGCATCGAACTGCACCACGACGCTCGCATCATTGCCGGGCGGCTCCCCCGGCAGGGGCCACCGCACCGTCCACCGGTCGTCGCCGAGTCGGCCCGACCGGCCGGCGACCGCCTCCGCAGCCGCCGCACCGCCCTCGACGAGCGGGTCGAGCGTCCGGCTCGAGCGGGCGCCGTCCAGCGGGCCGTGCAGCACGACGCCCGTCCGGCCCGCCACGGCCGCGACGCCGCCGACGTGATCGGCGTCCCAGTGCGTGAGCACGAGCAGGTCGACGCGATCGATGCCGAGCCGATCCAGGCACGCGGTGAGCGCCGCCGGCTCGGGGCCGGTGTCGATGAGCGCCACCGCCCCGGCCGAACGGATGAGCATCGCATCGCCCTGCCCGACGTCGCACGCCGCGAGCTGCCAGTCATGGGGCACCGTCCACGACCGCAGCACCGGCGCGACACCGGCCACGCCGACCGGGATCGCGACGAGCACCGCGAGCCCGCCCGCCGCGAGCATCGTCGGCAGCCGCCGTCGGCGACGCGCGAGCAGCAGCCCGAGCGCCAGCGCGGTGATCGCCGCGAGCAGCAGCGCGCCGGGCGCGTCGGGCAGCCAGGGAAGTCGCGCGAACGGCAGTGCCGCGGTGCCGCGGGCCACCGCGGCGATCCAGCTCGCCGGCATCCACGCGACCTGCAGCAGGGCGGCTCCCACCCCGGGCAGCACCGGCAGGACGAGGCATCCGATGAGGCCGATCACCGTGCCGACCGGCGCGGCCGGAGCAGCGAGCAGGTTGGCGACGACCCCGTGCACCGCGATCGCGGGGTCGAGCAGGATGAGGATCGGCTGGCATGCGAGCTGGGCGGCGATCGGCACGGCGAGCACGACGGCCAGCCGGCGGGGCATGACGCGTCCGAGCACCCGGCCGAGCGGCTGCGCCAGCAGCAGCAAGCCCGCCGTCGCGCTCGCCGAGAGGGCGAATCCGTAGTCGCGCGCCAGCCACGGATCGGCGACGAGCAGCACGACCACCGCACCCGACAGCGCCGCGGTGCCGCCGCCCGGCCGGCCCGTCGCGCGGGCGGCGAGCACGACCACCGCCATCGCCGTGGCCCGGACCACGCTCGACTCGGGGGTGACGAGGGCGACGAACGCGCTCAGCCCCGCGAGCGCGACCCCGATGCGCCACGCGGTCGGCAGGCCCGCCGCCGCAGCGAGAGCGAACGCCGCAGCGGTCACGATCGCGCAGTTGGCGCCCGATACGGCGGTGAGGTGGCTCAGCGACGACGCCTTCATCGCGGCATCGAGGTCGCCGCTGACGGCGGCGGTGTCGCCGATCGCGAGCCCGGGCACGAGCGCGCCGCCGTCTCCGGGAAGGTCGGCCGCGGCGGCCCGGAATCCCGCCCGCAGGTGCGCCGCCCAGTCGAGCCACGGCGGAGGCGGCGCCACCGAGATCGCGTCGCCGACTGGCCGCAGCCGGAACGCCGTGCCCTCGGTGTTCGGCAGCGCCTCGACCCGCGCCTGGAACGCCGCCCGAGCGCCGAACGCGAGCCGCTCGTCGGCGGGCACGGTTGCGCTCGCGGTCACCGCATCGATCGCGGTGCCGTCGACCTCGACGACCCGGCCGTCGATCACGACCTCCGCCGGCGACTCGGGTGCGCCGTCGTCCGCCGCCTCGGCGTCGATCGCCCACGCCGCGGTGACGCGCGATGCGCGGGGGGCTCGATCGAGTTCGACCACGACCTCGACGACGCGGGACTCGGTCGCCGCGTCGGCGATCGGCGAGTCGAGGCGTGCGCCGAGCCCGAGCGCGACGGCGTGGAGTGCGATCGCACCCGCCGCGGCGGCCACCGCGATGCCCGGCAGCGCGGCACGCGTTCGCTGGCCGCGAGCCGGGTGCCGCCGGTGCGGGCCGGGGCGGCACCGCCTCGCACCGGCCGCACCCGCGACGACGAGTGCCGCGGCGATCGCCCACGCCGCGACGGTCGCCGCGTCCACCGCCGCGCGCCCGGCGGAGTCGGCCAGCGCCGGCGCGGCCCACGCCGCCGCCCAGGCGGCCAGCGCCGGCCCGGTGAGTCGCAGGTCGGGTGCGCGCACGGGCGGGGTCAGAGCGTCACCAGGTCGACGAGACCGGCGAAGGTCGCGTCGCCGATGCCGGTGACGTCGCGCAGCTGGTCGACGCTCGTGAACGGCCCGTTCGCATCGCGGTAGTCGATGATGCGCTGGGCCAGTGCCGGCCCGATGCGGGGCAGCGTGTCGAGGTCGGCGACCGTCGCCGAATTCAGCGAGACCCGCCCGCCGGCGGAGGCCCCGCCGCCGGCCTCCGCGACGGGCGGCGCGACCTCGCCCTGCGCGGGCACGACCAGTTGCTCGCCGTCGGCGACCGGGCGCGCGAGGTTCACCCCGGCGGGGTCGGCCGTCTCGGTGAGCCCGCCCGCCGCGGCGATCGCGTCGACGACACGGGCACCGGGGGCGAGCTCGACGAGGCCGGGCGAGGCGACCGCTCCCAGGACGTGCACGAGCAGCGGCGGCGCACCCGCGGCACCCGCTGCGGCCGAGGTCGCCGCATCCGCCTCGCCCGACGCGAGGCCCCCCGAAGCGTCCGATCCCCCCGAGCCGTCGGCGATGAGGCCGCGATCGCCGCCGCCCGCCGCCGCGGCCGACAGCATCGCCGCGACCGCGACCGCGGTGATGAACAGCACCACCGCCGCGCCGACGGCGATCCGTGTGCGCGGCGCAGCGCGCCGGGCATCGGGAGCGAGACGATCGAGGGGGTCGTCACGATCCAGCGGATCGTCGGCAGCGTCCTGCGTCATGCGGGCAGGCTAGGCGGCTCCGATCCCGCGGATGCTGCGCGCCGCCGAATCTGCGGGCAGGTCGCCGGTGGGCGGCGCCTGTCGAGGAGCACTCGGGCGCGGCATCCGATCGACCCGACCCGAACGCCCCGCGCTACCGACGCGTGGCGATGTTGACCAGCTTCGGCGCGCGCACGATCACGTTCGCGATCTCGCGCTCGCCCAGCGCGCGGGCGACCGCCGCCGACCCGCGAGCCAGCGACTCGAGCTCGTCGGCCGAGATCTTCGGCGACACCTCGAGCCGGTCGCGCACCTTGCCGTCGACCTGCACGATCGCGGTCACCTGGTCTTCGACGAGCAGCGCCGGGTCGGCCTTGCGCCACGGCACGAGGGCCACCGGAGTGTCGTAGCCGAGCCGCTGCCACATGTCGGCCGCGGTGTACGGCGCGAACAGGTCGAGCACCATCGCGGTGACTTCCGCGGCCTCGCGCACGGCCGCGTCGCCCGCGCCGGGCCCCTGGTCGATCGCCTTGCGGGTCGCGTTCACGAGTTCCATGAGCCGGGCCACGACGACGTTGAACTTGAACGACTCGATCAGCCCCGGGGCATCCGCCAGCAGCCGGTGCGTGGCGCGGCGCAGCGCGCGATCGCCCGACTTCCACTCCACCTGAGGGCTCGAGGTGACCTCGCCGGCGATGCGCCACGCCCGCGCCAGGAACTTCGCCGACCCGACCGGCGAGACGTCCGCCCAGTCGATGTCGTCCTCGGGCGGGCCCGCGAACGCGAGGGTGACCCGAAGCGCATCGGTGCCGTGCTGGTTCAGCTCGGCGGCGAACTCGACGAGGTTGCCCTTCGACTTCGACATCTTCGAGCCGTCCATGAGCACCATGCCCTGGTTGAGCAGCGACGTGAACGGCTCGGTGAAGCTGAGGTATCCGAGGTCGAACAGCACCTTCGTCACGAACCGCGAGTACAGCAGGTGCAGGATCGCGTGCTCGACGCCGCCGACGTACTGGTCGACGGGCGCCCACTTCTCGGCCTCGGCCGGGTCGAACGCCCGGGTGTCGTCGTTCGCGTTCAGGTACCGCAGGTAGTACCACGAGCTGTCGACGAAGGTGTCCATGGTGTCGGAGTCGCGCTTGGCCGGGCCGCCGCACGTCGGGCAGGCGACGTTCACCCAGTCTTCGGCTGCGCCGAGCGGGCTCGAGCCCTTCGGCGCCAGGTCGAGGCCCTTCGCCTCGGGCAGCCGCACCGGCAGGTCGGCCTCGGGCACCGGCACCTCGCCGCAGTCGGGGCAGTGGATGATCGGGATCGGCGTGCCCCAGAACCGCTGCCGCGAGATCAGCCAGTCGCGCAGGCGGTAGTTCTTCGCCGCCCGGCCGGTGCCGCGCTCGCCGAGGATCTCGATGGCGCGGTGGATCGCACGCGACTTCGACAGCCCGTCGAGCGGGCCCGAGTTGATCAGCCGGCCGTCGCCGGTGAGCGCGGTGCCCGTCGACGCCGGATCGAGCGGCGGCAGGTCGTCGGGCAGCACCGGGTTGCCCTCGTCGTCGGTCGGGATGACCGGGATGACGCCGGTGACCGGCTGGTTCACGTCGACCACGACGCGCACCGGCAGGCCGAACGCACGGGCGAAGTCGAGGTCGCGCTGGTCATGTGCGGGCACCGCCATGATCGCGCCGTGACCGTAGTCGGCGAGCACGTAATCGCTCGCCCAGATCGGCAGCCGCTCGCCGTTCAGCGGGTTGATCGCGTAGCGCTCGAGGAACACGCCGGTCTTCGGCTTGTCGGTCGCGAGCCGCTCGATGTCGGTCTCGGCGCCCACCTCGGCCAGGTAGTCGGCGAACCGGCGCTGCACCTCGTCGGATGCTCCGCCGGCGAGTTCGGCCGCGAGCGGCGAGTCGACCGCGACCACCATGAAGGTCGCGCCGTAGAGCGTGTCGGGGCGGGTCGTGAACACGGTCACCCGCTCATCGCGCCCCTCGATCTCGAAGTCGACGTCGGCGCCCGAGGAGCGGCCGATCCAGTTGCGCTGCATCGACAGCACCTTCTGCGGCCAGGCGCCCTCGAGCTGGTTCAGGTCGTCGACGAGCCGGTCGGCGTAGTCGGTCACCCGGAAGTACCACTGCGTCAGGTCCTTCTTCACGACCACCGCGCCGCAGCGCTCGCAGTGCCCGTCGATCACCTGCTCGTTGGCGAGCACGGTCTGGTCGACCGGGCACCAGTTGACCTTGCCGTCCTTGCGGTACGCGATGCCCTGCTCGTACAGCTTCAGGAACAGCCACTGGTTCCACCGGTAGTACTCGGGGTCGGAGGTGTGCAGTTCGCGCGACCAGTCGAACGAGGGCGCGTACCGGCGGAACGAGGCCTTCTGCTGCGCGATGTTCGTGTACGTCCACTCGCGGGGGTCGGCGCCGCGCTTGATCGCGGCGTTCTCGGCGGGCAGGCCGAACGAGTCCCAGCCGATGGGGTGCAGCACGTCGAAGCCCTGGTGCCGCCAGTAGCGCGCCGAGACGTCGCCGAAGCCGAACGCCTCGGCGTGGCCCATGTGCAGGTCGCCGGAAGGGTACGGGAACATGTCGAGCACGTACTTGCGCGGGCGGGTGTCGCCCGGCCGCCCCGAGCGGAACAGCTCCTGCGCCTCCCACACCGGAAGCCACTTCGCCTCGAGAGCGGCGAAGTCGTAGGTGCCGGCGTCGGCGGTCTGGGCGGGGTCGTGCTCGGTGGCCACGTGACTCACAATCGGTTCGAAGCTCGAATTCGCGGAATCCGCGCGCGCGTGGAGCGCGCGCGCACAACCCGACCAGCCTATTCGATCGTCGCTGATCGTCGCCCGAGCAGCGCCTCCAGCAGCGCGCGCGCCTTGACCCGCGTCTCCTCGACCTCCTCGTCGGCGTCGGACAGCGCGGTGATCCCGCCGCCGGTGCCGATGCTCGCACCGTCGGGCGCGAGCACGATCGAGCGGATCACCATCGCGAGATCCGCCGAGCCGTCGACCGCGAGCGTCCCGAACGCGCCCGAGTAGATGCCCCGCGGGCCCTGCTCGAGCTCGTGCAGGATGGTCATCGCGCTGAGCTTCGGCGCGCCCGTCATCGAGCCCGCCGGGAACGCGGCGGCGACCGCGTCGAGCGCGGTGGCCCCCGCCCGGAGCCTCGCCGTCACGGTCGACACGAGCTGGTGCACCTGCGGGTACTCCTCGACGACGTGCAGCTCGGGCACCGACACGGTGCCGAGTTCGGCGATGCGGCCGAGGTCGTTGCGCATCAGGTCGACGATCATCAGGTTCTCGGCGCGTTCCTTGTCGCTCGCGAGCAGTTCGGCGCGCAGCGCCCGATCGGATGCCTCGTCGGCGCCGCGCGGGCGGGTGCCCTTCATCGGCCGGGTCGTGACGAGCCCCGAGCGGTCGACCAGCAGGAACTGCTCGGGCGACGCCGAGAGCAGCGCGACGTCGTCGAATCGCACGAATCCGCCGTGGTGGGCCGGGCTCAGCCGGCGCAGCCGCAGGTACGCCTCGAGCGGGTCGGGGTGCGCGTCGACCTCGATGCGGTTGGTGAGGCAGAGCTGGTAGGCGTCGCCGCGCACGATCGCGGCGCGGCACGCCTGGATGCGCGCGGCGTACGCGTCGGGCGCGTGCCGCCAGCGCGGCGCGGGGGCGTCGGTCGCACCGGATGGCCCGGACGGCGCGGATGGTTCGGATGCCCCGGATGCCCCGGCCGTGCGCGTCGCACCGCTCAGCAGCCCGGATGTCTCGCCGACCCAGTCCGCGGCGCCCGCCCCGTCGATCCACTCGAGCTCGACCTCGCGTCGGGCGTGGTCGAACACGATCGCACGGTCGGCGAACAGGAACGCGGCATCCGGCGTCGAGGTGGTCGCGACCGGCACCCCGAGTCGCGCCGCACCCCATTCGTACCCGAACCAGCCGAGCCAGCCGAGCGCGGTCACCCGCCCGTCGGCCCGCGCGGCGGCGGCGCCGTCGAGGCCCGCGCGCAGCGCGGCGAGCAGCGCGTCCCCGTCGCCCGCGTCCGCGGTGACGAACGGCGAGTCCGCACGGCCGATCGCGATGACGCTGCGGCCCGTGACGGCGTCGCAGCCGCCGTCGAGCCAGATCGCGCGCGGCGCGGCCCGGCCGACGCGAAGGAACGCCTGCTCGGGATCGACCCAGCCGCCGAGTCGGCGGACGCGGACCTGGTGCGGCATCCCCTCAGCGTACGGGCCCGGTCGGCACCCGTTCGTCCACCGCCGGGATCGCGTCGGCCGCGACGGTGCGTCCGGCGTCGATCCCGACCGAACGGTCGACGATGGACGCGTCGACGTCGACGTGGCTGATGAGCAGCACCGACCGACCGTCGCGGGCGGCGGCGCCCAGCAGGTCCTCGAGCAGGGCCGCGCCGCGCGCCGCGTCGACGTTCGCGGTCGGTTCGTCGAGCACCAGCACCGGGAAGTCGGCCAGCAGTGCCCGGGCGAGCGCGATCCGCTGCGCCTGCCCGCCCGACACGAGCGCGCCGCGCTCGCCGACTCGGGCGTCCAGGCCGCCGCGCTCCCGCACCCAGTCGCCGAGCCCCACCCGTTCGAGCACCGCGAGCAGTTCGGCGTCGGTCGCGGTGTCCCGGGCGAACAGGAGGTTCTGTCTCACGTCCTCGTCGAAGATCCAGGGGCGCTGTTCGACGAGACCGACCTGTCTGCGCACTCGGGCGGGGTCGAGTTCGGATGCCTCGACCCCGTCGATGCGGTACGACCCCGAGTAGGCGAGGAACCGGACGAGCACGTGCGCGAGCGTCGTCTTGCCCGCCCCCGATGCACCGCGGAGCAGGACCCGCTCCCCCGGTGCGAGATCGAGGTCCATGTCGCGCAGCGCCGCACCGGACTCGACGCCGTCGAGGGCCGGCCATGCTGCGCCGACGCCGCGCAGTCGCAGTGCGGGAACCGGCGCAGGCGCAGCGTCGGCGCTCGCGCCGGCGTCGCCCCCGAGCGCCGGGCCGGGCCGCAGCGTGTCGGGAACGGCGCCGGCCACGCGAGCCGCACTCGTCCGGGCTCGGCGCGCGGCGGCGACCGCCACGGGCACCGCGGACGCGACCTCGGCCACCGCGAGCGGCACCAGTGCGAGCACCGCGAACGCCGGGCCGGTCAGGCGACCGTCGGCGAGCAGGGGCGCACCCGCCGCGGCGCTCGCGGCCGCGGCGACGCCGGCGATCGCGGTCATCACGGCGGCCGCTCCCCCGGCAGCGAGCGATCGGCGGCGCGCGGTCCGGGCGAGCCGGTCCCCGAGTTCGTCGATCCGTCTCGCGCTCTCGGCCGCGGCGTCGAAGGCGACGAGCACGTCGATCGTCTGCACATGCTCCACGATCGCGGCCTGCAACCGGCCGCGCAGCGGAGCGAGTTCGCGTTCGGCGCGCTTCGCGGCGGCGCGTTGCAGCGCGAGGGCTGCGCCGACGCCGGCTGCGAGGCATCCGAGCAGCGCCGCGCCCGAGCCGGGAGCGAGCATCCACACCCCGGTGATCGCGAGCGCCAGCACGATGCCCGAGCTGACGAGCGGTTGCACGACGCGCAGCGACACCGTCTGCAGGTCGTCGACGTCGTCGACGAAGCGGGCGAGCAGATCGCCGCGCCGGGTCGCCGCGAGCCCGTCGGGGGCGAACGGCAGCAGCCGCTCGTACACCCCCGCCCGGATCTCGGCGAGCTGCCGGAAGGACGCGTCGTGCCCGGCGACGCGCTCCAGGTAGCGGAAGCCCGCGCGTCCGAGTGCGAACGCGCGCACCCCCACCACCGCGACCGACAGGTAGAGGATGGGCGGCTGCTCCGCGGCGCGCACGATCAACCACGCCGAGCAGGCGATGAGCGCCACGCTCGAGCCCGCCGAGAGGACGCCGAGCAGGATCGCCGGCAGCAGTCGCCGTGCCGGCGGCACCGCTTGGCGGAGGACCGCCCGGACGGCGCCGATCGCCTGCTCGCGGCCTGCGGATGCGTCCTCAGACATGGATGCCCTCCAGTTCGACGACCCGGTCGGCCGCGTCCGCCAGCGCGGCGCGGTGGGTGACGACGAGCACGGCGCGGCCCTCGTCGGCGAGTTCCCGCAGCGAGGTCGCGAGGTGCGTCTCACGTGCCTCGTCGAGCGCCGAGGTCGGCTCGTCGAGCACGAGCAGCCGCGCATCCCGAGCGAGCTGGCGGTGCACGGCCCGCGCGACGGCGACGCGCTGGGCCTGTCCGCCCGAGAGGCCGCCGCCGCCCGGCCCCAGCACGAGATCGGGGTCGAGGTCGACGCCGGCGATCCGCAGTGCCCGGTCGAGCAGCCAGGGGTCGGCCCCTTCGTCGCCGAGCCGGACGTTGCCGGCGACGGTGCCGGCGAACAGCGTCGGGGTCTGCCCCGCCCATGCCAACCGGTCGCGGATGCCCGCGGCGCTCGTCGCGCCGTCCAGTCCGATCCGGCCCTCGAAGTCGACCGCGCCGAGGACCGCGGCGATCACCGAGGACTTGCCGGCGCCGGACGCGCCGGTGAGGGCGACGACCTGCCCCGGCCGGACGCTCAGGGTGAGCCCGTCGACGACGGTCCGGCCGGCGCGGCGCACGACGAGGTCCGCGATCGTCAGGCCGAGATCGGCGGGCAGGATGCGCCGGGCGCGCGCCGCGGCATCCGTCGCCGTTCCCGTGGCGGGCGCCACGGAGCCGGCCCGATCCACGGAACCGGCCCGATCGACGGAACCGGCCCGATCGACCGAACCGGCCCGATCGGCCGCGACCAGCCCGACCGCCTCCGCCGCGTCGCTCGCCTCCGCCGCGTCGAGCAGCTCGAATGCGTCGCGAGAGGCCTCGACGCCGGCCGCCGACGCATGGAACGCGGCCCCGACGTTGCGCAACGGCAGGAAGACCTCGGGTGCGAGCACCAGCACGAACAGGCCGGGGGCGAGCGCCACCTCCCCCGAGACGAGGCGCAGCCCGACCGTCACCGCGACGAGGGCGACCGACAGGCTCGCCGCGAGTTCGAGCGTGAACCCCGAGAGGAAGGTGATGCCGAGCACGCGCATCGTGCGTCTGCGGTAATCGTCGGTCACGGCGCGGATGCGCTGCGCCTGCCGCTGCTCGCGCCCGAACAGCATGAGCGTCGACAGCCCGCCGAGCACCTCGAGGAACGCCCGCGACAACGCGGCGAGCGCGTCCCACTGCCGGCGTTGCACCGCCTGCGTCGCCATGCCGATGAGCGCCATGAACACCGGGATGAGCGGCAGCACGATCGTGAGGATGAGCCCCGACAACGGGTCGGCGAACCAGGCCGCGGCCAGCAGCATGGGCGCGGCGATGACGGTGAGCACGAGCTGGGGCAGGTAGGCGCCGAAGTATTCGTCGAGTGCGTCGAGCCCGTGGCCGAACAGGGTCGCGACCCGAGCGGTGGACGCCCCGGGGATTCCGCCGGGTCGGCGACCGATCGCCGTGAGCAGGTCGGAGCGCAGTTCGGCCTTCACGCGCATCGCGGCGGCTGAACCGGTCGCCTCCCAGCCCCACGCCGCTGCGGCGCGCACGCAGGCGGCCGTCGCGAGCACGACGAGCGGTGCGGATGCTCCGTCGAGCGCGTGTCCGTCGACGACCGCGACGACGGTGCCGGCGAGGCCCCATGCGAATGCGATCGTCGCGGCGGCCTGCACGGCGGCCAGCCCCGCTCCGGCGCCGAGAAAGCTGCGGGCGGCTCGGGTGCGGCGCACGAGCCGGGGGTCGAGCGGTTTCATGCGATCCTCGTCTCAGTGCGCGGGCGCCTGTTCGACGGCCTCGCGCGTCACGCGCTTGCGGAACACCCAGTACGTCCACCCCTGGTAGACGAGCACCAGCGGCAGGAAGATGAGCGCGACCCAGCTCATCACGGTCAGGGTGTACTCGCTGCTCGACGCGTTGGCGATCGTGAGGCTGTTCGCGGGGTCGTTCGAGGCCGGCATGACGTCGGGGAACAGCGCCGAGAACAGCGCGAGCACCGCCGTCGCCACCGTGAGCGCGAGGAAGGTGAACGCGACCCCTTCCGCGCCGCGCGCGTTCGCGATCCATCCGGCGATGAGCGCGACCGCCGCGACCGCGGCGAACACCCAGAACCAGAAGGTGCCGAACGCGAGCCCGGTCCACGCGAGGAACGCCGCCGCGACGACGATGGCGATGATGCCCGAGCGCGTGGCGAGCCGCTGGGCGCGCTCGCGCAGGTCGCCGACGGTCTTCAGCGACACGAATACCACGCCGTGCGTGAAGAACAGCAGCAGGGTCGTGAGGCCGCCGGTGAGCGCGTACGGGTTCAGCAGGTCGATGAGCGTGCCGGTGTAGTTGTGGTCGGCGTCGAGCGGCACGCCCTGCACGATGTTCGCGAACGCGACGCCCCAGAGCAGCGCGGGCACGGCGCTGCCGACGACGATCATGCCGTCGAACCAGCGCTTCCACTCGGGGTGCGCTCCCTTCTGGCGGTACTCGAACGACACCCCGCGGGCGATGAGCGCGAGCAGGATGAGCAGCAGCGCCAGGTAGAACCCGCTGAACAGCGTCGCGTACCACTCGGGGAAGGCGGCGAACAGGGATGCCCCGGCCACGATGACCCACGTCTCGTTGAGGTCCCAGACGGGGCCGATGGTGTTGATGAGCACGCGGCGGTCGGTGTCATCCCTGCCGAGGAACGGCAGCGACATGCCGACGCCGAAGTCGAACCCGTCGAGCACGAAGTAGCCGACGAACAGGAACGCGACGATCCAGAACCAGAGCACTGCGAGATCCATGTCCTGCTCCTCCTAGTACACCGTGGTCGCGGGTTCGACGCGGCCGGTCTCGGGGTCGGGGTCGCCGACGTCGGGCGGGCCCGTGCGCACCGCCTTGATGATGAGCCCGAACTCGACGACCGCGAGGGCGCCGTAGACGAGCGTGAACGCGACGAGCGAGATGAGCACGTCGAGGCCGGTGACGTTCGGTGAGACGGCCGACTCGGTCCACAGCAGGCTGAACACGATCCACGGCTGCCGGCCCATCTCGGTGAAGATCCAGCCGACCGTCATCGCGGCGAGCGAGAGCGGGAAGCTCCAGACCGCGACCTTCCACACCCAGCGCTGCTTCGGCATCCGGCCCTTGCGGGTGAGCCAGAGGCCGACGACGGCGACGAGCACGTGCGCCAGGCCGAGTCCGATCATCCAGCGGAACGCCCAGTAGGTGACCCAGAGGATGGGCGCGTAGTCGCCGGGGCCGAACGCCTCGGTGTAGGCCGCCTGCAGGTCGTTGATGCCTTCGACGCAGCCGTCGAGCGTGTGCGTCGACAGCAGCGAGAGCAGGTACGGGATGCGGATCGAGAACAGTTCGGATGACCCGTCGGGGGTGCCGAGCGTGAAGATCGAGAACGAGGCGTCCGCCCCGCACACCGTGTCGAACGTGGCCTCGGCCGCGGCCATCTTCATCGGCTGGGTGGCGACCATGGCGAGGCTGAGCTGGTCGCCGAAGAACGTGGTGATCGCGCCCGAGACGACCATGCCCCAGAGGCCGAACTTCAGCGCCGGTCGCATGGTGTCGAGGTGCTGGTTGCGGGCGAGGTGCCAGGCGGCCGCGCTGATCACGAGGCCCGACGACACCATGAAGGACGCCGCGATCGTGTGCGGGAACGCGGCGACGGCCACCGGGTTGGTGAGCACCGCGCCGATGTCGACGAGTTCGGCGCGCTCCTTCACCTCGTTGATCTCGTAGCCGACGGGGTTCTGCATGAACGCGTTCGCGGCGATGATGAAGTACGCCGAGACGATGCTGCCGATCGCGGTGCACCAGATGGTCGCGAGATGGATGCCCCGGGGCAGCTTGTCCCAGCCGAAGATCCAGAGGCCGATGAAGGTCGCCTCGAAGAAGAATGCGAGCAGCCCTTCGAGCGCGAGCGGCGCGCCGAAGACGTCGCCGACGAACCGCGAGTACTCCGACCAGTTCATGCCGAACTGGAACTCCTGCACGATGCCGGTGACGACGCCCATCGCGAAGTTGATGAGGAAGATGTTGCCGAGGAACCGGGTGATCTGCAGGTACTCGACCTTGCCGGTTCGGAACCATGCGGTCTGGAAGATCGCGGTGGTCGATGCGAGGCCGATCGTGATCGGCACGAACAGGAAGTGGTAGACGGTGGTGAGCCCGAACTGCCATCTCGCGAGGAGCAGTGGGTCGAGCAGGTCGTTCACGTGGTTCCCTCCGGATTCCGCCGTGGGCTGCGGGTGATTCGCGAGTTCTACCTCGCGTAGAACACATTTCTACACCACGTAGAACATCCAGCGGAACGAGGGTACCCTTGGGGCATGGCGAATCTCGGCGAACTCGAGCGAGCGGTCATGGAACAGCTCTGGGCCTCCGACCCCGCCCTCACGGCGAACGACATCCGCGACCGCATCACCGTCCTCGACGCGGGCGAGGGGCGCACCCCCGCCACGACCACCGTGCTCACGGTGCTCGCCCGCCTCGAGCGCAAGGGATTCGTCACCCGCTCGCGCGACGCCCGCCCGCACCGCTACCACGCGCTGCTCAGCCGCGAAGACCACACCGCCGAACTCATGCACGAGGTGCTCGACCGCGCCAGCGATCGCGATGCCGCGCTCGCCCGCTTCATCACCACCTCGTCACGCCAGGAGGCGGCGACGCTGCGTCGACTGCTCGACGAACTGGTGCACGGCTGACGTGATCCCCTCGGCGCTGGCACTCGGCGTGCTCGCGGCCGCGCTCGCGTGGCCCGTGCCCGTCATGCTGTCGGCGGCGCGCTGGCCCGCCGCACGGCCCGCGACCGCACTCGCGCTGTGGCAGCTCATCGCCCTCGCCGGCGGACTCTCGATGATCGGCAGCCTGCTGCTGTTCGGTTCGGCCCCGGCCGGCTCGATCGTCGGCGCCGCCGAGACGCTGCTGCCGCACTTCTTCGACGGCGACCTGCCGCCCGGATTCGGCGTGGCGCATCTCGCGGCGCTCACCCTCGCGATCGGTCTCGCCGTGCATCTCGCCCTGAACCTCGGACTCACCGTCGCCCGGGCCGAGCGCGAACGGCGCCGGCAGCACCACCTCATCGCAGTGCTCAGCGACCCGCTGCCCGACTCGCCGCACACCCGCGTGCTGCCCTACCCGGTTCCGTTGGCGTACTGCGTTCCGGGCGTCCGCACCGCGACGGTGCTCACCGACGGGCTGGTGGCCGCGCTCGACGAGCGAGAACTGGCCGCGGTCGTCGCGCACGAGCGGGCCCACCTCGACCAGTTCCACCACCTGGTGCTGATCGCGTTCCGGGCGTGGCACAGCGCCCTGCCCTGGTTCCCGATCGCGAACCGGGCCGAGCGGAGCGTGACCCTGCTCACCGAGATGCTCGCCGACGACGGCGCGATCCGCGACGTCGGCGGCGAACCGCTGCGGCGGGCCCTGGCACGATTGGGCGCCGGCGCCGAACCCGGTGCCTACGCCGACGCGGGCGGCGTCGCCCCCGATGCCGTCATGCTCGAGTCACGACTCGCCCGCCTGCGCCCGGCGGATCCTCAGGCAGACCCCCGGGACATCCGCCCCCGCGCCGCCTAGGCTCGGGTGCGTGAACGACGTCCTCGACTGGATCCTGCAGACCGTGCAGGCGGTCGACCCCGTGCTGCGTACTCTGCTGGCCGGCGTCGGGGTGATGCTCGAGACGTCGATCCTGATCGGGCTCATCGTGCCCGGCGACACCATCGTGCTCGTCGCCTCGACCGCGATCGAGAACCCCGTGCAGTACGTCGCGCTCGTCGTCGCGGTCATCGCAGGCGCGCTCGCGGGCGAGTCCATCGGCTTCGCGATCGGCCGCTGGTTCGGTCCGCACCTCGTGCGGTCCCGCCTCGGCCGGCGCATCGGCGACACGCAGTGGACGCGCGCCCAGCGGTACGTCGACCGGCGCGGCGGCCCGGCCGTGTTCCTGTCGCGATTCCTGCCGGTGCTGCACTCGCTCGTGCCGCTCGTGGTCGGCATGAGCGCGATGCGCTACCGTCGGTTCATCGCCTGGACGTTGCCGGCCTGCGTCATCTGGGCGTTCGCCTACGCCACGGTCGGATGGCTCGCCGCCGACAGCTACCGCGAGCTCAGCCGAGAACTGCACTGGGCAGGGTACGTCTTCGTCGCGGTCATCGCGCTCTTCCTCGTCGTCGTCTGGCTGGCCAAGCGCGTCATCGTGCGCATCGAGGCACGGCACTTCGAGTCGGATGCCACGGAGCCGGACACGGGCAGCGCGGATGCCACGGCGGCATCGACGACCGAGGGGCCGGACGCCGTGGCATCCGACCCCTCTGACGCTCCCGAGCCCGACGCTCCCGAAGCTGACGCTCCCGAAGCGGGGACCCCCGAGCGGAACCCGGGCGCCCGCTCCTAGACGAGCCCCTTCGATTCGAGCCACTCGGCCGCGATGTCGTCGGCGTTGCGCTGCTGGTTGACGCTCTGGTCGTTCAGCGCGACGAGGTCGGCGGCCGTGAGGGCCGCACTCACCTCGTTGATGATGTCGGCGATCTCGTCGGTGATCTTCTCGCTCACCAGCGGCACCACGTTCGACGCGAGGAACAGGCCCTTCGGGTCGTCGAGGGTGACGAGGTCGTTCGTCTTGATGTTCGGGTCGGCGCTGTAGATGTTCACGAGCTGCACCTGGTCGTCGACGAGCGCCTTGACCGTGAGCGCACCGCCCGAATCCTCGATGGCGGTGAAGCCCACCTCGACGCCGTAGACCTCCTTGAGCCCCTTCGGGCCGTACGGCCGGGTCTCGAGCTCGGCGTTGCCGCCGAGCGTCAACGGCGTCGAGACGCCGGCGAGGTCTTCCAGGCTCGTCACGCCGTTCGCGTCGCTGAACGCCTTGGTGACGTTGTAGGAGTCCTGATCGGTCGCGGGCGACTGGTCGAGCACGCGCAACCCGTCGGGCAGCGCATCCTGCAGGGCCGCGAACACGTCGTCGCTCGTGCGCGCCTCGGTGTCGGGCTCGTAGAACTGCAGCAGGTTGCCCGTGTACTCGGGGAACAGATCGATCTTGCCGGCCTCGATCTCGGGCAGGTAGACCTCGCGCTGACCGATCTGGAACTGCCGGTCGACGGTGAAGCCGTTCGCCTCGAGCGCCTGCGCGTAGATCTCGGCGATGATCTCGTTCGAATAGTAGGCCTGCGAGCCGATGACGATCGTCTCGGACGATCCCTCGGCCCCGGTGCCGGAACCCTCGTCGAGCGGATCGCTCGTGGCACACCCTGCCAGGGCTACTACCGCCCCGACCGCGACCGCCGCCAGGGCGACGTGCCGGCCTCTTCCAGCTGTGAACATGTTGCTTCCCTTCGGTGTTGGGCTCAGCCCATGGCCGCGCGCGCCCGAGCCGGACGTGCGCGGAGGTTCGTGGTGGTGCGACCGACGCGAACGCCCTCGGGCACCACGAGTCGTTGGATGATCGCGAAGACGCCGTCGAGCACGAGCGCCAGCGCGATGATGAGGATCGAGACCCCGAGCATGGCCGGGTAGTCGCGGGTCTTGAGCGCGACGAACAGCGTCGAGCCGAGACCGCCGCCGCCGATGTAGGCGGCGAGGGTCGCGGTGGCGACCACCTGCAGCACGGCGGCCCGCACGCCGCCGATGATCGTGGGCAGGGCGAGCGGCGTCTCGACGCGCAGCACGATCTGGGGCTCGGTCATGCCCACCGCTCGTGCCGCGTCGACCGTGCGACGGTCGACCGCGCCGATGCCCGCGTACGCACCGGCGAGCACCGACGGCAGGGCGAGCACGACCAGCGCGATGAACGGCGCGACCGGGCCGATGCCGATCGCCAGGCCGATGAGCGTCAGCAGGCCGAGGGTGGGCAGGGCGCGCAGGCCGCCCGAGGTGAGCACGGCCGCCTCGCGACCGCGGCCGGTGTGCCCGACGAGCGCGCCGATCGGCAGCGCGATCACGCAGGCCGCCACGACGACGGCGAGGCTGAACACGACGTGGTAGCCGAGTTGCGCGCCGAGACCCGAGGGGCCCGCCCAGTTCTCGGGATCGAACAGCCACGCGAACGCGTCGAGGATCAGGTTCACGCGATCGCCTCCACGTTCGCCAGCCGCGACGGACGGCGACCGCGCCGCTCCACCTTGGTCCACGGCATGAGCAGGCGCCCGGCCACGACCGCGACGAGGTCGAGCGCGAACGCGAGCACGACCGTCGCGACGATGCCGGTGGCGATCTCGAGCGGGATGTTGCGCTGGAACCCGTCGGTGAACAGGCTGCCGAGACTCGGGATGCCGAGCACCGCGCTGACCGTCACGAGGCTGACCGTGCTCACGATGACCACCCGGAGCCCGGCGAGCAGCGCCGGACCCGCGAGCGGCAGTTCGACCGCGAAGAACCGCCCGAGCGACGAGTACCCGACCGCGGTCGCCGACATGCGGATGTCGCGATCCACGTCGGCGAAACCGTCGGCCGCCGACCGCACCATGAGCGCGACGCCGTACAGCGTCATCGCCACGACCACGTTCACGGGCGACCGCAGCTGCGTGCCGATGAGGGCGGGCAGCGCGATGAACAGCGGCAGCGACGGGATCGCGTACAGGATGCCGCACACGCTGAGCAGCACCGCACGACTCCAGCGGAATCGCCACGCCACCCAGCCGATCGGGATCGAGAGCACGAAGCTCAGTATGATCGCGGGCACCGACAATGCCAGGTGCACGAGCGCCAGCTCGCCGACCCGGTCGAGGTTCGACCAGAGCCAGGTCACGAGGCGAGCACTCCCGCCGGGCGGCCGTCGGCGTCGACGACCACCTGCCGACCGCCGACCTGCGTGACGCGCAGCGCCCGCTCGGCGCGGTCGGCCCCGATGAACCCCGCGACGAACTCGTCGGCCGGGCTCGCGATGATCTCGGCCGGCGTTCCCCGCTGCACGATCTCGCCGCGCTCGCGCAGGATCACGATCTGGTCGCCCAGCCGGAACGCCTCGTCGATGTCGTGCGTGACGAACAGCACGGTCTTGCCGAGCTCGCGCTGCAGGCGCAGCAGTTCGTCCTGCAGCTCGGTGCGCACGATCGGGTCGACCGCACCGAACGGCTCGTCCATGAGCAGGATGTTCGGGTCGACCGCGAGGCCGCGCGCGACGCCCACGCGCTGCTGCTGCCCGCCCGAGAGCTGCGACGGGTACTTGTCGGCGAGCGAGCGGTCGAGTCCGACGGTGTCCATGAGCTCGAGCGCCTTGGCCCGGGCGTCGCGACGGCGCTCACCGCGCAGCACGGGAACCGTCGCGATGTTGTCGGCCACCCGGCGGTGCGGCAGCAGCCCCGAGTTCTGCATCACGTAGCCGATCGACCGGCGCAGCTTCACGGGATCGACGGTCGAGACATCCGTGCCGTCGATGCGCACCTCGCCTCCGGTCGGATCGACCATGCGATTGACCATCCGCAGCAGCGTCGTCTTGCCCGAGCCCGACGAGCCGACGAGCACGGTCGTGCGGTGCGGGGGCACGACGAGGTCGACGTCCGCGACGGCGACCGTGCCGTCGGGGTACTGCTTGGTGACGCTGCGGAACTCGATCATGCCGCCCCGTTTCCGCGGGCCGGCATTCGCGCCCCGCCTCACCCAGCCAAACACCATTCGAGACGGCAGGCAAACGGCTTGACGCCGTGCGACGAACGGTGACCCCGCCCCGGACGGGGCGCGGCTCAGGCCGCGTTCGAGGCGATGAGGCGGCCGGCGAGATGCGGCTCGAGGTACTCGCGCACGATGCGCTTGGCCTCGTCGAGGTAGCGCGGGTCGCCGTCGATGTCGCGGGTGAACGCACGGTTGATGAGCGAGCCCCCGATCTCGAGCGCGACGCCCAGGCGGAACCGCAGCTCGGCGATGTCGGATGCCTCGCCGAACTCGGCCTCGATCACCGAGGCCATGCGCGCGGCGATCTCGGGCTCGCCGTCGTCGGCGAGGTCGCGGTCGCCGCCGTGGACGACCGAGAACCCGGGCTCCTCGCGATGCAGGTCGATGCACGCGTCGAGCGCGGTCTCGACGATGCTCCACCAGTCGTCGGTGCTCACCGAGGCGAGCCGCTCGGCGATGCGCAGCCGGAACCGCTCGACCGACCGTTCGCGCAGCGCGTGCAGCACGGCGACGCGGTCGGGGAAGTACCGGTACACGGTGCCGATCGAGGCTCCGGCGCGCTCGGCGACCATCTGCGTGGTCAACCGTTCGAATCCGAGCTCGTCGGTGATCTCGGCGGCGGCGTCGAGCAGCGTGTCGAGCCGCTGAGTGCTGCGTCGCTGCGTCGGCTCCGTGCGCACGGTACGTCGGCGCCCGTGATCGGCCCCCAGGATCAGGTCGATGTGCGGCACGGAACCTCCCTCATCTTCGCCGGACCACTCTACCCGGCGCGCCGAGCGTCGAAGACCAGCACGAGTCCGCGAGCCGCCCCGCGGATCGGGCCGCAGGTCGGCCCGCGAGTCGGCCCGCGAGTCGGCCCGCAGCCGATGATCATGACAGACTGGCAGGATGCCGGTCGACATTCCGCCCCCGGCCGGTGCTCCCCCACGCATGGCCCGGCACCGTGCCGCGCGCCTCGAAGACTGGATCCACGACGTGCGCGAGCGCTGGGCGCGCGGGCGCGGGCATCTGCCGACCGTGATCCCCTACACCGGGTACGGCTCGACCGAGTGGGTGCGCGTGTTCTGCCGTGTGCTGCTGTCCAAGCCGAAGGCCCAGATCGAGGGCTCCGCGCGTCGCCCGCAGCCGAGCATCCGCGGCTGGCGCAGCTTCACGAGCGTGCCGATCGGCGACGTGCCGGTCTCGATCGAGGTGGGCGGGTCGCGCATCGAGGTCCTCGCCGACCGCGGCGGCGTGGTCGACACGAAGGTGCCGGTACGGCTCGAACCCGGCTGGCACACCGCCACGCTGCACACCGACGGCGCGGTGCCGGTCGAGGCGCCGATCACGGTCGTCGCGCCCGAGACCCGGTTCGGCATCATCTCCGACGTCGACGACACCGTGATGGTGACGGCGCTGCCCCGACCCCTCGTCGCGGCGTGGAACACGTTCGTCCTCGACGAGCACGCCCGCATCCCCACGCCCGGCATGGCGGTGCTGTACGAGCGCATCGTGCGGGCGAACCCCGGCATCCCCGTCATCTACCTCTCGACCGGCGCCTGGAACGTCGCGCCCACGCTGACCAGGTTCCTGTCGCGCAACCTCTACCCGGCCGGCCCGCTGCTGCTCACCGACTGGGGCCCGACCCACGATCGCTGGTTCCGCAGCGGCCGCGAGCACAAGGACGAGAACCTGCGCCGGCTCGCCGAGGAGTTCCCCGACATCAAGTGGCTGCTCATCGGCGACGACGGCCAGCACGACGAGGAGCATTACGCGAAGTTCGCGGCCGAGCACCCCGACCGGGTCGCCGCGGTCGCGATCCGGCGGCTGTCCACGGGCGAGGCGGTCCTCGCGGGCGGGCGTTCCAAGACCGAGGAGCACGAGGCGGATGTCCCGTGGGTCTCGGCGAGCGACGGTTCGCGTCTGGCCGACCGACTCGCCGAGGTCGGCGTCCCGATCGCCTGAGACTCGCCGACCCCGCCGAAGCTCGCTGAGCCCGTCGAAGCGCCCGAAGCTCGCTGAGCCCGTCGAAGCGCCCGAAGCTCGCTGAGCCCGTCGAAGCGCCCGAAGCTCGCTGAGCCTGTCGAAGCGCTCGAAGCCCGCTGAGCCCGTCGAAGCGCCCGAAGCTCGCTGAGCCCGTCGAAGCGCCCAAAGCCCGCTGAGCCCGTCGAAGCGCCCAAAGCCCGCTGAGCCTGTCGAAGCGCCCGAAGCCCGCTGAGCCTGTCGAAGCGCAGCTCCCTTCGACAGGCTCAGGGAGCGACTGGGGACAGGCTCAGGGCGCGGCCGGGGCAGCCGGCAGCACCGCCGCCCGCGCCCGCCGGAACCGCAGCAGGTCGCGGTTGATCTGCCGCGCCCACAGCGGCCCCCGGTAGATGAACGCCGAGTACCCCTGCACGAGCGTGGCGCCCGCGTCGAGCCGATCCTGCACGTCGGCGGCCGTCTCGACACCGCCGACCGAGATCACGCAGAGCCCGGTCGGCACCTGTTCGCGCACGATCCGCAGCACCTCGAGCGAGCGGGCGGCGAGCGGCGCCCCCGACAGCCCGCCGGCGCCGATGCGCTCGACCTCGGCCGCGGAGGTTCGCAGCCCCTCGCGCGAGATCGTCGTGTTCGTGGCGATGATGCCGTCGAGCCCGAGCAACACGACGAGCGCGCAGATGCGCCGCACCTCGTCGTCGCTCAGGTCGGGCGCGATCTTCACGAGCAGCGGCGTGTCGCCGGCGGCGCCGCGGACCGTGCGCAGCAACGGCTCGAGCGCGTCGAGCTCCTGCAGGCCGCGCAGGCCCGGGGTGTTCGGCGAGCTGACATTCACGGCGAGGTAGTCGGCGTGCGGCGCGAGCACGCGCGCGCTGCGCTCGTAGTCGGCCGCGGCCTCCTCGACCGGGGTGACCCGGCTCTTGCCGATGTTCACACCCAGTACCGGGCGGTGCGTGCGGCGCGCCAGTCGCGAGAGGCGGCCGGCCGCGGCATCCGCCCCGCCGTTGTTGAAGCCCATGCGATTGACCAGCGCGCGATCCTTGATCAGCCGGAACAGCCGCGGCCGCTCGTTGCCGGGCTGTGCGATCGCCGTCAGCGTGCCGACCTCGACGTGTCCGAAGCCGAGGTTGCCGAGCCCGCGCACGGCGAAGCCGTCTTTGTCGAACCCGGCCGCCACGCCGAACGGCGACGGGAAGCGCAGCCCGAGCGCCTCCACAGCGAGCGACGGGTCGGGAGCGGTGAAGCGCTCGACCAGCCGGCCGAACCCGAGCGTCGGGAGCAGCCGGATGACCCGGAACGCGAGGTGATGCGCGTTCTCAGGGTCCATACGGGAGAAGACCAGCGAGAAGAGGAGTCGATACATGCCGCGTTCAGGCTACCCGAGTGCGTTCACTCGACCGGACGGGCCGGCAGGCGACCGTGCTCGGCGCGCAGCTGGCCGATCGCCGACTCGAAGTCGTCGAGCGAGTCGAACGCCTGGTAGACGCTCGCGAACCGCAGGTAGGCGACCTCGTCGAGCTCGCGCAACGGCGGCAGCACCGCGAGACCGATGTCGTTCGCGTCGATCTGCGAGGCGCCCGTCGAGCGGATCGTCTCCTCGACCTTCTGCGCGAGCACCGCGAGGTCGCTGTCGGTGACGGGGCGGCCCTGGCACGCCTTGCGCACGCCGAGCACCACCTTCTCGCGGCTGAACGGCTCCACCACCCCCGAGCGCTTGATGACGGACAGGCTCGCGGTCTCGGTCGTCGAGAACCGGCGGCCGCACTCGGGGCACTGGCGCCGGCGGCGGATCGAGAGGCCGTCGTCGCTGGTGCGCGAGTCGATCACCCGCGAATCGGGGTGGCGGCAGAAGGGGCAGTACATGGCGTCTCCAGCCTAGCCGCGGGTCATCGGGCCGCGGCCGGGAACCGGGCGGTCACCGCGTCGCCGTGCGCCGGGAAGTCCTCTTCGGCCGAGAGCGCCGCCACGACCGGCGCGACCTCGCGCAGCGCCGACTCGTCGTACCGCACCACCTGCTGCGGCCGGAGGTACGTCGACGCCGAGAGCCCCGACGCGTAGCGTGCGGTGCCGCCGGTCGGCAGCACGTGGTTCGAACCCGCGGCGTAGTCGCCGAGACTGACGGGCGAGTACGGGCCGATGAAGATCGCGCCGGCGTTCTCGATGCGGGCGAGCACCGCGTCGGGGTCGGCGACCTGGATCTCGAGGTGCTCGGGCGCGAAGGCGTTCACGAAGTCGGCGGCCTGCGCGAGGTCGTCGACGAGCACGATCGCCGACTGCGGACCGCCGAGCGCGCTCGCGGCGCGCTCGGCGTGCCGGGTCGCGGCCGCGCGGGTTTCGAGCCGGCGGTCGACGTCGGCCGCGAGCTCGGCCGAGTCGGTGACCAGCACGGATGCCGCGAGCTCGTCGTGCTCGGCCTGGCTCAGCAGGTCGGCGGCGACGAACTCCGCGTCGGCGGCGGCGTCGGCGATCACGACGATGTCGGTCGGCCCGGCCTCGGCGTCGATGCCCGTGACGCCCGCGACGGCGCGCTTGGCGGCCGCGACGTAGACGTTGCCGGGGCCGGTGACGCGCTGCACCGGTTCGAGGCCCAGGTCGGGCACCCCGTAGGCGAAGGCGCCGATCGCGCCGGCGCCGCCCATCGCGTACACCTCGTCGACGCCCAGCAGCGCGGCGATCGCCGCGATGGTCGGGTGCACCCGGCCGCCGTGGTCGGCCTGTGCGGGCGAGGCGAGCGCGATCGAGCGCACCCCGGCCGCCTGGGCGGGCACGACGTTCATGATCACGCTGGACGGGTACACTGTCTTGCCGCCGGGCACGTACAGCCCGACCCGCGCCACCGGCTGCCAGCGCTGCTCGATCACCGCGCCCGGCGCGAGCTCGGTCGTCACCGGCGGCGGCACCTGCGCGGCGCTCGCGGCGCGGACGCGCGCGATCGTCGCCTCGATGGCCGCCCGCAGGTCGGGGTCGAGCGCCTCGGCGGCGGCCGCGAGCTCGTCGGCGGGCACCCGCACCGACGCCGGTCGCACCCGGTCGAACCGCTCGGACTGGTCGACGAGCGCCGCCGACCCGCGCTCGCGCACGTCGTCGATGAGCTCCTGCGCCACGTGCAGGGCGGCCGACACGTCCGTGGACGCCCGCGGCACCGCCGCGAGCAGTTCGGACTCGGACGGACGGGTTCCCCGCAGATCGATGATGCGCAGCATGCCTTCCAGCGTATCGACCGGGGCGGGCCCGCTCAGACCAGGCAGTTCGGCCCGAGCAGGCTCTTCAGCTCGCCGAAGAAGTCGGCGCTGACCGACACCGGGTACGGCAGCTCGAACACCCGCGCCGAGCCGCCCTTGGTGAGCCGCAGCCGCACCTCGGTCTCGCCGCGATGGCGGGTGAGCACATCGCCGAGCGCGGTGATCGTGTCGGTGGTCGCCCGCACGTCGGGGATCGAGATGACCACCGGCCCGTTCTCGTCGTCGGCCGACCCGAGGTCGGGGGTGAACACGCTGAACGCGTGCAGGTTCATGCCGTCGTCGCGCAGCGAGACGCGGCCGCGCACCACCACGATCGAGTCGCTCTTCAGGGTCGGCGCGAACTCCTGGTACGCCTTGCCCATGAACATCACGGTGATCTCGCCCGAGAAGTCCTCGACCTGGATCATGCCGTACTGGTTGCCGCTCTGACGTGCGACCCGGTGCTGCACGCTCGTGACGAGCCCGGCGACCGTCACCGTCTCGCCGTCCTGCGTGGAGTCGGACCCGGTGAGGTCGGTGATCGAGATCGACGCGTGCTTGGCCAGCGGCACCTCGAGGCCCGCGAGCGGGTGGTCGGAGACGTAGAGGCCGAGCATCTCGCGCTCGAACGCGAGCTTGTCCTTCTTGGCCCACTCGGGTCGATCGGGCACGAGCGACGGCGCGGCATCCTTCTCGTGCTCCTCGAAGAGGCTGTCGAAGTCGAACCCGATGTCGCCGTTCTCTTCGGCCCGCTTGTCCTTCACCGCCTGCTCGACCGCGCCCTCGTGGATCTCGACGAGCGAGCGCCGGGTGTGCCCGAGCGAGTCGAACGCGCCGGCCTTCACGAGCGACTCGATGGTGCGCTTGTTCGCGACGGGGATCGGCACCTTCTTCAGGAAGTCGTGGAACGACTCGAACCGCCCCTTCGCGTCGCGTGCGCCGCGGATCGCGTCGACGACGTTGAAGCCGACGTTGCGCACCGCGCCGAGGCCGAACCGGATGTCCTCGCCGACGGCGGCGAAGAACCCGATCGACTCGTTCACGTCGGGCGGCAGCACCTTGATGCCCATGCGGCGGCACTCGTTGAGATACAGCGCGAGCTTGTCGCGGGCGTCGCCCACACTCGTGAGCAGCGCCGCCATGTACTCGGCCGGGTAGTGCGCCTTCAGGTACGCCGTCCAGTAGCTGAGCACGCCGTAGGCGGCCGAGTGCGCCTTGTTGAACGCGTAGTCGGAGAACGGCAGCAGGATGTCCCACAGGGTCTTCACCGCGGCATCCGAGTAGCCGTTCTCGTTCATGCCCGACTTGAAGCCCGCGTACTGCTTGTCGAGCTCGGACTTCTTCTTCTTGCCCATCGCGCGGCGCAGGATGTCGGCCTGACCGAGCGAGAACCCGGCCACCTTCTGCGCGATCGCCATCACCTGCTCCTGGTAGATGATGAGGCCGTACGTGGTGTCGAGGATGTCGCGCAGCGGTTCGGCGAGCTCGGGATGGATCGGCGTGATCTCTTGCTGACCGTTCTTGCGCAGCGCGTAGTTCGTGTGCGAGTTCGCGCCCATCGGGCCCGGACGGTACAGCGCGATGACGGCCGAGATGTCCTCGAAGTTGTCGGGCTTCATGAGGCGCAGCAGCGACCGCATCGGCCCGCCGTCGAGCTGGAACACCCCGAGCGTGTCGCCGCGCGAGAGCAGGTCGTAGGCGTCCTGATCGTCGAGCGCGAGCTCTTCGAGCACCGGGCGGAACCCGCGGTTCGCCTCGATGTTGTCGAGCGCGTCGTCGATGATCGTGAGGTTGCGCAACCCCAGGAAGTCCATCTTGATGAGGCCGAGCGACTCGCACGCGGGGTAGTCGAACTGCGTGACGATCTGGCCGTCCTGCTCGCGCTTCATGATCGGGATGATGTCGATCAGCGGCTCGCTCGACATGATCACGCCGGCCGCGTGCACGCCCCACTGGCGCTTCAGATTCTCGAGGCCGAGGGCGGTGTCGAAGACCGTCTTCGCCTCGGCGTCGGTCTCGATGAGGGCGCGGATGTCTCCGGCCTCCTTGTAGCGCGGATGGTCCTTGTCGAGGATGCCCGAGAGCGGGATGTCTTTGCCCATCACCGCGGGCGGCATCGCTTTCGTGAGCTTCTCGCCCATGCCGAACGGGAACCCGAGCACGCGCGACGAGTCCTTCAGCGCCTGCTTCGCCTTGATCGTGCCGTAGGTCACGATCTGCGCGACGCGCTCCTCGCCGTACTTCTCGGTGACGTACTTGATCACCTCGCCGCGACGACGCTCGTCGAAGTCGACGTCGAAGTCGGGCATCGACACGCGATCGGGGTTCAGGAACCGCTCGAAGATGAGCCCGTGCTGCAGCGGGTCGAGGTCGGTGATCTTCATCGCGTAGGCGGCCATCGACCCCGCACCCGAACCTCGGCCCGGGCCGACCCGGATCCCGTTGCGCTTCGACCAGTTGATGAAGTCGGCGACCACCAGGAAGTAGCCCGGGAACCCCATCTGGCTGATCACGCCGACCTCGTAGTCGGCCTGCGTGCGCACCTCGGCGGGGATGCCGTTCGGGTACCGCTCGTGCAGGCCGTGCTCGACCTCCTTCACGAACCAGCTCTGCTCGTCTTCGCCGGCGGGCACCGGGAAGCGCGGCATGTAGTTGGCGCTCGTGTTGAACTGCACGTCGCAGCGCTCGGCGATCGCGAGCGTGTTGTCGCACGCCTCGGGAAAGTCGCGCCAGACGTGGCGCATCTCGGCCGCGGTCTTCAGGTAGAAGTCGTCGGCGTCGAACTTGAACCGGTTCGGGTCGTCGAGGGTCGACCCCGACTGCACGCACAGCAGCGCCGCGTGGCTCTTCGCGTCGTGCGCGTGCGTGTAGTGCAGATCGTTCGTCGCGACGAGCGGCAGGCCGAGGTCTTTCGCGAGCCGCAGCAGATCGCCGCGGATGCGGGTCTCGATGCCGAGCCCGTGGTCCATCAGCTCGCAGAAGTAGTTGTCCTTCCCGAAGATGTCGCGGAACTCGGCCGCGGCCTTCACCGCCTCGTCGTACTGGCCGAGCCGCAGCCGCGTCTGCACCTCGCCCGACGGGCACCCGGTGGTCGCGATGAGCCCCTTGCCGTAGGTCTGCAGCAGTTCGCGGTCCATGCGCGGCTTGAAGTAGTAGCCCTCGATCGACGCGAGCGACGACAGCCGGAACAGGTTGTGCATTCCCTCGGTCGTCTCGGCGAGCAGGGTCATGTGCGTGTACGCGCCCGCGCCCGACACGTCGTCGCCGCCGCCCGAGCCCCACCGCACGCGGGTCTTGTCGCCGCGGTGGGTGCCCGGCGTGAGGTACGCCTCGGTGCCGATGATCGGCTTGATGCCGGCGTCGGTCGCCTGCTTCCAGAAGTCGTACGCGCCGAACACGTTGCCGTGGTCGGTGATCGCCACGGCGGGCATCTCGTACCCCTGCGCCGCCTTGATGAGCTCGCCCACTCGCGCGGCCCCGTCGAGCATCGAGTACTCGGAATGCACGTGCAGGTGGACGAAGGAATCGGCGGCCACGGAGCTCCTCACGAGTTCGTCTGGGGAGCATCCAGTCTATGGGCGGCCGCCCACACCCGAGGGGTGCCGACCGGCGTTCCGCTCAGTCTCCGCGCAGCACCTCGAGCGCGTGCGCCAGATCGGCCGGGTACTCGGAGACGAACGTCGTCCATTCCCCGGTCGCCGGGTGCATGAACGCGAGCTGCTTCGCGTGCAGCCACTGCCGGGTGAGCCCCAGGCGGGCAGACAGCGTCGGGTCGGCGCCGTACATCGCGTCGCCCGCGCACGGGTGCCGCTGGGCGGCCATGTGCACCCGGATCTGGTGCGTGCGGCCGGTCTCGAGGTGGATCTCGAGCAGCGACGCGAACGGGAACGCCTCGATCGTCTCGTAGTGCGTCACCGCATGCTTGCCCGACGCCGTGACCGCGAACTTCCACTCGGATTTCGGGTGGCGCCCGACCGGCGCGTCGATCGTGCCGGCGAGCGGATCGGGATGCCCCTGCACGACCGTGTGGTAGATCTTCTCGACCTCGCGGTCGTGGAACGCGCGCTTCAGCGCCGAGTACGCGCGCTCGGACTTGGCGACCACCATCAGCCCGCTGGTGCCCGCGTCGAGTCGGTGGACGACGCCCTGCCGCTCGGGAGCCCCCGAGGTCGAGATGCGGAACCCGGCGGCCGCGAGCGCGCCGACCACGGTCGGGCCCTCCCAGCCGACCGAGGGGTGCGCGGCGACGCCGGCGGGTTTGTCGACGACCACGAGGTCGTCGTCGTCGTGGATGATGCCGAGATCGGGCACGGCGACCGGCTCGACTTCGAGCGCGCGCGGCGGCTCCCAGGTCACCTCGAGCCAGGCGCCGGCGCGCAGCCGGTCGGATTTGTCGACGGATGCCCCGTCGAGGCTCACGCCGCCCGCGGCGGCGATGTCGGCCGCCTGCGTGCGCGAGAAGCCGAGGAGCTTGGCGAGCCCGGCGTCGACCCGAGCACCGTCGAGTCCGTCGGGCACTGGGAAGGAGCGGGATTCCATCTCAGGATTCGCTGGGGACGGCGCGGTCGATCGACGACACGACGCGATCGTCGCCGGATGCCCCGGCGCCCGATGCCCCGGCCGCCCCGTCGGCGGTCGCGGCATCCGACCGCTGCTCGCCGCGCCGCTCGCGCGACCCGTCGAGCCCGACCCCGAGGATCGTGAGCAGCATGAACAGCACCATGCTCGACACGATCGCGATGTCGGCGACGTTGTAGATCGCGGGCAGCATCCACGGCGTGGAGATGAAGTCGATCACGTGCCCGAGCCCGAAGCTCGGTTCGCGCAGGAGCCGGTCGGTCAGGTTGCCGAGCACCCCGCCGAGCAGGAGGCCGAAGACCACGGCCCACGCGATCGAGCGGATGCGACGGGCGAACCAGATGATGAACGTGATCACGCCCGCGGCGAGGACCGTGAAGATCCAGGTCATGCCGCTCGCCATCGAGAACGCGGCACCCGGGTTGCGCACGAACTGCCACTGCAGCAGGTTGCCGAGCACCGGGACGATCTCGCCCTCGGTGAGGTTCGAGACGACGGCCGCCTTCGTCAGCTGATCGATCGCGTAGGCGGCCACCGCCGCGGCGAAGAGGACGACGAGCGCGAGCGCGCCGGAAGCCTTTCCGCCGCGCTCAGCCGCCAAAGCCCTGGAAGGTCGGTGCCGGGGCGGCCTCGCCCTGGGTCACGCCCCCGACCGGGGCGCTGAAGCCCTGGTTGCCCGAGACCTGCACCGGCGCCGCGGTGTCGAGCTCGCGCAGCTGACCCTCGATGTAGCTCTTGAGCTTGGCCCGGTAGTCGCGCTCGAACAGACGCAGCTCGTCGACCCGCTTCTCGAGCGCCACGCGCTCCTGGTCGAGGATGCCGATCTGCTGACGCTGCTTGGCCTCGGCCTCGGCGACGACGCGGGCAGCGGTCGCGTGGCCCTCGGCGATCAGCGCGTCGCGCTTCTCGACGCCCTCGCGGACGTGCTCCTCGTGCAGGCGGCGGGCCAGCTGCAGCAGGTTGGTGGTCGACGTCTGCTCGTCGAGCTCGGACTGCGGGGTCGACACCTGCGTCGGCACCGCGACCGTGGGCGGCGGGGAGGCGGGCTCGGCGAACGTCACCGGGGGCGCCTGCGTCGGCGCGGGCTGCACGGCGGCCGCGGACACGGCGTCGTTGGCACGGGCCTCGGCGGCGGCCAGGCGCTGGCGGAGCTCGTCGTTCTCCTGGTTCAGACGCCGGAGCTCGACGACGACCTCGTCGAGGAAGTCGTCAACCTCGTCCTGGTCGTAGCCCTCGCGGAACTTCGTCGCCTGGAAGCGCTTGTTGACCACATCTTCCGGAGTTAGCGCCATGGCTTGCACCCTCATATCTGTCTTGCGGACGGATCACGTTCTGCTAACGGTAGCAGGGTCGCCGGGCCCGGCGAAGTGCCGGGCGCCTCGCGTCGACATGCTCGCAGCAGATCGTCAGGCGCTGAGCGCGGTCGCCGCGCTCAGCCCCGAGACGATCGTCATCAGGATGATGACGAGGAGCATCGCGAGGCTCCAGCCGAGGTCGATCGCGACCTGCCCGAAGCGGATCGGCGGCACGAGCCGGCGGAAGAACTTCACCGGCGGATCGGTGACCGTGTACACCGTCTCGACCACGACGAGCCCCACTCCGCTCGGTCGCCAGGACCGATTGAACGTGCGCACGAGGTCGAGGACGAACCGCGCCCACATCACGAAGAAGTAGATGAGCAGCAGCGTTGAGAGGATGCTCCAGACGACGTTGAGTGCTCCCACGACGGGAGAGTCTACGCGTGCGTGAAGAAGGACTCGGCGTCGCCCTCGGCGTCGCCGGTCTCACCCGACACGACCACGTGCGCCGGCGAGAGCAGGAACACCTTGCTCGTCACTCGCTCGATCTTGCCGTAGAGGCCCTGCGAGAGGCCGCTCGCGAAGTCGATGAGCCGGCGGGCGTCGCCCTCGGACATCTGCGAGAGGTTGATGATCACCGGAACGCCCTCGCGGAACGATTCGGCGATCACCTGCGCGTCGCGGTACTGCCTCGGGTGCACGGTGAGGATCTCGTTCATCTCCGCCTGCTGGATCGTCGGCTGGACGTGGGGTTTGCGCAGCGGCGTGACGGCCGCTCCGGATTTCGGGCTCGAAGGAGCCGCCTGCACGACCGGTGCGGGCTGCGGGGCGCTCTGGGGCTCGGGCTCGAGTTCCTCGTCGGCGAGTCCCAGGTAGACCATCGTCTTCTTCAGCGGGTTCGACATCGCTGCCCCTCCGTCGGTGATTCCGTCTTCTTCGAGGCTAACCGCGCACGGGGCGATTCCCCGTGATTGCGGTGCCGATCCGCAGGTGTGTCGCACCTTCGGCGATCGCCTCGCGGAAGTCCTGGCTCATCCCGATCGACAGATCGGATGCCTCGGGTGCGAGCGGCAGCACGACGCGGTCGCACAGCTCCCGCACGCGGGCGAACGCCGGCCGCGCCGGTTCGTCGAGCGGTGCGACCGCCATGAGCCCGCGCAGCCGGAGCCCCGGGGCATCCAGCACCCGCTCGACGAGCGGGCCCAGTTCGGCGGGCCGGGCGCCTCCGCGCTCGGGATCGTCGGTGAGGTTCACCTGCACGAACACGTCCACGGATGCCTCCTCGCTGCGCAGTGCGTCCACCAGCGCCGCGCGGTCGACCGAGTGGATCGCCGAGGCGTAGCGGCGCACCTGTCTGGCCTTCTTGCTCTGCAGCTGCCCGACGAAGTGCCAGCGCAGGTCGAGCCCCGCCAGCTCGGCGGCTTTCTGCTGCGCCTCCTGGTGGCGGTTCTCGCCGACGTCGCGCACCCCGAGCGCGACGAGGTCGGCGACGAGCGACGCGGGATGGAACTTCGTCACCACGATCAGCGTCACGCCGTCGGGCGAGCGCCCGGCCTCCACCGCGGCATCGGCGATCTCGGCCCGCACCAGTTCGAGACGGGACGCCAGGCTCACTTCAGGAAGTCGGGGATGTCGAGGTCGTCGCCGTCGTCGTCGAACGCGGGGTCGGTGACGATGCGGTCGGCCGACTTCGTGTCGAGATCGCCCCAGTTGGCCGACTCGACGAGCTCCTCGATGTCGATCTCGCCGATCGGCTCGGGCGCGTCGGTCGCGGACGACGAGCCGGATGCCCCGACCCCGACGCTCACCGCGGCGGGGATGAGGCTCGGCCGGCGAGCTTCGACCGAGGCGTCCTTCTGCTGCGGTTCGCCGCCGTCGAAGCCGGCCGCGATCACCGTGACGCGCACCTCGTCGCCGAGGGTGTCGTCGATGACCGCGCCGAAGATGATGTTCGCCTCGGGGTGCACGGCTTCCTGGACGAGCCGGGCCGCGTCGTTGATCTCGAAGATGCCGAGGTTCGAGCCGCCCTGGATCGACAGCAGCACGCCGTGCGCGCCGTCGATCGACGCCTCGAGCAGCGGGCTCGCCACGGCGAGCTCGGCGGCCTTGATCGCGCGGTCGGCGCCGCGCGAGGACCCGATGCCCATGAGCGCGGAACCCGCGCCCTGCATGACGCTCTTCACGTCGGCGAAGTCGAGGTTGATGAGGCCGGGCGTGGTGATCAGGTCGGTGATGCCCTGCACACCGGCCAGCAGCACCTGATCGGCGGTCGCGAAGGCCTCGAGCATCGAGATCCCGCGGTCGCTGATCTCGAGGAGCCGGTCGTTCGGCACGACGATGAGGGTGTCGACCTCTTCTTTCAGGCGGGCGACGCCCTGCTCGGCCTGGGTCTGCCGGCGCTTGCCCTCGAAGCTGAAGGGCTTGGTGACCACACCGATGGTGAGTGCGCCGATCGACTTCGCGATGCGCGCGACGACCGGGGCGCCGCCTGTCCCGGTGCCGCCGCCCTCGCCCGCGGTCACGAAGACCATGTCGGCGCCCGCGAGCGCCTCCTCGATCTCCTCCGCGTGGTCTTCGGCGGCGCGCCGGCCCACTTCGGGATCCGCGCCGGCGCCGAGGCCCCGGGTGAGATCGCGGCCGACATCGAGCTTGACGTCGGCGTCGCTCATCAGCAGCGCCTGCGCGTCGGTGTTGATCGCGATGAACTCGACACCGCGCAGCCCGAGCTCGATCATGCGGTTGACGGCGTTGACGCCGCCGCCTCCGATGCCCACCACCTTGATGACGGCGAGGTAGTTCTGGTTCATCGACATGTCCGACCCTCCGTGCGAACTCTCAACCTTCAACCTCTAGTGCAAAGTTAAAGTTTTGCCGAGTATGCAATTCCTGAGTCGAAGGTAGGTCGCCGACCCCGAACCCGTCGCAAGGCGCGCCCGCGTGTCGCGAACGCGTCATCCGACAACCGGGTTCATCGGCGCCGACACGTCGTATCGGCTCGCGTCGGGCGACGACACCATGAGCGCCGCGAGCACATCGGCCTTGGTCGTCGACTGCTCGGCACTGCCCCACACCACACTCACACCGCTCGCGAGCTCCAGCCTCACGTCGTCGACGGTCTCGGCCGTCGCGCGCACGACCTGCGGCCGCACCTGCGGCGGCAGGCTGCGGATCACCGCCGCGGCCGCACGGAACCCCTCGGAGGTCACCGCCCCGGCCTCGATGAGCGGCTGCCCCTCGGGCCGCTCGGCGAGATGGTCGATCACGACGCCGGCGCCGTCCACGAGCGCCAGGTCGTTCGAGGTCTGCACCACGCCCACGGGCGTGCGCTCGACGACGCGCAGCACGAGCGTGCCCGGCGGCACCGTCTCGGCCGCATACGTCTCGATGAGCGGGAACCCGCGCAGCGCCGCCTGCACGTCGTCCGAGCCGATGAGCGCGAGCGGCGTGCCGATCTGATCGTCGAACGCGGCGACGACGTCGGCCTCCGAGGTGCGCACGAGCCCCTCGACGCGGACCTCCCGCAGCGCCATGATCGGCGAGTACGCGGCCGCCACCGCTCCCCCGACCACGAGCAGCACCGACCCGACGGCGACCAGCCAGGCGATGCGCCGCCGTCGTGTCCGCTGGGTGAATCGGCGGATCTCCTGCTTCTCGTAGCGGCGACGCTCGCGCGCGGCCTTCGCCACCGCCCTCCGCGCGGCGCGCCCGTCGGCGGGAAGGTCGGGTGCCGCCTCGGCGTCGGCCGGGCCGCGCTCGGGCGGGACGGGCAGCACGATCGGCTCGGTCGTCACGCGATCGCGGTCGGTGCCCGGTCGTGCCCGGTCGGATGCCCCGTCCGCCGCCGCACGGGCCGCGGGCTCGCCGCGCCGCGCCGGAGCATCCGACGTCGACGGCGCGCGACGCACCGGAGGGCGATCGAATCCCTGCGGCCGCTTCACCGGCGCCGGTCCCTCACCCGCGCTCCCGCTCGAGCGCCTCGAGCAGCTGCGGCACGATGCGGTAGACATCACCGCAGCCGAGCGTGATCACGAAGTCGCCCTCGCGCGCGATGCGCGCCGTGTGGTCGGCCGCCGCCTGCCAGTCCGCGATGAACGCGACCCGCTCGGGGTGCTCGAAACGCTCGCTGACCAGTTCGCCGGTGACGCCGGGCACCGGATCCTCCCTGGCCCCGTAGACGTCCAGCACCACGGTCTCGTCGGCGTACCGCTCGAGCACCTCGGCGAACTCCTTCGCGAACGCCTGCGTGCGGCTGTACGTGTGCGGCTGGTGCACGGCGATGATCCGGCCGTCGCCGACGACGGTCCGTGCGGCCGCGAGCGCCGCCGCGACCTCGGTCGGGTGGTGCGCGTAGTCGTCGTAGACGGCGACGCCCCCCACCGACCCGTGCAGTTCGAACCGGCGGCCGGTGCCGCCGAACCGCTCGATGCCGGCGAGCGATGCGGCCGGGTCGCACCCCAGGCCCACGAGCACCGCGAACGCGCCCGCCGCGTTGATCGCGTTGTGGCGGCCGGGAACACGCAGGCGCGCCGAGTAGGTGGCGCCCTCGTACTCGATCGAGAACGCGACCGGGCCGGACGTCTCGATCGAGTGCACCCGGATCGTCGCGTCATCCGCCTCGCCGAAGGTGACCACCCGAGGGTGCGCCAGCCGCTGCGAGACGCGCACCGCGCCCGCATCGTCGGAGGAGATCACGACCAGCTCGCGCGCCCGGTCGGCGAAATCGACGAACGCCTGCTCGAACGCCTCGCGCGAGCCGTAGTGGTCGAGATGATCGGGGTCGACGTTCGTGATGAGCGCCACCGACGTGTCGTACAGCAGGAACGAGCCGTCGGATTCGTCGGCCTCGACGACGAACAGCTCGCCGTCGCCCGCCCCGCTCGACACGCCGAGGTCGGCGATGACCCCGCCGTTCACGAAGCTCGGTTCGGCGCCCTGGGCCAGCAGGGACGTCACGATCATGCCCGTCGAGGTCGTCTTGCCGTGCGCGCCGGCCACCGACACCAGCCGTCGGCCGGCGATCAGCGCCGCGAGCGCCTGGGAGCGGTGCAGCACCGGCAGCCCGCGCCGCAGCGCCGCCTGGTACTCGGGATTGTCCTGCCAGAGCGCGCCCGTGACCACGACCGTGTCGACGTCGTCGCCGAGGTGCTCCGCGGCATGCCCGATCGCGATCTCGGCGCCGAGCTCGCGCAGCGCCGCGATGTTCGCCGAGTCGCGCACGTCGGAGCCCGTCACCCGGTGACCGTCGCCGAGCACCAGCCGGGCGATGCCGCTCATGCCCGAGCCGCCGATGCCGACGAAGTGCACGGTGCCGAGCTCGGCGGGGATCACGGTGTTCGGGTCGGGCTTGATGGTCACGGGGCGGGGTCCTCCTGGGCGGGTGGCGATCGGATGCCCGGGGCATCCGCTGATCCAACGTTACGCGTGTTCGGCGGGGCCGTCGGCTGCCCCGCCGCGCCCGGGCCGGGCCGTGCGGCCGGCCCCGAGCGCCTCGTCGACGAGCGCGACGAATCGGTCGGTGCCGTCGCGGAAGCCGGCGGACACGGCGGCGGCCGCCATCGCTCGCACCCGATCTCGATCGGCCAGGAGCGGCACCAGTTCGGCGGTCACCTGCTCGGGCGTGAAGGCCGCATCGTCGACGAGGATGCCTCCGCCTGCGGCGACCACGCCGGCCGCGTTGAAGCGCTGCTCGCCGTTGCCGACGGGGTACGGCACGTAGACCGCGGGGATGCCGAGCGCGGCGAGCTCCGAGACGGTGGCCGCGCCGGCGCGCGACACCGCGACGTCGGCGACCGCCAGGGCGAGGTCCATGCGGTCGGCGTACTCGAACATGCGATAGCCGTCGAGCTGCGGATCGGCGACCTCGCTGTTCGCCCCCGTCAGATGCAGCACCTGCCAGCCGGCCGCGAGCACCGCCCCGGCCGCCTCGACCATCGTGCGGTTGATCCGGCGCGCGCCGAGCGAACCGCCCGTCGCGAGCAGCACGGGCCGATCGGCATCGAGCCCGAACGCGGCCAGCGCCTCGGCGCGCACCGCCGCCCGGTCGAGGGTCTCGATCTCACGGCGCAGCGGCATGCCGACCACCCGCGACCGCGGCAGCGGCGTGCCCTCGAATGCGACGCCGGTCGCCGCGGCGAACCGGGCGCCCAGGCGATTGGCGAGCCCGGGTCGGGCGTTCGCCTCGTGGATGGCGACCGGCACCCCGGCACGGCGTGCCGCGAGGTACGCGGGCGTCGACACGTAGCCGCCGAAACCGACGACCGCGTCGACGTGCTCGCGGGCGATGATCTCGGCGACCTCGCCGATCGACCGCCGGAACCGCGCAGGGAATCGCGCGGCGGCCGCGTTCGGCCGGCGCGGGAACGGCACCTTGTCGATCGTCAGCAGGTCGTAGCCGCGCGCCGGAACGAGACGCGCCTCGAGCCCCTCGCGCGTGCCGAGCACGAGCACCCGGGTCGACGGGTCGCGTTCGCGGAGTCGGTCGGCGACGGCCAGCAGCGGGTTGACATGGCCGGCGGTGCCTCCGCCGGCGAGCAGCAGCGTGGTCATCTCACGCCCGCCCGCCGTGCGACCGACAGCACGATGCCGATCGCGAACAGGGTGGTGAGCAGTGCCGTGCCGCCGGCCGACACGAGCGGGAGCGGCACACCGAGCACGGGGAAGACCTTCAGCACGACACCGATGTTGACACACGCCTGGCCGATGACCCACACGAGCACCGCCGCCGTGGCCGCCCGACCGAACGGGGTGGCCGCGCGCCGCAGCACCCGGGCGAACGCGATCGCGAGCAGCACGAACATGCCGATCACGACGATCGCGCCGATCAGGCCGAGCTCCTCCCCCACGATCGCGAAGATGAAGTCGTTGTCGGCCGCGGGCAGCCACGACCACTTCGCGGCCGAGTTGCCGAGCCCGACGCCGAAGATGCCGCCGTTCGCGAGCGCGAACATGCCGTGCTGCACCTGCCAGCAGTCCTCGGTGTTGATCGATGTGCACTGCTCTTCGACGAACGACATGATGCGGCGCATCCGGCTCTCGCTCGAAACGGCCACGAGGCCGAACACGACGCCGCCGAGCACGACCGGCAGCAGCAGCAACCGGAGCTTCACCCCGATGAGGAACAGCGCGCCGAGCAGCATGGCGCCCATGATCATGACCGTGCCGAGGTCGCCGCCGAGCAGCACGAGCGCGATCGCGCCGCCGCCGACGATGAGGATCGGCAGGATGCCGTGGGTGAAGTCGCCGAGCTGCTGCTGCTTCTTCGTCACGATCATGCCGAGCCACATCACCAGCGACACCTTGATCGCCTCCGACGGCTGGAACTGCACCGACCCGATCGCCAGCCAGTTCGTGTTGCCGCCGTCTTCGACGCCCAGGTCGGTCGCGACCACCAGCAGCTGCAGCGCGCACGAGACCGCGAGCGCCGGCCACGCGAGCCGCATCCACCAGCGCTCGGGAACCCGGCTCGCCAGCAGCATCAGCGGCACGCCGATGAGCGCGAACATGCCCTGCCGGCTCGCCTGCACGAGGAACCCGCCGTCTTCGAGCTGCGACTCGACGAGCGAACTCGAGACGACCATCACGAACCCGAAGACGGTCAGGAAGATCGTCGTGCCGAGCAGCAGGAAGTAGTCGGCCGACTCGACCGGGAACAGGCGGGCGATGCGGATGCGCGCGGCCGAGCCGCCGCGGTCAGGCTGGGTCGCCCGGCGCTCCGTCTTCGGCTGCCCGGTCTTCGGGCGCGCCGTTCTGGGCGGTGTCGCCATCCGCCTCACCTCCCAGCATCGCTCTGACCGCCGTGTGGAACCGTCGGCCGCGGTCGGCGTAGTCGGCGAACTGGTCCATGGATGCCGCGGCCGGAGCGAGGAGCACGGTGTCGCCCTCCTCGGCGACCGCCGCCGCCAGTGCCACCGCATCCGGCATCACGGATTCAGTGTCGGTCGCCGTCACCTCGAACACGGGGAGCTCGGGCGCGTGTCGGGCGAACGCCGCGACGAGCGCGCTGCGGTCGCGGCCGATCACGATCGCCGCGCGCAGTCGTTCGACGTGGGCGGCGACGAGCGCGTCGGCGTCGACCCCCTTCAGCAGCCCGCCGACGATCCACACGACCTGCCCGAACGCTCGCAGCGACGCCTCGGCGGCATGCGGGTTCGTCGCCTTCGAGTCGTCGATCCAGCGGATGCCGCCGGCCGTTGCGACCGTCTCGATGCGGTGCGCGTCGAGACGGAATTCGAGCAGCGCGTCGTGGATGACGCCGACGGGAACGCCCGCGGCACGTGCCAGCGCCGCCGCCGCGAGGATGTTCTGCACCACGTGCGGCGCGTGCAGCCCGTGCGGGGCGAGTTCGTCGAGCGTGGCGATCTCGAGCGCCGCGGTGGCGCGCTCGTCGAGGAACGCCCGATCGCAGAGGATCCCCTCGACGACCCCGAAGTCGCTCGGGCCGGGGGTGTCGAGCCCGAACCCGATCGCGCGGGCCCCCTCCTCGACCTCGGCCTCCTCGACCATCCGACGGGTGGCCTCGTCGGCGCGGTTGTACACGCACGCCGCCTTCGTGTTCTCGTAGACCTTCGCCTTCGCCGCCGCATACGCGGCGAACGAGCCGTGCCAGTCGAGGTGGTCGTCGGCGAGATTCAGGCACACGCTCGCGAGCGCATGGATCGCCCCGGGGCCCGTCGTCGGCAGATGGTGGAGCTGGTAGCTCGAGAGCTCGACCACGAACACGTCGAATCCGCTCGGATCCCGCACCGCATCGAGCACGGGCACGCCGATGTTGCCGCACGGCGCGGCGCGCAGGCCGTTCGCCGCGAGGAACGTCGCGGCCAGCTGCACGGTCGTCGTCTTGCCGTTGGTGCCGGTGACGAGGATCCACTCGGCTGCACCCGACACCTTGTCGCGCACCCGCCAGGCCAGCTCGATGTCGCCCCACACGGCGACGCCCTCGACCGCCGCCCACTCGAGCACGGGGTGGTCGGGGTGGAACCCCGGCGAGACGACGAGCAGGTCGGGGGTGAACGCGGGGAGGTCGCCGGGCACCGCGACGAGCGGGTCGACCACGAGTCGCGCGCCGATCACGTCGAGGATGCGCGCCCGATCGTCGTCCGCGGCGGGTGCGAGCACGAGCACCTCGGCGCCGAGCTCGGTGAGCGTGTCGGCCACCGCGAACCCGGTCACTCCCAGGCCGAGCACCGCGACCTTGAGGCCCCGCCAATCGGCGTGCCAGCTGGTCAGCGCGTCGAGCCGCGACGGCGCAGCATCCGATGCCGTCATCGCTGGAGCCATTCGAAGTAGAACGCGCCGACGCCCGCGGCGGCGAGCAGGCCCGCGATGATCCAGAACCGCACCACGATGGTGACCTCGGCCCAGCCCTTCAGTTCGAAGTGGTGGTGGATCGGACTCATCAGGAAGATCCGTTTGCCGCGGGTGAGCTTGAAGTACGCGCGCTGCACGATCACCGACCCGGTCTCGATCACGAACAGACCGCCGATCAGGATGAGCAGGAGCTCGGTGCGGGTGAAGATCGCGAGCGCGACCAGCGCGCCGCCGAGCGCAAGGGAGCCGGTGTCGCCCATGTAGATGTGCGCCGGGTTCGTGTTCCACCAGAGGAACCCGACCAGCCCGCCGATGATCGCGGTCGCGATGATCGCGAGGTCGAGCGGGTCGCGCACGTCGTAGCAGCGGTATCGGTCGGACGGGTTCAGGTTCTCGCCGAAGCACGACTGGTTGAACTGCCAGAACCCGATGATCACGAACGAGCCGATCGCGAGGATCGACGCCCCCGACGCGAGCCCGTCGAGGCCGTCGGTGACGTTGACGCCGTTCGAGCCGGCGGCGGCGAGCAGGCAGATCCACACCACGTAGAGGATGATGCCGACGATCGAGCCGAACACCATGAAGTCGAGCGGCAGATCGCGGATGAACGAGATCTTGGTCGTCGCCGGCGTCGCGCCGCCCTCGTTCGGGAACTGCAGCGCGAGCAGCGCGAAGACCCCCGCGACGAGCACCTGGCCCGCGACCTTCGCCCAACCGCCCAGGCCGAGGCTCTGCTTCTTGCGGGTCTTCAGGAAGTCGTCGACGAAGCCCACGATGCCGAGGCCGACCATCATGAACAGCACCAGCAGGCCCGACACGGTCGGCGGTTCGTTCGAGATCAGCAGGGTCGCCGTGAAGTACCCGAACAGGGTGCCCAGGATGAAGATGATGCCGCCCATCGTGGGCGTGCCGCGCTTCACGTGGTGGCTCTGCGGGCCGTCGTCGCGGATGAACTGACCCCAGCCGAGCTTGGTGAAGAGCCGGATGAACAGCGGGGTCAGAAACAAGGTGAAGGCGAGCGACAAGGCTCCGGCGCTCAACAATGCCCTCATGCGAACCATTCTCCCAATCGGTCGCCGAGGAAGCGCAGACCCGCCGCGTTCGACGATTTCACCAGCACGGTGTCGCCGGGGCGCACCTTGGACACGACGAGGTCGAACGCCTCGTCGGCGGATTCGACGTGGGCGGACTCGCCGTCCCACGATCCTTCGTTGATCGCCGAGATGTGCAGGCGCCGCGCGCCCGCCCCGACGACGATGAGCTGCGAGATGCCGAGTCGCACCGCGAGCAGGCCGATGCGGTCGTGCTCCTCGCCGGAGAACTCGCCGAGCTCGCTCATCTCGCCGAGCACCGCGAAGGTGCGCGCGTCGGGCCGGCGCACCTGCGCCAGCGTCTTCAGCGCGGCCGCCATCGAATCGGGGCTCGCGTTGTAGGCGTCGTTGATGATCGTGATGTCGTCGCGCCCGCCCAGCACCTCCATGCGGCCGTGCTCGGCGAGCGTGACCGTCTCGAGGGCTGCGGAGATGCGGTCGAGGCGCACGCCGAGTTGCAGAGCGGCGGCGGTCGCGGCCAGCGCGTTCGCGACATGGTGCTCGCCCAGCACCCCGAAGCGCACCCGAGCGGATGCCTCGCCCGCCGCGATGGTGAACTCGGTGCCGCGCGCGTGCACGACCAGGTCGGTCGCTCGCACGTCGGCGTCGTCGCCGAGGCCGAAGCGGACGACGCGCGCGGCCGTGAGCGCTGCCATGGGCGCGACCCGCGGGTCGTCGGCGTTCAGCACCGCCACGTCGGTGGGCAGCAGGTCGGTGACCATCTCGCTCTTGGCACGGACGGTCTGCTCGATGCCGCCGAACTCGCCGGCGTGCGCGAGGCCGACCTTCAGCACGATGCCGACGTCGGGCCGGGCCATCCGCACCAGGCGGGCGATCTCGCCGACACCCGAGGCGCCCATCTCGGCGACCAGGAACTCGGTCTCCTCGGTCGCCTCGAGCATGGTGATGGGCCCGCCGACCTCGTTGTTGAAGCTCTTGCGCGACGCGACGGTCGGGCCCTCGGCCTCGAGGATGGTGCGCAGCAGGTTCTTCGTGGTGGTCTTGCCGTTCGACCCGGTGACGCCCACGACCCGCATCCGCCCCAGCACGCGCACCCGGCGGACCACCTCGGTCGCGAGCGCCCCGAGCGCGTCGACGGTGTCGGCGACCACGACCTGCGCGACCGGCAGGTCGAGTGCGTGCTCGACCACGAGCAGCGCCGCACCGCGCTCGACCGCGGCCGGCGCGAACCGGTGGCCGTCGTCGAACTCGCCGCGCTTGGCGAAGAAGACGCCGCCGGGCTCGATCTCGCGCGAGTCGGTCGTGACCGGCCCGTCGACGACGGTCGCCGGCGTGGCATCCGTGCCGTCGAGGTGCAGCGAGCCGTCGACCGCGTCGGCGATCTCGGCGAGGGTGAGCGCGATCATGCGGGCCACCCCGCGTCTCGCAGCGCCTGCCGGGCGTCGTCGCGTGCCGAATACGGGAGCTTCACGCCGTTCACCTCGTGGTAGTCCTCGTGGCCGGGGCCCGCGTACAGGATCGCGTCGCCCTGACCGGAAAGCGAGATCGCGCGTCGCAGCGCCTCGCGCGGGTCGGCGATCTCGTGCAGCTCGCGGTCGGGCACCGCGGCCCGAGCGCCGGCGATGAGCTGCGCGCGGATCGCCGCGGGGTCTTCGGTGCGCGGGTGGAAGTCGGTCACGACCACGATGTCCGCGCCGCGCGCGGCGATCGCGCCCATCTCGGCGCGCTTCGTGGTGTCGCGGTCGCCGTCGGCGCCGAACAGCATGATCACCCGCCCGGGCACGAGCGGGCGCAGCGCCCGCAGCGTCTGCAGGAACGCGTCGGGCGTGTGCCCGTAGTCGATGAAGACGAGCGGGCCGCGGTCGCCCGACACCCGCTCGACGCGGCCCGGGATGTACGCGCGGATGCCGCCGTCGCGCTCGACCGCCTGCGCGATGCGATCGAGGTCGATGCCGCCCTCGACGAGCATCGCGATCGCGAGCGCCGCGTTCGCGGCCATGTACCCGCCGATGAGCGGCACGCTCGTGGTGAGCTCCCGCCCGTCGGGTGCGACGAGGCGGAACGCCGTGGCCTCGGCCGTCTCGTCGAGCACAGCGACCCGCCAGTCGGCCTCGATGCCGGGCAGCGTGGTCAGCGTGGTCACGGGGATCCGCGATTCGGCGACGAGCCGCCGCCCCCACTCGGAATCGATCGTCACCACACCGCGGCGGGCGCGCTCGGGCGTGAACAGCTCGCGCTTGGCCTCGTAGTAGTCGTCCATCGACGCGTAGTCGTCGAGGTGGTCGTGGGTGAGGTTCGTGAACCCGGCGACGTCGAACACCAGCCCGTCGACGCGGTGCCGGCTGAGCGCCTGCGCCGACACCTCCACGCCGAAGCCGCGCACATCGAGCTCGGCGGCGCGCGCGAGCAGGGCGTGCAGCTCGCTCGCCTCGGGGGTGGTGAGGCCGCTCGTGACCGCCTCGTCGCCGATGCGGCGCTCGGCCGTCGAGGTGAGCCCCGCACCGAGCCCGAGCTGGCGCAGCAGGCCGTAGATCAGGTAGACGACGCTCGTCTTGCCGTTCGTGCCGGTCACCGCGTACAGCGTCGCCGAGTGCTCGTCGGTGCGGTGGATCCACGCGGCGACCGCGCCGAGAGCGGCCCGCGCATCGGGCGTGACGAGCACCGGCAGCTCGGGCGCTGCGGCCGCGGCTCGTGCGGCGCCGTCGGGGTCGGTGAGGATCGCGACCGCACCGTTCTCAGCTGCGGCCGCGGCGAAGTCGGCACCGTGCGCGTGCCGGCCCGGCACGCCGACGTAGAGGTCGCCGCCCTGCACCTGCCCCGACGCCAGTGCGGCGCCGGTCACCTCGAGGTCGGCGATCTCGCCGCGCACCTCGAGACCGAACGCCTCCGCGAGACCGCGGAGCGAACGTGGGCTCGGGTGCTGCGGCCGGAGTGCCGACGGTGGCGATCCGGTCACGAACCCAACTTTCTCACCAGGTGGCTGGCAGCTCGGGCGCCGGGGCGCCGGATGGAAGCGTCCGATACTTCTTCAGCACCTGGCTCATCACGTCTCGGAAGACGGGGGCGGATGCGGCGGACGAGTTCATCTTAACGGGAGAGGCGAGACTCACCGAAACCACGAACTGCGGGTCGTCTGCGGGGGCGAAACCCGATACCGAGACGAGGTAGTCGCCCGAGTACCCCCCTGCGCCGTCGGACACCTGAGCGGTACCCGTCTTCGCCGCGACGCGGTACCCGGGGATGTTCCACTCGTCGGCGAGCCAGCCGTGCAGGTACACCTGCTCGAGCATCTCGGAGGTCTGCTTCGCCGCCTGCTCGGAGATCACGCGTCGGCCGGTGCCGTCGGGGGCTCCGGTCACCTCGCCGTCGGGCTGGGTGCACCCCTCGACGAGGGTGACCGGCATCCGCACACCGCCGTTCGCGATGGTTTGGTAGAGGCTCGCGATCTGCACGGCGGTCGTGGTGAGTCCCTGACCGAACATCGTCGCGTACTTGGTCTGGTTGTCCCACTCATCGGGGTCGCCGTGCAGGTCGCCGGTCTCCTCACCCGGGAACCCCACCTCGGTCTCCTCGCCGAGGCCGAACCCCCGCATGTAGTCGTAGCGCACCCGGTCGCTCAACCGCTCGCCGAACAGCGACATGCCCGTGTTCGACGAGTCGATGAGCACGCCGGTCAGGGTGTAGTTCGTCGCTTCGTGGTAGAAGCTGTCGTTGACATCCGCCCCGTTCGCGGCTCGGTAGCGATAGTCGGCGGTGACGCCCGGCTCGCCCTGGCCGGCGTCCAGCACCGAGGCCGCGGTCAGCGCCTTGAACGTCGAACCCGGCTCAAACGGCGCGGTGAACGCGCGCGAGCCCCGATCCTCCGAGTCCACGCCGGTCGGATCGTTCGGGTCGACGGTCGGCACGTCCGCGACGGCGAGCAGTCGCCCGGTCTTGGCCTCCATCACCGTCACCGTCGCCCACGCGGCACCGGTGGCCTGCACCTGCGCCTCGGCGATGCGCTGCACCGCGTACTGCAGGTCGGCGTCGATGGTGAGCTGCAGCGTGCCGCCGTCGCGTGCCTGCTTCACCACCTGCTCGCTGCCCGGGATCGTCACCCAGTCCTTGAGGCTGCGCAGCGACCGGATCTTTCCGTCCTCGCTGGCCAGGCACTCGTCGGCCGCCTCTTCGAGCCCCGCGACCGGCTCGCCGTCGAGGTTGGTGAAGCCGATGAGGTTGCCCGCCACCGCGCCGTTCGGGTAACGCCGCGCCGGGTGCTCGTGCGGCACCAGCCAGGGGATGCCGAGCGCCCGCACCTGCTCGAACGTCGCCGTGTCGACGAGCCGGGCGACGTACTCGAAGTCGGAGTCCGGATTCTCGGCCAGCGCGTCGTCGATGAGCTTCAGCACGTCGTCCGGCGTGCGGCCGAACACCGCCGCGATCTCGGCGGCCGACTCCTCGATCGGCACCTTCACGATCATGGTCTCGCCCGGGTGGTCGGGGTCGTCCACCTCTCGGGTGAACGGCCCCGACCTCGCCTGTTTCGGCGACAGGGCGATGTCGTACCGCATGACGCTGTCGGCGAGCACGACGCCGTTCGCGTCGACGATCTCGCCTCTGGCGCCGAAGATCTGCTCGGTGCGCGACCGGATGTCGAGCGCGTCCTCGTTGAGCTCGGCCGCCCGCACCACCTGGATGTCCACGAGCCGCACGACGAACACCGCCACCATGGCGACGAGCACCACGCCGGTGACGATGATGCGTCGCAGCGGGTGCTTGGCGGTGCGGTTCATCCGGTGCGGTCCTCCAGCGATGGGTGCGGTGCGGTGGTGCGGGTCGGGTGCGGTCAGTGGGTGGCCGGTGTCGGCAGTGCGTCGGCCACGGGCGGCGCCGGGTCGGCGGCGGCTCCCCCGCCGGTCGCTTCCGCACCGCCGGCCCCGGTGCCGGGCTTCTGCGCAGGAGTCTCCTGCTGCGGCAGTTCGTTCACGGGCGGCACGCCGTCGATGAGCGAATTCGGGACGAGCGGCCCCGACGCCTGCGCACCGCCCTCGGCCACGCTCGGCTGGCCGAGGACGGCCCCGTTGCTGAGCTGCAGGTACACCGGGTTCGTGCCGGGCACCATGCCGATCGATTCCGCGTTCTGGGCGATGTTCTGCGGCGACTCGAGCCGGTCGAGGTCTTCGCGCAGCTTCTGCTCTTCGCGTTCGAGCTTGATCTGCTGCATCTGGTAGCCGTCGATCTCGTACGCGCCCTCGGTGAGCGCCAGCGACAGCAGCAGCTGCGCGACGACGATCGACGCGAGTGCGCCGATCGCGATGATCGCGTAGACGAGCCGCGGGGCCTTCCGACGCTCCGCCTGCGGCACGGGCCGGAGGCGGGGCGCCGCCGGCGCTTCGCCGGCCCGTCGCCCCGGGCGGCGGGTCGCCGGCCGCGTCGATGCGGGTACCGCGCTCATGACGGCCTCCTCACGCGCTCGGCCGCTCGCAGCCGGACGGGCTTGGCTCGCGGGTTCTCGGCCTGCTCGGCTTCGCTCGCGAGTTCGGCGCCCCGGACGAGCAGCTTGAACTGCGGCTTGTGCTCGGGCAGTTCCATCGGCAGGCCGGCGGGAGCCGACGACGTCGACGCCGCCTGGAACGCACGCTTGACGATGCGGTCCTCGAGCGACTGGTAGGCGAGCACGACGATGCGCCCGCCGACCTGGAGCGCGTCGAGCGCCGCCGGAACGGCGCGCTCGAGCACCGAGAGCTCTTCGTTCACCTCGATGCGCAGCGCCTGGAACACCCGTTTGGCGGGGTGCCCCTGCCGCTGCACGGCCACCGGCGTGGCATCCGTGATGATCGCGACCAGCTGGGCCGAGCGGGTGATCGGATGCTCCGCCCGAGCCCGCACGATCGCCCGCGCGTAGCGCGCGGCGAGCTTCTCCTCGCCGTAGTCGAGGAAGATCCGGCGCAGGTCGTCTTCGGATGCCTCGGCGATCACGTCGGCCGCGGTGCGCCCGCGGGAGGAATCCATCCGCATGTCGAGCGGGGCGTCCTTGGCGTACGCGAAGCCGCGTTCGGCGCGATCGAGCTGCAGCGAGGAGACGCCGAGGTCCATGAGCACGCCGTCGACCTCGTCGAAGCCCTCGCGTCGGATCGCGCGGCCGATGCCGTCGTAGACCGTGTGCACGAATCGCGCGCGGTCGCCGAACGGCGCGAGCCGTTCGCGGGCGATCGCGAGCGCGTCGAGATCGCGGTCCAGGCCGATGACGGTGAGCCCGGTGAACCGCTCGAGCAGCGCGCGGGCGTGACCGCCCATGCCGAGGGTCGCGTCGACGAGCACGGCGCCGTCGTGGTCGATCGCGGGCGTCAGCAGCTCGACGGTGCGCTCGAGCATGACGGGGGTGTGGATGCGTTCGATGTCCATGATCCGTTCCGGTTCGCTGGGGCCCCGGGGCCCGATCCCCATCCGTTCGTCCTGAAGCGGGGAAGTGCCTCAGGTCGACGGCTGGGAGTCGGGCCCAGGGGACTCAGAAGAGCCCCGGAATCACCTCCTCCGCCGTCTCCGCGAAGGCCGCCTCCTGCTCGGCGAGGTATGTCTGCCACGCCTGCGCATTCCAGATCTCCACCCGGCTGCCCGCGCCGATCACGGCGAGGTCGCGCTCGAGGCCCGCGTACGCGCGGAGCGTCGCGGGGATGATGACCCGGTTCTGCTTGTCGGGGGTCTCCGCGGATGCCCCCGACAGGAAGACGCGCATGTAGTCGCGCGCCTGCTTGCTCGTCACTGGGGCTTGGCGGATCTTGTCGCTCATGCTCTCGAACTCCCTCGCGCTGAACACGTAGACGCAGCGTTCCTGTCCGCGTGTGAGCACGAGACCGTTCGAGAGCTCCTCCCGGAACTTCGCCGGAAGAATGACGCGGCCCTTCTCATCGAGCTTCGGCTCGTACGTCCCGAGGAACACCGCATCACCCCCTTTCCTCCGGCCAGGGATCCAGGTAGCGCCACTTTACTCCACTCTCCTCCACCAGGCAATGACGCGGAGGGTGTCACGCCACTTCCGCGGTCGCCGCATCGGCGGAATCACGCGGTTGTTCGCGAGTGGATGGAAGTGGAGGGATTTCGCTCGTCCGGGCGCGTCATCGCCCCGTCGAGCGGACACCTCGCGCAGCGGACCGGCACCGGATGGCATGTGCTCGCGCCCGGAACGCCGAAAACGGGCCGATCATCCGATCGACCCGTTCAGGTGGTGGGAAGTGGAGGGGTTACCGATCGCCGTCCTGGCGGCGGTCCCAGCGGTCGTTCAAGCGATCCATGAAGCCGCGCTGCGCACGCGGGCGAGACGACGACTCGGTCGCGCCGGCCGGCGCCTGACGCGCGGCGCGCTTGCCGGGGGTGATGGCGATGAGGACACCGGCGAACATCAGCGCGAACCCGACGACCCCGACGATCAGCAGCTGCAGCGCGACGCCGGCGATGAGCCCGCCCACGCCGACGAGGGCGAGCAGGATCCCGAGCACGATCGACCGGTAGTTGGGGCGCCCCCGCCCGCTGACGGCGGCGACGAAATCGGCGTCGTTGCGATAGAGGTTGCGCTCCATCTCCTCGAGAAGACGTTGCTCCTGCTCTGAAAGCGGCATCTCATTCCCCTCAGGTTCGGGATCGACGCATCCTCCCCGCATTCTAGCGCCGAGGGCCGTCGCTAGGCTAGGCGGGTGGCCAACGGTTCCCGACTCGTCGACCTCGTCCAGACCCGGATCGAGGAGTTCCTCGCCGACCGTGGTTCGATTCTCCTCGACATCGGTACCGACCTGGGCGCTCCGCTCGAGTTCTCAAGGCGGTTTCTCAGCGGGGGCAAGCGGTTCCGTGCGCGGTTCTGCCACGCCGGATGGCGTGCCGTCATCGGCCCCGCCGACCTCGACCCGGCCCCCGTCGTGGCCGCAGCGGCCGCGCTCGAGCTGTTCCACGCCGCCGCACTCGTGCACGACGACCTCATCGACAACTCCGACACCCGCCGCGGCGCACCGTCGGCGCACCGACTGTTCGAACGTCTGCACGGCGACTCCGGCTGGAGCGGCGACGCCGCCGAGTACGGCCGGGCGTCGGCGATCCTGCTCGGCGACCTGATCCTCGGCTGGAGCGACGAGCTCCTCGACGAGGGCCTGGCCCGGCTCGACGACGCTGCGGCCGCACGTGCCGCGCGCGCCGAGTTCATGCGGATGCGCACCGAGGTCGCCGCCGGCCAATACCTCGACATCCTCGAGGAGCGCGCCTGGTCGACCCGCGGCGAGCACGCCCAGCGCGAACTCGCCGAACGGGTCGTCGTCTACAAGTCCGCGAAATACAGCATCGTCGCGCCGTTGCGCATCGGCGCCGCCATCGCCGGGGCGACGCCCGCCCAGCAGGACGCGCTCGGCGAGTTCGGGCTGCCGCTCGGCATCGCCTTCCAGCTCCGCGACGATCTGCTCGGCGTGTACGGCGACCCCGACGTCACCGGCAAGCCCGCCGGCGACGACCTGCGCGAGGGCAAGCGGACCCTGCTCGTCGCGATCGCCCGCGAACGCCTCGACCCCGGCCGGCGCCGCATCCTCGACGAGCTGCTCGGCGACCCCGCCCTCACCGCCGAGCAGGTCGCCGTGCTGCAGCAGACGATCGCCGAATGCGGGGCCGTCGACGAGGTCGAGTCGATCATCTCGACCCAGCTCGAGCGCGCCTACACCGCACTCGACGCCGCCCGGATCGACGATGCGGCCGAAGCCGAACTGCGCGCGCTCGGCGCATCGGTCACCCGGCGAACGAGCTGAGCCGCCGCGGGCGCCCCGGCGCCGATCAGGCCAGCGCCTGCGCGACCCGGCGGACCTCGCTCTTCCGGCCGGCGCGCAGCGCCTCGATCGGCGAGGTGCCGAGACTCGGCTCCTCCGCCAGCAGCCACTCGAGCGCCTCGTCGTCGGAGAAGCCGGCGTCGGCGAGCACGATCGCGGTGCCGTGCAGTTCGGGCAGCGGTGCGTCGTCGCGCAGGAAGGCCGCCGGCACCTTGAGCACGCCGTCGATGCGGCCGGCCAGCAGATAGCGGTCGGCGATCAGCCGGCGCACACGGCTGGGGGTCTGGCCCAGGAGTTCGACGAGGTCGGGTACGGTCAGCCACTCGGTCTCGGGTGCTTCGGTCACGATCCAAGCCTGCCATGAGCCGCGGCCGGGCGGGAAGCATCCGGATGCCCCGACCGCGCCGGTCCGCACGACCCGCGCCGCGGTGATTGACTCGCCCCGGCGCCTGTGCCACCGTGACGGCTGACACGACATCGCAAGGGGGGACGATGGAGGGTCGGAGACATCCGCGCCGCATCGGATTCGAGCCCGAGACGGCCGACGGCGAGCCGCGGCGCCTGCGCCGGATCCTCGCCGCGCCGATCGCGCTGCTCGGGGCGGTGGCCGTGACGCTGGGCATCGCTCCCCCGGCGGACGCCGCCGCACCGCCCGTCCCCAAGCGCCAGCCGAAGGCGAAAGCCGAATCCCACCGGGTGCGCCCCAGCACCGCCGTGCGCGCATCCGTGGCCGGCACCGCTCCGGCCGAGTACGTCGTGGTCGCGGGCGACACCGTGAGCGGCATCGCCGAGCGATTCGGACTCGCCACCGCCGAGGTGCTCGCGCTCAACGGCCTCGGCTGGTCGACCCTCATCTTCCCCGGCCAGCGCCTGCTGCTCCGCGCGGGCGGCGAACCGCACCAGCCGCCGGCCGCCGCCCCCGACCTCACCCGGCACACCGTCGTCGAGGGCGACACGGTCAGCGGCATCGCCGCCGCCCACGGCCTCGACGTCGACGCGGTGCTGAGCGCGAACGGACTCGACCGCACGAGCCTCATCTTCCCCGGCGAGCAGCTCGTGCTGCCCACCGCCGCACCCGACCCGGCCCCGGCGCCCGAGGCCGCACCCGCGCCCGCACCGGTGCCCGCCCCCGAGGCGGCACCGGCGGTTCCCGTCGAGGTCGTGGCATCCGTCTCGATGCCGCTCACCGAGGAGACCCGGCAGAACGCGGTGACCATCATCCAGGTCGGCCGCAGCCTCGGCGTGCCCGACCAGGGCATCGTCATCGCGCTCGCCGCGGCCGCGCAGGAATCGGGTCTCAAGAACTCCCCGACCGGCGACGCCGACTCGCTCGGCCTCTTCCAGCAACGGCCGAGCCAGGGGTGGGGCACCGTCGACGAGGTCATGGACCCGGTGCGCGCGGCGACCGCGTTCTACGGCGGCGCGGCGAACCCGAATCCCGGCCGCACCAGGGGCCTTCTCGACATCCCCGGGTGGGAATCGATGACGGTGACCCAGGCGGCCCAGGCGGTGCAGGTGAGCGCCCACCCCGACCACTACGCCAAGTGGGAGGCGCAGGCGCGTGCCTGGCTCGCCGAGCTCGGCTGACGCCGCGTCGCACCGCCGCATCACGATGGGATTGCGATCCGCATCGCCCCGGTGTGTATCCGGCGCACGGAATGCCCCGATCCCTACACTCGAACGGTGACCACGCCGCCGCCCGACCCTATGATCGGCCGTCTCATCGACGGCCGTTATCAGGTGCGGTCGCGCATCGCTCGGGGCGGTATGGCGACCGTCTACCTCGCAACCGACCTGCGCCTCGAGCGTCGCGTCGCGATCAAGATCATGCACGGCCACCTCGCCGACGACAACACGTTCAAGACCCGGTTCGTGCAGGAGGCGCGCTCGGCCGCGCGTCTGGCCCACCCGAACGTGGTGAACGTGTTCGACCAGGGCCAGGACGCCGACATGGCGTACCTCGTCATGGAGTACCTGCCCGGCATCACCCTGCGCGACCTGCTGAAGGACTACAAGCGCCTCACGCCCGAGCAGACCGTCGACATCATGGACGCGGTGGTCGCCGGTCTCGCCGCGGCCCACCAGGCCGGCATCGTGCACCGCGACCTGAAGCCCGAGAACGTGCTGCTCGCCGACGACGGCCGCATCAAACTCGGCGACTTCGGGCTCGCCCGGGCCGTCTCGGCGAACACCGCGACCGGCCAGGCGCTGCTGGGCACCATCGCGTACCTCTCGCCCGAACTCGTCACCCGCGGCGTCGCCGACGCGCGCAGCGACATCTACGCGCTCGGCATCATGATGTACGAGATGCTCACGGGCGAGCAGCCCTACGTGGGCGAGGCGCCGATGCAGATCGCCTACCAGCACGCGAACGACAGCGTGCCCCAGCCCTCGTCGAAGAACCCGGCCGTTCCGCACGAGCTCGACGAGCTCGTGCACTGGGCGACTGCGCGCGACCCGAACGAGCGGCCGTCCGACGCGCGCGAACTGCTGCTGCGGTTGCGCGAGATCGAGCCGCTGGTGCGCGGCACCGCCGACGCGGCCCTGCTCGCGACCGCGCCGGTCACGAGCGCGATGGGCGAGACCGCTCCGCTCGCGGCCACCCGCGTCCTCGATCCGGCGATCTCGAGCGCGGCGGTCGCGCCGGCGACCGACGAGCCGGGCGAGACGGATGCCTCGAAGCTCGCGGCGACCGCGCAACGCCGGCACCGGCGCGGCTACTGGATCTTCGCGTTCGTGCTGCTGCTCACCGGCCTCGCCGCCGGCACCGGCTGGTACTTCGGCGCCGGGCCCGGCGCACTCCAAGCGGTGCCCGAGACCGCGACGCTCACGCCCGACGCGGCGACCGACGTGCTCGAGGACGCGGGATTCGCCGTGGTGCTCGACGAACGCAACGACCCGGTGGTCGCCGAAGGGCTCGTCTCGGGCACCGATCCCGCGGCCGGCGCGCGGGCGCAGCGGGGGTCGGCCGTCCGGCTCTTCGTCTCGCTCGGGCCGCGCATCCTCACGGTTCCGCAGGTCCTCGGCATGAGCGAGGCCGATGCCCGCGCCGCGCTCGGCGAGTTCACCGTCGCCGACGAAGCGGTCGAGCAGTTCTCGGCCGACGCGGCCGCGGGCACGGTCATCGCCCTGCTCGACGGCGGCGGCGCGCCGCTGCCCCCGACCTACGCCGAACGCGGTGCGATCACCCTCGTCGTCTCGGTCGGCCCGATCCCCGACGTCACCGGCCTGCCCGCCGCCGACGCCGAGGCCGCGCTCGTCGACGCCGGCCTGACGGTCGGCCACGGCGAGGACGTGTTCAGCGACGACGTCGAAGCGGGCATCGTCGTCTCCCAGACGCCGAACGCCGATCCGATGCATCCCGGCGACACCGTGACCCTCGTCGTCTCGAAGGGGCCCGACCTCGTCGAGGTGCCGAACGTGATCACCGGGCAGACGGTCGCGCAGGCGCGCGCCCAGCTCGAAGCGCTCGAGTTCGCCGTGAGCTCGAACGTGCCCGAGTTCCTCGAGGGCGCCGTGGTGGCGACCGTGCAGTCGCCCGCCGCGGGCGAGCGCGTGAAGCGCGGGTCGGAGATCCAGGTCAACTTCGGCTGACCGGATCCCCGAGGGCCGGGCTCCGCGGCTCCACGGCTCCACGGCTCCGCGATCAGCGCGCGGCGAGCTCCTCGGCCACGAGGAACGCGAGTTCGAGCGACTGCATGTGGTTCAGCCGCGGGTCGCACAGCGACTCGTAGCGGGTCGCGAGGGTGGCCTCGTCGATGTGCTCGCTGCCGCCCAGGCACTCGGTGACGTCGTCGCCGGTGAGCTCGACGTGGATGCCGCCGGGGTGGGTGCCCGCGTCGCGGTGCGCCTCGAAGAACCCGCGGACCTCGTCGACCACGTCGTCGAAACGGCGGGTCTTGTAGCCGGTCGGCGTGGTGATGCCGTTGCCGTGCATCGGGTCGGTGACCCACAGCGGCGTCGCATCGCTCGCCTTGATCGCCTCGAGCAGCGGCGGCAGGGCGTCGCGGATCTTGCCGGCGCCCATGCGCGTGATGAACGTGAGCCGCCCGGGCTCGCGCTCGGGGTCGAGCTTGTCGACGAGTTCGAGCATCGTCTCGGGCGTCGTGGTCGGGCCGAGCTTCACGCCGATCGGGTTGCGCACCCGCGACAGGAAGTCGACGTGCGCGCCGTCGAGGTCGCGGGTGCGCTCCCCGATCCAGAGGAAGTGCGCCGAGGTGTCGTACGGCGTGCCGGTGCGCGAGTCGATGCGGGTCAGCGGGCGCTCGTAGTCCATCAGCAGGCCCTCGTGGCCCGTGTAGAACTCGGTGCGCTTCAGCTCCTCGAAGTCGGCGCCGCACGCCTCCATGAACTTCACCGCGCGATCGATCTCGCGCGCCAGCTTCTCGTACCGGATGTTCGCCGGGTTCGCGGCGAACCCGCGGTTCCACTGGTGCACCTGGCGGAGATCGGCGAATCCGCCCTGCGTGAAGGCGCGGATCAGGTTCAGGGTCGACGCGGCCATGTGGTAGCCGCGGACCAGCCGGCGCGGGTCGGCCGTGCGCGACTCGGTCGTGAAGTCGTAGCCGTTCACGATGTCGCCCCGGTAGGCAGGCAGCGTCACGTCGCCGCGCGTCTCGGTGTCGCTCGATCGGGGCTTGGCGAACTGGCCGGCCATGCGGCCCATCTTCACCACCGGCATCGACGCGCCGTAGGTGAGCACGACCGCCATCTGCAGCACGGTCTTCACCCGGTTGCGGATCTGGTCGGCGGTGGCGCCCGCGAAGGTCTCGGCGCAGTCGCCGCCCTGCAGCAGGAACGCCTCACCGCGCGAGGCCGCGGCCAGCCGGTCGCGCAGCATGTCGACCTCGCCCGCGAACACCAGCGGCGGCAGCGTGGCGAGCTCGGCCGAGGCCGCCTGCACCTCGTCGAGGTCGGACCACTGGGGCTGCTGCTTGATCGGCAGCGTGCGCCAATAGTCGAGGCCCGCGATCACCGAGGGATCTGCGTTCACGACGGGCTCGACGAGCTGTTCCACGGGTGTGTCCTGAATGGTTCGGGCGCGCGACGGCGCGGGCGGGTTCGATGGCGGATGCCCCGCAGGGGCACCGATCTTCGAGCCTATCGCGACTGCGAGGCGCGTTGCTCCTTCACGGAGCTCGCGTAGACGTCCACGTACTGCTGGTCGCTGAGTCGGCGCAAGTGGTGCACGAGTTCGTCCGTCACACTCCGCAACACGAACCGATCGCCCTCCATGCCGGCGAACCGCGAGAAGTCGAGCGGCTCCCCGATGATGATGCCGATGCGGCGGATGCGCGGCAGCCGGGAGCCGATCGGCATGACCGCCTCGGTGCCGATCATGGCGACCGGGATCACCGGCGCGCCGGACTCGAGCACCATGCGCGCCACGCCCGTCCGCCCGCGGTACAGCTTGCCGTCGGGGCTCCTGGTGCCCTCGGGGTAGATGCCGAGCACCTGCCCCTCGCCGAGGACGCGGAGGCCGGTGTTGAGCGACGCTTCCGACGCCTTGCCGCCCGAGCGGTCGATCGGCAGCTGCCCGGCGGCCTGGAAGAACATCCTCGTGGCCCAGCCTTTCAGGCCCTTGCCGGTGAAGTACTCGCTCTTCGCGAGGAACACCACGGTGCGGTCCACGACCAGCGGAAGGAAGATCGAATCGATGAACGAGAGGTGATTCGACGCGAGGATCACGGGACCGGTCGCGGGGATGTTGCGGAGGCCGGTCACCCACGGTCGGAAGATCGCCAGCACGATCGGGCCGACCACGATGTGCTTCATGATCCAGTAGAACACCCCGGACTCCTTCCGCGGACCCGCCTCAGCCTACTCGCCGGCCCGGGGCGCGCGACCGGTGACGTGCACGCGCGCGAGGTCGGCGGCGCCCACCACGCCGGCGTCGTTGACGAGTTCGGCGATCACGAAGTCGGGCTCGGGGTGGTAGCCGCGGGCGGGCAGATGCTGCACGAACGCCTCGCGGATCGGGTCCAGCAGCAGGTCGCCGGCGTCGGCCACTCCCCCGCCGAAGACGAACCGCTGCGGGTCGAGCACGGCCGCCAGGCTCGCGCACGCCTCGCCGATCCAGTGGCCGAGCTGACGCAGGGCCGCGATCGCCCCCGGGTCCTCCTCGCCGATGAGCTCGCCGACGAGCCGGCCGTCGAGCCCGCCGTGCTCGTCGCGGACCCGTGCGAGGCGCTGTCCGATGCCGCCGGCGTCGGCGATCTCACCGGCCATGCGCAGCAGGGCGCGCCCGGAACCGTACTGTTCGAGGCATCCGAGCTGGCCGCACCCGCACGCGTGACCGCCGGGCACCAGCCGCAGGTGACCGAGCTCGGCGCCCGCGCCGAAGCCCCCTCGGAACAGATGGTCGTTCGCGACGATCGCGCCGCCCACACCGGTGCCGATCGTGAGCATCACCATGTCGCTCACCAGCCGGCCGGCGCCGAACCGGAACTCCGCCCAGCCGGCCGCGTTCGCGTCGTTGTCGACGACCACCGTGGTGCCGACGCGAGCCTCGAGCTTCGCGCGCAGCGGCTCGTTGCGCCAGTCGATGTTGGGGGCGTAGAAGATCGTGGACTGCGCCGCGTCGACGAAGCCGGCGGCCGCGACGCCGACGGCCGCGACCTCGTGCTGCGACTGGAGCCGGGTGATCATCTCGACCACCGCGTCCTCGAGGGCGGCCGGGTCGGCCGGGGTCGGGACGCGATCGGCGCGGACGATCTCACCGAGCTCGTCGACCACCGCCCCCGCGATCTTGGTGCCGCCGATGTCGATGCCGATCGCAAGGGACACGCGTGTCGTCCTCCGGGGTCAAGGGTGAGTGGGATGCCCCGACGGAGCCGTCGGGCGCACCGACTAGAGTGTAGTCAACCCATGCCGAAGAACCGTGCGGCGACCCGAACCCCCCCGTACCATCCCTCCGGTGCCGAAGGAGCTACCGTGATCGAATTCGAAACCCCTGTGCTCGTCCCCGCGGATCCCGACGCGAACACGACCGACCTGCTGGTCGAACGTCTCGCCGCGACCCCCGACTCGGTGCTCTTCTCGCTGCCCACCGCCGACGGCGGCTGGTCGCCCGTGACGACCCGCGAGTTCCACACCCAGGTCATCGCGCTCGCGAAGGGGCTCGTCGCCGCCGGAATCCAGCCGGGCGACAAGATCGGGCTGATGAGCAAGACCCGTTACGAGTGGACCCTCATCGACTTCGCCACCTGGTTCGCCGGCGCCATCCTGGTCCCGGTCTACGAGACGAGCTCCCCCGCGCAGGTGCGGTGGAACCTCGGCGACTCGGGCGCGATCGCGATGATCACCGAGACGGCCGACCACTTCGCCCGCTTCGACGAGGTGCACCCCGACCTGCCCGGCATCCGCAACGTCTGGCAGATCGACCTCGGCGACCTCGACAAGCTCGCCGCGGGCGGCGCCGAGGTGCCCGACGACGAGATCGAGCGCCGTCGCCGGCTCGCGAAGGGCGCCGACATCGCGACCCTCATCTACACCTCGGGCACCACCGGCAAGCCCAAGGGGTCGGTGCTCACCCATTCGAACTTCGTCGAGCTGAGCCGCAACGCCGCGGTGGCGCTCGAGGAGGTCGTGCTCGACCCGAACGGCGCCTCGACGCTGCTGTTCATCACGACCGCGCACGTGTTCGCGAGGTTCATCTCGGTGCTCTGCGTGCACGGCGGCGTTCGCGTGGGCCACCAGCCCGACACGCGGCAGCTGCTGCCCGCGCTCGCGAGCTTCAAACCCACCTTCCTGCTCGCCGTGCCGCGGGTGTTCGAGAAGGTCTACAACGTGTCCGAGCAGAAGGCCGAGGCCGGCGGCAAGGGCAAGATCTTCCGCACCGCCGCCGACACCGCGGTCGCCTACTCGACCGCGCTCGAGGCCGGCTCGGTGCCGCTCGGGCTCAAGCTCAAGTTCAAGCTGTTCGACGTGCTCGTGTTCGGCAAGCTGCGCGCGGCCATGGGCGGCCGGGTGAAGTACGCGGTATCGGGCTCGGCGCCGCTCGGCGCACGCCTCGGCCACTTCTACCACGCGCTCGGCATCACCATCCTCGAGGGCTACGGCCTCACCGAGACCACCGCCCCCGCGACGGTGAACCTGGTGAAGAAGTCGAAGATCGGCACGGTCGGCCCAGCGCTGCCCGGGGTCGGCGTGCGCATCGCCGACGACGGCGAGATCCTCATCAAGGGCATCAACGTCTTCCAGGGCTACTGGAAGAACGACGAGGCGACCGCGGCGGCGTTCGACGGCGAGTGGTTCCGGACCGGCGATCTCGGCGCGTTCGACGACGACGGGTTCCTCACCATCACCGGCCGCAAGAAGGAGATCATCGTCACCGCGGGCGGCAAGAACGTCTCGCCCGCAGCCCTCGAAGACCCCATCCGCGCCAATCCGCTCGTCGGTCAGGTCGTCGTGGTCGGCGACCGCAAGCCGTTCATCTCGGCACTCGTCACGCTCGACCCCGAGATGCTGCCGGTGTGGCTGAACAACAACGGCGAGGACGCCGGCATGAGCCTCGACGAGGCCACCCGCAACGCCGCCGTGCGCGCCGAGGTGCAGCGCGCGATCGACGCCGCGAACGAGACGGTCTCGCGCGCCGAGTCGATCCGCAAGTTCACCATCCTCCCGATCGAGCTCACCGAGGACAGCGGCCACCTCACGCCGAAGCTCAGCATCAAGCGCAACGTGATCCTCGAGGACTTCTCCGCCCAGATCGAGGAGATGTACTCGGGCGCTCCCGCCACCGAGGGCATCTCGACGGCCGGCTGAGCGCCGGCTCGGATTCGAGGGCCCCGCGGCGACGCCGCGGGGCCCTCGTCATGACCGGCTCGGAACCGGCTCAGAACCAGTCGGACTCGCGCACCTGGCGCATCGCGACCCGCCGGTCGGCGGGCTCGAGGCGATCGAGGTAGAGCAGTCCGTCGAGATGATCGGTCTCGTGCTGCAACGCCTGCGCCATCAGTCCGTGGCCCGACACCTCGATCTCGTTGCCGTCGAGGTCGATGCCGCGGACCCTGGCGAACGGATGACGCGGGGTCTTGTGCCAGAGGCCCGGCACCGAGAGGCACCCCTCGTCGAGCTTCTCGACCTCGCCCGAGACCTCGACGATCTCGGGGTTGATGACGTATCCGACCTCGCCGTCGACGTTGTAGCTGAACACGCGCAGGTTGACCCCGATCTGCGAGGCGGCGACGCCCGCCCGGCCCGGCAGGCGGACGCTGTCGATCAGATCGGCGACCAGTGCGCGCACGCCGTCATCGATCTGTTCGACGGGGGCGGAGACGGTTTTCAGGACGGGATCGCCGAACAGGCGGATGGGACGCTCGGGCACAGCACCTCCGATCAGTGCCCGCGCTCGACGGGCAGGCCCTCGACCACGAGGGCGGCGAGCTCGCGCGCGGCGTCGCGGGTGACCTGGCGGAGTCCCTGCCAGTGCACCACCGATCCGGCGGCGAGTTGGGGGTCGTAGGGGATTCGCACGATCTCGCGCACGCGTGACGCGAAGTGGGCTTCGATCTCGTCGACCTTGACGAGGTGCGTGCCCTGCGTGGCGAGGTTGATCGCGACGACCGCGTTGCGCACGAGTTCGCCGTAGCCGTTCGCCTCGAGCCAGGTGAGGGTCTCCGACGCGAGCCGCGCCTCGTCGACGCTGCCGCCCGAGACGATCACGATCGAGTCGGCACGCTCGAGCGTCGAGCGCATGACCGAGTGCACGATGCCCGTGCCGCAGTCGGTGAGCACGATCGAGTAATACCGCGCCGCGAGCGCCGCGACGATGTTGTAGTCGTCGTCGTCGAACGCCTCGGACAGGTGCGGATCGGTGTCCGAGGCGAGGATGTCGAGCCGCGTCTCATCGCGCGAGACGAAGGTCGAGAAGTCGGTGTACCCGCCGATCGACGAGGCCTTGGCGACCACGTCGCGCACCGTCTCGCGGGTCTGCCGGTCGACGCGCTCGGCGAGGGTGCCGCGGTCGGGGTTGGCGTCGATCGCGATCACCCGGTCGTCGCGGGCGTCGGCGAGGGCCATGCCGAGCAGCGTCGTCACCGTCGTCTTCCCGACGCCGCCCTTGCGGGTGAGCACCGGCACGAATCGTGCACCGCCTTCGAATCGGCGGCCGATGCGCTCGTTCATCGCCTTGTGGGCGCGCACCTTCGCCGAGTCGCCGAGGTTGACGATGTGGAAGGTCGCCTCGTACAGGAACCGGTTCAGGCCGCCATGCGGCACCGGCCGGGTGGCCCGGTTCACGTCGATCAGCCGATCGGCGGTGAGCGACTCGCTCGGTTCGGGCGCCTCCGCTGGCGCCGCCGGGTCGGCCGCGACCGCGACGACGGCGTCGTGGGCGCCGGTGTCGGCGCGCGGCTCGACCCTGGTGTCGCCCCGGCGCGCGTCGGCGTCGGCGGCCAGCAGCGCCCCGTACGGCGATGCGTCGCGGCGATGCGCACCCAGGTAGCCGCCGCCGCTGGCCACCACCTCGATCGACCGGGTGGTCGGTGCGATCTCGCCGGGATTCACCGCGACCTCGTCGATGGAGACCGCGACCTCGTCGGGCGGCGCCTCGCGCACCGGCGCCGGCGGCAGGTCCACGCGCACGCTCAGACTCTCGGGAAGATCGGCCGCTCCCTGACCGTGCGCGTCGGCCGCGTACCGGCCCGACACGCCCACGCCCCCGTGCCCACCGGTGCGACCCGTACGGAACTGTTCACCCTGTTGCTCAACCACCGAGACCCCTCTCTCCAGCGGAACGATGCCCCAGCCTAGCGCGCACTCACCACCACGATCAGGTCTCCGGCCTCGACCTGCTGGGTGTTCGGGATGGCGACCCGCTCGACGACCCCCTCGATGGGGGACGTGATGGCCGCCTCCATCTTCATGGCCTCGATCGATGCGACGGCCTGCCCGGCCGACACCTCGGCGCCCACCTCGACCTGCAGCGTGACCACGCCCGAGAACGGAGCGGGCACCTGGCCCGGCTGCGAGGCATCCGCCTTCTCGGCCGACCGGGTCTCGACCGCGACGGACCGATCGCGCACGAAGACCGGCCGCAACTGGCCGTTCAAGGTGGTCATGACCGTGCGCATGCCCTTGTCGTCGACCTCGCCGATGGCCTCGAGCCCGGCGTAGAGCCGCACCCCGCGGTCGATCTCGATCACGTGCTCCTGACCGGGCCGGAGGCCGTACAGGTAGTCGGCGGTGTCGACGACCGACAGGTCGCCGAACAGCTCGCGGATCTGCTCGAACTGACGCGTCGGCGCGGGGAACAGCAGCGTGTTGAGACGTGCCCGGCGCGTGGCGCTGTCGGCTTCGAGCGCCGCCCGGTCGTCGTCGCTCAGCTCGTTCACCGAGATCCGGACGTCGCGGCCGGCGAGCACCTTGGTGCGGAACGGTTCGGGCCAGCCGCCCGGCAGGTCGCCCAGCTCACCCGCCATGAACCCGATCACCGAGTCGGGGATGTCGTACTTGCCGGGGTTCGCCTCGAAGTCGGCCGGGTCGGCGCGCACCGCGGTGAGGTGCAGCGCGAGGTCGCCCACGACCTTCGACGACGGCGTAACCTTCGGCACCCGGCCGAGGATGTCGTTCGCCGCGGCGTACATGTCCTCGATGAGCTCGAAGTCGTCGGCCAGCCCGAGCGCGATCGCCTGCTGGCGCAGGTTGGAGAGCTGCCCGCCCGGGATCTCGTGCCGGTAGACGCGCCCGGTCGGGCCGGGCAGTCCCGACTCGAACGGGCGGTACAGCCGGCGGACCGCCTCCCAGTAGGGCTCGAGGTCGCTCACGGCCTGCAGCGAGAGGCCGGTGTCGCGTTCGGTGTGCGCGAGCGCCGCCACGAGCGCCGAGGCCGAGGGCTGGCTCGTCGTCCCGGCCATCGGCGCGCTCGCGACGTCCACCGCGTCGACGCCGGCGCGGCTCGCCGCGAGCAGCGTGGCGAGCTGACCGCCCGCGGTGTCGTGCGTGTGCAGGTGCACCGGCAGGTCGAAGCGCTCGCGGAGCGCCGCCACGAGCCGCTCGGCGGCCGCCGGGCGGAGCAGGCCCGCCATGTCCTTGATCGCGAGGATGTGCGCGCCCGCGCCGACGATCTCGTCGGCCAGGCGCAGGTAGTAGTCGAGGGTGTAGAGGTCCTCGGCCGGGTCCAGCAGGTCGCCCGTGTAGCAGAGCGCGACCTCGGCGACGGCGTGGCCCGTCTCGAGCACGGCGTCGATCGCCGGGCGCATCTGCGAGACGTCGTTGAGCGCGTCGAAGATGCGGAAGACGTCGACGCCGGTCGACGCCGCCTCGCGGACGAACGCGTCGGTCACCTCGGTCGGGTACGGCGTGTAGCCGACCGTGTTGCGCCCGCGCAGGAGCATCTGGATGGCGACGTTCGGCAGCGCGCCGCGCAGCGTGGCGAGCCGCTCCCACGGGTCTTCGCCGAGGAATCGCAGCGCGACGTCGTACGTCGCCCCGCCCCAGGCCTCGACCGAGAGCAGCCCGGGCGTCAGCCGCGCGACGTACGGCGCGACCGCGACCAGGTCCTTCGTGCGCACCCGCGTCGCCAGCAGCGACTGGTGCGCGTCGCGGAAGGTGGTCTCGGTGACGGCGAGCGGGGTCTGCGCGCGCAGCGCCGCCGCGAAGCCCGCCGGGCCGAGCTCGAGCAGCCGCTGCCGCGACCCGTCGGGTGCGGGCGCAGCCAGGTCGAGCGCCGGCAGCTTGTCGACCGGCCGCACGCTGATCGGCGCCGCGCCGTTCGGCTGGTTCACCGTGACATCCGCCAGCCAGTTGAGGATCTTGGTGCCGCGGTCCTTCGAGACGCGGCCCCGCACGAGCTGCGGCCGCTCCTCGATGAACGACGTGCTCAGGTCACCGGCGACGAACGCGGGGTCGTCGAGCACCGCCTGCAGGAACGAGATGTTGGTGGACACGCCGCGGATGCGGAACTCCGCGAGCGCGCGCTTCGCCCGCGCCACCGCCGCCGGGTAGTCGCGCCCGCGGCAGGTGAGCTTCGCGAGCATGGAGTCGAAGTGCGGGCTGATCTGGGCCCCGGATGCGGTGGTGCCGCCGTCGAGCCGGATGCCGGCGCCGCCGGGCGAACGGTAGGTCGTGATCTTGCCCGTGTCGGGCCGGAACCCGGCGGCCGGGTCCTCCGTGGTGATGCGGCACTGCAGGGCCGCCCCGCGGAGGCGGATCTCGCCCTGCGTCAGCCCGAGGTCGTCGAGCGTCTCGCCCGCGGCGATGCGCATCTGCGACACCACGAGGTCGACGTCGGTGACCTCCTCGGTGACGGTGTGCTCGACCTGGATGCGCGGGTTCATCTCGATGAACACGTGCTGCCCGGCCCGCTCCCCCGCCGTGTCGAGCAGGAACTCGACGGTGCCCGCGTTCACGTACCCGATCGAACGTGCGAAGGCGACCGCGTCGCGGTAGAGCGACTGGCGCACCTCGTCGGAGAGGTTCGGCGCCGGTGCGATCTCGATCACCTTCTGGTGGCGTCGCTGCACCGAGCAGTCGCGTTCGAAGAGGTGCACCGTCTCGCCCGTGGCATCCGCGAGGATCTGGACCTCGATGTGGCGCGGTCGCAGCACCGCCTGCTCGAGGAACATCGTCGGGTCGCCGAACGCGCTGTCGGCCTCGCGCATCGCCTCCTCGAGCGCGGGACGCAGCTCGTCGAGGGTGTTCACCCGACGCATGCCGCGACCGCCGCCGCCCGCGACCGCCTTCGCGAAGATCGGGAACCCGATCTCGTCGGCCTGCGACACGAGCTGCTCGATGTCGCGCGACGGCGCGGTCGACTTCAGCACCGGCACGCCGGCGGCGATCGCGTGCTCTTTCGCCGTCACCTTGTTGCCCGCCATCTCGAGCACCGACTTGGGCGGGCCGATGAACGCGATGCCGGCGTCGGCCGCCGCCTGGGCGAGCTCGGGATTCTCGGAGAGGAATCCGTACCCGGGGTAGATGGCGTCGGCGCCCGACTCCTTCGCGACCCTGATGATCTCGGCCACGTCGAGGTAGGCGCGGACCGGATGCCCCGGCTCACCGATCTGATACGCCTCGTCGGCCTTCAGCCGATGCAGCGAGTTGCGGTCTTCGTAGGGGTAGACGGCGACCGTCTTGGCCCCGAGCTCGACGGCCGCGCGGAACGCCCGGATGGCGATCTCACCGCGATTGGCGACCAGGATCTTGGTGAACATCGAGACCTTTCTCAGGAGTTCTCAGCAGTGGGGACTCGCTCAGCGAACGCGGAGGTATCGCCCGCCGATCAAAGGTAACGTATCTGTTCGTGCACGTTCTCTCGGTCAGTTCTCTGAAGGGCGGGGTCGGCAAGACCACCGTCACCCTCGGACTGGCGTCCGCAGCCTTCGCACGCGGGGTGCGAACGCTCGTCGTCGACCTCGATCCGCAGTCGGACGTCTCGACCGGCATGGACATCCAAGTGGCCGGCCACCTCAACGTGGCCGACGTCCTGGCATCGCCGAAGGAGCGCATCGTGCGCTCGGCGATCGCGCCGAGCGGTTGGGCGAGACAGAACCCGCAGTCGACGATCGACGTCATGATCGGCAGCCCCTCGGCGATCAACTTCGACGGGCCGCATCCGTCGATCCGCGACATCTGGAAGCTCGAAGAGGCCCTCGCCAACGTCGAGAGCGATTACGAGCTCGTGCTCATCGACTGCGCTCCCTCGTTGAACGCGCTCACCCGCACCGCGTGGGCGGCGAGCGACCGGGTCGCCGTGGTCACCGAGCCCGGCCTGTTCTCGGTGGCCGCCGCCGACCGCGCGCTCCGCGCGATCGAGGAGATCCGTCGCGGCCTCTCCCCCCGCTTGCAGCCGCTCGGCATCATCGTGAACCGTGCCCGCGTCCAGTCGCTCGAGCACCAGTTCCGCATCAAGGAGCTGCGCGACATGTTCGGCCCGCTCGTGCTCTCCCCGCAGCTGCCCGAGCGCACCTCGTTGCAGCAGGCCCAGGGTGCGGCGAAGCCTCTGCACATGTGGCCGGGCGAGAGCGCCGAAGAGATGTCGGCGCACTTCGACCAGTTGCTCGAGCGGGTGCTGCGCACGGCTCGCATCGGCGAGTTCGCCCACCAGCCGCTCACCGGTCCGACGCCGCTGCCGCTGCAGTCGGGCGCGCACTGAGCGCACCGGCGCACGGTTCGCCGACCGGCGCCCCGCGGACGCCGTCGAGCGCGCGTCAGGAGATCTTGCGCGACTTCGCGGTGCGACGCATCGCGAGCTCGTCGACCGGGTCGGCCGCCTGGGTGTCGAGCTCGATGAGCGTGGACTCGACCTCGCGCAGCACCTTGCCGACGGCGATGCCGAACACCCCCTGACCGCGGTTCACGAGATCGATCACCTCGTCGTCGCTGGTGCAGAGGTAGACGCTGGCGCCGTCGCTCATGAGCGTGGTCTGGGCGAGGTCTTCGACGCCCGCTTCGCGCAGCTGCGTGACCGCGGTGCGGATCTGCTGCAACGAGATGCCCGTGTCGAGCAGGCGCTTCACGAGCTTCAGCACGAGGATGTCGCGGAATCCGTACAGCCGTTGCGTGCCCGACCCCGCGGCACTGCGGATGGTCGGCTCGACGAGTTCGGTGCGCGCCCAGTAGTCGAGCTGCCGATAGCTGATGCCGGCGGCCTTCGCCGCGACGGCGCCGCGATACCCGGTGCCGTCGTCGTACTCGGGCAGGCCGTCGGTGAAGAGCACGCCGAGGTCGTAGCGCGTGCGCTCGCTCCGATCGAGCTCAGTCATCCGATCGCCCCTCACTTTCGCGCCCGCACCCCGTCGGCGCATCCTCAACGCTACCGACCGGCCGGGCCGCCACCAAGCACATCGGGCCGATCGTCATGGCGTGTCGCGGCTCATCTGACGATCTTCGACACGGCCTGCCGCACGACCTGGCGGTGCACCGTCTCGAGATGGCGGGCGAGTTCGAGGGCGCGCTCGGCGACCCGGGCCTGACCTGCCGGATCGGGGCGACGGGCGGGTGCGACGGCGCGTTCGACGAGCGACGCCTCGCGCTCGGCCGCGACGCGGAGGCTTCGCAGGTGCCTCGGCTCGATGCCGGCGGCCCGCAGTGCCGACAGCGCGCGCAGCGCGGCCACCGCGTCGTCGCCGTAGACCTCGGCGGGGGCGATGAGTCCGGCGGACACCGCTTCGTCGAGCAGGGTCGCCGGCGCGCCGGCCGCGGCCAGCAGGTCGTCACGACGCAGCCTGGTCGACGCCGGCCGGGGCGGGGCGGCCGTCGCGCCGGGCAGCGCGGGCGTGCGCCCCTCGTCGATCGCCTCGAGGTGGGCGCGGATCACCTTGAGCGGCAGGTAGTGGTCGCGCTGCATCGACAGCACGAACCGGATCCGTTCGAGGTCGTCGGGCGAGAACTTGCGGTACCCGGCGGGCGTGCGGGAGGGCGAGACGAGGCCCTGCTCTTCGAGGAAGCGCAGCTTCGACGGCGTGAGTTCGGGGAACTCGGGCTGGAGTCCGGCCAGCACTTGGCCGATGCCGAGCAGGGGTGCCCGGTCTGCAGAGGGTCGAGGGGCGGCCGTGCCCGCCACTAGGGCGCGCCTCCGGGTCGCTCGAACACGATTCACCCGCCCGTCGACGGCGCGAGGTCGCGGCGGGATGCGTAGAACGTGAGCCGGTACTTGCCGATCTGCACCTCGGCGCCGTCGGTGAGCAGCGCGGTCTCGATGCGCACCCCGTCGTAGTAGGTGCCGTTCAGCGAGCTCAGGTCTTTGACCTCGAACGCCGTGCGGTGTCGGACGAACTCGGCGTGCTTGCGCGAGACGGTCACGTCGTCGAGGAAGATGTCGGCGTCGGGGTGCCGACCGACGGTGGTGACGTCGGTGTCGAGGAGGAACCGGGCGCCGGTGTTGGGCCCGCGGCGCACGATGAGCAGGGCCGACCCCGAGGGCAGCGCGGCGATCGCCTCCTGCTCCTCCGCGGTGATGTCGGCGTCGACGGCGCTCAGCGCGGCAGCGGCCTCGCGGCTGAAGCCGATGGTCGTGTCGTCGGACCGGCTGAGATCGCCGGTCGGCATCGACGAGTCCTGCTGCGCGGCCCGGTCGTCGTTGTCGCTGAAGTCTGCTTCCGCCACGGGTCACCTCCGTTTTCAAGCGTATCGGATCACACGTCGGGTGCCACAGGTGCAATACGGATGACTCGGGCGGTCTCGATCGCGTAGATCACCCCGGCCCACCAGTAGAGGAACGCGCCCCAGAGGGTGATCGCCCAGCCGACCGGTTCGGTCACCGGTTCGAGCGCGGGCACCGCGAGTCCGAGCATGATCACCGGCAATCCGAAGAAGAGGGCGAACGTCGCCACCTTGCCGAGCTGGTGCACCGGCAGCGGACCGTACCCGTGATTGGCCAGCACGATGCCGAGCACCACGAGGAAGACGTCGCGCGCCACGACGACGACCACGATCCACCACGGCACGAGGCCGCCGGCGGCGAGGCCGACGAGTGCGGCGAAGATGTACAGCCGGTCGGCTGCGGGATCGAGCAGCTGCCCGAGACGCGTGATCTGGTTCAGCCGGCGGGCGAGGAACCCGTCGAGCAGATCGCTGAGGCTCGCCGCGACGAGGACGACGAGCGCGGCGACGTAGTCGCCGAGCACGAGATACACGAGGAACACGGGGACGAGAGCGAGGCGCAGCATGCTGAGCACGTTGGGGATCGTCCAGACCCTCCGGTCGGCGTCCCCGGTCCCGGTCGCAGCCACGGGTCGATCCTATCGATCCGTAGAATCGCCGCATGGACCCCCTCATCGCGTGTCTGGTGCTGTGCGCGGCGATCACCGCGGCGACGTGGCTGCTGTCGGTCATCACCCAGGAGTACTCCTGGGTCGACCGCATCTGGTCGATCGCTCCCATCGCCTACGTGTGGATCTTCGCCGCGGCGGCGCAGTTCGCGCCCCGGCTCGTGCTGATGGCGCTGCTCGTGACGCTCTGGGGCATCCGGCTCACCTTCAATTTCCAGCGCAAGGGCGGCTACCGGCCGGGCGGCGAGGACTACCGCTGGAAGATCCTGCAGGGCCGGATGCCGGGCTGGGCCTACCAGGTGTTCAACCTGCTGTTCATCTCGATCTACCAGAACGCGCTGATCCTGGCGTTCTGCCTGCCCGCCGCGACCGCGGCGACGTCCGGCGCGCCGATCGGCGGATGGGATGTGCTGCTGGCCGCGGTGTTCCTCGCGTTCCTGGCCGGCGAGACGATCGCCGACCAGCAGCAGTGGAACTTCCACCGCTGGAAGGCGGCCGAGCGCGCCGCCGGCCGCACACCCGAGCCGGGGTTCCTGCAGACCGGGCTGTTCCGGTACTCGCGGCACCCGAACTTCTTCTTCGAGCAGGCGCAGTGGTGGGTGTTCTACGGGTTCGCGATCGCGGCCACCGGCGTCTGGCTGCACTGGACGATCGCGGGCGCCGCGCTGCTCACGCTGCTGTTCATCGGGTCGACGCTGTTCACCGAGAGCATCTCGCGGTCGCGCCATCCCGGGTACGACGACTACCGCCGCCGCACGTCGATGCTCGTGCCGTGGTTCCCCGCACGCGAGCGCAGCGCGATCGAGACGCCGAGCTGAGCGGCGGCCGGGTCGGTCAGATCCGCTCGCGCAGCGCGGGCCAGGCTTCGGCGAAGCGCGGATGCAGCGGCAGCAGCGCGACCTCGTCGGCCGGGGTCCAGCGCAGCTCGATGCTCTCGGCGTCGCCCGCCACCGGGTCGAATCGCCGGACGACGTCGGCGACGACGGTGGTGTAGCTCCAGAAGCCGAGGTCGAGCACGGTGCTGAAGCGCACCTCGACGAGCTCCGCCGGCACGCCGGCCTCTTCGTTCGCCTCGCGGATCGCGGCGCCGATCGCGGTCTCGTGCTCGTGGCGCGCGCCGCCCGGGATCCCCCACGTCCCGCCGTAGTGGCTCCACTCGGCGCGATGCTGCAGCAGGACCTCGCGGCCGGACGTCACCGCGAGCAGGCCCGCCGCTCCGAACCGACCCCAGTACCTGGTGCCGTCGGGACCTTCCACCCAGGCGTCGCCGCTCGAACCGCGCATCCTCCAAGCATGACGCACCGGGCGACCGCCCAGGAGCCGGGCGTCGCATCGTGACACGTAGGCTGAGGGGATGACCGGCGACGAGGCATCCGCCCGCATCGACGCGTGGCTCTGGGCGGTGCGCCAGTTCAAGACCCGTTCCGCCGCGACGGCGGCCTGCCGCGCGGGGCATGTGCGCGTGAACGGCGAGCGGGCGAAGGCGGCGCAGCCGGTTCGACCCGGCGACGAGGTCCGCGTGCGCGTGCACGGCGTCGATCGGCGGCTCATCGTGCGCCGCACGATCGTGAAGCGCGTGTCCGCGACGCTGGCCGCCACCGCGCTCGAGGACCTGACGCCGGCACCGCCGCCGCGTGAGGAGGCGCCGGCCGCGGTCATCCGCGACCGGGGTGCGGGCCGGCCGACCAAGCGCGAGCGACGCGAGCTCGAGCGACTGCGCCGGCGCTGAGCCCCGCGCTCCCCCGATCCGACACGGAACCGGCGTAACCTGATCCCGTGGAGAAGCAGTTCGCTCACGAGCCCGACGCCCACCGCTACGTGCTGCTGGTCGACGGGCGCATCGCGAGCGTGCTCGACTACCGGGTGCTCGGCGAGTCGGTGTCGTTCCATCGCACGTTCACGAACCCGCCCTACCGGGGCGCGGGGCTCGCGGGCGAGCTCGTCGCGTTCGCGGTGGACGACGTCGAACGCACGACGAAGCTGAGGATCGTGCCGAGCTGCTGGTACGTCGGCGAATGGTTCGATCGGCATCCCGATCGGGCGCGTCTGCTCGACCCCCGGGTGGCCTGACGTGGTCGCGGGCTACTCCGCCGAGCAGGTGCGCACGGCCGAGGCGCCGCACCTCGCCGCGGGCGAGCCGTTGATGCGGCGGGCGGCGTCGGCCCTGGCGGCGGCGATCCGCCGCGAGCGGGCGGCGGCACCGCGCAGCGAGGGGCCGGTGCTCCTGCTCGTCGGGCCCGGCGACAACGGAGGGGACGCGCTGTTCGCGGGCGCCGAGCTCGCCGCCGACGGCATCGAGGTGCTCGTCGCACCCGTCGCGACGCGGCGCCACGCGGCCGGCGAGGCGGCGGCGCGCATGGCAGGCGCACGGTTCGTCGGCGACGACGGCGCGGATGCCGCGGCGATCGCTGCGACGGCCGCCGCCGCCGCGGTCGTCGTGGACGGGATCCTCGGCACCGGGACGACGACCGGGACGGCCGCGTCCCCCGCGCTGCGCGGCGCCGCGCGCGACATCGTGCTCGCGGTACGGGCCCGGCTCGAGGCATCCGACCGATCGAACCGGGCGATCGTGATCGCGGTCGACCTGCCGAGCGGCGTCCACCCCGATGACGGCACGGTGCCCGACCCCGCCGTGCTGCACGCCGACCTCACCGTGACGTTCGGTGCCGTGAAGGCCGGAACGCTGCTCGAGCCGGCCGCGGCGTACGCGGGCCGGCTCGAGCTGGTCGATCTCGGGCTCGGAGCCGAGCTGTCGACGATGACCCCGCTCGTCGAGCGGGCGTGAGCGATCAGTACCAGTTCATCGACTGCGAGTGGCTCCACGCGCTGCAGGGCGTGCCGTACGCGCGCTGGATGTAGTCGAGCCCCCACGAGATCTGGGTGCGGGCGTTCGTCTGCCAGTCGGCGCCAGCGGTCGCCATCTTGTCGCCGGGCAGCGACTGCGGGATCCCGGCGGCACCGCTGGAGGCGTTGTACGCCTGGTAGTTCCAGCCCGACTCCTTCTGCCAGAGGTTGCTCAGGCAGGAGAACTGGTCGGAGCCCCAGCCGTACCGCGAGGCGGCGAGCTCGGCGGCGTACGCGCGAGCCCCGTCGGGCGTGTTCGCCGCGGCGAGTGCGGCGGCCGCGGCGGCGGCCTGCTCGGCCTGGACGCGTTCGTACTCCTGCACCGCGGCGCGGGCCTTCTCGGCCTCGGACTTCGTCTGGATCGTGAGGTCGATGACCTTGTCGGTCGACAGGGTCTGGTAGGCGCCGAGCGAGGCGACCGAGGCCGCGAGGCCCGACGCGTCCACCTTGCCGTCGGCGGCGGCGAGGGCGTCGGTGGCGACCGTCAGCGTGTCCTTCGCCGTGTCGATCGCTTTCGCGGCCGCGATGTCGCGGTAGGCGCCGAGCTGGTCGTGGTCGAGTCCGGTCGCGTTCGTGATCGCGGCCGTGGCCTCGACGCGGGCCTGCTGTTCGGCGGCGGCCTGCAGCGTGAAGCCGGTGCCGGCGAGGAGGCCGGCCGCGCCGATCGCGCCGGCGACGATGAGGCGGCGACGGCCGAGGCGGTGCAGTCTGATGCTGCGGCGGGTCTGCTGGGTGTCGGGGACGAGATCGGTTTCGGGCAGGTTCACATCGGTATTGCGCATAGATTCGGGGGTGCTCGGATGGATCGGGGGATCCGGGTCGGGTTGCGCCCTCCGAGCCGGAGGCGCACGCACAAGTCCGACACTCTGCCCCCCGAATCTGAACAGATCCTCAGTTCCACCTGATGAACTCGTGAGAGCGCGACCACGCTCCCCCGCCGGATTCGGCAGAATCGAGGGCGTGCCGCCCTCCGCCGAATCGTCCCGACCCGCCACCGGCTTCCCCGCCGACGACGCGCGATGCCCCTGCGGGTCGGGCGACGTGTTCGGCGCCTGCTGCGCCCCGTTCCTGCGCGGGGCGGCCGCGCCGACGGCCGTGCAGCTCATGCGGTCGCGGTACACCGCGTACGCCGTCGGCGACGCCGCCTACCTCGTGGAGACGTGGCATCCGACCACCCGCCCGGCGACGATCGAACTCGACCCGGCGCTCGAATGGCGACGGCTCGCGATCCTCGGCACCGACCGCGGCGGCCCGTTCGACGACCGCGGCACCGTCGAGTTCGACGCGGCATGGCGCGAGGGCGAGGCACGCGGGCGGCTGCACGAGGTGAGCCGCTTCGTGCGCGACGAGGGACGGTGGCGTTACGTCGACGGCGACGTCGGCTGACCCTCGTCGTCCCAGTTGGCGGCGTTCTTGCGGGAGGGCTGCACCCTCGGCGGCTCGCCCGGCATCTTCGGGAAGTCGGGCGGGAACGGCAGCTCGCCCAGGCCGTCGTCGAGGTCGCGCCGCCACCAGTCGAGCAGCGTGTCGATGCGCCCCGCCTGCGCGTGCATCCCGGCCCACGGGTCGCCCCGCTCGGCGAGGCGGGCGGGCACGGTGCGGACGGTGAAGTCGCGCGGGTCGGCGTCGGGCACCTCGCCCCACTCGAGCGGACACGACACGCTCGCCCACGGCAGCGCCCGCGGGCTGTAGGCGCCCGCCATGGTGCGGTCGCGGTTCGCCTGATTGAAGTCGACGAACACCCGCTCGCCGCGCTCCTCCTTCCACCAGGCGGTCGTCACACGGTCGGGCATGCGCCGCTCCAGCTCGCGGGCCACCGCGATCACGGCGTGCCGCACGTCGAGGAACTCGTGCTCTGCCGCGATCGGGGCGAACACGTGGATGCCCCGGTTGCCCGAGGTCTTCGCGAACGGGGTGAGCCCGACCTCGACTAGCAGGTCGCGCAGCGCCAGCGCCGGTTCGATCGCCTCGGCGTAGCCGGTGCCGGGTTGCGGGTCGAGATCGATGCGCAGCTGGTCGGGCAGATCGGATGCCTCGGCCCGCGACGCCCACGGATGGAACACCACGGTGTTCATCTGCGCCGCCCACACCGCGCCCGCGGGTTCGTCGATCACGAGCTGCGGATGCGACCGCCCGCTCGGATACGTCACCGGCACGGCCCGCACCCACTCGGGCGCGCCCTTCGGCGGGTTCTTCGAGAAGAACTGCTCGCCGTCGACCCCGCCCGGGAACCGCTGCAGCGACACCGGGCGGTCGCCGTTCGCCTCGACGAACGGCTCGCCCACCGCGACCAGGTACTCGGCGAGCTCGCGCTTGGTGATGCCGACCTCGGGCCAGAGGACTCGACCGGGGCTCGACAGGCGCACCTCCCGGTCGCCGTGCGGGCCGGGGACCGTCATCGTCACTGCGTCGGCAGCCATGGTCGCGACGCTACCGCATGAGCTCGCGCACCGGTCGCAGCCGGAACAGGCGCACGACGCGGCCCGACTCGCGCTCGTAGCTGCGGTAGCCGGGCCACTGTCGCTCGATCCGCGCCCAGGCCGCGTCGCGCTCGTCGTCGGGGATGAGGGTCGCCACGACCGCGAGCCGACGCTCGCGCACGGTGATCTCGGCGTCGGGGTGCGCGAGCAGATTGTAGGTCCACGCGGGATGCCGCTCGCGCGCGAAACTCGTGCCCGCCACGATCGCACGACCCTCGCCGTCGGGCGTGTACATGAGCACGGTCTCGCGCGGCGCACCGCTCTTCGCACCCACGGAGCGCAGTACCAGGGACGGCACCAGCAGCCCGCTCACCTGGGCGCGCCCGCCCGACACCCACGACACGAGCCGCTCGAAGACGGGCAGCAGCACCGGGGCGATGCGCCGGAACACCCGGGTCCGGCTGAGCGGGGCGACGATGCGGCGGACGAGCTGCTGCGTGCGGGGCATCCCTGCATTCTGCCGGTGGACCGGCCCGGGCGCACCCGTCCGTCGCGACATCCGGTTCAGTCGGCGATCCGCTCGACCGCCTCCCGGGCCGCGACGACCTCCTGGCCCGCCTCCTGCGCCCGCCGCTCCGCACGGCGCAGCCGGCGGAGCGCCATCGACCGGGCGCCGTATCGCTCGGCGACCCGGTCGATGCGCTCCTCGACCCCCGTCACGATGTAAGCGCCCGCGAGCAGGATCACCTGCGCCGACAGGTTCAGCCAGATCAGCAGGGCGATGAGCGAGCCGAACGAGGCGAGCAGCGGGTTGTTGGACGCGCCGCCCACGAACAGGCTCGAGAGCACCTGCAGCACGGTGAGCCCGATGCCGCCGAGTGCAGCACCGACCCACAGTTCCCTCGCGCGGGGTCGCACGCCCGACAGCAGCAGGAAGAGGCACGCGATCACCACGGTGTCGATCGCGAAGGTGACGACGACCGAGATCGACTGCGTCGCGATCCGCGCGGGCGGCGACCCCGACCCGATGCCGATGAGATCGAGCAGGGTGCCGACCAGCACCGTGCCCCCGACCGTGACGACCGCGGACGCCGCGAGCAGCGCGCCGAACCCGATCGCCGTCGCGAGATCGAGCAGGATGCGCCACACCACGAACATCGTGCTGTCGGGCTTCGCCGCGATGGTGCGGAACGCCGCGCGCAACGAGTCGATCGCGCCGATCGCGGTGCCGACGAGCCCGATGAGCGCGACCGAGCCGGCGATGCCGAAGCTGAGCGGCTGCACCAGGTCGCCGGGATCGATCAGCCCACCCGAGCCGACCAGGCCGGGGATCGCGGCGTCCAGCGCCTCGACCAGGGCGTCCATCGCGTTGGGATTGCCGGCCAGCCACAGGCCCGCGATCGCGAACCCGAGGAACACGCCCGCGAACAACGAGAACAGCGTGCGGTAGGTGACGCTGTCGGCGAGCTTCGGCCCGTGGCTCTCCTGATACAACAGGAACGCTCGGGCCGGCTTCGTGCTCAGCACCCACGCGATCAGCCGACGAACGCCCGCGACCGGTCCGGAATCGGACCTGGTCGCGGGCGCGTCGGAGCGTTCGTCCATCCCGTCAGGCTACGTGCCGGCGGCCCGCTCCCGACAGGGGTTGCGTCAGTACCAGCCCTTCGCACTGAACGAGTCCCAGGCGCCGCACGGGGTGCCGTAGCGGCCGGCGACGTACCCGAGGCCCCAGGTGATCTGCGTCGCCGGGTTGGTCTGCCAATCGGCACCGGCCGAGGCCATCTTGCTGCCGGGCAGCGCCTGCGGGATGCCGTAGGCGCCGCTCGAACCGTTCGAGGCGTACACGTTCCAGCCCGATTCGTGGTTCCAGAGTTCGACGAGGCATCCGAACTGGTCGTCGCCCCAGCCGTACATCGAGGCCATCAGGCTCCGGGCGATGGACTGCGCCTCGCTCGGGTTCGACGGCGCGGACGGCCGGGACGCGGCCGAGGATCCGGCGGCCTGCTCAGCGGCCTTCGCGGCGGCGGCCGCCTCCGCAGCGGCCTGCGCCGCGGCTTGCTCGGCGGCGACGCGGTCGAACTCGGCGACCCGCGCCTGCACGTCCTGGGCGAGCTGCCCGGCCTGCGTCGCGAGCGCGAAGACGCGCGACGGCGACAGCCGCTCGTAGTCGTCGAGGATCGCGACGGTCGAAGCGAGCGCTGCGGCGTCGACCTTGCCGGCCGCGGCGGCGACCGCGGCGCCGGCATCGGCGAGCGCGTGCTTCGCCTCGAACGCGGCGCGTGCGTCGAGCACCACGCTGTGGCTCGCGGCCTGGATGGTGTCGGCGTTGCCGGCGTCGGTGAGCGCGCGGGTCTCGGCGACGCGGTCGCGCTGCGCGGCGACGGCGTTCTGCGAGACGAAGCCGACACCGGAGACGGCGGCGATGGCGACGACGGCGGCGCCGGTGACGACGCTGACCCGCCAGTCGTGGCGGCGGCGGAGGCGCGCTTCGCGGCGGGTGGGTCCGGTGCGGAGGTCGGCGTCGGGGGTGGGGTTCGAAAGCTGGTTCTGGTTCTGGTTCTGGTTCTGCATAGCGTTCACGGGCGCACGGTGCGGCGAGCTGGGCTCGTCGGGCGCGGGCGCGGTCTCGTTCCAGTCGGGGGCAAACGGATGCCTCGGACGGGGCCGAGGCGGAAGCAGTCAGTCTGCAGACCCGTTCTGGACGGTTCCTCACCTTTGTCTGGCAATCCCGTGAGCGGGCTCGCGGATGCCGAGGTGACGTGATAACGGCAGGAACGGCCGATCAGCGGCCGGTTCAGGCCTCGCCGCGCAACTCCATGCTGAGCTCCTCGGCGTCGAGCACGTCCAGTGCACCCGCGAGCGCCGCCGAACTGTAGAGGCCGTCGTCGCGCGCCTCCAGCAGCGCTTCGCGCTGGGCCGCGATGATCTCCAGACGCAGCTTGCGCACGAGTTCGCGCCCCGCCTCGCCCTTCGCCCGCGCCGTCTCGGTGACGTCGCGCCGTTCGGCGGTCACCCGCTCGGCGACCGTGTGCATCAGTCGATTCACCTCGGCGCGTTCCTCGCCGACGGCCCGGGTGTCGATCGGCGCCGGTTTCACCAGACGGATGAACCAGCTCAGCGTGCCGCCCTGGATGAGCAGCGACAGGGCCGCCACGAAGAACGCGGTGAGCACCAGCAGCGATCTGCCGGGGGTGTCGTTCGGCAGGGTCTGGGCGGCGGCGAGGGTGACCGCGCCCCGCATGCCGGCCCAGACGATGACGGCGCCTTCACGCCACCCGAGGGGCACCGCGAGGAAGTAGTCGATGTCCGCGGCCTTGCGCCGGAGCATCCGCCGCACCCGCTCCAGCCGTGGACCGTCGGGTCGCCGCCGCTCGGGTCGACCCCTGTCCGCGGCGGTCGGCTCGTCGGCCGCGTCCGGCCCCCTCTCGCCCGCCGCCGCCTCCTCGACCGCGGTCTCGGCGCGCTCGGTGAGGTCGTGCGCGTCGAGTCGCTGCTGGATCTGCTCGATGCGGGGTCGCATCGCCGCGGCCCGACGACGTCGGCGCGCGAGGATCCACAGTGTGATCGCGACGTATCCCGCGCGCACCGCGACGACCGCGGCGAGCGCGGCGAGCGCGAGCAGCACGCCGACCTCGATGCCCACGCGTTCGTTCGAGAGGTCGTCGAGCAGGGTCGAGAACTCGAGGCCGAGGATGAGGAAGACGGTCCCCTCGAGGATGAGCTCGATCGCACTCCAGTTGCGGGCGTCGGAGATGCGGTGGCCGGGCGAGAGGCTTCGGATCGCGCCGCGCCCGGTCACGAGGCCCGCGACGACGGCGGCGACGAGGCCGGATGCTCCGAGCGCTTCGGCCGGGAGCGAGGCGAGGAACGGCACCGTGAACGAGATGACGGTGTTGACCGTGGCATCCGTCACCCGCGATCGCACCCACAGGTTGACGCGCCCGACGAGCCAGCCGAGCACGACCGCCACGCCGACGGCGAAGGCGAAATCGCCGACGACGTCCCAGATCGTCACCGATGCCGCGGTCGCCGCGATCGCCGAGCGCAGCAGCACCAGCGCGCTCGCGTCGTTCAGCAGGCTCTCCCCCTCGAGCACCGTGACGATGCGCGGCGACACGCCGATGCGTTTCACGATCGAGGTGGCGACGGCGTCGGTGGGGCTCACGATCGCGCCGAGCGCGATGCCCAGCGCGAGCCCGAGGCCGGGGATGAGCCACGCGAACAGCAGACCGAGCAGGCCGGAGCTGACCACGACCAGGCCGATGGAGAGCCCGCTGATCGCGCCGAACTCGCGTCGGAACTCCATCGAGGGCATCGCGATCGCCGATGCGTAGAGCAGCGGCGGCAGGATCCCCGCGAGGATCCATTCGGGGTCGATCTCGATATCGGGGATGAACGGCAGGAAGCTCACGACGATGCCGAGCAGCACCAGCAGCAGCGGCGACGCGACGCGCAGGCGCGGGCCGATCGTGGCGGCCGCGGCGATGCCGAGCAAGCCCAGCACGATGACGACGAGCACCTCCACGGCGCCCCCTTCCCGTTCTCTGCGTGCCAGTCTGTCGTACGGGGGGAATGCACCGCGATACCGGGAACAGCATCGCCGCCCCTGGTGTTGGATCGGATGGCGAGGCATCCGCTCCGATCGACGGAGTCACCTGCCTCGACGAGGAGGACGACCATGACCGCACCTGGCGAGATCACCCGCGTTCCCGGTACCGAGACCGCGGTGCTGGCCGGAGGGTGTTTCTGGGGCGTCGAGGATCTGATCCGCAAGCAGCCCGGCGTGCTCGACACCCGGGTCGGCTACACGGGCGGGCAGAACGCGGACGCCACGTATCGCAACCATCCCGGCCACGCCGAGGCCGTCGAGATCGTGTACGACCCCGCGAAGACGAGCTACCGCGACATCCTGGAGTTCTTCTTCCAGATCCACGACCCGACGACGCTGAACCGGCAGGGCAACGACATCGGCACGAGCTACCGCTCGGCGATCTTCCCGCTCTCCCCCGAGCAGGAGCAGATCGCCCGCGACACGATCGCCGATGTGGATGCCTCGGGCCTGTGGCCCGGCGAGGCGGTGACCACGATCGAGCCCGCCGGTCCGTTCTGGGAGGCGGAGCCCGAGCATCAGGACTACCTGGAGCGCATCCCGTGGGGGTACACCTGCCACTTCGTGCGCCCCGGGTGGAAGCTGCCGCATCGCGAGGAGACCGCGGCAGCCGCCGCGTCGGAGTCGGCCCCCACGGCCTGACACGAACTCGGGTCGACCCGCACGAGAACCGGGGCGCGGCGATGCCCGCGCCCCGGTTCCGCGTCTCATGCGGTGAGCGGGCGTCTCACGCGACGATCCCGCCGGTGCGCTGGGTGTCGGGAGCAGACATCGGATGTCAACCGACGATGATCACTTCAGGATTCGGTGCCCGGCGGCGACGACCTTCCCTAGGAACGCGCGGCCGGCCCGTGGCCGGGCGCCACCGAGCTCTGCAGCACGAGGGTCGCCGCGCCGATGGCGGCGGAGTCGCGCGGATCGATCGCCAGTTCGACGCGGGTGGCGTGGATGGCGCGGGCGAACGCGCGCTCGTCGAGCCGGTGCTGCACCGCCCGCACGAAGATCGAGCCGGCGACGGCGAAGCCCGCACCGGCCAGCACCACTCGGTCGACGTCGAACAGGTTGACCAGGGTGACCGCGGCGAGAGCGAGCCGCTCGGCCGCGGCACGCACCACGTGGGCGGCCTCGGCGTCGCCCGTGACGGCGGCGCGCGCGAGATGGTCGAAGAGGGCGTCGTCGCCGAGCGCGGATGCCTCGTCGGACAGCGGGCGACCCGAGCTGCGCAGCTGCCCGGCCACGGCCGCGGGCGACGCATAGCGCTCGAGGCATCCGATATTGCCGCAGAAGCAGGCCACGCCGTCGGGCTCGACCGTGAGGTGGCCGAGCTCGGCCGTGTTCGAGCTCGCGCCGCGCACCAGTGCGCCGTCGAGCACGACGCCCGCGCCGATGCCGCCGTCCATGTAGATCGTCGCGAACGCGTCCGATCGCGACACGTTGCGGCTCCAGAACTCGCCGACTGCCGCGAGCGACGCGTCGTTGTCGACGAACACGCGGGTGTCGAGGCGTGCAGCGAGCTCGTCGCGCAGCGCGACGCCCTCGAGCCCCGAGATCCTGGGCGGCAGGTAGACCCGGCCGGTGGCGATGTCGAGCGGACCGGGCACCGCCACTGCGAGCCCGACGACGTCGGCCGGGTCGAGACCGACCGCGGCGACGAACCGCCGGAACAGCTCGGCGATGCGATCGGCGATCGGTTCGGTGACCGGGCCGCTCGTGGCCACCGCCTGGCGCGCGATGACGCCGCCGAGGGTGTCCGTCGCCACGCAGGTGATCGCGGCGGGGCTGATGTGCATGCCGATGCCGTACGCGGCATGCGAGTCGAGCTCGAGCAGCGATCGGGGCTTGCCGCGCGTGGCCACGACGGTGCCGGCCTCGCGGATCACGCCGTCGTCGATGAGCTTGCGGACGATACCCGACACCGCCGGCTGCGTGAGACCGGTGAGCTCGGTCAGCTCGACCCGGCTGATGCGTCCGGCCGATCGGATCAGGTCGACGATGAGTGCGCGACTGCCCGGACCGGCAGCCTGTTCCCGACGTGCCACGCCTACTCCCTCCGTCGTCCCAGTAGGTTAGTTCACCAGGACTCGGCGATGACCAGCGGGAGGTCGCAGTGCAGCAGACGGTCGGATTCGCCCTGGCCAAACCCGCCGAGGTGCTGGGTGCCGAGCCGTACATGCACGAGCTCATCGCCGGCATCGAGCGGGTGCTGCTGCCGCGCTCGGCCTCGCTCCTGCTGCGGATCGTCTCTTCGCCGTCCGGCGTGGCCGACACCATCCGGCGCTGGTCGGCCGACGGCCTGGTCGACGCCGTGATCCTGATGGACCTCGAGCCCGACGACGCTGCGGTCGCCCTCGTGCGCGAGCTCGCCATACCGGCCGTGGTGAGCGGCGACCCCGACACCGCCGCCGGCCTGTCGACGGTCTGGTCGCAGGACGACCTGGTGATGGACGCCGCGGTCGACGCGATGCTCCGGCTCGGCCATCGCCGGCTGGCACAACTCACCGGCCCGGGCAGGATGGCGCACACCCGGCTGCGGCTCGCCGCGTTCGAGCGCGCGGCCCGGGCGGCCGGCGCCGAGGCCGTCGCCCGTGAGGGCGATTACTCCGAGCGCAGCGGACGGGAGTTGGCGCTCGAGCTGCTCCGCGACGAGCAGCCGCCGACCGCGATCGTCGCCGACAACGACCTGATGGCCATCGGCGCCCTCGCGGCGGCGCGGGAGCTCGGCGTCGAGGTGCCCGCGCAGCTCTCGATCGTCGCCTGGGACGATTCGCCGCTCTGCCAGCTGTCGAGCCCGCCGCTGTCGGCGATGAGCCACGACGTGCAGACGATCGGCGAGCTGATCGCCGAGGTCGCGCTCGAGGCGATCGACGGCGAGCCCGCGCGAGTGGTGCGCGCACCGGTCGCCGAGTTCGTGGCGCGCGGCTCGACCGCCTCGCCCCCGATTCCGTCCGCGATCGATGACGGATCCGATGCGGATGTCGGCGGCGACGAGACATCCGGACCTTAAACATAAATTAATTATCTAAATCGTTGACATCCGACCAAACGTCGGACATCCTGTTGGGGATTCGCTTTCGAGCAAAGGAGCCCCCAATGAATCACCGCAGGACCAGAGCGGGCGCGCTGATCGCGGCCGCCGCCGTTCCGGCCCTCGTCCTCACCGGCTGCGCCGGACCGAGCGGCGGCGGCCAGTCGTCCGACACGATCTCGGTCGTGACCCGCTGGGCCGCCGGTAGCGCGGAGGCCGAGATCCAGCAGCGCGTGTTCGACGCCTTCACCGAGGACACCGGGATCAAGGTGGAGTTCACCGACGGACTCGAGAACATCGACGACCAGGTCGAGACGGCCGTCGCGGCCGGCAAGTCCCCCGACCTCGTGATCGTGAACCTCTACGACAAGACCCTCGGATGGCTCGACGCCGGCGTCACCGTGCCGCTCGACGACCAGCTCGCCGAGTGGGGTCTGGCCGACCGCATCCAGCCGAGCGCGCTCGACGAGTGGCGCGTCGGCGGCGACCCGGCAGGCGAGTTGCAGGGCCTGCCCTACAGCGGCTTCAACTGGCCGCTCTGGTACAACACCGACCTGCTCGCGAAGGCCGGCGTCGACGAGATCCCGACGACCACCGACGACCTCATCGACGCCGCAGCGTCGCTGCGCGCGGCCGGGGTCCCCCCGCTCATCGTGGGCGGCAACGATTGGTCCGGGCAGAAGCTCTTCTACCAGATCATCCAGTCGTACGCCGACGCCGACACCACCAAGCAGGTCATGAGCGAGGGCGGCTACTGCGAAACCGACGACATCGTGAAGGGCATCGAGCTGTTCACCGAGCTGCGCGACGCCGGCGTGTTCGTCGACGACGTGGCCGGCTACACGGCCGACGACATGTACGCCACGTACTTCGCCGGCGAGGCCGCCGCGATGCCCGCCGGCTCGTGGGCGTTCGCCCCGGCGCTCGAGTCGGGCACCGGCATCGAGGGCAGCACCGTGCTCGGCGGGCTCGCCGTGCCGAGCGACGGCGAGTTCGGCGCCCCGACGGCGTTCCAAGGCTTCACCGGCGTCGGCTTCATGGTGACCCAGCAGGGCGCCTCCGAGAACCGCGTCGACCTGGTGCGCCAGCTCATCGCGGCGTTCTACAGCGACGACGCCGTCGCCGACTTCGTCGAGAACGGCAACAACGTGACCCCGGTGATCGGCGACTTCGCCGCCGAGGCGAAGAATCCGCTGCTGCAGCAGGCACTCGACCTCGGCGACTCCGTCGACTACGCGGTGCTCCCCGACGTCTGGATCGGCGCCTCGTCCGACCCGCTGATCCAGGTCATCACGAAGGCGTACGGCGGCGGCGACGCGCAGGAGATCTGCGGCGGCCTCGACCAGGCGACGCTCTGACCCATTGAGACCGCGGTGCGCGGGGTCGGCACATCCGGCCCCGCGCACCGCGAAAGGACTGCTGTGATCGAAACATCCGTGCGCCCGCGCCGCCCTGCCGGCCGCGCCGCGCCCGCCGAGCCCTCGCCAGCGCCGAGCCCGTCGCCCGGACGGCGGCGCAGCGGCCTGCTCTGGCTCTCCGCCCCCGCACTGGCGTGGTTCCTGTTCTTCACCGTCGGCCCGCTCGCCGGCATGTTCGTGATCGCGTTCCTCGACTGGCGCGGTCTCATCTACACGCCGAGCTTCGCCGGGCTCGACAACTTCGCCCGCGTCTTCACCGACCCGACCTTCTTCGACGCGCTGCGCAACAGCGCCGTCCAGGTGGTCATCGCGATCCCGCTGATGATGCCGCTCGCGTTCCTGCTCGGGTACTTCCTGAACTCGAAGCCGCGCGGCCATCGGGTGCTGAGCGTGCTGTTCTTCACCCCTGGCCTCATCTCGATCTCGATCAAGGCCATGGTCTTCTACGGCGTACTGTCGCCGACCGGCGGGCTCAACGGCCTGCTCGACGCGATCGGGCTCGAGGGACTGACGACCGCGTGGCTGGCGAACCCCGACACCGCGCTCGGGTCGATCATCTTCATCGACCTGTGGTCGGGCGTCGGATGGACCGCCGTGCTGTTCGCAGCCCGGCTCGCGAGCCTGCCGCACGAGGTGCTCGAGGCGGCCGATCTCGACGGCGCGGGACGCACACGCAAGATCTGGCAGATCGCGTTTCCGATGGTGAAGGACTACTTCGCCACCCTCACGATGCTGCAGTTCCTCTGGACGCTGTTCACCTCGGCCGCGCTCATCCTGCTGCTCACCAACGGCGGCCCGGGCACCTCCAGCACCACGCTCTCGTACCTCGTGTACGCGAAGGCCTTCTCGCAGCGCGACCTCGGCTACAGCCAGGCGGTCGGGCTCATCCTCCTCGCCCTCGGCATCCTCGGCATGCTGCTCATCCGGCGCGTGCTGCGCACCAAGAACTGAACGGAACGAAGCCGTGACCGCAACACCTTCGACTACGCCGGCCGCCGCCGTCGGCGCGACCACGACGGCCAGTCGTCCCCGGCGGCGGCGCCGACTGCCCGCACCCACCAGCATGGGACCGATCGCGACGACGCTCGCCTGGATCTACGCGCTCATCCTCGCGATCCCGCTGTACTACCTGGTGGTGAGCTCGCTCAAGAACAACGTGGCGATCTTCACCGATCCGTTCGGCCTGCCCACCACGTTCTTCTGGGAGAACTTCGCGCAGGCGTGGGATCGCGCCGAACTCGGCACCGCGCTGTGGAACTCGGTGCTCGTCTCGGGCGTCGCGGTGATCCTCACCCTCGTGCTCGCGATCCCGGCGGCGTACGCCCTGGCCCGCAGCGACAGCCGCCTGGCGCGCGCAGTGACCGGCACGTTCTCGGCGGGGTTCCTCATCCCCCCGTTCGCCGCGCTCATCCCCACCGTGATCCTCGCCATCCAGCTCGGGCTGTTCTACACCCGCGAGTTCCAGATGCTGTTCCTGCCCGCCAGCGCGCTGCCGCTGTCGGTGCTGCTGCTCACCCAGTTCATGCGCACCGTGCCGCACGAGCTCGTCGAAGCCGCCGCGATCGACGGCGCCGGGCAGTGGTCGATCCTGCGGCGCATCTTCATCCCGCTGAGCATGCCGGGCATCGTGAGCGTCACGATCCTGCAGGTGCTGACCTTCTGGAACGAGTACCTGTTCTCGCTCACCATCACGGGCACCTCCCCCGCGATCCGGACCGTCCAGGTCGCCCTGCCGACCCTCGTCTCGGACTCGACCCGGTTCGGCGTGCTCGCGGCCGGCACCGTGATCACCCTGCTGCCGGTCTACCTCGCCTACGCAGTGCTGCAGAAGCGCATGCAGGAGGCCCTCACCGCTGGAGCACTGAAGGGATGACCGAGACCAGCATGACCGACCCGAACCTGACCGAGACCCGACCCGTCGACCTCGTGCAGCCCGATCCGGTCGCACGCGTCGCGGCCGTCGAGCACGTCGATCTCGGCGGCGACTGGGTGCTCCGCCGCATCGGGCCCGACGAGCTCGCCGGGCCCGGAGCGACGGGCGCTGCCGCGCATCCCGCCGTCGCCCATCCCGCCCTCGCCGCCGCTCCGGCGCTGCCGGCGGACATCCCGGCGGTCGTGCCCGGACAGGTGCACCTCGACCTGCTGCGCGCGGGGCTCATCCCGGACCCCGACATCGGGTTCGGCGAGCATGATCAGACCTGGGTCGGGCACTCGACGTGGGAGTACCGGCGCGAGTTCGACTGGCGGCCTCGGCCCGGCGACCGCACCGAGCTCGTCGCCGACGGCCTCGACACATTCGCCGAGGTGCGCGTGAACGATCACCCGATCGCGCGGACGGCCGACCAGCACCTCTCATACCGGTTCCGGGTCGACGACGTGCTGCGGGAGGGCGTGAACACGCTGTCGGTGCGGTTCGACTCGGCATGGGCCGCCGCCCACGCCGACGAGCGGGAGCGGGGAGCGCTGCCGAGCCCCTACGACGAGCCGTACCCGCACGTGCGCAAGTCGGCGTGCAACTTCGGGTGGGACTGGGGCCCCCACCACGTGACGGCCGGTATCTGGCGGCCGATCGCGCTCGAACGCTTCCGTGCGCGCATCGCGGGCGTCCGGCCCCTCGTGCACGTGGCCGACGACCTGCGCTCGGCCGCGGTCGAGGTCGTCGTGCGTCTCGACCTCGACGACGCCGAGGCGGCCGACCGCATCGAGGCCGTGCTGCTCGCGCCCGATGGACGGGTGGCGGCGCAGTCGGCCGTGCGCGTGGCGCGGAACGTCGACGATGCCGGTGGCACCGGTGGCGCCGGGTCTGGCACGCGGCCGGGTGATGCCGGCGAGCAGCGGCTCGACCTCGTCGTCGATGCACCCGAGCTGTGGTGGCCGGCGGGCCTGGGGGCGCAATCGCGCTACCGGCTCGCCGTTCGGCTGCTGCACCACGGCGACGTCGTCGACGCGTGGGAGCGGCGCATCGGCATGCGGTCGATCGAGATCGACGACCGCCCCGGCCGCTGGGCGCTGATCGTCAACGGCCGACGGGTCCGCGTGCGCGGATACAACTGGATCCCCGACGACCCGTTCGACGCCGAGGTCACCCCTGCCAGACTCGCCGCGCGGCTCGACCAGGCCCGCTCGGGCGGGGCGAACCTGTTGCGGGTCTGGGGCGGCGGGGTCTTCGCGAGCGAGGAGTTCCTGGACGGCTGCGATGCCCGCGGACTGCTGGTCTGGCAGGACTTCCTCTTCGCGTGCGCGGCGTACCGCGAGGACGACGACGTCGCCGACCTGGTGCGCCGCGAGGCCGAGCAGGCGATCGAGCGGCTGTCGAGTCATCCGAGCGTGGCCGTCTGGTGCGGTGGCAACGAGGCCGTCATGGGCTGGCACGGCTGGGGGTGGCCCGGCATCATCGGCAATCGGCCGTGGGGCGCCGGCTATTACACCGAGCTGCTGCCCCGCCTCGTCGCCGCGCTCGATCCGACCAGGCCGTACGTGGCGAACAGCCCATGGGGCGGCTCGCTCGAGGTCGACCCGAACGACCCCGAGCGCGGCCCCTCGCATCTGTGGGACGAGTGGAACGAGGTCGACTACGCGGGGTACCGGCGGCACGACCCCGTGTTCGTCTCCGAGATGGGCTGGTGCGGCGCGCCCGCATGGACGACGCTGCGCCGGGCCGTGCCCGACGGTCCGCTACTGCCTGAGAACCCGCAGGTCGCCCACCACCTGCGCGCCATCGGCGGAGCCCACAAGCTCGCGCGCGGGCTCCAGCCGCATTTCCCGGTGCCGACCGCTCCCGAGGCCTGGCACTACGCAACCCAGCTCGTGCAGGCGCGCGCCGTCTCGGCGGGAGTCGAGTGGCTGCGCAGCCGCGAGCGTTCCTCGGGCGTCATCGTCTGGCAGCTGAACGACTGCTGGCCGGTGCTCAGCTGGTCGGCGGTCGACGGCGATGGCGTCGAGAAGCCGCTGTGGCACGCGCTGCGGCAGTCGTTCGCCGACGTGCTCGTCACGGTGCAGCCCATCGCCCCCGGCGGACCGCTCGACCCGTCGGGTTCGGCGGGGCTCGAGCTCGTCGTCGTCGGCGACGCGCCCGACGCCCGCACGGTTCCGGTGCGGATACGCCGAGTGAGCCTCGACGACGGCATCGCGCGCGCGTCGAGCGAGTTCGAGGTCGACATCGCCTTCGACGGCATCGCCCGCCTGCCACTGACCCCGAGCCTGTCGGCGGGCGAGGATCCCGCCGGCGATCTGCTCATCGTCGACTCGCCGTACGGCCGGTCGGTGTGGGCGAACCGCCCCGACCGCGAGCTCCGGCTGCCGCCGGCGCGGTTCGACGTCGACATTCGGCTCGATCGCGGGGCGCTCGTGGTGCGCGTGGCCGCCGGGAGCGTGATCCGGGATGTCTCACTGCTCGCCGACCTGCTGGGCGACGAGCTGGGCGTGCCGCCGGCGCTCCTGCGCGTGGATCGGATGCTGCAGACCCTGTTGCCCGGCGAGGTCTGCGAGCTGCGGGTCGACCGTCGCGACGCAGTCGCGATCGAGGTCGTGCCGTCCATCGACGCAGTGCGGGCCGCCATGCGCTCTGCGAACGATCTGCTGCACAGGGGAGCCGGCTGGACGGCCGTGAGCGCGTAGCGTTGACGGCATGGCCGATGACCTCGTCGCCGACTTCAAGACGGCGTTCCGCACCCATCCCGCGGGCATCGCCCTCGTGACGGCGGCGACCGCGACCGGTCCGGTGGGGCTCACGGCCTCGAGTGTGGCATCCGTCGCGCTCGACCCGACGTCGCTGGTGTTCTCGGTGACGCGCGCGACCGGCACGGCCGGTGCGCTGCTGGGCGCCCCCTCGCTGGTGGTGCACTTCCTCGGCATCCAGCACGAGGAGCTCGCCCGGTCGTTCGCCACGTCGGGCGGGCCCCGGTTCACCGCCGATCAACCCTGGCTGCGCCTGCCGACCGGTGAGCCGTACCTGCCCGACGCGCGCGCCGCGCTGCGCGCGATCCCCACGCACATGCTGCCGGTCGGCAGCTCGACGCTCGTCGTCGCCGAGGTCGTCGAGGTGCGGCTCGGTCCGCCCGCGCCGGCGCTCGTCTGGCACGATCTGGGCTTCCACGCCGTCGGCGGAGACGCGGCCGGCCCGGCCGCGCCGACGCAGCCGGGCTGACCAGGCCCGGGGTCGGCGTCAGCGCTCGAGGGCGAGCGCGACGAGCCGCTGCAGCTCGGGCACGAGTTCGGCTTCGAACCACGGGTTGCGCTGATGCCAGCCGACGTTCAGCGGCGAGGGGTGCACGATCGGCACGACCTCCGGCGTGTAGTCGCGCCAGGCGCGCACCGTGTCGGTGAGGGTCGCGTGCCGTCGGTCGCCGAGGCGCTCGCGCTGGGCGAAGGCGCCCACGAGCACGGTCAGGCGGGGCCGCAGTTCGGCGAGGATGCGCGGATGCCACGCCTGCGCGACGCCGCGGCGCGGGGGCAGATCGCCCGAGGGGCCTTTGCCCGGGTAGTAGAAGTCCGTGGGCACGATCGCGAACGCGGCGGGATCGTCGAAGACGTCGCGGTCCACGCCGAGCCATCGCAGCAGGCGGGCGCCGCTCGCGTCGTTGAACGGAATACCGCTCTCCTGTGCGCGCCGTCCGGGCGCCTGGCTCATGACGAGCACCCGGGACTCGGGCGAGCCGGCGATGAGCGGGCGCCATCCCCTGGCCGTGTACTCGGCGTTCGCGGGATCGGCGGCGATCTCGTCGCGCAACCGGTCGAACGGGTCGCTGAGGCGCATGCCCGCAGCGTACCGGGCGCGCAGCGTACGAGGCTCGCGCCGAACCGGGCCCGACCGGAGGCGAACGAGCCCGTTTCCACGGATGACGTCGGCCCCTGCCCGCCTCGACGCCCGACCTAGACTCGGACGGGTGAGTCCCCGCCACCCGAACGACGAGGTTCCCGCGCGCGTCCCCACAGACGGCATCGACGACCTCGACGACCTCGACGCTGCCGACGCCGAATCGGCGCCGCCCGACGCGATTCCCGACGAGCGCCCTCGGCACACGCCGCTCTGGGCGCTGCTCTCGCGATGGCTGGTGCGCCTCGAAGCATGGCTGCGCTCGCACGGCGGCACGCCCCTGCGCATCGGGATCCGCGTCTTCTGGGGCTTCGTCGCGGCGACCGGCGTCGTGCTGCTCATCGGGCAGGTGATCAACCCGCCGCTGACCATCGAGGACATCACCTCGTCGGCGTCGACCGCCACCGAGGACTGGATCGCCCGCGAATTCGCAGCGGACTACGAGATCACGCGTGACGACGACGGCACGCTCCGCGCCTCGGTCGAGGAGCGGATCAGCGCCCACTTCCCCGACGACGTCGATCTGACCGGCATCCGTCGGGTGCTCGCCACCGAGTACCAGGGGCACGCACTCGAACCGGCGGCGATCACGGCGAGCCTCGACGGCCGCCCCGTCGAGGTCGACGAGTCGGCGAGCGCGACCCGGCTCACCCTGACCCTCGATGCCGGCGAACGGCTCGACGGCGATCACGAGTTCGTGCTGCGATACGAACTGCGCGACCTGGCGTACGAGGCCGTCGACGCGGCGACGGGCCAACGCGTCGACCTCCTCGAGTGGGACGTGTTCGGTCCGTCCTGGCCGCAGGCGTTCTCGGGACTCGACGTGAGCGTGACCTTGCCCGAGGACATCGACGACCGGCTGATCCGCCAGCCGCGGGGAAGCCTCGCCTGGACGCCGCTGCTCGTCGCGGGCGAATGGCTGCACCCCGAGGACGACAGCCCGGCCGGCACGATGCGGTACCGGCTGACCAACGACCAGAACATCCCGCCGCATGCGAACGCCTGGTTCACGATGTCGTTCGAGCACGGCACCTTCACGATGCCCGGACCGTCGCCGATCTTCATCGTGCAGTCGTTCGGTCCGCTGATTCCGCTCGCGTTCCTCGCCCTCGTGCTGCTGCTCGCCCTCGCGGCGCGCGCGGTCGCGTGGGGCGACGCCCACGGGCGGCCGTGGATCGTGCCGCGACACGAACCGCCCGCTGCGCCGCCGGCTGCGGCGGCACACGTGCTCGGCGCCCCGCTGGCGGTCGGCCTCGCCGACGCGCTCGCGGCGATCCCGCGGCGCGGGCCCGGATCCGCGTGGATCGACCAGCGCCTCGAGGCCGCGCGTGCGGCGCGACGCACCGGGCGCTTCGGGGATCTGCCGCATGCGCTCGCCCGCTACTGGTCGGCGGGCGCGCGGCGCGCCCAGATCGACCAGGGGTGGCGACGGGTGCCGCGCGGCTTCGTTCGCGATCTGTTCCTCGCGGCACCGCCGGCGCTCGTCCTCGTGCAGTGGGGCGTCGTGCGCCAGCTCTCCCATCAGGCGAAGGTCGCGGTCGTCTGGTGGCCGACCGCCTTCGTGATCGTCTCGACGGTGATCGCCGCGATCATCGTCTGGATCGCGTGGACGACCCGCCCGCTCACCCGTCGGGGCGCCCTGCTCAAGCAGCACCTGCTCGGCATCGGCCTGTTCGCCGAGCGGACCCGGCTGCTCGACCGCGGCCCGTCGCGCGATCCTGTGCTCCCCTACGCCGTGCTCGTCCCGCCGGCGCGTGAGGCGGGCAGGCGGGTGACCGCGATGCTCGACGCCGAGTTCGAGGGCACCGCCGACGCGCGCGAGCGGATGCGCAGCTGGCGCACCCCCGCGTACCTCACGTGGACGAGACTGCTCGTGATCGGAGCATCCGTAGTGCTCGTCCCCGCCGCGATCGTGATGGCGACGACCGTGCCGAATCCCTACGAGCGCGGCCTCACGTATCGCGCCTACGACGGCGAAGTCCCCGGGTCGCTCTGGGTCGAGGCCGAGTCGGCCGAACTCACCGCCGAACTCGCCCGCACCGCCGACGGTCGCGCCGAGATCCGCGTCACCCAACGGATGAGCGTCGTCTTCGACGACTCCAGCTCGCGCGTGCCCCAGCTGGCCGATCAGTGGCGCAACGTCGTCGACGGCCAGCAGCTCGACGTGCGCGTGGATTCCGTGCGCATCGACGGCGATGCGGTGCCGTTCGTCACCGAGCAGGATCGCGACACCCTGCTCATGCGCACGACGATGGCCGATGCCCTGTCGGGCACCTTCGACGTGGACGTCGAGTACACCATCGCGTCCGCTGCGGTGGCGACCGTGAATCGCGACGGCGACGTCGTCGAGCGGGTGCGGTGGGTTGCGCTCATGGACGGCTGGGAGTCCGCGCAGCTGTTCCCGACACGGGTTCACCCGATCGAGCCGCTGCGCATCGAGTTCCGGCTGTCGGACGAACTCGCCGAGCTCGCGACCGCAGCGGGTTGGATCACCCGCGACACGCGCACGGGCGAGCATCCGCGTGATTGGGCCGAGGCGATCGTCCCGTTCGGCTCCCTCGCCGACGAAGTGGACCCCACCCAGGACGCCGGAACCGCGGAATCGGCGGATGTCACGGACGGCGTCCGCTCGTACGCCCTCGACCTGCACGACAGCGACTCCGGCTACCCGTTCGTGCTCACCGTCGGCGACCTCGGCGTCGCGTTCGACTTCCCGCAGGCGACCTTCGTCGGGCCGTCTGACGAGGCACGTCGAGCGGCGGCGACGCGCGAATCGCTCCCCTTCGCGACGAACCTGACCATCGCGTTGCTCGCGATCGTCGTGGCGGGTGCCGGAATCCTCGGTCGCAAACGGCCATGGGCCACCCGGCCCGGCCCCCGACGCGACCTGGTGCGGTGGTTCGCACCGGCGGCGGCGCTGGCCTCGACGATCCTGTTCTTCTGGCTGTGCGGCGACATGGTGCCCGACCACCCCGTGCTGCCCGCGCTCGGCTATCCGACGCTGGGCGCCGTGGTGCTCGCCGTGTGGGCGCTCATCGCGACGCGACGGCGACGCAAGGCGAAGCGATGAGTCGCGGGACTCAGCGCTCGCGGCGGTCGGGGCGGTCGCGGCGGTCGGGCTGCTCGGGGCGCTCGCGCGCGATCGCCTCCGCGAAATCGCCCTGGCGGAACCGAGGTGCGAATCGGCCCTCGACCTCGTCTGCGGACAGCGCGAAGTCGCGCCCCTTCGCGTACCCGGCGATCCAGGCGATGACGAGGTACGTGCCCAGGTCGAGCCGATGGTCGAGCCAGGCGAGGTCGTCGTCGGCGGTGTCGGAGAGCCATTCGTAGAACTGCGCACCCCATTGCTGCATCGACCGCCGGCCCCGCGGCAGCTCCATCGTCGCGGCCAACTCCGTCTGGATCCAGATCGCCAGGGCCTCGTCGCGTGCGGCGGGGTGCGCTCCGCCGCCCGCGGCGGGGTGCGCGAGACGCGCGACGATGGTGCGGTGCGCTGCGTTCAGGGCGGACAGCAGCGCCTCGCCGTAGCGAGCACGGCGTTCGCGGCGCGCACTTCTGGCCGAGACCCCCATCGTGATGAAGCCGCCCACGACCGCGCCGAGCAGTGCGGCGGCGATGTAGACGAGTTCGGTGCTCACCCTCCGAGCATGGACTGCTCACCGCGAACGCGGTAGTCCCATGCGTGCCGGCGAGCGCGATCACCCGGTCAGGCGTCGCTCAGCGCCGTCGCCTGCAGACGCTCGAGCGCGTCGAGGAAGACCTGCTCGTCCTGGAGCGCCCGGGCGACGACGAGGGCCCCCTGGATGCCGGAGACGACGTCGATCGCGATCGTCTCCGCACGATCGGGCGACCGCCCGAGGCGTTCGAGCGCCCCCCGCAGCGCGACGATCCACTCGTCGAAGAAGCGTCGAATCGACTGCGCGAACCGTTCGCGTTCCCGCCCGAGTGCGAACGCGCCGAACAGGCAGACGAGCTGGCGGGATCCGAAGTACCGTGCCGTCGCGACGAACATGGCGGCGATCTGCTGTCCGGGGTCGCCGCCGGAGGTCAGTGGGCCGTGCACCTCCCGGGAGAACCAGCCGTGCACCTCGTCGAGCACGACGGCGGCCATCTCCTCTTTCCCGCCGGGGAAGAAGTGGTAGAGGCTGCCCTTGCCGAGCCCGGTCTCGGCGCTCATCGTGGCGAGGCTCGCACCTTCGAAGCCGTGCCGTCGGAAGGTGTCGGCGAGGGCGAGCACCAGGTCCGCGCGTTCGGTGATCTGACGGGTCACTCACAGCCCCAGTTCGCTGAGGCCGGGATGCTCGGCGGGGCGAGGCGCGGATCGGTCCCAGAAGAACCTGCGCTCGGATTCGTCGATGGCGACGTCGTTGATGCTGGCGTGCCGCTCGGCCATCAGTCCCTCGTCGTCGAAGCGCCAGTTCTCGTTGCCGTAGGCACGGAACCACTGCCCTGCCGCGGAGCGCCATTCGTAGGCGAACCGCACGGCGATCCGGTCGGAGCCGTGCGCCCACAGTTCTTTGATCAGCCGATACTCGTGCTCGCGCTCCCACTTGGCGCGGAGGAAGTCGACGATCTGCGCGCGCCCCTGCAGAAAGGTGGACCGGTTGCGCCACCGGCTGTCCTGCGTGTACGCGAGGGCGACCCGTTCGGGGTCGCGGGTGTTCCACGCGTCCTCGGCGAGACGAACCTTCTCGATCGCGGAATCGCGGGTGAACGGCGGGACGGGCGGTTTGGTCATACCGATTCCTTTCGTGTACTGATCGGTACAGACTATACCGATCAGTACAGCGCGCGGATGCCCCGGATGCTCGGGTGCCCGGATCGCACGAGGGGCTATCCTGTCCCGCATGGCCGGCGCAGCCTCCGCCGCACGTGCGTGGATCGGGACGATCGTCTTCCTCCTGCTCGCGCCCGGTGTGGTGGCCGGCCTCATCCCGTGGCTCATCACGCGGTGGCAGTGGCACGACTGGGGCGGTGCAGCATGGGTCGTCGTGCCGGTCGCCTGGCTCGCGATCGGCGTCGGGGCCGCCTGCCTGCTGTTCGCGTTCGCGCTGTTCGCAGTGCACCGCGGCACCCCGGCCCCGGTCGCACCGACCGAGACGCTCGTGGTGACGGGGGTCTACCGCTTCGTGCGCAATCCGATGTACCTGGCGGTGCTCGCGATCATCCTGGGTCAAGCCCTGCTGTTCGGCAGCTGGTGGCTCGTCCTCTACGCAGCGATCGCGCTCGCCGCCGTCGTCGCGTTCGTCAAGGGGTACGAGGAGCCCACCCTCACTCGCACCTACGGCGAGCAGTATCTCGAGTACCGGCGCAACGTCCCGGGAGGCGCCCGCGGCTCACGCCGTGGCGGCCGTGACCTCGTGCGGGCGACTCCCGAACCGTGCGCCCACCGCGATCCGCCTCACGACTGCTGACCGAAGAAGGCGGCGATCCGTCGCTGCCAGGCGACCAGCACGCGAGGCGGCCGAGCCGACGAGTGGTTCCAGGTGCGGCCGGGTCGGCGGCGACCGGTCGCCATCGACGCGAGCCCCGCGCGGCCGTGGCGAACCTCGCCCTGGTGACCGGTCGGCCGGTCGGCGTGAGCGGGCACGCCGGGAACACGATGGCTCGCTTCGTGCACTGCGTCGATGAATGAGCGAGTGTCGGTCATCGTCGGTCCTCCTCGGTTCTCGATCAGTGATAGATGGGGACTCTATCATCGATCGAGCGCAGCCTCAATCGTTGATAGAGTGCCGATGGAGGTACGGCCGATGGCGTTGGACACGCAGCAGATCGTCACCGAGGCCCTCGCCTTGCTCGACGCGGACGGTCTCGACGGGGTGACCCTGCGCAAACTCGCAGCCAGGCTCGGCGTGCAGCAGCCCACCCTCTACTGGTATCTGCCGAACAAGGCGGCCCTGATCACCGCGATCGCCGACGCCATCCTCGAACCGCAGTTTCCCGAACTGGCGCCGCCGGCGCCCGACGAAGCGTGGCAGGAATGGCTGATCGGCGTGGCCGAGCGCTTGCGTCGCGCACTCCTGGCCCATCCCGACGGGGCCCGGATCGTCTCGACCTCGCAATCCTCACTGAGAATGGCAGCGATCTCCGAACTCGCGATCAGCACGCTGGTGGCCCGCGACGTTCCGCTGCGGCAGGCCCGGCTCATCGTCCTGACGGTGGAGCATTTCACGGTGGGCCACGTCCTGGAGGAGCAGACCGGCCCGCCCGCTGCCGGCGCCACGCAACCCGACTTCGATCTCGAGGCCTTCGCGGAGGCCCACCCGACCGTCGTCGCGGGCATCGCCGAGTACTTCCACGACGGTCGCACGCCCGACGACCTGTTCCGCGATTGCCTGGATGTCATCATCCACGGCGCGGCGACGACCGCACGCCCGACGTCCTGACCTTCCGCTGCGCCGACCGCGCCGCGCCGACCGCGCCGCGCGCCCCTCAGCGCGCGGGTCCCCCGCCGCCGGACGTTCCGCCTGTACCGCCGCCGACGGTCGTGGCATTCGCCGCCGCGGCCGCCCGGGCCTCGATGCGCTGTTCGAGCCGCACGACCTCGGCGAGTTCCGACTCCCAGCGGCGGTACGCCGCCTGGCGTGCAGCCGCACGCTCGTCGCGACCGGTGCGCAGGTAGGCGAGGTTGACGGCTTTGCGGTCGGCAGCCTCGAACTCCCGGCGCACCTCCTCGGCGCGCGTACGCGCACGCTGCAGCGCTCGCAGTTCCACGAGCACCCCTGCCGCGACGTCCCTCCCGTGGCGGCGCGCGTCGATCTCCTCCACGAGCATCTCGTAGTCGCGGTGGGTGCGCGCCTGCAGTTCGAGCGCCTCGCGGTAGCGATCGCGTGCCTCGACGAGTCGCGGGTCGTTCGCCGGGAGGGTCCGCTCGAACACGTCGAGGCGCCGCATCGCGATGCCGACTTGGCGTGCCCGGTCCGTCACTCGTTCGTAGATGCGGTCCCGGGCCGCCCGGTCTGCACCGTACACGCTCTGGTAGTACGCCTGCGCCTCGGCGTGCGTCAGGTCGCCGGCGCGGAACGTCTCGGCCTGCCGCCCACCGGTCTGCGCCTCCAGCGCGGCCTTCGCGGCCTGCCGGTCGAGTCCGTGCAGCAAGGGGTCGTCGGGCAGGCGGTCGAGCATCTGCCGGAGGGTCTCGCCGGGTTGCCGCACGCGCTCGATGTGCAGTCGCGCCATGCGGAACCACTGCAGTGCATGGCGGGCCTCGTGTGCGATCGTGTCGCAGGCTTGGGCGAACTGCTCGGGCGTGGGCTGCCGGTGTGCGACGAGGTCGCGGTTGATGTGCAGCTCCCACACGTGGAACGCGTGGCGCCCGAGCTGATCGGGCGTCGCGCCCGGGATGTGGTTGGGCAGCAGCGGCGGCGCGCCGGCTGCGATGAGCGGCCGGTTCACGATCTCGAGCAGCGCGTCGAATCGCGCCTCGGGCCCCATCCCGCGCCAGCGGTCGTAGAGGCCGACGAACTGGTCTGCGAGTGCTCGCGCCTCCGGGCCGAGGTGGGCGGCCAATGCTGCGGCGTCGACGTCGCGGCCGCCGGTCGTCGCCTTCGGCGACCTCGTGGACGCCGGTGCGGCCACGAGCCGCACCTCGGTCTGCGTGGCCCACCCGGGCGACTTCGCGTCGAGGTACTCGCTCGCGTGCTGGGCACGCTGTGCCCCCTCATCACCCGTGAAGTGCACCTCGACCTGTCGGCCGGCGCCCGCATCGATGATCACGACCTCGCCTCCGAAGACCGTCCCGGCGTTCTGCGCGAGCCCCTCCCGGTGGGCCTCGAACCGCGCGATGAGCGCCTGGCGCTCGGGCAGCGGCAGGTTCGCGCCGAGACCGGTTCCGCCCAGCAGTTCGGCGTGGAGCCGTCGCCATCCGCCTGCTTCGGTGAGGAGCGACCGCACGGCGACGTCGGAGAGACGAGCACCCGGCGCCCCAGCCCGCTTCGCGTCACCGCCGGATGTCGCGTGCCCGGCGCCGCTCGTGACCGCCTTGCCGCTCGCCGAAGGCACCGTGACCGCGGGTTTCCGAGCGCCGCTGCGCCATGCCTCGTACTCCTTCGCGACGCGGTTGTTGACGCCGGCGAGGCCGAGGTCCATTGCGACGTTCTGCACGACGTTGTCGACGATCAGGTCGGCGAACGCGTTCGCATCCTTCGGCAGCGCGGTGCCCTGCACGATGGCGTTCAGGGCGGTCTCGGTGGCGGTGATGTAGACCGACGAGGTGCCGGCGGCCATTGCGCTCGAGGTGAGCTCGGCGAGCTTCGTGCCGGCGAGGTTCGGGATCTGGTCGATGCGCGCCTTGATCGCGACCTGGAATCTGGCTTGGAGCGCACCGCCGAGGTAGGTCATGACGGCGCTCACGCCCGCCGCCTGCACGAGGCTCGCGAGTCCGAGACCGGTGCGCTGGCCGTAGTGCATCTCGGCGGCGCGTCCCAGGCCCTCCTGCGCGAAGGTGTAGCCACCGGCGACGAGCGCGGAGCCCGTGAGCCCCAGCCCGCCCGAGGCGATGCCGGCCGCGATGCTGCCGGCGGTCTTCAGCCGGTTGAGCCACTTGACCGCGGTGCCCGCGCCCGTCATGACCCGGTTCTCGTACGCGGAGAAGCGCTTGGCCGCTTCGGCGGTGGACTGCTCGGCCATCGCGATGATCGGCACGACAAGCTCGTACTTGCGCTCGCGCAGCAGCGGCCAGGCGCGCTCGATGAGCTGACGCGGATGATCCCAGATCCTTATCGACGGGTAGGAGGCGCTGCCCTCGCCGAGTGCTTCGGAGATGTGGCGGATGGCACCGAACCCGATGCGTTTCGCGTTGATGGCGCTGCGTTCCGCGTGCATCGGCCGCAGCTCGTGCCACACTTCGGTCGTCTCCTTGAGCGCCTCACGCAGTTTCGCGAGCTCCTCGCGATTCGAGACCCGCCGGGCGTACTCCTCGGGGTACTCGTTGCGCAGGTCGTCGGCGGTCACGAAGCCCTTGGTCTTGTGCACGATGCCGGGCATCGGGTGCTGCCCGAGCGCCTCGCCGGGGACGGGGCGCAGGCTGAGTTCGAGCGGCTCCTTCGTGATCCGCCCGACCGCCCACTGCCGGAAGTCGGTCTCAGCCTTGACGTCCCACTCGGGCGGCTGGCGCACGTCGTCGGCGAGGAGCAGCCGCACGTCCACGACGAGGCGTTCGTCGGGTTTCGGCGGAACGGCGCGCAGCAGCCGCTTCCGTTCCTGCAGGTAGTCGGGATGCTGCTCGCGCACGGTCCCGTAGTACGCGAAGTCGTCCCACAGCCGTCGGACTCGCGCGTCGATGTGCCAGGAGATCGTGTAGTGGTCGACGACGCGCTGCCACTGCTCGAGCTGGCCCGCGGTGAGCGCGCCCAGCAGAGCCGGAAAGCGAGCCTGGAGCGCCGCGCGAACCTCGGGCCCGCCCTTCGGGATCGGTTCGCGCGCGTACCGACCGGCGAGCGAGTCGGGGTCGAGCTCGCGCTGCAGGTGCGTCGCGACCGCGTGGTTGCCCGCGTCGCGCTGCAGGTCGAGGAGTTCGTCGGCGTGCGGCATCCAGGACGGACCGGACGGCGCCCGCGCGCGCGGCGAGCCGGGCGTACGCTTCACCGGCTTCGCTGCGCGCGCTCGGTTCACGCTTCGGTCGCCTCGTTCGTGGATCGGCACACGCCCCCTCGAGTCATCCGGAGCATCCATCTCCGCGCGCACCGGATGGTGCGTCCAGAGCTTCCGCGCAGCGGTTCGGGCAGCGATCGATGCCCGAGGGGGCGACGGATCCGCGGTGCGGCGTCGAGCACCGCCGGTGCGACGCTGCGGCGCCCCCGACGCGATGTCGCTCGCCACCGATACCGTGAGAGGCAGCTCCGTGGCAGAACAGGAAGAACCGATCCCTCATGGCCCTGACCCTCGGCCCCATCCTGCTCGATGCAGGCATCGATCCCACCCAGGCGCTCGTGATCCGCCACACCTACGTGCGGGAGCACGAAGACAGCGGCCTGCCGGGTATCCACCCCGACTCCAGTGATGCGGAGATCCTCGAGTACACGCGGAACCAGTCCGCGAACACGCAGCGGTTCCCGGCTGTACCACCTCGTCTGTGGGTCGTGTTCATCCGGGAAGGCGGCGACCAGGCGCGACTGTGGTCGGTCGTGGAGAACCGGGGCGAGATCTCGCATGACGGCATCCGACGGGTCTTCGACGTCGTCGAGTCGGAGCACCTGGCCGATCTGCGGAATCGTCTCGTGATCGGCTGGCGGTCGCCGCGCACCTGGCGGATGAACGCCACCACCGCCGCGAGCTACCCGGTCGTCGGGATCGCGGACGCCGAGCCGATCCCGTTCCCCGGCTTCGACCGCCTCGTCCTGGGCCACGCACAGCTGCAGGCCGTGATGCGCGAGCATCGGTACGCATCGTGGCGGACCGCACTCGCGTCGGTCGTGGGCATCTACCTCATCACCGACACCCGCGACGGGCGTCAGTACGTCGGCAAGGCGGACGGCGCCGAGAACATCCGTCAGCGGTGGAGCGCGTATGCGACGAACGGGCACGGCGGCAACGTCGAGCTGCGGAACCTCGAGCCGACGAGCTTCCGGTTCTCACTGCTGCGCGTCTTCGATCCGGCCACGCCGACCCGGGACATCGACGCCGCTGAACGCCACTTCAAGGACGCCCTCGACACCCGCCGTCACGGACTGAATCGCAACTAGCTCACCTCGCCGGCCCGCTGCGGTCAACTGATCGGACACCCGAGCACCAGAGGTGAACCTGACACGCCGCCGCGACGAGTTGCAGGAATGCAGACGGATTCCGACGGCACGCGGAGCGGATCCCTCTTCGGTGCGAGGGACCGAGTCGATCGGCGTCAGCGTTCGCGCGGCCGCAGCGCCGTCGACAGCTGTCGAAGTGCGCCCTCGATGGCGTCGAGCGACGCGGCGTCTACCCCGCCGGTGAATGCCTCCAGCGCTGGGCGGATGCTGATGGCGCGGATCTCGGCCACCCGCTCGGATGTCTCGCCGGCCTGACGCAGGAGTGTGCGTCGACCGTCGGCCGGATCGGGCTCGCTCACGACGGAGCCCGCCTTCACCAGGCGGGCGACGGCCTGCGAGATCGCGCTCTGCGGAAGTCCGGATCGCGCTGCGATCTCTCCGACGGTGCTGCCGGGGTTCCCCGCGATCTCGCTGGCAGCGAGCAGCGTCGTGCGGTTGCCGGCGGGGCCTGCACCGACATCCGGGAGCGCGCTCTCCGCGATCTTCATCAAACGCCTGCCGAGAAGGAAGAGCTCCATGGGATCCATCCGCAAATACTATCAAAACGAATACATCGTACTTGATGCATCAATATTGATGGAGTAACGTCGGCTTCATGACTTCCTCCATCACGGAACACTCACCCGTCCGTCGTCGCGCAACTGTGGCGCTGCCTGGAATGGATCTCTATTACGAGACCCGTGGGAGCGGGCCCCTCCTGTTGATCTCGGAGAGCGGCGAGGGCGACGCGGATCGCAGTTCGATGCTCGCCGACCGGCTCGCCCGGCACTTCACGGTCGTCACGTACGACCGCCGCGGACTCTCCCGCAGCATGCCGCTGGAGGAACGGCCTGTGACGATCGAGACGCACGCCGATGACGCCGTCCGCCTGATCGATGCGGTACGCGACTCCGGCCTCGGCGGGCTGACCGAGGAACCCGCGGTCATGCTCGGCTGCAGCATCGGAGCGGTGATCGGATTGCACGTCGCGGTCGAGCATCCGGATCGGCTCGCCACGCTGATCGCGCACGAGCCAGTCGCACCGTGGCTGCTCCCAGACGAGGAGGCGGCGTTGCACCGCGCCGAGCTGCAGCACTGTCAGGACGTCTTCCACGCGCAGGGCTGGCGGGCAGCGCTCGCACCCATGGCGAAGACCCTCGGCATCGATCCCTCGAACCAGCAGACCGAGCCGGATGCCGTACTCCCGGCCTTGGATGACCAGCGGGCGATGAACTTCTCGCGCTTCCTGGGCGTCGACTTCTCGGCAATCGCCGCGGATCGTCTGGATCCGGCGAAGCTGCGCGAGACGCCGGTACGCATCCTGCCCGCGGTCGGCGGTCTGACACCTCAAGCCGTCTTCGATCGGCGCTGCGCCGAGCGTCTCGCGCGACTCCGCGACGTGCAGCTGCTCGAGTTTCCCGGCGGGCACAACGGCAACATGACCCATCCATCGGCGTATGCGAACGCTGTGCTCGCGGCCCTCGGCCGGGCGGACGGCACCGGCGGCGACGGAGGGTCCGGATGCGGCGCGACCGCCGGCCTCCGGTGAGGGTGCCATCTCCCCCGGAATCACGCGAATCCGCGGCCGCCGGCCGGCCGCGCGAGGTCGACTTCCGGGTGTCGCCGGTTGTTCGTCTCGCCGATCTCGGCGAATCCGCCGGGAACGGAGAAGTCCCGGCGAGAAATCGCTTCTCACCGGGACTCTTTCACTCGGTCGGGCTGACAGGATTTGAACCTGCGACCCCTTGACCCCCAGTCAAGTGCGCTACCAAGCTGCGCCACAGCCCGATGCCTCCGATTGCTCGGAGGCAACTCGTCCATCATAGCGGCATCCGGAGCCGGGCTTTGACCACGCGCGCCTCGCCGTGCGGCGCAGCTCCGAGGCATCCGAGCCCGCTATCGCCTCGGCGACCCGGGTGCTTCGTCCACCAGGAACGGCCGAGCCGCCGCGAGCAACCCGCGCGGGTCGTCCGCCCAGAACCGCACCACGCCGACGGTCCGCGCGCCGCCGCGCGGCGGTCGCCCCGGCAGCGCAGCGACGACGGGGCGTTCGAGCACGATCTCGATGTTGGTCGCGTCCTGCATCCGCAGCACGAGGGCGCGCGGCGCGTCGGGCCCGTCGCCCTCGACGAACCGCGGCGACTTCGGTTCGTCGACGCGGTGGTCGATCGCGATCGACGCGATGTCGTCCCAGGTGATCGGCACGTCGATCTCGCACCGGCCGGTGGAAGGAGAACCCGGAGCCGCCGCGCTCGATCTTCGGCCGGCGAACGATCAGTCGCGCGATGCTGTCGTAGACGCGCAGCTCCATGCGCAGGACGCGCAGGGCGAGGCGACCGGCCCGCGACCAGACGGATGCCTCGGAGCGCTGCGTCTCGACGGCGGTCATCGTGCCGACTCCTCGACCGGCGCGGAAGCGTCGGCGTCCGCGACGAGTTCCGCGAGCCGATCGGCCACCGCAGCGACGCCGCGTTCGAACGCGGCCCGATCGGCGGGGGCCACGGCGGCGAGCAGCAGCGCCGAGAGTTCGGCGTGGTCGCGTTGCATCCGGGTCATGTCGGCATCCGCGCGCTCGGTGAGCTCGACCAGCACCGCGCGGCGGTCGGTCGGGTGCGGGGTGCGTCGGACATGACCGGATGCCACGAGCCCGTCCACCAGGCCCGTCACATTGCGGGCGCTCACTTCGAGGTGCTCGGCCAGGGCGTGCTGCGTCTGCGGCCCGAGGTGGCGGACCACCCAGAGCGCACGCACCCTCGCCGGCGTGAGCCCGGTGCCGGCGAACGCGCGCGCCATGTCCTTGTCGAACAGCGCGCCGATCTGCAGCAGCCGATCGAGCACGGTGGTGGGGATTTCGTGAACTGACATCATCATGAATGTACTTCACGATTCTGCGGACCTCCGGAGAACGAGCCATCGTGTCGGATGCCGCGACTATCGTGGCCGCATGGCCGGCAGCGAGTTCCGCATCGTCCCCGCCCACACCGTGCCCTTCGCCGACGTCGAGGCGGTCTTCGGCACCCGTGGCGACCCCGCGACCTGCTGGTGCCAGTGGTTCAAGATCCCCGGCTCCGACTGGCGCGAGTCGGTTCCCGAGCTGCGCGCTCGGCTCGCCGACCAGGTGGCGGATGCCTCGACCGACCCCGGTCTCATCGCCTACGACGGCGACGCACCGGTGGGTTGGGTGGCGATCGAGCCGCGGTCGCGGCTGCCCCGGCTGCGCACGAGCCGCATCGTCGCCGACGGCAGCGCGCAGCCCGACCTCGACGACGACGGCGTGTGGGCGCTGACCTGTTTCGTGGTGCCGCGGGCGCACCGACGGCGAGGCGTCGCCGGCGGGCTCGCACGAGCCGCGGTCGAGCACGCTGCCGCCCACGGCGCGCGTGTCGTCGAGGGCTACGCCATCGACCCGTCGGCGAAGTCGAAGGCCTCCGCCGCCGAGCTGTACGTCGGCACGGTCTCGATGTTCGTCGGGGCGGGGTTCGACGTGGTCGCACGTCCGACCGCGACCCGGGTCGTCATGCAGCGTCGACTGGGCGGGTGACAGGGCTCGAACCCGCGATATCCCAGAGGTCGGCGAGTGCCGCCGGCAGCGACTCGATGCGGTCGTGCGCTGCGGCGAAGGCCGCGCCGGCGATGAGCCCGTACTCGCCGGTCGGCTCGTCGGCGACGCGGGCGGCCTGCTCGGCGTCTCGCACCTGCAGCGCGAACAGCACGGCATCGCGGTGATCACCGAGCGCGTCCTGCACGACCTTCGCCGCGTCACCGAGCGCGGCGACGCCGGCCTCCGCGGAAAACACCGGGGCCGGCGAGTCGGTGAACGCCTCGGCGACGTAGCGAAGCCGACGCGCCGTCCGGCGCAGGCGGTGCAGCGACTCGAGGTCGCCGACGGCGCGCCGCTCGGCTCGGCGCACCCGGCGGAGCTCGTGGCGCAGCACGGCGGCGAGTCCGTCGGCGGCGGCACGCTCACCGCGAGTCGACGTCGGCGGCTCCCCCACGAACGCAGCCAGCGCACCGTGCACCGGCCCGGCCGCATCGATCGCGACGACGAGGCGCTCGTGCGCCGCCCGGTACCTGGCGCGCTCCGCGACGATGAGCCGCTCGACCACGGTCTCATCGGCGCCGACGCCGACGTGCTCCTCGGCGTGCCGGATCCGCACCTCGAGATCCCGCACGGCGCCGAGCTCGTCGCCGAGTCCTTCGAGCAGGTCGCGCACGCCGTCGGCGGCACCCGCCTCGAAGCACCGCTTGCCGGCACCGAGCACGCTGCGGGCGCGGCGCACGAGGATGCGCGCCTGGTGCACCGCGTCGGGCTCGTCAGCAGCTGCCGAGCGCAGCAGCCCCGGCAGCTCGTGGGCGTACCGCGTCAGCACCTCGACGATCGCGCGACCGGCGGTCGCGTCATCCGTTCCGTGCCGGTCAGCCCGTGACATCCGTGCCCTCCACCCTGATGCGCTTGATGCGCGCGGTCTCGCCGCGCACGATCTCGACCCGTCGGCGCGGCACGCCGAAGTGGGCCGCGACCGCCTCGATGACCCCGCGGTTCGCCGCGCCGTCGACCGCCCGCTCGCGCACGTGCACGATGAGCGACGCAGCGGGGTCATCGATTGCCGCCTCGACGAGCGGGCCGCGGCGACTGCCGGGCTTCACGCGCACGGTGACCTCCATGCTGCGAGGGTATCGCCCGAGTCGGGCCCGCCGACGACTGCCGGCGGCGGCCGATTCCCGTGAAGGCGGAATACCCGCCCCGCATCACCGACTTGGGTTCAGTATGGCCTCACCCGCAACAGCCTCCGCCGTCGGATTCCGTTCCGAGCGTGGGCCGATCCTCATCGCCCTCATGCTCTCGACGGGGCTCATCGCGATCGACGCGACGATCCTGGCCACGGCGGTGCCGAGTGTGGTGAAGGACCTGGGGTCGTTCGAGCAGTTCCCATGGCTGTTCTCGGTGTACCTGCTCGCGCAGTCGGTGTCGGTGCCGATCTACTCGAAGCTCGCCGACACCATCGGGCGCAAGCCGGTGATCCTGATCGGGGTCGGGCTGTTCCTGCTCGGTTCCATCCTGTGCGGCTTCGCATGGAGCATGCCGGCGCTGATCGCGTTCCGCGCGGTGCAGGGGCTCGGCGCCGGCGCAGTGGCGCCGATGGCGATGACCATCGTGGGCGATGTGTACACCGTCGCCGAGCGGGCGAAGGTGCAGGGGTACATCGCGAGCGTGTGGGCGATCTCGTCGGTGGTGGGTCCGGCGCTCGGCGGCGTGTTCAGCCAGTTCGCCTCCTGGCGGTGGATCTTCTTCGTGAACGTCCCGCTGTGCCTGATCGCGGGCGCGATGCTCCTGCGCAACTACCACGAGCGGGTCGAGCGCCGCCGGCACCGCATCGACGTCGCCGGTGCGGTGCTGCTCACGGTGGGATTGACGTCGGTGATCCTGGCCCTGCTCGAAGGTGGGCACGCTTGGCCGTGGGCGTCGTGGCAGACGGTCGCGGCGTTCGGCCTCGGCGCGGCCGCGCTCGTCGCGTTCGCCCTCGTCGAGCGGCGCGCCGCCGAACCGGTGCTCGACCTTTCGCTGTTCGGCCGGCGGCTCATCTCGACGACGACGCTCATCGGCGTGGGCGTCGGTGCGGTGATGATCGGCATCACGTCGTACGTGCCCACCTACCTCGAGGGGTCGATCCGAGTGGTTCCGCTCGTCGCGGGCGTCGCGGTCGCCGCGCTCACGCTCGGCTGGCCGCTCGCCGCGTCCCAGGCGGGCCGGATGTACCTGCGATTCGGGTTCCGAGCGACCGTGCTCATCGGGGCGACGATCGTGGTCGTCGGCTCCCTCGGGCTGATCGCGATCGCCCCGTACCCGAATCCGTGGTCGGTCGCGGGGGTCGCGTTCGTCATGGGCTTCGGGCTCGGCTGGGTGGCCGCGCCGAGCCTGATCGCGGCGCAGTCATCGGTCGGATGGCACGAGCGCGGCGTCGTGACCGGGCTGAACGCGTTCTCGCGGTCAGCAGGCAGCGCCGTGGGCGTCGCGGTGTTCGGCGCGATCGCGAACGCGTTCCTGCTCGACACCCCCGGCGGTGCGCAGAACCCCGCCGCCGTGGTCAACGCGACGGAGGCGGTGTTCATCGGGGTCGCGGTGACCGCGGTGCTCATGCTGCTCGCCGCGCTCGCGATGCCCAAGGTGCGCGTCGAGCACCTCGAACCGACGCCCGCGGTCGAGGCCGCAGCCTGAGTGGCCCGGGGTGGGCGCGACGCATCCCAAGACCCCCGAGCGGCGCGGACCTAACCGCGCGGACCTGACCGCGGTCCGCGTGCCCTGACTAGCGCTGCCGCCGCTCGCGCACCCGCATGTTCACGACGATCGGCGAGCCCTCGAACCCGTAGACCTCGCGCAGGCGCCGCTGGATGAACCGGCGGTAGCCCGGGTCGAGGAACCCGGTCGTGAACAGCACGAACGTCGGCGGCCGGGTCGAGGCCTGCGTGCCGAACAGGATGCGCGGCTGCTTGCCGCCGCGCACCGGGTGCGGGTGCTCCTGCGTGAGCTCGGTGAGGAACGCGTTGAACTTGCCGGTCGGGATGCGCGTGTCCCACGACTCGAGCGCAGTCTCGAGAGCCGGCACGAGCTTCTCCAGGTGCCGGCCGGTCTTCGCCGAGATGTTGACCCGCGGCGCCCATGCGACGTGGTGCAGGTCCTGTTCGATCTCGCGTTCGAGGTAGCGACGGCGGTCGTCGTCGAGCAGGTCCCACTTGTTGTAGGCGAGCACGAGCGCACGGCCCGATTCGAGCACGAGGTCGATGATGCGCACGTCCTGCTCGCTGATCGGCTGCGAGACGTCCAGCAGCACGACGGCGACTTCGGCCTTCTCGAGCGCCGCCTGGGTGCGCAGCGACGCGTAGAAGTCGGCGCCCTGCTGCAGGTGCACGCGGCGGCGGATGCCGGCGGTGTCGACGAACCGCCACACCTTGCCGCCGAGCTCGATCTGCTCGTCGACGGGGTCGCGGGTGGTGCCGGCGAGGTCGTTGACCACGACCCGCTCCTCGCGGGCGGCCTTGTTCAGCAGGGAGCTCTTGCCGACGTTCGGCCGGCCGAGGATCGCGACGCGCCGCGGCCCGCCGACCTCCTGCTTGGCGACCGCCGAGACTTCGGGCAGGACCTTGAACACCTGGTCGAGCAGGTCGGCCACACCGCGGCCGTGCAGTGCCGACACGGGGTACGGCTCGCCGAGACCGAGGTTCCAGAGGGCGTACACCTCGGGCTCCTGGCGGGCATCGTCGACCTTGTTCGCCACGAGGAACACGGGCTTGTTCGTCTTGCGCAGCAGTTTCACGACGTGCTCGTCGGTCGACGTGGCGCCGACCGTCGCATCGACGACGAACAGCACCACGTCGCTCAGGTCGATCGCGACCTCGGCCTGCGCCGCGACCGATGCGTCGATGCCCTTCGCGTCGGGCTCCCAGCCGCCGGTGTCGACGACGGTGAACCGACGGTCGAGCCACTCCCCCTTGTACGACACCCGGTCGCGCGTGACACCCGGCACGTCTTCGACGACCGCCTCGCGGCGGCCGATGATGCGGTTCACGAGCGCCGACTTGCCGACGTTCGGGCGGCCGACGATCGCGATGACCGGCAACGCGGGCAGGAACCGCACGCCGTCTTCGTCGTCCTCGCCGTGTTCGAGCAGCGCGAGGTCTTCGTCGTCGAGCTCGTACTCCTCGAGCCCCGAGCGCAGCGCGGCGGCACGCTGGTCGGCGAGCTCCTCGTCGACGTCGGCGAGGCGCTCGGCGAGGTCGTCGTCGTGGCCTGCGTACTCGTCGTCGCGGTCGGTCATGGTGTCTCCTCAAGTCGTCGGGGCGGGCACGGCGAACCGCCGGTGCACGCGGACCCCCGCTCTATTCAACCAGTGACCGGCTGGGAACCTCTGATGACCGCGATCACCGCGGCCACCGTCTCGTCGAAGTCCAGCTCGGTCGAGTCGACGGTGACGACACCCTCGGCGGCGGTCATGAAGTCGACCACCTTCGAGTCGGCCCGGTCGCGGGCACGCAACTGCTCGGCGGTCGCCTCGGCGGGCACGTCGGCGAGTTCGGCTGCGCGCCGGGCCATCCGCACCTCCTCCGACGCGGTGAGGAGCACCCGCACCGGTGCGTCGGGGGCGACGACCGTGGTGATGTCGCGGCCCTCGACCACGATGCCGGGCCGCGGCTCGGCCGCCATGATGGCGCGGAACAGCTCGATCAGGTGCGTGCGCACCTCGGGCACGCGGGCGACCCGGCTGACGATGCCCGAGATGTGCGGCTCTCGGATCGCGCTCGTCACGTCGGTGTCGCCGACGTGCACCCCGTACCCGGCGGGGTCGGTTCCGATCCGGTAGTCGAAGCTCTCGAGGCATCCGATCACCGACGCCGCGTCGTCGGTGTCGACGCCGGATGCCTCGGCGTGCCACGCGAGCGCGCGGTACGCCGCGCCGGTGTCGAGGAACCCGTAGCCGAGCTCGCGCGCGACCGCCTTCGAGACGCTGGACTTGCCGCTGCCGGCAGGGCCGTCGACGGCGACGACGATCGGGTAGACGAGGGCGTGGGTCACGGTCATCCTGCGATCCGCCAGCCGCGCGCGGCCAGCTCGGTCGAGAGACGGTCGACCGCCTCGGGGAGCACGGCGATCTCGGCGAGGCCGACCTGGCGGCCCTGCGCGTGTTCGAGCCGGAGGTCTTCGAGGTTCACGCCGATCTCGCCGATCTCGGCGAGCAGGCGCGCGAGCTGGCCCGGGCGATCGTCGACCATCACGGTCAGCGTCGCGAACCGCTTGTCGGTGCCGTGCTTGCCCGGCAGCCTCGAGACGCCGGCGTTGCCGCCCGCGAGTTCTTCGGCGACGCGCCGGCGCGCACCGGGCGCGGCGGGGTCGGCGAGGGCGTCGATGAAGCGGTCGAGGTCGTCGCGGTAGGCGACCAGGATGTCGCGAACGGATGCCGCGTTCGCGCCGAGGATCTGCACCCAGAGGTCGGGGTCGCTCGCGGCGACGCGCGTGACGTCGCGCACCCCCTGGCCGGCGAGTCCGAGTGCGTCGCTCGGTGCGTCGATGAATCGGCGCGCCATGAGGCTCGACACCACCTGCGGCACGTGCGAGATGAGCGCGACGCCGCGATCGTGCTGTTCGGGTGTCATCTCGACGAGCGTGCCGCCGAGGTCGAGGATGAGGTCGTCGACCGCGCTCGCCCGCCGGTAGCTGATGTCGTCGTGGGCGGCGACCACCCAGGGTCGCCCCTGGAACAGGTCGGCGCGGCCGGCGAGCGGCCCGCCGCGTTCGCGGCCGGCGAGCGGGTGCGAGCCGAGGTAGCGCGTGACATCCGCGCCCTGGTCGCGCAGGTCCTGCAGGATGCCGGCCTTCACGCTCGCGACGTCGGTCACGATCGCATCGGGGAAGGCGGCGAGCTCGGATGCCACGACCTGCGCCGTGACGTCGGGCGGCACCGCCACCACGATGAGCTCGGGTTCGTCGCCCGGGGCGGCCGCGCGGCCGGCGCCGAGGTCGACCGCGATCGCCACATGCGTGGGCGAGGCATCCGCGAGGATCACCTCGACCCCGCGCTGGCGCAGCCCGAGCGCAACGCTGGTGCCGAGCAGGCCGACGCCGACGACCCGCACCGGCCCGGTGAGTCGTGACTCGACCAACCTCAGTCCTTTCGCTTGCGGCCGCCGTCTGCGGCACGCGAGAGGGTGAGCAGTTGGCCGAGTTCCACCTTAGTCAACTCGCGCATCCGGCCCGACTGCAGGGTGCCCAGGTGCAGCGGCCCGAACTGGCGGCGCACGAGTTCGATCACGGGGTGTCCGACCTCGGCCATCATGCGTCGCACGATGCGGTTGCGGCCCGAGTGCAGGGTGAGTTCGACGAGCGTGGACCCCTCGCCCGACTGGCTCTGCAGGATGCGCCCACGATCGATCACGATCGGGCCGTCCTCGAGTTCGATCCCCTGCTTCAGCCGCTGCAGCGTCTGCGGCGTGACCCGGCCGCGCACCTTCGCGATGTACGTCTTCTCGACGCCGAACGAGGGGTGGGCGAGCACGTGCGCGAGCTCGCCGTCGTTGGTGAGCAGCAGCAGACCGCTGGTGTCCTGGTCGAGCCGGCCCACGTTGTAGACCCGTTCGTCGAGGTCGTCGGTGAAGCGGCGCAGGTCGGGGCGGCCCTGCTCGTCGCGCATCGACGAGACGACGCCGCGCGGCTTGTTCAGCAGGTAGTAGCGCTTCGCGGTGTCGAGCTGCACGGCGACGCCGTCGACCTCGACGCGGTCGTGCTTCGGGTCGACGCGTCGGCCGAGCTCGGTCACGACCTGACCGTTCACGCGCACGCGACCCTCGACGATGTACTGCTCGCTCACGCGGCGGCTCGCGACGCCCGCCGCGGCGAGCACCTTCTGCAGGCGCTCGCCCTCGGGATGCGCCGCAGGGCTCCCCGAGCCCGTCGAAGGGCGCTCGCCTCCGTCGTCACGCCCGGTCGACATCGAAGCCCCCCTGTCCGTCGTCAAGCAGCGGCGAGACCGGCGGCAGCTCGTCGAGCGAGGTGATGCCGAGGTGCTCGAGCAGCTGGTCGGTGGTCCCGTAGAGGATGGCGCCGGTCTCGGGATCGGTGTCGACCTCGGTGATGAGGCCGCGACCCGCGAGGGTGCGCACGACCGAGTCGACGTTCACGGCACGGATCGCCGCGATCGCCGATCGCGAGATCGGCTGCTTGTACGCGACCACGGCGAGCGTCTCGAGCGCGGCCTGCGAGAGCTTCTGCGTCGACTGCTCGATCACGTACCCTGCGATCAGGGCGTCGTAGTCGGCGCGCGCGTAGAACCTCCAGCCGCCGCCGACCTCGCGCAGCTCGAATCCCCGGCGGATGCCCCGCTCCCCCGTCGCATCGGTCGGTGCCGCTTCGTCGGTGCGCGGCTCGCCCGACGGCGCACCGCCGTCGTAGTCGGCGACCAGCCGGGCGATCGACGCGCGGATCTCGGCGACCGGTCGGGCGACCGCCGCAGCCAGCGCCACCGTGCTGATCGGCCGGTCGGCGACGAACAGCAGGGCCTCCAGTGCCCGATCGAGGTCCAGGCGCGGCTGGCCGGGCACGTCGAGCGGCGTCGCCACCGAGAGTTCGGGAGGCGGATCGGCCGTAGGCGCGGCGGCTGCCGGGGCTGCGGCGGCCGCGTCGTGATCAGTCGTCATAGTCGGCTCCCAGACTGTCGAGGTTCGTGTCCGACCAGTGCTCGGCCGCCCAGCGAAGCGTGAGTTCGCCCAACGGTTCGACCTGCTCGAATCCGATGGCGGCGTGCCGGTACAGCTCGAGCACGGCGAGGAACCGCGCGACCACCACACCCGACCGGTCGACGCCGGCGATGAGCTGGCGGAACGTCACCGGTTCGCCGCGTCGCAGCACGGCGACGACGTGGGCGGCCTGCTCGCGGATCGAGACGAGCGGCGCGTGCAGGTGATCGAGACCGACGATCGGCGCGTCGCGGGGGGTGAGCGCGAGCACGGCGAGTGCGGCGAAGTCGTCGACGGTGAGGGTCCAGCGCAGTTCGGGCACCCGCTCGCGGAACCGCTCCTCGAGCGGCACGGTGCGCGGATGCCGCAGCGCCTCGGCCTCGAGCCGCGCCGCGAACCACCGTGACGCCTCCTTGAACGCGCGGTACTGCAGCAGCCGCGCGAACAGCAGGTCGCGTGCCTCCAGGAGGGCGACGTCCTCGGCGTCGACCAGTTCGCCCTGCGGCAGCAGCCCAGCCACCTTCAGGTCGAGCAGGGTCGCAGCGACGACGAGGAACTCCGAGGCCCGGTCGAGGTCCTCGGCGGAGTCGAGCCCCTTCAGGTAGCCGATGAACTCGTCGGTCACCTTCGACAGCGCGACCTCGGTGATGTCGAGCTCGTGCTTGGCGATCAGCGACAGCAGCAGATCGAACGGCCCCTCGAAGTTCGCGAGCGCGACGCGGAACCCGCTGTCGACGCCCGCGTCGGGGGCATCCGTCACCGCCGCGCCGACCGGCTCACGCGACCGCGCCACGGAAGACCAGCTCCCTGGCGAGCTGACGATACGCCCGCGACGCCGCGTGCTCGGGGGCGAACTCGGTGATGGGGGTGGCGGCGACGGTCGCGTCGGGGAACTTCACCGTGCGGGTGATGACCGTCTCGAGGACGCGGTCGCCGAACGCCTCGACGACGCGCTCGAGCACCTCGCGCGAGTGCAGCGTGCGGGCGTCGTACATCGTCGCGAGGATGCCGTCGAGCGAGATCGCCGGGTTCAGCCGGTCGCGGACCTTGTCGATCGTCTCGATCAGCAACGCCACCCCGCGCAGCGCGAAGTACTCGCACTCGAGCGGGATGATCACGCCGTGGCTGGCGGTCAGCGCGTTCACGGTGAGCAGACCGAGCGACGGCTGGCAGTCGATGAGGATGACGTCGTAGTCGCCGGCGACCCGACGCAGCACACCGGCCAGGATCTGCTCGCGGGCGACCTCGCTGACGAGGTGCACCTCGGCCGCGGAGAGGTCGATGTTCGCGGGGATCACGTCCAGCCCGGCGACCCCCGTGCGCTGGATGGCGTCGCTCGGCTCGAGCTGACGCGACAGCAGCAGGTCGTAGATCGTGGGGACGTCGTGGGTCTGCACCCCGAGCCCGGCGGACAGCGCGCCCTGCGGGTCGAAGTCGACCGCGAGCACCCGCCGGCCCGCGTCCGCGAGCGCCGCCCCCAGGTTGATCGTCGTGGTCGTCTTGCCGACGCCGCCCTTCTGGTTGCACAGCGCGATCACCCGGGCGGGCCCGTGCGAGCGCAGCGGTGCGGGCTCGGGGAAGTCGCGCAGCGGTCGACCGGTGGGACCGAGCTCGGGATCCAGGGAGGCCGTGCCGTCCGCAGGGTCCTGTGTCTGCTCGATCACGTGCGATCCATCTCCTCGTCGGCCGATGTTCCCAGCCCGGTTGCTTGGTCGATTCTAGCGAGCACGTGGGTGCGCCTGCGTGTACATCTCGCGGAGTGTGTCGACCGTGACCAGCGTGTAGATCTGCGTGGTCGCCACCGACGAGTGGCCGAGCAGCTCCTGGACGACGCGCACGTCGGCGCCGCCCGCCAGCAGGTGGGTCGCGAACGAGTGCCGCAGGGTGTGCGGCGACACGTCCGCCGTGATGCCGGCGCGCTCCGCGGCATCCGTGACGAGGTCCCACACCGTCTGCCGGCCGAGACGCCCGCCGCGTGCGCCGAGGAAGAGCGCGGGCGTCGCCCGGCCGCGGGCCGACAGCAAGGGGCGGGCGCGCACCAGGTACGCGTCGAGCGCGGTGCGGGCGTACCGCCCGACCGGCACGATGCGCTGCTTGCCGCCCTTGCCGAACAGCCGGATCACCTCGTCGTCGACGAGGTCGTCGACGTTCAGCGCGGTGAGTTCCGACACCCGCGCACCGGTCGCGTAGAGCAGTTCGAGCACGGCGCGGTCGCGCAGCCGCAGCGGTTCGTCGCCGTCGGTCGCGGCGAGCAACGCCTCGACCTCCTCGACGGGGATCGCCTTCGGCAGCCGGCGCGGCGGCTTCGGCGGCCGTACGTCGCGCGACGCGTCCATCTCGACCTCGCCCTCGGCGACGAGGAATCGGTGCAGTCCGCGCACGGCCGACAGCACGCGTGCGATCGAGCTGGTCGCCAGCGTCGGCTGCCGCTCGGTGGCGAGGTGACGCTGGAAGTCCGAGAGGTCGGTCTCGGTCACGGCGGCGAGGTCGCGGATGCCCCGGGCCCCGAGCCATCCGTCGTAGATCGCGAGGTCGCGCCGGTAGGCCGCGAGCGTGTTGGCGGCCAGCCCCCGCTCGACGGCGAGATGCCGCAGATACCCGTCGACGCCGGCCGCGGTCACGCCGAAGGGTCCCCCTTCGGCCGCGCCGGCCATGGCGCATCGGCGGCGCCGAGCGTCGACCACCCGCGCCCGCGGGCGACCTGGGCGGCGAGCACTGCCGCGACGAGCGGGGCGTTCTGCACGCGACGCGCGAGCACGGCGTCGACGCAGTCGTCGAGGTCGACCCAGCGCGCCTCCAGGTCGGCTTCCTCGTCGGTGCGCGCGAAGGCGACGTCGGTGGGCCGCACGTCGCGCGCGAGGAACACGCGGATGGCTTCGTCGTTGCCGCCGGGCGAGGTGAGCAGGTCGACCAGGACCGACCAGTCGTCGGCCTCGAGATCGGCCTCCTCGGCCAGTTCGCGCTTCGCCGCGTCGAGCGGCGACTCGCCGTCGACGTCGAGCAACCCGGCCGGGATCTCCCAATCGCGGGTGCGCACCGGGTGCCGGTACTGCTTGATGAGCAACGCTCGCCCCCGATCGTCGAGGGCGAGCACGCCGACCGCCCCGGGATGGTCCACGTAGTCGCGCACGATCCGCTCGCCGCCGTACTCGACGGTGTCGCGCCGCACATCCCAGACCCGCCCCGCGAACACCCGTTCGGATTCGACGACCGGCGCCCGGTGGGGCTCGTCGGCGAGCAGTTCGAGCGCCGCCTCAGGCATTCGTCTCGTCGTCGTCGAAGAGCTTGCTCGCGCTCTGCCGTTCGAGAGCGGCGCCCACGAGCCCGCGGAACAGCGGGTGCGGCGCGTTCGGGCGGCTGCGCAGTTCGGGGTGCGCCTGGGTGCCGATGTAGAACGGGTGCGCGTCGCGCGGCAGCTCGACGTACTCGACGAGGTTGCGGTCGGGCGACAGCCCCGAGAACACCAGGCCCGCCTCGGCGATGCGGTCGCGGTACGAGTTGTTCACCTCGTAGCGGTGGCGGTGGCGCTCCGAGACCTCGGTCGACCCGTACAGCTCGGCCGCGAGCGAACCCTCGTCGAGCGCCGCCGGGTAGAGGCCCAGCCGCATGGTGCCGCCGAGGTCGCCGCCGGCGATGATCTCGACCTGCTCCTCCATGGTCGCGATGACCGGGAACTCGGTGTCGGGGTCGAACTCGCTGGACGACGCGCCGGGAAGGCCGGCGACGTTGCGCGAGTACTCGATGACCATGCACTGCAGGCCGAGGCAGAGCCCCAGCGCGGGCAGCCCGTTCTCACGGGCGAATCGCAGCGCGCCGAGCTTGCCCTCGATGCCGCGCACGCCGAAGCCGCCCGGCACGCAGATGCCGTCGAGGTGGGCGAGGTGCTTCTGCGCCCCTTCGGGGGTGCGGCACTCGTCCGACGGGATCCACTCGATCTTCACCTTCGCGTCGTTCGCGAAGCCACCCGCGCGCAGCGCTTCGGTGACCGACAGGTACGCGTCGGGCAGGTCGATGTACTTGCCCACGAGGCCGATCGTGACCTCGTGCTTCGGGTCGTGCACGACGCGCAGCAGTTCGCTCCAGCCCGACCAGTCGACGTCGTTCGCCTTCTCGTCGAGTCCGAGCGCGTCGATCAGGTATGCGTCGAGTCCCTGGTCGTGCAGCATCGTCGGGATGTCGTAGATCGACGGCACGTCGACCGCGTTCACGACCGCCGCCTCGTCGACGTCGCACATCAGCGCGATCTTGCGCTTGTTCGACTCGGTGACGGGCCGGTCGCTGCGCAGCACGAGCGCGTCGGGCTGGATGCCGATCGAGCGCAGGGCCGCGACCGAGTGCTGGGTGGGCTTGGTCTTCTGCTCGCCCGACGCGCCCATGAACGGCACCAGGGAGACGTGCACGAAGAAGACGTTCTTGCGGCCGAGTTCGTGGCGCACCTGACGAGCGGACTCGATGAACGGCTGCGACTCGATGTCGCCGACGGTGCCGCCGATCTCGGTGATGATCACGTCGGGCTTGGGCGACTCCGACGCCTGCAGGCGCATGCGCCGCTTGATCTCGTCGGTGATGTGCGGGATGACCTGCACGGTGTCGCCCAGGTATTCGCCGCGCCGCTCTTTCGCGATCACGGTCGAGTAGATCTGGCCGGTGGTCACGTTCGCGGCCTGGCTCAGCTCGATGTCGAGGAACCGCTCGTAGTGACCGATGTCGAGGTCGGTCTCGGCGCCGTCGTCGGTCACGAACACCTCGCCGTGCTGGAACGGGTTCATCGTGCCGGGGTCGACGTTGAGGTACGGGTCGAGTTTCTGCATGACGACGCGGAGCCCGCGTGCCGTGAGCAGGTTGCCGAGGCTGGCGGCCGTGAGGCCCTTGCCCAACGAAGAAACGACACCACCAGTCACGAAGATGTGCTTGGTCGTGTCGTCGGAGAGATCGGTATCGGAAGTCTGTGCGCCGCGTTCATCCACCACGGGCTTATAGCCTATCCGACGATTCTCCGAGTCGGCCCAGAACCGACCGGGTGTCGTCGACCCGACGCGACCCGACTCCTCGTCCGGCCCTGCGCACCGTCGCTCACGCGGCGTCGGCCGCGAGCCCGAGCAGCTCGCGCGCGTGCGCGAGTCCGCTCTCGCTGTCGGCCAGCCCCGACAGCAGCCGCGCCATCTCGGCCTCGCGTTCGGCGCCCGAGAGCTGTCGCACGCTCGACGCGGTCACCTGCCCGTCGGTGCCCTTCACCACGGTGAGGTGGTTCGTCGCGAAGGCCGCCACCTGCGCCAGGTGGGTGACCACGATCACCTGGGACCGCTCGGCGAGCTTCGCGAGCCGCCGGCCGATCTCGATGGCCGCGGCTCCGCCCACGCCGGCGTCGACCTCGTCGAACACGAACGTCGGCACGGGATCGGTGCCCGCGATCACGACCTCGATCGCCAGCATCACTCGGGACAGCTCGCCGCCCGACGCACCGCGCGAGACGGGCCGCGGTTCGGTGCCCGGATGCGGGCGCAGCAGCAGGAGCACCTGATCGCGCCCGTGCGAGGCGGGCTCGGCGAGCGGTTCGACGACGACGCTGAGCTCGGCGTCGGGCATCGCGAGCGCGGAGAGCTCGGCGGTCACCTCGCCGGCGAGCCGCGACGCCGCGGCCTCGCGCAGCGCCGTCAGCCGGCCGGCCAGTTCGTCGACGCGGGCTTCGAGTTCGGCGACGGATGCCTCGAGCTGCACGATGCGGTCGTCGTCGCCGTCGAGCTCGATGAGCCTCAGGCCGCCCGTGCGGCGGAACTCGAGCACGTCGTCGAGACTCGTGCCGTGCCGGCGGATGAGCGCGTTCAACTCGGCTCGGCGTTCCTGCACGGTCTCGAGTTCGCGGGCTCCGTCGGCGTCGAGCCCGGCGAGATAGCTCGACAGCTCCCCTGCGGCCTCGGCGAGCAGGAACCCGGCGTTCTGCAGCATCCCGGCGATCGGGGCGAGCGCGGGGTCGTGCGGCGCCATCCGCTCCAGATGCCGTCGAGCGCTCTCGACGAGGGTCACCGCGTCGGGTGCGTCGTCGATCGCCTCTTCGGAGGAGACGAGCTCGCGGGCCTGCGCGGCGGCGAAGCGCAGTTCTTCGAGGTTGGTGAGCCGGTCGGCGCGCTCGGAGAGCTCCGCGTCCTCACCCGGCTGCGGGTCGGCCGCTTCGACCTCGTCGAGCGCCTCACGCAGCTCGACGGCCTCGCGCGCGCGGGCGTCGTGCTCGGATCGGAGCCGTTCGAGCAGTTCGGCGTCGTCACGCCAGGCGCGGAACGCGGTGCGGTACTCGGCGAGCACCTCGATCAGCTCGGGCCCGGCGAATCGGTCGAGCGCCTCGCGCTGCGCCGTGGCCGAACGCAACCGCTGCTGATCGGCCTGGCCGTGCACGACGACGAGCCGCTCGCCGAGCTCGGCCAGCACGCCGACGGGTGTGCTCCGGCCGCCGACCACCGCGCGGCTCCGCCCCTCCGCCGACACCGACCTGCCGAGCAGCAGCTCACCGGCCTCGATCTCGCCGCCGGCCTCCTCCACCCGTTCGCGGATCTCGTCGGCCGCGGCATCCGAGAGCAGCCAGCGCCCCTCGGCCCACGCCTGCTTCGCGCCCGAGCGGACCGCGCCGGCGTCGGAGCGGGCGCCGAGCAGCAGGCCGAGCGCGGTGACGACCATCGTCTTGCCGGCGCCCGTCTCCCCCGTGACGGCGGTGAACCCGGGCCCGAGCGGCAGCGTCGCCTCGGCGATCACGCCGAGATCGCGGATGCCCAGCTCTTCGATCACGCGCGTCCCTCGCTCACAGCACTCATTCGCGACCCACCGGCCCGCGCCAGCCGGTCACCGGCAGGTCGAACTTGTTGACGAGTCGATCGGTGAAGGGCGCCTCGTGCAGGCGGGCGAGCCGCACCGGCACCGGTGACCGACGCACGACGACGCGCGCACCCGGCGGCAGATCGAACATCCGCCGCCCATCGCACCAGATCACCGCGGCCGCGTCGGTGCGCTGCAGCACCTCGACGGCGAGCGACGATTCCGGCCCCACGACGATCGGTCGTGCGAACAGTGCGTGCGCGCTCAGCGGCACGAGCAGCAGCGCCTCGACCGTCGGCCACACGACCGGACCCCCGGCCGAGAACGAGTACGCCGTCGACCCGGTCGGCGTCGACATCACCACGCCATCGCAGCCGAACGACGACAGCGGCCGGCGGTCGACCTCGATCACCACCTCGAGCATGCGCTCGCGTTCGGCCTTCTCGATGGTCGCTTCGTTCAGCGCCCACCCCTCGTAGACGACCTCGGTGCCGACCTTCGCCCGCACCGACAGCGTCATGCGCTCTTCGACCGTGTAGTCGCGCGCGAGCGCCCGCGTCACGGTGTACCCGAGATCGTCCCGTTCGCTCTCGGCGAGGAACCCGACGTGACCGAGGTTCACCCCGAGCAACGGGATCGGCAGATCGCGGGTGAGCTCGGCGGCCCGAAGGATGGTGCCGTCGCCGCCGAGCACGATCGCCAGTTCGATCCGGGCCGGGTCGATCTGCTCGAGCGGGCGCACCCGGCCGTTCAGGTCGGGCAGGTAGGCGTGCACATCGTCCCAGTGGTCCTCGGCGATGACCGGCACCGCCCCCTCGGCGAGCAGCTGCGCGCACACCTCCCGGGTGGCCTCGAGCGCGGCCTCGCGGCCGGTATGGGCGACCACGAGGAAGTGACGTGCCTGGTTCACCGGGCTCCTCCTGTCAGGCCCTCGATACGACCCAACCATTCTGTCGGATGCCCGCCCGCACCCGGACGCAGATGCAGCAGGAACTCGCGATTGCCGTGCGTTCCGGCGATTGGGGAGGAGAGCACACCGCCCACACCGAGACCGAGGTCGAACCCGGCCCACATCACGCCCGCGACGGCATCCGCCTGCAGCGCCGCATCCCGGACCACCCCTTCGCGCACGCCCCCGCGCCCGACCTCGAACTGCGGCTTGACGAGCAGCACGAACTCGGCGGCCTCGTCCGCGGTGCGCCGCAGCGCGGGCAGCACCGTGGTGAGCGAGATGAACGAGAGATCGGCGGTGACCAGCGTCGGCCGCTCGGCGACCCCGGTCAGTTCGGCGAGCCGTTCGGCGTCGAGGTCCCGCACGTTGCAGCCCTCGACGAGCACCAATCCGGGTGCGCCGACCAGTGACGGCGCGAGCTGCCCGTGTCCGACGTCGACCGCGAGCACCTGCCGCGCGTCGCGCTCGAGCAGCACCTGGGTGAACCCGCCGGTCGACGCGCCCGCGTCGAGCACGACGCGGCCCGCCGGATCGACGTCGAATCCGTCCAGCGCCGCGATCAACTTGTGCGCAGCGCGGCTCACGTAGTGGTCGACCTCGTCGACCTCGAGTCGGGCGTCGTCGCCGACCCGGTGCGACGGTTTCACGACGGGTCGCCCGTCGACCCGCACCGCGCCCGACGCGATGAGCGTCGCCGCGTGCGTGCGCGACCGGGCGAGCCCGGCGTCGGCCAACGCCGAGTCCAGGCGTCGCTGCACCACCGTTCAGCCGCCCGCTGCCGGATCGGATCGCTCGAGCGACTCGCGCAGCCGGTCGACGAGCGACTGGTACCGGACCCCGCGTTCGGCGAGCGGTGCACCCTCGATCGCGTCGAGTTCGTCGCGGATCTGCGCGGCGCGCTCATCATCGGCGGCGCCGGTCTCGGAGGGATCGGCGCTCGCCTGATCGGATGCTTCGTCGGTGCTCACGCCCTCAACGGTACCCCGGCCCGACGACGCGGCTCCGGTTCAGGCGTACAGCCGCTCGGGGACCTCGAGCGCATGGATCGGCGAGCCCGACTCCCAGATGACGGCGCACGCGGCGCGCAGGGCGTCGATGCCGTCACCAGATTCGACGACGACCCGCCGGCCGTCGAGCCGGACCCGCGCCTCGCGGACCCGCACTCCACCGCGCACCCGCTCGATCTCGGGATACGGCTCGTGCAGGTCACGCAGGTCGCGCAGAACGTAGTCGGGTCGGCTGGCGGCGTCGGCCGCGAGCACCTGCTTGGCACGATCGATCCCGGTGAGCACCATCGCCGACCGCATGCCTGCCCGGTTCGCACCGAGGATGTCGGTGTCGAGCCGGTCGCCGACGACGAGCGGATGCTCCGCACCGAAGCGCGCCCGCGCCTCCTCGAAGATCGGGGTCTCGGGCTTGCCCGCCACGAGCGGGAATCGCCCGACCGCGGTGTGCACCGCCGAGACCAGCGTGCCGTTGCCCGGCGCGATGCCGCGGGCGACGGGGATGGTCCAGTCCATGTTCGTGGCGATCCACGGGATGCCGTGCTCGTCGGCGAACCCGCCGGCGTTCAGCGCGAACGACGCTTCGGCCAGCTGCGTCCACCCGACGTCGGGGGCGAACCCCTGCACCACCGCATCCGGACCGTCGTCGGCCGACCGCGTCACGCGGTAGCCGTGCCGGTCGAGTTCGGTGACGATCCCCTCGCCACCCACCACGAGCACGAGCGCGCCGGGGGCGACGACATCGGCGAGCAGGCGCATGGCGGCCTGCGGGGAGGTGACGACATCGGTGGGCGCGACCGTCAGGCCGAGCTCCTCGAGATGCGCGGCGACGGATGCATCGCTGCGCGACGCGTTGTTCGTGATGTACCCGACCGCGCGGTCCCGGCGGGCGAGGTTGAGCGCGTCGATCGCGTACGGAATCGCATGCGGCCCCGCGTAGACCACGCCGTCGAGATCGAAGAGCACGGCGTCGACGCCGTCGAGCGGCGTCCGCGACTCAGGCCTGCGGAACAGCGCCATCGCCGTCCTCGGTGGAAGCGGGTTCGGTCTCGGCGAGCAGTTCGGCCACCTCGGGCTCGAGCGCGTCCTCGGGCGCCGCCTCGGATGAGCCCTCGGGCACGGTGTCGGCATCGAGCGCGGGCTCCGCCGGAGCATCCGTCTCCTCGACCTCGATCTCGACTTCGACCTCGACCTCGTCGATGTCGTACACCTCGAAGACTTCCGCGTCAGCCGGGTCGGCGATCGCCTCGGCCGCGTGCGCGGCCAGGGCGCGCCAGTCGGATGCCTCGACTCCCCGCCCGAGCTCGTCGAGCACCTCGGCGTACGCCGAGAACAGCGCCGGGCTGTAGCTGAATGCACGCGTGCGATCGAGCTGCGGGATCTCCAGTTCGGCCAGGGCCAGCTCGGGCTGCTCCAGGTCGAGTCGGGCACCGGACATGGCGATCGCGAGCGCGACCTGCACCGGTGCGGCGAGCGTGGTCCGGTCGACCGATCGGCCGAGTTCGAGCGCTCGATCGGGTCGGCCGACACCGCGTTCGCTGTCGACCATCAGCGGCAGCTGATCGTTGCGACCCGAGATGCGCCGGTACGTCCGCAGCTCGCGCAGGGCGAGCGCGAAGTCGCCGGTCTCGTACGCGGTGATCGCGACCGTCTCGCGCACCACCGCGACGCGACCCGCGCGTCGTGCGGCCGCCAGTGCGTGCCGGTGCGCGAGCTGCGGATCCTCGGCGAGGAGTTCGGATGCTGCGGCAAGGTGCCGCGCCACCCACTCGGCGTTCTCCTTGCTCAGCGTCTTCAGCTCGGCCCGAGCCTCGCGGTTCAGCGACCTCGCTTCGATGTGCTCGGGAACCACGGGGTCGTCGTGGCGCGGGCGATCCTCGTACGAGCGAGCGGACGAAGGCCGGTCGCTCCGAGACCAGTCGTCGTTCCGACCGCGCTGCGGCCGCGAGTCGCGCCGGTCGTCGCGAGACCCGTAGGCGGGCTTCCCGCCGCGACGATCGTCGCGCTGGGCGCCCGACTGTCCGCCGCGGTGGTCGTCGTTACGACGGTATCCCGTCGTACGCGCCGAACCCCGATCGTCGCCGCGAGGCGATCGACGCTCGTCCGACGGAGCACGATAGCCGCCCGACCGCCGCTCCTCACCGTCGCGGCGGTACCCGCCCGACGGACGACCCTCACCCTGCGACCGATACCCGCCACCAGACCGACGATCATCCCCGTCACGGCGATACCCGCCCGACGGACGACCCTCACCCTGCGACCGATACCCGCCACCAGACCGACGATCATCACCATCACGGCGATACCCGCCCGACGGACGACCCTCACCCTGCGACCGATACCCGCCACCAGACCGGCGGTCATCACCGTCGCGGCGATACCCGCCCTGAGGCGATCCGGTGCCCCCGTCGCGGCGCGGGCGATCGACTCGGCGTCGGTCGTCGGCGGGGCGCTCGCCACCGTTGCCGGCCCGAGGTGCGGACCCCGACGACCGCGGGCGATCGTACGGCTTCCGCTCGCGACCGTCCCGCTGGGGAGCGCGTCCGCCGCGGCGATCGTCGCGGTTGTTCGACGAGGGCTCTCGTCGACGATCCGGCCGGTCGTCTCCGACCGGGCCCTGACTCGAATCGCTCACGAGAGTCCTCTCGACATGGGAGTCCGTTCGGACTCAACCGTACTGCGGCCGGCTTCGCGCCGGCCGAAAACGCAGAAGGGGCCACCCGTCCTCGGGTGGCCCCTTCGCTCAATAGTTGTCCGGCGGTGTCCTACTCTCCCACAGGGTCGCCCCTGCAGTACCATCGGCGCTGTCAGTCTTAGCTTCCGGGTTCGGAATGTGTCCGGGCGTTTCCCTGACGCTATGGCCGCCGAAACTCTAGAACCAACGTGTCCTGTCCCGGGTGTTTCTCCGGGGGTGGGGGTTGGTGGTCTGTGTTTCGAACTGTGTGCACTGTTCGATTGTGTGTTGGGTTTCCGTCTGAAGGGAACCACAGAGTGGACGCGAGCAACCAGGAAATTCTTTGAACTGGAATGGGTGGTTGTCAAGTTGTTGGCTTATTAGTACCGGTCAGCTGCACAAGTCGTTAGTCCTTGCTTCCACATCCGGCCTATCAACCCAGTCGTCTACTGGGAGCCTCTCCCCCTCGAAAGGGGATGGAAATCTCATCTCGAGGCCGGCTTCCCGCTTAGATGCTTTCAGCGGTTATCCATCCCGAACGTAGCTAACCAGCGGTGCTCCTGGCGGAACAACTGGCACACCAGAGGTTCGTCCAACCCGGTCCTCTCGTACTAGGGTCAGATCCTCTCAAATTTCCTACGCGCGCAGCGGATAGGGACCGAACTGTCTCACGACGTTCTAAACCCAGCTCGCGTACCGCTTTAATGGGCGAACAGCCCAACCCTTGGGACCTACTCCAGCCCCAGGATGCGACGAGCCGACATCGAGGTGCCAAACCATGCCGTCGATATGGACTCTTGGGCAAGATCAGCCTGTTATCCCCGAGGTACCTTTTATCCGTTGAGCGACAGCGCTTCCACAAGCCACTGCCGGATCACTAGTCCCGACTTTCGTCCCTGCTCGACCTGTCAGTCTCACAGTCAAGCTCCCTTGTGCACTTACACTCGCCACCTGATTGCCAACCAGGTTGAGGGAACCTTTGGGCGCCTCCGTTACTTTTTGGGAGGCAACCGCCCCAGTTAAACTACCCACCAGGCACTGTCCCTGAACCGGATCACGGTTCGAAGTTAGACATCCAGAGTGACCAGAGTGGTATTTCAACAACGACTCCACGAACACTGGCGTGCCCGCTTCAAAGTCTCCCACCTATCCTACACAAGCCACACCGAACACCAATACCAAGCTGTAGTAAAGGTCACGGGGTCTTTCCGTCCTGCTGCGCGTAACGAGCATCTTTACTCGTAGTGCAATTTCGCCGAGTTCGCGGTTGAGACAGCTGGGAAGTCGTTACGCCATTCGTGCAGGTCGGAACTTACCCGACAAGGAATTTCGCTACCTTAGGATGGTTATAGTTACCACCGCCGTTTACTGGGGCTTAAATTCTCAGCTTCGCCTTGCGGCTAACCGGTCCTCTTAACCTTCCAGCACCGGGCAGGCGTCAGTCCGTATACATCGTCTTGCGACTTGGCACGGACCTGTGTTTTTAGTAAACAGTCGCTTCCCACTGGTCTCTGCGGCCACTCCACGCTTCCCCCAGCAAGTGGGTTCACGTTTCGGGCCCCCCTTCTCCCGAAGTTACGGGGGCATTTTGCCGAGTTCCTTAACCACGATTCTCTCGATCTCCTCGGTATTCTCTACCTGACCACCTGAGTCGGTTTGGGGTACGGGCGGCTGGAACCTCGCGTCGATGCTTTTCTCGGCAGCATAGGATCACCCACTTTTCATCCGCATCGCGTCTCAGCCATCATGAACCGCGGATTTGCCTACGGTTCGGCCTACACGCTTGCCCCGGGTCAACCATCGCCCGGGTTGGGCTACCTTCCTGCGTCACACCTGTTAATACGCTCACCGCACCAGACCGGGTCCCACGCTCCCCACCACGATGCCCCCCGAAGGGAACGGTGTGATGGTTCGGATGGTTAGCATTACTGGATTGGTGTGGGCGGTTCTTCGCCGGTACGGGAATATCAACCCGTTGTCCATCGACTACGCCTGTCGGCCTCGCCTTAGGTCCCGACTTACCCAGGGAAGATTAGCTTGACCCTGGAACCCTTGGTCTTCCGGAGGACGGGTTTCTCACCCGTCTTTCGCTACTCATGCCTGCATTCTCACTCGTGTGCCGTCCACGGCTGGATCACTCCGCCGCTTCACCCGGCACACGACGCTCTCCTACCGATCCGCACGACTGGACCACGAAGGCCTATCGATAATGCGAATCCCACGACTTCGGCGGTGTGCTTGAGCCCCGTTACATTGTCGGCGCGGAATCACTTGACCAGTGAGCTATTACGCACTCTTTCAAGGGTGGCTGCTTCTAAGCCAACCTCCTGGTTGTCTGTGCAACTCCACATCCTTTCCCACTTAGCACACGCTTAGGGGCCTTAGTCGGTGGTCTGGGTTGTTTCCCTCTCGACGATGAAGCTTATCCCCCACCGTCTCACTGCTGCGCTCTCACTTACCGGCATTCGGAGTTTGGCTGACGTCAGTAACCTGTTGGGGCCCATCGGCCATCCAGTAGCTCTACCTCCGGCAAGAAACACGCAACGCTGCACCTAAATGCATTTCGGAGAGAACCAGCTATCACGAAGTTTGATTGGCCTTTCACCCCTATCCACAGCTCATCCCCTCCATTTTCAACTGAAGTGGGTTCGGTCCTCCACGACGTCTTACCGTCGCTTCAACCTGGCCATGGATAGATCACTTCGCTTCGGGTCTAGGACCTGCGACTGAATCGCCCTATTCAGACTCGCTTTCGCTACGGCTACCCCACACGGGTTAACCTCGCCACAAATCACTAACTCGCAGGCTCATTCTTCAAAAGGCACGCCGTCACAGCTACAAGGCTGCTCCGACGGATTGTAAGCGAACGGTTTCAGGTACTATTTCACTCCCCTCCCGGGGTACTTTTCACCTTTCCCTCACGGTACTTGTCCGCTATCGGTCATCTGGGAGTATTTAGGCTTACCAGGTGGTCCTGGCAGATTCACACGGGATTTCTCGGGCCCCGTGCTACTTGGGATACCTCTCCGGGCGGCACGACATTTCGGCTACGGGACTCACACCCACTCCGGTCCGGCTTTCAATCCGGTTCGCCTATACCATGCACAATCACCGTGGCTGTCCGGCAGAACAGCCCGAAAGGTCCCACAACCCCGACCATGCAACCCCTGCCGGGTATCACACATGACCGGTTTGGCCTCTTCCGCTTTCGCTCGCCACTACTCACGGAATCACGGTTGTTTTCTCTTCCTGTGGGTACTGAGATGTTTCACTTCCCCACGTTCCCTCTACCCGCCCTATACATTCAGGCGGGAGTCACCAGGTCACCCAAAGGGCCTGGCGGGGTTTCCCCATTCGGAAATCCTCGGATCACAGCTCGTTTATCAACTCCCCGAGGCTTATCGCAGATTACGACGTCCTTCTTCGGCTCCAGATGCCAAGGCATCCACCGTTCGCTCTTAGAAACTTGAAACCACACATGAGTTCAAAGAAACCACCAACCCCCGAAAGGGCCGGCGGCGACCAATGAATAAGTCAACAACACCCTCCCCCCAAAAGAGAGAAGATGCTGCAGAACAAATTCGAAACAACAACAAGGTTGTTTCTAAGATGCTCGCGTCCACTATGTAGTTCTCAACAGACGGCCAGAACCCCCACCCCACACCACCAACCGGTGATGCTTCATGAAGGCCTGAAGAAACCCGCCAACCCCGAAAGGTCGCGCCCGGTCCCTCAGGACCCAACAGCGTGCACGCACCGACCCCGCCCGCCCCGACCGTTCCAACCAACCCCGAAGGGCCGGCGTACTGAATCAACACGCTTGCGATCGATGCCTATGTCAATGTTCCACCCATGAGCACCCAGCAGGAACATTCGCCCTGCAATGGGCCTCCTGGAACCAGCAAGCTGGTCCAGTGCTCCTTAGAAAGGAGGTGATCCAGCCGCACCTTCCGGTACGGCTACCTTGTTACGACTTAGTCCTAATCACCGATCCCACCTTCGACGGCTCCCTCCACAAGGGTTGGGCCACCGGCTTCGGGTGTTACCGACTTTCATGACTTGACGGGCGGTGTGTACAAGGCCCGGGAACGTATTCACCGCAGCGTTGCTGATCTGCGATTACTAGCGACTCCGACTTCATGAGGTCGAGTTGCAGACCTCAATCCGAACTGAGACCGGCTTTTTGGGATTCGCTCCGCCTTACGACATCGCAGCCCTTTGTACCGGCCATTGTAGCATGCGTGAAGCCCAAGACATAAGGGGCATGATGATTTGACGTCATCCCCACCTTCCTCCGAGTTGACCCCGGCAGTCTCACATGAGTCCCCACCATTACGTGCTGGCAACATGCGACGAGGGTTGCGCTCGTTGCGGGACTTAACCCAACATCTCACGACACGAGCTGACGACAACCATGCACCACCTGTAACCGAGTGTCCAAAGAGTTCACCATTTCTGGCGCGTTCTCGGTCATGTCAAGCCTTGGTAAGGTTCTTCGCGTTGCATCGAATTAATCCGCATGCTCCGCCGCTTGTGCGGGCCCCCGTCAATTCCTTTGAGTTTTAGCCTTGCGGCCGTACTCCCCAGGCGGGGCGCTTAATGCGTTAGCTACGACACGGAAACCGTGGAAAGGTCCCCACATCTAGCGCCCAACGTTTACGGCGTGGACTACCAGGGTATCTAATCCTGTTCGCTCCCCACGCTTTCGCTCCTCAGCGTCAGTAAGTGCCCAGAGACCTGCCTTCGCCATCGGTGTTCCTCCTGATATCTGCGCATTCCACCGCTACACCAGGAATTCCAGTCTCCCCTACACCACTCAAGTCTGCCCGTACCCACTGCAGGCTAGAGGTTGAGCCTCTAGATTTCACAGCAGACGCGACAAACCGCCTACGAGCTCTTTACGCCCAATAATTCCGGACAACGCTCGGACCCTACGTATTACCGCGGCTGCTGGCACGTAGTTAGCCGGTCCTTTTTCTGCAAGTACCGTCAAGGCACAAGGCCCCTTCTTCCTTACTAAAAGAGGTTTACAACCCGAAGGCCGTCATCCCTCACGCGGCGTTGCTGCATCAGGCTTGCGCCCATTGTGCAATATTCCCCACTGCTGCCTCCCGTAGGAGTCTGGGCCGTGTCTCAGTCCCAGTGTGGCCGGTCACCCTCTCAGGCCGGCTACCCGTCGACGCCTTGGTGAGCCATTACCTCACCAACAAGCTGATAGGCCGCGAGTCCATCCCAGACCGAAAAAACTTTCCACCCCGAACCATGCGATCCAGGGTCATATCCGGTATTAGCTCCGATTTCTCGGGGTTATCCCAGAGTCCAGGGCAGGTTACTCACGTGTTACTCACCCGTTCGCCACTAATCCACCCCACAAGTGAGGCTTCATCGTTCGACTTGCATGTGTTAAGCACGCCGCCAGCGTTCGTCCTGAGCCAGGATCAAACTCTCCAAAAAAAAATTCAATCACTGACAGAGAAACAACTGACTCTCGCCAAATTGTCCATCAATCAAAGGAATCCCACCCACCCCAAAAAAGAGGCAGGCCAGGGTTCAAAAAATTGGCATTGAACATAGTGCACGCTGTTGAGTTCTCAAGAAACGGACGCTCTCGCTTCGTCACCCTGACGGATGACTCACTCGAGGCTTACGTCTCCACTCGGGCATCCCGTGAAGGGACGGATCCGAATGCTTCGACCAGCCCGAACCGAGTGGCTCGTTCTGATCGGGAATCGCTGCTAGTTGAGGGCCGGTGAGCTTTTCGCTCTCTCGCTCCCTTTGCGGCAACGAGTGATTACTTTACGGAGATCCACCCCCTCCTGCAACTCGGGCTTGCATCCCGGGCGTGTCGCGCGGATTCCTGCGGATCTCGCCCGACCCGCCGGGCGCCTCGCGTTCACCGCCACCGCGGCGGGTCGACGCCGAGCCGGTGGGGCGGTGCGGGCCACTCGAGCGGACCATCGGCACCGACGACGGCCGGCGCGGTCGTGCGCACCGCGACGTCGCCGACGTCGAACCGTCGCCGGTGCGGTTCGCGCTCGGCATCCGTGAGCGCTGCCCCGGGTGCACGCACGTCGGTTCGCGGGAGGGCGAGGAGTTCGGCCGCGGTGCGCCGCAGCGACAGCCGCACGCGACCGGTGCGCCGGCCGTGTCCGCGGAGCTGGGAGGTCACCGCGGCGGCGAGCAGGTAGCCGGTCGCGTGGTCGAGCGCCTGTGCCGGGAGCGCGCCGGGCAGTCCGTCGTCACCCTCGACCACGGCGACGCCCGACGCCGCCTGCACGAGACTGTCGAATCCGCGGCGCTCCCCCGCCTCGGCGTGGTCGCCCCAGGCTGACAGCGAGGCCACGACGAGGTGCGGATGCCTCGACCGCAGCGCTCGAGCGTCGAGCCCGAGTCTCGTCATGGCCGCCGGGCGGTAGCCCGTGACCACGACGTCGGCATCGCGGGCGAGCGCGTCGAACACGGCCCGATCGCCGCGTCGCGCGAGATCGAGCAGCGTCGTGCGTTTGCCGGCGCCGGTGTCGACATGCTGCCACGCGAACTCGGGCGACCTCGGCGAATCGATGCGCAGCACGTCGGCTCCGAGCAGGGCGAGAGTCCGAGTGCCGACGGGCCCGGCGATCACCCGGGTGAGGTCGAGCACGCGGACTCCGGCGAGGGGGCGATCGGGCCGGTCGGATGCCTCGCGGCGCCCGGTCGGGGTGGTGAGCTCGCCGTCGCCGTCGCCGAGGTCGACGATCGGACGCGCCCGCCACGCGGCATCCGTCGCAGGGTCTTCAGCGCGCACGACGACGCAGAGCCCGCCAGCCGACTCCACCTCCGCGGCGAGGTCGGCGGCCGTCCGCGGCAGGATCGCATCGGCGACGGCCTCGCGCGTCGCGTCGTCGGGCACGGCGAGCACCCGGCGCAGCACGCGGGCGTGGTGCGGGTAGTTGCCATGGGTGCGCACCCAGCCGTCGGCGGTGCGCCAGAATCCCGACAGCGGCGACCAGACGTCGGGAGCGCGACCGTCGACGAGCAGGTCGCGGTCGCTCGTGAACGCCACCGCGATGCGATCGCCGTCGAGCCGCAGTCGAGTGCGCCGCGCACGGTCGCCATCGCCGGCGGCCCCGGCGAGCGACGCGGCGGCGACCGACCCGACGGCCAGCGACGAGACATCCAGCCGGGCCGGAAGCGGAGCCTCGGGCAGCCGGTCGAGATGTTCGAGCTCGCCGAGATCGCGACCGAGGTCGGCCCAGACGCGTCCGACGAGTGCGCGGGCGACCTCGTCGGACATCGCACTCACTCCACGAAGAGGCCCGCGAGGGTCTTCTTGCCGCGACGCAGCACCGAGACGCCGCCCGGCAGAGCACCCGATACCGTCGCCGTGTCGTCCTCGACCCGGACGCCGTCGAGCGTCACACCGCCCTGGGCGATCGCTCGCCGCCCATCGCCGAGGCTCTCGACGAGTCCGGTCTCGAGCAGCGCCTGCAGCACGGGCGTTCCGCTCGCGACCGTCGCGTTCGGCAACTCGGCGAGCGCACTGCGCAGGGTCGCCGGATCGAGCGCAGCGAGATCGCCCTTGCCGAAGAGCGCCTCGGACGCGGCGACGACAGATTCGGTCGCCTCGGTGCCGTGCACCAGGGTGGTGACCTCGAGCGCGAGCCGTCGCTGCGCCGCGCGCCGGAACGGCTCGGATTCCACCAGCGCCGCGTGCTGTTCGATCTCGTCCCTGGTCAGGAACGTGAAGACCTTGAGCCGCTCGATCACATCGGCATCATCGGTGTTGAGCCAGAACTGGTAGAAGCGGTACGGACTGCACATCTCGGCATCGAGCCAGATCGCGTTGCCCTCGCTCTTGCCGAATTTCGTGCCATCGGAGTTGGTGACGAGGGGCGTGCCGATCGCGTGCACGCTCGCGCCCTCGACCCGGTGGATGAGATCCGTGCCGCTCGTGAGGTTGCCCCACTGGTCGCTGCCGCCGGTCTGCAGCACGCAGCCGTACTGGCGATGCAGCTCGAGGTAGTCGTAGCCCTGCAGGATCTGGTAGCTGAACTCGGTGTAGCTGATGCCGGCGTCGGAGTTGAGCCGGGAGGCCACTGCGTCCTTCTTCAGCATCGTGCCGACCCGGTAGTGCTTGCCGATCTCGCGCAGGAAGTCGATGGCGCTGAGGCCCGCCGTCCAGTCGAGGTTGTTGACCAGCCGCACCGCGTTCGCGCCCTCGCTCGAGAGGAACCGGGAGACCTGGGACTGGAGGTACCCCACCCACTCGGCCACGGTCTCCCTCGTGTTGAGCGTGCGCTCGGCCGTGGGCCGCGGGTCGCCGATGAGCCCCGTCGACCCGCCGACCAGGCCGAGCGGGCGGTGCCCGGCGAGCTGGAGACGGCGCATGACGATGAGCTGCACGAGGTTGCCGAGGTGCAGGCTCGGGGCAGTCGGGTCGAACCCGCAGTAGTAGGTGATCGGCTCACCGGCGAGCAGGGTCTTGAGCGCGGCCGGGTCGGTCGAGACGTGCACGTGGCCGCGCCAGACCAGTTCCTCCCAGACGTCCTCGAAGGACGCGTCGTTCTGCTGGGTCGCGAGGATCACGGGGTCTGACACGAGTGCAAGGGTACCTGACTCATCGAGCGGCCCTGAGTCAAGGCTGGATCATTGATTTCATATGATAAAGCCTGTAGCCTTGATATTGCCGAATCAATGCTTCAACGTGAAAGGACGCTCGCATGTTCGTCATCACCGCGGACCAGGTCGGCAGCCGCCGAGGACGCGACCAGGCATCCGAGCTCATCGGCCGCCTCGAGGCGGCCGCCGGCGACCGCCTGCTCCTCCCGCCCGATCAGACCGCGGGCGACGAGATCCAGGCCATCACCGACTCGGCCGACAGCGCACTCGCCCTCACGCTCGAAGCGACCCGCGACGGCCACTGGAGCGTCGGCCTCGGCATCGGCGACGTGCGCATGCCGCTGCCCGACGCAGTGCGCAAAGCGAGCGGGCCGGCGTTCATCGCCGCACGCGACGCGGTCGACGCCGCGAAGCGCGCCGAGGGGCGCATCGCCCTGCGGAGCGGGCACGCTGCGACGGCCGCGCGGGCCGAGCACGTCGAGGCGCTGCTCCGGCTCCTGGTGCTGCTGCGGCACCGCCGCACCCAGCCGGGCTGGGAGGTCGTGGACCTCGCTCGCGCGGGCCGCCCGCAGAAGGAGATCGCGACGCTGCTCGACATCACCCCCGCCGCGGTCAGCGCCCGACTCAAGGCTGCGCTCTGGCGCGCAGAGGACGCGGCCGTGCCGGCGATCGCCGCGCTGCTGGCCGACCTCGACGCGGCGTCGGTCGAGACATCCGAGGACGCATCCTCGACGTGAACCGAGTGCGCGCGCGTCGCCGCCCCGCGACGGCCGCCCTCGCTACACTGCTCGGAGCCGTGCCCTGCCGCGGCGCGGAAGGAGCCTCGTGAATACGGTCGTCCTCGCCGATGCCGCGGCCTGGGTCGTGCTCGTGCCGACCCTCATCGCCGCCGCGGGCCTCTCGGTGCTCGCGTACTTCCGCCCCAACCGACTCGTGGTGTGGATCGCCGCCGCCGCGCTCGGCGCCGCCGTGGTGGCGGCGGCGTCGCTGTCGGAACCGGCGCGCTGGGGCGGCGTCGTGATCGCCCTCCTGGCACTCACCACGGGCATCTTCGGCGGCGGCCCGGCTGCGGGCGCAGCCCTCTCGCTCGCCATGGGCTCCGTCTCCCCCGGACTGCACGGCGGCATCCTCATCGCCCAGCAGGGCGCCGACGGGCAGACCATCGCGAGCGCGCCGCGTCGCGAGGTGCTGCGCGGCGGGCAGACGATCGGCGTGCTCGAGCGCATCGCCACCGCCGGGACGATCATCGCCGGGTTCCCCGAGGGACTCGCCATCGTCGTCGCCGTGAAGGGCGTCGGCCGATTCACCGAACTCGACGCGCCCGAGGCCCGCGAGCGGTTCATCATCGGCACGTTCGCCAGCCTGATCTGGGCGTGCGCCGCGGGGCTCGTGGCGCACTTCGCACTGCGCTGAGCCCGGCCCGCAACGCCGAACCGGCGGCGTGGGTTCAGTCGTGCGACCTGGCGTGCCGCCGATACGGCGATACGCCAGGATCACCCGCGACCGCGAACCGCCACGGATACGCCGCTCCCCCGCCGGCGCCGCTCACCCCGGTGCGAGCGGTCGAGACGACCGCCGTCGGCGGCGCGGCCGGCACCAGCAGCCGGAACGGCGGCGCGAGCAGGTCGGCCCCCGACGCCGACAGCGGCACACCGAGCGCGACGGCCAGGCGGGCCGGCCCCCTCGCGAGGTCTCGGTCGGATGCCCCGCCCCGACGCGACCGCGCCAATTCGAGCCCCTCGACCACCGTGGCCCCGCGCAGCAGGACCGCACCGGCTGCGCCCGGCGCATGGCCCACGACGTTCAGGCACGTGTGCATGCCGTACGTGAAGTAGGCGTACAGCCGCCCGGGCTCGCCGAACATCACGCGGGTGCGCGGGGTCGGTCCGCGGTGGGCGTGCGACCCCGGGTCCTCGCCGAGTCCGCGGTACGCCTCGACCTCGACCAACCGCACCGCGACCGTGCCGTCCGCGGTCTCGTGCGCGAGCACCGCGCCGAGCAGACGCGGCGCGAGCTCGACCGGGTCGACCGCGAAGAACGATCGATCCGGGACGACGAGCCGGGCCTCGGGTGGAGTCGGCTCGGACGGGTCCGGCCCGCTCAGCGGCGCCCCTCGGGCAGGGCCTGCACCAGTCGGCGCACCCGCTCGGCGAGCGCCGCCTGCTGGTCGGCGACCCGGTCGGGCGCCGTGCCGCCGATGCCGTCGCGGCTCGCGACCGACCCCTCGACGCTCAGCACGCTGCGGACCTCGGGCGTGAGCCGGGGATCGATCGCGGCGAGCGCCGCATCGTCGACCTCGTCGAGCTCGAGCCCGTGCTGTTCGGCGTAGCGCACGAGCGAGCCGGTGATCTCGTGGGCGTCGCGGAACGGCACCCGGCGCTTCACCAGCCACTCGGCGACATCGGTCGCCAGCGAGTATCCGGCCGGCGCGAGCTGCGACATCCGATCGGTGTCGAAGCGCAGCGTCGCGACCATGCCCGTGAACGCCGGCAGCACGACCTCGAGCGTCTCGACCGAATCGAAGACCGGCTCCTTGTCCTCCTGCAGGTCGCGGTTGTACGCGAGGGGCAGGCCCTTGAGCGTGGCGAGCAGACCCGACAGGTTGCCGATGAGCCGCCCCGCCTTGCCGCGCGTGAGCTCGGCGATGTCGGGGTTCTTCTTCTGCGGCATGATGCTCGACCCGGTCGAATAGCCGTCGTCGAGGGTGACGAAGCCGAACTCGCGGGTGTTCCAGATGATGACGTCTTCGGCCAGGCGCGACAGGTTCACGCCGATCATCGCGGCGATGAACGCGAACTCGGCGACGACGTCGCGGCTCGCGGTGCCGTCGAGGGAGTTCTCGGCCGGTGCGCCGAGTCCCAGGTCGGCGGCGACCTGCGCGGCGTCGAGGCCGAGCGTCTGCCCGGCGAGCGCGCCGCCGCCGTAGGGCGAGACATCCGCGCGCTTCGACCAGTCGACGAGCCGCTCGAGATCGCGCGAGAGCGCCCAACCGTACGCGAGCAGGTGGTGTGCGAGCAGCACCGGCTGGGCGTGCTGCAGGTGGGTGCGGCCCGGCATGATCGCGGTGCGGTGCGCGTCGGCCTGCGCCGAGAGGGCATCGACGAGGTGCACGAGTTGCTCGCCGATGACCGCGGCGTGATCCTTCAGGTACAGGCGCACGAGCGTCGCGATCTGGTCGTTGCGGCTGCGGCCGGCGCGCAGTTTGCCGCCGAGCTCGGGGCCGACCTCGGCGATGAGCGCGGTCTCGAGGGCGCCGTGCACGTCCTCGTCGGACTCCTGCGCGACGAGTTCGCCCGATTCGATGCGGGCCGCGAGGGCGTCGAGTCCGGCGAGCATCGCGGTCAGCTCGTCGGCGTCGAGGTATCCGGCCGTCGCGAGGGCGCGGGCGTGCGCGCGCGAACCGGCGAGGTCGTAGGGGGCGAGCTGCCAGTCGAACTGGGTCGACTTCGAGAGCCGTGCGAGCTCGGGCGACGGCCCGGTGGCGAAGCGCGCGCCCCAGAGCGAGCCTTCGTTGGTGCCGTGTGCCGTGGCGTTGTCGTCGGCCATCAGGCGTCCTTCCGTTCGAGCAGCCAGGCGAGCAGCGCCTTCTGCGCGTGGAGTCGGTTCTCGGCTTCGTCCCAGACCACCGACTGCGGGCCGTCGATGACGTCGGCCGCGACCTCGACCCCGCGGTAGGCGGGCAGGCAGTGCAGGAAGATCGCGTCGTCGGCCGCATGCGCCATGAGCGCCGCATCGACGATGAAGCCGTCGTAGCGGGCGAGGCGCTCGGCCTTCTCGCCCTCCTGCCCCATCGACACGAACGTGTCGGTGACGATGACGTCGGCGCCGGCGGCGGCCGCAGCCGGATCGGTCGTGACCAGCACGGACCCGCCGGTCGCCGCGGCGATGCGTTCGGCGTCGGCGACGACATCGGCCCGGGGCGCGGATGACTCGGGCGCCCCGATGCGCACGTGCATGCCGGCGGTGGTGCCGGCCAGCAAATACGAGTGGGCCATGTTGCTCGCGCCGTCGCCGAGGAACGCGACGGTGAGCCCGACGAGCTCGCCCCGGTGCTCGCGGATGGTCTGCAGGTCGGCGAGCAGCTGGCACGGGTGGAAGTCGTCGCTCAGCGCGTTGACCACCGGGACGGTCGTGCCCTCGGCCATCTCCTCGAGCCCCGACTGGGCGAACGTGCGCCACACGACCGCGGCGACCATGCGCTCGAGCACGCGCGCGGTGTCGGCGATCGACTCCTTGCCGCCGAGCTGGCTCTCGTTCGACGAGATGATGAGCGGCACGCCGCCGAGGTCGGCGATGCCGACGGCGAACGACACCCGGGTGCGGGTCGACGTCTTGTCGAAGACGACCGCGACCGTCTGCGGGCCGTCGAGCGGGCGTGCGGCGAACCGGTCGGCCTTCAGGCGGGCCGCGAGGTCGAGCACCTCGGCCTGCTCGGCCGGCGTCAGGTCGTCGTCGCGGAGGAAGTGGCGGGTCATGCGGCTCCTTCGAGCGATCGGGTCGGGTGGGCTCGTGCGGGCGCGGGCGCGGGCGTCATGCGCATCATCGGTCGCCGTCGACGGCCGCGAGCGCGCGCGCGAAGCGCTCGGCGAACTCGTCGAGCTCGGCGTCGCCGATGATGAGCGGCGGTGCGATGCGGATGGTGCGATCGTTCGCCGCGTTCACGATGAGCCCGGCATCGAGCGCGGCGAGCGAGAGCCGTTCGGCGATCGGTTCGGCCAGCGCCACGCCGACGAGCAGCCCCCGACCGCGGACGCCGGTGACCAGCGGCGAGTCGATGCCGAGGACGCGCTCGCGCAGTTGCACGCCGCGGCGCGCGGCGTTCTCGACCAGGCCCGCGCTCTCGATCTCACCGAGCACCGCGTTCGCGGTCGCGGTGGCCAGCGGGTTGCCGCCGAAGGTCGAGCCGTGCATGCCCTTCTGGTACAGGTCGGATGCCTCGCCGAAGGTCACGAGTCCGCCGATGGGGAACCCGCCGCCGATGCCCTTCGCGACCGTGATCGCGTCGGGCACGATGCCGGCGTGCTGGAACCCGAACCAGGCGCCCGTGCGCCCGGCCCCGGTCTGGATCTCGTCGACGACGAGCAGCGCACCGTGCCGGCGGGTGAGCTCGCGTGCGGTCTCGAGGAACCCGTCGGGCAGCTCGACCACGCCGGCCTCGCCCTGGATCGGCTCGACGAAGAGCGCGGCGACCGTGTCGTCGATCGCCGCCTCGAGCGCTTCGATCGTGGCGGGGATGTGCTCGACGCCGCCGGCGAGCGGTTCGAACGGCTGGCGCATGTGCGGCTTGCCGGTGAGGGCGAGCGAACCCATGGTGCGCCCGTGGAACGCGTCGACGAGCGCCACCACCCGGGTGCGCGCGCCGCCCGAGTTGTTGAGGCGGGCGAGCTTGAACGCCGCCTCGTTCGCCTCGGCGCCGGAGTTGCCGAACCAGGCCCGGCCGGCGTCGCCGGCCCCCGTGAGTCGGGCGAGCCGCTCGGCGAGCTCGATCGCGGGTTCGGTCGCGAAGTAGTTCGACACGTGAGCGAGCGTCGCCGCCTGCGTCGACACCGCCTCGACGAACACGGGGTGCGCGTGCCCGAGGGAGTTCACCGCGATGCCGGCGAGGAAGTCGAGGTACTCGCGCCCCTCGTCGTCCCACACCCAGGCGCCCTGCCCGCGGACGAGTTTGCGCAGCGGCATCCCGATCGATCGCATCAGGCGCGTGCCGAAGCGCTGCTGCCACTCGCTCATGCCGCCACCACCTCGGTGCCGATGCCCTGCTGGGTGAACACCTCGAGCAGGATCGAGTGCGGCACCCGCCCGTCGATGATCGCCGCCTTCGGCACGCCCTGCTCGACCGCGTCGAGACAGGCGCGCATCTTCGGGATCATGCCCGACTCGAGCGACGGGAGCAGCGCGGCGAGCTCGGTCGCGTCGATCTCGGAGACGAGCGAGTCGCGGTTCGGCCAGTCGCGGTAGAGACCGGCGACGTCGGTGAGGATGACGAGCTTCGCCGCGCCGAGTGCGACGGCGAGCGCTGCCGCGGCACTGTCGGCGTTCACGTTCAGCGACTGCCCCGGCTGGTCGGCGTCGGGGGCGATCGAGGAGACCACGGGGATGCGCCCGGCCTGCAGCTGCGCCTCGACGGCGGCCGGGTCGACCGCGACGACGTCGCCGACGAGGCCCAGGTCGAGTTCGACGCCGTCGACCTCCACACCGCGGCGGCGGCCGGTGAACAGGCCGGCGTCCTCGCCGGACAGCCCGGCGGCGAGCGGCCCGTGCGCGTTGATGAGGCTCACGAGCTCGCGGTTCACCTGGCCCGACAGCACCATGCGCACGACGTCCATCGCCTCGGGGGTGGTGACCCGGTAGCCGCCGCGGAACTCGCTCGGGATGCCGAGACGCTCGAGCATCGACGAGATCTGCGGGCCGCCGCCGTGCACCACGACGGGTTTGATGCCGGCGTAACGTAGGTAGACCATGTCCTCGGCGAACGCGCGCTGCAGCTCGGGGCTGACCATCGCGTTGCCGCCGAACTTCACGACGATGGTCTCGCCGTGGAACCGCTTCAGCCAGGGCAGGGATTCGATCAGGGTGGCCGCCTTCTCGGCGGCGGTGGCGGCCCGGTCGTCGGCCGCGGGGGTATCGGTGTCGTCGGTCATCTCAGCTCGAGTAGGCGCTGTTCTCGTGCACGTAGTCGTGCGTGAGGTCGTTGGTCCAGATGGTGGCGGATGCCTCGCCCGCGTGCAGCTCGATCAGCACGTGCGTCGCGCGCGGCGTGAGATCGACCTCGTCGCGCGGTCGGTCGGGACCGCCGGCATGGCACACGCGGACGCCGTTCATCGTGACATCCACGAGGTACGGATCGAATGGTGCGCTCGTGGTGCCGATGGCGGCGAGCACCCGGCCCCAGTTCGGGTCGTTGCCGAAGACGGCGGCCTTGAACAGGTTGTTGCGGGCGACCGAACGGCCGACCTCGACGGCGTCGTCCTCGGTGACCGCGCCGACGACCTCGATCGTGATGTCGTGGCTCGCGCCTTCGGCGTCGCCTTGCAGCTGGGTCGCCAGGTCGCGGCACGCGTCGGTGAGGGCCGCGGTGAAGGATGCCTCGTCGGGCGCGACGCCCGACGCCCCGCTGGCGAGCAGCGTCACCTGGTCGTTCGTCGACATGCAGCCGTCGGAGTCGAGCCGGTCGAACGTGACCCGGGTCGCGGCGCGCAGCGCGCGGTCGAGCACCGCCGCCGGCAGGTCGGCGTCGGTGGTGAGCACCACCAGCATCGTCGCGAGCCCCGGCGCCAGCATGCCGGCGCCTTTCGCCATGCCGCCGATCGACCAGCCGTCGCCGGCGACCACGACGGTCTTCGGCTTCGTATCGGTGGTCATGATGGCGCGCGCCGCATCGGCGCCGGATGCCTCGTCGGCGCCGAGCCGGTTCACCGCCGACAGCACGCCCTCTTCGAGGACCTCGCCGTCGAGCTGGTCGCCGATGAGCCCGGTCGAGCAGACCAGCACATCACCCGCCGAGACGCCGAGCGCCTGCGCCGCGGCCTCGGCGGTGCGGTGCGTCACCTGGAAGCCCTGGTGGCCGGTGAAGCAGTTCGCCCCGCCCGAGTTGAGCACGATCGCGCTCACGACGCCGTCGGCGGCGACCTGCTGCGACCAGAGGATCGGGTTCGCCTTCGCCCGGTTCGAGGTGAACACGGCGGCGGCCGCCTGCGACGGGCCGCGGTTCACGATCACGGCGAGGTCGAGTGCGCCGGTGCGCTTGATGCCCGCCGCGATGCCGGCGGCGTCGAATCCGGAGGGAGCGGTCACGGTCACGGCGCGACTCCGTTCACGGGAAGACCGGTCGACTCGGTGAGGCCGAGCGCGAGGTTGGCCGACTGGATGGCGGCGCCCGCGGTGCCCTTCACGAGGTTGTCGACCGCGGTGACCACGACGACGCGGCCGGCGGCCTCGTCGACCGCGAGGCCCATGAGCGCGGTGTTCGCCCCGAGCACATCGGCGGTGCGCGGGAACTGCCCCTCGGGCAGCAGCTGCACGAACCGCTCGCCCACGTACGCGTCCTCCCAGGCGGCGCGCACGGTCGCCGCGTCGACGCCCGGCGCGATGCGCGCCGTCGACGTCGCGAGGATGCCCCGCGACATCGGCACGATCACCGGCGTGAACGAGATCGTCGGCGCCGCCGCACCCGCCCAGCACAGCGCCTGCTGGATCTCGGGGATGTGCCGATGCACCCCGCCGACCGAGTACGGGTTCGCCGAGCCCAGGATCTCGGCGCCGAGCAGGTGCGCCTTCAGGCTCTTCCCGGCGCCGGACGGGCCGACCGCGAGCACCGACACCAGGTCGGTCTCCTCGATCACCCCCGCCCGGATGCCCGGCGCCAGCGACAGCGCGACCGTGGAGGCGTTGCATCCGGGCGCCGCGATGCGACGCGTCCTGGCGAGCCGATCGCGCTGGGTGCCGCTCACCCGCGGCAGCTCGGGCACCCCGTACGTCCACGCGCCGTGGTGCTCGCCGCCGTAGAACGCCGCCCACGCGTCGGTCGACTCGAGCCGGTGGTCGGCGCCGCAGTCGATGACGAGCGTGTCGTCGGCCAGCTCGGCCGCGATCGCACCGGACGCGCCGTGCGGCAACGCGAGGAAGACGATGTCGTGTCCGGCGAGGGTCTCGGCCGACGTCTCCTTCAGCGTGAGATGCGTGAACGTGCGCAGGTGCGGCTGCACCGAGACGAGCGGCTGACCCGCGTTCGAGTGCGCGGTGACGGTGCGGACCTCGAACTCGGGATGGTCGGCGATGAGCCGGAGAAGCTCTCCTCCGGCATAGCCGGATGCGCCGGAAACGGCGACGGAGTAGGTCATGGATCCACCTTATGGGCTGTGCGGAACGGGATCGGAGCCGGCGACTCCCCGCACAGCACGGCGGATCACGCCGTCGCGGGGGTCGCCTCGATTCGGCGGCCGCTACGGCGTCGGCGCGCGACGACGGAGTGCGTCGCGATGGGCCGGCCGGTGAGCATGCAGCGACGATAGCGGGCCGTCGGCCCACGGTGCAAACCGAGCGGATGCTTCGCCGTCACGCAGCGCCTCACCTGCGGGCGTGCACCCAGGCGAGATCGATCAGCGAGGCGAGCACCTTCTGGTCGATCGTCGACAGCCGTCCCACCCAGATGCAGTCGACGCCGCGCTTCAGTTTGCCGAGCCGCTCGAGGAGTTCGTCGCTGCCCGGTGCCGTCTGGAGGCCGTAGAGCGAGATCGACGCCTTGCGCGGCGAGAACCCGACGATCGGCCAGTCGCCCTCACGCCCCGACGCGTACCGGAAGTGCTGCAACCCGTACCCGACGATCGAGGGCCCCCACATCACCGCATCGGTGTCGGTGACCCGGTCGAACAGCTCGCGCAACGCGAACCCGTCGTCGCGTCGGCCGGCCGGCTCGACGGCGCCGAGGAACGCGGCGACCGACTCCCCCGTCGGCAGGGTCTTCGGTGACTCGGCCATGCCTCAGCGTATCGCCGAAGGCGGGACATCCGCTGCCCCGCCTTCGACGATGGGTCTGCGCCGACCGGACGGTGCGCGGACCGTGCGCCCCGCCGACCGGCGCCGGTGCGCTGGGCCGGACCGTGCGCCCGGCCGGACCGTGCGCCCGACCGGACCGTGCGCCCGGCCGGACCGTGCGCCCAATCCGCTGACTCGCGGATCGCCCTACTCGCGGATCGCCGCGCCCGTTCGCTCGCCCGCGAGCGCCGCACCGGCGAGCTTGGCCTCGCTCGCCTCGGCCGCGGTGAGCGTGCGGTCGGCCGCGCGGAAGCGCAGCGCGAACGTGAGGCTCTTGCGATCCTCGGCCACACCCGAGCCGCGGTAGTCGTCGACCAGCGCGAGGTGCTCGAGCAGGTCGCCCGCGCCCTCGCGGACCGCGCGCTCGACGTCGGCGGCGGGCACGTCGCGCGCCACCACCAGCGAGAGGTCTTGTGTGGCAGCGGGGTACGTGCCGATCGAGTGCGCCTCGACCGGCTCACCGGCCGCGATCACAGCGTCCAGGTCGAGCTCGGCGACCGCGACGACGCGCGGCAGGTCGAGCTCCTCGGCGATCGCCGGATGCAGTTCGCCCGCGTACCCGATGACGGCGTCGCCGAGGCGGATCTCGGCCGTGCGGCCCGGGTGCAGCGCGTGGTGGCTCCCCTGCGAGAACGCGACCTCGACCCCCGCGGCGAACGCGATCTCGCGCACGCGGTCGAGCGCGTCGGCCAGCCCTGCGGCGACCGCGACCTGACCCGGCGCCTTGTCGACGACATCGCCGAGGAGCAGCACGGCCGCGTGCCGCGGCTGCGCGGGGATCCCGGCGTTCAGCGCCGCGAGCTCGGCGTCGGCGGGCAGCGCGGCGCCGACCGGCAGCTCGGCGCTGCCGAGCACGCCGTCGGCGGACGGCAGGAACACGAGGCCGAGCTCGAACAGGTCGAGATCGGTGAACCCGCGCGAGAGGTTGCGGCGCGCCACACCGATGAGGCCGGGCAGCAGCGAGCGACGCAGGTACGGGGTCGACGCGTCGAGCGCGTTCGCCACCTTCACCTGCGGCACGGATGCCCCGTCGACGCTGCCGAACCGCAGGTTCTCGTCGGCGGTCACGAACGGGAACGCGAGCACCTCGGTCGATCCGGCACCGGCCAGCACGTCGGCGACCTGCTTGCGCAGTCGCTGCGAACGGGTGAGGCCGCGACCGGGAGGCGCAACCGGCAGCACCGACGGGATGCGGTGGTAGCCGACCAGGCGGGCCACCTCTTCGGTCAGGTCCTGCTTGAGCTGGAGGTCGGGGCGCCAGCTCGGCGGGACGACTTCGAAGCCGGCGTCGGTGCGGGTGACGGCACCGCCGATCTCGGCGAGCGCGTCGTGCACCTCGTCGTCGGTGACATCCACGCCGACCAGCGCGGTCACGAATCCGTGCGGCAGCAGGATCGGAGCCCGACCCTGGGCCTCGCCGACGATCGAGCCGGTGTCGGCCGTGCCGCCGGCGAGTTCGACCATGAGCTGGGCCACGCGCGATGCGGCGGCTTCGGCGATCTGCGGGTCGACTCCGCGCTCGAAGCGCTTGGATGCCTCGCTCGGCAGCTTGTGGCGACGCGCGGTGCGCGCGATCGACACCGGGTCGAAGTTCGCGGCCTCGATGAGCACGTTGCGGGTCGACTCGCCCATCTCGGTGTCGGCTCCGCCCATGACGCCGGCCAGCCCGATCGGTCCGCGGTCGTCGGTGATGAGCAGGTCTTCGGCGTGCAGGTCGCGCTGCTTCTCGTCGAGGGTCGTGAGCTGGTCGCCCCGCTGCGCACGTCGCACCACGATGCCGCCCTGCAGGCGGTCGAGGTCGTAGCCGTGGATCGGCTGGCCGAGCTCGAGCATCACGTAGTTGGTGATGTCGACGAGCAGCGACAGCGAGCGGATGCCCGCGAGCTTCAGCCGCGCGATCATCCACGCCGGCGTCGGACGCGTCGGGTCGACACCGCGCACGACGCGGGTCGCGAAGACGCTCGCGCCGGCCTTGCCGCGGATCGGCGCCTCGTCGCGGATCTCGACGGGGAACGCGTCGCCCGCGACCTCGGCCACCTCGGCCCGCTCCACCGGGTCGCGGAACCGGGCGCCCGTGGCGTGCGCGTACTCGCGCGCCACACCGCGGATCGAGAACGCGTAGCCGCGATCGGGCGTGACGTTGATCTCGATCGCCGCGTCGTCCAGGCCCAACAGCGCGATCGCGTCGGTGCCGACGGGCGCCTCGATGCCGAGCGTGGACAGGCGCAGGATGCCGTCGTGGTCCTCGCCGAGACCGAGCTCGCGCGCCGAGGCGATCATGCCGTCGGAGACGTGCCCGTAGGTCTTGCGGGCCGCGATCGGGAACGGGCCGGGCAGCACCGCACCCGGCAGGGTGACCACGACCTGGTCGCCGACGAAGAAGTTGCGCGCACCGCAGACGATGCCGCGGATCGCCGGTCCGTTCGCTTCGACAGGCTCAGCGAGCTTCTCCGTCCCCGAGCCGGTCGAAGGGTCGGGTGCGACCCGCACCTGGCACCAGCGGATGGTCTTGCCGTTCGACTGCGGCTCCTCGACGAAGTCGAGCACCTCGCCCACCACGATCGGGCCCGAAACCTCGAACGTGTGGATGTCTTCTTCTTCGAGGCCGACCTTCACCAGGGCGGCGTGGACGTCCTCGGGCGTGGTGCCCGGCACGAGCTCGACGTACTCGGCGAGCCAGCTCAGGGGAACTCGCATGGGTCTAGACCACCATTCCGAACTGCTGGGAGAAGCGGATATCGCCCTCGGCCATGTCGCGCATGTCCTGGACGTCGTTGCGGAGCATCAGGCCGCGCTCGATGCCCATGCCGAACGCGAAGCCCGAGTACACCTCGGGGTCGATGCCGGCCGAGCGCAGCACGTTCGGGTGCACCATGCCGCAGCCGCCCCACTCGATCCAGCGAGCACCCCCCTTGAACGTCGGGTGCCAGAAGTCGAGCTCGGCGCTCGGCTCGGTGAACGGGAAGAAGCTCGGCCGCAGGCGCACCTTGGCCTCGTCGCCGAAGATCGACTTCACGAAGTGATCGAGGGTGCCCTTCAGGTGCGCCATCGTGAGGCCCCGGTCGACCGCGAGCCCTTCGAACTGCATGAACACCGGCAGGTGCGTCGCGTCGAACTCGTCGGTGCGGTACACCCGGCCCGGTGCGAGCACGTAGATCGGCACCTCGCGGTCGAGCATGGCGCGGATCTGCACCGGGCTCGTGTGGGTGCGCAGCACGAGGTGCGCCTCGGGCGGGTCGATGAAGAACGTGTCCTGCATCGCTCGGGCCGGGTGGTCGGCGTCGAAGTTGAGGGCGTCGAAGTTGAACCACTCGCTCTCGACCTCGGGCCCCTCGGCGATCTCCCAGCCCATGCCGGTGAACACCTCGCTCACGCGGTCTTGCAGCAGGGTGAGCGGATGCCGCGCGCCCACGCGGCGACGCTGCGGCAGCGCCGTGACGTCGACCGCCTCTGCGGCGAGCCGCGCCTCGGCCTCGGCAGCCGTGATCTCGGCCTCGCGGGCGGCGAACGCCTGGTTCACCCGGCCGCGCGCCTGCCCGACGAGCTTGCCGAGCGCCGCCTTCTGGTCGTTCGGCACGTCGCGCAGCAGCGCGTTCAGCTTCGCGAGCGTCGACTTCTCGCCGGTGTGCTCGGTGCGGACCTGCTTCAGCGCCGCGGAGTCGTTCGCGGCCGCGATCGCGGCGAGCGCCGCGGCGACGGCCGCGTCGACCGCGGGCTCGGTGATTTCACTGGGCTCGGACACGAGGAACGAGTCTACCGGCGCGGCGCGGCACCTCGGGTCGCCCGACCGTCAGCGCGCTCCGGCACCATCGTGCGCCTCGGACTGTCGCGCCGCGGCCGTCGCCTGGGCGACGAGCATCGCCTGGTTGGGATCGTCGGGCTCGGCCGCTGCGCCGTACCGCCGCTGCCCGCGGCGGGAGAGCCACCGCGCGAACCACGACAGTGTGAGGTTCATCGCGAGATAGAGCACGAACGCGATGACCCACAGCGTGAAGAGGTACCGGTTGCCGTAGTAGCTGCCGAGGTTGTTGAGCGTCACGCGCAGGAGTTCGGGGTAGCCGACGATGTAGGCGAGCGACGTGTCCTTCAGGAGCACGACGAGCTGGGCGACGATGATCGGCAGCATCTGTCTGAACGCCTGCGGGAACTCCACGAGGAGCTTGGACTGCAGGTTCCGCATGCCGAGACTCAGCGCTGCCTCGCGCTGGCCGCGCGGCAGCGCGACGAGCCCCGCGCGCAGCGCCTCTCCGATGAGGGCGCCGTTGTAGACCGCGAGCGCGGACACGACCGCCCAGTACTGGCCGATGCCCGCGACGAGCAGGATGAACAGCATCATCAGCAGCACCGGCATGCCGCGGAAGAACTCGATGAAGACGGCGGTGGGGATGCGGATCCACGCGATCTCCGAGCTCCGCAGGAGCGAGAGCACGATGCCGAAGAGAATGGCGAGGACGGCCGCGACGGCCGCCGCACGCAGGGTGCCCCAGACGCCGACACCGAAGATGAAACCCCACATCTCGCTGTCGAGCACGATGTCCCAGCGACTCGGATCGAACATGCCGGGCAGGGTGATGCCGCCCGATTCGCGTGGACTGTTGAGGACGACGAACATCCAGCCGAGGAGGGCGACGACGAGCACCGCCGACACCGCCGAGAGGATGCGTGAGAGGCGCCGGCCCTTGGGACCCGGCGCGTCGAACAGGACGCTCGGAGCACTCATCGCTGCACCACCCATTTCCGTTCGAGCTGCGTCGCGATGAGTCCGAGCGGCACGGTGATGACGAGGTAGAAGACCGCGATCCCGATGAGGATCGGGATGACGGCGTTGCCGTGCGCGTTCGAGAGCGTACGACCGACGCCGAAGAGTTCGCTCACGAATCCGACGCCGCCCACCACCGACGTGTTCTTGGCGAGTGCGATGAAGACGTTGATGAGCGGCGGGATCGTCATGCGGAACGCCTGCGGCAGCACGATGAGCGAGACCGACTGACGGAACCCGAGGCCCAGGCTCCGGGCGGCCTCGGCCTGCCCGACCGGCACGCCGTTGATGCCCGACCGGAGCGCCTCGGCGATGAACGGCGAGGTGTAGACGGCGAGGGCGATGAACCCGGCGACGAGGTAGGGAAGCCGGGAGCCGAGGATCGGGAGGATGATCGCGCAGAACAGCACCACGAGCGTGAGCGGCGTGTTGCGGATGAGCTCGGTGTACACGGTCGCGATCGTGCGCAGCGTCGCGATCGGCGAGATGCGCATCGCGGCGACGATCGTGCCGAGCACGAGCGCGCCGGCACCGCTCACGGCGAGGAGCAGCAACGTGGTGCCGAACCCCTCGAGGTAGAGCGGAAGGTTCGCGATGACGACGTCCACGCGGTTCCTCTCGGTCAGTGGGCGGGATGCCCCGGCCGCCGATCGGGCGGTCGGCCGGGGCATCCCGTGATTGGAGTGCGGCCGGTGATCAGTACCGGTTGACGGCCGGAGGATCGACGAACGGCAGCACCGTGCCGGCCGTCTTCTCCCATGCCGCCTTGTACGTGCCGTCTTCGAAGGACTGCTCGAGCACGTCGTTGATCCACATGCGGAACTCGGTGTCGTCGAGCTTCAGGCCGATGCCGTACGGCTCCTCGGTGAACGGCTTGCCGACCACCTTGAACTCGCCCTCGTTCTGGGCCACGAGTCCAGCCAGAATGACGTTGTCGGTCGAGACTGCGACGACCTTGTCGTTGCGCAGCGGCTCGAGGCAGTTCGAGTAGGTGTCGGTCTCGAGCACCTCGGCGCCGAGCTCCTTCAGGTTCGCCGCGGGCGTGGAACCCGTGACCGAGCACACCGCCTGGCCGACGAGGTCGTCTTCGCTCTCGATGTCGTCGTTGTCCGACAGCACGAGGATCGACTGCCCGGCCATGAAGTACGGGCCGGCGAACGAGACGACCTCCTTGCGGGCGTCGTTGATCGTGTAGGTCGCGATGACGATGTCGACCTGGCCGTTCTCGATGAACGGCTCGCGGTTCGCCGAGACCGTCTCGACCCACTCGATGTTCTCGGGCGCGATGCCGAGCTGGCCTGCGATGATCTTGCCGATCTCGACGTCGAAGCCCTCGGGGTCGCCCGACGGGCCGACGAGGCCGAACAGCGGCTGGTCGAACTTCGTGCCGATCGTGATGCTTCCGGCCTCGGCGAGGCGCGCCATGGTCGAGCCCTCGGGGAACTCGGGGGTCTCCTCGACGGTCGGCTCGGCGGCGTCTCCGCCGGGCCCGTCCGACGCACAACCGGCGAACAGCAATGCGGTGGCCGCCGCTGCCGCGACGAGGGCGATTCTGCTGCGTTTCATGTCTCTGCCTCTGCTTCCGTGTTCCGTTTGGTTCCGTGCTGCTCGTGGCAGCACCGGTCTCGATCGAGTCAGTGCTCGAGGATCTTGGACAGGAAGTCCTTCGCGCGGTCGGACTTCGGGTGGTCGAAGAACTCGGCCGGGGTCGCCTCCTCGACGATGCGGCCGTCGGCCATGAAGAGCACCCGGTCGGCCGCCTTGCGGGCGAAGCCCATCTCGTGGGTCACGACGATCATCGTCATGCCCTGGTCGGCGAGGCCGACCATGACGTCGAGCACCTCGTTGATCATCTCGGGGTCGAGCGCCGAGGTCGGCTCGTCCATCAGGATGAGCTTCGGGGTCATCGCGAGCGACCGGGCGATCGCGACGCGCTGCTGCTGACCGCCCGAGAGCTGCGCGGGCAGCTTCTTCGCCTGGTTCGCGACGCCGACGCGCTCGAGCAGCTCCATCGCCTTCGCCTCGGCGTCCTTGCGCTTCACGCCCTTCACCCTGATGGGCGCGAGCGTCACGTTCTCGAGCACCGTCTTGTGCGCGAACAGGTTGAACGACTGGAACACCATGCCGACGTCGGCACGGAGCTTCGCGAGTCCCTTGCCCTCTTCGGGGAGGCGCTCGCCGTCGATCGTGATCGTGCCCGAGTCGATCGTCTCGAGCCGGTTGATCGCCCGGCACAGCGTCGACTTGCCCGACCCCGACGGGCCGATGACCACGACGACCTCGCCGCGGTTCACGACGGTGTTGATGTCGTTCAGCACGTGCAGGTCGCCGAAGTGCTTGTTCACGTGCTCGACCACGACGAGCGGCTCACCCCGTCGGACCGAGATGTTCGAGGTCGGCGCGGGGGCGGTGGCCGGCGTGCCCGAGACCGGCTGCGAGGTGCTCATTCCTCCAAACTAAGGATCCGCTATGCCGCTGCGCCACTGCCGGGCCCGCCGGTTACCGATTCGTGACTCGCGACAGTCCCTCAGCTGCGGTGCGCGAACGCGCTCTCGTACAGGCAGACGGATGCCGCGGTCGCGAGGTTCATCGATTCGGCGTGCCCGTAGATCGGCACGGTCACCACACGATCGGCCAGCGCGAGCTGGTCGTCGTCGAGCCCGCGGGCCTCGTTGCCGAACAGCCACGCGGTGGGGCCGGCCAGCACCCCCTGCTCGCGAACCGCCAGCAGGTCCTCGCCCTTCACGTCCGCCGCGAGCACCGTGAGGCCGGCCTCGCGGGCGCGCGCGAGCACGTCGTCGAGGTGCGCGCCGACCGCGACCGGGAGGTGGAAGATCGACCCGGTCGTCGACCGCACGACCTTCGGGTTGTACAGGTCGACCGCACGCCCCGAGAAGATCACGGCGTCGGCGCCCGCCGCGTCGGCCGCGCGCACGATGGTGCCCGCGTTGCCCGGATCGCGCACCTCCTCGAGGATCGCGACGAGCCGCGGCTGCTGCGCGAACACGTCCTTCACCGCCGTCGGGAACTGCCGGCACACCGCGACGAAGCCCTGCGGCGTGACCGTGTCGGCCATCGCGTCGAGCACCTCTTCGGTGACGAACTCGACGTCGAGCCCCGCCTCCGACGCCGCCCGGGCGATCTGCTCGTACCGGTCGAACGCGGTCGGGGTCGCGAACAGCTCGACCACGAGCTCGGGTCGGAATCGCAGCGCCTCGGACACGGCCTGCGGCCCTTCGAGCAGGAACAACCCGCTCTCGTGTCGGGCGGGCTTCTTCGCGAGCTTCGCCACGGCGCGCACGCGCGGCGATCGCGGGTTCTCGAGCATGGTTCCAGTCTAGGGACGCCCGGATGCCTCGCCGCGGCGCCGCGCACGAGGCATCCGGGCATGCGAAACGGCCCGGCGCCCCGAAGGGTGCCGGGCCGTTCGTGCCGAAGCGGGCTTACGCCGCGTTCTTGGGCGCGTTGACGTCGGTCGGAAGCGCCTGCTTCGCCGACTCGACCAGCGCCGCGAAGGTCGCCGGCTCGTTGACGGCGAGCTCGGCGAGGATGCGACGGTCGACCTCGATGCCGGCCAGGTTCAGGCCCTGGATGAAGCGGTTGTAGGTGAGGCCGTGCTGACGCGAGGCCGCGTTGATGCGCTGGATCCAGAGGCGACGGAAGTCGCCCTTCTTCGCGCGGCGGTCGTTGTACGCGTAGACGAGCGAGTGGGTGACCTGCTCCTTCGCCTTGCGGTACAGGCGCGACCGCTGCCCGCGGTAGCCTTCGGCGCGCTCGAGGATGACCCGACGCTTCTTGTGGGCGTTGACGGCCCTCTTCACTCTTGCCATGACTCTGTTTCTTCCTTACGGGTCGGACCGGATCAGCGGCCGAGCAGCTTCTTGATGACCTTGGTGTCGGGCGCCGACAGGACCTTGTCCTGGTTGAGGCGGCGGGTGCGCACCGAGGACTTGCCCTCGAGGTTGTGGCGCATGCCGGCCTGCTGCTTCTTGAGCTTTCCGGTGCCGGTGATCTTGAAGCGCTTCTTGGACCCGGAGTGGGTCTTCTGCTTCGGCATTCGTGTTTCTCCTTGGTTCTGCCGCCGGGTCTGGCGGAGTGGGGGTTACTGCGCGTCGGCCTCGGCCGGGGCTTCCGCCGCCGGACGCGCCTTCGCCGCAGCACGCTGTGCGTTCTGCTCGGCCTTTGCCTCGGACTTGTTCTTCAGAGGAGCGATGACCATGACCATGTTGCGGCCGTCGATCGTGGGCGTGTGCTCGACCGTGCCGAACTCCGCCACGTCTTCGGCGAAGCGCTGCAGGAGGCGCACGCCCATCTCGGGGCGCGACTGCTCACGACCCCGGAACAGGATCATGGCCTTCACCTTGTCGCCGGACTTCAGGAAGCCGACGGCGCGCTTCATCTTGGTCTCGTAGTCGTGCTTGTCGATCTTGAGGCGGAACCGGACCTCTTTGAGGATGGTGTTCGCCTGGTTGCGCCGGGCTTCCTTCGCCTTCTGCGCAGCCTCGTACTTGTACTTGCCGTAGTCCATGATCTTGACGACCGGCGGACGCGAGTTCGGTGCGACCTCGACGAGGTCGAGGTCGGCCTCCTGCGCGAGCCGCAGGGCCACCTCGATCTTCACGACGCCGACCTGTTCTCCGCCGGGGCCCACGAGGCGGACCTCGGGGACGCGGATACGGTCGTTGGTACGCGGATCGCTGATGCGTGTCTCCTCTGCTCGAGCTCTTCTTCGACTCATCGGGAGACGGATGCCGCCCGACGACGAGAGCGGAGATCCACGCGCGGGTTGCCCGGAACTCGTTCCGTGAACTCGTGCGGCACCCTGGCTACCTGCTCGATGACGAGCCGGCGGAGTGCAAACGACCCGGTAACCTTGATGAAGCGGTATGCGCGGGTGGGAGATTCTCCACTTTCGTACCGGGGATCTGGCCCCGGAGCCCGCAACAGTCTAGCAGAGGAATCCGGTGACCCACACTTCCGACGAGCCCACGACCGCGCCCGAAGACCGGGAGGCGACCGCCGACGCGGTCGACGACGCCACCCGGGACATCGCCGAGGTGCCCGCGGTCGAGATCATCACGACCGCGGCGGTGCACCTCATGAGCGCCGCGGCGGTGAAGGTCGGCCTCGCCGACGATCCCGACACGCAGCTCGACCTCGACGAGGCGCGCAAGCTCATCAACGCCCTCGCCGGCCTCATCACCGCCGGCGCGCCCGAGATCAGCGACATGCACGCCCGGAGCCTGCGCGACGGGCTTCGCTCGCTGCAGCTCGCGTTCCGCGAGGCATCCGTCATCCCCGACGCGATCGGGCAGGGCCCCGGCGAGAAGTGGACCGGGCCGGTCAGCTGAGCCGACCGGTCCGGCTGCGCTGGATCGTGTTCACCGCTGGCAGTTCGGGCACCGGAACGTGACGCGCTCCTCCCCCTCGACCCGGCCGAGCTCGCCACGCTCGATGCGCGTGCCGCAGCGCCGGCACGGCTCGCCGGGCCGGCCGTAGACCCAGAGCCGTTCGCCGCGGCGGTCGACGCCGGTCGTGACGCGCGCGATGCGGTCGCGGTTCGCCATGATGAGCCGCCGACCGAGGTCGACGACCGCGGCGAGATCGGGCACGTCGCCGACCGGGCGGTCGGGCCGGATGCCTCGGAGGAAGCACAGTTCGTTCACGTACACGTTGCCGAGGCCGGCGAGGTTCCGCTGATCGAGCAGGGCGACCGCGATGGGCACCTCGGCGCCGGCCGCGACCCGCCGCACCGCCTCAGCGGCATCCCAGTCGGCGCCGAGCGGGTCGGGCCCGAGGTGTCCGACCGCGTCGGACTCGGCGTCGCGTGCGATGACCTCGAGCAGACCGAGCTCGAATCCGACGGCCACCGAATCGGCGGTCTCGAGGACGGCGCGGGCCAGGTGCGCCGGGCGGTTCCACCGCTCGCCCGGCCGGAACACGCGCCAGCTGCCCTCCATCTTCAGGTGGGAGTGGACGGTGGCGTCGCCCGCGCGGACGAGCAGGTGCTTGCCGCGCGCCGCGACCTCGTCGACCGTACGGCCCGACAGATCGACCGTCGCGAACCTCGGCACGCGGAAGTCGCTCCGGGTGAGCCGCCGGCCCTCGAGCGCCCGCCGAAGCCGCGCCGCGGTCTGGAAGACGGTGTCACCTTCGGGCATCGAAGCGCAGCCCTTTCGGCGTCTCCGCGAACCCGGCGGCCGCCAACGCCCGCCCGAGCGGCGTGCCGATCACGAACGCGCCGTTGACGCTCTCGACAGCCAGCCGTCGGATGCGGCCGCCGCGGACGAGCCCGGCGATCGCGTCGGCGGCGGCCCGCAGCACGCGTTCGTCGTCGACGTACGCGAGCATCGTCTTGCCGCCGCGCTCGACGTAGCCGACCAGTTCGCCGTCGACGAGGGCGACGAGGGCGCCCGCCTTGCGCGCCGCGCGATGCGAGCTCTCGCCCGGCGGGTCGGGCCAGGGCAGCGCCGCACCGTAGGCGTTGGCCGGGTCGGTCGCGGCGAGCACGACGACCTTCGGCTCGTCGGTGCTCGGCCGGTCGTCGCGATCGGCGTAGCCGCGCAACCGGTCGACCGCGCCGGTGCCCGCGAACTGGGCGGCCCCCAGCCGGTCGACGAAGTAGCCGCGGCGCGCGCGACCCGACTCCTCGAACCCGCGCAGGGTGCGGTACACGAGTGCGAAGCCGCCGATCACCCCCTCCGCCACCGCGGTGCCGCGGGTGACCACGCCGTAGCGGTCGAGCATCATCTCGCCGAGCGCGTGCGCCCGGCGGGTGGCGTCGTCGTCGGGCACCGGCAGGATCGACCATCGGCCGGCCACCGACGGCGGCCCGGTACGGCTCGGCATGCTCGGTCGCGGGAGCGACCGACCCCGGAGCATCCGCGATCTCGGCGTCTGGCGCGGGGCCTTGTGGGCGCTCCGCCCGCCCGCGACGAGCGCCCGCAACGGTGCGAACGTGTCGTTGGTGACCAGGCCCGCCCACGCGAGCCCCCAGAGCGCCTCGACCAGTTCGTCGTCGGCGACGGGACTGTCGAGTTCGCCGAAGCCGCCGACCGCGTCGGCGAGCTGCCGGAAGAAGTAGGCGCCGCCCGACCCGAGGGCCACGAGCACCTCGCGCTGCAACGGCGTCGTCTCGAACTCGAGCGCCGGTTCGAGCGTGAGCGGCGCCGACTCGGCGAGGTGCAGCGTGACCCAGCCGTCGTCGCCCGCGAGCGCGCCCGCGCCCGCCCACACGACCTCGCCGGTCGCCATCAGCTCGTCGAGCATCGCGGGACTGTAGTCGGAGACCCGCGCCGGGAGCACCAGCGACTCCCATGCCGACGCAGGCAGCCGCGCGCCCTCGAGCTGCTCGATCGCGGCCAGCACGCCGTCGATGCCGCGCAGCCTCGAGCCCACGTGCTGCCATTCGGGGAGGAACCGGGCGAGCGCTCGCTGCGGCACCGGCTCGACCTCGTGACGCAGTGCCGCGAGCGAACGCCGCCGGAGCCGGCGCAGCACCTCGGCATCGCACCACTCGGTGCCGGTGCCGTTCGGACGGAACTCCCCCTCGACCACGCGCCGCTCGTCGGCGAGCCGCCGGAGCGCCGCCTTCGCGACGGCCGCGCCGATGCCGAACCGCGCGGCGACGTCGTCGACGCCGAACGGGCCGTGCGTGCGGGCGTACCTGCCGACGAGGTCGCCCAGCGGGTCGCCGACCTGCTCGGCGAACGCGACCGCGACGCCCGGCGGCACCGGCACGCCCAACGCATCGCGCAGGCGCCCGACGTCTTCGACGGCGGCGACGTGCTCGCGACCCGCGAACGTGAGCCGAACCGCTCGCCGCGCCGCGACGAGTTCCGCGGCGGCGGCCGACGCGTCCGTGTCGGCGTCGACCCTCGCGGCGACCTCGTCGTCGGTCAGCGGGCCGAGCACGCGCAACAGGTCGGCGACGCCCTCCACGCCGTGCGCCCTGCGGTCGTCGGCGAGTCGCTGCAGTTCGCGCTCGGTCTGCTCGATGACGCCCGGGTCGAGGAGTTCGCGCAACTCGACCCGGCCCAGCAGCTCGCCGAGCAGCGCCGAGTCGATCGCGAGCGCGGCCGCCCGGCGCTCGGCCAGCGGCGAATCGCCCTCGTACATGAACGCGCCGACGTACCCGAAGAGGAGCGAGCTCGCGAACGGGCTCGGGGTGTCGGTGGTGGTCTCGACCAGGCGCACCCGCCGCGCGGCGACGTCGCGTGCGAGCTCGGTGAGCGCTGGCACGTCGTAGACGTCCTGGAGCACCTCGCGCACGGTCTCGAGGATGATCGGGAACGTCGGGAACGCGCTCGCGACCTCGAGCAGCTGCGCGGCCCGCTGTCGCTGCTGCCAGAGCGGCGAGCGCCGGCCAGGCTGGTAGTTCGGCAGCAGCAGGGCGCGCGCGGCGCACTCGCGGAACCGGCTGGCGAACAGCGCCGACCCGCCCACTTCGTCGGTCACGAGCTGTTCGAGCTCGTCGGCGTCGAACACGAAGAGGTCGGCGCCCGGCGGGTCGACCCCGGTATCGGGGATGCGCACGATGATGCCGTCGTCGGCGGCCACGGCGGCGCCGTCGACGCCGTGGCGTTCGCGCACCCGCGCGGCCACCGCGAGCGCCCACGGCGCGTGCACCGGCATGCCGAACGGCGAGTGCAGGATGACCCGCCAGTCGCCGAGCTCGTCGCGGGTGCGCTCGACGACGAGCGTGCGGTCGCTCGGCACGTGCCCGGTGGCCCTGCGCTGGTCCGCGAGGAACGTCAGCAGGTTCGCCGCCGCGTACTGGTCGAGACCGGCTGCGGCGATGCGGGCTCGCGCGTCGGCCTCGCCCGCCGACGACACCTCGCGCATGAAGCCGCCGAGCGCGCGGCCGAGCTCGGCGGGACGGCCCAGCCCGTCGCCCTTCCAGAACGGCACCCGGCCCGGCTGGCCGAAGGCCGGCACCACGTTGACCCGGTCGAAGGTGATCTCCTGGATGCGCCAGCTCGTCGCCCCGAGCGCGAACACGTCGCCGACCCGCGACTCGTAGACCATCTCTTCGTCGAGCTCGCCGACGCGCCGCCCGCCGGCTTCGTCGCCCACGAGGAACACCCCGAACATGCCGCGGTCGGGGATGGTGCCGCCGCTCGTGACCGCGAGCCGCTGCGCACCGGGTCTGCCGACGAGGGTGCCGGCCTCGCGGTCCCAGACGACACGGGGGCGCAGCTCGCCGAACCGATCGGACGGGTACCGGCCGGCGAGCAGATCGAGGGTCGCCTCGTACGCCGAGCGCGGCAGGCTCGCGAACGGCGCCGCCCTGCGGACGGCGTCGAACCAGCCGTCGACGTCGAGCGGTTCGATCGCCGCGGCCGCGATGGTCTGCTGGGCGAGGATGTCGAGCGGGTTGGCCGGTACCCGCATGGTCTCGATCGCGCCGGAGAGCATGCGCTCGCTCGTGACCGCTGCGTGCACCAGGTCGGCGCGCTGCTTGGGGAAGATCACCCCGCGCGACACTTCGCCGACCTGATGCCCCGCACGGCCGAGCCGCTGCAGCCCGCTCGAGACCGACGGCGGCGACTCGACCTGCACCACGAGGTCGACCGCCCCCATGTCGATGCCGAGCTCGAGGCTCGACGTCGCGACGACGCAGCGGAGCCGCCCGCTCTTCAGGTCGTCTTCGATCTCGGCGCGCTGCTCTTTGCTGACCGAGCCGTGGTGGGCTCGGGCGAGCACAGGCGGTGCGCCGGCGGTCGCGCCCGACTGGGCCATCACCGCGGCCGGCGGGCCGCTGCCGGTCGCCGCAACGAGCAGGGCGTCGCGCTCGGATGCCTCGAGCGAGAGTTCGTTCAACCGCGCCGTGAGGCGTTCGGCGAGCCGACGGGAGTTCGCGAACACGATCGACGAGCGGTGCGCGAGCACCTGGTCGAGGATCGCTTCCTCGACGTGCGGCCAGATCGACCCGGTGGCGTCGTCGTTCGCGGGCAACTGCGCCATGTCCTCGACGGGCACGACCACTCGCAGGTCGAACCGCTTCTCGCTGGGCGGCGCGACGATCTCGACCGGGGCGCTCGCGCACAGGAATCGCGCGACCTCTTCGACCGGGCGCACCGTCGCGGAGAGCCCGATGCGCTGCGCGGGCTTCAGCAGCAGCGCGTCGAGACGCTCGAGCGAGAGCGCCAGATGCGCCCCCCGCTTGGTCGCCGCCACCGCGTGGATCTCGTCGACGATGACCGTCTCGACCGTGCGCAGCGTCTCGCGCGCCTGCGAGGTCAGCATCAGGAACAGCGACTCGGGCGTGGTGATGAGGATGTCGGGCGGCGTGCGCAGCAGTGCCCGCCGGTCGCCCGCCGGCGTATCGCCCGAGCGGACTCCGACGCTCACGTGCGGCGGCTCGACCCCCAATCGCTCGGACACCCGCGCGATGCCCGTGAGCGGCGCCCGGAGGTTGCGCTCGACGTCGACGCCGAGCGCCTTCAGCGGCGAGAGGTAGAGCACCCGCGTCCCGGACGGGCGCGGCCCGGCCTCGGTCGGCGGCGGCTCGGTGTGCAGCCGGTCGATCGCGGACAGGAACGCCGACAGCGTCTTGCCCGAACCGGTGGGCGCGACCACGAGCGCGTGCGCCCCGCGCCCGATCGCCGCCCACGCGGCCGCCTGCACGGTCGTCGGCGCACGGAACGACTCGGCGAACCACGTGCGCGTGGCTGGCGAGAAGGCTTCGAGCGGCGCGTCGACCATCCCGTCCATCCTCCCCCGGCCCGCCGACATCCGCCCAGCACCGACGGTCAGCGGGCAGGCGGCAGTTCGCCGAGCACCCGCTCGACGGCGTCGATCGTGCGGGCCGCCTCCGCGGCATCCGTGCCGCGATTGCTCACCGAGAACCGCACGATGCCGCGCCCCCGCCACCGCGACGGCGACGCCCACACCACCCCGTCGTCGACGAGCCCGCGCACGAGCGCGCTCGTGCGCTCGTCGTCCTCGGCGGCGACGCACACCTGGGTGAAGACCACGTCGTTGAGGACCTCGAGACCGGGCACCGCGGCGAGCCCGTCGGCGAGCGCGCGGGCCGACGCGACCAGCCCGTCGACGAGGTCGGCGACGCCTGCTCGGCCGAGCGAACGCAGCGCCGCCCACACCGGCACCCCGCGTGCCCGCCGCGACAGTTCCGGCGTGTGGTCGTACGGCTCGGCCACGGCTCCCGGCACCGGGAGGTACGCCGCGTGGGCGCCGAGCGCGGCGGACATCGCCCGCTCGTCACGAACGATCGCCACGCCGCTGTCGTACGGCACGTTCAGCGTCTTGTGCGCGTCGGTGGCCCACGAGTCGGCGGCCTCGAACCCGGCCACGAGATGCCGCAGTGACGGGCTCGCCGACGCCCAGAGCCCGAACGCGCCGTCGACGTGCACCCACGCGCCCGCGGCGTGCGCCACCTCGACCGCCGAGGCGAAGTCGTCGAACGCGCCCGAGTGCACGTCGCCCGCCTGCAGCGCGACGATCGCCGGCCCGGCGTCGTCGGCGAGCGCGGCCCCGAGCCCGCCCACGTCGATCCGGCCCTCGTCGTCGGCACCGACCGTGCGCGGAACGCCGAGCCCCGCCATCCGGCCCGCGAGCACCATCGAGCTGTGCACCGCGTCGCCGGCCAGGAACCGCACCCGCGGCCCGCCCGCGAGCCCGTCGCGCTCGACGTCCCACCCGGCGCGCCGGAGCACCTCGCCGCGCGCCGCCAGCAGGCACGAGAGGTTCGCGGTCGTGCCGCCCGTGACGAAGCCGACGCCGCTCGTCGCGGGCAGCCCGAACAGGTCGAGCAGCCACCGCGCGGCGAGCTCCTCGACCGCTGCGGTGCCGGGCGTCGGGATGCGCGACCCGGTGTTCTGGTCCCACGCCGACACCAGCCAGTCGGCGGCGAGCGCGGCCGGATGGATGCCGCCGATCACGAACCCGTAGAACCGCGGCGACGACATCGCGGTCAGGCCGGGTTCGATCGCCTCGGCCAGTTCGTCGACGACGACGGCGGGGTCGCGTCCGTCGGCGCCGAGGTGCGTTCCGAGCGCGGCCGCCACCTCATCGGCGGTCACGGCGGCGGCGATCGGCCGCTCGGACACCGAGTTCAGCCATTCACGCGCGTGGTGCGCGGCCCTCGCCAGCACCGCGGTGTACTCGTCATCGGGCATGTCGTGCTCCCCTCGAACGACACGCCCATCATCCGCCCGAGCCCGGCGGGCGGCAACGGGCGCGAGAGCGGATCGGATGCCTCAGCTCGAGGTGAGCCGCACGGTCAGCGAGTCGACCGCGGTGGCGATCAGGTCGTCGGCCGCCCACCGGCGGGCGAGTCGCGCGGTCGTCGCATCGAGCTCCTCGCGGGTGAGTCCCGCGACCAGCGACAGGCGGACCACCAGTTCGGGCCCCGCGAGCCGCGCGTCGGGGTCGCCCGCCAGCAACTCGACCCCCACCACCGCGAGCTCGGGCGAGATCGAGCGTTCGAAGGCCGACCGCACCTCGTCGGACTCGAACGGCGGTCGCCACGGGCGCTGCTGCGCCACCGCCCAGACGGCGGGGCGGCGCAGCACGAACTCGCCGTCGGATCCGGGGTCGAGCACCACGAGATCGGTACCGTCGTCGGCCGCGGCGAGCGCGACGCGGACGCCGTCGGCCGGGACCGGCCGGGCGATCCCGTTCCACCGGGACATCGTCTCGACCGAGGAGAACACGGGCAGCACCCGCCGCCCGTCGGGCCCGGCGACGGTGACGATGGAGAGCTCCTGGCTCTTCTCGATCGCGAGGCCGTGCGCACCGACCTCGGTCGCGCCCCCCGAGCCCGTCGAAGGGTCGCCGAGCTCGGCGAGCAGCGGGATCAGCAGCCGCGAGGAGCCGAACGCCTGCACGACATCGGCCTGACCGCCGTCGCCCGACCGGAACCGGGCGACCGCCGCCGCCAGCGCGGGCGGCGCGCTGCCGTCGTCGGCCGCGTGCGGGTTCTGCTCGAACGACCGCCCCGCCCAGGGGCGACCCGCCGAATCGGCGTCGCCGCCCGGGGCATCCGGTCGCTGAGCGTCAGGCGACATCAGTGCGAGGCGACGTCCAGCGCCTGCGGCAGCGTGAACGCACCCGCGTACAGGGCCTTGCCCACGATCGCGCCCTCGAGACCGAGCGGCACGAGCTCGCGCAGCGCAGCGATGTCGTCGAGGCTCGAGATGCCGCCCGAGGCGACGACGGGGCGGCGCGTGCGCTCCATGACCTGGCGGAGCAGGTCGACGTTCGGGCCCTGGAGGGTGCCGTCCTTCGTGACGTCGGTGACGACGTAGCGGGCTGCACCCGCGTCCTCCAGGCGGTCCATGACGGCCCACAGGTCGCCGCCGTCCTTCGTCCAGCCGCGCGCGGCGAGCGTGGTGCCCCGCACGTCGAGCCCGACCGCGATCGCCTCGCCGTACTGCGCGATGACCGACGCCGCCCACTCGGGGTTCTCGAGCGCGGCGGTGCCGAGATTGATGCGCTTCGCGCCGATCTCGAGCGCGTGCTCCAGGGATGCGTCGTCGCGGATGCCGCCCGAGAGTTCGACGTTCACGCCCTTCACCTGGCGGATGACCTTCTTCAGCACGCCGCCGTTCGAGCCGCGCCCGAAGGCCGCGTCGAGGTCGACGAGGTGGATCCACTCGGCGCCCTGGTCGGCCCACTCGACGGCGGCGTCCACCGGATCGCCGTAGCTCGTCTCGGTGCCGGCCTCGCCCTTGGTCAGGCGAACCGCCTTGCCCCCCGCGACGTCGACCGCCGGAAGCAGCACCAGGCGGGGGGTCTTGTTGAACTCACTCATCACTGTCCTCGAATCGGATGTCGCGAATGCGACGTTTCGGCACAGTCACAGCATCCTAGTCGCGTCCGCGACCGGCCGACGACCACAGCCGAGGCATGCTCAGGATCGTACGCCGCACGTGCCCGACGGACGCGCGTGCCGCTCACGCGAGCGAGCGCAGCCAGTTCGCGAGCAGCCTGATGCCCGCGTCCGACGACTTCTCGGGGTGGAACTGGGTCGCCGACAGCGGCCCGTTCTCGACCGCCGCGAGGAATCGGCCGCCGTGCTCGGCCCAGGTGAGGGCCGGCTGCGGGAACGGCGGCATCACGTCGAGCGACCAGGACTGCGCCGCGAACGAGTGCACGAAGTAGAAGCGCTCGTCTTCGATGCCGTCGAACAGCACGCTGCCCGCACCGGCCTCGACCGTGTTCCACCCCATGTGCGGCAGCACCTCGGCGGGCAGCTCGGTGACCGCACCCGGCCACTCGCCGAGCCCCTCGGTGTCGACGCCGCGCTCGACCCCGTGCTCGAACATCACCTGCATGCCCACGCAGATGCCGAGCACCGGCCGGCCGCCGGCGAGCCGCCGGTCGATCACCTCGTCGCCGCGCACGGCGCGGAGTTGCTGCATGACCGCGGCGAAAGCGCCGACACCCGGCACCACGAGCCCGTCGGCCTCGAGCGCCGCGGTGCGGTCGGCGGTGAGCTCGACCTCGGCGCCGGCGCGCTCGAGGGCCTTGGCCGCCGAGTGCACGTTGCCCGACCCGTAGTCGAGCAGCACGACGCGCTTCGTCGCGGTCACAGCGCGCCCTTCGTCGACGGGATGCCGGTGACCTGCGGGTCGAACGCCTTCGCCTGCCGGAACGCGCGCGCGAAGGCCTTGAATTCGCTCTCGGCGATGTGGTGCGGGTCGCGGCCGGCGAGCACGTTCACGTGCACCGTCAGCGCCGCGTTGTACGCGATCGCCTCGAACACGTGCCGCACCATCGACCCCGTGAAGTGGCCGCCGATCAAGTGGAACTCGAAGCCCTCGGGCTCGCCCGTGTGCACGAGGAACGGCCGGCCGGAGATGTCGACCACGGCCTGCGTGAGCGCCTCGTCGAGCGGCACCACGGCGTCGCCGTACCTCGAGATGCCGCGCTTGTCGCCGAGCGCCTCGCGGATCGCCTGACCCAGCACGATGCCCACATCTTCGACGGTGTGGTGGACGTCGATGTGCACATCGCCCTTCGCCCGCACGGTGAGGTCGGTGAGCGAGTGCTTCGCGAACGCGGTGAGCAGGTGGTCGTAGAACGGCACCCCCGTCTCGATGTCGCTGGTGCCGGCGCCGTCGAGGTCGACCGACAGATCGATGCTGGACTCGCTCGTCTCGCGCTGCACGCGGGCGACCCGTCGTGCGGTCGGGGTGGTCATGCATCCATCCTATTCGGAGCGGTTCGGGCCGTCTGAGCGGTTCGGCGCGAAGCCGGCGATCGCCTCGAGGAACGCGGTCGTCTCGGTCTCGGTGCCGGCGGTGACGCGCAGGCTGTTCGGCAGGCCGATCTCGCGGATCAGGACGCCACGGGCCAGCAGCGCCTCGAACACGGCGCGAGGGTCGTCGACGCCGCCGAAGAGCACGAAATTCGAGCCGCTGCGGTACGGGCGGAAGCCGAGCCGACCGAGCTCGGCCGAGATGCGCTCGCGCTGCCCGCGGATCTCGTCGACCATCGCGAGCATGAGGTCGCTGTGCGCGAGTGCGCCGAGGGCGGCCGCCTGCGTGAGCGCCGACAGGTGGTACGGCAGCCGGACGAGCCGCAGCGCGTCGACGACGGCCGGATCGGCGGCGAGGTAGCCGACGCGAGCGCCCGCGAACGCGAACGCCTTGCTCATGGTGCGCGACACCACGAGCCGAGGGCGGCCGGGCAGCAGCTCGAGCGCGCTCGGCGTGCCCGGGTCGGCGAACTCGTGATACGCCTCGTCGACGACCACGACTCCGCGCGCGGCGTCGGCCACCGCGCGGATGGTCTCGATCGAGAGCGGGGTGCCGGTGGGGTTGTTCGGCGCGCACAGGAGCACCAGGTCGGGGTCGTGCTCGCGGATGGCGCGCACCGCCGTGTCGGGCGAGAGCTCGTACTCGTCGTCGCGGGGGGCCGCGATCCATCGCGTGCCGGTGCCCAAGGCGAGCAGCGAGTACATCGAGTACGTCGGCGCGAAGCCGAGCACGCTGCGGCCCGGACCCCCGAACGCCTGCAGCAGGTGCTGCAGCACCTCGTTCGAGCCGTTCGCGGCCCAGATCTGATCGCGGGCGAGCCCGTGGCCGAGGTAGCCGGCGAGCGCATCGCGCAGCTCGGTGAACTCGCGATCGGGGTAGCGGTTGAGACCGATCACGGCGGCCGCGATACGCGCGACGATGTCGTGCGCGACCGCCTCGGGGATCGGATGCGTGTTCTCGTTGACGTTCAGCGCCACGGGGACGACCTTCTGCGGGGCCCCGTAGGGCGACTTGCCGCGGAGGTCGTCTCGGATGGGGAGGTCGTCGAGGCTCGTCACCCGAACATGCTAATCGGGGCGCCCGGATGCGCGCGCCGCGCCCGTCGCCCCGGCGACGCGCCGCGTCACTCGACGACGGGCAGCGCGAGCTGCTGACCCGGCTGGATGGCCCCGTCGCGCAGGCCGTTGATGCGGAGGATCTCGCCGATGACGTCGCGGGGATCTTCGCCGGGGGCGATCGACTCGGCCAGCTCCCACAGGGTGTCGCCGGCGGCGACCGTGACGGTGCGGAACGACGTCGCACCGCCGCCGAGGTCGGACTCGGCTGCGGCCGCACCGGCGCCGAGCACCATCACCGCCGCCAGCAGGGCGACGGGGACGCCCGCGAGCGCGGTGAGGACGACGCGGCCCCGCCGAGTGAGGCGGAGGCGCGTGCGCGGGGCGGACGAGGACCGGGGCGCCGACGGCGAGAAGCCACCGACGGAACCGATTGCGGCGAACGAGCTCATGACCCCTCCGATTGCGTTGCGAGCCGTGTCGGGCGCTCGGCCGGGAGCGCCCGACACGAAACTCTGTTCCGAATATATCTTCGACTGAATCGGCCCGCAAGCATCGATCACCCGCGATTCGTCGCGCGCGCGTTCGCGACACGCTCGAACAGATGTTTGTCGCATGCCCACCGCCCGGATACAGTTTCGAATGTCGACACGAGTCGATCACCTACCACCGACATCGGCCCGGTGCGGCCGCAACGAGGGGCGGATCACGTGACCAACCAGACCGAGGGCCAGCGCGAGACGGGGCGGGCGCGCCGCAGGCGCAACCTCAGCCCCAAGCAGGTCTCGATCCTCGAGGTGATCCAGTCGTCGGTCGCATCGCGCGGGTACCCGCCGAGCATGCGCGAGATCGGCGACGCCGTGGGCCTCTCCTCGCTGTCGAGCGTGACCCACCAGCTCAACCAGCTCGAACTGGCGGGCTACCTCCGCCGCGACCCCAATCGCCCCCGCGCGCTCGAAGTGCTCATCGAGCTGCCCGGCTCGGAGGACCGCCCCGCCGACTCGGGTACGGCCGCCCCGGTCGGCGACGCCGCCATGGTGCCGCTCGTCGGTCGCATCGCCGCCGGAGTCCCGATCACGGCCGAGCAGCAGATCGAAGAGGTCTTCCCGCTCCCCCGCCAGCTCGTCGGCAAGGGCGAGCTGTTCATCCTGAAAGTCGTCGGCGACTCGATGATCGATGCGGCGATCTGCGACGGCGACTGGGTCGTCGTGCGTTCGCAGCCCACCGCCGAGAACGGCGAGATCGTCGCGGCGATGCTCGACGGCGAAGCGACCGTCAAGGTGCTGCGCCAGCGCGACGGCCACACCTGGCTGCTGCCGCGCAACACGGCGTTCGAACCCATCCTGGGCGACCATGCCGAGGTGCTCGGCAAGGTCGTCGCGGTGATGCGCGCCGTCTAGCGGATCCGCGCCGGTTCGGCGGCCGGCTCGACCGTCGGGGCGAGCGAGCCCAGCCACTCGGTGACGGTGCGCATGAACCCGGGGTGGTCGTCGCGGAACACCGTGTGCCCGGTGCCCGGCAGCGTCCGCACCGTCATGCCCAGCATGCGCAGCGACGCGGCCACCGCGTCCGTGACCAGCAGGCTCTTCTCGGCGAGCACCACGAGGCTCGGCGCGACGAGTCGCGCCGGCGGCATCAGCGGTCGGGTGTCGGCGAAGCCGAGGATCGTGCGCTTGTCCCAGTCGCGCAGCGTCGCGAGCTCGATCTCGACGTCCGCGGCATCCCATCGCGGGTTCATCTTCACGAGCGCCGACCGGCGCGGGCGCGGCGCCACGGCGAAGAAGGCCTTGAAGAGCACGCCCCGGATGCCGCGGGGGAACGCGAACGCCGGATCGATGTAGATCGCGGCGCGAGGAGCCAGCCGATCGGCGACGAGGCTCGCGACGAGCGCGCCGAGCGAATGCCCCATGACGACGTCGGGCGCGCCGGCGAGCATCGGCTCGAGGGTCTCGATGACGTCATCGGCCCACGACGACGGCGAGTAGCGGTGCGACCGCGGACTGCGCCCGTGCCCGGCCAGGTCGACGGCGAGCACGCGGAAGCCGTGCTGCTCGAGTTCGGCGGTCACCCGGTGCCAGGCGCGCGAATCCGACATGATGCCGTGGACGAGGACCGCGGTTCGGGGACCGGCCCCCGACTCCTGTACTGCGAGCTGCATGGCGAGAGCGTACGCCCGACTGCTGTGCGTCGGCCCGGTCGCGGCTGAGCGGATGCTTCGAGGCATCCGGGCGAAGCATCCGCCCAGCCGCGCAGCGCGACCCCCGGTCAGAGCGCTGCGCGCACCTCGCGCGCGGCCCGGACCACGTGCTGCAACGACGCGACCGTCTCGTCGTACCCGCGCGTCTTCAGCCCGCAATCGGGGTTGACCCAGAGCCGGGTCGCCGGGATCTCGGCGACGGCACGCTCGAGCAGCGACCGCACCTCGTCCGTGCTCGGCACACGCGGCGAGTGGATGTCGTAGACCCCGGGGCCGATGCCGTGGTCGAACCCGCTCGACGCGAGATCGTCCACGACCTCCATCCGGCTGCGGGCGGCTTCGATACTCGTGACATCCGCGTCCAGCCCGCGGATCGCATCGATGATCGCGCCGAACTCCGAGTAGCAGAGATGGGTGTGCACCTGCGTGGCCGGCGCCGCCCCGCCGGTGGCGAGCCGGAACGCGCGCACCGACCAGTCGAGGTAGGCGGGCTGGTCCGCCCGGCGCAGCGGCAGCAGCTCGCGCAGCGCCGGTTCGTCGACCTGGATGACCCGGATGCCCGCCTGTTCGAGATCGGCGACCTCGTCGCGCAGAGCGAGCGCGACCTGGGCCGCGGTCTCGCCGAGCGGCTGGTCGTCGCGGACGAACGACCACGCCAGGATCGTCACCGGGCCGGTGAGCATGCCCTTGACCGGCTTGTCGGTGAGCGACTGCGCGAACGACGACCACTCCACCGTCATCGGCTCGGGCCGCCGCACATCGCCCCACAGGATCGACGGGCGCGTGCACCGCGACCCGTACGACTGCACCCAGCCGTGCTCGGTGACCGCGAACCCGTCGAGCAGTTCGGCGAAGTACTGCACCATGTCGTTGCGCTCGGGCTCGCCGTGCACGAGGACGTCGAGGCCGAGCTCCTCCTGCAGCCGGATGACCCGCTCGATCTCGGCCCGCATCGCGGCACGGTAGGCGTCGTCGTCGAGCCCGCCCGACGTCAGCAGCGCGCGGGCGCGACGGATCTCCGCGGTCTGCGGGAAGGACCCGATCGTCGTGGTCGGCAGGTCGGGCAGCGCGAGCGACGCCTGGGCGGCCACGCGCGCGTCGTACCCGGTGCGCGCGAAATCCGCGTCCGACAGCGCCGACACGCGTGCCCGCACGGCCGGGACCCGAACCCCCGGCGCGGCGGCCCGATCGGCCAGGGCGCTCGTCGCGGCATCCAGTTCGTCGACGATCGCCTCGCGCCCCTCGGCCAGACCGCGCGCGAGCACGGCCACCTGCCCGACCTTCTGGTCGGCGAAGGCGAGCCAGCTCCGCAGCCGCGCATCGAGCGCCGGCTCGTCGTCGACGTCGTGCGGCACGTGCTGCAGCGACGTCGAGGTCGACACCGCGACGCTGCCGGACCAGGATCGCAGCGCCTCGGCGCGATCGAACGCGGCGGCGAGATCGCCGCGCCAGATGTTGCGGCCGTCCACGACGCCCGCCACCAGCGTCTTGGCGGCGAGCGCCTCCTCGGTCGCCGGATCGAGCACACCGGGCGCCGCGCCGCGCACCAGGTCGAGTCCGATCGCCTCGACCGGGGTCGCGGCGAGCACCGCGAGCGCGTCGCCGAGGTCGCCGTACGGTGCCGCGACGAAGATCGCCGGACGGTCCTCGGCAGCGCCCAGCGCGTCGTACGCCTCTGCGGCCGCGACCAGCGCCCGCTCGCGCGGATCGCCGAGCGACTCGCTCACCAGCGCCGGCTCGTCGAGCTGCACCCACTCGGCGCCCGCTGCGCGCAGGTCGGCGAGCAGCGTCGCGTACACGGGCAGCAGGTCGCCCAGGCGGTCGATCGGGCGGAACCCGTCGGGAGCGCCGTCGGCGGGCTTGGCGAGCAGCAGCAACGTCACCGGACCGACGAGCACCGGGCGCGTCGTGAACCCGGCGTCGCGCGCCTCGGCGACCCGGGCGACGAGTTCGTCGCTGCGCGCGGCGAACGGCGTCCCGGGTGCGATCTCGGGCACGAGGTAGTGGTAGTTCGTGTCGAACCACTTCGTCATCTCGAGCGGAGCATCCGCGCCGTCGCCCCGCGCGAGGGTGAACGCGGCGTCGAGGTCGAGGCCTCCGGCACCTCGCAGGCGTGCGAACCGGGGCGGCACCGCACCCGTCGCCACGACGGCGTCGAGCACCTGGTCGTAGAACGAGAACGTCTCGGGAATCGACGAGTCGGTGCGGCCCAGGCCCAGCTCGGCGAGGCGCTCACGCGTCGCCGCTCGCAGCTCGGCGGCCCTCGACTCGAGCTCGGCCGCGTCGATCGCGCCCGACCAGTACGCCTCGACGGCGCGCTTCAGTTCTCGGCGGCGGCCGATGCGCGGGTACCCGAGCACGGTGCCGTGGGGGAAGGTGGCGTCGGTCATCGTTCTGAAGCGGTCCTCTCATCGGTGGCGCCGACCCGCTCGAGCACCTCGAGCACGGCCTCATGGCGGTTGAACGTGTACAGGTGCACACCCGGCGCCCCGCCCGCGAGCACGTCGCCCACGAGCCGGGCGGCATAGGCGATGCCGAGTTCGGTCTGCGCGTCGGGATCGGGTTCGACCTCGAGCCCGATCTCGAGCTCGGCGGGCGGAATCACCCCGGTGAGCTCGGTCAACCGGGCGAGCCGGGCCGGTGTGGTGACCGGCATGATGCCCGGCAGGATCGGGATCGTCACCCCGGCGGCCCGCGCCCGCTCGACGAAGTCGAGGTAGTGGTCGGCGTGCCAGAAGAGCTGGGTGATCGCCAGGTTCGCCCCGGCGATCTCCTTCGCGAGCAGGGCGTCGATGTCCTGGCCGAGGTTGCGCGACCGGGGATGCCCCGTCGGGAACGCCGCGACGGCCACGCGTTCGGGCCGCGGCCGAGCGCCGATGCGGGCCGCACCCGGCACGCCCGAGACCGTGGTGGTGCCGAACGGCTCACGCTCCTCCTGGACCCGGTGGATGAGCTGCACGAGCTCGGCTGCGCTTCGCAGCTCGCCGAGACCGGCGTCGGGGTCGGCCGGGTCGACGTCGGCGGGCGGATCGCCGCGCAGCGCGAGGAAGCTCGTGATCCCGGCGTCGAGGAACTCGCGGACGAGCCGGTTGGCCTCGGCATGCGTCGAGCCGACGCAGGTGAGGTGCGCCATCGGCTCGACCTCGGTGTGCTCGAGCAGGTACCGCAGCACCGTCAGCGAACGGTCGCGGGTGGAGCCGCCGGCGCCGAACGTCACCGAGATGAACGCCGGCCGCACCTCGGCGAGCCGGTCGATCGTGCGCCCCAGCGCCAGCGCCGCCGAGTCGGTGCGTGGCGGGAAGAGCTCGAAGGACACCGGCGGTCGGCTGGCGGTCGGCGAATCGGGTCCCTGCTCGGTCATCTGCATCCTCGAGAGATGCCGTCGGGCGGGATGCGGCACGCCGCGCTCCCCGCATGACGGCGGGTCTGCTCGCGGGCGGGTGCCGGGCTCGGCGGTCGCTCCTGGCGGCGGGCATCCGGCCCGACGCCGACGATCATCTGCGACGATACGCCAGGTCGGGTCGCGATCGCCGCAAATGTGACCGGCGGTGACGGATGTCGCGACCGCCGCGCACCCGGCCGCCGAACCCGCGCGGTCGACCGAGGATCAGGCCAGCGCGCCCGCGTCCGCCCGGAACGCCTCGAGCTGCCCCGCCAGTTCGGGCGAGACGAGCGCGCGCACCCGCGTGCCGTCGCCGACGTACTCGATCGACAGCACGCGCGCGGACTCGTGCAGGTTCGAGATCACCTCGCCGCGGTCGTACGGCACGAGCAGGTCGACCTCGACCGACGGGTCGGGCAGCATGCGCCCGATCGCGTCGAGCACCTCGTCGACGCCCTCGCCGGTGCGGGCCGACGCGAACACCGCGTTCGGCTCGAGTCCGCGCAGCACGAGGCGCTCTTCGGGAGTCACCAGGTCGGCCTTGTTGAAGACGACGAGCTCGGGGATGTCGCGGGCACCGACCTCGCCGATCACGTCTCGGACGGTCGCGATCTGCCCGGCGGGGTCGGGATGCGCCGCATCGACGACGTGCACGATGAGGTCGGCGTCGCCCACCTCCTCCAGGGTCGAGCGGAACGCCTCGACGAGCTGGTGCGGCAGGTTGCGCACGAACCCGACCGTGTCGGCGATCGTGTAGACGCGGCCGTCGGCGGTCGTGTTGCGCCGCACCGTGGCGTCCAGCGTCGCGAACAGCGCGTTCTCGACGAGCACGCCCGCGCCCGTGATGCGGTTCAGCAGACTGGACTTGCCCGCGTTCGTGTACCCGGCGATCGCGACCGACGGCACCGCGTTGCGTTTGCGATTGGCCCGCTTGGCCTCGCGCGCCGGCTTCATGCCGACGATCTGGCGGCGCAGCTTCGCCATCCGCGTGTGGATGCGACGACGGTCGAGCTCGATCTTGGTCTCACCGGGGCCGCGCGACCCCATGCCCGCGCCCGCGCCGCCGACCTGACCGCCGGCCTGGCGGCTCATCGACTCGCCCCAGCCGCGCAGTCGCGGCAGCAGGTACTCGAGCTGCGCGAGTTCGACCTGGGCCTTGCCCTCGCGGCTCTTCGCGTGCTGGCTGAAGATGTCGAGGATCACCGCGGTGCGGTCGATGACCTTCACCTTCACCGCGTCCTCGAGCGCGCGACGCTGGCTCGGCGCGAGCTCGGTGTCGGCGACCACGGTGTCGGCGCCGAGCGCGGCGACGATGTGGCGCAGCTCCTCGACCTTGCCGCGACCGAGGTAGGTGCTCGGGTCGGGATGCGGCCGTCGCTGCAGCACGCCGTCGAGCACTCGCGCCCCAGCGGTCTCGGCGAGCGCCGAGAGCTCGCGCAACGAATTCTCGGCGTCGTCGAGCGAGCCCTGCGAATACACGCCGATCAGCACGACGTTCTCGAGGCGCAGCTGGCGGTACTCGACCTCGGTGACGTCCTGCAGTTCTGTCGACAGCCCGCTGACACGGCGCAGCGCCGCGCGCTCGTCGCGGTCGAACTGCTCGCCGTCGGTCGACGTGGCCGGCGAGGCATCCGTTCGCTGGATCGAAGCGGCGGCCGACGCATCGAACCTCGTGACCTCGGCGCGCTGCTCGACGCTGCGCAGCACGCGATCGACGGCGTCGTCGTGGTGCTGGTCTGCGGATTCGTTCATCCTGTCCACCCTACTTGCCTTTCCTGAAGGGCCGGCTCCTGAACGGCCGGCCGACCTGCGAGCATCGGCGCCTGGGATAGGTTCGCCCTATGCCCCAGGAGCACTACTTCTCGTCGAGCCCCGCCGCACCCGAGTCGCTGCGGACGATCACCGTCCGGCTCGCCGGGCGCGAACTGGCGGTCGTCACCGCGCCCGCGGTGTTCAGCCCCGGCCACCTCGACGGCGGAACCGCGGTGCTGCTCGACGAGGTGCCCGACCCGCCCGCGACCGGCCACGTGCTCGACCTCGGCTCGGGCTGGGGGCCGATCGCCCTGAGCCTCGCGTTCCGGGCCCCCGAGACGACGGTCTGGGCGGTCGACGTCAACGATCGCGCCCTCGACCTCGTTCGACGCAACGCCGCACGCCACGGCCTGACCAACGTCAACGCCGTGCCCGCCGAGGGTGTTCCCGACGACATCGAGTTCGCGACGATCTGGTCGAACCCGCCGATCCGGGTCGGCAAGGCGGTGCTGCACGAGCTCATGACGACCTGGCTGCCCCGGCTCGCGCGCGGCGGCACGGCATGGCTCGTCGTGCAGAAGAACCTCGGCGCCGACTCCCTGCAGCGCTGGCTCGCCGAGGAGTTCGCCGACGGATTCGAGGTGTCGCGGGCCGCGACCTCGAAGGGGTTCCGGGTGCTGCGCGTCGACCGGCGCTGAACGGCGGCCCGCCCGACACGGCGGGCCAGACGCGCCCGGCGTCGACGGCGCCGACCTCAGCCCAGCGCGAGCACGCCGTCGAAGACCAGCTCCGCCGGCCCGCTCAGCCAGACCCGCTCGCCGTCCTCGGCGGCGGCGACCCGCACCCCGAGCACGCCGCCCGGCACCTGCACGCGCCATTCGTCGGGCGCTTCGGCGCCGGCCCAGTGCCGAACCGCGACCGCGGATGCCACGGCGCCGGTGCCGCACGAGAGCGTCTCCCCGGAGCCGCGCTCGTGCACCCGCATCCGGATGCGGCCGACCCCGCCTTCGACGAGCGGATCGGCCGGAACCACGAACTCGACGTTCGCCCCCGCGGGCGGAGCCGGCTCGAGGATCGGCGCAGCGGCGAGGTCGAGCGCGGCGAGCTCGTCGTCGTCGGCCAGTGCGACCACGACGTGCGGATTGCCGACGTCGATGCCGAGCCCGGGCCGAGCGACCGGCAGCGATCTCGCCCGGACGAGCGGCTCGGCCGCCTCGCCCTCGGCGAGCCGCCACACCCCGAGGTCGGCCTCGAACCCGGCCGGTGCGCGTCGCACCCGACGGACGCCGGCACGCGTGCCGATCGCGATCGACGCGTCGTCGGCGAGCGTGGCGAGCCCCTGATCGAGCAGGAACGCGGTGAACACCCGGATGCCGTTGCCGCACATCTCGGAGACGGAGCCGTCGGCGTTCCAGTAGTCCATGAACCACACCGCGTCGGGGTCCGCCGCCACGACGGCGGCCCCGTCGGCGAGCTCGCTCGAACGCACCGCGCGGATCAGCCCGTCGGCGCCGACCCCGAATCGCCGGTCGCAGATCGCCGCGATCTGCGTCGGGGTGAGGTCGAGGTCGCCATCGGGGTCGCTCACCAGCACGAAGTCGTTGCCGGTGCCCTGCCCCTTCGTGAACGCCAGGTCGAAGGACATGCGGTTCAGTCTACGGTCGACGCGGGCGCCGGCCGGCGTCGTGCGGCGACCGCCCAGCCGAGCAGCGCGACGGCGATGCATCCGGCCCCGATCGCGAGGCCCGCGAACCCGGCGACCTGCAGCGCGACCCCCGACGCCGCGCCGCCGCCCGCCGCCGCGACCCCCATGCCCACCTCGCCCCAGCCCTCCCGGCGCAGGCGAACCGACTCCACCGCGTCGCGGGCGAGGATCGCGCTGCCCGCGACCAGCGCGAGATTCCAGCCGAGCCCGATCACCACGACCGCGCCGGAGACGGTCGGCAGGTGCGCCGGCGCCACGGCCGCGAGCACGGCCGCGCCGGCCAGCACCGCCGCCGCGAGGCCGGCCGCGCGTTCCGCGCCCAGCCGCCCCGTGACGAACCCCGACAGCGGTGCCGGGGCGAACATCGCCGCGACGTGCAGTGCGATGACCACGCCCAGCACCTGGAGGCCGCCATCGTGCAGGTGCAGCACGTGCATCGGCAACGCGGTCATCACCAGGACCATCACGAGGTTCGCGAGCGAGAGGACGCCGACACCGACGACGGTGTCGCGACGACGGTGCGATGCGGCAGGGGCGCCGTCGGGCGCCGCTTCGTGCGACCCCGTGCTCGCGTCCGCACGGGGCGGGACGGGCACCGCCGTGAACGCCGCCGCCGCGACGACGAACGCCGCCGCGCCGAGCACGAAGCATCCGGCCAGCGGGGGAAGGCCGAGCGCCTGCCCGAGCCGGTCGCTCGGCTCGAGCAGCAGCGGCCCGACCACCGCGCCGACCGACGTGGCGACGAGCAGCGCCGTCAGCGCGCGGACGCGTCGTGCGGGCTGCGCGCGTTCGGCTGCCGCGTAGCGGCTGAGCATCACCGCGGCGTTGCCGGCGCCGAAGAGCAGGCTTCCGGCGAGCAGCGCGGGGAACGACGCGACGATCGCGGCGCCGACCACGATCATCGCACCCACGGCCGCGGCCACCGCGCCGACGGCGAGCGATCGCACCCGGCGTCCGCCGCGCGATGCCGCGCTGATGCCGAGCGCGGCCACGGCCGTGCCGATCACGAGCATGGCCTGCGGAAGACCGGCGACCGCCATCCCCCCGCCCACCCGTTCGGCGAGCAGAGCCGCAGCCGATCCGGCGACCCCGTTGGCCAGGGCTCCGATCGATGCGGCGGCGAACAGCACGTGTTCGCGGGGCGGTCGTCGTGCCGCGTCGACATCGTGCACGGAGCGGGCTTCCCAGGTCATGCCGGCAATGCTAGAAAGGCTGAAAGGCGCGATGAATGCCCGCTGAGGGCGGGAATCCCGGCTCTCACATTGCGTTCGAAACGAGAGGAAGGGTGTGCACGATGCAGTCGTACGAACCCGATGAAACCGACTGGGCGATCCTGCGCGAACTGCAGGCCGACGCGCGCATCTCGTTCAACGAACTCGGGCGCCGCATCCACCTCTCGCCGCCCTCCGTCGCCGAACGGGTGCGACGACTCGAGGGCCTCGGCGTGATCGCCGGCTACTCCGCACGGGTCGATCCGGCCGAGGTCGGGCAGCCGCTCACCGCGTTCATCCAGTTGAAGTGCGACCCCGGGCGATGCCTGCTGCGAACCGCCGACCCCGACGATCTGCCCGAGGTGGTCGAGATCCACAAGCTCGCCGGCCGCCACTGCACGCTGCTGCGCGTGCGGGCGGCCTCCATGTCGCATTTCGAAGGCCTCGCCGAACGCATCGGCTCGCACGGCGCGATCGAGACGACGATGGTGCTGTCGACGCCGTACGCCAGGGCCGACGTGCGCCCCGCACCGCCGCCCCGCCCGGTGACCACCGGGGATCGCTGGTGGTCGACGTCCCGCGGCGGATCAGCCTAGCGAGATCTGGCGGTCCAGCTCGGCCGCCCGGTCGGATGCCTCGTCGGCATCGATGACCGCAGCGTCCGCGTACCGTTTGAACCAGCTCACCTGCCGTCGCGCGTACACCCGGGTGAGCTGCTGGGTCTCGGCGATCGCGTCGGCCTCGCTCAGTCGGCCGTCGAGCTGCGCGAGCGCCTGCTGGTAGCCGATCGCCTTGCGCGCCGTCACGCCGCGCTCGATGCCGAGCGGCACGAGCCCCCGCACCTCGTCGATCAGGCCGTCGCGCCACATCCGCTCGACGCGTGCGTCGAGGCGTTCGACGAGCCGGGCCCGGTCGCTGCGCAGGTGCACGATGCGGTGCGGTCGCCACGGCACCGGTTCGTCGGGCAGTCGGGCGGCCTTCGGCTCCCCCGTCACGGCGATGACCTCGAGCGCGCGCACGATGCGGCGGCCGTTCTGCGGGTCGACCGCTGCGGCGGTCTCGGCGTCGATCGTCCGCAGCCGGGCGTGCAGCAGGCCGGGGCCGCGTTCCGCGAGCTCCCGTTCGAGCTCGGCGCGGATCACCGGGTCGGTGCCCGGGAAACGGAAATCGTGGATCACGCCCGAGACGTAGAGCCCCGAACCGCCGACGAGCAGCGCCACCGCGCCGCGCCGCTCGATCTCGTCGATCGCGGCCCGCGCGGCGGGCTGATAACGGGCGACCGACGCCTCCTCGGTCACGTCGAGGACGTCGAGCAGGCGGTGCGGGATGCCGCGACGCTCGTCGACCGCGAGCTTCGCGGTGCCGAGGTCCATGCCGCGGTAGAGCTGCATCGCATCGGCGTTGACCACCTCGGCCGCCCGGCCTACGCGCGCGAACGCTTCGGCGAGGTCGAGCGCGAACGCCGACTTGCCCGTGCCCGTGGCACCGACGATCGCGATGAGGGTCACGTCGGCGTCAGCGCTGCGAGTCGCTCGGGTCGTAGATCGGCATCGTGCCGACACCCGGCGACACCAGCGGCTCGCGGCCGATCCGCAGCGACGGCAGGCCGAGCGACACGCGGCCCGCGGCGCCCGAGGCACCGGCGTCGGCGTCGGCCGGCACCCCGCAGCTGTCGGCCTGCGCACGATCCCACGCGTCGCCGGCACGGGTGCGGCGGATCACGAGCGGGGACCCGTCGACCGAGTCGGCGATGAGGTGGAAGGGCGCCGCCTGGGTGACGGTCACCGACACGACGTCGCCGGGCCGCGGAACCGCCGAACCCTCGGGAACCTCGAAATGCACGAGCCGGCTGTCTTCGGCACGGCCGCTCAGCCGGTGCGTCTCGGCGTCCTTCTTGCCCTCGCCGGTCGAGACGAGCACCTCGACCGGGCGGCCGACGACCCGCTGGTTCTCCTCCCAGCTGATCCGCTCCTGGAGGGCGATGAGCCGTTCGTAGCGCTCCTGCACGACCTCCTTCGGCACCTGGTCGGCCATCGTCGCGGCGGGAGTGCCCGGCCGGACGGAGTACTGGAACGTGAAGGCGGACGCGAACCGCGCCTGCTCGACGACCCGCAGCGTCTCCTCGAAGTCGGCTTCGGTCTCGCCTGGGAAGCCCACGATGATGTCGGTCGAGATCGCCGCGTTCGGGATCTTCGCACGCACCCGGTCGAGGATGCCGAGGAACCGCTCGGAGCGGTACGAGCGGCGCATCGCCTTCAGGATGCGGTCGGAACCCGACTGCAGCGGCATGTGCAGTTGGGGCATCACGTTGGGCGTCTCGGCCATCGCGTCGATGACGTCGTCGGTGAACGCGGCCGGATGCGGGCTCGTGAAGCGGATGCGCTCGAGCCCGTCGATGCCGCCGACCGCCCGCAGCAGCTTGCCGAACGCCTGCCGGTCGCCGAACTCGACCCCGTAGGAGTTCACGTTCTGGCCGAGCAGGGTGACCTCGATCGCGCCGTCGTCGACGAGCGCCTGCACCTCGGCGAGGATGTCGCCGGGCCGGCGGTCTTTCTCTTTGCCGCGCAGCGACGGCACGATGCAGAAGGTGCAGGTGTTGTTGCACCCGACCGAGATCGAGACCCACCCGCTGTACGTGGAGTCGCGCTTGGTCGGCAGCGTCGACGGGAACACCTCGAGTGCGTCGAGGATCTCGAGCTGGGCTTCGTCGTTGTGCCGGGCCCGCTCGAGCAGGCTCGGCAGGGACCCCATGTTGTGCGTGCCGAAGACGACGTCGACCCAGGGGGCCTTCTCGAGGATGACGTTCTTGTCCTTCTGGGCGAGGCACCCGCCGACCGCGATCTGCATGCCCGCGTGGCGGCGCTTCACGCCCGCGAGGTGGCCGAGGTTGCCGTACAGCTTGTTGTCGGCGTTCTCACGCACCGCACACGTGTTGATGACCACGACGTCGGGCTCGGCGCCGTCGGCGGGGACGTAGCCGGCCGCCTCGAGCGAGCCCGAGAGCCGTTCGGAATCGTGCACGTTCATCTGGCAGCCGAACGTGCGCACCTCGTAGGTGCGGGGGGCGCGCCCGGCCTCCTCGGCGGGCGCGACATCGGTGGCCCCGCCGTGCGAGGCCTCTCGAAGAGTGCTCATGATCGCACCAGTCTACGAGCGATCCGCACCGAGTACCTGCGACAGGACGTCGCGCACGAGCTCGGCCGGATACCCCCGCCGCTGCAGGAACGCGCTGAGGCGGCGCTCGGCGACGTGCCGCTCGAGGCCCCGGAGCTGGCGGTGCCTGCGTTCGGCGACCTCGAGGGCCTGCTCGCGTTCGGCCGCGGGATCCAACGCGTCGACCGCCTCGCGGGCGATCACGGGATCGATGCCGCGCCGCCCGAGCTCGGAGAGGATCGCACTCGACCCCCGGCCGCGGCGCGAGGTCTGCACATGCACGAGCTGCTCGGCGAGACGGGCGTCGTCGAGGTACCCGAGCCGTCGGTACCGCTCGATCCACTCGTCGACCTCGACGTCGTCGAGCCCGTGCTCGACGAGCACCCCGCGGACCTCGGCGATCGACAGCGACGATCGGCGCAGCCGCGACACGACGAGCCGGTCGATGCGCTCGTCGCGCTCGGGCCCGGTCTCATCGGCGAACGCGTTCTGCGGCAGCGATTCGCCGCGCCGGCGTGTGCCCGTCACCCCGGCCCGTCGCCCGGCGCCGCGCTCGCCCGGCCCGGCGCCGCGGTCTTCCGGCCCGGCACCGCGCTCGCCCGGCTCGGCGCCGCGCTCGCCCGGCCCGGCACCGCGCTCGCCCGGCCCGGTGCCGCCGACGACCGCGAGTCGCGGGCGGGTCGACCGTCGCGACCCGCGACCGCCCGCCGGGTGCCGCTGCTGCGACCGCGCCGCGTCGCCGAAGGGCCGATCGTCGCCGGGCGAGTCGTCGCCGGGCGAGTCGTCGCCGACCGGGTCGGCGACGGCGGCGTCGCCGTCATCGGCCTCGTGGATGCTCCGCCCCGGGATCGCCCACGGCAGATACGAGACCGGGGCGAGATGCTCGTCGGACGACGGGTCGCTCATCGTGCTCCTCTCCCCGATCTCGTACGCGCGATCGCGCCGCTCAGTGCTCAGGCGCCGCGGCGCTTGGCGTCGATGGACTCGACGTTCGCCGGCGCCGCGGCAGCGGCCTGCGCCCCCGCCGCGCCGATGCCGAGCTTCACCAGGATCTTCTGCTCGATGTCGGCGGCGATGTCGGGGTTCTGCAGCAGGAAGTTGCGGGCGTTCTCCTTGCCCTGGCCGAGCTGGTCGCCGTCGTACGTGTACCACGCGCCCGACTTCTTCACGATGCCCTGGTCGACGCCGTAGTCGATGAGGCTGCCCTCGCGGGAGATGCCCACCCCGTACAGGATGTCGAACTCGGCCTGCTTGAAGGGCGGAGCCATCTTGTTCTTCACGACCTTGACGCGCGTGCGGTTGCCCACCGCCTCGGTGCCGTCTTTCAGGGTCTCGATGCGGCGGATGTCGAGACGCACCGACGCGTAGAACTTCAGCGCCTTGCCGCCCGCGGTGGTCTCGGGGCTGCCGAAGAACACCCCGATCTTCTCGCGCAGCTGGTTGATGAAGATCATCGTGGTGTTGGTCTGGTTGAGCCCACCGGTGAGCTTGCGCAGCGCCTGCGACATGAGACGGGCCTGGAGGCCGACGTGCGAGTCGCCCATCTCGCCCTCGATCTCGGCGCGCGGCACCAGGGCGGCGACCGAGTCGATGACGATGAGGTCGATCGACCCCGAGCGCACGAGCATGTCGGCGATCTCGAGTGCCTGCTCCCCCGTGTCGGGCTGCGAGACGAGCAGCGAATCGATGTCGACGCCGAGCTTCTTCGCGTACTCGGGGTCGAGCGCGTGCTCGGCATCGACGAACGCGGCGATACCGCCGGCTCGCTGGGCGTTCGCGATGGCGTGCAGGGTGAGCGTGGTCTTGCCGGAGGACTCGGGACCGTAGATCTCGATGATGCGGCCGCGCGGAAGACCGCCGACGCCGAGCGCCACATCGAGTGCCACGGAGCCGGTGGGGATCACCTCGACCGGGGCGCGCTCCTCGCTGCCGAGTCGCATCACCGACCCCTTGCCGAACTGACGATCGATCTGGGCGAGTGCGGCTTCGAGGGCCTTCTCGCGGTCTACGGGTGAGGGCATCGGTGGCTCCTTCATGCTCGGTGTGGCTGCCTTCAGACTGTCGATCCGTGCGCCGGGCCGTGACCCGGCACGTTTCTCGACAAGGCTTGCGGATGATTCCGACGCCTCCGACCGTACGGCCACCCCCCGACATCGGATGCATCACTGCGTTCGATGTGGAAAGCGGCGTCGTCTCCGCCCGCTGGGGAGGACATTACCCGGTTCACCGAACGGATGTTCGAACGACGCGCCGCGCGTCGAACACGCGTTCGGCCGATCAGCGCCCGCTGCGCTCGCGGTGCCCGGGGCCGTGCCGGCGTTCGACCGGGACATCCATCGCCGCGCAGAGCGCCGCCCACACGTCGCGCGGCGCAGCGCCGGCCGCGAGCGCCTCACGTGCGGTGCGCCCGCCGAACGCCTCGAGCCCGACGTCGCCGACGACCACCGCCCCGTAGCGCGCGCCGAACTCCTGGTCGACGGCGAACTGGAACTCGCTCAGCTTCACGACAGCCACCACCTCGGAAACAGACGATCGGCCGGTCGAAGGACCGGCCGATCGTGGGACGACGTCTGCGTCAGCGGACCATCATGTCCGCGTCGAACTCCGCCACGAGCTCTTCGGGGAGGCTGTCGGGAACCTGACTGACCCCCTCGATCACCGCGATGCGGTCGCCCACCTCGTGCATGATCACCGAGATGGGGGTGTCGAGCGCCTCGGCGACGGAGGCGAGGATCTCGCTCGAGGCCTCTTTCTGACCCCGCTCGACCTCGCTCAGGTAGCCGAGTGCGACACTCGCCTTGCTTGCGACCTGACGGAGGGTGCGGCCCTTCTGCAACCGGAAGTCCCGCAGCACATCGCCGATCTCCTGTCGAACCAGAACCATCGGAACCTCCTTCGTCTCATCGAGCCGACTCGTGAGGGACCTGCCCCTCGCGTCCTCGTACTCTAAGCCTTCCACACTGGAGTTTCCGTGTGAACCTGCGATGTGTAACAGGCTGTTCACGAAGCCTATTCCGCGGCCCGAACGGGCAGCTCGTCGAGCGCGTCGAGGCAGGCCGCGACGGCTGCGCGCACGGTCTCGGCGCGGATCGCGGCCCGATCCCCGTCGAGCCGCAACTCCGTCACCGAGGTCTCGCCGCCGGCGAGCACGGCGACGTACACCGTGCCGGGGGGCCGCCCGTCCTGCGGGTCGGGTCCGGCGACGCCCGTGGTGGCGATCGCGACGTCGGCCGGGCGGCCGCCGACGGCCAGCACTCGCGCCGCGCCGAGCGCCATCTGGCGGGCGACGTCGGCGTGCACGGCGCCCTCCCGGGCGAGCAGGTCGGCCTCGACGCCGAGCACCGTGTGCTTGACGGCGGTGTCGTAGGCCACGACCGCGCCGGAGAGGGTCTGGGATGCTCCGGGGATCCGCACCAGCTCGGCGGCCAGCGCCCCGCCGGTGAGGGACTCGGCGATCGCGACGCGCAGACCGCGCCGGGTCAGCGCGGCGACGAGCCTGGCGGTCGGGTCGCGCTCGGCGGCACCGATGGACTCGACGGCGGATGCCGCGCTCACGAGCCGCTCACGCGTCCTCGCGCTCGGCACGGGCCAGCCGCACGGCGTCGCGCACGTAGAGCAGCCCCGACCACACGGTGAGCACGAGGGCGATCGCGATGAGCACGGCATTGACCCACGACATGAACAGGCCCGACTCGGGCTCGCCCAGCACGGCCGGAAGCGGCGCGAGCGCGAACGAGATCGCGACCGCCTGCGCGACGGTCTTGAGCTTGCCGCCCGACGATGCCGGCACCACGTTGCCGCGCCCGAGCTCGACGAATCGCCACACGGTGATGCCGACCTCGCGCAGCACGATGAGGCCCGTCACCCACCACGGAACCTCGCCGAGGATCGAGAGGCACACCAGCGCACCGCTCGTGAGCAGCTTGTCGGCGATCGGGTCCAGGATCTTGCCGAGATCGGTCACGAGGCCGCGACTGCGGGCGATGTGCCCGTCGACCCAGTCGGTCGAGATGGCGATCACGAACAGCGCGGCGGCCGCCCACCGCAGCCCTCCGCCCTCGCCCGCGTCGGCCAGCAGCAGCCAGAAGAACACGGGCGCGAGCAGGATCCGCACGATCGTGATCGCGTTCGGGAGGTTCCAGTTGCTCACCGGGGGCGCGACGCCGTCGGCGGAGGAGGTCATGCTGCCAAGGATAGCCGCGGCTCAGTCGCGCCCGGTGAGACCCCAGGCGTCCTCGTCGCCGGATGCCTCGACCTCTTCGAGCCCCTCGGGGATGCGGCCGATCGGGTCGTCGTACCGGTCGTCGATGGGCGCGGTCGCGCCGGACGCCTCGGACGGCGCCGCGGCCGCGGATGCCTCGGATCGCGCGGCGGGCGCCCCCGCCGGCTCGTCGCCGCGGATGCGGGCCAGGACGCCGGGCAGCTGCTCGACGGTGACGAGCACGTCGCGGGCCTTCGACCCCTCGGACGGCCCGACGATCTCGCGCGACTCGAGCAGGTCCATCAGCCGGCCCGCCTTCGCGAACCCGACGCGGAGCTTGCGCTGCAGCATCGACGTCGAACCGAACTGGGTCGACACCACGAGTTCGGCCGCCGCGAGCAGCAGCTCGAGGTCGTCGCCGATGTCGGCGTCGATCTCTTTGCGTTCGACGACGGCCGCGACATCCTGCCGGTACTCGGGGCGAGCCTGGCGCGTCACGTGCTTCACGACCCGTTCGATCTCGGCCTCGGTGACCCACGCCCCCTGGACGCGGATCGGCTTGGACGCACCCATCGGCAGGAACAGCGCATCGCCCTGCCCGATCAGCTTGTCGGCGCCGGGCTGGTCGAGGATGACCCGCGAGTCGGTCACGCTCGTGACCGCGAACGCGAGCCGACTCGGCACGTTCGCCTTGATGAGGCCGGTGACGACGTCGACGCTCGGACGCTGGGTCGCGAGCACCAGGTGAATTCCCGAGGCGCGCGCGAGCTGGGTGATGCGCACGATCGAGTCCTCGACGTCGCGCGGGGCGACCATCATCAGGTCGGCGAGCTCGTCGACCACCACCAGCAGATAGGGGTACGGCTTGAGCTTGCGCTCGCTGCCCGCCGGCAGCACGATCTCGTCGTTGACGACGGCCCGGTTGAAGTCGTCGATGTGGCGGAACCCGAACGACGCGAGGTCGTCGTACCGCATGTCCATCTCCTTCACGACCCACTGCAGCGCCTCGGCCGCCTTCTTCGGGTTCGTGATGATCGGCGTGATGAGATGCGGCACGCCCGCGTACGGCGCGAGCTCGACGCGCTTCGGGTCGACGAGCACCATGCGCACCTCGCTGGGCTTGGCACGCATGAGCAGGCTCGTGATCATCGAGTTCACGAAGCTCGACTTGCCCGACCCCGTCGAGCCTGCCACGAGCAGGTGCGGCATCTTCGCCAGGTTCGCCACGACGTAGCCGCCGCCCACGTCCTTGCCGACGCCGATCGTCATCGGGTGCTTCGCGTTCGTCGCGGTGCCCGAGCGCAGCACGTCGCCGAGCGTGACCGTCTCACGGTCTGCGTTCGGGATCTCGATGCCGATCGCGCTCTTGCCGGGGATCGGCGAGAGGATGCGCACCTCGTTCGACGCCACCGCGTACGCGAGGTTCTTCGACAGCGCGGTGACGCGCTCGACCTTCACGCCGGGTCCGAGCTCGATCTCGTACTGCGTGACGGTCGGGCCCCGCGAGAAGCCGGTGACCTTCGCGTCGACCGAGAACTGCTCGAGCACCCCGGTGATCTGCCGCACGACCTCGTCGTTCACCGCGGAGCGCTGCTTGGCGGGCGCGCCCGCAGCGAGCGTCGCCGCCGACGGCAGGTGGTACGGGCGGTCGGGCACGGGTTCGGTCTCGACCGCCGGTGCCGGCGTGGCATCCGTCGCCCCGTCGGCGAGCAGCTCGGTCGCGCCCGTCGGCATCTCGCCCGTGAACCGACCGACCGCCGCCTCGGCGCGCGCCAGCTCGTCGAGCACCGACGCGCCGTACGCGTCGACCGGTTCGGGCACGCCCTCGAGCGCCGACTCGAAGCTGCCGTCGACCGAGCCCGGCCCGAACACCTCGGTGAGCCCCTCGGCTCCCGCGGGCTCGAACGCCGGATCCTCCTCGCGGCCCTGCGCGTTGCGTCGCCACCAGGGCAGATGCGGAGCATCCGCGTCGCCGTCGATGCCGTCGAGCTCGACCTGCTCGGCGCGCTCCTTGCGCTTCCGAGACGGGCGCGGCTCAGCCGCGTCGGGCTCGGCGGCGCCGAACAGCCAGACGTACAGCTCGCGGAACCGTGCGCCGATGCGGTTCGGCGGCGTCTTGGTCATGATCAGCAGCGACAGCACCACGAGCAGCAGGATCACCGCGGTCGCGCCGTACGGCGTGATGAGCAGGATGAGCGGTTGCGCCAGCATCCACCCGAGGATGCCCCCGGCCCGCGCCAGCACCGGCATGCCCTCGCTCGGCGACGGCTGGCCGCCGAAGACGTGGCAGAGGGCGGCGACGCCGACGAGCAGCAGCACCAACCCGATGCCGATGCGCGTGTTGTCGTGCACCGAGCTCGGATGGCGGAACAGCCAGACCGCGAACAGCAGCAGCACCACCGGCAGACCGAACGCGACCCGCCCGAGCAGGCCGCCGAACGTCCATGCGTCGAACCCGACCGCGATCGGCTCGTCGATGTAGAACCACTCGACCACCGCACCCGCGATCGCCATCAGCACGATCAGGAACGGCAACCCGTCGCGACGCTCCTCCTTCGCGAGCGTCTCGGGGCCGAGAGCACGGGCGGCGCCGCCCGTGAGGTGCGCGAGGCCCATCCAGGCGCGCACGGGCACGCCCGGGCCGTCGGGCGCGGGCTTGGCGGCCCGGGTCGCCGGCAGCTTCTTGGTGGGGGCCGTCTTCGACGACGAGCGAGACGACCCGCGGGCGGATGCGCCCGAGGCACGCCCGTTCGACCTGGTGCTCGTAGCCATGCGTTCCACGCTAGCGGGCGCATCCGTCATCCCCGCGGAGGCGACGCCGGGCTCGGCCGAACGCGCCGCCCGGCCGTCGAGGGCCCCGCCCTCGCCGCGGCCGGCTCAGCGCAGGCGGCGCGCCATCGTCTCGCGGCCGCCCCGCGCCTCGACCGTGAGGAATCCCTCCGAGCGGTAGAGGTCCCGCGCGTAGTTCTCGCGCTCGACGCTGAGCGTCAGTCGCGCGAACCCGGAACGCCGCGCCTGCTCGACGAGCTCGCGCAGCAGACACCGCCCGATGCCCTGCGCCCGCCACGGCGCGCGCACCCCGATGACGAGCTCGGGAACGCCGGCGGCCACGAAGCCGTGCGCTGCGCGATCGGCCTGGAAGAGCCGATACCAGGCCGCGCCGACGGGTCGGTCGTCGGCGTCCACGGCGACCACCCCGGCATCGCCCGGCCGCTGCCACCCCGCGATGTACCGACGGGAGATCGGGTCGGCGAGCACGGTCGGGCGCGGGCGATGGACGCCCTCCCGCCAGTTCACCGCCTCGACCACCATGTCGGCGAGGAAACCCCCGTCGTCGGGCATGGCCGGGCGGGTCGTGAACGCCGCCATGCACGGATGCTACGGCGCCGCGATTGCACCGCGATGACGCCTCGTTTCAACGACGTTTCGGTCGGCGTGGCGGCTCAGAACCGGATCGCGTCGATCACGCGCACCCGCACCGCCGCGAGCGCCGGCAGCAGGCCGGCCAGGGCCCCGACGGCGACCGCGGCGCCCACGCCGATGACCGCCGCCTCGACGGGGAACCCCGGCATGTCGTCGAGCTCGGATCCGAGCAGCATCGCCGGCAGCGGACTGCGCAGCACCGCGATGGAGATGCCCACGCCCACCACGCCCGCGACGAAGGTGCCGACCATCGTCTCCATGAGCACCGAGAAGAACACCCGGCCGGCCGTCGCGCCGAACGACCGGCGGATGCCGATCTCGCGGATCCGGGTGCGCACGGTGACGAGCGCGATCGTGAGCAGGCCGAGCGCGCCGAGCAGCAGGATCACGACCGCGACGCCGGCGATCACGAGCTTCAGCGGCAGGTACGGGTCGCCGTCGTACGCCGCGTAGTCGGTGCGCCACGACTCGACCGTGGCCTCGCCGCCCAACTCGGCGGCGAACGCCTGCTTCAGCGACTCGGTGAGCTCGTCGGCCTGCTCGGGCGGCAGCCACGCCTCGTACGACGGCTGGAACGTCCCCGTCATCGGGTCCGCGGTCTCGGACGCGAGCGCGAGGTACGCGTCGGCGAGGACGTAGGCCTGCGGCGTCGTGTCCCACTCGCCCCGGCTCGGCGTGACCCCGATGATCACCGCGGTCGCGGGGGTCGCGGTGCCGACGAGCGGGGTCGTGGGATGCGTCTCGAGCGGTGGCCGGCCCAGCCGGTTCCAGAAGGCCTCGTTCACCACGAGCGCGGGCGCCAGGCGGTCGGCATCGCGATCGACGAACCAGTTCCCCTCGGCGAGTCGCACCCGGTGCATCTCGCCGAAATCGGGATCGACGACGACGAGGTCGAGCGGCACGACCCCGTCGGCGAACTGCGCGTCGAGCCGCCCCCACCCGTTGCGCGTGGCGTACCCGACATCGTGCCGGCCGAGCGCGCGCTGCCAGGCCGCCTGCGCGACCGCGGGGTCGACGGGGCCGGCGACCATCGGCTGGAACTGCACCGTCGCGGGGCGACCGCTGGAGCGCTCCTGCATCTCGCGGCCCGACTGCTCGGCGATGGCGCCGGCGGCGACCACCGACGCCAGGGCGCACACCGCGAGCGCGACGCCGATGAGCGACAGCAGCACCCGCCCCCGATGGATGCGCAGCTCCTCCATCGCCTCGACCACGGTCGACACCATGCCGGTCGCCGTCCGGCCGAGCCACCCGATCACGCCGCGACCCCGTCCGTCGGCTGAGGGCCGGCCGGGTCGGCAGGGCCGGCTGGGTCGGCAGAGCCGGCCGGGTCGACAGAGCCGGCCGGGTCGACAGAGCCGGCCGGGTCGACAGAGCCGGCCGGGTCGGCAGAGCCGGCTGACCCGACGCCGCCGGCGGGGCGGGCGCTTCCGGCGCTGGGCGGGGCATCCGAAGACGCAGCCGCCGAGCCGCCCCGCTCGATCGGAGCGTCGAGCGCGTGCAGCCGGCCCTCGGCCAGCCTGAAATGCCGGTTCGAGCGCGCCGCGATCGCCGGGTCGTGCGTGATCGTGACGAGCGCCGCACCGGTCTCGGCAGCGACCGATTCGATGAGCTCCATCACGGATGCCCCGGTCTCCAGGTCGAGCGCGCCGGTCGGCTCGTCCGCGAGGATGAGCCGCGGTCGCCGCACGAGGGCGCGTGCGATCGCGACCCGCTGCTGCTCGCCGCCCGACAGACGCTCGGGCTTCGTGGCGAGCCGCTCCCCCAGCCCGACGCGCTCGAGCATCTCGGTCGCGATGCGTTCGCGGCGCCAGAACTCGCGGCCGCCCGAGTACAGCAGCGGCGTCTGGACGTTCTCCAGCGCGGTGCGCCCGGGCAGCAGGTTGAACTGCTGGAAGACGAAGCCGATCCCGCGACCGCGGATCCGGTCGCGGGCCCCGCTGCCGAGCCGGCGCACCTCGCGCTCCTCGAACCAGAGGTCTCCCTCGTTCGGCGTATCGAGCAGGCCCAGCACGTTGAGCAGCGTCGACTTGCCGGAGCCCGAGCGCCCGACGATCGAGACCCGGTCGCCTTCCTCGACGATGAGGTCGACCCCCGAGAGGATCGTGAGCGGCCGGTCGTCGGGCAGCCGAACCGTGCGACCCACGCCGCGCGCCTCGACGAGGGCCATCAGCGCACGACCCCGCAGATCATCGAGCCGTCACCGGGGTCGACGCAGCCCTGCTCGGCGACCGCGGCCGCGCCCGGCACGAACTGGAGCACCGTGTCGCCCTCGGCGAGTCCCTCGACCACCTCCACCTGCGTGCCGTCGCTCAACCCGAGCCGCACCGCCTGCTCGGCCCGTTCGCCGTCGGGCTGCACGACCCAGACGGTGCCGGTCTCGGCGCCGCCCGTCACCGCGGTCGTCGGCACCACGAGCACGTCGTCGGCGACGCCCGCCGAGATCTTCACCTGCGCGCTGAGCCCCGCGAACACCCGCACGTCGCCGGGCACCGCGCAGCGCACCGTCGTGCCGCCGCCCGCGTCTCCGCCGGCGCCGGAGCTCGCGCCGACACCGGCCCCACCGGCCCCGCCGCCCCCGCCGGTCGTCGCCGCCCCGGTCGAGATGGTCAGCCCGCCGCAGGTGAACGGCGCCGGGCCGCCGGCGATCGTGACGAGCGCCTCGGTCGGCGCATCCGTCAGCCGGTACTGCTGCTCGGGGCTCATCGTCGCGGTCACGTTGAAGCTCGGCGGCGCGACCTGCCCGGTCGACTCCCCGATCGACACCTGCTGGCCCGGCAGCACGTCGAGCGCCGCGAGCACCCCCGCGATCGGCGCGAGCACGGGCTCGTAGTGATAGGTCTGCTTCGGCATCGTCACGGTCGGCAGCCCGTCGGGCCCGGTCGACTCGACCGGTTCGACCGCATCGGCCACCTTGATGTCGTACAGCTTCTGCCCCACGGCGACCTGGCCGCCGACCGCGGCGAACACCTCGTCGACCGCGCCCGTTCCGGTCGCCTTCAGCACCGCCGGCGCGTCGGCGCTCACCGTGCCGGTGAGGGTCAGGTCGTTCGCGACGGAGGCGCGTGCCACGGTGTACACCGGCTCGGAGACGGTGCCGGTGGGCTGCAACGCGACATCCTCGGGTGCGCGGTCGGGGAAGAACGCGAGCTTGGCCAGGGCGACGGCGATCACCGCCACGAGCACGATGCGAACGGTCGGCAGGATCCATCGGCGCCAGATGCCCACGGCACTCCTTCGTCGGGTCGTCACGGGGGGACCGCCCGAGGCAGGGCCCGGCGGCTCCCCTCACCCTAGGGGCGCGCATGCGTCCGGCGGAATACCTCTCGGGGAGGAATCCGGGATGTCCCGGACGAGGCTCGTCCGGGGCATCCGATCAGGCCTCGATGACCAGCGGAACCAGCATCGGCCGGCGACGCAGCCGCCGGTTCACCCAGGTGCCCAGCGTGCGGCGAACGAGCTGCTGCAGCGCGTACGGGTCGCGCACGCCGTTCTGGGCGGCATCGGCCAGGGCCGCCACGATCTTCGGCTTCACATCGTCGAACACCGAGTCGTCCTCGGCGAAGCCGCGGGCGTGGATCTCGGGGCCCGTCACGACCCGGCCGGTCTGCGCGTCGACCACGACGATGACCGAGATGAAGCCCTCTTCGCCGAGGATGCGGCGGTCCTTCAGGTCGGCGTCGGTGATCTCGCCGACCGTGGACCCGTCGACGTACACGAACCCGAGGTCGAGCTGGCCCGCGACGCGCACCTCGCCGTCCTTCAGGTCGAACACCGTGCCGTTCTCGCCGAGGAAGGTGCTCGACTCGGGGATGCCGGTGTCGCGCGCCAGCTTCGCGTTGGCGACCAGGTGGCGGTACTCGCCGTGGATCGGCAGCACGTTGCGCGGCTTCAGGATGTTGTAGCAGTAGAGCAGTTCGCCCGCAGCGGCGTGGCCCGAGACGTGCACCTTCGCGTTGCCCTTGTGCACCACGTTCGCGCCGAGCTTGGTGAGCCCGTCGATCACGCGGTACACGGCGTTCTCGTTGCCGGGGATGAGGCTGGACGCCAGGATCACCGTGTCGCCCTCGCCGATCTCGACCTGATGGTCGCGGCTGGCCATGCGGCTGAGCACCGCCATCGGCTCGCCCTGCGAACCGGTCGACATGAAGACGATGCGGTCGTCGGGGATGTCGCCGGCCTTCTTGTAGTCGATGAGCACGCCCTCGGGCACCTTGAGATAGCCCAGGTCCTCGGCGATGGTCATGTTGCGCACCATGCTGCGGCCGAGCAGCGCCACGCGTCGCCCGTTCGCGTGTGCCGCGTCGAGCACCTGCTGCACGCGGTGCACGTGGCTCGAGAAGCTCGCCACGACGACCTTGCGCTTCGCACGCGAGATCACCTGGTCGAGCACGGGGCCGATGTCGCGTTCGAGCGGCGTGAAGCCCGGGACATCCGCGTTCGTGGAGTCGACCATGAACAGGTCGACGCCCTCTTCGCCGAGGCGCGCGAACTCGCGCAGGTCCGTGAGCCGGCCGTCGAGCGGCAGCTGGTCCATCTTGAAGTCGCCCGTGGCGAGCACCGTGCCCGCGCGCGTCTTGATCGCGACCGCGAGCGCGTCGGGGATGGAGTGGTTCACCGCGACGAACTCGAGCTCGAACGCGCCGAGCCGCTCGTGCTGGCCCTCGGCGACGGTGAGCGTGTACGGCGCGATGCGGTGCTCTTTCAGCTTCGCCTCGACGAGCGCGAGCGTGAGCGTCGACCCGATCAGCGGGATGTCGGCGCGCTGCTTCAGCAGGTACGGCACGGCCCCGATGTGGTCCTCGTGGCCGTGCGTGAGCACGACGCCGACGATGTCGTCGAGCCGGCTCTGCAGGAACCCGAAATCGGGCAGGATCAGGTCGACGCCCGGCTGGTGCTCCTCGGGGAAGAGCACCCCGCAGTCGACGATGAGGATCTTGCCGTCGAGCTCGAAGCTCGTCATGTTGCGGCCGACCTCGCCGAGGCCGCCGACGGGGATGATGCGCAGCGTTCCGGGCTCGAGTGCGGCCGGTTCGGCGACGACGTCGGGCATGTGCCCTCCTTCGGTGGTGGTGTTCAGTTGGGTGCGGGCTCAGGGCTCCGCGGATGTCTCGGGCCGCACGTGTGCGCGGCGGGGCGCGTCAGCGCGTGGTGCCGGCCACCTTCGGCAGCGCGCCGCCCGCGGCGGCGTTGCGGTCGGGCCGGAAGTTGTGGAAGTCGACGCCCGGCACGCCCTGCACGAGGTCGATCTCGTCCTCGATGAGCGCGGCCTCCCACTCCTCGGGGCCGACCAGCGGCAGGCGCACGCGCGGGCTGCCGATGCGACCGAGGCCGTGCAGGATGTACTTCGCCGCGACGGTGCCCGGCACGTGGGTCATGACGGCGCGCACCAGCGGTTCGAGCTGCCGGTGCGCCTCGGTCGCCGCGGAGAGGTCGCCGCGGTTCACCGCGTCGACGATCACCCGGTACGGCGCCGGGGCGATGTTCGCGGTCACGCCGATGAGCCCCGTCGCGCCGATCGCGAGGTGCGGCAGGATGTTCTCGTCGGCGCCCGAGAAGTACATCAGGTCGGTCTGGTTGAGCACCCGGCTGACCTCGCTGAAGTCGCCCTTCGCGTCCTTGATGGCGAGGATGTTCGGGTGCTTGGCGAGCCGCAGGATCGTCTCGTACGTGATCGGCACGCCCGTGCGGCCGGGGATGTCGTACAGGATGACCGGCAGGTCGGTGGCGTCGGCGACCATGCGGAAGTGCGTGAGGATGCCCGCCTGGGTGGGCTTGTTGTAATACGGCGTCACGATCATGATGCCGTCGGCGCCGACCTGCTCGGAGTGCTTGTAGAGCTCGATCGCGTGCGCGGTCTCGTTCGAGCCGCCGCCCGTGATGATCTTCGCGCGGCCGGCCGCGACGTCCTTGCCGACCTCGACGAGACGGATCTTCTCGGGGTCGGTGAGGGTCGACGTCTCGCCCGTGGTACCGGTGACGACGATGCCGTCGGCGCCCGCCGAGATGACATCGTCGATGTGCTTCTCGACCCCGGGCCAATCGACCTCGCCGTCCGCCGTCATCGGCGTGACGAGCGCGACGAGCACCTGTCCGAAGGGGTTGTCCTGAGTCACGCCCTCCAGGCTATCGGTATGGCGGGTGTCGACGTGTCGCGTGCCCGCCGTCGGCGCCGCGGCACGACGTTCGCGCCGGAGGAGTTCCTCCCCGACACGCCGAATCCGATGCCCCTCGCACGGTGTGTCGCGCGCGGAGTCCTACGCCGTGTCATGGCCGGCCGAGGCCCCGCGAGAAGTGGAGGCCGCGATCGACCCGAGCGAGGATGGCCGCTTCGACGATCCCCCATTCGTGCACGACGAGCGCGTAATCGAACCGCAGGGTCTCGAACCCCAGCGCTGCCGCGAGCGCGTCGCGACGCAGATCCTTGTGCCGGTGCTGCGGCGACTCGTGATTCGATCGGCCGTCCACTTCGAGGATGAGCCGGTCGCCCACGACGAAGTCGACCCGTCCGACGCCCGGCACCTCCACCTGGCTCTGCACGTCGATGCCGTACCGCCGCAGCCGAAGCCGCAGCAGCGATTCGAGCCCGCTGTCGGCGTTCCACCTCGCGAACTCCGTGAGCCAGCGATGCTCGGCCGGCAGCCCCGACCTGAGGCGGTCGAGGCCGCGCCGATCGATCAGCCGTCGGCGCATCGCCGACTCGAGGCAGACGAAGAACTCCTCTGCACCGAGGCACCCGAGCACCTGCCGGAGCGCGTCGACGATCGACACGAGACCCGCCGACGAGGAGACGTCGTTCCAATGCTGCACGCAGCGGCATGCCGGGTGCGGGCGTCGACGGCCCGTCGGGCGCATCGCAACATGCGTCTCGGCATGCGCCCCGAGCACCCACACCCCGGCTAGGCGCAGCCGTGAGACGCACCCGACTGCGCCGCCGTGGAGCAGGGCGGTGACGAGGTCGGGTTCGGCCTCGGGAGTGACGTAGGTGCCGGGTCGGATGCGGACGAGGTCGCCGGTGCGCACCGCCCGAGCCAGCGAGCGACGATCGATGCCGAACGAGTCGAGCTCGCGAGCCGAAACGACGCCGCCGAGGTCGGCGCAAGCCTGATGCACGAGATGCGGTTCAACGGGCATGCGTCGACGGTGCCGCCGAGCGCCGGCCGTCACGGCCTCGGCGAAACGAACAGTGGAGCGGGGCCGACTGCAGCCGGGCTGTGGAGGAGGAGTCGCGCAGATCCGTCGCGAGACGGTGTGGTGCGCAGCGTAGGAGATTCGCCGGGACACGCCGACTCGGGTGGGCGCGTGGCGGCGTGTCGCCCGCGATCTCCTACGCCGCGAACGTGGCGGGGGGCTGGGGGGCGGGGGCGGGGCGGGCGGGGTGGGTGGGGTGGGTCAGGTGCGGGTGCGGGTGGTGAAGCGGTACCGGAGGGCGGTTCGGGAGGTCAGCCACGGGCCGGATGCCTCGAGCCGCCAATCGGCGCCGATGGCCGGCGCGTGCGCGTCGCCGAGGACGTCGAGGTCGATCTCGGTGACCTCGAGCCGGTCGGCCCGGTCGATCGTCTGCCGGTACACGTCGGCGCCGCCGATGACCCAGGTCCACGCGTCATCCGGCCGGCCCGTCGCGGCGAGCGCGAGCGCCTCGTCGACCGAACCCGCCCGCTCGGCACCCTCGGCCGACCAGTCGGCCTGCCGCGTGACGACGACGTTGCGCCGGCCCGGCAGCGGGCGGAACCGGGGCGGCAGCGACTCCCAGGTGCGTCGGCCCATCACCACGGGGCATCCGTCGGTCGTCGCCCGGAAGTGCGCCAGGTCTTCGGGCAGGTGCCACGGCATGGTGCCGCCCGCGCCGATCACTCCCCCGTTCGCCTGCGCCCAGATCAGGCCGATGCGCGCCACTCGCCGCCCCCGACGGGTCAGACCGCGACCGCGGCGCGGATCGCCGGGTGGTGCACGTAGTCGACGAGCTCGACGTCGTCGACCTCGTAGTCGAAGATCGACGCCGGCTTCCGCCGGAAGCGCAGGCTCGGGTACGGGTAGGGGTCGCGCGCGAGCTGCGCCTCGACCTGCTCGCGGTGGTTGTCGTAGATGTGGCAGTCGCCGCCCGTCCAGACGAACTCGCCGGGCTCGAGCCCGGTCTGCTGCGCCACCATGAGGGTGAGCAGCGCGTAGGACGCGATGTTGAACGGCACGCCGAGGAAGAGGTCGGCGCTGCGCTGGTAGAGCTGGCAGCTGAGCTTGCCGTCGGCGACGTAGAACTGGAACAGCGCGTGGCAGGGTGCGAGCGCCATGTCGGGGATGTCGGCGGGGTTCCAGGCCGACACGATGAGTCGGCGCGAGTCGGGGGTGCGGCGGATGTCGTCGATCACCTGCGAGATCTGGTCGATCTGCTCGCCCGACGGCGTCGGCCACGACCGCCACTGCACGCCGTAGACGGGGCCGAGGTCGCCCGAGGCGTCCGCCCATTCGTCCCAGATGGTGACGCCGTGCTCGTGCAGCCAGCCGACGTTCGAGTCGCCGCGGAGGAACCAGAGCAGCTCGACCGCGACCGACTTGAAGTGCACGCGCTTGGTCGTGATGAGCGGGAACGACTCGGCGAGGTCGAACCGCAGCTGCCGCCCGAACACGCTGGTCGTGCCGGTGCCGGTGCGATCGGACTTGTGCGTGCCGTGCGCGAGCGTGTCTCGCAGCAGGTCTTCGTACGGGGTCGGGATCGGCTGGCTCACGCCCTCGATGCTACGCCGCGGGTGTGTCATGCCCGGTCACATTCGCGCGGCGTCGCGGCGGCCGTCCTAGCATCCCCGTCATGGACTGGCCCGCCGCGCTCGCGGTCGCTGCAGCGCTCGTGGCGCTCGCGACCGGTCTCGGCCTGCTCGCGCGCCGCAGCTCGGGTCGGGTGCGCCTCGCCTCGGGCACGGCGCCGGATGCCTCGGGCCGGGCGTCTGCGGCCGAGCTGCTCGGCCTCGGGCATGACCGGCTCGGCTCGACGGCGACGCTCGTGCAGTTCTCGACCGAGTACTGCAGCCGGTGCCCGGCGACGGCCCGGCAGCTCGGCGAGCTGGCCGACGGGTACGGCGGCGACGGCGCAGTGCGGCACCTCGATGTCGACCTGACGCGCGATGCGGCCACCGCCGACCGGTTCGCCGTCACCCAGACCCCCACCGTGCTCGTGCTCGACGCCGCCGGCGCCGAGGTCGCCCGCATCGGCGGGCCGCCGCGCGCGAGCGAACTCCGCGACCTGCTCGACACCCTCACGAGGAGCACCCATGTCAGCTGACGATTCCGCCCGCCCCGCCGGCATCGACCCCCGCGGTCCGCGCTTCACGGCCGCCATCACCGCCGCGCTGCTGCTCGTGGTCGTCGTGCTCGGCGTCGCCGGTGCGGCGCTCGCGGCCTGGATCCTGCTCGCCGTCATCGCGGCCGTGTTCGCCTGGAGCGCCCTGGCCGGCGTCGCGCGCAACCCGTTCGGCGCGATCTTCCGACGCTTCGTGCGCCCGCGGCTCGCGCCGCCCGCCGAGCTCGAGGACCCGCGCCCGCCGACGTTCGCGCAGGCCGTCGGGTTCGCGGTCACGGTGGTCGGCGTCGTGCTCGGCGCGTTCGGGCTCGCGCCCGCGGTGCCGATCGCGGCCGGGTTCGCGTTCATCGCCGCGTTCCTGAACGCGGCGTTCGGCTACTGCCTCGGATGCCAGATCTACCTGCTGCTCGTGCGCGCCCGGGTGATCCGCCCCGCCTGATCGGACGTGGCCGTCCGGCATCGCCCCAACCGCCCCTGCCGCTCGACGCCGCCCGCGGCTAGTCTGGGGTTCCCGGTGTCGACGAGGAGGACCAATGGCCGTAACGAGTGAATCGACCACTGTCTGGGCCGGCGGCCTCATCGACGGCTCCGGCACCGTCGCGCTCGACTCGTCCGGGCAGGGCGAGTTCCCCGTGAACTGGAAGGCGCGTGCAGAGGGCGCGGCCGCCACGACCACCCCCGAAGAGCTGCTCGCCGCCGCGCACTCGTCGTGCTTCTCGATGGCGCTGTCGTTCGCGCTCGCGAACGCGGGTCACGCGCCCGAGCGCATCCAGACCACCGCGGCGGTCACGTTCGAGGCCGGCAAGGGCGTGCTCGGCAGCCACCTGCTCGTCAGCGCACGGGTTCCGGGTCTCAGCGAGGCCGAGTTCGAGGCGTTCGCCGACGACGCCAAGGCCAACTGCCCGATCTCCCAGGCGCTGGCCGGCATTCCGATCACGATCGAAGCCGAACTCGCCTGACGTGCGGGTGCTCGTCGCCGGGGCATCCGGCTTCATCGGCACTGCGCTGGTCGACCGGCTCCGCGCCGAGGGTCACGAGGTCACCCGGCTGGTGCGCCGTCGCGCCGAATCGGCCGACGAGTCGAGCTGGTCGCCGGCGTCGGGCATCGTCGACTTCACCGTGATGGACCGCGTCGACGCGGTCGTCAACCTCTCGGGCGCATCGCTCGCGCGACTGCCGTGGACGAAGCGCTGGCGCGCCGAGATCCTGTCGTCGCGCATCGACGCCACCCGCACGCTGACCGATGCGATGCGCAAGGCCCGCACGCCGCCCGCGGTGTTCGTGAGCGCGTCCGCGGTCGGCTACTACGGCGACCGGCCGGGCGAACGGCTCACCGAGCATTCCCCGGCCGGCACCGGATTCCTCGCCGGCGTGGTCGAGCGGTGGGAGCGGGCCGCGCAGCTCGCGCCCGCCGAGACCCGCACCGTGCGGGTGCGCAGCGGCATCGTCGTGGGCGGCGGCGGGGCGATGCAGCGCATCGCGACGCTCACCGCGTTCGGACTGGGCGGTCGGCTCGGCACCGGCGGGCAGCACTGGCCCCGGATCTCGCTCGAGGATGAGACGCGGGCGATCGCGCACCTGCTCGACTCGTCGCTCGAGGGCCCGGTGAACCTGGTCGGTCCGACGCCGGCGACGGCGGATCGCGTGATCACGGCCATGGCCGATCGGATGCATCGCCCGCGCGCGGTGAACGTGCCCGAACGGCTGCTCGAGGCGACGCTGGGCGTCGCGGCCGACGAGTTGCTGCTGGCGAGCCAGAAGGTGCGCCCCGAACGGTTGCTCGCCGACGGGTTCGCGTTCGAGCACGCGACCGTCGAGGACGCGGTCGACGCGATGCTCAGCGCTCGGCGCGCTCGAGGCTGATCGCCCGCCGCACCGCGGTTCGGGCCCGTCGTCGGTCGCCCGCGGCGTCGTACGCGAGGCTGAGGCGCAGCCAGGCCCGCCAGGACTCGGGCTCGGCTTCGACGGCGGCGCGGAACCCGCCGAACGCGGCGTCCGCCGCGTCGCGCTCGGGCCGACCGCTCGCGCGCACCGGGACGCCCAGGTCGATCGGCCCCGATTCGGCCTCGAGCCGGCGGACGAGCTGCTGCGACCGAGCCCCGAAGTCGAGTTCGCGCCAGAGCGCCCAGACGCCGATGAGCGGCAGCGCGAGCAGCGCCACCCCGATGCCGATCGCCACGGGCTCGCCGGTGCCGATGAACTGCACCGCGCGCCATCCGACCAGTCCGAGGTAGACGACGAGCAGTGCCGCCATCACGTACGCTCCGATGCGCGTGCTCACGGCGCGTCGGCTCCGGGCATGGCGATGCCGAGCAGGGCGTCGAGTCCCACCACCACGCCTTCGGCGTCGGGTGCGCGGCGCAGGGCGAGCAGGATGCCCTGCTCGTACGCGGCCGGCGAGATCGTCGAGTGGGCGATCGTGAGCGTCTCGCCCTCGCCCCCGAGCACGACCCGCTGCTCGGCCGAGAGACCGGCCAGCCGCAGGCTGTGCACGGGGATGCCCGCCACGAGCTGGCCGCGGGCGCGCTGGTCGGCGTGCGGTGCCACGACCGGCAGGTCGCCGCGCGCGTCGGCGATCACCTCGGCGGTGCGCACCGCCGTGCCCGAGGGCGAGTCGACCTTGCCTGCGTGGTGCGCCTCGACGATCTCGATGGAGTCGAAGAACCGCGCGGCGTACGCGGCGAGCGCGGTGCCGAGCACGCTGCCGACCGAGAAGTTCGGCACGAACACGACGGCGCCGGGCGCCTCGAACTCGCGCCGGTAGGCCTGGATGCCGGTGATCCGGTCGGCCGACCAGCCCGAGGTGCCGACGACCACCGGGATGCCCTGTGCGACGGCGTGCCGGACGATGCCCTCGCTGGCGGCCGGGTGCGTGACGTCGAGGACGACGTCGGCGCCGTCGAGGTCGGTGAGCGCCGACCGCGAGTCGAGTCCGGCGTGGAGGTCGAGGTCGTCGGCCTCCTCCACCAGTCGGAGTGCCAGCCTGCCCATCCTGCCCGTGGCACCGGCCACGGCGACCCGAATCGTCACGCGTTCCAACCTACCCGCCGCACAGGGCGCGTATCGGCCGACGTTCCCGGCGGATGCGGCGATCACGCCCCGGCGGGCGTGTTCCTGGTCGTCGAGCAGACGGATGCCTCGGGCACGGCGACGCCCGCCGGGTGCGGCGGCGTCCGCCGCATCGAACCCGGTGCCGACGGTGCGGTGCGGTGCGCGGTGAAGCCCCTCTGGCTGCGGCCCGAGGCGCGAGGCAGCCGGCGACCTCTACCGGTCGAGCGGATACCCGCCGGTCGCCCCGTACGACGACAACCCCGACGCTGATCTCTGGTTACGAAAGCCGGTCGGCTGACTGCTCATCACCCGACCCCTCGAACTCGGCGACCGACTCCTCCCGCGCGACGGCGTCTTCGGCATCCCGGGCCGCCCGACTGGTCGAGGGCCCGGCGATCGCTGCCGCGAGCGCCGCGGAGACGAGGGCCAGGAATCCCCAGATCGGCACTCCGTCAGGGCCGAACCTCACCACGCCGACGCCGATCCAGAGCAGCGCCGCACCAGCGGCGGCGGATCCCGCGCCGATCAGCGCCAGAGATGGAACGGATCGATTCGGGTTCCTCGTCCCTACCCGAAGACCGAGGAGGTACCCGACGGAAGCGAAGACCGACGTCAGCACACCGAAGCCGGCGCCGACGATCGGCATGACGACGATCCTCGACTGAGCTCCGAGGATCAGACCGCGTAGCCCTCGGGCAATCCGGTGCGCAGCTCGGCCGGCAGGTGCGCGAGGTCGTTGCGGGTCACGAGGCTCCACGGCCGGCCACCTCGCGCACGAACCATCCGATCACGAAGTTGCGCGTGATCAGCAGATCACAGGATGACCGAGCGAGGGCCGGGCCGTCCGCGGGGCAGGCACTCGCCGCGGGATCCGCCACCCCCACGTCGTCGATCTCATCGTCGAGGTGACCCCGAGCTCAGTCGTCGGCGCGCGGCCAGGAACGCCCCGACCGGGTTTCGATGGTCCGGTTCAGGCGGCCGAGCAGGTCGGCGAACGCGGTGCGCTCGCCGTCCGTCCATTCGGCGGTGAGCGCGGCGAGGTTGGCCCGGCTCGCGGTGCGTTCCTCGTCGAGCGCTGCCCGCCCGGATCGCGTCAGCCGGAACTTTCGGGCGAGACCGCCGTCGGGGTCGGCGATGCGCTCGGCCCGTCCGTCGCGCACGATGGCACCGGTCTGACGGTTGAGCGTCGAGGTGTCGAGTCCGGTGATGGCGACGAGGTCGGGGATGCTGAGCGGGCCGGCCGCCTCGAGGAGGCTGAGCAGCGTATAGGCGCTCTGGTCGAGCACGCCGCCGCGACGCCGCGAGCGCCCGGGCATCGCCGACAGGTGGCGCGCGAACAGCATCGCCTCGAGTTCGATGGCATCGACCGCCTGATCCGTCACCGTTCCAGTATCGCACTCGGAGTGCATCATGCACAGTGTATGTATGATGCATAGGTGACCCTCGATGTGACCTCCGCCCACTCCGAGATCTCCTCCGAGACTTCCCCCGAGACCTCCCCCGACCCGATCCAGACCCGCACCGGCGCGATCGTCGCCGTCCTCGCCATCACGGGCATCGTCGTGTCGCTCGCGCAGACCCTCGTGGTGCCGATCATCCAGAACCTGCCCGCGATCTTCGACACGAGCGCCGCCGACGCGGGCTGGATCATCACCGTCACCCTGCTGGTCGGCGCGGTGGCGACGCCGGTGATCGGCCGGCTCGGCGACCTCTTCGGCAAGAAGCCGGTGCTGCTGATCGCGATCGTGCCGTTCATCGTCGGCTCGGCGATCTGCGCGCTCGCGGTCGACCTCGGCTGGATGATCGTCGGGCGCGGGCTCCAGGGCATCGCCACCGGCATGATCCCTCTCGGCATCTCGCTGCTGCACGACGCGCTGCCCAAGCAGAAGACGGGCGCCGCGATCGCCCTCATGAGCTCGAGCATGGGAATCGGCGGCGCCCTGGGCCTGCCGATCGCGGCGGCCGTCACCCAGTACGCCGACTGGCGGGCGCTGTTCTGGGCGACCGCCGTCGCTGCGGTGCTCGCGTTCGCCGCGATCTTCTTCGTGATCCCGAGCGGCCGATCGCAGACCCGGTCACGCGGCTTCGATTGGATCGGCACGCTCGGCCTCGCCGTCGGCCTCGTCGCGCTGCTGCTCGGCGTCTCGAAGGGCGGTGATTGGGGGTGGACCGGCGTGGCGACGATCACCGCGCTCGTCGTGGCCGTCGTCGTGCTCGGGCTCTGGGGCTGGTACGAACTGCGCCACCGGGCACCGCTCGTGGACCTGCGCACCACGGTCAGACCGGTGGTGCTGCTCACCAACCTCGCGTCGATCCTCGTCGGCTTCGCCATGTACGCGCTGAACCTGATCCTGCCGCAGGTGATGCAGTACCCCGTCGAGCTCGGCTACGGACTCGGTTTGCCGATGCTCGGCATGGGGCTGTGCATGGTCCCGATGGGACTCGCGATGGCGTCGGTCTCGAAGGTCGGCGCCGGCCTCTCGCACCGACACGGCCCGAAGGTCACGCTGGCGGTCGCCGGCATCGTCATCGCGATCGGCTACGGCTCGGCCGCGGTCGTGCTCGCCACGCTCGGCAACCGCCCGGCCGGGCCCGCCGATGCCGCTCAGATCGCCTGGACGATCGCGCTGCTGGTGCTCGGCGCCACCGTCGTCGGCTGCGGCATCGGCTTCGCGTTCGGGGCCATGCCGGCCCTCATCATGAGCTCCGTGCCGGCGAGCGAGAAGGCCGCGGCGAACGGATTCAACTCGCTCATGCGCTCGATCGGCACCACCGCCTCCGCGGCGGTGATCGGCGTGGTCCTCGCCGAACTGACCCAGCAGGTCGGCGGCCACGCCCTGCCGACCGTCGCGGGGTTCATCGTCTCGCTCGCGATCGGCGCCGCGGGCGCCATCGCCGCGTCGATCCTCGCCGCCGTCATCCCGGGCGACCCGGGCAAGGGCGAGCGATCGGGGCACTGAGCTAGGCCGGGCGCGGTAGCGTCGAGACGTGCCGAGCTTCCTCCCCGCCGCGACCGACGACCCCGTCGCCGCGCGGCTCCTCGACGACTACTTCGCCGCGCGGGCACGCGGCTTCACCACGCACGCCGACGGCTATCGGGTGAACCGGCCCGAGCCGGCGCGGTTCGTCCCGCCCGTCGGCGAGTTCCTGCTGGTGCACGACGACGCGGGCGAGGCGGTCGGATGCGGCGGCATCCGACGCATCGACGACGTCGACGGGCTCCGGACGTACGAGGTGAAGCACGTCTGGATCGACGAATCCGTTCGCGGCCGCGGATGGTCACGGCTGCTCATGGACGAACTCGAGCGGCGGGCGCGGTCGTTCGGCGCCCAGTACGCGGTACTCGACACGAACGAATCCCTCACCGCAGCACAGCACCTGTACCGCACGTCGGGGTACACCGAGATCGCCGCCTACAACGACAACCCGAACGCGACGCACTGGTTCGGCAAGCGCCTCGACTGAGCTCCGAGGGTCAGACCGCGTAGCCCTCGGGCAATCCGGTGCGCAGCTCGGCCGGCAGGTGCGCGAGGTCGTTGTGGGTCACGAGGCTCCACGGCCGGCCGGGCTTCTGGCTGAGCACCGTGAGCCCGCAGTTGGCCTGGTTGATCGACACCCACCGCCAGTCGGGGGCGCCCAGCACCTCGCGCACGAACCATCCGATCACGAAGTTGTGCGTGATCAGCAGCTCGTGCCGGTCCTCGCGGTGCGACCGCAGGAACTCGGCGACCGCATCGGTCATCTGCGCCTTGCCCGCCTCGAACTCGGCCTCGGTGAACGACTTGAAGAACGGGTCGTACGCCGACGGCGTCTCGGGGGCGGGCCCCGACGGCACGCAGTCGAACAGCAGCGACGAGGGTTCGGGCTCCAGCGCCGGCATCTTCGCCGCGATGATCTTCGCCGTCTCGGCCGCCCGCTGCAGGGGCGAGTGCCAGGCGGCATCGAAGGGGATGCCGCCGAGCCGTTCGGCGAGCAGCTCGGCCTGTCGTCGCCCGCGCGGAGAGAGGGGCCCGTCGGCCACGCCGTGCTCGGCATCGAGCTGCTCGCCGTGGCGGACGAGGTAGAGGTGGTGGGTCACGGTGTTCGGTTCCTTGTATCGCAGGGGAAGGATGCCGCTCAGGCGACATCGGTGCGCGGCGGGGCCTCGTCGACCACGCCGCGGAAGGCCGCCTCGTCGGTCGCGCCGACGGCGACCAGCGAGAACGGCCGCGACACCAGGTCGGCAGCGAGCGATCGCACATCGTCGACGGTGACGAGGGCGATGCGCCGCAGCGCTTCGTCGAGATCGGCGAACTCGCCGAGCGTCAGCTCGGCGCGGCCGAGCCGCGACATCCTGGTGTCGGAGTCTTCGAGGGCGAGCGCGCTCGCGCCGCCCAGTTGGCCGGCGGCGCGCGCGAGCTCGTCGTCGGTGACGCCGTCGGTCGCCACGCGCTCGAGCTCGGCGCGCATCAGCGCGGCGACCGTGGGCGCCTTGGCGGGCGCGCAGCCGGCGTACATGCCGAACAGCCCGGCGTCGGAGTATCCGGGCGCGAACGAATAGACCGCGTACGCGAGGCCGCGGCGTTCCCGCACCTCCTGGAAGAGCCGTGAGCTCATGCCCGAGCCGAAGACCGCGTTCAGCACGCTGAGGGTGGCGCGCCGGTCGTCGGTGGCCAGCAGGCCCGGGACGCCGAGCAGCAGGTTGACCTGCTCGTTCGGCCGTTCCACCACGGTGAGCCGGCCCGCGCCGTCGAGCAGTGCCGGGGCGTTCGGGCGGCGGTCGACGGGTGGGGCCGCCGTGTCGAGGTCCCACCCGCCGGCGGCGAGCGCGGTGCCGAGTGCGTCGACGACCCGGTCGTGGTCGACGGCACCGGCGACGGTGACGACGAGGTCGCGCGGGCGATAGTTGGCCCGGTAGTGCTGCCACACCGCATCGCGGGTGGCCGCGCGGATGGTGTCGGCGTCGCCGCCGATCGGCCGGCCGAGCGGATGCTCGCCGAGCACCGCTTCGAAGAAGCGTTCGTTCGCGACGTCCGCCGGGTCGTCGCCCGCCATCGAGAGCTCCTCGAGGATGACCCCGCGCTCGTTCTCGAACTCGACCGGGTCGAGCAGCGACGAGGTGAGCATGTCGGCGAGCACCTCGACCGCCATCGGCAGGTCTTTGTCTTGCACCTTGGCGTAGTAGCAGGTGTACTCCTTGGCGGTGAGCGCATTGTGCTCGCCGCCGACCGCGTCGAACGACACCGCGATGTCGAGCGCCGATCGGGTGCGGGTGCCCTTGAACAGCAGGTGCTCGAGGAAGTGCGTCGAACCGTACGTCGCCGGCAGCCCCGCCGACGCGGGGTGCTCGTCGCGCGACCCGACCGCGATCCAGAACCCGACCGTCGCGCTGCGGCTGCCCGGCACCCGCTCGCTGAGCACGCGCACCCCGGACGGCAGCACCGACCGGCGCACCAGCGACTCCCCCGCCGCCTCGAAGGTCAGCTCGGCCGCACCGAGAGGAAGGTCGACCGCGCTGTTCATCCCGCCCAGCCTACCCAACCGGGCGGCGGGCGGGCCGGGTGTTCACGCGGATGCGCGATCCAGCTCGACGATCTCGCTTCTCGCGAGCGGCAGCGAGGCGGCGGCCAGCAGCGCGCCGACCTGCTCGGGGCGGCTCACGCCGACGATCGGCGCGACCACGGTGGGGCGGGTGAGCAGCCACGCGAGCGCGACGGTGGCGGGCTCGCAGCCGTGCCGGAAGGCGATGTCGTCGAGCGCGGTGAGCACCCGGTGTCCGCGACGGCCCAGGTGCGCCGCGATGCGCGCACCGCGGGCGTCGCGCGGCGCCTCCGACCTGCGCCGCACGTTGCCGCCGAGGAATCCGTTCGCGAGCGCGAAGTAGGGCAGCACCGCGAGCCCCTGCGCGTGCGCGACGAGTTCGGTGGCGCCCTCGAATCCGCGGCGTCGCATGAGGCTGTACTCGGCGGTGAGCGCCTGCAGCCGGGGCAGGCCGTTCGCGGCGAGCACGCGCGCCTCGATGAGCCGGTCGGGCGGGAAGTCGGCCGCGCCGAGCGCGCGCACCTTGCCCGCGTCGATGAGGGCGCCGACCGCGCCGAGGCTCTCCTCCAGCGGGGTCGCCGGGTCGTCGCCGTGGAACATCAGCAGGTCGATGCGGTCGGTGCGCAGGCGCTCGAGCGAGGCGTCGACCGCGGCGACGATCGCCTCGGGCCGCAGCCCCGGGTGCTCGGCGCCGCGTCCCGCCTTGGTGGCGATGAGGACGCGGTCGCGCACGTGGCGCGAGGCCATCCAGCGGCCGATGATCGATTCGCTGCGTCCGGCGGCGTAGCTGTCGGCCGTGTCGATGAGGCTGCCGCCGCTGCCGACGAATCGGTCGAGCACCCGCTCGGAGTCGTCGGTGCCGAGGGTCCAGCCGAACAGGCTGCCGCCGAGGCCCAGCGGGTGCAGCTCGGAGCCGGTGTCGCCGAGGGCGACGGGGCTCGGCACCGTGATCGGGCCCGAGAGGAGGTTGGTCTCCACCGATCGGGTCGGCGCGGCGGAAGTCCTCGTTTCGGAGGACAGCGGCTCGGCCCGTTCGATCGGGGCCGCGCCTCGTTCGATGAACGTCGTCTCGATGACGGTCGCGGCCTGGACTCTCGAACCCAGGTGCCGTGCCACTTCGATCCTCCTCCCCAGGATTGACACCGAGCGTACGTGGACGCGTCGCGCCGGACCGGCAACGAAACGTGAACCGTTACCGAATCGTTGGCGGATCAGCGGATCAGCGGCCGCCGAGCCCGGCTCGTCGCACGATCGCCGTCGCCTGCCGCAGCACCGGCCCGTCGACCATGCCCCCGCGGAACGCGAACACGCCGGGCTCTGATCGGGCCGCATCCAGCACGTCGCGCGCCCACGCGAGCTGCTCGGCCGACGGCCGGTACGCCGTGCGCACCACGTCGACCTGCGACGGGTGCACGCAGGCGGTCGCGGCGAACCCCGACGCGGCCGCGTCCTCGGCCTCGGCGCGCAGCCCGTCGAGGTCGCCGAGGTCGAGGTGCACGGTGTCGATCGCGGCGGCGCCGTGCGCGGCCGCGGCGAGCAGGATCCGGATGCGGGCGTGCCGCGCGAGGTCGCGGTACCCGCCGTCGGGGAACCGGCTCGCGATGCCGCCGATCGAGGCGACCAGGTCCTCGGCACCCCACATCAGCGCCATCACCTCGGGCACGCTGGCGATCGCCTCGGCGGCGAGCACGCCGCGTGCGGTCTCGCACAGGGCGATGGGCTCGAGCCCGTCGAGCCCGACGAGGTCGGCGGTGCCCTCGCACTTGGCGAGCATGACCGTGCGGTACCGGGTCTGCGCGAGCGCCGCGAGGTCGGCCTCCCGGTGGGGGCCCGCGGCGGGGTTCAGGCGCACGATCACGCGTTCGGGGTCGAGCGGCGTCTCCACGAGCGCGCGCCGCGCGGCGTCCTTGCCGCCGTCGGCGACCGCGTCCTCGAGGTCGAGGATGACCGCGTCGGCCCGTTCGAGCGCCTTCGCGGAGCGGTCGGGCCGGTCGGCCGGGCAGAACAGCAGCGCCGGCCCGAACCGGAACTCGGGTCGGGTCATCCGCTCGCCTCGCCCGCCGCGTCCCCGCCGAGCGCATCCTCGCCCGCCTCGCCGCCGCCCGCCGCCGGCGCCCGCTCCCCCGCCTCGCGACCCCAGACCAGCATGGTGCGGCTCGCGGTGGCGACCTCGTCGCCGTGCTGGTTGCGCGCGACGTGCGCGAGCACGAGCACGCCCTGCCCGGGGCGCGATGCCGACCACCGCTTGGAGACCACGGTCGACTCGCCGTACAGCGTGTCGCCGACGAACACGGGGCGCGGGAACGCGACCTCGCCGAACCCGAGGTTCGCGACCAGGGTGCCGAGGGTGAGCTGGGCGACCGACTGCCCCACGAGGGTGGACAGGGTGAACAGCGAGTTCACGAGCGGCCGCCCGAACTCGGTGCGGGCCGACCATGCGGCGTCGAGGTGCAGCGGCTGCGGGTTCATCGTGAGCGTGGTGAACAGCACGTTATCGGCCTCGGTGACGGTGCGCCCGGGTCGGTGCAGGTAGCGCACCCCCTCTTCGAACTCGTCGAACCAGAGCCCGCGCTGCACGACTTCGCGCATGCCCGCCATCTCAGCCCGCCAGCCCGAGCTCGCGCGTGATGATCATCAGCTGCACCTCGGTGGTGCCCTCGCCGATCTCGAGGATCTTCGAGTCGCGGTAGTGCCGTGCGACGGCGTTCTCGTTCAGGAACCCGTAGCCGCCGAAGATCTGCGTCGCGTCGCGTGCGTTGTCCATCGCCGCCTCCCCTGCGACCATCTTCGCGATCGAGGCCTCGAGTTTGAAGGGCTTGCCGGCGTCGAGTTTGCGTGCGGCGTCGTGCCAGGCGAGGCGGGCCTGGTGCACCCGCGCCTGCATCTTCGCGATCGTGAACGCGATGTGCTGGTTCGAGCCGATGCTGCGGCCGAACACGACGCGCGAGGTCGCGTACCGCAGCGCCTCTTCGAGGCATCCCTGCGCGGCCCCGGTCGCGAGCGCCGCGAACGCGATGCGCCCTTCGTCGAGGGTGCGCAGGAAGTTCGCGTAGCCGCGGCCGCGTTCGCCGAGCAGGTTGGCGGCGGGCACGCGCACGTCGGTGAAGGTCAGCGGGTGCGTGTCGGAGGTGTGCCAGCCGACCTTGTCGTAGTCGGGTCCGACCTCGAAGCCCGGCGTGCCGTTGGGCACGATGATCGCCGAGAGCTCCTTCTTCACCGACCCGTCGGGGCGGGTCTGCTCGCCCGTGACCGCGACGATCGTGACGACCTTCGTGATCGGGGTGCCCGAGTTGGTGATGAACTGCTTCGAGCCGTTGATCACCCACTCGTCGCCGTCGAGTTCGGCGTGCGTCTTCGTCGCGCCGGCGTCGGACCCGGCGGAGGCCTCGGTCAGTCCGAACCCCGCGAGCGCCCGCCCCGCGACGAGGTCGGGCAGCAGTTCGGCGCGCTGCGCCTCGGTGCCGTTGCGGTAGATCGGCATGATGCCGAGCCCGACGCCCGCCTCGAGGGTGACGCCGATCGACTGGTCGACGCGGCCGAGCGCTTCGACGGCGAGGCAGAGCTGGAAGTAGCTCTTGCCCTGCCCGCCGACCTCCTCGGGGAACGGCAGGCCGAACAGCCCCAGCTCGCCCATCTGCGCGATGATCTCCATCGGCAGTCGGCGCTTCGTGTCGTACTCGTAGGCGGCGGGGGCGACGACGTCGTCGGCGAATTCGCGCACCCGGTCGGCGAGCCGCTGCTCGTCGGTGCTCAGGTCGTAGTCCACTCGGGGCTCCTCTCGTCGGGCGCCTGGTCGGCGGCCGGGTCGGGTTCGATGCGCGCGACCGATCGGTCGCGCGCGACCTGCTCGCCGTTCGTGACGGCGAGCCGGACCGTGCCGGCGAGCGGCGCGGTGAGGCGGTGCTCCATCTTCATCGCCTCGATCGCGAGCACCGGGTCGCCCGCGGCAACCCGGTCGCCGTCGGCGACGAACAGGGCGGTCACGGTGCCCGGCATGGGCGAGCGCAACTCGGGCTCGGCCGCGGCGGCCGCGGCGGGCGCACGGCGGGCCGCGAGGTCGCGGCCCACCTGCACGAGGCGGTCCACGACGCGGACGTCGAAGGGCAGCCCGTCCGCGTGCGCGTGGATCAGGCGGTCGGATGCCTCGGAGCCCGTCGAACCGGCACCGGATGCCTCGCAGCCGGCGTCGACCCACCGCAGGCGCGCGCCCGCGGCATCCGAGGCGCCCGCGGCATCCGAGGCGCCCTGCCCGACCGCGACCTCGCGCACGTCGCCGTCGTCGCAGACGAACACGACCCGGCGCGGCCGGGCCCCGCCGATGCGGAAGCCCGAGCGCTCGCGCCAGAGCCCGCTCGCCGCACCGGGCCCGACCGGATCCTCGACCGGGTCGTCTGCCGCGAGCTCGGCGGCGAGCACGGCGAGCACGGCCTCCGACGGCACCACCGGCTCGGGCGTCGGCAGCCGATCGATGAGCCCGGTGTCGGCGGTGCCCGCGCGCACCGCGGGGTCGGCCACGAGCGTCCGGAGGAACGGGATGCCGGTGTCGACGCCGAGGATGACGGTGTCGGCGAGCGCGCGGTCGAGGCGGTCGAGCGCTTCGTCGCGGTCGGCGCCGGTCGCGATGACTTTCGCGAGCATCGGGTCGTAGTCGGCGGTCACGACCGACCCGACCCCGATGCCCGAGTCGACGCGGACGCCCTCGCCCCGCGGCTCCTGGTAGGCGAGCACGGTGCCGGTCGCCGGCAGGAACCCGCGCGCGGGGCTCTCGGCGTAGACGCGCGCCTCGATCGCATGGCCCGTGAGCGCGACCTCCTGCTGGGCGAGGCCGAGCGGCCTCCCGGCCGCGATGCGCACCTGCTCGGCGACCAGGTCGATGCCGGTGACCTGCTCGGTGACCGGGTGCTCGACCTGGAGCCGCGTGTTCATCTCGATGAAGAAGAACGTGTCGGGCTCGTGCGCCGACACCAGGAACTCCACGGTGCCCGCGCCCAGATAGTCGACGCTGCGCGCCGCGTCGCAGGCTGCCCGGCCGATGCGTTCGCGGGTCGCGGCGTCGAGCAGCGGGGACGGCGCCTCCTCGATCACCTTCTGGTGCCGGCGCTGGAGCGAGCACTCGCGCTCGCCGAGGTGCACGACGGCGCCGTGCGCGTCGGCGAGCACCTGCACCTCGATGTGCCTCGGTTCGTCGATGAACCGTTCGACGAGCAGGGTGTCGTCGCCGAACGCGGCGCGGGCGAGCCGGCGGGCCGAGGCGATCGCGGCCGGCAGGTCGGCGGCGTCGCGCACCGCCTGCATGCCCTTGCCGCCGCCACCCGCGCTCGGCTTCACCAGCAGCGGCACGCCGATCGCCGCGGCCGCCGCGATCAGTTCGTCGTCGGTCATACCCGGTTCGCCCGCACCGGGCACGACCGGCACCCCCGAGGCGGCGACGTGCGCCTTCGCGGCGATCTTGTCGCCCATCACCTCGAGCGCTCGCACCCCGGGCCCGATGAAGACGATGCCGGCGTCGGCGCAGGCGCGAGCGAACGCGGCGTGCTCGCTGAGGAACCCGTACCCGGGGTGGATCGCCTGCGCGCCCGTCGCCAGGGCGGCGCCGATCACGGCATCGAGGTCGAGGTAGCTCTGCGCGGCGGGCGCGGGACCGAGGCGCACCGCCTCGTCGGCCGCGCGCACGTGCGGCGCGTCGGCGTCGGCGTCGCTGTGCACCGCGATCGCGCGGATGCCGAGCGATCGCAGCGTGCGGATGATGCGCACCGCGATCTCGCCGCGGTTGGCGACGAGCACGCGTTCGAACGGCGGCAGGTCGGAGGAAGCCATCGCCGTCACATCCGGAACAGGCCGAAGCCGGGCTCGGGCAGCGGGGGGCGCGCGACGACGTCGAGGGCGAGCCCGAGCACGGTGCGGGTGTCGAGCGGGTCGATGACCCCGTCGTCCCAGAGGCGGGCCGACGAGTAGTACGGCGACCCCTGTTCGTCGTACCGGGCGCGGATCGCCTCGGGGTCGGCGTCGCCCCGGCCGACCGACCCGAGCACCGAGGCGGCCTGCGCACCGCCCATCACCGAGATGCGGGCGTTCGGCCACATCCAGAGGAACCGCGGCGAGTACGCGCGCCCGCACATCGAGTAGTTGCCGGCGCCGAACGACCCGCCGATGACGACGGTGAGCTTCGGCACGCGCGTCGTCGCGACCGCGGTGACCATCTTCGCGCCGTGCTTGGCGATGCCGCCGGCCTCGGCGTCGCGGCCGACCATGAAGCCCGAGATGTTCTGCAGGAACACGAGCGGGATGCCCCGCTGATCGCACAGCTCGATGAAGTGCGCGCCCTTCATCGCCGATTCGCTGAACAGCACCCCGTTGTTCGCGACGATGCCGACGGGGTGACCGTGCAGGTGCGCGAAGCCGGTGACGAGCGTGTCGCCGTACTCGCGCTTGAACTCGTGGAACCGGCTGCCGTCGACGAGCCGCGCGATCACCTCGCGCACGTCGTACGGCTGCTGCACGTCGACGGGAACGATCGCGGGCAGGTCGGCCGGGTCGGCCACGGGCTCCTCGGATGCCTCGACCCGCCACGCGGGCTCCGCCGGCGCCGGCAGCGTCGCGACGATGTCGCGCATGATCGCGAGGGCGTGCGCGTCGTGGTCGGCGAGGTGGTCGACGACGCCCGAGACCCGCGCGTGCAGGTCCCCGCCGCCCAGCTCCTCGGGCGTCACGATCTCGCCGATCGCGGCCTTCACGAGCGGCGGCCCGCCGAGGAAGATGGTGCCCTGGTCGCGCACGATCACGGTCTCGTCGCTCATCGCGGGCACGTACGCGCCGCCGGCGGTGCACGAGCCCATCACGGCGGACAGCTGCGGGATGCGTCGGGCGCTCAGCCGGGCCTGGTTGAAGAAGATGCGGCCGAAGTGGTCGCGGTCGGGGAACACCTCGTCCTGACGCGGCAGGAACGCGCCGCCCGAGTCGACGAGGTAGATGCACGGCAACCGGTTCTCGAGCGCGACCTCCTGCGCCCGCAGGTGCTTCTTCACCGTGATCGGGAAGTAGGTGCCGCCCTTCACGGTGGCGTCGTTGGCGACCACCATGACGTGCCGGCCGTGCACGAGCCCGATGCCGGTGATGAGGCCGGCGCCGGCGGTGTCGTCGTCGCTCAGGCCGTCGCCGGCGAGGGGCGCGAGCTCGAGGAACGGGGTGCCCTGGTCGAGCAGCAGCTCGACCCGGTCGCGCGGCAGCAGTTTGCCTCGCTCGAGGTGGCGGGCTCTGGATGCCTCGGAGCCGCCCTGTGCGGCCCGTGCCAGTCGTGCGCGCAGGTCGGCGGCGAGTTCGCGGTTGACGGCCGCGTTGCGTTCGGCGCGCTGGCCGGCGGGCTCGATCGTGCTCGTCAGCTGCGGCATCCGGTCGTCCTCATCGACGGCGCGACCCGCGGCCGCGCGATTTCAGTGAGCGGTCACTCACTGAAATTCAGGTTAGCGACCATTCACCGAAGTGTCCAGCATCGCTACACTCGTGCCATGACCGACGCGACCCTGACCGACGCCGCGGCGCCCGACGCGACCCTGACCGAGCGCGGGCGCCGCAAGGCCGACCGGCGCCGCGCGCTCCTCGCCGCCGCCGCGACCCGCTTCGCCGAGCGCGGCTACGCGGGCGTCACGATCGAGGAGATCGGCCAGGCCGCCGGCGTCTCGGGCCCCGCCGTCTACCGGCACTTCCCGGGCAAGGCGGCCGTGCTCGCGGCGATCCTGCTCGACGCCAGCCGCAGCCTGCTCGACGGCGCCGAACGGGTCGCCGGCGAGGCATCCGACCCCGCGGGCGCGCTGCGCGCGCTCATCGCCCACCATGTCGACTTCGCGCTCGCCGAGGCCGACGTCATCGTCGTGCAGGATCGCGAACTCGCCCACCTCGACCCGGTCGCGCGCCACGAGGTGCGCGCGCTGCAGCGCCGGTACGTCGAGCACTGGGTCGCGACCCTCGGCGCGCTGCGCCCCGGCGAACCCGAGTCGGAACTGCGGGTGCGCGCGCACGCCGCGTTCGGGCTGATGAACTCGACCCCGCACAGCGCGCGCACACCCGGCCGGCGCCCGACCCGCGCGGTCGTGCGCGACCTGCTCGAACGCATGGCCTGGGCGTCGCTGCTCGCCTGAGCAGCCGGCCCGAGCCCGGCCGAGACCCGGCCGCCGCGCCGACCGCGCTCAGTACGCCGCGAGCTCCTCGATGCGCTCGGCGAGCCGCAGATCGCGCGGCGTCACGCCGCCCACATCGTGCGACCACAGCTCGAACGTGATGCGCCCGTACCCGAGCCGCACATCGGGGTGATGCTGCATGACCTCGGCGACCTCGGCCACCCGATCGAGCAGACGCACCGCACCGAGGAAATCCCCCGTCTCGTACGTCGCCACCAACCGGTGGCCGTCGTGCGTGAACGCCGTGCCGGTCAGCACGTCGCGTGTCGCCGCCTCGTCGAGCACCTGCCGATCGTCCATGCCCCCACCTTCCGATCGCGGGCACGCCGCCCCGCGTGCTCCCCTAGCTCATGGTGAGGGCTCGGCCGGGATCGCGCAAGATCGTCGCCACATCGACCAGGAACCGCGAGCCCTGTTCGCCATCGACGAGCCGGTGGTCGAACGACAGCGAGAGGGTCATCACCTCGCGCAGCGCGATCTCGCCGCGGAACTCCCACGGCTGGCGCCGCACCTGCCCGATCGCGAGGATCGCCGCCTCGCCGGGGTTCAGGATCGGCGTGCCCGCGTCGACGCCGAAGACACCGACGTTCGTGATCGAGATCGTGCCGCCCGTCATGTCGGCCGGCGATGTGCGCCCGGCTCGCGCGGTCTCGGCGAGCGCGGTGATCGCGTCGGCCAGCTCGGTGAGGGTCATGCGGTCGGCGCCCGTGATGTTCGGCACCACGAGCCCGCGCTCGGTGGCCGCGGCGATGCCGAGGTTCACGTGGGCGTACCGCACGATCTCGCGGGCGTCCTCGTCCCAGTGCGAGTTCACCTCGGGGGTGCGGCGTGCCGCGATGCAGACCGCTTTGGCGGCGAGCGCGAGCGGGGTGATGCGGTGGGCGGCGAACGCGCGATCCTCGCGCAGGCTGCGCACCAGGTCCATCGCCGCGGTCACGTCGACCGTGAGGAACTCGGTGACGTGCGGTGCGGTGAACGCGCTCTGCACCATCGCGGCCGCGGTGTGCTTTCGCACGCCCGCGATCGGGATGCGGGTCTCGGACGCGATGCGACCGGATGCCGCGGGCGCCTCGGCGGCCGCGGCCTCGACGTCGGCGCGCGTGATGAGCCCGCGTTCGCCGCTGCCGGCGACGCGCTCGAGGTCGACGCCGAGGTCGCGCGCGAGCTTGCGCACGGGCGGGGTCGAGCGCGGGCGTTCGGCGGTGCGGGTGCCGAGCCCGGCCGCCTCGCCGGCGGGGCTCGGCACGCGCGGTGCACCGCCGGATGGGACCGGTCCGGCGGCGACCCCCGCCCGCCGCGTGCGGCGTCGGGGGCCCGACTCGGCCGAGGCGCCGTAGCCGACGAGCGTCGGCTCGCGCGTCTCGGCCGGGGTCGCGGGGCCGCCCAGGACGCCGGGCTCGCCCGGCTCGCGGAGCGTCTCCGAGGCATCCGTGCCCGCAGCAGCCGCGCCCGAGACATCCGAGCCCGAGGCATCCGAGCCCGAGGCATCCGGCGCCTCCGGCGACCCGTCCGCGTCCTCGCCGGTGTCGCAGGAGAACAGCGGCGCCCCCACGTCGACGGTCTGACCGGGTTCGGCGTGCAGCGCGGTGATGACGCCGGCGAACGGCGACGGCAGTTCGACGACGGCCTTGGCGGTCTCGACGTCGGCGACGATCTGGTTGAGCTCGACGCGGTCGCCGACCGCGACGCGCCAGGCGACGACCTCGCTCTCGGTGAGGCCTTCGCCGAGGTCGGGCAGGGGGAATTCGCGGATCATGCTCACGCCTCCGCTCCGCTCAGCGAGTTGGGCCGGCCGAGGGCTCGGTCGACGCCGTCGAGGATCCGGTCGAGGTCGGGCAGGTGATGCTGCTCGAGCTTGGCCGGCGGATAGGGGATGTCGTGGCCGGTCACCCGAACCGGCGCGGCCTCGAGGTACTCGAAGCAGCTCTCGGCCACGCGGGCGACGAGTTCGGCGCCGACCCCGCCCTGCTCCCCCGCCTCGTGCGTCACGACGAGCCGGCCGGTGCGGCGCACGCTCTGCTCGACGGTGCGCAGATCCATCGGCGCGAGCGAGCGCAGATCGATCACCTCGATCGACACGCCGTCCTCGGCGGCCGCGGTCGCGGCGTCGCGGGCGGTCTGCACGAGCGCGCCGTAGGTGACGAGCGTCACGTCGTCGCCGGGCACGGCGACGGTGGCGAGCCCCATCGGCTTCTGGTCGGCCAGGCTGGCCTGCTCGTCGACCTCGCCCTTCACGTGGTACCGCCGCTTCGGCTCGAAGAACAGCACCGGGTCGTCGCTCGCGATCGCCTGCTGGATCATCACGAACGCGTCCTGCGGGTTCGAGCACACGACGACCCGCAGGCCGGCGGTGTGCGCGAAGTACGCCTCGGGCGACTCCGAGTGGTGCTCGGCCGCGCCGATGCCGCCGCCGAACGGCACCCGGATCGTGATCGGCATCTTCACGGTGCCGCGGCTGCGGAAGTGCAGTTTCGCGACCTGCGCGACGATCTGGTCGAAGCCGGGGTAGATGAACCCGTCGAACTGGATCTCGACGACCGGGCGGAACCCGCGGTAGGCCAGGCCCACCGCGGTGCCGATGATGCCGGCCTCCGACAGCGGCGTGTCGACGACGCGGTTCGCGCCGAACTCGGCCTTCAGCCCGTCGGTGATGCGGAACACGCCGCCCAGATCGCCGATGTCCTCGCCCATCAGGACGACGCGGTCGTCGGCGGCGAGCGCACGGCGCAGACCCGAGTTCAGGGCCTTGCCCAACGTCATGGTCGTCATCGCGCGGCCTCCTCGCCCTGCGTGCCGGCGCCGTCGTCGAACATCGCGAGGTAGCGCGCGTAACGCTCGCGCTGCCGCTCGAGGTGACTGTTCGGTTCGGCGTAGATGTGATCGAAGACGGTCATCGCCTCGGGCTGCGGGATGGCGCGGCAGGCCTCGCGCAGCTCGGTGGCGGCCGCATCGGCGGCGGCCTTCGCGTCGCGCTCGACGGCCTCGACGTCGGCGCCGAGCGCGCCGAGGTGCGCGAGCAGTCGGGTCAGCGGGTCGCGCTCGCGCCACGATTCGATCTCGTCGGTCGTGCGGTACCGGGTGGGGTCGTCGGCCGTGGTGTGCGGGCCCATGCGGTAGGTCACCGCCTCGATGAAGGTGGGGCCGTCGCCGCGGCGGGCACGGTCGAGCGCGCGCCGCGTGACCGCCATGACGGCGAGCAGGTCGTTGCCGTCGACCCGGATGCCGGGCATCCCGAAGCCGTCGGCCCGGCGGGCGAGCGGCTGGCGCGACTGCAGGCTGACGGGCTCGGAGATCGCCCAGTGGTTGTTCTGGCAGAAGAAGACGACCGGCGCCCGGAAGCTCGCGGCGAACACGAGCGCCTCGTTCACGTCGCCCTCGCTCGTCGCCCCGTCGCCGAAGTACGAGATCGCGGCGGCGTCGGCGCCGTCCCACGCGGCGCCCATCGCCCAGCCGGTCGCGTGCAGCGACTGCGCGCCGATGATGATCTGCGGCACGGCGAGGTTGTGCTCGGCGGGCACCCAACCGGATGCCGCGGCCCCGCGCCACTCGATGACCAGGCCGACCGGTGCGACGCCCCGCACCCAGGCGACGCCCATCTCGCGGTAGCTCGCGAACACGTAGTCGTCGTCGCGGAGCGCGCGGGCCGAGCCCACCTGCGCGGCCTCCTGGCCGGTCAGCGGCGGCCAGAGCCCCACCTCGCCCTGCCGCTGCAGTGCGACGCCCTGGGCGTCGAGCGCCCGCACGACGGCGAGATCCGTGTAGAGCTCGGTGAGCCGCGAGACGTCGAGGTCGGCGATCCACGGGTCGAGTTCGGCGTCGGGCCGGCGGGTGCCGTCGGGCTCGAGGAGCCGCGTGAGGTCGTGTTCGTCGTCGCGGGTCAGCAGCCCGGTACGCACAGGGTCGGTGGGGGTCATCATCGATCCTCCTGCTCGTCGGCCGCGCCTTGTGGGCGCCGTGCCGAGGCCGGCCTCGTCGCCGGTTGGTGCGAGCGTAAGCCGATCGATCAGTCAGCTCAAGCATTCGCGAACGGCTTGAGCATGTCGCACACCCGATGCGGATGATCCGGTGCTAGATTGCGCGGTATGCGCGAACTCGATCGGATCGACCGCGACCTCCTCGCCGCCCTCGCCGACGACCACCGCGCTACGGTCGTCGCCCTCGCCGACCGGCTCGGCCTCTCGCGCAACACGGTGCAGGCCCGGCTCGCGCGCCTCGAGGCATCCGGCGCCTTCCTGCCCTTCGACCGCAGCATCGACCCGGGCGCGCTCGGGTTCCCGCTCGAGGCCTTCGTCTCGGTGCACCTGCAGCAGAAGCAGCTCGGCACCGTCATCGAGCGCATCGCCGGGATCCCCGAGGTGGTGCAGGCGCACGGCCTCTCGGGCGCGGTCGACCTGCTGGTGCGGGTCGCCTGCCGCGACGTGCACGACCTGTTCCGCATCGACGGCGAGATCCTCGCGATCGAGGGCGTCGAGCGCACCGAGACGTCGCTCGCGATGGGCGAGCTCATCCCCTACCGGCTGGGGCCGCTGCTCGAGCGGTGACCCGCGGCCTCGACTCGCCGGTCAGAGCCACCCGTTCTGCTCGGCGATGCGCGCCGCGTCGGCGCGGTTGCGACCGCCCGTCTTGCCGATCGCGTTCGACAGGTGGTTGCGCACGGTGCCCTCCGACAGGTGCAGGATGCGCGCGATCTCGCCGTTCGACGCACCCGTGCGGGCCACCGACAGGACGTCGGTCTCGCGTTCGGTGAGCGGCGAGTCGCCCTGCGCGAGCGACTCGGCCGCGAGCCCCGGGTCGACCACCCGGAATCCGCCGTGCACGCGCCGCACCGCGTCGGCGAGCTGGGCGGCGGGCGTGTCCTTCACGACGAAGCCGGATGCCCCGGCCTGCATCGCCCGCTTCAGGTAGCCGGGGCGGCCGAACGTGGTCACGATGAGCACGCGGCATCCGGGCAGGTGATCGCGCAGCTGCGCCGCCGCCTGGATGCCGTCGATGCCCGGCATCTCGATGTCGAGCAGGGCGACGTCGGCACCCGCATCGCGGGCGGCGGCGAGCACCTCGTCGCCGCGGCCGACCTCGGCGACCACGTCGATGTCGGGTTCGAGGCCCAGCAGCGCCGAGAGCGCACCGCGCACGAGCGCCTGGTCGTCGGCGATCAGCAGCCGGATGCCCCGCTCCCCCGCCGCGCTCACCACGCCACCCTCAGGCTGAAGCCGCCCAGGTCGCTGCGGCCGACGCTGAGTCGGGCGCCGTCGGCCTCGGCCCGCTCGCGGAGCCCGCGCAGGCCGTTCGAAGCGCTCGCCGGGTCGAAGGCCGCGGCCGCGGAGTCCGTCGGACCCGAAGCGCCCGCCGATGGGCCGACGCCGTCGTCGGCGACCTCGATGCCGCGCGCATCCAGCCGCACCCGGCAGGTCTGCGCGTTGGCATGCCGGATCACGTTCGTCACGCCCTCGCGCACCACCCAGCCGGCGAGTTCGCGGTACTCGGCCGGCACCTGCTCGGTGGACACGGGCAGGTCGGCCCGGACGTCGGCAGCCTCGAGCGCGGTGCGCGCGCCCGCGAGCTCGCCGCTCACCGACACGCCGCGGAACCCGGCGACGGTGGCCCGCACGTCGGCGAGCGCCCCGCGGGCGAGCTCTTCGACCTCGCCGATCTCGCGGGTCGCGCGGTCGGCGTCGACGGTCACCAGGCGGCCGGCGAGCTCGGCCTTCACGGTGATCACGGTGAGCGAGTGGCCGAGGATGTCGTGGATGTCGCGGGCGACCCGGCCGCGCTCCTGCTCGACGGCCATCCGTTCGAGCTCGGCCTGTGCGGCGCGGAGCTGGTTCATCGAGGCGACGTTGCGGGCGAAGGCGGCCATCATGGCCGAGATCGAGACGGTGATCGCGGGCGCGAAGAAGATGTCCTGCACCGGCCCGTAGGCGAGGTACCCGGTGCCGACCGCGAGGGCGCCGAGCCCGAACACCAGCTTCCAGGTCAGGCGCCAGTCGAGGACGCACACGCCGATCAGTACGCCCACGTAGGTCCAGGTGCCGCCGATGCCCCACCCCACCCACGGCGTGAAGACGAAGGTGTACGCCCAGAGGCCCGCGACCACGAGCAGCCGACCCCGGGCGGGCAGCGCCCAGATGATGGGCGCGGCGACGAGGAACGCCAGGCCGTACACGGCGACGACCGCGATGCCGATCGCCTCGCTCGCCGGGCCGTTCGACGCCGCGACGACGTCTTCGACGAGCGTGGCGAGCCACAGCAGCGAGAATCCGGCGCCGACGTACCAGCTGATCGCGGCACGGGAACGCAGCGATGCTCGGATCGAGGACCGCCCGGTCGCGGCCATTGATGCCGGCAGGATCGGCCAGGTCGGCCCGCCGCGGATCACGGTCGTCTCGGTCATCGGATGTGCTCCAGTCACTCGCCTAACGATAGAGGCGGCGGATGCCCGGCCCGTCCGGGCCGGGCGTCCGCCGCGTCCGCCGCGTCCGCCGCGCCCGGTCGACCGGGCGCGGCGGTGCGATCAGGCGCGCTTGGTGTCGCGGCGGAACGCCCACACGGTGCCGGCCACGAAGATCGCGAGCCAGGCGATCGCACCGGCGAACCACAGCCAGTCGACGTCGGTGCCGGTGATCGGGGCGCGGGCGATCTGCCCGATGCCGTACACCGGGGTGAAGGCGGCGATCTGCTGCAGGACCGGGGCCATCGAATCGATCGGGTAGAAGAGGCCGCCGATGAAGCTCAGGAACACCACGACGAGGTTCGTCACCTGCGCCGTGTTCTCGCCGGGCACCAGGTAGCCGACGAGCAGACCGAGCGAGGTGAAGACCGCAGCCCCCAGGATCCACGCCGCGAGACCCGAGAGGATCCACTGCTCGGGCGAGAGCCGGATCCCGGTCGCCGCGCCGGCGATGAACGTCGCGACGATGGCGAGCAGGCCGAGCAGCATGCCCGCGATGACCTTGGTGGCCACCCCGGCGAGGGGGTTCAGCGGGGTGAGGCGGAGCTGGCGGGTCCAGCCCTGGGCGCGTTCGACCGAGACCGCGCTGCCCGCAGCGGTGGCCGAGATGATCGTGCCGTAGACGGCCATCGAGACCATGATGTAGGCCGCGACCGAGACGCCGCCGTCGGCGACGGGGGTCGCGCCGATCGCCTCGTCCCGGAGCGGGTAGCCGATCAGCAGGTACATCGCGACCGGGAAGACGACGGTGAACAGCAGCGTGCGGCGGTTGCGGAGCTTCCGCTTCAGCTCGATGCCGAGGAAGGTGAGGTTGAAGCCGCCGAACGGCGGCACCCGCCGGTCGAGGCTGACCCGGTCGGGCGCGGCGGCCCCGGTTGCGGCGGTGGCGGTGGCGGTGCGTGCGGTCATGGTCAGTGCCGTCCTTCCGAGGTGAGCGCGAGGAACGCGTTCTCGAGGTTCTGGCCGGTGATCTCGAGATCACGGGCGGGGGTGGTGGTGAGCAGTGCGCGGGCGAGCGTGTCGGAGTCCTGGGTGGTGATCGCGTACCGCTCGCCCTGCGCCTCGACGCGTTCGACGCCCGGCAGTCCGGCGAGCGCGACCTGGTCGGTGCCGGGGATGGTGACGTGCACGACGCGGCCCGCGGCCAGGTTGCGGATCTCGGCGGCGGTGCCGTCGGCGACGATACGGCCCTGGCGCAGCAGCACGATGCGGTCGGCGTAGGCGTCGGCCTCGTCGAGGTAGTGGGTCGCGAAGAGCACGGTTCGGCCGCGGGCCGCGTCGGCCCGGATGGCGCCCCAGAAGTCGCGCCGGCCCTCGACGTCCATGCCGGTGGTGGGCTCGTCGAGGATGAGCAGGCCGGGGTCGCTGAGCAGCGCCATCGCGAACCGCAGTCGCTGCTGCTGGCCGCCCGAGCACTTGCCCACCGGGCGGTCGCCGATCTCGCCGATGCCGGCGCGCTCGAGCACCTCGTCGACCGGCCGCGCGTCGGCGAACACGCTGGCGGTGAGCTCGACGGTCTCGCGCACGGTGAGGTCGCGCAGCAGGCCCCCGGTCTGGAGCACCGCCGAGACGAAGCCCTGCGCGATCGCCGCGCGCGGCGATCGGCCGAAGACGGTGACGCTGCCCGAGTCGGGCTTGGCGAGGCCCAGCAGCAGATCGATCGTGGTCGACTTGCCGGCGCCGTTCGGCCCGAGGAAGGCGACGATCTCGCCGGGGGCGATCTGCAGGTCGACGCCGCCGACGGCGGCGACCGAACCGAATCGCTTGGTGATGCCGCGGGCGTCGACCGCGAGCAGCGGGCTCGTGGGTGCGGCCGTCCGGCCGCCGGAAGCGAGGGGTGCGTTGTCCATGTCTCCATGGTGTCGAGGCGGCCGGCCCGGCTCCTCCGCCCCCCGTCACGACCTGCCCGTGACATCTGTCACGGCGGGGAGGCGAGACATCCGGATCGCCTTGCAAAGAAACCCTTGCAAACACTTCTTTGCAACAATATCTTTGCACCATGTCCGAGCACGCCGATGACGAGATCCAGGCCCAGCCCAGCAGCACGCGGCATCCCGGCGTCGACCACGTCCTGCCCATCGCGAGCCTGAAGTCCCTCGCGCACCCCCTGCGGGTGCGCATCTACGACGAGCTCTCGGCGTACGGGCCGCTCACCGCGAGCGGCCTCGGCGAGCGGCTCGGCGAGTCGAGCGGGTCGACGAGCTACCACCTCCGCCAGCTCGAGAAGGCCGGCCTCGTGCGCGAGGACACCACCCGCGGCAAGGGGCGCGAGCGCTGGTGGGAGCGCACGCCGGGTTCGGTCGCGATCCCCGACGCGCGGTCGCTGCCGCCCGGCAGCGCCGACCGACTCGCGGTGAAGCTGGTCGAAGACGAGTGGTTCCGCGCGCGCGAGCAGAACTTCCGCGAGTTCCTCACCGAGGGCGACCAGGTGTTCGACGACGAGTGGCTCGACATCGCCACGAGCGACACCGTGAACCTGCGCCTCACGGCCGCGCAGCTGGCCGCCCTCGTGGCCGACCTCGACGTCGTGATCATGAAGTACCACCACGCCTACAAGCGCACGCCCTCGCCGGGCGCGCGACCCGTGCAGCTCCACATCAACGCGTTCCCGCTGGTGCGCGGCACGCCGACCGGAGCATCCGAGACATCCGAGACATCCGAGACATCCGAGACATCCGAGACATCCGAGACATCCGAGGAGGAGTCGTCATGACCACCGTTCCCTTGAACCCCGGCTCCGGCGTCGTCGCCGGGTGGGCCGTCCGCAGCGGGCTGGGCCTCGCGACCTGGGGCATCCGCCGCGCGTCGCGCCGCACCGACCGCGACCGCCTGCTCGACCGCATCGAGGCGCGCGCGGTCGCCGAAGCGGCGCTCGCCGAACGCGATGCGCTGCTGCGCAGCGCCGCGCACACGGGCTTCTGAGCCCCAGGACGACGGATGCCCCGCCCGAACGAGTTCGGGCGGGGCATCCGTGCGTTGCGGATCGACCGGATCAGGCGTCGATGTCGGCGCCCTCGGCGGGAGCCTCGGCGTGCTCGCCGGTGGCCTCGCGGGCCTCGGTGTCGGCCGGGTCGGCGACCACCGGGGCGAGCGAGAGCTTGCCGCGGTCGTCGATCTTCGTGATCTCGACGAGGATCTTCTGGCCGACGCCCAGCACGTCCTCGACGTTCTCGACGCGCTTGCCGCCGGCGAGCTTGCGCACCTCGCTGATGTGCAGCAGGCCGTCCTTGCCGGGCAGCAGCGAGACGAACGCGCCGAACGTCGCGATCTTCACGACCGTGCCGAGGAACTGCTCGCCGACCTCGGGGTTGGTCGGGTTGGCGATCGCGTTCACGCGGGCGCGGGCGGCCTCGGCCGAGGGGCCGTCGGTCGCGCCGATGTAGACGGTGCCGTCCTCCTCGATGGAGATCTCGGCGCCGGTCTCGTCCTGGATCGAGTTGATCGTCTTGCCCTTCGGGCCGATCAGCTCGCCGATCTTGTCGACCGGGATCTGGACGCTGATCACGCGCGGCGCGGTCGGGGCCATCTCGTCGGGGCCGTCGATCGCGGCGTTCAGCACCTGGAGGATCGTGGTGCGCGCGTCCTTCGCCTGCGTCAGCGCGCCGGCGAGCACCGAGGCGGGGATGCCGTCGAGCTTCGTGTCGAGCTGGATCGCGGTGACGAACTCGCTGGTTCCGGCGACCTTGAAGTCCATGTCGCCGAGCGCGTCCTCCGCGCCCAGGATGTCGGTGAGCGCCGCGTAGCGGGTCTCGCCGTCGACCGTGTCGGAGATGAGGCCCATCGCGATGCCCGCGACCGGCGCCTTCAGCGGCACGCCGGCGTTCAGCAGCGACAGCGTGGACGCGCAGACCGAACCCATCGACGTCGAGCCGTTCGAGCCGAGCGCCTCGGACACCTGGCGGATCGCGTACGGGAACTCGTCGCGGCTCGGCAGCACCGGCACGAGCGCGCGCTCGGCGAGCGCGCCGTGGCCGATCTCGCGGCGCTTGGGCGAACCCACACGACCCGTCTCACCCGTCGAGTACGGCGGGAAGTTGTAGTTGTGCATGTAGCGCTTCTTGGTGACCGGGCTCAGCGAGTCGATCTGCTGCTCGAGCTTCAGCATGTTGAGCGTCGTGACACCGAGGATCTGCGTCTCGCCGCGCTGGAAGATGGCCGAGCCGTGCACGCGGGGCACGACCTGGACCTCGGCGTCGAGCGGACGGATGTCGGCCAGGCCGCGGCCGTCGATGCGCACGCCCTCGCTCAGCACGCGCGAGCGCACCACGAGCTTGGTGACCGACTTGTAGGCGGCCGACACCTCGCCGATGGCCGACTCGGGCAGCTCGCCCGCCTCGACCTTCTGGGCGATGGCCTCCTTGACGCGCGCCTTCAGCGCGTCGTCGGCGTCCTGCCGCTCGACCTTGCCGGCGATCTGGTAGATGCCCTTCAGCTCCTCGGTGGCGAGCTCGGCGACGGCGTCGTACGTCGACGGCTGGTACGGCGGGAACGTCGGGTACTCGGCGGTCGGCTTGGCCGCGGTGGCCGCGACCTGCTGCTGCGCCTCGACGAGCTGCTTGATGAAGGGCTTGGATGCCTCGATGCCCTGCGCGATGACCTCTTCGTTCGGCTTGACCGCGCCGGCCTGGATCAGGTTCCAGGCGTTGTCGGTGGCCTCGGCCTCGATCATCATGATCGCGACGTCCTGCGAGCCGTCGGCCTCGGTGACCACGCGGCCGGCGACGACCATGCTGAACACGGCCTCCTCGAGCTGCGAGTGCTTCGGGAACGCGACCCACTGGCCGCCGCCGTGCTCGGTCGGGATCAGCGCGACGCGCACACCGGCGACGGGGCCCGAGAAGGGCAGGCCCGACAGCTGCGTCGAGAGCGACGCGGCGTTGATGGCGAGCACGTCGTAGAGCTCGTCGGGCTCGATCGCGAGCACGGTGACGACGACCTGCACCTCGTTGCGCAGGCCCTCGACGAACGAGGGACGCAGCGGGCGGTCGATGAGGCGGCAGGTGAGGATCGCCTCGGTCGAGGGGCGGCCCTCGCGACGGAAGAACGAACCGGGGATGCGGCCCGCGGCGTACATGCGCTCTTCGACGTCGATGGTCAGGGGGAAGAAGTCGAACTGCTCCTTCGGCTGCTTCGAGACGCTCGTCGCGCTCAGCAGCATGGTCTCCTCGTCGATGTACGCGACGGCGGAACCCTGCGCCTGCTGGGCGAGCCGACCGGTCTCGAATCGGATGGTGCGGGTGCCGAACCGACCATTGTCGATGACGGTTTCGGCGAACGTGATCTCAGGACCTTCCAAGAGGTCTCTCTCCTTTGTTTAACGTCGCGCCCGAGCGGGTACGACTCCTACAGAGGAGCAGGGGAAACAGGCAGGATGAGCGGGACAGGATGCCTCGCTCGTGCTGGCCACCAGTAGAAGTCCACCATTCGCGGCCGCGTTCGTGGGTGCGATTGGTGATCCACCACAGGGGACCAGCTTCCTGCCGGCCTGCTCCGTGCGACGCCCGGAGAACCCGGACGCCACGTCGATCCTAGCAGCCGGGCCCGGAAACGCACCGGTCGCGGTGCCGTCAACCCCGTTGCGGCGGCCGATCGGCCGCCGCATCATGGCGGTGAAACCGACGATTCGAGGAGTCGAGGAGGTGCGGCATGTCCGTCGCACGAGTCACCACGATCACCGCCCGCTCGGCGGAGAGCTTCGAGGGAGCGATCCGCGAGGGCATCGAACGCGCGAGCGAGACGCTGCGCAACGTGAGCGGCGCCTGGGTCAAGGACCAGACGGTCGAGATCCGGGACGGCGTCATCCGGGCCTGGCAGGTCACGCTCGAGGTCACCTTCGTGCTCGAGTAGGCGCGGTCGTCGCACACGGCGGGCGAGGCATCCGGTCGGATGTCTCGCCCGCCGTGTGCGCGAACATGCAGGTGAATCGGAATACGCATGGCACCGCTTCGATCTGGGCCTTGCATGCACCCCGAACAGGTCACTAAGTTAACGGCAGATCACATACGCAGGATGGACTGCGCATGGACAGCCGGGAACGATGGCGCTGCCGCTGCGAGTTCGTCCGCCCTCGAGAAGCAGGTGTGCACGTGGCTGAGATGAACCGACGAACCGTCCTGACCCTGGGGGCCGCGCTCGGCCTCGGCGGAGTCCTCGCACCCGGCGGAGCGGCCTGGTCGTGGTCGCCCGCCCGATCCGTCGTGGGCGGCGGCTCCGGCGTCGACCCCCAGTGGGTCTGGGACGACGACATCGACCGCATCATGGCGTCGGTGATCGACAACGGCCAGGTGCCGGCCGTGAACTCCGCGATCGGCTCCTGGGTGAACAACTGGCAGCCGGTGCCGCAGGGGCTGCCGCCCGAGCTCGACGCGTTCCTGCAGGAGTCGACGAAGATGCCGGCGTGGGCGGACATGTCGAAGCTCCGCCGGGCCGCCGACTTCAACCGCCGCAAGGACACCTACCTCTTCCTCATCTACGGCCTCGGCGGCGGCATCATGTCGACCGTCATCCCCCGCGAGGCGAAGTCGGTGTACTGGTCGAAGGGCGGCGCCGACATGCAGGACCGAGCGGCGAAGACGTTCTCCTTCGGCTACGACCTGAGCGACATCAACGCGTTCGAGCAGACGGGCGAGTTCCGGGTGACGGCGAACAAGACCCGCATGGTGCACGCCGCGGTGCGGCACCTGCTGCCGCAGTCGCCGCACTGGAAGGCGGTCGCCGACGAGACGATCCCCATCAGCAACCAGGACATCCTGGTCACCTTCCACTCCACCGGCACCTTCGCGCACCGCAAGCTCAAGGAGTGGAAGGTGCCCATGTCCGCCGCCGACGAGGACGCGTTCCTGCACTCGTGGCAGGTGGCGCTGCACTTCCTCGGCGTGCGCGACGAGTACATCCCCGCGACCTGGGACGCCGCGCACGCGCAGGCAGCCGAGATCCTCACCCCGAAGCTCGCGTGGACCGAGGAGGGCCAGGCCCTCGCCGAGGTGCTGCTCGGCCTCACCGCGCAGGTCGACCTCGGGGTCACCCGGGGATTCCTGAACGAGTTCGTGCGGTACCAGCTCGGCGACGAGGTGGGCGACTGGCTGGGGCTGAAGCGCGACTACGCGTCGAAGGCGGTGATCACGGCGGGATGGCCGACGTACATCAAGTTCCGGGAGGGGCTCATCCCGTTCGCGCCGCTGACCTTCTACATGTTCGACCAGTTCGTGCGGGCGCTCGCGATGGCGTTCCTGAACCAGGGCAGCTCGGGCACGACGACGCCGATCACGATCCCCGACATCAACCGCCCGGGCACCTGAGGCGAGCGGGGTTCACTCCCCCGCGAGCCCGCCGATCAGGTGCCCCATCGGCCGGTCGAGGGCGAACGGGTCCGTGACGAGGTCGCTGCGGTCGGTGCGCTCGACGAGGTCGGCGAACTCCTTCGCGCCGCGGAAGATGCGCTCGGGCAGCGACCGCACCCCGTCGCCGCCGTCGCCCCAGTCGCTGGTCGCGGCGAAGACGCCGGTGGTCACCGGGACGGCGTGCAGGTACGTGAACAGGGGCCGGATCGCGTAGTCGATCGCGAGCGAGTGCCGCGGCGTGCCGCCGGTCGCGCCGATCAGCACGGGCAGGTCGGTGAGGGCCTGCGGGTCGATCACGTCGATGAACGACTTGAACAGCCCGGCATAGCTGGTCGTGAAGATCGGCGTCACGGCGATCAGCCCGTCGGCCTTCGCGACCGCGTCGAGGGCGGCCTCGAGCTTGGGCGGCGCGAAGCCGAGCAGCAGGTGGTTCGCGATGTCGTGCGCGAGGTCGCGCAGCTCGAACACCTGCACGTCGACGTCGTGCCCGCGCTCGCGGAGCTGGGCGACGGCGTCGCCGGCCAGGCGGTCGGCCAGCTGTCGGGTGGAGCTGGGCGTCGACAGCCCCGACGAGACGACGACGATGCGCTTGGCGGCGGATGTCTCGGTGGTCATGTCGGTGCTCACTTCCGGGTGGCGGCGGGGCCGAAGGCCGAGCCGGTGCTGGTCGCGGCGGTCTCGCGGCGCGTGGCGCCCGGGTCCTGGTACGGCGAACCGATGGTCAGGTTGTCGCCGCGGTTCGCGTTCGGGGTCGCCTGGCGCGGCTCGCCGTCGCCGTAGGCCGCCCGCACGAGCGAGGCGTGCGTCGGGGCATCCGGAACCTGCTCGGGCCGGTTCTTCGCGAACTCGCGCCGCAGCACCGGGACGACCTCCTCGCCGAGCAGGTCGAGCTGCTCGAGCACCGTCTTCAACGGCAGCCCGGCGTGGTCGACGAGGAACAGCTGCCGCTGGTAGTCGCCGACGTAGTCGCGGAACCCGAGCGTGCGGTCGATGACCTCCTGCGGACTGCCGACGGTGAGCGGCGTCTGCTGCGTGAACTCCTCGAGGCTCGGGCCGTGGCCGTACACCGGCGCGTTGTCGAAGTACGGGCGGAAGTCGCGCACCGCGTCCTGCGAGTTCTTGCGCATGAAGACCTGGCCGCCGAGGCCGACGATCGCCTGGTCCGCGGTGCCGTGGCCGTGGTGCTCGTAGCGCTGGCGGTAGAGGGCGATCATGCGCTGGGTGTGCGAGGCGGGCCAGAAGATGTGGTTCGCGAAGAAGCCGTCGCCGTAGTAGGCGGCCTGCTCGGCGATCTCGGGCGTGCGGATCGAGCCGTGCCAGACGAACGGCGGCACCCCGTCGAGCGGGCGCGGCGTCGCGGTGAAGCCCTGGAGCGGCGTGCGGAACCGGCCCTCCCAGTCGACGACGTCCTCGCGCCAGAGCCGGTGCAGCAGTTCGTAGCTCTCCACGGCGATCGGCAGCCCCTGGCGGATGTCCTTGCCGAACCAGGGGTAGACCGGCCCGGTGTTGCCGCGGCCGATCATGAGGTCGACGCGCCCGCCCGACACGTGCTGGAGCATCGCGTAGTCCTCGGCGATCTTCACCGGGTCGTTCGTGGTGATGAGCGTGGTGGCGGTCGACAGCTGGAGTCGCTCGGTCTGCCCGGCGATGTACGCGAGGGTCGTGGTCGGCGACGACGACCAGAAGGGCGGGTTGTGGTGCTCGCCGAGCGCGAAGACGTCGAGGCCGACCGCTTCGGCGTGCTTGGCGATGGTCACGGTCGCCTGGATGCGCTCGGCCTCGCTCGGAGTGCGGCCGGTCGTCGGATCCTGGGTGATGTCGCTGACGGTGAAGATCCCGAATTGCATCATGACGTCCTCCTGAGCTGTCCTGCGTGGTCGGTTCCTATTCGATGCATTTGCATAGAACGCAGGAACGTCACGTTTATTCCGCGATCCCGGATGCTTCGTCCGGCGACGGCCCGCATCGCTCTAGACTCCCAGATGATGGCGAAGATCTCGGTGGTGATCCCGTGTCTGGACGACGCGGCGTTCCTCGCCGCGTGCCTCGACGCGCTCGCCGCGCAGACCCGCCCCGCCGACGAGGTCATCGTCGTCGACAACGGCTCGACCGACGACTCGGCCGCGATCGCGCTCGCCGCCGGGGCGACGCTCGTGCGCGAGCCGCTGCGCGGCATCTGGCCGGCGACCGCCGCCGGATTCGACGCGGCATCCGGCGACCTGATCGCCCGACTCGACGCCGACTCGGTGCCGCCGCCCGACTGGGTCGAACGCGTCGAGCGCCGCATGGCCGCCGCCGACCGCCCCACCGTGCTCACCGGGCCCGGCGAGTTCTACGGCGGCGGGCGATTCACCCGGTGGGCCGGGCGGCACGTCTACATCGCCGGCTACTTCTGGTTCATCGGGCTGCTGCTCGGGCATCCGCCGATCTTCGGCTCCAACTACGCGCTGCGCGCCGACGCCTGGACACGGCTGCGCACCATCGTGCACCGCGACCGGCCCGACCTGCACGACGACTTCGACCTCGCCTGGTGGATGCAGCCCGGCATGACGGTCGTGTACGACAAGACGCTGCTCGTCGGCGTGTCGGCCCGGCCGTTCGACCACTGGCCCGGGTTCAGCCGTCGCATCCGGATGGCCTTCCACACCCTCGCCGTGGAGGTGCGCGCGTGGCCGCCGCTCGAGCGGCTCGACGACCGCCGCTCGGGTCAGCCCGCCCGACCGCCCGTCGCCGACGACGAAGCGGCGACCGCGGCCGATCCCGAGGCCGAGGGGCACCGCTTCGCCTGAGCGGCCGCAGCGTCAGGCGCGCGCGTACAGCGCGAGCAGATCGCGGACGAGCTGGTGCGGGGCGGTCTCGCAGGGCGAATGCCCGGTGGCGTAGACGGCGACGTCGGCGCCGATCTCGCGTGCGAAGGCCTCGTGGCGTTCGAGCGGCCAGAGGTCGTGCTCGCCGACCGCGACCAGCTTGGGCACCCCGGCCGCGGCGACGTCGGCGCGCACGTCGGGGGTGGCCATCATGAGCCCGATGATGTCGTCGACGCTCTCGCGCCGCGTGAGCGCGAACCGCTCCCGCACGAAGGCGATGCGGCCGGGCGGCACCCGGTTCAGGTTGTTGCGGATGCCCCAGCGCATGAGCGCCGAACCCTGGCGCGCATTCGTCAGCGTCGAGAGCGGGCCGATGCGCTTCACGGTGCGGAACGCCTGACCGACCTCGGGCGGGCAGCTCAGCAGCGCGAGACTGGCGAACCGGTCGGGTCGGGCCACCAGCGCGAGCTGCGCGATCGTTCCGGCGAAGCTGTAGCCGAGCACGTGGGCGCCGCCGGACCCTGCGTCGAGCACGGCGAGCACGTCGTCGAGGAACAGCCGCTCGTCGTAGCGCTCGCGGGGCGGGTCGAGCCGCCAGGGGCCGGCCTCGCTCGATTCGTACTGCCCTGCGAGGTCGAACGACTCGACCCGGTAGCCCGCGTCCGCGAGCAGCGGCAGCATGAGCACGAAGTCCTCTTTGGAGCCCGTGGCGCCCGGGATGAGCACGACCCGCTGCCCGTCGGCCGGACCCATCGCGATGTGCGCGAGCGGACCGCTCGGGGCGGCGAACACGCGCCGCTCCGCGCCGTCGGGCAACCGCCGCCAGTCGAGGTCGGGGATCGCGGCGTCGAGCGTTTCGGCGTCGGCCTGCCACCCGGCCGGCGGCGGACCGACGACGCCCGCGGGCGTGGCGCGGAAGGTCCCGTCGCCCGCCCGCCGTCGGAACGCACCGCGTCGATCGTCCACTCCCGTCACGGCTCTCACGATAGCCCGCCCGCCGGGTCGCCCACAGCGAACACGAGGCGTGCTCACGGGAACCCGCCGTAGGCTGTGCGGATGGCCACCGTTCCCCTGACCCTGGACACCTTCGAGCAGACGATCCTCGAGGGCGGCACCGTGTTCGTCGACTTCTGGGCCGCCTGGTGCGGGCCCTGCCGACAGTTCGCGCCCCACTTCGAGGCGGCGAGCGAGGCGAACCCCGACCTCGTGTTCGCGAAGGTCGACACCGACGCCGAGCAGCAGCTCGCGGCGGCCATGAACATCACCTCGATCCCGACGATCATGGCCTTCAAGGGCGGCATCGGCGTGTTCGCACAGGCGGGCGCCCTGCCGCGCGCGATGCTCGACGATCTCATCGCCCAGGTGCGCGCGCTCGACATGGACGAGGTCCGGGCGCAGCTGGCGGCCGAGGAGGCCGCCGAATCGGCGCAGACCGCGTGATCTGAGCGCCGGCCGGGCGGGGGCCGGCACGCCGGCACCGGGCCTGCGGGCCGCGTGGCGGCCGGGTCAGTCCTGGCCGCGCTCCAGCGCTTCGAGGCCGCTCACGTCGAGCTCGACGCCGAACCGGCCGTCGGTGCCGGTGATGAACGCCGGGACGCGCACGTACGCGCCGCGCGTGCGCAGGCCGTCGAGCAGCGTTCCCCAGCGCTCCTGCGCGTCGGCGCGGAGGAAGCCGGCGTGCCGCGGCTGCCCGCCCCCGGTGAGCTGCACGCCGACCCGGTACCGCATGGACAGCCACCGGCTGGCGCGCGGCACGAGCACGGCCTGCTGCTCGGGGCCGCCGTTCAGGCGCGCGAGGTCGATCGCTCGTCGGTGACGCTCGGTGTCGGCGACGGGCGCGACCGCGCGCACCGACCGCTCGGCCGGCTGCGCGTCGATGAGCTCGACTCCGTCGAGCGAGTTGAAGTCGCCCCACTGGTCGGGGTTGCGACGGCGACGCTCGAGCGCGACCGCCACGACGATCCAGGCGAGGGATGCCGCGATGAGCGCCATGAGCGGCCACAGCAGCCACGGCGGCGAGCTCGGGCGGACGAAGCCGGTCGCGATGAGCAGCACGATGAGCACGAGGTACGGAAACGGCTCCCAGAGGAGCAGCGGCTTGGAGCGCGGCAGGGTCACCCCTCAACGCTACGCGGTGCGGATGCGGGTGCGGCTGCGGATGCGGCTGCGGCTGCGGTCGGCACCAGGTCGACGTCGAGCGCGAGTGCGGCCGGGTCGGGGGCGCGCCGTTCGAGCCGCACGCACACGATGCCCGCGAGGATGAACGCCCCGCCGACCAGCTGCAGCGGGCCGAGCGCCTCGCCGAGCAGGATCCACCCGACGACGCCCGCGAAGATCACCTCGCTCAGCCCCAGGAAGGCGGCCAGCCGGGCGCCGAGCATGCCGATGGCGGCGATGCCGGCCACGTAGGCGAACGCCGTCGAGACGGCGCCGACGACGAGCAGGGGCACGAACCAGGGGGCCGTGCCGCCGAGGAAGTCGACCTCGCCGAAGGTCGCGCGCATCGGCAGCAGACCGGTCGCCCCGGCGATGCCGAGGGCGATGCCGCCGATCACGAACCCGGCCGCCGCGAGCGCGATCGGCGGCAGCCGGTCGCCGGCGCGCTCGCCGATCGCGTAGTAGACGCAGACGCCGATCATCGCGATGAACGCGAACGTGACGCCGAGCGGGTCCATCGGCCCGCCGCCGGGGCCGATCACGAGCACCAGTCCGACGATCGACAGCAGCGACCCGGCGAGCACGATGCGCTGCGGCACGCGGCGGGTGCGCAGCCAGGCGAACAGCACGAGCGCGACGGGCGCGAGGTATTCGATGAGCAGCGCCATCGATACCGGGATGCGTTCGAGCGACGCGTAGAACGCGAGCTGCACGCCGGCGACGGCGACGAGGGCGTAGAGCAGCACGGTCCATTTCGCCTGCCAGAGCGGGCGCAGGTCGAAGCGCAGGGCGATCAGGCCGGGCACGACGAGCAGGGCGGCGCCGACGACGATGCGGGCGAACACCGCGGCGCCGGGACTCCAGCCCGCTTCGAACAGCGGTTTCACGATCGCACCGCCGGCGCCGAAGGCGAGTCCGGCACCGAGCCCGAGCAGGATGCCGAGCACTCCGCGCGATGCGCGCATCCGGTCTTCCACAGCTTCGTCGCTTCCCGCCCGCCGTCATGGGCGAACTTGGTTATGCTCGTGACAGTTCGATCTGATCGCGACGATACTGGACGAGGATGTCAGGAGTCAAATGATTTTCACCCATGACACGGTCGCGGCGCTGGGATTCATGGCCGCACTCGCCGACACCGTGCCCGAGGCATCCGCGTCGGGCGAGGACGAACTCGAGACGCAAGCGCAACTGGCGGCCCTGCTCGACCAGTGGATCTACACGGGTCGACGCGACGGCGACGCCCGCGAACTCGACGAGGTGCGCGCCGCGCGCGATCGTCTGCGGCACCTGTGGCTGCTGCCGCGCGATGAGGCCGTCGACGAGGTGAACGCCATCCTCGCCGAGGCGAACGCGCTGCCGCGCCTGGTGAACCACGACGACCTCGGCTGGCATATCCACGCGGTCTCGTTCGACTCGCCCCTGGCCCAGCGCATCCTCGTCGAGGCCGCCATGTCGTTCGTCGACGTGATCCGCGCCGACGGGCTCGACCGGCTGCGCGAGTGCGACGCCGACGACTGCACCGGCCTGTTCGTCGACGTGTCCAAGAACGGCTCGCGGCGGTTCTGCTCGACCCGGTGCGGCAACCGCATGGCGGTGCGCGCGTATCGGGCGCGCGCCAACGAGGAGGGCGCTCAGCCCGGGCAGCCCGCCTCGACGCGCTCGATCACGCGCGCGTCCGCGGCATCGACGGTGAGGCGGTAGCCGATCACCACCCGGGTGAACCGGTCGACGTAGTCGCACGCCGCCGCCTCGTTCGGCGGCATCCATTCGCCGGGCCCCTGATCGCGCTTGGACTGATTGGCGCGCCCGTCGACCGCGAGCAGGTTCGCCGGGTCGTTGGCGAACGCGCGCCGCTCATCGTCGGTCCACTCGGATGCCCCGTGCCGCCACGCGTACGCGAGCGGCACGATGTGGTCGATCTGCACCCGATCGCTGCGCTGCCCGCGTTCGAAACGGATCTCGGTACCCGTGTACGGGTCGGCGAGCACGCCCCGGCTCACCACGCAGGAGCTGCCGCGCCGATGCACCGCGTCGGCGAGGTCGCGCTCGAGGATGTCATTGCGGGTGTCGCACCCGTTGCGGTCGACATCGGCCCACGCGTCGCCGAACCGTTCGCGCTCATAGGTCGCCGCCGCAGCCGGGTCGGCTTCGGCGACGAGCAGATCGGATGCTCCGCCCTCGGCCGCGCGGGAACCGCCGCCGAACACGCCCTCGAGACCCGCCTGCACGAGCAGATCGTCGATCGCGCTGGTCGCGTCGGCCGAGGTGATCGGCGCACCGAGCAGCAGCCAGGCGCAGAGGACGAGGCCGGCGGGGAGGGCGGTGGAGGCGGCGAGACGGCGCGCTGAACGTCGGCGTGTTCGGGTCACCGGGTCAGCGTACGGGGCGCCCCGCCTCCGCGGGCAGCACCGCGCGGCACGTCACCACGACCAGTGCGACGAGCAACGCCAGCAGCGTGACATCCGCCGCGATGTAGAAGTAGTGCAGCGTGGACCCGCCCGCCTCTTCGCCGGCGATGACCGCGTCGGTGCGCACGCTGAGCGCCGGGCGGATGGCGAACGTCTCGACGAGGTAGACCGCCCAGATCGCCGCGAGCAGCACCGCCGACGACCGCGCCGAGCGCGGCCGCAGGTGCACCAGGGTGATCGCGACCAGCACCGCCCCGCCGAGGATGGCGAGCGCGGTGAACATGATGCGCCCGATGCCGAGCCCCAGCGGAATCGTGATGCCCGGCGCCTGGAACTTCAACGGCGTCTCCAGGAACGACAGCGCGATGAGCGCGCCGATCCAGAACACGGGCAGGACGATGCGGAGGGCGGCGATCCAGCGGGGCATGGCTCCCAGCGTAGGCGGATGCCGAGACGCGACGCCGGCGGATGACTCGACGTCGAGAGATCCGATGCGAGACATCGGCTCGCGAGGCATCCCGGCCGCGAGGCATCCCGGCTGCGAGGCATCCCGGCTGCGAGGCGTCCGGCCGATCGCATGACGAAGGCCCCCGCCTCAGGAGGCGAGGGCCTTCGCAAGAAGTTCGCGGTGTCTTCGAGAGCCGCGCAGACGGTCGCGCTTAGCGGCGCAGCCCGAGACGCTCGATGAGCGCACGGTAGCGGTTGATGTCGACGTCGGCGAGGTAGCCGAGCAGACGACGACGCTGACCGACGAGGAGCAGCAGGCCACGACGCGAGTGGTGGTCGTGCTTGTGCTCCTTCAGGTGCTCGGTGAGGTCCTTGATGCGCTTGGTGAGGATCGCGATCTGGACCTCGGGGGATCCAGTGTCACCGGGGTGCGTCGCGTACTCTTCGATGATCGCCTTCTTGGTCTCTGCATCCAGTGCCATAGAGGGATCCCCTTTCTTCTCGTTGCGCGCTGCCCGTGGGCGGTATGCCCGGGCTCTCTTGATGCGCGGCCGATTCACGGCAACCTGTTGAGTCTACCAGAGCGGGCGGGGGCGGTTCGCGGCACACTGGAGCCATGGCGTTCACCCTGAAGCGCGTGTACGAGCCCGCCGAACCGTCCGACGGGTTCCGCGTCCTCGTCGATCGCCTGTGGCCGCGAGGCATCTCGAAGGAGCACGCCGAACTCGACCTCTGGGACAAGGACCTCGCCCCCTCCCCCGGGCTGCGCGCCGAGTGGCATCACGCCGCCGATCGCGAGGGCACGTTCGACGCGTTCGCCGACCGCTACCGCGCCGAGCTCGACGACAACCCGGCGACGGCGGGGCTGCTCGCACTCGGCCGTGAACACGATCGGGTGACCCTGTTGTACGGCCTGCGCGACGAGCGTCGCAACCATGTCGTGGTGCTGCTCGAGTGGCTGCGGGCGCACGGGGCGGAGGTCGAGTCCGTCGGGTGAGGCCGGCTCGACGCTCGCGGCGCGACGGCCGCGTGGATAGCGGGAATCGGACATCGATGTCGGTGGGTGCTGGTTGCATGGCCGTATGGCAGGCACGATCACGATCTCGGCGGAGGCGGCGCTCGAAGACGAGCTGTACCTCGTACGCGAACTCGACGGCGTGCTGCGTCGGGTGCAGGCCGAGCTCTACCGGCGTGTCGAGCGGGCGCGCGAGCTGGCCGCCTCCGTCGAGGGCGTGCACGAGGGCAGCACCGCGGTCGAACGCGAGCTCGCGGCGCGGTCGTTCCGCGCCGAGATCGCGACGATGCTCGTGGTGCACGAGTCCACCGCGGCTCGGCTCATCGACGAGGCGTCCCGGCTCACCGGCCCGCGCTCGGCGACGCTCGACGCGCTCGACCGATGCGAACTGAACCTGGCGCAGGTGCGATCGGTGCTCGAGCTCTCCGCCGGCCTCGACCCCGACGCCGCCGCCGCGCTCGAGGCGGTGGCGATCTCGCACGCGCCGGGCCGCACCAACGGGCAGTTGCGGCGCAAGCTGCACCGCGAACGCGAGCGGCTCGTGGCCGAACCCCTCGGTACCCGCCGTGCTCGAGCGGCAGCGGCGCGCCGCGTCTGCGTCGAACCCGCGCCCGACGGCATGGCCTGGCTGTCGATCCTGCTCGAGGCCGAGAAGGCGATGGCCGTCGCGGCGCGGCTGGGCGGTATCGCCGCTTCGCCCGATGCGGCCGACCCGCGCACCCGAGCGCAGCGCGAGGCGGATGTCGCCGCAGATCTGCTGCTCGTGGGCGTGCTCGACGGCGACGACCGCACCAGGTGGGCGGCCGCGGCGACGGGCGCTGTCGCACCGCGGATCAGCGTGACGGTGCCGGCGATGACGCTGCTCGGTCTCGGCGACGAGCCTGCGGACCTCGCCGGGTACGGTCCGATCGATGCCGACACCGCCCGCCGGCTCGCCGGGCACGCACCGTCCGTGCGCCGCATCCTGGTGCACCCCGAGACGGGCGCCGTACTCAGCTACGGCCGCGACACGTACCGGGCGCCGGCCGATCTCGCGGGCTACGTGAAGTACCGCGACGGGCGGTGTCGGTTCCCGGGCTGCGACCGCCGGGCCGATCACACCGACCTCGACCACACCGTCGCATGGCAGCACGGCGGCCGCACCGACGCCGGCAACCTCGCGGTCCTCTGCCGCCGACACCACCGCCTCAAGCACGAGAGCCGATGGCGGGTCGAGCACGAACCGGGCGGCGTCATGAAGTGGACCTCGCCCGCCGGCCACGAGTTGCGTACGTTCCCCGAGCGGCCCTTCATCGCAGTCGGCCGGGAGACGGCGATGCGCGTCGGGCCGCGGGCGCCAGCGGCGCCTGAGCCGCCGCCGAGGTCAGCCGATCAGACGACGGATGCACCGCCGTTCTGACCAGTCGTTCGGCGACCGGGGTGCCGCATCGCGCCGCTACGACTGCTGCGCTTCCGCGAGCGTCAACCCCGGCTGCGGCTGCTTGCGCAGCTGCCCGGTCGCGACGATCAGCACGATCGCCACGAGGAGCAGGATCCACCCGGGCCAGCCGAGCACGCTGCCCCACAGCCCGGCCGGGTCGGCGAGCGAGTCGGCGTCGGCCAGCAGCAGGAACTGCGCGGTCGCCGTGTTGATCGCCGCGTGCGCGACCACGGCGGGCCACACCGACGCCGTCCGAAGCCGCAGCCAGCCGATCACGAAGCCGGTGAGCACGCAGAACGCGACCATGCTGGCAAGGCCCAGCACGTCGGTGCGCTGGTAGTTGTAGCCGAGCAGGATGAGCGGCGCGTGCCAAAGCCCCCAGACGACGCCCGTCACGATGAGCGCCCACACCGTGCCGAGGGGGCGCAGCGACGGCAGCAGCCAGCCGCGCCATCCGATCTCCTCGCCGAAGGTGGCCACGCAGTTCAGCGCGGTCACGAACGGCAGCAGGGCCAGATTGAGGGCGACCACGGCCGAAGCGTCGAGACCGGCCGAACCGCCCGCGTCGATGGCGGCCTGCACGCCGCTGAGCCCGGACAGGTCGAGGCGCAGCAGCCCCATCGCGTCGCCGAGCAGCATCGCGAGGAACGGCAGGGCCGCGAAGAACACGAAACCGAACGCGATGAACAGCCAGGTGCGCCCGGCGGGCCGCATCGGCGAGAGACCGAGATACCGCGGGATGCTCGCGGGCCGCTTCACCCACAGCACGACGACGAGGGTCGCGAGCGCGGGCGTGAACATCATCGCGCCCGCGATGAGGCCGAAGAGCGGATGCCCGAGGCCCTCGCCCGAGGTCCACAGCGGCAGCGTGACGAGCCAGGCGCCGACGAACGCGATCACGACGTACACCGCGACGGCGGCCCACGGCACGGCCGTCGGGAAGATCGGTCCGCGTGCGGCGTTCTTCGCACGCTGCCGGTCGGCGGGGCCGAGCGCCGGTGCGGCGTTCGCAGGTGCGGCGTTCACATGGGCGGCGGCAGGCACGGCTGCGGGCATGTCGGGTTGCGTCGTCATGTCACCATGACAGCGCATCGGATGCCTCCGCGGCCTCCGCCGCACGGCGGAATCCCGGGCGGAACCCACGCGCAGGACTCCCCCACGAGGGCGAGCCGATGCCGGCAGGGATCAGGCGCCGACCCCTAGTACACCTCGAGCCCCCGCGCGCGGAACTGCCCGCGCACGCGCTCGACGAGTTCGGCGTCGGGCGAGCGGGTGTCGGCGAGCCGGTACGGTTCGCCGAGCTCGTCCCACTTCGAGCGGCCGAGCTGGTGGAACGGCAGCACCTCGACGCGCTCGACGTTCGTCCAGGGCGCGACGAGGTCGGCGACGGCCTCGACGTTCTCCCACGAGTCGGTGAGGCCCGGCACCAGCACGAACCGCACCCACACCGGCGTGCCGCGGGCGTGCAGCCGCTCGCCGAACGCGATGGTCGGCTCGAGCTCGCTGCCGGTGGTCGCCGAGTAGACGTCGGGAAGCCCCGATTTCACGTCGAGCAGCACCAGGTCGGTGCGATCGAGCAGCGCGTCGCTCGCGTTCGCCCCGAGGAATCCCGAGGTGTCGAGCGCGGTCCGGATGCCGCGCTTCCGGCACTCGTCGAACAGCCGTTCCACGAACGCGGCCTGCTGGAGCGGTTCGCCGCCCGAGACGGTCAGCCCCCCGCCGGTCGCGCGGAACACCGCGGCGTACCGCTCGACGCGGGCCAGCACGTCGTCCAGCAGCACCGGGGTGCCGTTGCGCTCGAGCCACGTGTCGGGGTTCTGGCAGTAGAGGCAGCGCAGCGGGCAGCCCGAGAGGAACAGGGTCATGCGGGTGCCCGGCCCGTCGGCGCTCGTGGACAGATCCCACGAGTGCACCATCGCGAGCTCGCCGGCCCGCCGGGCGTGCAACCGCGTCGCGCGGTCGAACGCCTCGGCGGTCGGCATGCCCAGCGCCGCGCGCGTCGTGCGCGGCCGGGTCGCGGTGATGGTCATGGCTCAGGACTCGTGGAACGTGCGGCTGAGCACGTCCAGCTGCTGCTCGCGCGTCAGCCGCACGAAGTTGACCGCGTACCCCGACACCCGGATGGTGAGCTGCGGGTACTGCTCGGGGTGCTCCATGGCGTCGATCAGGGTCTCGCGCTGGAGCACGTTGACGTTCATGTGGTAGCCGCGCTGACCGAAGAACGCGTCGAGGATCCCGGCCATGTTGCGCACCTGCTCGTCGCGGGTGCGGCCGAGGCCGCTCGGCACGATGGTACTGGTGAGCGAGATGCCGTCCTGCGCCTCGCGGTACGGCAGCTTCGCGACCGACAGCGCCGACGCGAGCATGCCGTGGTTGTCGCGGCCGTTCATGGGGTTGGCACCCGGCGAGAACGGCTCACCGGCCCGCCGCCCGTCGGGCGTGTTGCCCGTCGCCTTGCCGTACACGACGTTCGACGTGATGGTCAGCACCGACTGCGTCGGCACCGCATCCCGGTACATCGGGTGCGTGCGGATCTTCGCCATGAACGCCTCGACCAGCTCGATCGCCAGTTCGTCGGCGCGGTCGTCGTCGTTGCCGTAGGTCGGGAACTCGCCCTCGACCGCGTAGTCGACCACGATGCCGCGCTCGTCGAACACCGGGGTGACGCTCGCGTACCGGATGGCCGACAGCGAGTCGACCGCGACGGCCAGGCCCGCGATGCCGCACGCCATGGTGCGCAGCACCTCGCGGTCGTGCAGCGCCATCTCGAGCCGCTCGTACGCGTACTTGTCGTGCATGTAGTGGATGACGTTGAGCGCCTCGACGTAGGTCGCGGCCAGCCAGTCCATGGTGCGGTCGAACCGCGCGCGCACGTCGTCGTAGTCGAGGGGGCGACCCGCCTCGACCGGCGGGAACGCCGGCGAGACCTGCTTGCCCGACACCTCGTCGCGACCGCCGTTGATGCCGTAGAGCAGCGCCTTGGCGAGGTTCACCCGGGCTCCGAAGAACTGCATCTGCTTGCCGACCGCCATCGGCGACACGCAGCACGCGATCGCCGCATCGTCGCCCCAGGCGTCGCGGATGTGGTCGTCGGACTCGTACTGCACCGCCGACGTGTCGATCGACACGCGCACGCAGAAGTCCTTGAACCCCTGCGGGAGGCGGTCGCTCCAGAGGACCGTCATGTTGGGCTCGGGCGCCGGCCCGAGGTTGTACAGGGTCTGGAGCATCCGGAACGAGGTCTTGGTGACCAGCGGCCGCCCGTCCTCGCCGACGCCCGCGATCGTCTCGGTGACCCAGGTGGGGTCGCCCGAGAACAGCGCGTCGTACTCGGGGGTGCGCAGGAATCGCACGATCCGCAGCTTGATCACGAAGTCGTCGATGAGCTCCTGCGCCTCGGTCTCGGTGAGCACGCCCTCGGCGAGGTCGCGCGCGAAGTAGACGTCGAGGAACGTCGAGGTGCGCCCGAGCGACATCGCCGCGCCGTTCTGCTCCTTCACGGCGCCGAGGTAGGCGAAGTACAGCCACTGCACGGCCTCGTGCGCCGTCTCGGCGGGCCGGCCGATGTCGAACCCGTACGAGGCCGCCATCTGCTTCAGCTCGGCGAGCGCACGGAGCTGCTCGGCGTGCTCCTCGCGCTCGCGCACGATCGACTCGGTGAACGGGGTGCTGTCGAGCTGGAGCTTGTCGAGCTTCTTCTGCTCGATGAGCGCGTCGACGCCGTAGAGCGCGACGCGGCGGTAGTCGCCGATGATGCGGCCGCGGCCGTAGGCGTCGGGCAGCCCGGTGATGATGTGCGAGCTGCGCGCCGCGCGCACGGCGGGCGAGTACCCGTCGAAGACGCCCTGGTTGTGCGTCTTGCGGTACTTGGTGAACACGTCGCGAAGGCGCTCGTCGACGGGGTATCCGTAGGTGTCGAGCGCGCCTTCGACCATGCGCCATCCGCCGAAGGGCATAATCGCGCGCTTCAGCGGGGCATCCGTCTGGAGTCCGACGATGAGCTCATGTTCGCGGTCGATGTAGCCGGGCGCGAACGCGGTGATGCCGGCCGGCGTGTGCGGGTCGACGTCGTAGACGCCCCGCTCGCGCTCGGCGGGGAACATCTCCGACAGCCGCTGCCAGATGCCGGTGGTGCGTTCGGTGGCGCCCGCGAGGAATGCGGCGTCGCCCTCGTAGGGCGTGTAGTTGCGCTGGATGAAGTCCCGCACATTGATGCGGTCCTGCCACGGCCCGCTCGTGAATCCGTGCCATGCCGTCGTGGTCGCGTCGTCGGCGCGGAGAACAGGGTCGGTGACGGTCATACGTGCTCCTCCTCGTGTTCGCGGAGGATTCGGAACCCTGTGGATTCCTCGCTTCCCCCACGAAAAACGGTACGCGGAGTCGGGCGAGGGCGCAGATTCTCTGTGGTCAGACCACATAGGGGCGGATGTCACGGAGCCGCCGTTTGCAGGATTCCTACACCTGCGGGGCGAACGGGAAGATCGCGGGCCATCCGTTGTGCGCGTACACGATCACGCAGAACACCACCGCGTCGAACAGCAGGTGCACGACGAGCACGTACGTGAGCGACTTGGTGAGCTTGAAGGTGTAACCCTGGATCAGCGCGAACGGGACGGTGAGCAGCGGCCCCCACGACTGGTAGCCGAGCTCCCACAGGAACGACACGAACACGATCGACTGCAGCAGGTTCGCCTGCCAGGTCGGGAAGTGCCGGCGCAGCAGGGCGAACACCGTGCAGATGAAGAACAGCTCGTCCCACGTGCCGACCGCGTTCACCCCGACGAAGAGCCGGCCGATCTCGCTCGGCTCGGTGACCGTCGGCCAGTTCCGGTACACCCCCGACGAGATGAAGTAGAACGGCAGGATCAGCCAGCCCGCGAGCGTCACGAAGACGAGGTAGAGCCACTGGGTGCGGTTCCACCGGCGGCCGGTGCGCCACGGGAACCGGATGACCCGGTCGCGGTACACGAACCGCGAGACGAGATACGGCACGGCCACCGCCGACCCGAGCACGACCGTGAAGCGCACCATCGCGGGCCACGAGATATCGGCCGCGAGCGGCATCGTCGAGATGATCACCTGACCGATCGCGATGAGCAGCAGATCGGGGGCGAGCCGTTCGGTGCGGCCCGAGCGGTCGCAGGCCCACGCCGCGACCAGGCCCGCCGCGAGCATCGCGTAGCCCGCCCACGGCACCATGAACCCGAACAGCGCCACCGCGGCCCCGCAGACCAGCAGCGCCGGCACCAGGGCGATCGGATGGGTGCGCACGCGTCCAGCCTGCCATGCGCATGTCGTCGGGACGCATGTCGCCCGGTCATGCCAGCATCGAAGGATGACCCGGAACGCGATCGTCCCGCCGTATCTGCTCGCCCGTATCGCCGCGGCCGGCGCCGACCGGTACCCGGTCGCCGCCGACGCGGCCCGCCGGTCGCTGCTGCGCGACACCCCGGTGCGCGAGCAACGGCTGCTCGGCGATCGCCCGCCGGCCGTGCTGCCCGACGCAGCCTCCTCGCCCGACCGGCGCATCTCCGACGCCGGCGGGCGCTCGACCCTGCCCGGGCGGCTGGTGCGCCGCGAGGGGCAGGCCGCGACCGGCGACGAGGCCGTCGACGAAGCGTACGACGGGCTCGGCGACACCCACCGCCTCTTCGACCGGGTGTTCGGCCGCGACTCGATCGACGGGCGCGGCATGGCACTCGAAGCCACCGTGCACTACGGCGACCGCTACGACAACGCCTTCTGGGACGGCGAGCGCATGGTGTTCGGCGACGGCGACGGCGAGGTGTTCACCGGCTTCACCAACTCGCTCAGCGTGATCGGGCACGAGCTCGCCCACGGCGTCACCGAGCGCACGGCGGCGCTGCGCTACGAGGGGCAGTCGGGCGCGCTGAACGAGCACGTCTCCGACGTGTTCGGAGCGCTCGTGGAACAGTACGCCCTCGGTCAGGACGCCGAGGCGGCGACCTGGCTCATCGGCGAGGGCATCTTCACCGACGACGTCGAGGGGCGGGCGCTGCGCGACATGCTGCACCCCGGCACCGCGTACGACGACGACGTGCTCGGGCAGGATCCGCAGCCCGACCACTTCCGCGACTTCATCGAGACGACCGACGACAACGGCGGCGTGCACCTGAACTCGGGCATCCCGAACCGCGCGTTCGCGCTCGCGGCGACCGAGCTCGGCGGGTTCGCCTGGGAGCACGTCGGGCGCATCTGGTACGACACCCTCACCTCGGGTGAGCTCACGACGGATGCCACGTTCGCTCAGTTCGCCGCAGCGACCCTGCGTGCCGCCGAGCGACGCTTCGGCGCCGGCTCGGCCGAGCAGGAGGCCGTGCGGCACGGCTGGGAGCTCGTCGGCGTGGCGGCGGCCGAGTAGTCCGCCGTGAACGACTTCCCCGTGCATCCGTTCCCCGCCGACCCGACCCGCGCCGAGTACGCCGCCCACCGCCGGGCCGCGCGTGCCGACGGCTCGGCCCCGCGGCTCGAGGACGTCTTCGACGAGGTCGTCGACGCCGTCACGCCGTACGGGACGGCCGCCGCGAGCGCCGGATCCCTCGTCGGCATCGCGCTGGCGCTGATCGGACTCGATCCCCTCGCATCGCTCGGTCTCGGCCTGGCCACCGCGATCGCCGTCATCGCCGGCGGGGGCTTCTCGGTGTTCCGATCGGTGATCGACCGCTCGCTCGACGACCGTCTCCGCCTCGGGCGGGTCGCCGCCGCGCACGGCTTCGCGTATGCGCCCGACGGCAGCCCGGGGTGGCTGCCGGGCGTCCTGCACGAGGGCTACGACGCCGGGCGCATCATCCATCGGGTCCGCTCGATGGCCGGGCGGCAGATCGACGCCGGCGTCGTCCGGCACGCGAGCGGCGTCGGCAAGGAGCGCACCACGACCATGTGGACCTACCTCGCGTTCGAACTCGACGCGCCCCTGCCGCACATCGTGCTCGACGGCGCGAAGAACGGCGGGTTCCTCGCGAGCCTGCCGACGGCGCTCGCCGGCAACCGACGGCTCTCGCTCGAGGGCGACTTCGACCGGTCCTTCCGGCTCTGGCTGCCCGAAGGCTACGAACGCGACGCCCTCTACATCTTCACGCCCGATCTCATGGCGCTCCTGGTCGACGATGCGTCGGCGTACGACATCGAGATCATCGACGACTGGATGATCCTCTTCCGATGGGGCGGTGCCGATCCCGGCCTTCCAGCGTTCTGGAAGAAGCTCGGTCGCGTCGGCCGGGTCGCCGAACGCCTCGCACTGCGCAGCGGGCGCTACCGCGACGAGCGGGTGCAGGGCAACCTCCGGGCCTCCCAGGTGCAGCTCGCGGCGGCATCGGCGGCGGAACCAGCGGCATCGGCGGCATCCGCCCCGGCCGCCGCGGCATCCGTCCCGGCCGCGGCGGCATCCGTCCCGGCCGCCGCCGAGCCGCCCGGCACGCGCGCCGCCGCGCACCCGCCGGTCGCCGCGGCACCGCGTCCACGTGCGCGTCCGCGCATCGCGGAAGCCGGCCGACGGCTCCGCCGGCTGCCCCGGGTGCACCCGATCTCGCTCGTCTTCGTCGGCGGCGTGGTCTGCGCCTACCTGTACCTCACCGTGCAGGACCTGCTCGGCGGGTGACCGCGACGCGGACGCGGTAGCCTTGCCCGCATGGACGTGATCGTCTCCCGGTCGGGAGGCCTCGCCGGACTGCGCCTCGTCTGGGAGGTCGCGGTCGACGACCGCCCCGACCGCGACGACTGGGTACTGCTCATCCGCCGCCTGCCCTGGCAGGAGGTGCCGCCCGCACCGCCCGAGCCCGATCGGTTCGTCTACCGCATCGAGTGCGCGCCGCACACGGCGACGCTCGCCGAGCGCCAGCTCACCGGGCCGTGGCGGGAACTCGTCGACCGGGTGCAGGACGCGACCGAACCCGAGCGCCGAGGACCCGCACGGCCCCGAACGCGATGAGCGCCTGCGCCGCGAGATACGTGGTCATCACGATCAGGTCGTGCGCCGCGCCCGGCACGATCGCGTCATAGCCCGGCAGGAACCGGCCGAGCGCCAGCACCGAATCGGACACCACGAACAACGCGCCGCCGATCGCGACCACACCGCCCTGCGCCGCCGCGAGCGCGGCCATCGTGCCGAGCACGAGCCCGTAGACCGCGACCGGAACGAGCATCCCGCCGAGATCGGGGCCGAGCAGCAGCAGGAACGCCGCATACCAGACCGCGTACACCGCGGCCCAGGGCGTCACCAGCCGACCCTCGCGCGGCAGGCCCACGAACAGCGCGATGTACACCGCATGAGCGGCCAGGAACGAGAGCAGCCCGAGCACGAACCACAGCTCGCCCGGGAAACTCAGCAGCACGTCGCCGGCCCAGGAGCAGCCGATCGCGACCAGGAGCAGCACGAGCGGCGCTCCGCGCGACGGACGCACGAGGACGATCACCGCCGCAGCGAGCGCCGGCATCAGCAGCGCTTTGGTCGTCGTCACCCCGAGGCCCGGGCCGGTCACCAGCAGCACCAGCTGCGCGGCGCTGAGCACGAGGAACGGCAGGAACGGGCGGAGCAGCGATCGGGTCACGTCGGCGTGGCCTTTCGGAGTCGGGTGGCTCGATGCTACTCCGCCCGAAGCGGACTCAGCTCACGCCGAGCAGGTCGATCACGAAGATCAGGGTCCGGCCGCTGAGACGGTGCCCGCCCCCGGCCGGGCCGTACGCCTTGTGCGGCGGCACGGTGAGCTTGCGGCGCCCGCCCACCTTCATGCCGGGAATGCCCTCCTGCCAGCCGGCGATGAGCGCCTGCAGCGGGAAGTTGATGGACTGCCCACGGCTCCACGAGGAGTCGAACTCCTCGCCGCTGTCGTACTCGACGCCGAGGTAGTGCACGTCGACCGTGGAGCCCGGCGTGGCCTCGGGGCCGTCGCCGACGACGAGGTCTTCGATCACGAGGTCGGCCGGTGCGGGCCCTTCGGGAGCATCGATCTCGGGCTTGCTGTTCGTATCGGTCATGCGTTCCATCCAAACCGATCACCGAAGCAGAGGCAATCGTGAGGGGATTTCGACAAACGGGGTTGCGCTCGCCGCCGCCCTGTGCGCGGCATCCAGCCCGCGCGGACCACCGCGCGACGCGCTGCCGGATGTCCACAACCCACTTGCGCGCGACGCGGCGGCAGGCGATTCTGGAATCCACGAACTCGCCGCCTCACCTCGGCTGTCGGCATTGCCACACCAGGAGGCGGCGAGTTCTTGCTGTGCAGGACGAACTCGCCGGCTGCGCCTACGCAACCGCTTCGGCTGTCGGCATTGCCACACCAGGAGGCGGCGAGTTCTTGCTGTGCAGGAGTTCTTGCTACTCGCTGTCCATCAGCCGCGAGCGGATCAGGAACCGCACGCCCTCGGGCGCCTCGACCGAGAAGCCGCTCCCCCGGCCCGCGACGACGTCCACGATGAGGTAGGTGTGGCGCCAGTACGCGAACTGTTCGGCCGACATCCAGAACGGCACGGTGCCCGACGGGAGGTCCAGCTCGCCGAGCAGCACGTCGGCGTCGCTGGTGATGAAGTCGCCCAGCGGGTAGCACATCGGACTCGATCCGTCGCAGCATCCACCCGACTGGTGGAACATCAGCGGGCCGTGCACCGCCCAGAGCCGCTCGAGCAGCGCCGTCGCCGCGGGCGTGAGCTCCACCCGCGGCGACGACTCGCCCGCGACGGTGATGCGGCCGACGATCCGGCCGAGTTCGTCGAGGGACATCCGTGCTCCTCTCCGTCGCCCCGTGGGCTCAGAAGAACCCGAGGGGCTGCTCGCTGTAGCTGACCAGCAGGTTCTTGGTCTGCTGGTAGTGGTCCAGCGCCTGCTTGTTGTTCTCCCGACCGATGCCGCTCGACTTGTAGCCGCCGAACGCCGCGCCCGCGGGGTACGCGTGGTAGTTGTTGATCCACACGCGACCGGCCTGGATGTCACGACCCGCGCGGTACGCCTCGTTGCCGTTGCGGCTCCACACGCCCGCGCCGAGCCCGTAGAGGGTGTCGTTCGCGATCGCGATCGCGTCGTCGTAGTCCTCGAAGCTCGTGACCGCGACGACCGGGCCGAAGATCTCCTCCTGGAACAGCCGCATCCGGTTCTGGCCCTCGAAGATCGTCGGCGCGACGTAGTACCCGCCGCTCAGGTCGCCGCCGAGGTCGACCCGCTCGCCGCCGAGCAGCAGCTTCGCGCCCTCCTGCTTGCCGATGTCGATGTAGCTGAGGATCTTCTCCAGCTGGTCGTTCGACGCCTGCGCGCCGACCTGGGTCTCGGTGTCGAGCGGGTTGCCCTGCTTGGCGAGCTTCGTGCGCTCGATCGCGTCGTCGAGGAACGAGTCGTAGATCGACTTCTGGATCAGCGACCGGCTGGGGCACGTGCACACCTCGCCCTGGTTGAACGCGAACAGGCTGAAGCCCTCGAGCGCCTTGGAGTAGAAGTCGTCGTCGCGCCGGTCGGCGACCGACTCGAACACGATGTTCGGGCTCTTGCCGCCGAGTTCCACCGTGGTCGGGATGATGTTCGCCGACGCGTACTGCAGGATGAGCCGGCCCGTCGTCGTCTCGCCGGTGAACGCGATCTTCCGGATCCGGTTCGACGAGGCGAGCGGCTTGCCGGCCTCCACGCCGAACCCGTTCACCACGTTCAGCACGCCGGCCGGCAGGAGGTCGGCGATGAGCTCGATCAGCACGAGGATCGAGGTCGGCGTCTGCTCGGCCGGCTTCAGCACGACCGCATTGCCCGCGGCGAGCGCGGGAGCGAGCTTCCACGTCGCCATCAGCAGCGGGAAGTTCCACGGGATGATCTGGCCGACCACCCCCAGCGGCTCGTGGAAGTGGTAGGCCACCGTGTCGCCGTCGAGCTGCGTGAAGGAGCCCTCCTGCGCGCGGATGAGGCTCGCGTAGTAGCGGAAGTGGTCGGCCGCGAGCGGCAGGTCGGCGTTCAGCGGCTCGCGGATCGACTTGCCGTTGTCCCACGTCTCGGCGACGGCCAGCAGCTCCAGGTTCTGTTCGATGCGGTCGGCGATCGCGTTCAGGATGCGGGCCCGCTCGGTGGCGTTCGTGCGCCCCCACGCCGGCGCGGCCTTGTGGGCGGCGTCGAGCGCCGCGTCGATGTCGGCGGCGGTGCCGCGGGCGACCTCGGTGAACGGTTTGCCGTTGACCGGCGAGATGTTCTCGAAGTACGCGCCGCCGGCGGGCTTCACCCACTCGCCGCCGATGAAGTGCTCGTAGCGGGGCTTGAACTCGATGAGCGCACCGGGCGTTCCCGGTGCGGCGTAGACGGTCATCATGCGCCTCCTGTGACGTCGTCGTCTGGTCGATCTCTGGCGTGGCTCCGCTGCACGAGCGGACGGCCCCGCGGGCGGGGTTGCGTGGAGCGTAGGCGCGCGAGCGTTGCAGGGAGGTTGCAGCGATCGTCAGCGCAACGCGCCGTCGACGCGCTCCAGGTGTGCGACGACCGTCGCGCGGCGCGGCGAACGCCGCGGCAGGATGGCGAGCAGGTCGCGCCAGACCTCGACGTCGTCGACCGCCTCGCGCTCGGCGTACGCGAGCAGCAGGTCGGGCGAGGCATCCGCCCGCATCGACTCGCGGAGCCGGCCCGCGATCTCGGCGCGCAGGTCGGCGATGCCCGGCGCCGTCGACTCGGGCAGCAGCGGCCCGCGGTACCGTTCGAGCGCGCGGCGCAGCGACCCGCGCGCGAGCAGCCGCACGACGTCGGCGGCGTCGAGGTCGAGCGGGCGCGCGAGCCGGTACGGCCGCGACTCCAGCGGGGGTTCGCCGGCCGCCTGCAGCACGCGACGCAGCCGCACGAGCTCGGCGCGGAGCGTCACGGGCGACGCCCCGCCCTCGTACAGCAGGTCGACGAGGCGCTCGGCCGGCAATCCGGCCGGATGCCACGCGAGCAACGTGAGGATCTCGGCGTGCCGCGGGCTCAGCTCGACCGGACCGAGCCGCGGCCGCGGGTTGCCGAGCACGGCGAGGCGGGTGCGCGCAGGAGCGGGAGCCGCGCGCATGCGGGTGCGGCGAACGGTGGCGCGGGCTGCGGCCTCGAGGCGATCGACGCGCAGCTGCGCCTCGACGGCCGCGACCGTCGCCGAGACGAGCGAGAGGGTGTGCGGGGCGACCGCGTGGTCGGTGCCCGTGATGTCGATGACGCCGATCAGTGCGCCGGTGTCGGGATCGTGCACGGGCGCGGCGGTGCAGCTCCACGGGTGCACGATGCGGTTGAAGTGCTCGGCGCCGCGGATCTGCACGGCACGGTCGAGCTCGAGCGCCGTGCCGGGCGCACTCGTGCCGACGACCCGCTCCGACCAGTCGGCACCCGGCACGAAGAGCATGCCCTCGGCGAGCGCCCGCAACCGCCGGTCGCCCTCGACCCACAGCAGCCGGCCGCGCGCATCGCCGACCGCGACGATCAGTCCGCCGTCGTCGGCGTCGTCGGCGAGCAGCCGCCGGATGACCGGCAGCACGGGCGCGAGCGCATGCTGCGATCGGTACTCGCGGAACTCCTCGTCGGCGAGGTCGACCCGCGGCATCGCGCGGTCGGGATCGAGGGCGCCGCGGATGGCACGCTCCCACGAGTCCCGCACCACCGGGCGCAGCGCGATCCGCGGGTCGCCGGCGCCGCCACCCGAGCGAAGCGCCTCCTGGGCTGCCTCGAGCCGGTCGCGCAGGGCAGCGGCATCGTCCGAAGGGGTGAGCCAGTGCTGGGACACGCCGACTCCGTTCGCCGTCGAAGGGGGTGCGGTCGCGACCAGCCTAGACGTCGGCGGCGCTCAGCGCAGCAGCAGCATGCGCGCGCTCCGCGCAGCAGCAGCATGCGCACGCTCAGCGCAGCAGCAGCATGCGCACGCTCAGCGCAGCAGCAGCATGCGCACGCTCAGCGCAGCAGCAGCATGCGCGCGCTCAGCGCATCAGTGCGGCGCGCCGTTCGCTGAGCCGTTCGAGCAGCACCCGCTCGTCGATCGCGTGCCGCACGTCGGTGCGCCCGGACACGAGCATCTGCCGGTTGAACGCCAGCGCCGTGGCATCCGCGATGAGGGCGCGCACCTCGCGGGTGCGCGGCGGTCGCTGCATCCGCGCCCACGCCATCGCCTGGCGACGGCCCGCCGGGGTGGCGAGCACATCGACCTCGCCGGGGCTCAGCCAGCCGGCGGCCGCGTACTCGGCGAGCCGGGCGCGGGTGAGCCGCGCCTCCTGCCCGCGCAGCAGCACCGTCAGCACGATCGCACCGACGAAGATCGGCACCTGCACGGTGAAGTACAGGCCGATCGCCCCCTCGCCGGCGAACGCCAGCGACCCGTTCCAGAGCGCGTGCAGGCCGATCGCGCCGACCAGGCCGAGCGCGAACCATCCGATGATGCCGACCGTGGCGCCGCGCCGGGCGCCGATGCCGATCATGAGGCCGGTGCACGCCGTGAACAGCACGTGCGCGAACGGCGAGAACAGCCCCCGCACGACGAACAGCACGCCCAGCTCGCCGGCGCCGCCCTCGGCCATCGCCGCGCCGAAGTAGAGCACGTTCTCGGTGAACGCGAACCCGGCGGCGACGGTCGCCGCATACACCAGCCCGTCGACCGGGCCGTCGAAGTGCGACCGCGAGAACGCGAACACGAGCAGCACCCCGAGCCCCTTGGCGAGCTCCTCGACGAGCGGGGCCTGCACGACGGCCTGCACCGCCTCGTCGGTCGCTCCGCCCGGCGTCGCGAACGCGACCGCCACCTGCACCCCGAGGTCGACGAGCAGTGCGAGCGCCACCGACACGCCCGCGCCCCACAGGAAGGCGAACCAGAGCGCCCATCGCGGCTCGGGCTCCCACCGGTCGACCCAGCGCACCGCGAGCAGCACGATGACCAGCGGCACGAGGGCCAGCAGGCTGCCGATCGCGAGGGTCGGCACGCCGAGGGCGGCGATGAGGTACGCGGCGACGAGCAGCAGGGCCAGCGCGCCGATCGCGATGCCGACGACGGCGAGCACGAAGCCCGCGCGGCGGGCGCGGGCCACCGGCTGTCGGGCGGGCGGGATCGGTTGCGGCGTCGGTTGCGGCGACGCGGTCGGGAAGCTCACGGAGCGAGCCTAGCGACGCACTGCGGATGCCTCGTCGAACATCACGCCCGGGTTCAGGATGCCGGCCGGGTCGAACACCGCCTTGATGCGCCGCTGCAGGTCGTAGCCGTCGTCGCCGAGCTCGTCGCGCAGCCAGCGGCGCTTCAGGATGCCCACGCCGTGCTCGCCGGTCAGCGTGCCGCCGAGCGCGACCGCGGCGCGGAACAGCTCGTCGGCGGCGGCCCACACCTCGGCGGGCGGCTCGGTCCCGGTGAAGACGAAGTTGGGGTGCAGGTTGCCGTCGCCGGCGTGCGCGAGCGTCGGGATCTCGATGCCGTACCGCCGACCGATGTCGGCGATCGCGCGGAACATGTCGGGCAGCTTCGAGCGCGGCACCGCGATGTCCTCGATGAGGACCTCGCCGGTCGCGGCGAGGGCCGGATGCCACGCCCGCCGCAGCGCGATCAGCCGCTCCGATGCGACGGCATCGGACGAGACCACGACCCGGCCGCCCGCCGCGCGCAGCACGTCGGCGATGCGGGCGGCGCGCGACGCGGCATCCGTGTCGTCGGCCTGCGCGATGACGAGCGCCTCGCCCGGCGCCAGCTGCTCGACCGGGGTGCCCGCGATCGCGGCCGGGCCGAGGTGGCCGACCACCCGCCGGAGCCCGAGGTCGTCGACGAGCTCGAGCATCGCGGGCCGCAAACGTGCGCCGGTCACTGCGGCGCAGCCGGCCGCGGCGACCTCGACGTCGGCGAACGCGGCCGCCACGGTGACCGGGTCGCCCTCGGGGCGGGGCCGCAACCGGACGGTGGCCTCGACGATGACGCCCAGCGTGCCCTCGGATCCGGTCATGAGCGCGGTCAGGTCGTAGCCCGTGACGCCTTTCACGGTGCGCCGCCCCGTGCGCACGAGGCGCCCGTCGGCGAGCACGACCGCGAGCCCGAGCACGGCCTCCCGGGTCACGCCGTACTTCGCGCAGAGCAGGCCGCCGGCGTTCGTGGCGATGTTGCCGCCCACGGACGAGATCGCGCGGCTCGCCGGGTCGGGCGCGTACCAGAGGCCGTGCTCGGATGCGGCCGCGTTCAGGTCGCCGTTCAGCACCCCCGGCTCGACGACGGCGAGCTCGTCCAGCGGGTCGAGCTCGAGGATGCGGTCCATGCGCGACAGGTCGAGCACGATCGCGCCCGCCCCGCCGATCGCGCCGCCCGCCAGGCCGGTGCCTGCGCCGCGGGGCACGACCGGGGTCCGGGTCTCGTTCGCGAGGCGCAGCAGCCGCTGCACCTCGTCGATCGAGGCGGGATGCACGACCGCGATCGGCCGGTCGGGCGCGCGATGGCCCGAACGGTCTTCGCGCGCACGGTCGAGGTCGGATGATTCGGTGCCCGCGGATGCCGGGAACTCGGCGTGCAGGCGGGCGATCAGGTCGTCGTGGGCTGGCATCGTCTCTCCCGGGGTGGGTGGTGTGCTGTTCGCAGCCTAGTGCGACGCTCCGTGTCCGATTCCCGCCAGTCGATGTCGGCGGGTGGTGCGAGGCTGGGGGCATGCCCGTCACCGATCGCATCGACGACCACGTCTCCGATGCCGTGTTCGAAGAGCGCTACCGCGCCGTGAGTTCGCGCGATGCCCGCTTCGACGGGCAGTTCATCACCGGCGTGCACTCGACCGGCATCTACTGCCGGCCGAGCTGCCCCGCCGTCACCCCCAAGCGCGGCAACGTGAGCTTCTACCTCACCGCGGCCGCGGCGCACGAGGCCGGCCTCCGGGCGTGCAAGCGCTGCCTGCCCGACGCGGTGCCCGGGTCCCCCCAGTGGGATCTGCGCGACGACCTCGCGGCTCGCGCGATGCGGCTCATCGCCGACGGGGTGATCGAGCGCGAGGGTGTGCCCGGGCTCGCCGCGCGCCTCGGCTACTCCCCCAGGCATCTCACGCGGGTGCTCACCGCAGAGCTCGGCGCCGGGCCGCTCGCCCTCGCCCGCGCGCACCGCGCGCAGACCGCGCGGGCACTGCTCGTGTCCACCGACCTCCCCGCCGCCGACGTGGCGTTCGCGTCGGGGTTCGGCAGCATCCGGCAGTTCAACGACACCATCCGCGAGGTGTACGAGCGCAGCCCGCTCGAGCTCCGGCTCGCGGCGGCGGTGCGGGCGCGCGCCCAGGTGCCCGCCTCGGGCGCCGTGCGGCTGCGGTTGCCGGCGCGCGAGCCGTTCGAGGCGTCCGGGGTGTTCGACTGGCTCGCCGCGCGCGCCGTCGACGGCGTCGAACGTGCCGAACCGGGGCGGTTCACCCGCACGCTCCGGCTGCCGTCGGGTCCGGCGCTCGTCAGCCTGACCGAGGCCGCGCAGCCCGGCGTCGAGATCGAGGCGCACCTCGCGTCGCTCGCCGACCTGCCGCCGCTCGTGGCCCGGGTGCGGCGGCTGTTCGACCTCGACGCCGACGCGGTCGCGATCGACGATGTGCTCGCGCGCGACCCCGCGCTGCGCGACGCCGTGCGCGCCGCTCCGGGCATCCGCCTGCCGGGCGCGCTGGACGCGCACGAACTGGTGTTCCGAGCCCTCATCGGGCAGCAGGTCTCGGTCGCCGCCGCACGCACCGCGCTCGGCCGGCTCGCGGCCGAGCTCGGCGAGCCGTTCACGATGCCCGGCGATCACGGGCTCGGCAGGCTCTTCCCCACCGCCGAGCAGATCGCCGCCGAAGGGCATCGGGTGCTGCGCGGCCCCGCATCGCGCATCCGCACCGTCCTCGACGTCGCGGCGAGGCTCGCGGGCGGCGACCTGATCGTCTCGCCCGAGCGCGAGCGGCACGAGCTGCACTCCGACCTCCTCGCGATCCCCGGCATCGGGCCGTGGACGGCCGGGTACCTGGCGATGCGCGTCACCCGCGCCCCCGACATCCTGCTCGTGAGCGACCTCGCGCTGCGCGCCGGGGCCCGGCGGCTCGGGCTGCCCGATGCCCCGCGCGAGCTCGCCGCGCGCGGCGCCGAGTGGGCGCCGTGGCGCAGCTACGCGTCGATGCACCTCTGGCGTGCGGCGACACCGCCGGCAAAGATCTGATGTCTGCCTCCGTCGGGCGGTACCATGCCGAGCATGGCCGTGACCGACGAGGCGATTCTGCGCATCAAAGAGATGATCATCGCGGGCGAGCTCGCCCCCGGGGATCGCCTGCCGCCCGAGAAGGAGTTGAGCGATCGGCTCGGTCTCAGTCGATCCTCGCTGCGCGAGGCGGTGAAGGCGCTCGAGGTGATCCGGGTGCTCGACGTGCGTCGCGGCGACGGCACCTACGTCACCAGCCTCGAGCCGCGGCTGCTGCTGGAGGCGATGTCGTTCGTCGTCGACCTGCACGACGACCAGTCGATCCTCGAGATCTTCGCGGTGCGGCGCATCCTCGAGTCATCCGCGTCGTCCCTCGCCGCACGCCGCGCCGACGCCGACGCGATCGCCCGCCTGCGCGAGATCGTCGCCGGAGTCGACCACGCCGCCGACGTCGAGAGCCTCGTGGCGCACGACCTCGAGTTCCACGGCGGCATCGCCGAGGCCACGGGCAACGCGTACCTCGCGAGCCTCATCGACTCGCTCTCCAGCCACACCGTGCGCGCCCGCATCTGGCGGGGCATCACGCAGGAGAACGTCGTCGACCGCACCCTGCAGGAGCACCACGCCATCCTCGACGCGATCGCCTCGGGCGACGCCGATCTCGCGAGCGCGCTGACGGTCGTGCACGTCAGCGGCGTCGAGCAGTGGCTGCGCGAGGCGCTGTAGGGCGCACCCGTTCCAGGCACCGAGTTCAGACGGAGGCACCGCCGGCGGTGCCTCCGTCTGAACTCGGTGCCTGGAACGCGCACGCGAAGCGGGGGCGGCTCGCGCCGCCCCCGCCTCATGCCGACCGGCCGTGCTTACTCGTACAGCACCGCCTGGATCTCCTCGTCGTCGATGTTCGACGCGTCGTACCAGAAGAACCCGGTGTCGATCGTCTTCGGCAGCGTCTCACCGTTGATCGCGGCCACCGCGGCCTTCACCGTCTCGTAGCCGATGCCGACGGGGTTCTGCGTGATGGCGCCGAGCATGAGGCCGTCGCGGATCGCGTCCATCTGCGCCTGGCCCGAGTCGAACCCGACCACCGCGAGGGTCGCCGGGTCGACGCCGAGCTCCTTCACGGCCTGCACGACGCCGATCGCCGAACCCTCGTTCGAGCCGTAGATGCCCTTCAGGTCGGGGTGCGCGGCGATGATCGCCTTGGCGAGGTCGGCCGACTTCGCCTGGTCGCCGCCGCCGTACTGGATGTCGACGATCTCGATGTTCGGCTCGTTCTCCTCCAGGTACTCGACGAAGCCGTCGCGGCGCTGCTGACCGGTGACCGAGGTCTGGTCGTGCACGACGAGCGCGACCTTGCCCTCGTGGCCGACGGCGTCGGCCATGTGCTTGGCCGCCTCCGCCGCAGCGGCCAGGTTGTCGGTCGCCGCGGTCGTCAGCGGGATGTCGCTCTCGACACCCGAGTCGAACGCGATGACCGGGATGTTCGAATCCTTCGCCTGCTGCAGCAGCGGGCCGGCGGCCTGGCTGTCCAGCGCGGCGAATCCGATCGCGGCGGGGCTCTTGTCGAGCGCGGTCTGCAGCATCTGGATCTGCTGGTCGACATCGGCCTCGGTGTCGGGGCCCTCGAACGAGATCTCGACGTCGAACTCCTCGGCCGCCTGCTCGGCACCCGCTTTCACGGCCTGCCAGAACTGGTGCTGGAACCCCTTCGAGATCAGGGCGATGTACGGCTTGTCGCCGTCGCCCGAGGCGTCGCCCGAGCCCGAGCCGCCGTCGTTCGCGCACCCCGCGAGGACGAGTGCGGTGATCGCGGCGCCGACGACGGCGCCGGCCATGCGCTTGCTGAACATGTGGTCACTCCTTTGTGTGTGGTGCTGTGAGGTGGTGCTGACTGGTGGTGCGAGTCGAGTGTTCGGTGGTGCGGTGGTGCGGTGGTGCGGTGGTGCGTCCGGATGCCTCAGGCCCGGCGTCGGCGCAGCATGTCGAGGTACACCGCGACCAGGATCACGATGCCGACCGCGACGGACTGCCACTCCTGCGGGACGGAGATGATGCGCAGGCCGTTCGTCAGCACGGCCATGATGAGCGCGCCGATCACGGTGCCGATGATCGAGCCCTTGCCGCCCTGCAGCGAGGTGCCGCCGATCACCACGGCGGCGATCGCCTCGAGCTCGAGGCCCATGCCGCCGGTCGGCTGCGCGGACGAGAGCCGCGAGGCGCTGAGCACACCGGCCAGGCCGACGAAGAGCCCCGCCATGGTGTAGATCACGATCTTCCAGCGCCGCACGTTCACGCCCGACAGCGACGTGGCCTGCTCGTTCGAACCGATCGAGAAGGCGTAGCGGCCGATCAGCGTCTTCGAGAGCACGACCGCCGCGATCACGATCATCACGACGAAGATCACCACGCCGAGCGGGAAGCGCACCCCCGGGATGATCGACAGGTTCATGATCTGCTGGAACTCGGGGGTGTCGTTGAAGTAGATCGGCTTGGTGCCCGAGATGACCAGCGACAGGCCCGCCGCGATGAGCATCATGCCGAGGGTGGCGATGAACGGCGGGATGCCGAGGATCGACACGTTCATGCCGTTGATCAGGCCGAGCAGCCCGCCGAACACGATCGTCGCCGCGACGCCGGCCCAGAGCGGCCACCCCCAGTAGGTGAGGAAGACGCCGGCCATCACGCCGCACAGCACCATGCCGGTGCCGATCGACAGGTCGATGCCGCCCGTGATGATGACGAACGTGGTGCCGAGCGCGAGGATGCCGGTGACGGTCGCCGCGGTGAGGATCGAGATCAGGTTGTTCGCGGTGAAGAAGTGCGGGCTCGCGATCGAGAAGAACACCACGATCACGATCAGGCTGGCGGCGGCGAGCAACTGCTGCAGCGAGCCGCGCAGCCAGGCCAGCCGGGGTTTGCCCGCCTCGATCGCGGCGAACGCCTCGGTCGAGGGGGTGCCGGCGGGCTGCGGTGCGGACGTGCGGTCTGCGGTGGTGGGGGTCATCGGGTGATCGTTCCTTCGGCGCTGAAGCGGGTGGCGTACTCCATGAGGTTCTCCTGCGTGGCGTCGGCGTTGTCGAGCACCGCGGTGAGCCGGCCCTCGGCCATGACCGCGATGCGATCGGACAGGCGCAGCACCTCGGGCAGCTCGGACGAGATCACGATGATGGCCTTGCCCTGCGCGGCGAGTTCGCGCAGCAGGCCGTGGATCTCGTCTTTCGCGCCCACGTCGATGCCGCGGGTCGGTTCGTCGAAGATCAGCACGTCGCAGTCCTTCGCGAGCCACTTGGCGATGACGACCTTCTGCTGGTTGCCGCCCGAGAGGTTCTGCACGAGCTGAGCGGTCGACGGGGTCTTGATGCGCAGCTTCTGCACGTACTCGCGGCCGGTCGACTCGATGCGCCGGTCGCTGACGAACACGCCGCGCACGTAGTCGCGCAGCGACGCGAGCACGATGTTCTCGCGCACGCTGCGCTCGAGCAGCACGCCGAGCTGCTTGCGGTCTTCGGAGAGGTACCCGATGCCGAGCCGTGCGGCGTCGGCGGGGTTCTGGATCTGCACCTGGCGGCCGTGCAGCGTGACGGTGCCGGCCGTGCGCCGGTCGGCGCCGACGACGGCGCGGGCGACCTCGGTGCGCCCGGCGCCCATGAGCCCCGCGAACCCGAGGATCTCACCGGCGCGCGCCTCGAAGCTGACGTCCTTCAGCAGGTGCTTGGTGGAGAGCCCGGTCACGGTGAGCACCGGTTCGCCCGGTGCGGTGCGCGGTGCGGGTCTCGATTCGCCCTCGATCGGACGCCCCACCATGAGCGAGATGACCTCGCGCTGGTCGGTGTCGGCGGTGACGAGGGTGTCGATGTACCGCCCGTCGCGCAGCACGGTGATGCGGTCGGAGATGCGCGAGAGCTCCTCCATGCGGTGCGAGATGTAGATGACCCCGGTGTCGGGGGTGCGGAACCGCTCGATCAGCCCGAAGAGCACGTCGACCTCGGCGTCGTTCAGCGCCGCGGTCGGCTCGTCCATGATGAGCACGCGGGCGTCGAAGGACAGCGCCTTGGCGATCTCGACCATCTGCTGGCGGGCGACGGTGAGCCGTTCGACGCGTTCGGTGGGGTCGAGCGCGAGGCCGAGCCGGTCGAACAGCTCGCGGGCGCGGCGGTTCAGCGCCCGCTCGTCGAGGAACGTGCCGGCCACGCGCCGCTCGCGCCCGATGAAGATGTTCTGCGCGATGGTGAGGTCGGGCATCAGGTTGAACTCCTGATGGATGATCGCGATGCCCAGTTCCTGCGCGTGGCGCGGGCCGTCGATCCGCAGCTCCCGCCCGTTCAGCCGGATGGTGCCGGCGTCGGGTTCGTAGATGCCGGCGAGCAGCTTCATCAGCGTCGACTTGCCGGCGCCGTTCTCGCCGACGAGCGCGAGCACCTCGCCGTGGCGCAGGTCGAGCCGCACGTCGTCGAGCGCCTGCACGCCGGGGAACCCCTTGCTCATGCCCTCGAGCTCGAGCAGCGCGGTCATGAGGCCGCCCCCTGGGATCGGTACTCGTTCACGACGCCCTTCCTGATGATGAGGTTGCCGTACGGTCGCAGCTCGCCGGTGCGCACCACGAGCCGGGCGGAGGCGGCGCGCTCGTAGAAGGCGAACCGGTCGAGCGCGGTGCGCCGGTCGTCGGCGACCTCGGCTGCGGCGACCAGCTCGATCGGCACCGGCAGCGGCCCGGGCTCCTCGCCCTGCATGAGCAGCACCGACTCGGCCTCGTACGCGTCGAGCGGGAGCACGGTGCGAATCGCCTGGACCACGGCGGGCGCCGTCAGGCCCGGTGCCTCGACGACCGTCTCGCCGATGCGGTGCGCGGGGAAGTTCGCATCGGCGACGACGAGCTCGTCGCCGTGGCCGAGCCGGTCCAGCGCGGCGAGCAGGTCGCCGCTCAGGATCGGGTGGATGCCGCTCAGCATGTTCGCCTCTCTTCGTCGAGTAGGGTGGCCCTGGGGCCGCCGGGTGGGGTTGAGTCTAGTGCGACTGATCGGATGTTTCAGCCCGAGTTCGCCGGACATCGCGAGGTTTCAGCCATTGGAGCCGCCGATCGCTCCGACCTCTGATGCGAGGTAGACGCGCTCGGCGTTGGCGCCGAGGATCGCCGTGCGCTCGGCCGCCGAGAGCCGGTCGAGCGCGGCCCGCATGACCGCCCAGGTCGGCGCGTACCCGCCGTGCGGCACCGACATCGGCCAGTCGCCGCCGTACAGCAGGCGGTCGGCGCCGAACGCGTCGAGCGCGAGGTCGAGCAGCCGGCCGACCGAATCGGCGGTGAAGGACGCCCCGGGCAGGTGCAGCCCCGAGAACTTGGCGACCGTGTTCGGCAGCTCGGCGACGCGGCGGAACTCCGCCTCCCAGGCGGCGAACGCCTCGGAATCGAAGCCCTCGCCTGCGGGCGGCTTGGCGAGGTGGTCGATCACGACCGTGAGCTCGGGCACGGCCGCGGCCGCGCGCCCGGCCGCGGCGAGGTGGCGCGGCCACGCGTCGGGCACGTCGAACACCAGGCCGTGCGCGGCCACGCGGCGCAGCGACGCCCGCACGGCGGGCAGGTCGAGGAAGTCGTCGCGGGGGTCGTCGTGCACGAGATGACGGATGCCTCGCAGCAGCCCTGCGGCGTCGGAGGCACCGCCCTCGGCGAACCCGTCGAGCTGGGCTGCGGCCTCGGCCTCGTCGTCGAGGCGCACCCAGCCGACCACGCCGACGATCCAGTCGTTCGCGCGCGCCTGGTCGAGCATGAACCGGGTGTCGGCGAGGGTGTCGTCGGCCTGCACGAGGATCGCCGCGTCGACGCCGGCCTCGCGCAGCGCGACGCCGGCCTCGTCGGCCCCGAAGTCGCGATGCAGGGGGCCGAGCTCGGGCGTCACCCAGCCGTATCCCCCGTCGGCGCGATCCCACAGATGCAGGTGCGCGTCGATCACCCGGGTGCTCGCGGTTCCGCTCATGGAATCAGCCCCGCTTCCTGCAGGGCGTCCCAGAACGACGCGGGCACGGGCACCGCGAGGCGGGCGAGGTTCTCGTGCACCGCCTCGGCTCGCGCGGTGCCGACGGCGACGGCGCGCACAGCCGGGTGCCGCAGCGGGTACTGGATCGCCGCGACCGGCAACGGCACCCCGTGCTCGCGACACGCGGCGGCGAGCGCGCGAGCGCGCGTCAGCACGTCGGCCGGCACGGCGCCGTAGTTGTAGTGCGCCCCGGCGCCGGGGTCGTCGGTCGCGAGCAGGCCCGAGTTGTAGGGGGCCGCCGCCACCACGCCGACGCCGCGCTCGAGGCAGAGCGGCAGCAGGTCGGCGAGCGCCGGCTGTTCGAGCAACGTGTACCGGCCCGCGATCATGACGAGGTCGAGGTCGGCCGCACGCACGGCGCGGGCCGCGACATCCGCATCGTTGACGCCGATGCCGATCGCAGCGACCAGCCCCTCGTCGCGCAGCCGCACGAGGGCGGGCAGACCTTCGGCGATGCCGCGGTCGGTGTCGTACGCGTCGGGGTCGTGCAGGTAGGCGATGTCGACGCGGTCGAGCCCGAGGCGGGTCAGCGAGTCCTCGAGGCTGCGCCGGATGCCGCGCTCGGTCGGGTCGAACCGGCGCACGAGGGCGTTCGGCACCGCGTAGCCGTCGGCGAGGTCGGAGCCGCCCGCGAAGTCGGGGTTCGGCTCGAGCACCCGCCCGACCTTCGTCGAGACGAGGACCTCGTCGCGCGGCTTGTCGCGCAGGAACTCGCCGAGTCGACGCTCGCTCAGCCCGAGCCCGTAGTGCGGGGCGGTGTCGTAATAGCGGATGCCCCCCGCCCACGCCGCGTCGAGTGCGTCGCGAGCGGCCTCGTCGGAGACCTCGCGGTAGAGGTTGCCGATGGGGGCCGCGCCGAAGCCGAGCGGCCCGAGCCGCGACGAGCTCGTCACGTCGGAGCTCATGCGCCCGCCCCCACGTGCTCGCCGCGCCAGGTGAACGTGTCGATCGACGACGCGTGCATCTCGGTGCCGGCCCCGGGCGCGACGGGCGCGAGGTAGCGCCCGTGCTCGACCACGGTGGGGGTGACGAAGTGCTCGTGCAGGTGGTCGACGTACTCGATCATGCGACCCTCCATGCTGCCCGACACCGCGACGAAGTCGAACATCGACAGGTGCTGCACCGCCTCGCAGAGGCCCACGCCCCCGGCGTGCGGGCACACCGGCACGCCGAACTTCGCGGCCAGCAGGAGGTTGGCGATGTTCTCGTTGACGCCGCCGACGCGGGTCGCGTCGATCTGCATGACCTGCATGCCGCCGGCCTGCAGCAGCTGCTTGAAGACGACGCGGTTCTGCACGTGCTCACCGGTGGCGACGCGCACCGGGGCGACGCCGCGGGCGATGGCCGCGTGGCCGAGCACGTCGTCGGGGCTGGTCGGCTCCTCGATCCAGGCGGGGCCGAACTCGGCGAGCGCGTTCACCCACGCGATCGCATCGGCCACGTCCCACCGCTGGTTCGCGTCGATCGCGATCGGGTAGTCGGGGCCGACCGCGCGCCGAGCGATGGCGAGCCGGCGGCGGTCGTCGTCGAGGTTCGCGCCGACCTTGAGCTTGATCTGGGGGAACCCGTCGGCGACCGCCTCGCGGCAGAGCCGTTCGAGCTTCTCGTCGGAGTAGCCGAGCCAGCCGGGCGTGGTGGTGTAGGCGGGGTAGCCGCGCTCGAGCAGTTCGGCCCTGCGGTCGGCGCGCCCGGGTTCGGCGGCGCGCAGGATGGCGAGCGCCTCGTCGGGCGTGAGCGCATCGCTCAGGTACCGGAAGTCGACGACCGAGACGAGTTCTTCGGGCGCGAGCTGCGAGAGGTGCGCCCAGAGCGGTTCGCCGGCGCGCTTGGCCCGCAGATCCCACAGCGCGTTCACGGCCGCGCCGATCGCCATGTGCATGACGCCCTTCTCGGGGCCGAGCCAGCGCAGCTGCGAGTCGTGGGTGAGCAGTCGCGAGGCCGCCCCCATGTCGGCGAGCAGGTCTTCGACGTCGCGGCCCAGCAGGTGGTCGCGGAGCGCGTCGAGCGCGGCGACCTGGACGTCGTTGCCGCGGCCGATCGTGAATACGAACGCATCGCCCTCGAGCCCGTCGCCCGCGTCGGTGCCGATGGCGATGGAGGCGGCGGAGTAGTCGGGGTCGGGATTCATCGCATCCGACCCGTCGAGTGACCGGGAGGTCGGGAAGCGGATGTCCCGGGTGTCAACGCTGACGATCGTGCTCATGGCGTCCTTTCGTGGCAGGGCGAGCATAAACATCGGATGTCTCGCCTGTCAACTGTCCCGCGATATGCAAGAATCACGGATGTCGCGGGATATGCCGCGCGTCAGACTTCCGACCTTCAACGGTGAAAGGACCCCGCATGCGATTCGCACGACTCGGACCGATCGGCGCCGAGATCCCCGTGTTGCTCGACGGCGACCGCACGCTCGACCTGCGCGAGGCGACCGCCGACATCGACGGCGCGTTCCTCGCGGGCGACGGCATCGCCCGCGCCGCCGCCGCGTTCGCGGCCGGCGAACTGCCCGAGCTCGCGGGCGCCGAGGCCCTGCGCGTCGGCGCACCCGTCGCCCGGCCGAGCGCGGTCTACTGCATCGGCATGAACTACGCGGCGCACGCCGCCGAGTCGGGCTCCGAGCCGCCGAAGACGCTCGTCATGTTCATGAAGTCGCCGAACACCGTCGTCGGGCCGTACGACGACGTCGAGATCCCGCGCGGCAGCACGAAGACCGACTGGGAGGTCGAACTCGGCATCGTCATCGGCCGCCGCGCCTCGTACCTCGACTCCCCCGCCGAGGCCCGCGCGCACATCGCGGGGTTCGTGCTGGCGAACGACCTCTCCGAGCGCACCTGGCAGCTCGAGGCATCCGGTGGCCAGTGGTCGAAGGGCAAGAGCGCACCCGGGTTCTGCCCGACCGGGCCGTGGCTCGCGACGCCCGACGAACTCGACGCCGACGACACGGGCCTGCGCAGCTTCGTGAACGGCGAGCCGCGGCAGGACTCGCGCACCGCCGACCTGATCTTCCCGATCGACGTGATCGTGCACGAGCTCAGCCAGGTGCTCGCACTGGAGCCCGGCGACCTCGTGCTCACCGGCACCCCGCAGGGCGTCGCGCTGTCGGGCCGGTTCCCGTACCTGCGGGCGGGCGACGTCGTCGAGCTCGAGATCGACGGCCTCGGCCGGCAGCGGCAGACCTACGTGGCGGCGGGCGCCGCCGGAACGGAGTGAGCACCGTGGAGGGCGAGTTCAACGGACTGGTGGCGATCGTCACCGGCGGCGCGTCGGGCATCGGCGCGGCCATCGCGCAGCGGCTGCGAGCCGGCGGCGCGACCGTCGCGGTGTTCGACCTGGCACCCGAGAGCGCCGACGCCGACCTCGCGGTCGCCGTCGACGTGTCCGACGACGAGAGCGTGCGCGCCGGCGTCGCCCGGGTGATCGACGCGCTCGGCCGCATCGACATCGTCGTGAACAACGCCGGCATCGGCGCCCAGGGCGACATCGCCGCGAACGGGGACGACGAGTGGCACCGGGTCTGGGATGTCAACGTCGTCGGGCTCGCCCGGGTCAGCCGGGCCGCCCTGCCCCACCTGCGCGTCTCCCCCGCCGCGGCGATCGTGAACACCTCCTCGATCGCCGCCACCGCCGGGCTGCCGCAGCGCGCGCTCTACAGTGCGACGAAGGGCGCGGTGCTGGCGCTCACCCGGGCGATGGCCGCCGACCACCTGCGCGAGGGCATCCGCGTGAACGCCGTCAACCCGGGCACCGCCGACACCCCGTGGGTGGGGCGGCTGCTCGACGCGGCCGACGATCCCGCGGCCGAGCGCGCCGCGCTCGAGGCTCGGCAGCCGCACGGCCGGCTGGTGTCGCCCGACGAGGTCGCCGCAGCCGTCGCCTACCTCGCGTCGCCGGCCTCGGGTTCGACCACCGGCACCTCGATCGCCGTCGACGGCGGCATGCAGGAGTTGCGGCTGCGCCCGGCCGGCTCGTGAGCCCGTCGCGGCTGACTACGCTGGAACGGTGAGATTCGCGCACCTCAGAGTCGAAGGCCGATCCATCCCCCGCCTCGCCGTCGTCTCGGGCGACGGTGCGCTGTTCCTCGACGAGGTGATGGGCGACGAGGCGCCCCGCGACCTGCAGGAGCTCATCGAGCGCGGCGACCCCGGCCTCGAGCACGTGCGCGCGATCGCCGATCCGGCGATCGCCGACGGCGGCCGTCTCGTGCCGCTGGCCGATCTGCGCTACTCCTCGGCGGTGCTGCGCCCGCCGCAGGTGCTCGCGATCGGCGCGAACTACGCGGCGCACGCCAGCGAGTTGAAGCTGCGCAGCGAGACCGCGATGACGATCTTCTCGCTCTGGCCGAACTCGCTGACGGGCCACGGCCAGACCACCACCTGGCCCGAGGACCTGTCGACCCAGGTCGACTACGAGGCCGAGCTCGGCGTCATCATCGGCCGGCCGGCGCGCGGCGTCCACGTGCGCGACGCGCTCGACTCCGTGTGGGGGTACACCGTCGTCAACGACATCACGGCCCGCGACATCCAGTTCTCGGAGGCGCAGTGGTCGCGCTGCAAGTCGTTCGACGGTTTCACCCCCACCGGTCCGGTCGTCGTCACCGCCGACGAGATCGCCGACCCGCAGGACCTCTGGCTCACCACCAACGTCGACGGTCGCGTCCTGCAGGACGCCTCCACGACCGAGATGGTGCGCGGCGTCGCCGAGATCGTCTCGTACCTGTCGCGCTCGGCCACGATTCCGCCGGGCACCCTCATCTCCACCGGCAGCCCGGGCGGCGCCGGCTACTCGCGCACCCCGCAGGTCTTCCTGCACGACGGCGCGACCGTCACCGTCACGATCGAGGGCATCGGCTCGCTGACCACCCACTGCCGGGTGATCTGAACGCACCGATCGTCATCGCAGCGCGCGGATCGTCATCGCAGCGCATCGGCCGTCGCCGGCAGCCGCGCCGCGAGGAAGTCGCCGGCTCGCTCGAGGGCGCGGTCGGCCTCCTCGAGGGAGCCGACGAGCAGCTGGATGTTGTGCGGGGCGCGCGCGGCGACCTCGAGCACGACGTCGACGTCCGCGCGCGCGGCGTTCGCCGCCAGGCGCAGGGCGTCGTCGAGCAGCAGTTCCCGGCTGCCCACCTGCACGAGCAGGGGCGGCAGGCCTCGGAGATCGGCGAAGACCGGACTCGCCAGGGGCGAAGCGGCCGCGCCCGCCGGATCCGTCTCGGGCAGGACGTGGTCGGCGTAGCGACGGAGGTCGTCGAACGTGAACAACGGGTCGTCGCCCTCGCGCTCGACGATCGACGCGCCCGAGAGCGTCAGGTCGGCCCACGGCGAGAACACCGCGACGGCCGCGGGCATCGGCAGGCCGTGCGCTCGCCCGGCGACCAGTGTCGCGATGGCGAGCCCGCCGCCCGCCGAGTCGCCCGCGATGAGGAGCCGTTCGGGCCCGACGGCGTCGAGGAGCTCCCGGTACGCGGCCAGCGCGTCGTCCACCGGCTGCGGGAACCGGTGCTCGGGCGCGAGCCCGTAGTCGAGCGACCACGCCGTCGTCCCGGTGCGCCGGGCGAGTGCGGCGGCGATCGGAGCGCCGGTTCGAGCCGAGCCGACGACGTAGCCGCCGCCGTGCAGGTAGAGGAGCGCCCCGGCGTCGGCGCCCTCCGTCGGGCTGAGGCGGATCGCGGGGCGCCCGCCGAGCCCGCCCGCCGTCGCGGTGACATCCGACGGGGCGGGGCCGACGAGCCGCGCGAATGCCTCGCGCTGCTCGGCGACGGTCGCGTCGGGTGCGGATCGGCCGGCGCGGTATGCATCGGACACGCGGTCGTACGTGGTGCGGGACATCGGAGGCTCCTGTCGTCGTGCCGTTCATGGCGTAGATTGATTCCCGGGAATCGATATTGCCATCGTAGAAAGATTCCTGTCAATCTAATTCCGGAGAATGCATCATGGCCGACCCCGCGACCGACGCCGACCTCTTCTTCGCGCTCGTCCGCGCCGAGACCCGCTGGTTCGAACGGCTCGACGCCGAGCTGCACGCCGCGCACGGGGTGCACCTCGGCTCCTACGACGTCCTCAGAGTCATCGCCGGGATCGACGGATGCCGGGTGCAGGACATCGTCCGCGAGATCGGCATCACCGTCGGAGCGGTGAGCAAGTCCGTGGACCGACTCGCGGGAGCAGGGCTCGTCGAGCGACGCGCGAATCCCGACGACCGTCGCTCATCGCACATCTTCCCGACCGCGGCCGGACGCCGGGTGCTCGACGACGCCACGCCGACGGTGGAGCGGAGCATCCGCAACCGGCTGGCGCGCCTCGACCCGACCGACCGCCGGGCGCTGGGCGCGGCGATCGCCGCGCTGCGCGCCTCGTTCGACGAGGACGACGCATAGCGCGGTGCTCGGCGGCGGCGCTCCCGCGCGCCGCTACTCGTGCGGTTCGCTGCGCAGGTTCACGATCGGAATCGCCTGCGTCGTCGGCCGCAGTCCCGATAGCTTCGACGGCGACAGCTCGGCCTCGACGGCCTCGCGCGTCATGAGGCCGGCTTCGACGACGAGGTCGGCGACCGGTCGCCCGGTCTTCAGCGCCAGCTTGGCGAGCGTCGCCGCCTCCTGGTAGCCGATGAACGGGATGAGCGCCGTGATCACCCCGACGCTCGACGCCACCTGCGCGGCGAGCCGGTCGGTGTTCGCGGTGATGCCGTCGACGCAGTTGACGCGCAGCGTCCAGCACGCCTGGCGCATCCACGTGATCGACTGCAGCAGCGAGTGCGCGATCACCGGCTCGAAGGCGTTGAGCTGCAACTGGCCGCCCTCGGCCGCCATCATCACCGTGACATCCGTGCCCGCCACCGCGTACGCGACCTGGCTGACCGCCTCGGGGATGACCGGATTCACCTTGCCGGGCATGATGCTCGAGCCCGCCTGCCGGGGCGGCAGGTTGATCTCGCCGAGGCCCGCCTGCGGCCCGCTGGAGAGCAGCCGCAGGTCGTTGCAGATCTTCGAGAGCTTGATCGCGCTGCGCTTCAGCGCGCTCGAGAACGTCATGAACACGCCCGTGTCGCTGGTCGCCTCGATCAGGTCGGGCGCGGTCTCGAGGGCGAGTCCGGTGATCTCGCTCAGGTGCCGCACCACGGATGCCGCGTAGCCGGGCTCGGCCGTGATGCCGGTGCCGATCGCGGTCGCGCCGAGGTTCACCTCGCCGAGCAGCTTGATCGTCTCGCGCAGGCGCGAGATGTCCTCGCCGAGGGTCGTGGCGTACCCGTGGAACTCCTGGCCGAGCGTCATCGGCACCGCGTCCTGCAACTGGGTGCGCCCGACCTTCAGCACGTTGTGGAACTCGGTGCCCTTGCGATCGAACGCCAGGCGCAGGCGGTCGAGCTCGTCGATCATCGTGGTGATCGAGAACGCCATCGCGAGCTTCACCGCGGTCGGGTACGTGTCGTTCGTCGACTGGCTGCGGTTCACGTGGTCGATCGGGTGCACGATGTCGTAGCGGCCCTTGGGGTAGCCGCCGATCTCGAGCGCGAGGTTGGCGATCACCTCGTTCGCGTTCATATTCGTCGAGGTGCCCGCACCGCCCTGGATGACGCCCACCACGAACTCGTCGTGATGCTCGCCGGCGATGATGCGGGCGCACGCCTCCTCGATCCATGCGGCCTGCTCGTCGGGCAGCACGCCGAGGTCGTGGTTGGCGCGGGCCGCAGCCTGCTTCACGCTCGCGAGCGCGCGCACCAGGTCGGGGTAGACCGAGATCGGGCGCTTGGAGATCGGGAAGTTCTCGAGCGCACGCATGGTGTGCACGCCCCAGTACGCGTCGGCCGGAACCTCGACGCTGCCGAGCGAATCGGTCTCGGTGCGGGTCGGACCCTCGGGAAACGGCGGGTACACGGCGTCCTCCTCGGGCGTCGGTGCGAGCGGGACGGGACGGGTGTCGGTGGACGACATGGGTGCGGCTCCATTGCCTCGAGCGCCGCACGGGTGGTGCGGAGCGATCCTGGGCGCCGGGGTTCGCCCGGCTACCGTTCCGAGCCTACCCGCGTGCTCGCGCCCGACGATGGCCGCCGCGGCGAATCGCGGCGGCCGCACCCTCCCGAGTGTCCAGCGCGGCGGCTCAGAAGACGAACGCGAACGGCAGCATCGCCAGACCGAACGCGAGCGCGCCGAGCGTGACGAGCACCGATCCGGCGAGCATCACGCCGTTCAGCACGATGCCCCAGATCGCCATCGTGCGCGACTGCGGTTCGCGCCGCAGCGCCAGGATACCGAGCACGAGGCCGACGATCGGCACGATGAAGGTGAAGCCCGCGAAGATCGACACGAGGCCGAGCACGAGCGCGGCGATGCTGAAGCCGTTCGCGGTGTCGGGGGTGACGGTGGTGGTCGTGGTGGTGGTCATGCCCTCCACGCTAGGGACGGCCCGTCCGCCGGGACATCCGGTCAACCCCCCGATACGATCTGAGGCGGCCCACCCCACCCGATCGGAGTCACGATGCCCCTGCCCTGGACCCTGCACGGCGACGGGAAGACCGTCGCGCCCGGCGAAGTCGTCGCCCCGGGCGAACGCCTGTCCTGGCCGCGCACGATCGGGCTCGGCGCCCAGCACGTCGTCGCCATGTTCGGCGCGACCTTCCTCGTGCCGCTGCTCACCGGGTTCCCGCCGGCGACGACCGTGCTGTTCTCGGGCATCGGCACGATCCTGTTCCTGCTCATCACGAAGAACCGCCTGCCCAGCTACCTGGGCTCGTCGTTCGCGTTCATCGCGCCGGTGCTCGGCGCCCTCGGCGCGACCACGGTCGACGACCCCATGGGCGCGGCCCTGTTCGGCATCGTCGCGGTCGGTCTGCTGCTCGCCCTGGTCGGCGCGATCGTGGTCTGGACGGGCACCGGCTGGATCGACGCGCTCATGCCGCCCGTCGTCGCCGGTGCGATCGTCGCGCTCATCGGACTCAACCTGGCGCCCGTGGCGAGGAGCAACTTCGAACTCGCCCCGCTCACCGCGCTCGTCACGCTCGCCGCGATCCTGCTCGTCACGGTCGTGTTCCGCGGCATCCTCGGCCGCATCTCCATCCTCATCGGCGTGGTCGTCGGCTACGTCGCGGCCATCCTGCAGGGCGAGATCGACTTCGCCGCGGTCGAGCAGGCCGCGTGGGTCGGTCTGCCCGAGTTCCACCTGGCGGCCAACCCGTTCGCGGACGCCGCGGTGTGGGGGCTGCTGCCCGCGTTCCTGCCGATCGTGCTCGTGCTCATCGCCGAGAACGTCGGCCACGTGCGCGGCGTCGCGCAGATGACGGATGCCTCGGTGAACGCGCAGACCGGCCGGGCGCTGCTGGCCGACGGCGTCGCCACGACCGTCGCCGGCTTCTTCGGCGGCTCGGGCACGACCACCTACGGCGAGAACATCGGCGTGATGGCCGCGACCCGCGTGTACTCGACCGCCGCATACTGGATCGCGGGCATCGTGGCGATCCTGCTGGGACTCTCGCCGAAGTTCGGCGCGCTCATCAACACGATCCCGGCGGGCGTGCTGGGCGGCGCGACCGTCGCCCTGTACGGCCTCATCGCGATCATCGGCGTGAAGATCTGGGTCGACAACAAGGTCGACTTCACCCGCCCCGTGAACCAGTTCACGGCCGCGACCGCGCTCGTCATCGGCGTCGCCGACTTCACGATGACCTTCGGCACCGTGGTGTTCAACGGCATCGCGCTCGGCACCATCGCCGCGATCGTCATCTACCACCTCATGAACTGGATCGGGAAGGCGCGCGGCACGGCGTGAGCGGGCCGACCGGCCGACGGCTTCGCCGTCGGCCGGATACGACGTCGATCGACCTGCTAGCCGAACAGCTGCTCGATCGGCCCGCGGGCGAAGTAGAGCAGGAACCCGGCGGCGACCACCCACAGCAGCGGGCTGATGGTCTTCGCCTTGCCGGACAGCGCGCGGATGACCACCCACGCGATGAAGCCCGCGCCGATGCCGTTCGCGATCGAGTACGTCAGCGGCATGATCACGATCGTGAGGAACACGGGCAGCAGCACCGAGAAGTCCTTCAGGTCGAGATCGCGCACCTGGGCCATCATCATCGCGCCGACGATGACCAGTGCCGAGGCGGCGACCTCGCTCGGCACGATCTGGGTCACCGGCGTGAGGAACATCGCCAGCAGGAACAGGGCGCCGGTGATGAGGTTCGCGAAGCCGGTGCGCGCGCCCTCGCCGATGCCCGAGCCCGACTCGATGAATACGGTGTTCGACGACCCCGAGGTGAGCCCGCCCGCGACCGCGCCGACGCCCTCGACGATCAGCGCCGACTTCAGGCGGGGGAAGTTGCCCTTCTCGTCGGACAGGCCCGCCTCCTTCGAGAGGCCGGTCATGGTGCCCATCGCATCGAAGAAGTTCGTGAACACGAGGGTGAAGACGAGCATCAGCGCCGACAGCGCGCCGACCTTGCCGAAGTCGAAGCTGACCTGGCCGATGAGGCTGAGGTCGGGCACCGCGAACGGGTTGCCGCTGAACGCCGGCACCGACAGCCCCCACCCGCCGGGGTTGTCCACGCCCGACCCGAGGTGCCAGATCGCCTCGATGATCACCGCGACCACGGTGCCCGACGCGAGGCCGATGAGCAGCGCCCCCTTGACCTTGCGGGCGACGAGCACACCGGTCAGCAGCAGGGTGAAGACGAACACCAGCGTCGGGACGGTCGCGACCGAGCCGTTCACGCCGAGGCCGACCGGCGGCGAGTTCTGACCGGTCGCGGTCACGAAGCCCGCGTCGACGAAGCCGATGAACGCGATGAACAGGCCGATACCGACGGTGATCGCGATCTTCAGCTCGTACGGCACGGCGTCGAAGATCAGCCGGCGCAAGCCGGTCGCGGCCAGGAGCACGATGATGAGGCCGTTGATGACGACGAGGCCCATCGCCTCGGGCCAGGTGACCTGGCCGACCACGCTGAACGCGAGGAACGAGTTGATGCCCAGGCCCGCGGCGAACGCGAACGGCAGGCGGGCCACCACGCCGAACAGGATCGTCATGACCCCCGCGGTGAGCGCCGTAACCGCGGCGACGGCCGGGAACGCCAGCTGGTCGCCGTTCACGTCGACGCCCGCCGACAGGATGATCGGGTTCAGGATCACGATGTACGCCATCGTGATGAACGTGACGATGCCGCCGCGGATCTCGGTGCCCACGGTCGAACCGCGGGCGCTGATCTCGAAGAAGCGGTCGAACGCGGAGCGCGCCTGGGGCAGCTCGGCCGTGGTCTCGGTGGGGGTCGGTGACGTCATGCGAGAAACTGTAGCGCTGCGGATGCGCCGGGCGCGCGCCTGCGCGGGCGGCCGGGCCGCCCGGCCGATCAGGCGCCGCCGAACAGCTTGATCAGGTGGTCGCCGACGATCAGGTAGATGCCCACGAGCACGGCCGCACCGCTCACGGCGAAGCACCCCCAGGCGCCGAGCAGGGCGAGCCGCTTCTGGCCTTCGGTCAGCGGGCTCTTGCGGGCCGCCTTCGCGGCGCGCTTCTCGGCCTGCTTGATCTCGGCGGGCGTCACGATGGTGATCGCATCGGTGAACTCGGCCGGGGTGACGATCGGGGTGCGGCCCGACATCGTGAGCAGCCGGATGCCGAGCGCGTAGGCGCTCACCACGATCGCGGCGCCGATCAGCGCCGAGACGAGCACCAGGAGGAACGCGTTCCAGTCGATCATGCCGGCGCCTTTCCGCCCGTGTCCGCCTTCTTGGCCTTCTTCTTCGGCTTCGGGTTGCGCTTGATCTTCACCGCACGACCCGAGTCGGCGACCTCGCTGATCACGTTGTGGTGCGACACCTCGCTGCGACGCGACCAGACGAAGATCCCGGCGATCACGATCGTGCCGACCACCGCGTCGATGATGATCCCGATGACGCCGAGGTGGGCGACGAGCGCCGCGAGCGCGCCGACGGCGCCCGCCGCAGGCAGCGTCATGAGCCATCCGATGCCGATGCGCCCCGCCGTCTTCCAGCGCACCTTCGACCCGCGGCGCCCGAGGCCCGAGCCGATCACCGAACCCGACGCGACCTGCGTGGTCGACAGCGCGAAGCCCACGTGGCTGGACGCGAGGATCGTGGCCGCGGTCGCCGTCTCGGCGGCGAAGCCCTGCGCCGGCTTCACGTCGGTGAGGCCCGTGCCGAGCGTCTTGATGATGCGCCAGCCGCCCATGTAGGTGCCGAGCGCGATCGCGATCGCACACGTCACGATGACCCACCACTGCACGTCGGTGCCGGCCGTCTGCAGGCCCGCGGCGACGAGGGTGAGCGTGATGACGCCCATCGTCTTCTGCGCGTCGTTGGTGCCGTGCGCGAGCGCGACGAGCGAGGACGAGAAGATCTGCGCGTACCGGAATCCGTCGCGGCCGTCGGGCTTGCCGTCGTACCGGCGGGTGATCGCGTAGGCGAGCTTCGTCGCCACGTACGCGATGAGTCCGGCGGTGATCGGCGCGAGCAGCGCCGGCAGGATCACCTTCGAGACGACGACGCCGAAGTCGATCGCGCCGAGGCCGGCGCCGACGATCGCCGCACCGATCAGGCCGCCGAACAGCGCGTGGCTCGACGACGACGGCAGCCCGAGCAGCCAGGTGATCATGTTCCACACGATCGCGCCGATGAGGCCGGCGAAGATCAGTTCGGGGGTGATCAGCACCCCGCCGTCGCCCTCGTTGATGATGCCGCCCGAGATCGTCTTGGCGACCTCGGTCGACAGGAACGCACCGACCAGGTTGAGCGCGGCGGCGAGCCCCACGGCGACCTTCGGCCGCAGCGCGCCGGTGGCGATCGGCGTCGCCATCGCGTTGGCGGTGTCGTGGAATCCGTTGGTGAAGTCGAAGAAGAGCGCCAGTGCGATGACCAGCACGACGATGAGGGTGAGATCCACCGGCGTCTTTCTCTGGTTCGGTGAACGGAATTCACCGGATGTTCAGTCGTGGGGACGTGCGAATGCGGCGAGCGCCGCGCTCACGATCCTACCTGCAGCCAGTCTCCGAATCAGCCGAACAGGATGCGCGCCTCGTCGTAGCGCGACTGGGGCACCGTGTTGAGCGACCCGGTGGCCTCGGCGATCGACACGGTCTTGATCTCGGTGCCGCGCAGGGTGACCATGCTGCCCCACGCCGCGTCGTAGACGGCTTCGACCGCGGCCATGCCGAGCCGCGTCGCGAGCACGCGGTCGTAGGCGGTGGGCTCGCCGCCGCGCTGGATGTGACCGAGCACGGTCGCGCGCGACTCGATGCCGGTGCGCTCTTCGATCATCGGGGCGATCATCTCGGCGATACCGCCGAGCCGCGGCCGGTTGAACGCGTCGAGGCCCTTGTGCGAGTGCGCCTCGGTCATCTCGGGCAGCGTGAAGCCCTCGGCGACGACCACGAGCGGGGCACGGCCGCGTTCGCGCACCGACTCGACCCATTCGCAGATCTGCTCGATCGACTGCGGCTGCTCGGGGATGAGGATCGCGTGCGCGCCGCCGGCCATGCCCGAGTGCAGGGCGATCCACCCGACGTGGCGGCCCATCACCTCGAGCACCATGCAGCGGCCGTGCGAGTCGGCGGTGGTGCGCAGCCGGTCGATCGCCTCGGTCGCGATCTCGACGGCGGTGTCGAAGCCGAACGAGTAGTCGGTGGCCTTGAGGTCGTTGTCGATGGTCTTCGGCACGCCGATGACCTTGATGCCGCCCTCGTCGTAGAGTCGGCGGGCCGCGGTCAGCGTGCCCTCGCCGCCGATCGCGATGATCGCGTCGATGCCCTCCTCGTCGAGCATGCGCTGGATGTTCTCGGGGCCGCCGCCCTCGCCCTCGAACGGGTTGGTGCGGGAGGAGCCGAGGATGGTGCCGCCCTGGCGGGCGAGCCCTCGCACGTCGTGCCGGACGATCGGCACGAGGTCGCGCTCGACGACGCCGCGCCAACCGTTGCGGAACCCGACGAACTCGGTGTCGTGCGAGATGACGCCCTTGAGGACCGCGCCGCGGATCACCGCGTTCAGGCCCGGACAGTCGCCGCCGCTGGTGAGCAAGCCGATCTTCATGCCGCGTGGACTCCTCGTCGTGAGTGGAAGGGTTCGCCTGAGCCGCTTCCTCGGGGCACGGACGAGCCAGAGTCTAGCGCGATCACCCCGTTCGGTTCACGCGCGCCGACCCGCTACAGCGCGCCGTCGAGCGCCTGCCGCAGCAGGTGCTGCAGTGCGTCGAGTTGCACCGAGTCGGCCGAGCCGGGCTCGATGTCGCTGCCGTCGAGGGCGCGGGCGGCCAGCCCCTGCTTGGCGTCGATGAGCTCGGCGATGCGGGCGTCCACCGTGTGCGCGGCGATGATGCGCCACGCGGTGACGGGTTCGTCCTGGCCGATGCGGTGCACGCGGTCGATCGCCTGGGTCTGCTCGGCGCTGGTCCAGCTGAGCTCGGCGAGCACCACGTTCGACGCCGCCTGCAGGTTCACGCCGACCCCCGCCGCGGTGAGCGAGCAGACCGCGACGTGCACACCGGGGTCGGTGTTGAATGCGTCGATCGCGGCCTGGCGCGCGAGCGCCGTCTGGTCGCCGCGCAGCGACACGGTGCGGATCTCGCGTGCCGCGAAGGCGGCCTCGGCCTGGTCCATGACGTCGATGTGCTTGGCGAAGAACACCACCTTGCCGACCGAGCGCGCGAGCTGCGCGGCGTAGTCGGCTGCGAGGCCGGCCTTGGCCTGGCCGATGCGGCGCACCATCGTGAACACGTTTTCGCCCGACTTCGCCTGCTTCGACTCCTCGAGCTCGGCGAGCGCGACGGCGCGGATGAACTGGTCGCGTTCGTCGACGTCGAGGGTGCCGACGCGCAGCCCCCGGGCCTCCACGAGTGCACGGAACCGGCTCGCGAGGCGGTGGCCGAGCTCGCGCTCGGCGGCGCGGATGGACCGCCCGAGCTCGTCGTCGAGTTCGACCGGCAGGTCGGCGATGCGCTTGGACGGCAGGTCGGCGGCCACGTCGACCTTGCGCCGGCGCACGATGCCGAGGTCGATGACCGTCTGCCGCGCCGCGGCGTAGAAGCCGTGGTCGGCGGGCGTGAGCCCGGTCTCCTCCAGCTTGCCGAGCAGTTCGGGCGCCGGCTTGTCGCCGTCGATCCAGCCGAGGAACCGCCAGATCGCCCGGAAGTCGTCGACGTCGTTGATGAGCGGCGTGCCGGTGAGCGCGAGCAGCAGCGGGTCGCCGCCGGGCGCGTTGCGCCGGATGCGGTCGGCCAGCGCGAGCACGTTCTTCGAGCGCTGGGACTGCAGGTTCTTGATGAAGTGCGCCTCGTCGACGACCATGCCGCGGAAACCCATGGTGCCGAGCCACGACATGTGCCGGTCGAGCACGTCGTAGTTGACGACGACCACATCGGCGAACGCGTCGAGGGTGTCGCCGTCGCCGTGGATGACGGTCGCCCGGCGGTGCGGGGTCCAGCGTTCGACCTCGCGCGCCCAGTTCATCTTCACCACGTTGGGCACGACGGCCAGCAGCGGGTAGGCGTTCGCCACGGATGCCGCGAGCACCGACTGGGCGGTCTTGCCGAGTCCGGGCTCGTCGGCGAGGAGGAAGGTGCGGTGCCCGAGCCGCGCGGCCTCGATGAATCTGGCCTGGTGGCGCATGAGCTCGAGGCCGCGCGGCGCGAGCCGATCGACCCTGGGCGCCTCGGGCAGCTCCATCGTGGCCGCCTGCCCGCCCGAGCCGAGCTCGAACGACTTGAACAGGGGCCCGAGCAGCTCCCAGTTCGCGAGCCGTCGCACCGGCACGACCGGCGCGACGGTGCGGGTGAGGTCGGGGGCGAGGAACGGGTTCGCCAGCTGTCTGGCCTTCACCGACCGCGGCACGACCTGGTTGACGCTCGGCTCGGGGTCGGGTTCGGGCTCGCGGGTGATGATGAGCTCGTCGGGGCTGAGTTCGGCGCCCGATTCCAGCAGCCAGTCGCGGCGGAAGCGCTGCGCAACGGTCGACACCGAGGCATCCGGTTCGAGCAGGGAGATGAGGCTGGTGTCGCGCGCGGCCGTCTTGGCGAGGATCTGCGCGATGCCGTCGAGGCGCTTCAGCAGTTCGACGCGGGCGGCGTCGGGCGTCTCGTGGTCGGCCTTGACCCGGGCACGCTCTTCGCGCATCAGCAGGGCGATGACCTGGAACTTCTGCCGGTTGGTGGGGCCGAGCTTGTTCTTCTGCGCCTTCTGCTCGACCTCGCGCACCTTGCGGGCGAGGATCGGGATGATGGGCGCGTCATCGTCGCGCGAGCGCGTACGTGTGCGCTGCCTCGTCTGGGCCAATGGTCCTCCCGTTTCTTCGGGCCGCATCTGTTGCGCCGACGACCCGAGGGGCGGATCGCGATGCCGCGGCTCGCCTCGCCGGATCAGGGGCGGACCGCAGGCCGAGGGATCCGCACGGCCGAGCAGTGCGCGGGCGGAGCCCGTGCCGTCGGCCTGAGGAAGGGATCCATCGGGCGCAACCGCCATTCTATCGGGTTTCGGGGCGGAATGCCCGACCGCACCGGCGGGCGCGGCGCGGATCCGTCGTGCAGGGGGTGCGGCGGCGCAGGCCGCGGCCTAGTCTGGGGACATGGACGATCGCGCGGGGGCGGGCGGTGGCGTCGCGCCGGATGACGACTTCACGGTGGCGCAGGACACAGAGTTCGACGAGGCCGAACCGGCCGAGAACGACGACGAGCGACCGATCGACGACGCGCTCGTCGACGAGGTGCCCGGCATCGATGCCGAGCGTCGTGTCGACCTGCGCGACGACCGGCAGCCGGCGCCCGACGTCGAGGAGTGACGGGGACCCGGATACCCCGGCCGGGTACCGGTCCGGCGGAGTATCCTGACGGGGTGATCGAGGACATCAAGCGGCGGGCGCTGCACCGCACGAAGATCATCGAGGGCCAGCTCCGCGGCATCGAGAAGATGATCGAGAACGAGGACTACTGCGTCGACATCATCACGCTGTCGCTCGCGGTGCAGAAATCGCTGGCGTCGCTGAACAAGCTGCTCGTCGAGAACCACCTGCGCACCCACGTCACCCACCAGTACGAGCAGGGCGGCGAGGCCCGCGAGGCGGCGGTGGCCGAGCTGCTGCGCATCTTCGAGCTGTCGAACAACCGCGGCTGAGGCCCGGCGGATGCCTCGCATCGAGCTGATCACGGGCGACCTGACGCACGAGCGGGTCGACGCGATCGTGAACGCCGCGAACTCGTCGCTGCTCGGCGGCGGAGGCGTCGACGGCGCGATCCACCGCGCCGGCGGGCCCGAGATCCTCGCCGAGTGCCGGGCGCTGCGCGCCGGATCGCTGCCCGACGGGCTGCCGACGGGCGAGGCGGTCGCCACCGGGGCCGGCCGTCTGGCGGCACGGTGGGTCATCCACACGGTCGGCCCGGTGTGGCCGGGCCGCGCGGAGCCCGAGGCATCCGAACGCCGGAAAAGGCTGGTTGCCGCCCATCGCAACTCGCTGGCGCTGGCCGCGGAGCTGGGAGCGGGCTCGATCGCGTTCCCGGCCATCTCGGCCGGCGTGTACGGCTGGCCGGTCGACGAGGTCGCGGACGTCGCACTGTCGGTCGCCTCGATGGCGACGGATGCCGCTCCCCCGCGCGTGCGCTTCGTGCTGTTCTCCGAGCGGGTCGCCGAGGCGTACCGGGCCGCCGCCGACCGGCTCGGCGTCGAGATCACGTTCCCGGAGCAGTAGCGGCGAGCCAGGCGTCGAGGTCGCTCGGCCGGTCGGTGATGATGCCGTCGACGCCGAGGGCGGCCACCTCGCTCCACTTCTTCTCGGAGTTCAGGGTGTAGCAGAGCACCGCGATGCCGGCGGCGTGGGCGCGGTCGAGCGCCTCGGGCGCGGCCGTCACGCTGGCCACGGTGGTGCCGAAGCCGATCAGGCCGAATCGTTCCGCGATCGGCCGCGGGTCCGCGGGCAGTTCGCGGATCAGCATGATGCGCGGCAGGTGCGGGGCGACCTCGGCGATCGAGTCGAGGGTCTCGATGCTGAAGCTCTGCAGCACCACCCGCCCCTCGACCCCGCGTCGCTCCAGCAGGTCGGCGACGATGCGCACCTCGTCGGGGGTCCACGCCGCCTTCAGCTCGATGAGCGCGCGGGCGTCGTCGCGCTCGGCGAGCGCGGCCAGGAACGCATCGAGCGTCGGGATGCGCGTGCCTTCGAACGCCGCGTCGTACCGCCGGCCCGCGTCGAGCCGGGAGAGCTGGGCGAAGGTGAGCTCGTCGACCCGGTGCGGATCCCCCGTGACGCGGCTGAGCTCGACGTCGTGGAACAGCACCGGGACGTCGTCCCGGGTCAGCTGCACATCGGTCTCGACGAACTCGAGGCCGTCGAGGGCGAGTTCGAGCGAGGGCAGCGTGTTCTCGGGCGCCTGCGCGCGATCACCCCGATGGCCGACGCTGAACGCCGGTTCGCCGGGCGCGCGCAACGCGCCGAACACGTCGGTGGCCGACGCGGTGGGCGACGACTGCACGACGAGCATCGCGGTGACGGTGATCGCGAGCGCCACTGCACCGACGCCGGTGCGCACGGCACGTCGGGGCCGGCGGGTGAGCAGGTCGACGGGGCGGGTTCGAGCTGGGCGGGTTCGAGCGGGGCGGGTTCGAGCGGGGCGGGTGGGCGAGGTGTCTCGCGCGCCGGGGGCGGGGTGCACGGATCGGGCCTTTCCCCGAACGGGCGCCGTTGCCCGATCGGTTCGGCCACGCTAGCACACGCCGTTACCGATTCGTTACCTGCTTTCGGGGGGCAAGCGGTTCCGGTCGGGAAGGGCGGTCAGGAGGTGCGCTCGTTGCCCCGTTTGTAGTTGCCGCTCGCGCGCGCGAGGAGGTGCTGCGTCTGCGCGTCGTCGGCACGGCTCAGTGCCGCGACGAGCCGGCCCGCAGACGCACCGCCGACCGTCATCACGGCGCGACCGCCGCGCAGCACGATGACCGCGCCCGCCTTCGTGATGCGGAAGTCGAACGGATCCTCGACCAACCGTGCGCGCCGATCGCCGGCGTCTGCGTCGACCACCGGGGCTACCGCAGGCTCTTCGTGTGCCAGACCGTCTTCGTCTCGGTGAACGCGACGATTCGGTCCAGCGCCGGCGCCGCGGCATCCGGGCCGTTCTCGGGGCGCAGGACGCGCTTCAGGGTGTCGGCCGCCGCGATCTCGAGGTCGACCCAGTCGAGCGCACCCGCGCCGACCAGGTCGAGCGCGTTCACGTCGGCGTGCGCGGCCAGCCACGGCGCGATCTCGGCGGGCGACCCGGTCAGCACGTTCACGACGCCCTTCGGCACGTCGCTCGTCGCGAGCACCTCGGCCAGCGAGATCGCCGACAGCGGGTGCCGCTCGCTCGCGACCACGACCACCGCGTTGCCCGCGACGAGCGCCGGCGCGATCGCCGACACCAGCCCGACGAGCGACGAGTCCTGGGGCGCGACGATCGCGACGACCCCCGTCGGCTCGGGCACCGAGATGTTGAAGTACGGCCCGGCGACGGGATTCGCGTTGCCGGTCACCTGCGCGAACTTGTCGGCCCAGCCGGCGTACCAGACCCAGCGGTCGATCGCCTCGTCGACCTGCGCGGCGGCCTCGGCGCGCGTCGCGCCCTCGGCCTGCTCGATCTCGGCGGCGAACTGGGCCCGACGCCCCTCGAGCAGTTCGGCGATGCGGTACAGCACCTGACCCCGGTTGTACGCCGTGGCGCCCGACCAGCCGGCGACCGCGGCGCGTGCGGCGACGACCGCGTCGCGGGCGTCCTTGCGGGACGCCTTCGCCGCGTTCGCGAGGAACCCGCCGTCGGCGGCGAGCACTTCGTAGGTGCGGCCCGACTCGCTGCGCGGGAACGCGCCGCCGATGAACAGCTTGTACGTCTTGGGCACGGCGAGGCGGCTCACTTGCGGGCTCCCTTCTTCGCGGGCACGGCGCTTCGGGCGGTGACGGCCGCCCGGGTCGCGGGCGTGAGGTACGCGCCGAGCCCGTGCCGGCCGCCCTCGCGGCCGTAGCCCGACTCCTTGTAGCCGCCGAACGGGCTGGACGGGTCGAACCGGTTGAACGTGTTCGCCCACACGACGCCCGCGCGCAACTGGTCGGCGACCGCGAGGATGCGGCTGCCCTTGTCGGTCCAGATGCCGGCCGACAGGCCGTACGGCGTGTTGTTCGCCTTGGCGATCGCCTCCTGGGGGGTGCGGAAGCTCAGCACCGACAGCACCGGGCCGAAGACCTCTTCGCGCGCGATGCGGTGGCTCGTCTCGACGCCGGTGAAGATCGTCGGCGCGAACCAGAAGCCGTTGTCGGGGATCTCGCACGGCGCACTCCACCGTTCGGCCCCCTCCGCCTCGCCGACGTCGCTGAGCTCGCGGATGCGGTCGAGCTGCTCGCGCGAGTTGATCGCCCCGATGTCGGTGTTCTTGTCGAGCGGGTCGCCGAGGCGCAGCGTCGAGAGGCGCCGCTTCAGCCGGTCCACGACCTCGTCGTGGATCGACTCCTGCACCAGCAGGCGGCTGCCCGCGCAGCACACGTGCCCCTGGTTGAAGAAGATGCCGTTGACGATGCCCTCGATCGCCTGGTCGATCGGCGCATCGTCGAACACGATGTTCGCGGCCTTGCCGCCGAGCTCGAGGGTGAGCTTCTTGTCGGTGCCGGCGACGGCCTTCGCGATCTGGCGGCCCACCGACGTCGAACCGGTGAACGCGACCTTGTCGACGTCGGGGTGCGACACGAGCGCCGCACCGGTGTCGCCCGCGCCCGTGACGATGTTCACGACGCCGGGCGGCAGATCGGCCTGCTGCACGATCTCGGCGAACAGCAGCGCGGTGAGCGGGGTCGTCTCGGCGGGCTTGAGCACCACCGTGTTGCCGGCGGCGAGCGCCGGCGCGATCTTCCACGCGAGCATGAGCAGCGGGAAGTTCCACGGGATCACCTGGCCGGCGACGCCGAGCGCGCGCGGGTCGGCGCCGAGGCCGGCGTGGTCGAGTTTGTCGGCCCACCCCGCGTAGTAGAAGAACCAGGCGGCCACGAGCGGCACGTCCACGTCGCGCGACTCCTTGATCGGCTTGCCGTTGTCGAGCGACTCGGCGATCGCGAGCTCACGCGCCCGCTCCTGCAGGAGCCGGGCGATGCGGAACAGGTACTTGCCGCGGTCGCGGCCGCTCATCCGGCTCCAGACCCGGTCGTAGGCGCGGCGCGCGGCCGCGACGGCCAGGTCGACGTCGGCGGCGTCGGCGTTCGCGATCTCGGCGATGCGCGTCTCGTCGGCCGGCGAGATCGTCTGGAACGGCGTGCCGTGCCCGCCGACGAACTCGCCGTCGATGAACAGGCCGTAGGAGTCGCGCAGCGACAGGATCGCCCTCGACTCGGGGGCGGGTGCGTACTCGAGGAAGCTCATGGGATGTCTCGTCTCGGTGTTCAATCGATGGTGACGTAGTCGGCGCCGGAGTACCGGCCGGTGCTGAGCTTCTGGCGCTGCAGCAGCACGTCGTTGAGGAGGCTCGACGCACCGAAGCGGAACAGGTGGGGCACGAGCCACTCCTCGCCCACGGTCTCGGCGACCGTGACGAGGTACTTCACGGCGTCCTTCGAGGCGCGGATGCCGCCGGCCGGCTTCACGCCGATGCGCTGGCCGGTGAGCAGGTGCCAGTCGCGCACGACCTCGAGCATGAGCAGGGTCACCGGCAGCGTGGCGGCCGGCTGCACCTTGCCCGTCGAGGTCTTGATGAAGTCGCCGCCCGCGAGGATCGACAGCCACGACGCACGTCGCACGTTGTCGTAGGTGACGAGCTCGCCGGTCTCGAGGATCACCTTGAGGCTTGCGCTCGTGCCGTCGGGGCGACGGCACGCCTGCTTCACCGCGGCGATCTGGTCGAACACCTGGCCGTACCGGCCGGCGAGGAACGCCCCGCGGTCGATGACCATGTCGATCTCGTCGGCGCCGGCCGCGACCGCTTCGGCGGTGTCGGCGAGCTTGATCTCGAGCGAGGCACGCCCCGACGGGAACGCCGTGGCCACCGCGGCGACCGAGACGCCGCCGTCGTCGGGGTCGCCGTGCGCGGCGCCGAGCGCGTCGACCGCGAAGGGCACCATGTCGCCGTACACGCACACCGCGGCGACCCGGGGCGTGGTCGCATCGGCCGGATCGGGGGTGATCGCCTTCGCGACCAGCGAGCGCACCTTGCCGGGGGTGTCGGCGCCCTCGAGCGTGGTGAGGTCGATGAGCGAGATGATGCGGTCGAGCGCCCACGCCTTCGACGACGTCTTGATCGAGCGGGTGCCGAGCCCGGCGGCGCGCTGTTCGAGGCCGACCGCGTCGACGCCGGGGATGCCGTGCAGGTAGCGGCGCAGCGTGGCGTCGTCGGGTTCGCCGCCGAGCACGGCGACGGCACGCTCGCGTGCGGTGACGAGGGAGGTTTCGGGCATGTCGAGCCTTCTTCCGGAGTTACGAGCCGTCGAGCAGATGGAGGGCGGTGGCCTCGTCGGTGACGAGCACCGTGCACAGGCCGCTGCGCACGACGGCGTCGGCGACCGCGTGCTTGGACGGGCCGGCGACCACCGCGATCGACCGCGGCGCGGCGCGCAGTTCGTCGAGCGTGAGGCCGACGGTGCGCGCATCGAGCGCGGGGTCGACGATGTTGCCGTCGGAGTCGATGTAGCGCCCGACCACGTCGCCGACCGCGCCCTTCTGCACGAGCAGATCGACGTCGGCGGCCGACAGGTAGCCGCTCTCGACGTGGACCGAGTGGTGGTCGGCGGCGCCGGCGCTGAACAGGTAGGCGTCGGCCGAGCGGGCGAGGTCGATGACCCCGGCGACGACCCGGTCGCTCTCGATCGCCTGCTTCGTCTCGAGTCGCTCGAGGATCGCGGGGCTGGGCAGCAGGGTCGCGTTGCCGCTCGCCTTCTGCGCGATCGCGACCGCCGTTGCGGCGGCGGTGCCCGGGCGGCGGTTGAGGCTCACGCCGCCGTTGATCTGCACGACGTTGACCGCGGTCGCCCAGCCGGGGCGCAGGTGCTGCGAGAGGTCGAAGAGGGTGCGGCCCCAGCTCACGCCGAGCGTGCGCGGCACGGGGCGCAGCGCGGTGAGGTAGTCGGCGGCGGCCTGCGCGGTGCGCGCCTGCAGTTCGTCGGGCCCGGACACGCCGGCCGAGGAGACGACGATCGCGTCCTCGAGCCCGCGCTCGTCGCGCAGGCGACGCTCGATCGGCAGCCTGCGGGCGCGCGGGTGCAGGATCTCGATGCGGATGAATCCGCGCTGCTTGGCCTGGGCGAGCAGCCGCCCCACCTTCCACCGGGTGAGGCTGAGCGCCTGCCCGATCTCGTCCTGCGTCTTGTTCTCTTCGTAGTAGAGCTCGGCCGCCCGGATCGAGAGCAGTTCGTCGACTTCGTCCATCACGCTCCCTCTGATCGCGCGAACGCCTCGGGGCGCTCATCGCTCGTTCCAGCGTAGGCAGCCGCCCGCTCGCCGGCAACACTCGTTGGCGCTTCTGCTCAGATGAGCACACAGCGAGGGCCGCGCGCTCTCCTATGCTGAAGCGCATGCCCTCTCTCGCACTGGCCGTCGACTTCGGCGGCACCAAGGTCGAGGCCGCGCTCGTCGACGCCGACGCGGCCGTCGTTCCCGGCAGCCGCCACCGCCACCCGACCGGCCCCGGCCGCACCGCCGACGAGCTCGACGCGGCCGTCGCCGAAGTCGTCCGCGGCGCCCTGGCCGCACTGCCCGACGGCGCCGAACTCGCGGGCGTCGGCCTCGGCTCGGCCGGCCCCGTCGACCTCGCCGCCGGCACCGTGTCGCCGCTGAACGTGCCCGCCTGGCGGGGGCATCCGCTCGTCGACCGGCTGCGCGCGCTCGTCCCCGGCGTCCCGGTCCACCTGCGCATCGACGGACTCTGCATCGCCCTCGCCGAGCACTGGGTCGGCGCGGGCCGAGACGCGCACAACCTGCTCGGCATGATCGTGTCGACCGGCGTCGGCGGCGGGCTCGTGCTCGGCGACCGCGGCGCGCCCAGCCCGTCGGGCAACGGGGGCCACATCGGCCACGTCGAGGTCGGCGGCTTCGACGACCCCTGCCCCTGCGGCGGACGCGGATGCCTCGAAGCGATCGCGAGCGGCCCGCGCACCGTGGCGTGGGCACGCACCCGGGGCTTCGAGGGCACGACCGGCGAAGACCTCGCCGCCGCGCACGCCGCGGGCGATCCGGTCGCGATCGCCGCGGTGGAACGGGCCGGGCGGGCGATCGGGCAGGCGATCGCGTCGGCCACGAACCTCGTCGACCTCGACGTCGTCGCGATCGGCGGCGGCTTCTCGCGGGTGGCCCCCGCCCTGTTCGACCACGCGCGTGCCGCGGTCGCCGAGCGCACGGCGTTCGAGTTCGCGCGCCGGGTGCGGATCGTGCCGTCCGGCCTCGGCGACGAAGGGCCGCTCATCGGCGCGGCCGCGCTCGTGCACCGGCCCGAGCTGATCGGCTGACGAGCGCGCCGCGGGCGCCGCTCGTCAGCCGGCGCGCTCGTCCTCGAACAGGCGCGGACGGGCGACGACGAGGCCGGCGACGCCCACCGGGAGCGCGGTGGCGAGCAGCAGCAGGAGCGGCAGCGTCCACGACCCGGATGCATCGCGCAGCACGCCGAGCGCCAGCGGCCCCGCGGCGGCGATGAGGTAACCGGTGGACTGCACGAAACCGCTGAGCGCGACCGCGCCGGCATGGGTGCGCGTGCGCAGGTTGATGAGCACCAGCGACAGCGGGAAGATCAGCGGGCCGGTGCCGATGAGCGCCACCCACAGCCAGGTCGCGGTCGCGGGCGCGACGAGCAGGCCCAGATAGCCGAGCACGAAGGACGCCACGCTCACGCCGATGAGCAGGCGCACCCGGTTCCAGCGGGCGGCGATGACCGGCACGACCAGGCCGGCGACCAGCCCCATCGCCGCGTACAGCGACAGCAGCGCGCCGGCGGCCGCCGGAGACGAGCCCGCGGTCTCCTGCAGGATCCTCGGCAGCCAGGCGAACGCCGTGTACGCGTTCACCGACGACCCGGCGAACACGATCGTGAGCGCCCACGCGAGCGGCGAGCGCAGCGCGTGCCGCAACTGCGCGGCGCCGGGCTCGGTCACCCCCGGGGCGGACGTCGTGCGCGAGCGCAGCGCCAGCACCGCCCAGGGCACCAGCGCGGCGACCGCGAACACCGCCCAGAGACCGAGCTCCACCCGCCAGCCGGCCGCCTCCGCCACGGGCACCGCGACGAGCGGCGGCAGCAGCGTCGAGATCGACATCGCCGTGACGTACAGCGTCGTCATCAGGCCGATGCGGTCGGGGAAGTACCGTTTCACCGCGAGCGGCAGCAGCACGTTGCCCACGCCCATCGCGGCGAACGCGACGGCGCTGGCGGCGATCAGCCCCGTCGCCTCGGTGACGACGCCTCGCCCCGCGAGGCCCAGCGCGAGCAGGACGAGCACCCCGACCAGCGGCCGCTCGAGTCCCCACCGACGCGCGATGGCCGGCGTCACCAGGCCGAACACCGCATAGCAGACCGGCGGGAGCATGCCGAGCACCCCCACCACCGCGGCGCTCAGCGCGACATCCGCCTCGACCAGCGCGAGCACCGGCGAGAGCGACGCGACCGCCGAACGCAGGTTGAACGCCAGCAGGAAGATGCCGACCAGCGCCAGCGAACGTCCGGCCCAGAGCGCGCGTCGCGCGGCGGTCACGAAAGCAGCTCGCGGGCCCGGTCGACGTCGTCGCGGATGGTGTCGATGAGCCCCTCGATGCTCTCGAACGCGACCATGCCGCGCAGCCGCTCCACGAACTCCACGTCGACCAGGTGATCGTAGAGATCGAGATCGCGGTCGAGCACGTACGCCTCGACCTGCTTCTTGGGGACGCCCTCGAACGTCGGGTTGTCGCCCACCGAGATCGCCGCGGGGTACCGGGTTCCGGCGTCGGTCAGCCAGCCGGCGTAGACGCCGTCGGCGGGGATCAGCCCCTCGGACTCGGGCGACAGGTTCGCCGTCGGGTACCCGAGCTCGCGCCCGCGCGCCGCCCCGTGCACCACGATGCCCGACACGGTCGGGGTGTGGCCCAGCAGTTCGGTGGCCCGACGCACGTCGCCGGCGGCCAGCAGCTCGCGCACCCAGGTCGACGAGACGCGGTGCTCGTCGTCGGGCATGACGTCGTCGACCACGACCACGTCGAACCCGAGCCCTTCGCCGAGCCGTTGCAGCAGCGCCACGTCGCCGGCGCCCCTGGCGCCGTAGCGGAAATCGCTCCCGACGAGCACCGCACGCGCGCCGAGCGCGTCGACCAGCACCCGCCGCACGAACTCCTCGGCGGGCACCGCCGCGAGCTGCCGGTCGAAGGGCAGCAGCACGGTGGCGTCGACGCCCGTGGTGGCGAGCAGGTTGAGTTTCTGGCGCACGCTCACGAGCGGGGCGGGGCAGCGCTCGGGGGCGAGCAGCGCGAGCGGGTTGCGGTCGAACGTGACGACCGCGGTCGTCAGGCTGCGCTCGTCGGCGATGCCGCGCAGCCGGTCGATGACCGCGCGGTGCCCGAGGTGCACGCCGTCGAACTTGCCGATGGTCACGGCCGACGGGCCGAACCCCGCCGGCACCGCGTCGAGGCCCTTGAACGACCTCACCGCGCGTCGACCTCGGCCGAGGCGGCGGACGCCTGCGCCTCGTCGGCATCGACGGCATCGACGGGCGGATGCTTCGCCAGCCACCACATCCCGAGCGCGGGCAGCACGAGCGGGATGAACAGATACCCGGCGCCGAAGAGGCTCCACACCGTGGAGGTGCGCCCGAACGGGTCGCCGGTGCCCGCACCGAGCAGGTCGGGCCACAGCCACGTGATCGTGCCGACGACGAGCACCCCGGCGGCCTCGAACCCGATCGTGATCCACGCCACCCGGTACCAGACCCGCCCGGGTGCGATGAGCGCGACCGTGGCGACGATGTAGACGACGGCCGACAGGCCCGAGAGGGTGAACGCGACGGGGGCCTCGTCGAAGCGCTCGATGATCTGCACCGCCGTGCGCCCGGTCGCGGCCAGCGCGAGGATGCCGTACACGACGACGAGCACGCGGCCGATGCCGCTCATCCGGCGGGTGCGTGCGGGGGTCGGGACGTTCTCAGGCGATGCAGACATGACGTTCGATTCTCTCACCCGCGCGGTCACGCCTGCTGCACCGTCCAGATCTGCAGCATCCGGTACACCATGACCGCGACCGCGAGGGCTGCGACGCCGAGGATCACGGTCGACCACCGGTTGCGCTCGAGCAGCGCCCAGAAGGCCGCAACCGGCGGCAGCAGCGCCGCCGAGATCAGGTAGATCCAGAACTCGAGCACGCTTCCGGATGCCTCGTTGCCGGTCATCGGGGCGATGATCGCGACGACCACCTGACCGATCAGCAGCACCTCGACGAGGGCGAGCGCCCCGATGCTGAGATCGCTGGGGATGCGCCCCACGAGCCCGAGGGCGAGGCAGAGCACGCCCGCGAGCGTCGCGACCGCGACCTGCACCCACGCGTACCACTCGATCATCGTGCCCGCCTGCCGCTCACACCGTCACCCCTCGTCATGGTTGCTCCTGCGGAAACCCGGTCACGACCTTCAGCGTGTCGCCGCGCCGTTCGACGATCGCGACGAGACGGTCGCCCTCGACCGCAGCCAGCGTGCCCGTCGCCTGGGCCGGTGCCACGAGGCGTTTGCCGTGCCCGAGGTCGCGCGCCTCGTCGGGCGACACCGCGACCGCGGGCAGCGCCCGCGCCGCGGCGTCCGCCGGGCTCATGAGGGCGGCCGCGACGCCGTCGGCCTCGAGCGACGCGAGCGTCGTGGCGTCCGCGATCTCGAAGCCGCCCACGCGGGTCCGGCGCAGCGCCGTCAGGTGCCCGCCGACGCCGAGCGCTCCGCCGAGGTCGCGCGCGAGCGCGCGCACGTAGGTGCCCGAGGAGCACACCACGCGCACGTCGAGGTCGATGAACCCGTCGACGCGGCACTGCTCGAGCAGGTCGAAGGCCGCCACGGTGACCCGCCGGGCGGCGAGCTCCACCTGCTCGCCGTCGCGCACGCGGTCGTAGGCGCGACGACCGTCGACCTTCACCGCGCTCACCGAGCTCGGCACCTGGTCGAGTACGCCGGTGAGCCGGAGCATCCCCTCGCGGATCGCGTCGTCGCCGATCGCGGCCACCGCGTCCGCCGGGGCCCGCCCCACGACCTCGCCCTCGGCGTCGTCGGTCGTGGTCGCCGCCCCCAGCCGCACCGTCGCGAGGTACTCCTTGTCGAGTCCGACCAGATGGTGCAGCAGGCGGGTCGCGGAGTTCACGCCGATGAGCAGCAGGCCGGTGGCCATCGGGTCGAGGGTGCCCGCGTGGCCCACCTTGCGGGTCGCGGCGAACCGGCGCACCCGGGCGACGACGTCGTGACTGGTCATCCCTCGGGGCTTGTCCACGAGGAGGATGCCGCTGTTCACGCGCACCAGGCTAACAGCCGGGTCGGATGCCGCGTGGCCGCCTCCTACGCTGGAGGGATGCGGATCGGGATCATCGGGGCCGGAGCCCTCGGCGGCACGTTCGCAGCGCTGCTGCACCGGGCCGGACACGAGGTCGAGGTCACGGCGCGCGGCGCCGGCCTCGCGGCGATCCGCGAGGGCGGCATCCGCATCAGCGGCGGGTTCGGCGATGTGCAGGCGCGGGTCGAGGCATCCGAACGGCTCACCCGCCGCCCCGACCTGGTGCTCGTCTGCACGAAGGCGCAGGACGCCGAGGCCGCGATCCGGGCGAACGCCGAGGCGATCGACGGCGCGACCGTCGTGGTGGTGCAGAACGGACTCGACGGGGTCGACACGGCCGCCCGGCTGCTGCCCCGGTCGACGTGCTACGGGATGCTGTCGATCATCGCCGCGAACTACACCGAACCCGGTACGGTACGCGTCACCGCGACCGCCGAGAGCTTCCTCGGCCGCGGCGACGGACCGCCCGACGACGAGGCACGACGCATCGCCGAGGTGCTCTCGCAGGCCGTGCCGGTCACGGCGATCGGCGGGTTCCTCGGCGCCCAGTGGACGAAGCTCGTCGTCAACATGGTGAACGCCGTCCCCGCGATCGTGGGCCGCAGCGTGCAGGAGACGCTCGCCGACCGGCGCCTGCGGCTGGTGGTCACCGCGTCGATGCGCGAGACCGTGCGCATCGGCATCGCGCGCGGCATCCGGTTCGGTGCGCTCCAGGGCCTCGACGACCGGATGCTGCGCCGATTCGCGCGGATGCCGCTCACGATCGGGCAGCGGCTCCCCCGTAGGCTGTTCGGCTACCTCGGCCCGGTGCCGAACCTGGGTTCGACGCAGCAGAGCCTGCGACGAGGTCAGCCGACCGAGATCGACTTCCTGAACGGTGCGGTCGTGCGCCAGGCCGAGGCGATCGGGGCGGATGCCCCGGTGAACCGTGCGCTCGTCGGGCTCGTGCACGAGGTCGAGCGCGACGGATTCCTGCCGGCCGAGCGCGTCGTCGCGGTGCTGCGGCGCTGAGCCGCGGAGGACGCACGGCCGCGGGGAACGCGAACGGGGGCCCGGCGAACCGGGCCCCCGTGCTGCGCGGTCGGGCTACTCGGCCGAACCCGCGTCGCCCGTCGTCGTTCCGGCGGTGCGCTTGCGGCGGATCGCGACGATCACGACGACCGCTGCGCCGAGCACCAGGATGACGCCCGCGACGATCGCGATCGTGCCGCCGGCGAAGCCGGTGGAGGCCAGGCCGCTGCCGTCACCGTCGCCGAGGAACGGACCCGTGGCGCAGTTCGGCGTGGCCGGCGGGTACGCCAGGTCGACGGTCAGGTCGGGGTTGACCTCGAACGTCGCCGTCGTGATGTCGCGCGTCCAGGCGAAGTTGCCCTCGGTCTCGACCCACGAGCCGTCGGCGAGCTGCTCCCAGCCGGGCCAGCCGGTGGGGTTGCCCTCCGCGTCGACCGAGGCGCCCGGCCAGAGCGTCGCGCCCTCGAGGATCCCGGCCTCGTCCAGGTCGCCGAGCTCGATGCGCTCGGTGTGCTCGCCGTCGGTGAGGATCAGGAACACCGTGCGCGAGGTGGCCTGCGCGTCGGGGTCGGTGAGCACCACGCGGTAGCTGATCCACGGCACGTCGGCCCGGCACTCGCCGGTCGCGACCGAACCGTCGAGCACCGGCTCCACGCAGTCGGCGTCGCGCACCGCGAACGGGTCGAACGTGTGCGAGGTCGCACCACCGGGGAACACGAACCCGTTCTTCGCGAACGCCGTCACCGTGATCGAACCCGGAGCATCGACCCGCTCCCAGCGCACCTGATCCGTCTCGACGAGCTCCGCGAGCACCTCGTTGTCAGGACCGCACTCGTCCGAGTACGCCGGCGCCGCCGGGATCTGGATCTCGGTCGGCGTCTTCACGCAGTCGGGGTACTGGAGGAGCGACTGGTCGCCCCTGGCGGGCATGTTCAGGTCGATCCAGTCGTCGGAGATCCGCAGCTTGTAGGTGAAGGCCGGCCAGATGTCCGTCGCATGCTCGTCGTGGTGGTCGGTGAAGAATCTGTCCGTCGAGATGGTCTCGCGCTCGTAGCTCTTCGACGTATCGTCGTGATGGCAGATCGTCACGCCGTCGCCGCACTGCACCGAACCCGTCCAGTGGTAGTTCGTGCCGGCGACCTGCACCCAGTTCACCGTCCAGATGTCGGGGTCGGGCCAGTCAGCGTGCTTCGCATACTCGAACACCACGGTGCCCGAGTACGGCGTGCCGTGCTTCTGACGGAAGTTGAGGGTGATGTCCTCGCCGTCGGCGACGATGCGGACGTTCACGTCGATCGCCTGACCGGCCGGGATGTTCGCCGGATAGGTGACCGTCAGCGCCGTACACGTCGGGGCCGGGTACTCCCAGTTCGGGTCGAACGGCGTGTCGCCGCACTTCCCGGTGACGTTCACCGTGTGCGAGTCGGAGTCGGGGTTCGCACCCGGCCAGCCGAGTTCGACCTCGAGGGTGTACTTGCCCGCCGAGACGCCGCGCTGCTCGAAGGTGTCGGTACGGCCCTTGCCGATCTCGTGCCCGATCGGCACGACGTCGCGGTTGGACGACTTCGTGACCTCGGCGACCTTGTTGCTCTCGGAGTTCTCGACCGTCCAGGTGATGTCGAACAGGCCGGTGGTCGGGTTGCACTCGAACGATCCGTCGACCGTCGCGTGGTGCGCCGACGCGGGCGCGGCCATGCCGACGAGGGCGAGGCCCAGGCCGAGGCCGAGCGAGGTGAGTGCCGCCGCAGCGCGGCGCAGGGCTCGGGTCGATCGGCCGCGTCGCCGCGGACGGTCGGCACCGTGTGCGGGGTGCGCCGCTCGGGCGCGCATGATGCTCATTCGGTGGGATCTCCAGTGGTCCGACGGCGTCGACGAACCCGGGACGGCAGGCGTGGTCGCGCGCGCGGGCGCACGACGATGTGGGCGGGAACGCACACGGAGAGCCGGGCCGTCGGGTGGGGCTGCGGGTCGGGGATGCCGATTGGGGGTGTTGGTCTCAGTATGGCGAAAAGTGCGGGGTCCGATCAGCCGTTGCACAGGAATTGTGGAATCTGTACCCCGAACAGGGGGTGATCAGTGGATGATCGACAACGGATGCGCCGGATCGGCGAGCGAGACGACCACGTCGGCGACCGTGCGCGGGTCGCGGTGCGCGTACGCGAGCACGTCGGCCGGGTCCACCGGGTCCCCGTCCACGGCGATCGCCGCATCCCACAGGTCGGCGAGCCGATCGCGCAGCACGAACCGGCCGTCGACGATGAGGATCGCGTCCTCGGGGCCGGTCAGCCACTTCGGTTCGACCCACGCGTCGCGCGCCGGATCGAACACCCGGGTGACGAACGCCGCCGACCCGCCGAGGCGGAACGGCTCGATCAGCGACCGGCGCAACGCCGACTCGTCGAAGCCGTACCGCCAGTAGCGCTCGGGGGTGTCGGGACCGAACTCGGCCTGCGCCGCGCGCGACCGGTGGAAGTCCTCGGTGCGTGCCCGGAACACCGCGTGATCGCGCTCCTCGAGCACCGCCGCGAGATCGTCGGCGAACGCGCTCTTCCCGCTTCGCACCGGGCCGTCGACGGCGACGATCATGCGCCCCCGACCGTACCGGGCGAGGATGTCGCCGGCCAGGCTGCGCAGGTAGCTCACCCGCGGCGTCGTCACGAGTCGCATGCTCAGACTGTAGGCCAGCCCGCGGGCGAGCGCGAGCCGCTTACGCTGATGGGATGCCCCGCTCCCCCGCCGCGCTCGCCGATCGCGTCGTCGCGTGGTTCGCGACGGCCGCGCGGCCGCTGCCCTGGCGAGCGGCCGACGTCTCGCCGTGGGCCGTGCTGGTCAGCGAGTTCATGCTGCAGCAGACCCAGGTCTCGCGCGTGCAGCCGAAGTGGGAGGCCTGGATCGCCCGCTGGCCGACGCCCGCGGCCCTCGCCGCCGAGCCGCCCGCCGAGGCGGTGCGGGCGTGGGACCGCCTCGGCTACCCGCGTCGCGCGCTCTGGCTGCACCGGGCGGCGACCGAGCTCGTCCAACGGCACGACGGCGAGGTGCCGAACGACCTCGACGCGCTGCTCGCGCTGCAGGGCGTCGGCCCGTACACCGCTCGCGCGGTGGCCGCGTTCGCGTTCGGGGCGAGGCATCCGGTCGTGGACACCAACACCCGGCGCGTCCTCGCCCGCGCCGTCGACGGCCGCGCCGAAGCCGGCGCGCCCGGCGCCGCCCGGGACCTCGCCGCGATGTCGGCCGTGCTGCCCGAGGACCCGGTCGCGGCGCGCGCGTTCAACGCGGGCGCGATGGAACTCGGCGCCACGGTCTGCACCGCCCGGATGCCGCGCTGCGACGCCTGCCCCGTCGCCGACCTGTGCGCCTGGCGGGCCGCCGGGTACCCCGCCCACGACGGCCCGAAGCGCCGGACGCAAGCCCGGTTCGAGGGCAGCGACCGCCAGTTGCGCGGCCGCATCATGCGGGAGCTCCGCGGCTCGCACCGACCCGTCGCGCGCGACGAGCTCGCGCCGCTCGACCCCGATGCAGCACGTCTCGACCGGGTGCTCGGCACGCTCGTCGCCGACGGGCTCGCCGTGGCATCCGACGACGGCTACGCGCTGCCCGGCTGAGCGGACTCAGCCCGCGGCGAACGCCGCGCGACCGGTCAGCGGGACCCGCCGGCCTCCGCATCGTCGGCGAGGTCGGATGCCTCGTCGTCGAGCTCGTCCCAGTCGTCGGCGTCGTCCTCGAGCTCGTCGAGCTCGCGCGGCTTCACGTACGGATCGGCCTCGCCGGCGTACTCGGCGTGCTCGGCGAGCGCCGTGGTCTCGGCATCGCGCTCGCGCGCCTCGCGCAGCAGCGCCTCGATGTGCTCGGCGTTCTCGGGGATCGCGTCGGCGATGAACTCGAGGGTCGGCGTGATGCGCGCCGTGATGTTGCGGCCGACCTCGCTGCGGAGCATCCCGGTCGCCGCCTTCAGCGCAGCCGCCGAGTCCGTGCGCTCCTGATCGGTGCCGTACACCGTGTAGAAGATGCTCGCGTGCTGCAGGTCGCCCGTGACGCGCACGTCGGTGATCGTCACGAAGCCGAGTCGCGGATCGCGCAGGCCCTTGTCGAGCCGCCGCGCCACGATCTCCTTGATGCGGTCGGCCAGCTTCCTGGCGCGCTGTGGGTCGGCCATCAGGGTGTCCTCTCTGTCGAGCGAGCACGCGGGGGCGGCTCTCGCCGCCCCCGCGTCGCACTACGCGCGGGGCTTCTCGCGCATCTCGATGGTCTCGATCTCGTCGCCGACCTGGATGTCGTTGTACTTGCCGAGGCCGATGCCCGCCTCGAAGTCCGTGCGGACCTCGGTGACGTCGTCCTTGAACCGGCGCAGCGACTCGATCGCCAGGTTGTCGCCGACCACGACGCCGTCGCGGATGACGCGGGCCTTCGCGTTTCGGGTGATCGTGCCGGAGCGCACGATGACACCCGCGATGTTGCCGAACTTCGAGGAGCGGAACACCTCGCGGATCTCGGCGACACCCGACTGCACCTCTTCGAACTCGGGCTTCAGCATGCCCTTCAGCGAGTTCTCGATGTCGTCGATCGCGTTGTAGATGACCGAGTAGAAGCGCACGTCGACGCCCTCGCGAGCGGCGCGCTCGCGCGCCTTCACGTCGGGGCGCACGTTGAACCCGATGACGATCGCGTTGTCGATCGTCGCGAGGTCGATGTCGCTCTCGGTGATCGCACCCACACCGCGGTGCAGGATGCGCAGCTGCACGCTGTCGTCGACCTCGATCTTCATCAGCGACTCCTCGAGCGCCTCGACGGCACCCGACACGTCGCCCTTGATGATGAGGTTGAGCGCCTCGACCTTGCCCTCTTCGAGCGCACGCGTGAAGTCCTCGAGCGAGATGCGCTTGCGCGCCTTCGCCAGCTGGGCGTTGCGCTGCGCTGCCTCGCGCTTCTCGGCGATCTGGCGGGCGGTGCGGTCGTCCTCGGTGACGAGGAACGTGTCACCGGCGCGCGGCACCGTCGAGAGGCCCTGCACCTGCACCGGACGCGACGGCGTGGCCGCGACGACGGGCTCGCCGTTCTCGTCGGCCATCGCACGCACGCGGCCGTAGGCCGTGCCCGCGACGATCGCGTCGCCGACCTTCAGCGTGCCCGACTGGATGAGCACGGTCGCCACCGCGCCGCGCCCCTTGTCGAGCTTGGCTTCGATCGCGACGCCGCGCGCGTCCTTGTTGGGGTTCGCCCGCAGGTCGAGACCGGCGTCGGCGGTGAGCAGGACCGCGTCGAGCAGATCCTGGATGCCGATGCCCTCGCGCGCCGACACGTCGACGAACATGACGTCGCCGCCGTACTCCTCGGCCACGAGGCCGAACTCGGTGAGCTGCTGGCGCACCTTCGCCGGGTTCGCGTCGGGCTTGTCGATCTTGTTCACCGCGACCACGATCGGCACGTTCGCCGACTGCGCGTGGTTCAGCGCCTCGATCGTCTGCGGCATGATGCCGTCGTCGGCCGCGACCACGAGGATCGCGATGTCGGTCACCTGCGCACCTCGGGCGCGCATGGCGGTGAACGCCTCATGGCCCGGGGTGTCGATGAAGGTGATCGCGCGCTCGAGGCCCTCGTGCTCGGTCCACACCTGGTACGCACCGATGTGCTGGGTGATGCCGCCGGCCTCGCCCGCCACGACGTTCGCGTTGCGGATCGCGTCGAGCAGGCGCGTCTTACCGTGGTCGACGTGGCCCATGACGGTGACCACCGGCGGGCGCTGCTCGAGCTCCTCGTCGGTCTCGTCCTCGAGCTCCTGGTCGAGGTCGATGTCGAAGCCCTCGAGGAGCTCCTTGTCCTCGTCCTCGGGCGAGACGATCTGGATCTTGTAGCCGAGTTCCTCGCCGAGCACCTGGAAGGTCGCCTCGTCGAGCGACTCGGTCGCCGTCGCCATCTCGCCGAGGTGGAAGAGCACCGTGACCAGCGAACCGGGGTTCGCGTCGATCTTGTCGGCGAAGTCGGAGATCGAAGCGCCGCGACGCAGTCGGATGACGGTGGTGCCGTCGCCGCGGGGAACGCTCACGCCGCCGAGCGACGGGGCCTCCCGCATCTCGAATTCGGCCCGCTTCGTCCGCTTCGACTTGCGCGACTTGCTCTTGCCGCCGCCGCGACCGAACGCACCGGCCGTACCGCCCCCGGGGCCGCGGCCACGACCGCCGCCGCCCGCGGGACGCGGGCCGCCGAAGCCGCCGCCGGGACGCGGGGCGCCGCCGACGCCGCCGGCACCGCCGGGACGCGGGCCGAAGCCCGGACGACCGGTGCCTGCACCGGCGCCGCCGGGACGCTGGAAGCCGCCGGGACGGCCGGCGCCGCCGGGACGCGGAGCACCGGGACGCGGGGCGCCGGGGCGCGGCGAACCGGGACGCGGGGCCTGCGGCCGCGGGATGTTGCCGGGGGTCGGGCGCTGGCCCATGCCCTGCGAGCTGGAGAACGGGTTGTTGCCCGGGCGCGGGGCGGCCGGGCGCTGGCCCATGCCCTGCGAGCTCGAGAACGGGTTGTTGCCCGGGCGCGGGGCGCCGGGCTTGGGGCCGACCGCGGGGCGCGGGGCGCCCGGCTTCGGCGATGAGGCGGCCGGTGCGGCCGGGGCATCCGTCGGAACGGCCGGGCCGGCAGCCTGCTCGGCCGCCTTCTCAGCGGCCTTCTCGGCCAGCGCCTTCTCGGCCTGCGCCTGGCGCTCGGCGACCGACATCGGCGCGTCGGCGACCGGAGCGGCCGGCTCCGCCGGAGCGGCCGGCGCGGCCGGCGGCTTGGGGCCGGGCTTCGGGCCCGGCTTGGCGGAGGTCTTGGGTGCGGCGGCGGGCGCTGCATCCGATGCCGCCTTCTTGGCGGCGCCGTCGGACTCGAGCGCGGCCTTCAGCCGGCGAGCGACGGGGGGTTCGATCGACGAGGACGGGCCCTTGACGTATTCGCCCATCTCCTTGAGCTTCTCGAGTGCGACCTTGCTGTCGACTCCGAGCTCGGACGCGATCTCGTGTACGCGTGGTTTGGCAGCCACTTCTCTCCTGTTCCGGGCCTGCACCCGGACAGGGGCAGACCGATATCAGTGGACGGGTCTCATTTCGAGCCGCTCATTACTGGTCCATTAGCCGTTCAGCCTGTTCTCTACATCGCTGGTGTCCAGCACCCCGCTCACGCGGAGTGCACGCCCGAAGGCGCGTTTGCGTTCGGCGAGCCGGAAGCATTCCAGCGTCGGATGCAACCACGCGCCTCGCCCCGGACACACCGCTGCCGCATCTGCGACGAGGTGGGAGTCCCGGGCGACGACCCTCAGAAGTGAGGACCGCGGGGCACGTGCTCGGCAACCGATGCACGTTCTGACGGGTTCCATCGTACACCTCCGGGATGCGCGGACCTGCCGGGAACGATCGCCGGCAGGTCGCGCCTCCCCGCCGATCACTCGGCGGAATCGGGCTGGATGTCGATCTTCGCGCCCGTGAGCTTCGCAGCGAGGCGGGCGTTCTGCCCCTCCTTGCCGATCGCCAGCGAGAGCTGGTAATCGGGCACGAGGGCGCGCACCGCCTTCACCGACTCGTCGACCACGAACGCGTTCGTCACCTTCGCCGGGGACAGCGCCGAGGCGACGAACGTCGCGAGGTCGTCGGACCAGTCGACGATGTCGATCTTCTCGTTGCCGAGCTCGGCGGTCACTGCGCGCACGCGCTGCCCGAGCTCGCCGATGCACGCGCCCTTCGCGTTCACACCGGGCTGGTTCGCGCGCACCGCGATCTTGGTGCGATGACCGGCCTCGCGGGCGAGCGACACGATCTCGACGACGCCCGACGCGATCTCGGGCACCTCGAGCGCGAACAGCTTGCGCACGAGCGCGGGATGGGTGCGGGAGACCGTGATCGACGGCCCCTTCAGGCCCTTCGCCACACTCGTCACGTACACCCGGATGCGCTGGCCGTGCGGGTACTCCTCGCCCGGCACCTGCTCCTCGGGCGGCAGGATCGCCTCGACCGTGCCGAGGTCGATGTGCACCATCCGCGGGTTCGGACCCTGCTGGATGATGCCCGCGACGATGTCGCCCTCGCGGCCGCGGAACTCGCCGAGCACCGCGTCGTCCGCGATGTCGCGCAGCCGCTGGTTGATCACCTGCTTCGCCGCGAACGCCGCGATCCGGCCGAAGTCGCTCGGCGAATCCTCGGCCTCCCCGATGACGTTGCCCTCGTCGTCGAGCTCGGGCACGTAGATCGAGACGTGACCGGTCTTGCGATCGAGATGCGCGCGCGCGTTGTTCGGGTTCTGATGCCCGTGTTGCGCAGGGTTGGTGTGCTTCAGGTAGGCCATCAAGATCGCCTGCTCGATGATCTGCACCAGTTCGTCGAACGGGATCTCCTTCTCGCGCTCCATCATGCGGAGCACGCTGAGGTCGATATCCATCGCCGGCCTCCTCTATTCAGCTCTCATGCCGCATCCCCTCGCTGCGGACCTCACTACGTTACCGGATGACTCGACCCGAGTCATCCGCGCCGGCCCGCCGTTCCACGCTCAGGCCGTCAGCGCGTCGGCGACCTCGCTGATCGCGACCGGCGTGCGCTCCCCCGTCGCGCGATCCCACAGCTCGACGAGGCCCTCGGCGACGCCGCGGCCCGCGATCACGATCTTCGGGATGCCGAGGAGCTCGGCGTCGGCGAACTTCACGCCGGGCGACAGCTTGGGGCGGTCGTCGTAGAGCACGTCGAGGCCCGCGGCCTCGAGCGAGGCGACGACCTGCTCGGCGGCGTCGAACGCGGCCTGGTCCTTGCCGGTGGCCAGCACATGCACGTCGAACGGCGCGACGGACGCCGGCCAGATGAGGCCCTTGTCGTCGTTGTGCAGCTCGGCGATGATCGCGAGGATGCGGGTGACGCCGATGCCGTACGAGCCCATCGTGACGGTGGCGAGCTTGCCGTTCTCGTCGAGCACCTTCAGCCCGAGCGCCTCGGCGTACTTGCGGCCGAGCTGGAACACGTGCCCGATCTCCATGCCGCGTGCGAGCTCCACCGGACCCGAGCCGTCGGGTGCGGGATCGCCCGCGCGCACGTTCGCGACCTCGACCGTGCCGTCGGCGGTGAAGTCGCGGCCCGCGACCAGGCCGAAGACGTGCTTCTCGTCGAGGTTCGCGCCGGTGATCCACTCGGTGCCGTCGACCACGCGCGGGTCGAGGAAGTAGCGGATGCCGGTCTGCGACTCGGCGCCGAGCACCGCAGCGCCGCCGGCGGGCGACCACGGGCCGATGTAGCCCTTCACGAGCCCGGGGTGCCGCTGGAAGTCGGCGTCGGTGGCCGCCTCGACCTCGGCGGGCGCGAACGCCACCTCGACCCGCTTCTGATCGATCTCGCGGTCGCCCGGGATGCCGACGACCACGACCTCGCGGGTGCCGTCGAGGTGGGTGAGCGCGAGCACCACGTTCTTCAGCGTGTCCGCGGCCGTCCACGCGCGACCGTCGGGGCGCGGGTACTCGGCGTTCGCGAGGTCGACGAGGGTCGCGATGGTCGGCGTGTTCGGCGAGTCGAGCACGACCGGTTCGGGCAGGTCCTCGAACGGGATGGGGTCGGGCACGACGGTCGTGAACGCCTCGACGTTGGCCGCGTAGCCGCCGGCCGAACGCACGAACGTGTCCTCGCCGACCGGGGTCGGGTGCAGGAACTCCTCGGACTTCGACCCGCCCATGGCGCCCGCGTCGGCCTGCACGATGACGTAGTCGAGGCCGAGACGGGTGAAGATGCGCTCGTACGCGTCGCGCTGCGCCTGGTAGCTCGCGTCGAGGCCGGCGTCGGACACGTCGAACGAGTACGCGTCCTTCATCGTGAACTCGCGTCCGCGCAGGAGCCCCGCGCGCGGACGCGCCTCGTCGCGGTACTTGTCCTGGATCTGGTAGATCGTCAGCGGCAGATCCTTGTACGACGAGTACAGGTCTTTCACGAGCAGGGTGAAGACCTCTTCGTGCGTCGGCGCGAGCAGGTAGTCGGCGTCTTTCCGGTCGTGCAGGCGGAACAGGGCGTCGCCGTACTCGGTCCAGCGGTTGGTCACCTCGTAGGGCTCGCGCGGCAGCAGCGCGGGGAAGTGCACCTCGTGCGCGCCCGCACGCTCCATCTCTTCGCGGATGATCCGCTCGATCTTGCCCTTCACGCGCAACCCCAGCGGCAGCCAGGCGAAGATGCCGGGCGCCTGCCGGCGGATGTAGCCGGCGCGCACGAGCAGCTTGTGGCTCTGGACCTCGGCGTCGGCCGGGTCTTCGCGGAGGGTGCGGAGGAAGAAGTTCGTCAGGCGAGTGGGCACCCGACGATTCTATTCGGGCCCCGGATGCCCCATCGCATCCGCCTGCACCGACCGCGCGCCTCGAACGGCGCGCCTGCGCCCCGGCTCAGACGGTGACGACCGTCGGCGACCCGACGGGCGCGTCGCCGCCCATCTCGTCGGCGATGCGGTTCGCCTCGGCGATGAGCGTCTCGACGATCTCGGCCTCGGGCACGGTCTTGATGACCTCGCCCTTCACGAAGATCTGGCCCTTGCCGTTGCCGCTCGCGACCCCCAGGTCGGCTTCGCGCGCCTCGCCGGGGCCGTTCACGACGCAGCCCATGACGGCCACGCGCAGCGGCACGCTCATGCCCTCGAGCCCGGCGGTCACGTCGTTCGCGAGCTTGTACACGTCGACCTGCGCGCGCCCGCAGGAGGGGCACGACACGATCTCGAGCTTGCGCTCGCGCAGGTTCAGCGACTGCAGGATCTGCAGGCCCACCTTGACCTCTTCGACGGGCGGAGCCGACAGCGAGACGCGGATGGTGTCGCCGATCCCCTCCGAGAGGAGGATGCCGAACGCCGTCGCCGACTTGATCGTGCCCTGGAACGCGGGGCCCGCCTCGGTGACGCCGAGGTGCAGCGGCCAGTCGCCGCGCTCGGCGAGCAGCCGGTACGCCTTCACCATGACGATGGGGTCGTTGTGCTTCACCGAGATCTTGAAGTCGTGGAAGTCGTGCTCTTCGAACAGCGACGCCTCCCACACGGCCGACTCGACGAGCGCCTCGGGCGTCGCCTTGCCGTACTTCTCGAGCAGGCGCGGGTCGAGCGATCCGGCGTTCACGCCGATGCGCAGCGACACGCCCGCCTCCTTCGCGCGCCGGGCGATCTCGCCGACCTGGTCGTCGAACTTGCGGATGTTGCCCGGGTTGACGCGCACGGCGGCGCAGCCTGCGTCGATCGCGGCGAACACGTAGTTCGGCTGGAAGTGGATGTCGGCGATGACCGGGATCTGGCTCTTCTTCGCGATGATCGGCAGGGCCTCGGCGTCGTCGCGACTCGGCACGGCGACGCGCACGATGTCGCAGCCCGAGGCGGTGAGCTCGGCGATCTGCTGCAGGGTCGCGTTGATGTTGGTCGTCGGCGTGGTCGTCATCGACTGCACGCTGACCTGGGCGTCACCGCCGACCAGCACCTTGCCCACCTTGATCTGGCGGGACTTGCGTCGCGGGGCCAGGGTTTCGGGGACCTTCGGAAGACCGAGATTCACTGCAGGCACGGATCGAGTCTACTTCCGGTGGGCTGGGCGAGGGCTGCGCCCCGGTCGGATGCCGCGAGCCGGCGCCCGGCGGTCGGCGAGGACGGCGCAGCGGCATCGCCCCCTCGGATCAGACGCATCCGTCGGCTCCGTTCAGCCGACGGCCCCGGCGTGCAGCAGCAGCGGCGGTTCGGTCGCGGCGACGACCTCGTCGACGGTGACGCCGGGGGCGAGCTCGACGAGCGACAGCCCATCGGGCGTGACGTCGATGACCGCGAGGTCGGTGATGATGCGGTCGACGACGCGCTTGCCGGTGAGCGGCAGCGAGCACTCGTCGACGATCTTCGGCGAGCCGTCGCGGGCGACGTGCTCCATGAGCACGATGCGCCGGCGGGCGCCGTGCACGAGGTCCATCGCGCCGCCGGGACCCTTGACCATCTTCCCCGGGATCATCCAGTTGGCGAGGTCGCCCGCGGCCGACACCTGCATCGCGCCGAGGATGGCCGCGTCGACCTTGCCGCCGCGGATCATGCCGAAGCTCGTCGCCGAGTCGAAGAAGGCGGCGCCGGGCAGCACCGTCACCGTCTCCTTGCCGGCGTTGATGAGGTCGGGGTCGACCTCGTCCTCGGTCGGGTACGGCCCGACGCCGAGGATGCCGTTCTCGCTCTGCAGCACGACGGTCACGCCGTCGGGCACGTAGTTCGGCACCAGCGTGGGCAGCCCGATGCCGAGGTTCACGTACGCGCCGTCGGGCAGTTCCTTCGCGGCGCGCGCCGCCATCTCGAGTCTCGTAAGCGCCATCGCTCAGCTCTCCGTTCCCGCGGAGCGGACAGTGCGCCGCTCGATGCGCTTCTCGATGCCGGTGCCGACCTCGACGACGCGATCGACGAAGATGCCGGGCAGGTGCACCGCGTCGGGGTCGAGGTCGCCGGGTTCGACGAGCTCCTCCACCTGGGCGATGCAGACCCGCCCGGCCATGGCGCAGAGCGGCGAGAAGTTGCGCGCCGACCGGTCGAACACGAGGTTGCCGTGCCGGTCGCCCCGCAGCGCGTGCACGAGCGCGTAGTCGGTCGTGATCGCCGCTTCGAGCACGAACTCGTGCGGTTCGCCGCGCAGCGTGAACGTCTCGACGCGCTTGGGCTCGCTCGCGACCGCGATCGACCCGTCGCGCGCGTACCTGCGCGGCAGCCCGCCCTCGGCGACCTGGGTGCCGACGCCGGTCTGGGTGAAGAACGCGGCGATGCCGCTGCCGCCGGCGCGCAGCTTCTCGGCGAGCGTGCCCTGCGGGGTGAGCTCGAGCTCGAGCTCGCCCGAGAGGTACTGCCGTTCGAACTCCTTGTTCTCGCCGACGTACGACGAGGTCATCTTGCGGATGCGTCCCGCGGCCAAGAGCACTCCGAGCCCCCAGTCGTCGACGCCGCAGTTGTTCGACACCACCGACAGGTCGCCCACGCCGCGCTCGAGGAGCGCGTCGATGAGCACCATCGGGATGCCGCAGAGCCCGAACCCGCCGACGGCGAGCGAGGCTCCGTCGGGGATGTCCGCCACCGCCGCCGCGGCGGACTCGACGGTCTTGTCCATCGTCATGTCGTCGACCTCCTCGTCTCGACCGACCCCGGGACTTCGTCGGCCCGGTGAATCGCTCCTAACCGAATCGTAGGATGGATCCGACGCGCAAGACAGCCGCAGACCGACGAAGGAGTCATCCCCATGTCCCAGCCCGAAGCCGTGATCCTCGCCGGCGCCCGCACCCCCTTCGGTCGCATCAGCGGCAACCTCGCGAGCCGGTCGGCCGTCGAGCTCGGCACGATCGCGATCCGCGGCGCACTCGGCAGGGCGGGCATCTCCCCCGACGATGTCGACCAGGTGATCATGGGCCAGGTGCTGCAGGCCGGCGCCGGGCAGAACCCGGCCAAGCAGTCCGCGGTCGCGGCGGGCATCCCGTGGCGGGTTCCCGCGATCACGCTGAACAAAGTGTGCCTGTCGGGCCTGGTCGCGATCACGGATGCGGCGCGGCTGATCCGGCTCGGCGAGGCCGACGTGGTGGTCGCGGGCGGCCAGGAGTCGATGACGAACGCGCCGCACCTGCTGCCCGGGTCGCGCTCCGGCAAGGCCTACGGCCCGTGGGAGCTGCGCGACCACGCGGCGTACGACGGGCTGACGGACGCGTTCGACCACGACTCGATGGGCGCGTCGACCGAACGCTTCAACGCCCGCTACGGGCTCGAGCGCACCGAGCAGGACGAGATCGCCGCGGCCTCGCACGTGCGCGCCGGCCGGGCGCAGGCCGAGGGCCGGTTCGCCGACGAGATCGTGCCGGTCGAAATCCCTCAGCGCAAGGGCGACCCGGTGGTGGTCGACGCCGATCAGGGCGTGCGCCCCGACTCCTCCGTCGAGACCCTCGCGGGCCTGCGCCCCGCGTTCGACGCCGCCGGCACCATCACCGCGGGCAACTCGTCGCCGCTCTCCGACGGCGCCGCGGCGGTCGTCGTCGCGCGCCGCGACTGGGCCGAGGAACGCGGGCTGGCGTGGCTCGCGGTGGTCGGGGCATCCGGTCAGGTCGCCGGGCCCGACAACTCGCTGCACTCCCAGCCGTCCAACGCGATCGCCGCCGCGCTCGACCGCGCCGGCTGGCAGGCCGGCGACCTCGACCTGGTCGAGATCAACGAGGCGTTCGCCGCGGTCTCGCTGCAGTCGATGCGCGACCTCGACCTCGACCCCGAGCGGGTCAACATCGACGGCGGCGCGATCGCACTGGGGCACCCGATCGGCGCGTCGGGCGCGCGCCTCGCGCTGCACGCCGCGCTCGAGCTCGCCCGTCGCGGCGAGGGCCGCGCCGCGGTCGCACTCTGCGGCGGCGGCGGGCAGGGCGAGGCGCTGCTGCTGTCGCGCTGACCGGGGGCCGGGGCATCCGTCTCGGGGCGGTGGCAGGATGTGCGCATGACCGAGGCGCACCCGCCGCTGCACCACCGCCCGCGCCGCATGTCGGGCCGCGACCCGGGTGAGCCGCACCGCGCGTCGACGCCGCTCGAACTGCTCTTCGACCTGACCTTCGTGGTCGCGTTCAGCCAGGCCGGCAGCCAGGCGGCGCACCTGCTCGAGCTCGGGCACTGGGCGCCCGCGATCGGCGCGTTCTCGTTCGCGGTGTTCGCGATCGCGTGGGCCTGGATCAACTACTCCTGGCTCGCGTCCGCGTACGACAACGACGACGTCTGGTTCCGGCTGGCCACCATGCTGGCGATGGTCGGCGTGCTCGTGCTGGCCCTCGGCATCCCGCCGTTGTTCGCCTCGATCGACGCGGGCGTGCACGTCGACAACGGGCTCGTCGTCGCCGGCTACGTGATCATGCGCACGGCGACCATCGCCCTCTGGCTGCGGGTCGCGCACGACGATCCGGCGCACCGTGCGACGGCGCTCACCTACGCCGTCGTGTACGGCGCGGCGCAGGTCGGCTGGGTCGCGCTCGCGATCGTGAACCTGCCCTTCGCGCCCACCCTCGCGTTCGCCGTCGCGCTCATGCTCGTCGAGCTGATCGGCACCGTCGCGGCCGAACGCCGCGGCGCCACGCCGTGGCATCCGCACCACATCGCCGAACGCTACGGACTGCTCGTGATCATCACCCTCGGCGAGATCGTGCTCGGCACGATCCTCGCGATCTCGGCCGTCGTCGAGGAGCAGGGCTGGAGCCTCGACGCGATCCTCGTCGCGTTCGGCGGCACGCTGCTGGTGTTCGGCCTGTGGTGGGTGTACTTCATGATGCCCTCGGGCGAGGTGCTCGCCCGGCGGCACCGCGACGGGTTCACCTGGTCGGCGTTCGCGTGGGGGTACGGGCACCTCGTGATCTTCGGATCGATCGCCGCGACGGGCGCCGGGCTGCACGTCGCGGCGAACTCGATCGAAGGGCTCGCGCACATCGGCGCGACCGCAGCGCTGCTCACGGTGGCGGTTCCGGTCGCCGTGTTCATCGGGGCGCTGCTCGCGCTCCAGTCGTTGCTGCTGCGGCGGTTCGACCCGTTCCAGGTGCTGCTGTCCGCCCTCGCGATCCTCGTGCTCGGCGCCGCGGCGGTCGCCGTGGCCGCCGGACTCAGCCTCGCGGAGGGCATCGCGATCACGGCCTGCGCGCCGGTCGTCGTGGTGATCGGGTTCGAGTCGGTCGGGCACCGGCGTCAGGCGAGGGCGCTCGCGCGCGCCCTCGCCTGACCCGCGACGGTTCGCCTCAGCCGTTCGGGCGGTTCGCGCGCAGCACCTCGAGCCGCGCCCGGTACTCCTGCTCGTCGATGTCGCCCTGCGCGAAACGCTCGGCGAGAGTCTGCTCGGCGTTGCGGCCGCGCGCCCACGGTGGCCCGTATGTGCCGTCCGCCGCCCACGCCGCGCGCCGCCAGCGGCGCCCGAGGAGGCTGAACAGCAGCACGAACACGAGGATCCAGAACAGTGGAATGAGAAAGAACACCCACCCGAATCCTGCGGCCCACGGCCCGGCATGGGCCGCGGCGAGGGCGGTGATGGTGGTCAGCATGGGGTTCGCCTTTCGTCGTGCGACCCGCACGATCGGGCCGTCGCGAACGAGTCAAGCGATCGGATGCCCCGAGCGGATCCGCCCGGGGAAGACACTTTGGATGCTCCGGGGGGAGCAGGCGCCTCGGTCGCTACTGCCACCCCGGCGCGACGAGGCCCGTCTCGTATGCCGTCACGACGAGGTGCACGCGGTCGCGAGCGCCGAGCTTCTGCATGATGCGCGACACGTGGGTCTTCGCGGTCAGCGGACTCAGCACGAGCCGGGTCGCGATCTCGTCGTTCGTGAGTCCGAACCCCACCAGCTGCAGCACCTCGCGTTCGCGCTCGGTGAGCGGGTCGAGCACGCTCGGATCGGCGTGGTCGCGCAGCCCGACGGCCATCCGGTCGAGCAGCAGCTTCGTCGCACCCGGCGACAGCAGGGCCTCGCCCGCGGCGGCCACGCGCACCGCCCGGACGAGATCCTCGGGCTCGGTGTCTTTCACGAGGAACCCGCTCGCGCCGGCGCGAACCGCGCGGGCCACGTACTCGTCGAGCTCGAACGTGGTCACCACGACGACCCGCACGTCGGCGAACGCCGGGTCGGCGGCGATGCGCTCGGTCGCCCACAGCCCGTCGCCGTCGGGCATCCGGATGTCCATCAGCACGACATCCACGGATGCCCCGCGCAACCGCTCGAGCAGCTCGGCGCCGGTCGCCGCTTCGACGACCACCTCGACGTCGGGCTCGGCGTCCAGCAGCGCCCGGAACCCCGCCCGGACGAGGTGCTGGTCGTCGGCCAGCGCGACGCGGATCACGTCGCGCTCCACGGCAGCCGGGCGACGAGCCTCGTGCCGCCACCGTCGCGGGCGGCCACCTCGACGGCGCCGCCGATGAGCGCGGCGCGCTCGCGCATGCCGAGGATGCCCGCACCCGGGGCATCCGTCGCATCCGCGATGCCGCGCCCATCGTCTTCGACGGTCAGCACCAGTTCGCCGCCGTCGCGCTCGACCCGCACCGTGGCGCGGGTCGCGCCCGCGTGCCGGACGACGTTGGTGAGCGCCTCCTGCGCGATGCGGTACGCGGCGAACTGCACGGCCCTGGCCGGCCGCTGCCCGGGCGCAGGGCCGAGTCGATCGTCGAGCTCGATCGCGAGGCCCGGCGAGCGCATGCCCGCGGCGAGCCGCGGAAGCTGGTCGAGCTCCGCCTGCGGGGCCAGCGGTGCGTCGCCGTCGCGGATGACGCCGAGGACGCTGCGCACCTCGTCGAGCGCGGACTTCGAGGTCTCCTTCACCGTGGCGAGCGCGGCGCGGGCCTGCTCGGGGTCGCGGTCGAACAGGTGCAGCCCGACGCTGGCCTGCACGTGGATCTGCGACAGCGCATGCCCGATCACGTCGTGCAGTTCGCGTGCGATGCGGATCCGCTCGCGCTCCTCGGCGGTCTGCCGGCGCTGCAGCTGCTCGGCCCGGAACGCGGCCATCCGGGCGCGCCGCACCCGCACGAACCATCCGATCGCGAAGCACACGGCGAGCGCCGCGCTCGCCGCGGCGATGCGGAACGGATGCCACGACAGCCCGCTCATCGTGCCGAGCACGACGGCCGCGATCCAGCCGGTGCCCGCCGACACCGCGGTCCAGACGACCGCGCCGCGGGCGACGCCGAGGATGATCGCGAAGCCGAGCGCGACGTACGGCGGGCCGAGATCGGGGGTGAGCAGCAGGTCGGCCACCGCGAGCGCGGTGACGACGGCGACCGTCGGCCCGGGCAGGCGACGCGAGGCGAGCAGCGCGAGCGGGCCGGCGACCGCGAGCGCGATCTGCAGGGCCGCGGCGCCGAGCGGCTCGCCGCGCCACACGGCGATGCCGACGGCCGCCGGCACCTGCGCGACGAGCGCCACGACGACGGGCACCCACACGACGACGGCGGTCGGCGGCCGGAACCCGCGCGGCCCGCGCGGCGTCCACTCGGTCCACTCGGGGGCGGGCATGCCCCGATGGTAGCCGCGGCCGCGTCCGCCCGCGTCGGCCCGTCGGAGGCCGCCCGGGTACTCCCCCGGGAGCACGCGCGTGCGGGTCGGCATCAGAGCAGCGTGACCGGCTTCACCAGGTCGGCGTAGATGAGCAGTGCGCTCATCGCGCCGAGCACGATCACCACCGCGAGCGTCACCGGCATGAGCTTGGCCAGGTCGACGGGGCCGGGGTCGGGCCGGCGGGCGAGCTTCGCGAATCCGCGGCGGATCGCCTCCCACAGCGCGCCCGCGATGTGCCCGCCGTCGAGCGGCAGCAGCGGGATGAGGTTGAACACGAACAGCGCGATGTTCAGCGACGCGAGGATGCCGACCAGGCCGGCCGCCTTGTCGGCCAGTCCGAGCTGGTCGGCCGCGGCGACCTCGCCGGCCACGCGGCCCGCACCCACGATGCTCATCGGGCCGTTCGGGTCGCGCTCGCCCGGGCCGAACGCCGCGTTCGCGATGTCGATCATGCGTTGCGGCAGGTTGATGATCACCCCGGCGACGCCGGCGGTCTGCTCGCCGACGGCCGGCAGCACCGCCGTGATCGGCTGCTGCACGCGCTGCACCGACGAGGTGATGCCCACGAACCCGGCCTGCACGGTCTGCGGGTCGCCCGAGGCATCCGTGATCACCTGGCCGCGATCGTCGAGCGCGTACCGCTCGCTCAGCATCGGCGTGACCTCGAGGGCGACCTCGGCGCCGTCGCGCTCGACGACGACCGCGAGCGACTCGTCGGGGTGGTCGCGGATGATCGCCGTCGACTGCTCCCACGTCGAGACGGGCTCGCCGTCGATCGAGACGATCCGGTCGCCGGGGCGGATGCCGGCGGCGGCGCCGGGCGCCGCCGGGTCGCCGGGCTCGCAGGTCTGGCGTTCGCTGGTCGCGGGCAGGGCGCACTCGGAGACCGCGTCGACCGTGGTGGTGGTGCCGGGGATGCCGATGCCCATGAGCAGCACCCCGAACAGCAGAACGCCGAGCACCAGGTTCATGAGCGGGCCGCCGAGCATCACGATGATGCGCTTCCACACCGGCAGCCGGTAGAAGGCGCGATGCTCGTCGCCGGGCGTGATCGTCTCGGCGCTCGACGTGCGCGCGTCCTGCACGAGGCCGCGGAAGAACCCGGTGGAGTCCTCGGCCGCGTGCTCGCCCTCGGCCGGCGGGAACATGCCGATCATCGAGATGTAGCCGCCGAGCGGGATGGCCTTCACGCCGTACTCGGTCTCGCCCTTGCGCTTCGACCAGACCGTCGGGCCGAACCCGATCATGTACTGCGTCACCTTCACGCCGAACGCCTTGGCCGGAACCAGGTGCCCGATCTCGTGCAGCGCGATGGACACGGCGATGCCGAGGGCGACGATCACGACGCCGAGCACGAACCAGAGCACGGATTCCACGTCGGGAAGCGTAGCGCTGCCGGCTTTGAATCCGCTGGCCGATGCCCGAGGATCAGCCCGCGATGAGCCGATCGGCGGCCGAGCGCGCCCATCGCTCGGCCTCGGCGAGCGACTCCAGGCCGAGCGCACCCTCGCCGGGGTCGTGCGCGTCCACGACGCCGCGCACCACGTCGAGGATGCCGAGGAAGCCGATCGCCCCCGCGTGGAACGCCTGCACCGCCTGCTCGTTCGCCGCGTTGAACACCGCGGGATACGTGCCGCCGGCCCGTCCGACCTGCTTCGCGAGCGCGACCGACGGGAACGCCTCGTCGTCGAGCGGTTCGAACGTCCACGACTGCGCCGTCGTCCAGTCGAGCGGGCGGCCGACACCGGCGACCCGGTGCGGCCAGTCGAGCCCGAGCGAGATCGGCAGCCGCATGTCTGGCGGGGATGCCTGGGCGATCGTCGAGCCGTCGATGAACTCGACCATCGAGTGCACGATCGACTGGGGGTGCACCACCACGTCGATGCGGTCGTAGGGCACGCCGAACAGCAGATGCGCCTCGATGACCTCGAGGCCCTTGTTCACGAGCGTCGCCGAGTTGGTGGTGACCACGAGGCCCATGTCCCAGGTGGGGTGCGCCAGCGCCTCGGCGGGGGTCACCTGGTGCAGCTCGTCGCGCGTGCGACCGCGGAACGGCCCGCCGGACGCGGTGAGCACGAGCCGGCGCACCTCGGCGTCGGTGCCGGACCGCAGCGCCTGCGCGAGCGCCGAGTGCTCGGAGTCGACCGGCACGATCTGGCCGGGCGCGGCCAGCCGGGTGACGAGGTCGCCGCCCACGATCAGCGATTCCTTGTTCGCGAGCGCGAGCGTGGTGCCGCGCTCGAGCGTCGCGAGCGTCGGGCCGAGGCCCACCGAACCGGTGATGCCGTTCAGCACCACGTCGGCATCGACGTCGCGCACGAGCTGCACGGCCTCGTCGATGCCGAGCGCGACATCGTCGACCCCGAACTCGGCCGCCTGCGCCGCGAGCGTCTCACGGTCGCTGCCGACCGCGAGCCCCACCACCTCGAACCGGCGGGGATTGGCCCGGATGACGTCGAGCGCCTGCGTGCCGATGGAACCGGATGAGCCGAGGACGATGACGCGTTGCACGCCTCCACTGTAGAGCGCGCCGCCCCGCCGTCGTCAGGGCAGCACGGCGAGCGCGGCGACGGCCCCGCCGGGCACCACGAGATCGTGGACGCGGACGTCGGCCCAGTTCCCGCCGACCTCCGCGACGGGCCGCACGATGCGCCCGGGCGCGCCATCCGCCGTGGGCGCCGACAGGGCGAGCGCCGCCGGCTCGAGCGGCAGCGAGTGACCGAGGGCGCGCAGCAGCGCGGACTTGCGCGCCCACAGCACGTGCCGCACCGAATCCCTGGCCCGGTGCGGCGCCTCGTCGATCGCGTCGAGCTCCGAGCGGTGGAACGCCGCATCCTCGACCGCGGACCCCACCCCCGCGGCGAATCCGATGCCGATGCGCAGCCCGGGCGCGCTCGCCGCGACGAGCAGCGATCCGTGCGCGGCCGCGTCGCCCCGCCAGGGCAGGCCCGGCGGTCCGGGCGGGTACTCGATCGCCGGTGCGCCGTGCCGCGAGCCGCACTCCGCACACGCCCACCCGAGCTCGACGTCGTCGGCCGGCACGCCGGTGCGGGCGGCGAGCACGGCCGCGAGCGCCGCCTCGGCGGACGGCCGACGACGACCGCCGAACACCGCCGCCGTCACGAGTCCGTCCTCGAAGGCGACCAGATCGGCATCGTCGAGCAGGCCCATACCGTCATCTTCCCCCATGCCGTCGCATATGCCGCCGAGCGCATGCCCGCCGACGTACCGTCGACCCGTGAGCGAGATCGAGGCCGATGCCCTCCCGGCCGCCCCCAAGGCGCCCGGTGCGCTCTACCGCACGGTGCGGCTGCTGCTGCGTCCGATCGTGCTGGTGCTCTACCGCCCCCGCATCGAGGGCACCAAGCTGGTGCCGAAGGACGGGCCGGTGATCTTCGCGTCGAATCACCTGTCGTTCATCGACAGCGTCGTGATCCCGTTGACCGCGCCACGGCCGGTGCAGTTCCTGGCGAAGTCGCACTACTTCACCGGATCCGGGGTGAAGGGCTGGATCTCGCGCACGTTCTTCCGCTCGATCGGCGCGGTCAGCGTCGAGCGCGGCGCGGGCAGCCAGGCGCAGGAGGCGCTCGACCAGGGCCGCCGCATCCTCGAGTCCGGCAGCGCGTTCGCGCTCTACCCCGAGGGCACCCGGTCGCTCGACGGCCGCCTGTATCGCGGTCGCACGGGCGTCGCGTGGCTGGCGCTGACGACCGGCGCCCGCGTCGTGCCGGTGGGGCTCATCGGCACCCAGGAGATCCAGCCGGTCGGGCAGAAGCTGCCGCGCATCCGTCCGGTCACCGTGCGCTTCGGCGAGCCGCTCGATCTCTCGGCCCACGGCCCAGCGGAGTCGGGTCGCGCGCGCCGCGCCGCGACCGACGAGGTCATGGCCGCCATCCATGCCCTGAGCGGGCAGGAGCTCGCGGGCAAGTACAACGAGACCCCGCCCGAGGGGGCGATCGCCAAGCTCGTCGACCGCGTCGTCCCCCGCGAACGCATCTGAATCCCGCGGGAATTCCCAGCGCGGCTCCCGGCCGAACCGATAGGGTCGCGGCGATGAGGTCCTCCCGTCTCGCCCGCGTCGTCGCGGCAATGGTCGCGGCATCCGCCCTGCTCGCGGGCCTCGCCGCGTGCACGGCCGCGCCGGCCGCCCCGCGGGTCTCACCCGGCGCGACCGCGACCGAGGGCGCGGAGCCGTCGACCGAGGCCTTCGACCCGGCGCTCATCGTCAGCGACGACGCGTTCTTCGACAGCACCGCGATGAGCGAGGCCGACATCCAGCGCTTCCTCGAGCAGACGGCGTGCCGGCCCGACGCCGACGTGGTCTGCCTCGCGCGCTTCCGCGAGACGACGACCGACCAGCCCGACGAGGGCCCGGGGCACTGCGACGCGTACGAGGGAGCCCCGCGCGAGCGCGCCAGCCGCATCCTGCAGCGCGTCGCGGCCGCATGCGGCATCAGCCCGCGCACGCTGCTCGTGCTGCTGCAGAAGGAGCAGTCGCTGCTCACCCGGCCGACCGCTTACGGCTACCAGCGGGCGACCGGCTACGGATGCCCCGACACGGCCGACTGCGAGCAGAAGTACTTCGGGTTCTTCAACCAGGTGTACAACGCCGCGTGGCAGTTCCGGCAGTACACGGAGCATCCCGACCGCGCCTACCGCATCGGCGTCGTCGACGTGGCGTTCCATCCCGACGCGGCCTGCGGGGCGCAGCCCGTCGACATCCGCAACCAGGCGACGGCGAACCTCTACAACTACACCCCGTACCAGCCGAACGCCGCCGCCGTGCTCGACCCCGAGACGGGCGACGCGTGCTCGTCGTGGGGCAACCTGAACTTCTGGCGCCTGTGGTGGCGCTGGTTCGGCGACCCGACCGCGGAGCGGTTCGCCGGGTTCCTGCCGGCCTGCTCCCGGCTCGTCGGCGGGCACCCGTGCCCGCCCGCCGTCACCATCCCGGCCGCACCGCCGATCGCGCCCGAGTCCTGAGCTGCGGGCCGCCCTCAGTCGCCGAGCACGTCCACGGTCGGCTCGTGGCGCACCGGGAACGCGACCGATGCGGCGATGAAGCAGAGCTCGGATGCCTCGCGGTGCAGCTCCATCGCGAGCCCGGTCATGGATGCCTCGGCCACCGTGACGCGCGGCCGCAGCACCGCCTCGACGATGGAACCGCCGCCGCGGCCGTCCTCGTGCAGGACCGCGGTCGGCTCGTCGGTGTACGCGCGCACGACCACGCCGTGCTTCGCGGCCACGTACAGGTACGAGAGCAGGTGGCAGTCGGCGAGCGCGGCGAGCAGCAGCTCCTCGGGGTTCCAGCGTTCAGGATCGCCGTGGAACGCGCGCGCCGCCGAGCCTTCGACGGGGTGGAGCTTGCCGGGGGCGTTCACCAGGTGCGCCCGCCGCGCGGAGCGGGCACCGGGCCGGGCACCGGTCGGGTCCGCCCCCGCCTCGGGCGTCCACTCGAGGTGCAGGTCGAAGCGGTGTTCGCCGAGTCGCATGCGGTCTCCTCGTTCCGTCCGTCCGATTCTGCCCCGGACTAAGCTTGCAACACCATGACTGACTCCATCGACACCGAGGTTTCCGCCGCCCCCGACCGCGTCGTGACGCAGGAGCGCAGGATCGTCACCGCCGTGCCCGGTCCCGCATCGCAGGAGCTCCACCGCCGCCGCCGGGCGGTCGTCTCCGACGGCGTGTCGAGCGCCCTGCCCGTCTACATCGCGCACGCCAACGGCGCCGTGCTCGTCGACGTGGACGGCAACCAGTTCGTCGACTTCGGCGCCGGCATCGGGGTCACCACCGTCGGGCACACCGAGGCATCCGTGGTCGCCGCAGCCGCCTCGCAGCTGCAGGACGTCATCCACACGCTCTTCACGATCACGCCGTACGAGCCGTACGTGCGGGTCGCCGAACTCCTCGCCGAGCGCACCCCCGGCGACTGGGCGAAGAAGTCGGTGCTCGTGAACTCGGGCGCCGAGGCGGTCGAGAACGGCGTGAAGATCGCGCGCAGGTTCACCGGCCGGCGGGCGGTCGCCGTGCTCGACCACGCGTACCACGGCCGCACCAACCTCACGATGGCGATGAACTACAAGGCGATGCCGTACGCCACCGGCTTCGGGCCGTTCGCCGGCGACGTCTTCCACGCACCGAACTCCTACCCCTACCGCGACGGGCTGAGCGGCGAGGACGCCGCCGCACGCACCATCGCCTACCTCGAGAAGGTCGTCGGTGCGAGCGACCTCGCCTGCCTCGTCGTCGAACCGATCCAGGGCGAGGGCGGGTTCATCGTGCCCGCCGACGGGTACCTGCCGATCCTGCAGCACTGGTGCACCGAGCACAGCGTCGTGATGATCGCCGACGAGATCCAGTCCGGCATGGCCCGCACCGGCCGCTGGTACGCGAGCGAGCACTTCGGCTGGGAGCCCGACCTGGTGCTCTCGGCCAAGGGCATCGCGGGCGGGCTTCCGCTGGCTGCGGTCACCGGTCGCGCCGAGATCATGGATGCCTCGCAGCCCGGCGGGCTCGGCGGCACGTTCGGCGGCAACCCGGTGGCGTGCGCCGCGGCGGTCGCCGTGTTCGAGACCATCGAGCAGAACGGGCTGCTCGCCGAGGCCGAGCGCATCGGGCGCACCCTCACGGCCGGCCTCGAGCGCCTCAAGGCCCGCTACGACGTGATCGGCGAGGTCCGCGGCACCGGCGCGATGATCGCGATCGAGCTCGTGCAGCCCGGCACCGGCGCCACCGCGAAGCGCCCGAACGCCGACGCCGTCTCGCAGATCGTCGCGTACGCGGCGCAACGCGGCATCCTGTTCCTGAACGCCGGAACCTGGGGCAACGTGCTGCGGTTCCTGCCCAGTCTGGCGATGAGCGACGCGCTCATCGAAGACGCCCTGACCGTGCTCGACGACGCGTTCGCCGACCTCGGCTGATCGTGGCCGGCATCTTCTCGTCCTCCGACGCCGTCGAGCTCGCCGTGGTCGTTCGCAGTGGTTTCACCGAGTCCCGTCACGCCGGGTCCGCCGTCGTGCTCTCCCCCGAGGGCGAGGTGGTGCGCGAGCTCGGCGACATCCGCTCGCCGATCCTGCCCCGTTCCTGCCTGAAGCCGTTCCAGGCGATCGCGGCGATGACCTCCGGCGTCACCCTGCGCGGCGAGGACGCCGCCATCGCGACGGCCAGCCACTCGGGCACCGCCGCGCACGTCGCCCTCGTGAAGGGCCTGCTCGCGCGCGCCGAACTGCTGCCTGCGGTGCTCGGCTGCCCGCCCGCGCTGCCCCTCGACCGCGCCGCGCGCGAGCAGGTGGTGCGTTCAGGCGGCGGACCCGAGCGCGCCACGATGGAGTGCTCGGGCAAGCACGCCGCCATGCTGCTCGCGTGCGCGGCGAACGACTGGCCGCTGGAGAGCTACCTCGATGCGGGGCATCCGATGCAGCGCAAGGTGCTCGACGTGCTCGAGCGGCTGAGCGGCGAACGCCCCTCGGCGATCGCGGTCGACGGCTGCGGCACCCCCGTGTTCGCGATCAGCCTCGCGGGCCTGGCCCGTGGCATCCAGAAGATCACGACCGCGCAGTCGACGTCGCCGTTCGCGCTGTTCCGCGAGGCCGCGGCGCTCACCTCGGCCGTGCGCGAGCACGCGTGGGCGGCCGGCGGGCCCGGCCAGCCCGACACGGTCGCCGTCGAGCGGCTCGGCGTGTTCGCCAAGCGCGGCGCCGAGGGCGTCATGGTGATGACCGCGCCGAACGGCACGACGACGGCGGTGAAGGTGCTCGACGGCAGCCAGCGGGCCTCGACGATCGTCGCGCTGCGGCTGCTCGCCGACGCCGGCGCGATCGAGCACGACGCCGTCGACGCCGTGCAGGCCGAGCTCGACCTGTGGGTCATGGGCGGCGACCGCCCGGTCGGCGAGATCCGCGCGACGGTCTAGGTCGGCACATCTGGCGCGCGGGCGTGCTCAGCCCTGCTTGGCGAGTCGCTTCGCCCGCGCCGCGCGCGACACCTGCGCCGTGACGACGAGGATGATCGCGAACAGGAACACCGCCGACGCGATCACGTTCGCCTCGGCCGGGATGCCGCGCGACGCCGAGATGTACACGTACTTCGGGAAGGTGGTGACCGAGCCCGAGTTGAAGTTCGTGATGATGAAGTCGTCGAAGCTGAGCGCGAACGACAGCAGCGCGGCGGCGAGGATGCCCGGCAGCAGCAGCGGGAAGGTCACCCGCCAGAACACCTGGATCGGCGACCCGTACAGGTCGCGCCCGGCCTCCTCGAGCGCCGGATCGAGGCTCGCGACGCGGGCCTTCACCGTGACCACCACGAAGCTGATGCAGAACATGATGTGCGCCAGGATGATCGTCAGCATGTCCTTCGGCACGCCCACCGCGAGGAACTGCGCGGCGAGTCCCGCACCGAGCACCACCTCGGGCGTGGCCATCGGCAGGAACAGCAGCAGGCTCGTCGCGCTGCGCGCGCGGAACCGGTAGCGCACCAGGGCGATCGCGATCATCGTGCCGAGCGCGGTCGCGACGACGGTCGAGACGACGCCGATCACGATGCTGTTGCCGAACGCCTCGCAGACCGCGCCGCCCTCGACGGTGCAGACGTTCAGCCACTTGTCGAACGTGAAGCCGCGCCAGGAGATGTTCGACTTCAGCGAGTCGTTGAACGAGAACACGAACGTGTAGGCGATCGGGATGAGCAGGAACACGAACGCGATGATCGTGTACGCGGGCAGCAGCCAGTCGCCGAGGCCGGGCCGGCTCCCCCGCGCGCGACCGGTGCGTCGGGGCCGGCCGGCACGCGCGCCCGGCCCGCCCGGCCCGCCTTCGAGCTGCTCCTGCTCGGCGAGGCCGCCGAGGACGGCGCCGGCCTGGGCTTCACCGCTCACAGCAGGTCCTCCGTTCCGCTCCGCTTCACGTAGACGCCGACGAGCACGAGGATCACGGCCATCAGGATGATCGACAGCGCGGCCGCCGCCGGGTAGTTCAGCAGCACGAGGAAGTTCGCCTCGATGACGTTGCCCATCATCTGCGTGTCGGGGCCGCCGAGGAAGTCGCGGCTCGCGTTGATGTAGTCGCCCGCCGCGGGGATGAAGGTGAGGAGGGTCCCGGCGACGATGCCCGGCATCGACAGCGGGATGGTGACCTTGCGGAACACCGTGAACGGGTTGGCGTACAGGTCGCTGCCCGCTTCGAGGTACCGGGTGTCGAGCCGTTCGAGCGCGGTGTACAGCGGCAGCGTCATGAACGGGATGAAGTTGTAGGTGAGGCCGAAGATCACCGCGAACGGCGTGCCCGCGAAGTGCGCGTCGGGCGCGAGCAGCGAGAGCGCCTTCAGCGAGGTGATGATGAACGACTCGTCGGAGAGGATCTGCTTCCACGCGAGGGTGCGCAGCAGGAAGCTGATGAAGAACGGGGCGATCACGAGCACGAGCATCAGGCTCTGCAGCAGCGGCCAACGGCGTGCCTTCACGCCGATGAAGTACGCCAGCGGGTAGCTGAACAGCAGCGCGAACACGGTCGCCGCGAGCGCGTACCCGAACGACCGCAGGATGTGCGGCCAGTAGGCCTCGATCACCGCGACGTAGTTCTGCCAGTTGAAGGCGAACTCGTACACGCCGATGTCGCCGAACTCGCTCGGCTGCTGCAGCGACGTGAGCAGCAGCGACACCAGCGGCGTGAGGAAGAACAGCACGAGGTAGGCGATGCCGGGCAGCAGCAGGAACAGCGCGATGGGGCTGCGCCGGCGCGGAGCCTGCGGCTGCGCTTCGGCGGTCGCGAACGCGGCGAAGGCCATCAGGCCTCCTCGAGCTCCGACGCGAGCGCGTCGCGCTGCTGGGCCGCGATCGCCGAGGTCGTCGCGTCGGGCTGGAACCTCGGCTGCGCGGATGCATCGTCGGCGAGTCCGAAGCCGTGCTCGACGTGCCAGCTCACCCACGCCTCGGCGCCGACGGCGGCGGCCGGCCCGTGCCCGATGTTCTGCGCGAACACGAGCAGCGTGCCGGCTCCGGGCACGTCGACGAGGTACTGCGTGCTCACGCCCGAGAACGAGACGTCGATGACGCGCCCGGGCCCGAGCACGTTGCGATCGGATGCCGCGGCCGGCTCGGTCTCGTGCAGCGCGACCTTCTCGGGGCGCACGCCGACGGTCACGGTGCCCTGGTGCCGCCGCGCGCGGGCGGTGGGAATGCGGACGGGGGTGCCGGCGACGTCGATGGAGATCGCCTCCGCGGTGGTGCCCGCCACCGGGCCGGTGAACAGGTTCGACTGCCCGAGGAAGTTCGCGACGAACACGGTGCGCGGCAGGTCGTAGAGCTCCTCGGGGGCGCCCATCTGCTCGATCGCGCCCTGGTTCATGACCGCGACGGTGTCGGCCATGGTCATCGCCTCTTCCTGGTCGTGCGTGACGTGCAGGAAGGTGAGGCCGACCTCCTCCTGGATCGACTTCAGCTCGAGCTGCATCTGCCGGCGGAGCTTCAGGTCGAGCGCGCCGAGCGGCTCGTCGAGCAGCAGCAGCGCGGGCCGGTTCACGATCGCGCGGGCCAGCGCGACGCGCTGCTGCTGCCCGCCCGAGAGCTGTTGCGGGCGGCGCTGCGCGAGATGGTCGAGCTCGACGAGCTTCAGCGCCTCGTGCGCCCGGCCGACGGCATCCGAGATGCGGCGGCGCTTCAACCCGAACGCGACGTTCTCGATGATGGTCATGTGCGGGAACAGGGCGTAGCTCTGGAAGACCGTGTTGACCGGCCGTTCGTGCGCCTTGGTGGCGGTCACGTCGGTGCCGCCGATGAGGATGCGCCCCCGTGTCGGCTCCTCGAGTCCGGCGACGAGCCGCAACGTGGTGGTCTTGCCGCAGCCCGACGGGCCGAGCAGCGCGAAGAACGAGCCCGCCGGGATCGTGAGATCGAGTTCCTCGATCGCGGTGAACCCCGGGAAGCGCTTCTGGATCCCGACCAGCTGCAGGTCGGCCCCGCGTTCGGCGAATTCGCGTACCGCCATCTGGATCGCCGCCTACGCGCCGAGCAGGATCGACTGGAACTCGGCCTGGTAGCGCTGCTCTTCGGCTCCGGAGAGACTGCGGAAGATGTGCGCCTGCGACAGCGTCTCGTCGTCGGGGAAGATGAGCTGGTTCTCGGCGAGCTCGGGGTCGATCGCGACCGCGGCCTCTTTCGCGCCGACGACCGGGGTGATGTAGTTCACCCAGGCGGCGACCTCGGCGGCGACCTCGGGCTCGTAGTAGTAGTTGATGAGCGTCTCGGCGTTGGTCTTGCGGGGCGAGCCGATCGGCACCAGGAAGTTGTCGTTCCACAGCGTGCCGCCGGCGGTCGGCAGGGCGAACTGCCACTTGTCGCCGGCCTCGGCGTTGATCACCGTGATGTCGCCCGACCAGCAGATCGCCGCGAGCGTGTCGCCGCTCTTCAGGTCCTCGAGGTACGAGTTGCCCTTGATGTTGCGCACCTGGCCGTTCTCGACCTGCTCGCGCAGCACGTCGATGCCGGCCGTGAACTCGTCGTCGCCCCAGTCGCCGGCGATGTCGACGCCGTTCTGCAGCATGATCAGGCCCATCGTGTCGCGCATCTCGCTGAGCACGCCGACCCGGCCCTTCAGCTCGGGGTTCCAGAGGTCTTCGACGGACTCGAGGCCGCCCGGGATCACCTCGGTGTTCCAGCAGATGCCCGCGAACCCGCCCTGCCACGGCACCGAGTAGGTGCGGCCCGGGTCGAAGTCGGGGTCGCGCAGCGCGGGTTCGAGGTTGGTCAGGTTCGGGATGTTCGCGTGGTCGAGCTCCTGCGTGTACCCGAGCCGGATCCACCGGCTCACCATCCAGTCGGTGAGGCAGACGGTGTCGGCGCCGATGTCCTGACCGAGCTGCAGCTGGTCTTTCACCTTGCCGTAGTAGGTGTTGTTGTCGTCGACGGCGACGTCGTAGGTGACGGTGATGCCGGTCTGCGCTTCGAACGCCTGCAACGTGGGGTAGTTGCCGTCGTCGTCCTCGTCGATGTAGGCCGCCCAGTTCGCCCAGGCGAGGGTCTTGTCGGTGGCGGACGTATCGGCCGCCGCGGTCGGCTTGGCCTGGCCGCCCCCGGTCGAGCAGGCGGCGAGCGCGAGGGCGGATGCCCCGGCGCCCGCGCCGGCGAGAAGGCTTCGCCGGGTGAGCTGGGCGCGCCGGGCCTGCAGCACGAGCGATCTGATCATCGGATCCTGGGGAAGGGGTCGAGACGTCACGATGTCTCCTCTCGGGCACAGGGCACGTGCAGTGGGTGGGAAGATATTGCCACACCGCGGGCCGCGAATCACGCGTTCATGGCCGATTCGTTACCTTCTGAGGAATCCTTCGACGGAATCCGCATCTCGAAGCGACGATTCTCCACCGTTTCCGTCGTGCGGGCGCGCACCTGCACGGCGCTCGTCGATACCGTCGTCGGCCAGCTTCGGCGAGCCGGCGCCTCGCCCGGGCGCAGCACCCAGCACTGCGGTGGTCGCTCGTCGAGCAGCGGCGGCAGACCGCGGTCGCGAGCCAGGGCACGGTACTCGGCGGGGCCGCCGCGTACGACGACCACGCCGGCCTCCCGCACTGCGGCCGCCACCGCCCACGCTCCGGCCCAGGACTCGGCGTCCGCGGCGAGCACGACGCGCTCCCCCGGCTCACCGGCGGCGGGGGCCGCCGCGAGCGCGGCCTCGGCGGCCCGGGCGGCGTCGGGCCGGGCGTCGAACACGAGCGGGTCGGCGCCGAGGAGCGCGGCCACCGCGGGCCCGTCCGCGCGCGGAACCGTGCTCACCACCGCGACCCCCCGAGCGCCGGGGGCCAGCAGGTCGGCGGCGGTGAGCGCGGGCGCCCCCTCGCCGGGGATTGGGTCGTGCCGCCGGCTCGGCGACGCCTCGACCACCTGCACCCGCAGCCCCCGCCACTGCCCAGCCCCGGCCGGGTCGGCGTCGTTCCACAGGTCGCCCACGCCGCCGGCTTGCACCAGCTCCATGCGGCTCGCGTGCCGCAGCCGCAGCACCTGGCCGAACCCGTCGAGGCCGGCGCGCCCGGCCGCGTTCGCGCTGCGGGCCGACGCGGCGACGGCGAGCCCGCCCCCGCGCCCCTCCCGGGTGAGGGATTCGACGAGGTCGGCCGCCTCGAGCCGGTACGGTTCGGGCCAGGCGCGGAAGCGCAGGTCGAGGTCGTCGATGACGAGCAGTCGATCGGCGCCGCCGCCCGAGCGTGCCGCGTCGAGTTCGCTCCGCAGGGTGTCCCACTGCCGGCTCCGCGGGCCGCCGAGCACGACGACCTCGCCGCCGGGACGATCGCGCCGCCACGCGTCCGCGACCGCGTCGAGGGCGCCGGTGCGGCCCGACCCCGGCGCTCCGACGACGAGCAGGTTGCCGTCGCGATCGGGGTGCCATCCGGCGGCGACCCGGCGCTGGCGGCCGGGGTCGTCGGCGAGACCGAACACGACGGAGCCGTCGGCGCTGCGGCGCACTGCGACGAGCTCTGGGTGATCGGCCGGGAGCCGGTGCGGCAGCGGCGCCAGCCACGGCCGGCGCGCGGGCGCGGCCCCGGCGCGACGCAGGTGCAGACGTTCGAGTGCTGCCGCGTCGGCGAGCGCCGACTGGAACGGCGTCGGCCGGCCGTCGCCGCGCACCAGCACCGCGCGGCCCGGCACCTCGGCGGGCAGGCGGGCGGCGAGATCGGATCCGATGACGGCGGTGCTGTCGGCGGCCGCGAGCACCCGCAGCGAGATGCGCAGCGGGCAGTTCGCGGTGATCGCCTCGCGCACCACGCCGTTCGGGCGCTGGGCGGCGAGCACCAGGTGCACGCCGAGCGATCTGCCCCGTGCCGCGAGGTCGGCGATCACCTCGCCGAGTGCGGGGAAGCGTTCGATCATCGCCTGGTACTCGTCGACCACGACGACGAGCCGGGGCAGGGTCGTGGTCGCCCCGAGCGACGTGAGGTCGCGCGCCCCGGCCGTCGTGAGCACCTGCTCGCGATGGCGGAGCTCGGCGCGCAGGCTCGCGACCGCGCGCCGCGCCTCGCTCTCGTCGAGGTCGGTGACCACGCCCGTGACATGCGGCAGGCCGATGAGCGGGGCGAACGCCGCACCGCCCTTGAAGTCGACGAGGAGGAACGCGACCGCCTCGGGCGGATAGGCGGCGGCGAGCGCGGCGACCCAGGCGAGCAGGAACTCGCTCTTGCCGCTGCCGGTCGTGCCCGCGACGAGCGCGTGGGGGCCGTCGGCGACCAGGTCGAGTTCGACCGTGTCGTCGGCGCTGCGTCCGACCACGGCTCGCAGCCGCGCGCGGCCGTCGAGCTCCCCCGCCGGCTGCGGCAGGGAGCCCCAGTGCACCGACTGGGGCGGCTCGGCGGGCGATGCGGCGGTCGCGGCCGCCCGACCGACCGCACGGGCCCACTCGGCCGCCTCGCGTTCGCTCACCAGGTGGGGCACCACCGGGCGATGATCGGCGAATCCGGCGTGCCGGACGAGCACCGCCGCGGTGGGCGACTCCAGCCGGAGGACGGTGGCGAGACCCGGCGGCAGGCCCGCTTCGGTCGGCGCGACGGCGATGCAGCCGGCATCGCCGCCGCCGGCGCCGAGGGTCGCGCCGAGGGTCGCGCCGACGCCGGCGGCACCGGCCCCGTGCGATGCCGCGTCGACGACGAGGATCCGCCGGTCTCCGCGGCGATGCGGCAATGCACGCGCCCACGACCATCCGTCGCGGGGCAGGTCGACCGTCACCGCGCCCGGCGCCGCCCGGTGCGCCGCCTGCACGAGTGCGGCACGGGCGGCCGAGCGGGCGAGCGCGATCGGCCCGACGAATCCGATGCCGTCGCCGACGGGCGCCGCCAACGGCAGGTCGTCGCAGATCGCGGCGCGCGCGAGCGCGGCACGATCGAGGTCGTCCGAGGGGGTGCCGTCGAGCCGCAGCGCACTGCGCCCGGCCGCTCGCCCGAGCACCGCGCTGCCCGCGTCGCGGTGGCGCCAGTCGGACCCGGGCGGCGCCGCCAGCACGGTGCGCGCCGAACCGGCGCGCCGCCACGCCTCGGCGCGCTCGGCGTCGTGCCCCGCCCGGACGCGTTCGTCGAGTTCGGCGAACGCGGTCGCCCGTTCGAGTGCGGCGCGGCGCAGCGTGCGTCGCCGCTGCCGGCGCCCGTCGAGCAGCGACGCGACCGCCGCGAGCGGCCCGAGCGCAGCGAACACCAGCGCGAACGTCGACCCCGTCAGCGCCCAGAGCACTCCGGCGCCGCCGATCGGCGCGAGCGTGGCGAGCACCGGGAACCCGGCGCGAGGCGCCTCGGGCACCGGCGCGGGCAGCGACAGCACGGGCTCGGCCGCGAGCGACGGCACGGTCGCGAGCGTGCCTGCGGCGCGCGGCACGGCCGAGAGCGCGGCGGGCGTCGCCGCATCCGCGTTGGAGTGGGCTCGTCGACGTGGCATCCCGCCAGTCAACCGGCGCCGCCCGCCCGACCCGACGCCGCCCGGCCCCGCTGTGGACACTCGGCCCGATCGCGACGCTGTGCAGGAGGAGTCGGCTACGACACCTCGAACGACTGCTCGGCCAGTTGCACGAGCCCGCCGCGCGGCACGAGGTACCGGCGCCCGGGCTCGCAGCGCACCGCGCCGTCGGGCCCGCGCCGCAGGATCGTGCCGTTGCCCGAGAACCGGTCGGCCACCCACAGGTCGCCGTCGTGCTGGCCGAACTCGAGGTGCGTCTTCGACACCGACAGCGTGCGGTCGGCGATCTGCACGAGATGATCGAACGCCTCGCCCGGCTGCGGCAGCGGATTGCGGCCCACCAGCCCCGTGCCGAACACGGTGCGCACTTCGCCGGTCGAGAACCGCAGGGTGAACGTCGTGCCGGGCCGAGCCGGCGGCGCGACCGCAACCGGGTCGGGGGCGGTGGACGGCAGCGACACGCTCACCACGCCGGACGGCGAACGGTGCAGGATCGTGGTGTCGCCCGGTCGCGGATCGACGAGGCGGCGCGACTCGGGGGTCGCGCTCGTCGAACTGCCGCACTCACCGCAGAACATCGCCCCGGCGGGCAGATCGGCCGTGCAGATCCGACACCTCACGCGCGGCCTCCTCTCCGCGGGACAGCGTACCCGCCGAGCGAGCGCAGGGAGACGCGCGCTCGCAGCCGAGCACCGCGACCGCGGTCGCGTTCGAGGCCCGTGCGCAGCCGGTCGACCGCCGACCAGACCTCGGTCGCCTGCGTGTCGGCCACCTCGGCGGCCGGCGCGAACACCGCCCGGTCGACCGCCGACGCGAGCGCGAGCGGCAGCAGCCCGCCGACGGTGGCCGCCTGCTCGGCTCGAGTGCCGCCCTGCGGCAGCAGGTAGCCGTGGTCGACCGCGGTGTCGGCGAACTCCTCCCACGCGCCCTCGATGCGGCTCACGGGATCGGCGGCGGAACGGCGGATGCGTCGCCGGCGCGCCTTGGCGATGAGGATCGCCGCGAACGGACTGGCGACGAACATCCCCGCGAGCAGCACGATGCCCGTGCCGGCGGCGATCCGCCCGGCGATGGCCGGCCAGGGGTCGACGCCCTCGTCGCCCTCGTCGCGGGCGCCCTCGGGATCGATGTCGAGGTCCTCGACGGGCGTGCGGCGCTCGGGCGGCGGGAGCACCGACTGCGGACGCGAGACGACGGTCGGCTCGTCGGGGCTGCGCTCGGGGATGTCGCGCGCGTCGGGGTTCGGGTCGACCTGGCGCCAGCCGCCGTCGGAGGTCTGCACCTCGATCCACGCCCGCAGGTCGGAGGCGACGAGCGTGGTCGTGGCATCCGAAGCATCCGTGGGAGCCGAAGCATCCGTGGCGTCCGCGGCCAGGTACCCGACCGCCACCCGCGTCGGGAACCCGATCTCGCGAGCGAGCAGCGCCGCGAGCACCGCGTACTGCTCGCCGTCGCCGACCATCGGCCGTTCGGACACCAGCTCCTCGAGGCGGTCGAGCGAATGGCCCGGCCGGCTCGCCGGTTCGTCGGGCAGGCCGTGGCTCACGTACCCGTCGCGCCGGATGCCGGCGATGAGCGCCGCGAGCCGTTCCCCCTCGGTCAGCGTGGACGGGGCCCACTCCTCGAGCGCACGGCGCAGCGAGTCGGGCAGATCGGGGCCCGACGCCACCACCGCGGTGCCCGGCTTGTATCCCGACACCGCGGTGAGCGGCGCCGCCGCGATCGACTCGGCGGTGTACCGGTCCCCCGCACGCAGCCCGCCCACGAGCGCGGATGTCCCGGTGGTGTCGTTGTAGGCGAACCGCTGGGTGAGCTCGACCGCGCGCGGGCCGTCGAAGTCGATGCGTTCGAGCCGCCCGACCCCCGGCACCCAGACGTCGTCGTACTCGCGCACGAGCACGTCGAGTCGCACCGGGTCGCCGGGCGTGTCCGACTGGTCGAGCCGGTACGGCAGGCGGGCGAACCGACCGGATGCCCCGCTCGAACCCGCGCCGACCGAGTACACGACCCCGTCGTAGCTGTCGAGCGAGGCGAGCCGCAGACCCCATCCCTCGGGCAGCCCCTGCACGTCGAGCATCGGGCGGTCGGCGACCGCGGGCTCGAACGCGGTGCGGAACGCGGCCAGCGGGCTCAGCAGATCGCGCGGATCGAACACCGGCTGCAGGTCGGCGCGCACCACCTGGCGGGGACCCGCCGGCACCGCTGCCGCCGCGAGCCCCGCACCCGTCACCGCCACGGCCCCGATCGCCACCGCACCGAGCACCCGGCGCGCGTCGGCGATCACCGCCACCGAGCGCCGGTCGACCCCGAGCGCGCGCCGTCGGGCGATCGACAGCCGCACCAGCCAGGCCCCGGCGAGCAGCAGGAAGGCGATCCCGGTCTCGAACGCCGCCTCGCCGTGCACCGTGCCGAACGCGATGCCGACCACGAGCAGGCCCGCCGGAGGCAGCACCGCCGCACCCGGGAAGCGGGACCGCAGGGCGATCGTGGCCGCGGCCGCGGCCGCGATCAGCGCCAGCAGGAACGGCGGTACGAGCAGCGACTGGTACGAGCCGACCGGGACGGCCACGGTGACCAGCTGCTTCCACGACGCCCACGTCGCGACCACGAGCTCGACGAGCCCCTGCGGGCTCGGCAGCACCGTCGCGAACGCGAGACCGGGGATGGCGGCCGGCACGCCCAGCACGAGGAAGGCCCCGGCGACCGACGTTACGACGAGCCAGGCCGGCCACCGTGCCAGCGCACCGGCGACGCCGATCGCGAGACCCGCGCCCGCCGCCACCGCGACCGCCACCGCGAACGCGGGGCTCTCGTAGACCGGCCACCACGGGATCGCGGCCGCCGCGATCATGCCGGCGATGAGCAGCACCTCGACGGTGATCGCGCCGGCGCCCTGCCGCGGAGCGGCGCGCACCCGCGACCGCGCCGCCGCTGCCGCCGCTGCCGCCTGCCGCGGATGCCGGGAGCTCATGCCGCCGCCGATCTGGCGAGCATCGAGCGCAGGTCGTCGAGCCGGCCGACTCGGAACACGGTGAGCGCGCCCACCTGGCGCGCCGAGGGCGTGCCGTCGGCGGTGCACAGCACGCCGATCGACTCGATGCCGGAGGGCAGCCGCACCGCGGCCTGGCGCACCGCCGCCACGCCGCGCGCGGACCCGGTGGCGATGATCGCCAGCGACAGCCCGTGCAGCCCCTCGCCGACGGCGCGGGCGACGTCGGGCAACGGCGCCGCCCGATCGTCGGCCTCGACGAGGCAGAGGGCGTCCAGCAGCCGATCGCGCGACACGGTGGGCAGCTCGTCGAAGGCGCCCCCGCCCGTGCGGGCCGCCGACACCACGAAGGCGACGGTGCGCGCGTCGCGGATCGCACGCACCCCGACCGACCCCGCGACGCTCACCGCGAGCTCGAACTCGGCGTCGTCGCGGTACGCCGACCGATCCAGGTCGAGCAGCACCAGCAGGCGGCTGCGCCGCGTCTGCTCGAACTGGCGCACCATGAACGTGCCGGTCTTCGCCGAGCTGCGCCAGTGGATGTGCCGTCGATCGTCTCCCGGCTGGTACTCGCGCAGCGCGTGGAACGCGATGTCGCTCGACGTCAGGTCGCGGGTCGGCGCGCCCTCGAGGTCGCGGATGAGTCCGCTGGAGAGCGCCTCGACCGGCGCGATCCGCGGATGCACGTGCAGCACCTCGGGGTCGCTCCACACGATCTCCCGTCGGACGAGGGCCAGCGGGTCGGCGCGCACGGTGCGAACCGGACCCACCGCCACGACCCCGCGGCGCTCGGTCGGGATGGGGAATGTCTCGTCGAACCGACCGCCGCGACTGAGCGCCGGCAGCACGCGCTCGACGATCCGCCCGCCGACCGGCACCTCGACGATCAACCCGATCAGCCGCCGCCCGGCGGGGTTCTCGGCGACCAGGCGCGCCGAGGCGGCCTCGCCGACCGCGACCCTCGGGGTCGACAGCTCGAGCCGGATCGACGCCGCACCGCGGCCGATGAGCCACAGCGACGCCACCGCGGCCGCCACCGCGAGCCCCCAGCCGATCAGCACCGGCTCGAGCCATCCGAACAGGTAGCCGACCACGAGCGCCACGACGGCTGCGCCCGCGACCGCCCAGCCGACCGGCGTGACCACGCCGCGCACCCACCGCCCACCGCGCACCGCGCCGGCCGTCAGGCGCCGTCCGCCCCCGACCGCGGCCGCGATGCCCGCCGCGAGCGCGCCCTCGCGCGCCCGATCGCGCGGGCCGGCCGGGGTCGGGGCGTGGCTCACATCGCCTGCCTCGTGGATGGCGGCGCCGTCTCGATGAGCACCTGGGCCACCACGTTCGAGGTCGTCACCCCGTCGAACTCGGCCTCGGGATCGAGGATGAGCCGGTGCGCGAGCACGGGCTCGGCGAGCGCCTTGACGTCGTCGGGCACCACGTAGTGACGCCCCCGGGAGGCCGCATGCGTCTTCGCCGCGCGGATCAGCGCCAGCGCGCCGCGCACGCTGACGCCGAGCCGCACCTCGCGCGCGGAGCGCGTGCCCTCGACCAGCCGGGACACGTAGTCGTGGATCGTCGGGTCGACGAACACCGTGCGTGCGGCGGCGGCCATGTCCACGACGTGCTCGGCGTCGAGCTGCGGCTCGACGATGTGGGCGTGGGCGCGCTGGTCGGCTCCCTCGAGGATGCGGATGGTCGACGCGTGGTCGGGGTAGCCGATCGACGAGCGCATCAGGAACCGGTCGAGCTGGGCCTCGGGCAGCCGGTAGGTGCCGGCCTGCTCGATCGGGTTCTGGGTCGCGATGACCATGAACGGATGCCCCACCGCATGCGTCTGGCCGTCGACGGTGACCTGTCCCTCCTCCATCACCTCGAGCAGGGCCGACTGCGTCTTCGGGCTGGCCCGGTTGATCTCGTCGGCGAGCACGATGTTCGCGAAGACCGGGCCGGGGTGGAAGTCGAATCGACCGGTGCGCTGGTCGTACACGGTGACGCCCGTGATGTCGCCCGGCAGCAGGTCGGGCGTGAACTGCACGCGGTTGCTCGTGCCCGCCACGGACTGGGCCATGGCCCGCGCGAGCGACGTCTTGCCGGTGCCCGGCACATCCTCCAGCAGCAGGTGCCCCTCGCTCAGCAGCGCGATGAACGCGAGCCGCACGATGCGGTTCTTGCCGAGCAGCACGTCCTCGACCGCGCCCACGAGCCGGTCGAGATCGGCGGCGAACGCTGCAGCCTCATCGGGGGTCATCGTCATCGAGCGGCTCCTCACCGGTTCCACTTGCGCGCCGTCACGCCGGCCACTTCGACATCCAACCAGACCCGGTCGTTCGCACGCGCGCCGTCGATCCGGCACGATACCGGGCCCTGCGCCGGCCGACCGACGTCGTCGCCCTCGGCGCCGCACCGGTACGCGGCCGGCAGTCCCGAGTTGCCGGGGTCGCCCGACCAGCGCCACACGACCCCGCCCCTCGGGCCGTCGCCCGACACGGTGAGGCCGGGGAGGGCGAACGTGAGCGAGGGCGACGACCCCGTCGGCAGCGGATCCGACCAGGGTCCGCAGCTGCCCCACACCGTGCAGGCGCGCACCTGGAAGCGGGCGGTCTCGCCGAACGGCCGCTGCAGGAGTTCGCGCAGCCAGCCCGAGCCGGCGAACGACCGGGGCGCGCCGATCTGCACGCCGCGATCGTCGACCGCGACGATCTCGAGCAGCGAGCCGCCGGCCTGCACCGAGTCGATGCGGCGGTCCCAGGTGTCGTTCACGGCGAGCCAGTCCATCCGGCTCGACACCTCGCCGACCGGGCCGGGCGCCGGGCGGACGGTCGCCTGCACCACGTCGCCGCGCACGCACCCCGCCCGGTTCCAGCCCCACACCACGAAGCCGTACCGACCCGGTGCGCCGACCGCACCGCTGAACGCGACGCTGCGCGTGGCGCCGTCGGTCTCGATCGTCTCGGCGACCGCGCCTCCGTTCGTCGGCCGCACCACCGTGCCCGGAGCCGGCGCCGTGACCGAGCAGGTCTGGGCGCCCGTCGGCACCGCGTCGGGCGAGACGAGGCGCTGCACGAAGTAGCCGAGCACCGGATCGCCGTTGCCCTCGAAGCCCGGCCACGACACCGTCACCGTGCCGCTCGCATCGTCGGCGACCGCGCTCGCGGCGGCGGCCACCGGCCGCCCGAACGGGGTGCCGACGCCGCTCGCCTCGCTCCACTGCGCGAGCGCCGGGTACGCGTCGTTGCGTGCGCTCACCGCGAACGGCACCACGCTCCCGTTCGCGAGCGCCTGCGACTCGATCGAGCATGCCGACGCCGTGCACGCGGCCGTCGCGGCGACCTCGACGGGAACCCCGGCGACGGTGACCACGTACGACCTGACCGCGCTGCCGCCGCGCACCGCGACGGGCGACCACGCGATGAGCAGCCGCCCGTCGCGCGGCTGGGCGACGAGCCCGGTCGGCGCCGCCGGCACGACGTCCGACCAGACCGCTCCGCCGAGCTCGACCGGTGCGGAGTCGCCGATCGCGTTTCGGGCCGTCACCCGCACGATCACCGCGTTCGCGGCGCCGTTGCCCGCGGTCGCGGCCGAACAGGTGGTCGCCTCGCAGAGCGATCCGCCGATGCGCTCGCGGGTGTCGACGTCGATCAGGTCGACCCGGTAGCCGGTGATCGGCGAGTTGTTCGCCACGCCGGCCGCGAACGCGAGGTCGATGCGGCGGTCGCCGAATCCGGTCATCCGCAGGTCGGCGACGGGCGCGGGGCGATCCTGGACCGAGATGCGCACGTTCGCCCAGGCGCGACGGGCGGGGTCGCCCGTGGCATCCTCGACGACGTATCCGATCGTGGTGTCCCCGGGGGCGGCGTCGCCGTCCACCCGTACGGTGAGCGTGGCCCGGTCGTCGCTCGGCTGCACGTGCACGCCGCGCGGCAGGTTGGTCGCGTCGAGGCCGCTCAGCCCGACCACGCGCAGCGGTTCGCGCGGGAACGGGTTGCCCGGCTGGTCGTTGGCCAGGACGTCCACCTGGGTGGTCGCGCCGCGCACCACGACGGCCACGTCGTCGGCGGGACGCGCGAGCGGGCGCGTGGACGGCACCACGTGCAGTTCGATCACGCCCGGCGTTCCGGCCACCTGGCCGGCCGAGACGCCGATCGTGACCCGGCCCGACGTGCCGGTGGCGGCCTGCGACGCGGCCTGGATCACCAGTCGGCTCCCCGAGAGCGACACCGAGAAATCCTCGGAGGCGTCGATCACGCGGTACGACAGCCCCTCCCCCGTGCGGGCGTACGGATGCGTGGTGAGCCGCACCAGGTCGATGGTCTTCGGCTGGCCGGGCTCGAGGTCGAGCACCTGCCCGACGAACGACGGCGGCTGCCCCTCGACGGGTTCGACGACGATCGGGATCACGATCGTCCCGGTCCGGGCCGTCGGGTCGTCGGGGCCGTCGCCGTCGGTCACCGTCAGCGAGATCGACGCCGGCCCGAAGTACCCCTCCTCGGATCGGTAGCGCAGGGTGTCCGCGTCGACCACGAGGTCGGTCCCGTCGCCGTGCACCGCGCGGACCCCGGCCCGGTCGGCGACCTGCACCGGCCGGCCGGACGCGGCGATCACGTGGTCGGCGAGCTCGATCCGCACCTCCTCGCCGCTCTGGACGCGCACCTCGGGTGCGTCCGTGCGCAGCTGCGGGATGGCGTCGTCGCAGCCGGGCACCCAGATGAACGCGTATGCGCCGATCGACGGGTCGTCGGGGTGCACGACCTCGTACGGGATGATCTGCCGCTGATCGCCCACCTGCACCCGGACCCGCCCGTCGGGCAGCACCTCGGCGGCGTCGTCGTAGCCGGGCACCAGGCGCACCGGCATCCGCGCGAGGGAGGCGTCCGCGAGGAACACCTGCTCCTTCACGTCGACATCGACCTCGTCGCGGTCGACGATGTCGTTCAGGGTGAGCACGACATCGGATGCCTCGGGCCTGGCGGGCGCCGCGTCCTCCCGGGTCTCCACGGTGAGATGGCCCGACGCGGTCGACCAGTTCGCGTTGCGCAGCGAGTACTCGAACCCGAACACCCCCTCGCGATCGGGAAGCCGCACGACCAGGCTCTCGCCGTCGAGCCGCGCCGTGGTGTCGGGATCCAGTGCGGAGACGCCGGTGAGCACCAGCGGCGAGCCGCCCGGATCGGAATCGTTCGCGAGGACCCGGACGGCGACCGTGCGTCCGGGCCGCACGAGCACGGAGTCCTCGACGGCGACCGGCCGGTCGGGAACGCTGGGTCGTTCGGCGATGCCGACCCGCACCTGCCCTTCGGCGCGTCCGCCGAGCGCGTCGACGACCGCGTACCTGAACACGTCGGTGCCGGAGGAGTATTCGCCGGCGCGGTAGTCGAGCCATCCGGCGCCGCGCTCGACGACCGTGCCGCGCTCGGGGTTCGAGACCTGGCCGAGCAGCTCCACCGAGTCGCCGTCGGGATCCACGCCGGACAGCGGGATGGGGATCCGAACGGTCTCGCCGGCGAACGCGCGGGCGGTGACCTCGCGCGGCACGGGCTTCGTGTTCGTGTCGGGATCGGCGACTCGCACGGTCAGATCGACCCAGGCGGTCGCGAACTGGCCGTCGGGGCCGCTCACCTTGTACGACGCGCGGTACTGCCCGGGCTCGCCGGGGGCGAAGTAGCGCAGCCGGTCGCCCGAGACGAACAGCAGCCCGGCGTCGGGCTCCACGACGAGCTCGGGGTCGAGGGTGAGCGTCTCGCCGTCGGGATGCTCGTCGTTCGCGAGCACGTCGATGTCGACCACGTCGCCCACCCGCGCCGACACCCGGTCGTCGTCGGCGACCGGCGGCTCGGGCACCCGCGGCGGCGGCACCTCGAGCAGCGCCACCCGCCCCTCGGCGTCGGCGAGGCCGTTGCTCACGCGATAGCGCAGCTCGGCCGACCCGGTTTCGAGGGGACGCAGCAGGGTGACGCGCAGGATCCGGTGGTCGACGATCTCGACGCGCACGCCCTGATCCTCGGCGGTCGCGGTCAGCGTGGTGAGCACGAGCACGCCGCCGGTCGGATCGATGTCGGTCGCGAGCACGTCGACCTCGCCGGCCCGCCCGGTCTGCAGGAACGCCGTGTGCGGCACCGTGATCGGCGTGGTGTCGCGTTCGGGCGGCGGCGAGACCTCGACTCGGATGACCCCGGTCGCGGTGCGATCGCCGTCGACGACGGTGTACTCGAGGTAGTGGGTGCCCGCGGTCGCGCTGGAGAACCGCACGGTGCCGCCGTCGAAGTCGGCGAGGACCCGCGCGTCGGGCCTGGCGGGCACCGCGGTCAGCTGCGGATGCCCCGACCCGCCCCGCACGTGCCGCAGCGGCTCGAGCACGATCTCCTCGCCGGCCGTCGCGAGCGCCACGAACGGGTCGGCGACGAGCAGGACGTCGCCCGCGTCCCGCACGTCGACGCGCAGCTCGCCCACCCCCTCGTCGCGTCCGTCGGAGACGACCAGGCCGACGCGCTTCGAGCCCGCCGCACCGCCGTCCGCGTCGAACACGACCGCGCCCTCGGGGGTCGAGGAGACCCGGTCGGGCGCGTCCGTCGTCGCCTCGCGCAGGTAGATCGGATCGCCGTCGGGGTCCATCCATTCGCCGAGGACCGCCTGGCTCAGGCGACCGCCGGCCTGCACGACGGCGTCGGCGCGACGCACCTGCACGGGCGGCCCGTTCTCGTCGGGGCCGCGCACGGTGATGGTCACCTCGGCCGAGGCGGTCGCCCCGCGCCCGTCGCTGATCGTGTACCCGAAGGCGAACTCCCCGCGCACGGCCTCGCCGAGCTGCAGCTGCAGGAGCTGACGCGACTGCACCGGCACCACGGTCGCCCCCTCGGGCAGCACCCCCTGGATCGCGTCGATCACCAGCACATCCGCGTTCGCGTCCTGGTCGTTGAGCAGCACCGGCAGCAGGGTCGCCCGGCCGGGCCGGGCGCCGAATCGGTCGGGCTCGGCCTTCGGCGGCTGCTGCTCCTTCTCGACGGTGGGGTCCACGTCGGGATCGTTCTGCTCGATCGTGGTGTCGTCGCGGATGGCGTCGGCGAGCTCGTCCCAGTTGTCGATCAGCTCGTAGTCGGATGCCGCGGCCCAGCTGCGTCCGGAGTGCGCGTCGTTCAACACGAGGGCCCGGCCGTTCGTGCGGAACGAAAGCTGCGCACCCGATTCGACGCCGCCGGGCAGATCGACCGCGCCGTCGCCGCACGATCGCCAGGCGGATCCGCCGGCCCACGCCGCGTGGAGGCATCCGTCGTGCCGGATCGGGCGCGCCGGCGTCCCGGACCGGTCGGCGACGAGCGTCCGCACGGCCTGCCCGTCGAGGGGCACGGCGACCAGGTGCTCGCGCGTGGCCACCGCGACCGCGTCGCCGACGGTCGACGGCAGTTGCAGCACCGCCCCGTCGCCCGGCCGAACGGTCTCGGCCAGGTCGACGGCCCCGTCGGCGGTGCGCAGGACCGACGCCGACCGGTCGAGGACGACCCACCGGTCGGCGATCGAGCTGATCTGCACGTCGGGCGTGCCGTCCACGGGGTCGAGCTGCCAGGTGTCGGTCACCGTCGCACCCGCGGTGACGTCGACCCGGACCACCTGCCCGGTGGAGGGCGTGTACGCGAACAGCCCGCCCGCCTCGTCCACGCTGATCTGCGCGTCGGCGCCGAACGAGAGCATCGGATCGGTGTCGGCATCGAAGTCGGCGAACCCGGCGATCGAGGTCCACCAGACCGCGCCGCCGCTGACCACCACCACCCGGCCGGCCGCCAGGCTCACCTCCGCCTGCCCGGGCGGCAGCGGCACCGTGGTGACGATGGCCGCGTTGGCCGGGTCCAGTACGCCCACGCCCGACTTCTCCCGATCCACCACGAGCACCGTGGCACCGCGCTGGACGATCTCGGAGTCATCGCCGCCGGCGTCGACGAGCGAGACCAGTTCGCCCACCGCCGTCCCGGCGCGCCCCACCGCGCCGAGTTCGTCATTGACGACCCAGACGCTCGCGTCGCCGAGATCGACCTCCTGCTCGCGATAGCCGGACGACGCCACCGCGGCGCCGCTGACCGCGCCGACCACCACGAGCACGGCCGTCGCGGTGAGCACGGCGGAACGGCGGCCGCGGAGCATCCGGGGCGATCTCATCCGCCCGACTCCTCGACCTCGACGCAGCGCTCGGCGCTCGGCGCCCCGCTGCGCCCGTCGCGCGTGACCCGCACCGTCGCGCAGAGCCGCTCGCCGGCGCGGGCGGGGACGTCGAGGGCGGTCTCGCGCCGGGCGGGGGTGTCCTGTCCTTCGACGCGCACGAGGAACGCCTCGCGTTCGTCGATGCCGGGGTCGTCCCAGGCGAACGTGACGATCGTGCCGTCGACGTCGGCGCGCAGGTCGGCGACCACGGGGATCGGGTCGTCGCTGCCGAGCGCGAGCCAGAACCCGGCCCCGGCGGCGATCACCCCGACGAGCATCGCCAGGGCCGCGGCGACCCCCCAGCCGAGCCGGCGGCGGGACGGCGGGGCGGGCACGCCGATCGACGCGTCCGCCGGTCCGTCGGAGACCCAGCGCCGCGCCCCGCGCGACTCGGCGCGCCGCCCCCCGGCCTCGCCGGGCTCGGCTGCGGGCGCCAGCCGGGTCCGGTCGACGGGATCGACGGGGTCGGCGAGCGGAGCGGACGCCCACTCCTGCACCTCGAGGTCGCCCGGCGTCTGCGAGAGCCCCAGCTCCTCCTCCACCGCCTGCAGGTCGCGGAGCAGCTCGAGCGCGCTGGCCTGGCGCTCCGCGGGTCGGCGGCTCATCGCGCGGGCGAGCACCTGCTCGAGCCGTTCGGGCACGTCGGCGCGACCCGTCGGGTTGAGCCGCGCCTTCTCGATGCGGGCGATGAGCGCCGCCGACCCGTTCGCCCCGCCCGGCACCTCGAACGGGCTCCGGCCCGCGAGCAGCGAGTACACCGTCGCGCCGAGCGACCAGACCTCGCTCGCCACCGAGGCGCGATCGTCGGCGAGCACCTCGGGTGCCGACCACGGGATCGAGACCCCGGCCGCGCCGTGCTCGCCCTCGACCACGCTGGCGGCGATGCCGAAGTCGCCCAGCACCGGGTGCCCGTAGGCGGTGGTGAGGATGTTCGACGGCTTGATGTCGCGGTGCAGCACGCCCTGCCGGTGCGCGGCCTCGACGGCGCTCGAGATGCGGACGCCGATGGCCAGCACCTCGCTGATCGGCAGCGGCGCCGATCGATATCGCTCGGCGAGGGTCGACGAGCAGTACTCCATGACGAGGTAGGGCCGGCCGTCGGCGGCGACGCCGGCCTGGTAGACGGTGAGGATCGACGGATGACTCGACAGCTGCGCCATGAGGTCGGCCTCGGCACGGAACATCCGTCGCACCTCGTCGTTGACCAGCTCGGCGAGCAGCACCTTCACCGCGACCACCCGACGGGGCATGTCCTGCTCGTAGCAGAACACGTCGGCGAACCCGCCCGATCCGAGCGCGCGCACGAAGACGAACCCCGGCAGGGTGGGCGGCGTCGACGGCAGTCGCCTGTTCACGATCCTCCCACGCACTCCAGCGGGCCCGGGGGTCACGGCGTGCGGGGCCGGCCTCGGCCCGGTACGCCCCATTGTAGGTACGCCGCCTGCGAGCCCCGGTCTCGGTTTCATCGCGGTTCCGGGGCGGGCGTGCTCCCCCGCTCAGTCGCGGTCGACCGCGACCACGTCGACGACGACGACCGTCACATTGTCGCGCCCGCCGTTGCCGAGCGCCGCGTCGAGCAGGTCGCGCGCCGAGCGCTCGGGCCGGCGGCTGGCCATCAGGAAGTGCCGGATGCCGTACGACGTCAGCTCCTTCGTGAGCCCGTCGGAGCAGATCAGCAGCCGCATGCCCGCCTCGACGGCGATGGCCCGGTAGTCGGGCAGCGGGGTCTCGTGGAACCCGACCGCGCGCGTGATCACGTTCGAGTGCGGGTGCGTGTCGGCTTCGTCGCGGGTGATCTGGCCGGCGTCGACGAGCTCCTGCACGATCGAGTGGTCGACGGTGAGCTGCTCGAGCACGCCCCCGATGAGCCGGTACACCCGCGAGTCGCCGATGTTGAAGACGATCCACGCGGGTTCGCCGGAGATCTCGGTCAGCCCGACGCCGGTGACCGTCGTGCCGCTGCCCTCGTCGGTCACCCCGGTGCTGCGGCCCATGTCCTGCACCGCGAGGCGCAGCGCGTGATCGACCTCCGGCGTGCCGATGACGGTCTGCCCGCCGTGCTCGGCGAGGCGGGTGACGACCGCGGCGCTCGCGAAGTCGCCGGCCGCATGCCCGCCCATCCCGTCGGCGACCGCGAACACCGGCGCCTGCGCGACGAAGCTGTCCTCGTTCACGACCCGGCGGTGGCCCACGTGCGTCTCGGCCGCCCACGAGAGCGTGACCGTCGCACCACCCGGCAGCGTCATTCGATGACGCGTGTTGGCGTTGCCGATCTGGGTCACGCGGGGGCCTGTCTGTCGAGACCGCTGGGACGGTCGATCCGGGGAGGGAGGATCTCGACGATGGTATCCCCTCCGAGCCGAAGCCGGGTGCCCGGTCGCACCACGATCGACTCTCCGGCCCGCATCCGGTGGCTGCGCGCGGTCGACTCGACGATCGTGCCGTTCGTGGAGCGAAGATCGGTCGCCACGACCCGCCCGCCCTCGGCGCGCAGTTCGAGGTGCGATGCCGAGACCACGCGCCGGTCGTCCTCCACGCGCACCAGTTCGACGGGGTCGCCGGGCAGGCGCGGCGCGGCGGGGCGACGGCCGAGCACGATGCGGGAGCGGATGTCCCGGGGCGGGCCCTGCCCGATCCGGAATCGCGCGACGGGTTCGGTGCGCGCCTCGATCGCCTCGACCGGGTCGGTCGGGTCGGTCGTTCCCGGCGCGGCGTGCGCGAGCAGGCTGGTGTCGGCCGCATCCTCGGGCGAGGCCCACGCGTGCGCCCGCGCGGCCTCGAGGGCGTGCTGCGAGGCCCGCCACTCGACCGTGGTGACCCCGGCGGCGCGACCGTCGTCGCCGAGGAGTTCGCCCGATGCGTCGCCGTCGAGCGGAGCGCCGCGACCGCTGATGCGGATCCGTTCGACGTCGCCGAACTCGGCGAGATGCCACGGGCGGACCTCGCGCGCCTCGAACCGCCGGGATCCGCCCGGGGAGGCGAGGTCGACCACGGCCGCCCCGCGCGCCACGACGGTCACGTCGGGCAGCGGATCCGTCCCGGGCGGCCACCACGCGAGCACGAATCCCTCACCCGCCTCGCCCGCCAGCGGCGTGGCCGCGATGAGCTGTTCGAGGGTGGCGTCGCGATCACCGGCGGCGAGGATGAACGCCCGGACCGCGGCCGGCTGCGCGGGCGCCTCGAGCGCCACGACGAACCTGACCCCCGCGATCACCTCCCATTCGGGGCGCCCGCGCTCGCGCGCGACCCGGATCCGACCGTCGACCATCCCGCCAGTCTGCCACCGCTCGGCGAGCCTCGGTCACCGCCGGCGGGGCCGTGCCGGGGCGCGCACGGAGCGGACGCGTCCGGTAGGTCGGGTCGGGCCGATCGGATGCTCCGCCGTTGACGCCGTTCACGATGGATTCCGTCGCAGGAAACCCGTTCATCTACGGAATCACTTGCCCGAGGCATCCGGAACTGCCACAATCGACGCATGACCAACACCGGCCGATCGCCCGCGCGCCCGGTGCAGCTCGACGAGGTGTCCAAGGCGATCATCGAGCAGCTCCAGGTCGACGGTCGGCGTTCCTACGCCGACATCGGCAAGGCCGTGGGGTTGAGCGAGGCCGCGGTCCGCCAGCGCGTGCAGAAGCTCACCGAGTCGGGCGTGATGCAGATCGTCGCGGTCACCGACCCGATGCAGCTGGGCTTCACCCGGCAGGCGATGATCGGCGTGCGCGCCTCGGGCGACACCCGCGAGGTGGCCGCACGGCTGGCCGAGATCCCCGAGATCGACTACGTGGTGCTGACCGCCGGCAGCTTCGACGTGCTCGCCGAGGTGGTCTGCGAGGACGACGCGCAGCTGATCGCGCTGCTGAACGAGCGCATCCGCTCGATCCCGGGCGTGCAGTCGACCGAGTCGTTCGTCTACCTGATGCTGCAGAAGCAGTTCTACAACTGGGGAACCGTGAGGAACCGAGAATCATGACCGATGTCAGCACCGAGGCCCGCCTCGACGCCGCGCTGCTCCAGCAGCAGGCCAAAGACCATCTCTGGATGCACTTCTCGCGCCAGTCGACGATGGAGCAGGGCGTGCCCGTCATCGTCAAGGGCGAAGGGCACCACATCTGGGACATCGAGGGCCGGCGCTACATCGACGGGCTCGCCGGCCTGTTCGTGGTGAACGCCGGGCACGGTCGTCGCCGGCTCGCCGAAGCGGCCGCGAAGCAGGCCTCCGAGCTCGCGTTCTTCCCGATCTGGTCGTACGCGCACCCCGCGGCGATCATGCTCGCCGATCGGCTCGCCGAGGAGGCGCCCGGCGACCTGAACCACGTGTTCTTCTCGACGGGCGGCGGTGAAGCGGTCGAGACGGCGTTCAAGCTCGCGAAGTACTACTGGAAGCTGCAGGGCCGGCCCACCAAGCACAAGGTCATCTCGCGGTCGGTCGCGTACCACGGCACGCCGCAGGGCGCCCTCGCGATCACGGGCATCCCGGCGATGAAGGAGATGTTCGAGCCGGTGACGCCCGGCGGGTTCCGGGTGCCGAACACGAACTTCTACCGCGCCGCCGAGATGGGCGCGCCCGCCGACGACCTCGAGGCGTTCGGCCGCTGGGCGGCCGACCGCATCGAGGAGATGATCCTGTTCGAAGGCCCCGAGACGGTGGCTGCGGTCTTCCTCGAGCCGGTGCAGAACTCGGGCGGATGCTTCCCGCCCCCGCCCGGGTACTTCCAGCGCGTGCGCGAGATCTGCGACCGGCACGACGTGCTGCTGGTCAGCGACGAGGTGATCTGCGCGTTCGGGCGGCTCGGCCGCACGTTCGCGTGCGACGCGTACGGGTACGTGCCCGACATGATCACCTGCGCGAAGGCGATGACGAGCGGCTACTCGCCGATCGGGGCGACCATCGTCTCGGATCGCCTCTACGAGCCCTTCGCGCACGGCAACACGTCGTTCTCCCACGGGTACACCTTCGGCGGGCACCCGGTCTCGGCGGCGGTCGCGCTGGAGAACCTCGCGATCTTCGACGAGGAGGGGCTGAACGAGCGAGTGCGCGAGCACTCCCCGCTGTTCCGCGCCGAGCTCGAGAAGCTGCTCGACCTGCCGATCGTCGGCGATGTGCGCGGCGACGGGTACTTCTTCGGCATCGAGCTCGTGAAGGACAAGGCGACCCGCGAGACCTTCGACGACGACGAGTCCGAGCGCCTGCTGCGCGGATTCCTGTCGAAGGCGCTGTTCGACGCCGGCTTGTACTGCCGTGCCGACGACCGCGGCGACCCCGTGATCCAGCTGGCACCGCCGCTGACGATCGGCCCGGCCGAGTTCACCGAGATCGAGCAGATCCTGCGCGGCGTCCTCACCGAGGCGTGGAGCCGGCTCTGACGCGGCGCGCGGCCCGCGGCCAGGCCACGTCCGACGCCGCACGGCGGGCGAGCTTCTGGCTCGATTCGCTGGCGGAATCCGGGGCGGACCCGCTGCGGCCCCGTACCGCGCTCACCGCGAACGCCTGGTTCGACGTGTGCCTGATCGGCGGCGGACTGACCGCCCTGTGGACCGCGTACTCGCTGATGCGGGCCGACCCGACCCTGCGGGTGGCCGTGCTCGAGCGAGAGATCGCCGGATTCGGCGCATCGGGACGCAACGGCGGCTGGTGTTCGGCCCTGTTCCCTCGCTCGACCGCATCGCTGGAGCGCACGCACGGCCGCGAGGCGGCGATCGCGATGCGCCGCGCGATGATCGACACCGTCGACGAGGTCGGCCGCATCACCGCCGCCGAGGGGATCGACTGCGACTTCGTGCGCGGCGGCACCGTCGTCTTCGCGCGCAGCGACGCGCAGCGCAGCGCCGCACGGGCCGAGGTCGAGGAGTCGGCCCGCTACGGCGTCGATCGCCTCGAGTACTGGGACGAACGGCGGGTCGCCGAGCGGTTCGACGTGAGCGGGGCGGACGACCGCACCCCTGCCGCGGTCTACGATCCCGCGTGCGCCCGGGTGCATCCGGCGAAACTGGTGCGCGGCCTCGCCCGAGCGGTCGAGCGTCTCGGCGTGGCGATCTTCGAACGCACCGAGGTGCTCGACTGGTCGGCCGGGCGGGTGCGGTTCCGCGCGCTCGACGGCAGCGGCGCGACCGGGACGGTGTCGGCCCGGCACGTGCTCGTCGCCACCGAGGGCTACAGTCCGCGTCTGCCGAGGGCGCGGCGTCGCATCCTGCCGATCTTCTCGCTGATGATCGCCACCGAACCGCTCCCGCCCGAGGTCTGGAACCGGATCGGCCTGACACACGGCGAGACGTTCAGCGACTACCGGCATCTGCTCGTCTACGGGCAGCGCACCGCCGACGACCGCATCGCGTTCGGCGGCCGCGGCGCCCGCTACCACTGGGCGAGCGCCGTCGACCCCCGATTCGAGCAGGACGACCGGGTGTTCGCCCACCTCGCGTCGACGCTCCGCGACCTGTTCCCGGCGGTGGGCGATGCCCGCATCACGCACCGCTGGGGCGGCCCGCTCGGCATCGCCCGCGACTGGCACCCGACCGTGAGCTACAACCCGCGCACCGGCGTCGGCTTCGCAGGCGGCTACGTCGGCGACGGCCTCTCGACCACGAACCTCGCCGGACGCACCCTCGCCGATCTCGTCCTCGGCCGCACCTCGGAGCTGACCGCCCTTCCGTGGGTGCAGCACCGCTCTCCGCTGTGGGAACCCGAGCCCCTGCGCTGGGTCGGCGCGAACCTCGGCATCCTCGGCACGGGGCTCGCCGACCGCGAGGAGCGCCTCACCGGCCGCCCGTCGCTCATCGCGCGCGCCATCGGCCCGCTCACCGGGCACTGAGCCCCCGAGCGCCGACATCGGGCGCACCCGGCCCGTCGGCGGTCGGCCCGTCGGCGGTCGGCCCGTCGGCGGTCGTGTCCGGCACCGCGGCGCCCGCAGCGGACCGGTCATGCCGCGACGCGTCGCGCGGGTCGAGCTCGTCGTGGAAGGCCCACTCCGGAAGGGCGCCCGTGCCGAAGAAGGTGCGCAACAGCCCCGCCATGGTGCATCCCGGATCTCCTCGGTCGGCCAGGTCCAGGAACACCGCTGCCGCCGACCCCCGGCCCAGCGCCCACGACAGCCAGGCCGCCATGCACGCGAGCCCGGCGCGCCTGGCCGGTTCGACATGCGCGAGCGCCAGGCGCAGCACCGCGAGCGCGCGTTCGACGCGATCGACGTCGGGACGCACCGTGCTGAGCCCGAGCAGCAGCCGGGCGGGCATCGGGTCGCCGAGCGGCGACGAGCGGTCGGGGCCGGAGGCGCCCTCGGCCTGCTCGTCGACGTCGTCGTCGTACCGCCCCCGCGGCTCGGCGTCGAGGCCGTCGAGCCCGAACTCGAACGCGGCCTCGCCGGCGAGCGCGCCGAATGCGAACTGCAGCATCATGGCGTCGCGGTACCTCGGCACCTCGGCGAGGTGCACCAGCCAACCGATCAGCAGCGCCTCGGGCGGCTCGCCGTCGGCCTCGAGCCGCACCCGCGCGAGCTGCTCGACCAGCACCACCGGATCGGCGGACTCGCCGAGGGCGTCGAGCGCGGCTTCGAGCCGGCGCCCGGTGCCGTGCCGCCCGAACGCATCGCGGCGGCCGAGCTCGGCGAACGTGTCGATCGCCTCCCCCACCGCACGCCGATACCGAGCGTCGGACCTCGGCAGCACAGCGCCGTCCGCGATCCGCGCAGCGGTCGCGCCCCGCGCCCGCCCGGCGGGCTCGATGAGCGCGAGCGGATGCCCCGACTCGGGCGTCTCGGAGTCGAGGACGGAGCCCCACCCGTCGCGGGCCACGCGCAGCGCATCGCGCACCTCGAAGCCCGCGTCCTCGGCGTCGCGCAGAATGCGATCGAGCAGCCGCTGCTCGCGGCGCGCCCTCGTCGAGGCGTAGCCGCTCGACGTGTAGACGACGGGTACCAGCGCATCGACCCCGGGCATGCGGCACAGCGTGCCGATCACCTGCCCGGCGACGGAGTCGTGGTCGGCGATGCGCGTGGGCAGGTCGAGCCGCAGCAGGCCCGCGGTGCGGTTGCCCCGGAACGCCACGCAGACCAGCGAGCGCTCGGGCCGGTACCCGGCGATCGCAGGAACGAGGGCGAGGAATTCGTGCGCCGATCCGGCGCGGATGATCTCGGTCATGCCGACAGGGTGCCGCGACCGCCGCCGCCTTCGGCGTGCCGGGCGGCACCGGATGTGGACACCCCGCGCGCTGCCGTGATTGGGGAGGAGGAGACCGTCCCCTCCTCCCCAGGCCCCGTCTCGGCGAGCACTCGCCCCGATGTCCGATTCCCGCCGGTGCGTGTCGGCGGCCACGGGTAGCCTCGCAGCATGACCGACGTGTTCCTCACCCGTATCGACAGCCCCATCGGGCGGCTCGAGCTCGTCGCCGACGAGTCCGCGATCACCGCCCTCAGCATCGAGCGCAACGGTGCGCTCCCCCACGACGACCTGCCCGAACGCACGAATGCGGTCCTCGACGCCGCACGCATCCAGTTGGCCGAGTACTTCTCGGGCGAGCGCACCGAGTTCGATCTGCCGGTGCGTCCCGGCGGCACGCCGTTCCAGCAGGCGGTGTGGCAGCAGCTCGCCCGCCTCGGCTGGGGCGAGGCGATCTCGTACGGCGCCCTCGCCGATGCCGTCGGCCGACCGGGCGCCGCGCGCGCCATCGGCGGCGCCGTGGGCGCCAACCCCGTGCCGATCATCATCGGCTGCCACCGGGTGCTCGCGTCCGACGGGCGCATCACCGGGTACTCGGGCGGCGAGGGCGTGCCGACCAAGGTGTGGCTGCTCGGCCACGAGCGCATCGGGTTCGCCGCGTGAGCGTCGTCCCCCGACCCGACCTCGTCGTCGGCGAAGACGGCCGCGCGCGATGCGCGTGGGGCGCGCGCGATCCCGAGTACCTGCGGTACCACGACGAGGAGTGGGGCGTGCCCCAGCACGATCCGGTGCGCCTGTTCGAGAAGCTGTGCCTCGAGGGGTTCCAAGCGGGCCTCAGCTGGATCACCATCCTGCGTCGACGGACCGCGTTCCGCGAGGTCTTCCACGGCTTCGACCCCGACAGGGTCGCCGCGATGGACCACGCCGACGTCGAGCGGCTGCTGGGCGACGCCCGCATCATCCGGCACCGCGGCAAGATCGAGGCCGCGATCGGCAACGCCCGGGTCACCCGCGAACTCGATCCCCCGCTCGACCGACTGCTGTGGTCGTTCGCTCCCGAACCCCGCGACGAGCGTCCGACGTCGTTCGCAGAGGTGCCGGCGACCACCCCCGAGTCCACCGCGCTCAGCCGCGAGCTGCGCCGCCGCGGGTACCGCTTCGTCGGGCCCACCACGATGTACGCGCTCATGCAGGCGTGCGGCATGGTCGACGACCACCTCGAAGGGTGCTGGCGGGCCGGCAGAGGCGACGCGCCGACGGGCTGAGCGGGCTCAGGCGACGAGTTCGAGCTCACCCGGCCGATCGGCGGCCGCAGCAGTGAGCACGAATCCGTGTGAGGCCGCCCAGTCGATGAGATCGGGCAGGGTGGTGAGCCCGTCCGGCCGGGCCAGCAGCAGCGCTCGCACGAAGAGACCCTTCGCCCGTTTGTTGAAATGATTGAGCGCTCTGCGGCGCCCGTTCTCGTCGACCGAGACCACCCGCACGAACACCGCGTCGTCGCGATCGGGCACCGGGCCGAGCTCGGCATAGCCCTCGCTGCGCAGATCGACGATGAGTCCGGTGCGGGCGTCCAGTTCCCGCGCGATGGCCTCACGCCAGAGCGCCTTCAGCCGAACGCCGGGAATCCGGGAATCGTGCGACAGCCGGTAGGCGGGCACCGGGTCCAGCGCGCCGACGAGTCCGAACAGCGCCGAATGGATCGCCACGTGCCGGTGGGCGTAGGCGCGGGCCTGCGCATCGAGCGTGGCGGCATCGAGTGCGTCGTACAGCACGCCGGTGTAGCGGTCCAGCGCCGGCATCGTGGGCGACGTGCGCAGCCTCCGGTCGCGCTCCACCTCGGCGGCCTGGCGTGGCCCGAGGCGCAGCGCATGGAACGCGGCATCCGCATCGCCGGCGAGCTCGATCACGTCGTCGACCAGGCGGTCTCGGATCGCGCCCAACGAACCGAACGACAGGGCGTCGACGCGAAGCGGCTCCCCGGCGCCGCCCTCGCGCTTCGTCTCGGAGGGCGGCAGCAGCACCAGCACTACGAGCCCGTGATGAACCGCACGGCCGCGTCGACGTTCACGCCGAGCGGCTCGATGCTGTCGAGCGTCACGCGAGGCATCGCCGCCGTGGAACCGACCCACCGTTCGTAGCCCTCGACGCTCTGCTCGACCGCCCGCCAGGTGAGCTCGTCGAGGTGCGGCAGGTCGCGCACCCGCTTCGCGAGCCGCTCCTTGTGCAGGTCTTCATCGGTGCAGACCACCTCGACCACCCGCAGCACGGCGCCGGTGCGGTCGGCGAGATCGCGCCACTGCAACCGGGCGCCCTCGACGGCGTTGACCGCGTCGACGATCACCGATTTTCCAGCCTGCAGCACCGCCTCGGCCATCGTCTCGGCGACCAGGTAGGCCGCGAGGCCGGTGGGCTGGTCGGCGTCGATGCCGGCGGTCAGAATCGCCGACTCGATCGGGTCGACCGAGACGACCGCGGCCCCGAGACGCGCACCGACGATCTCTCCGATCGTCGATTTGCCCGCGCCCGGGAGCCCGGCCATCACGATGAGTCTGGTGACGCTCAGATCGCCGAACTGGCGATCGATCGGCTGCTCCCCCGGCATCCGTCCGCTCCGTTCAGGCCAGCGTCGCGCGCGACGCGACGACCTGCACGACGTCGTCCTGGACCGAGAGGAAGCCGTCCTCGGCGTCCGCGGTGATCTTCTCACCGCCCGCGAGGGTGACGCGAACCTCGCCGCCGGCGAGGATCGCGAGCATCGGCTCGTGACCCGGCAGGATTCCGATCTCGCCCTCGACCGTCCGCGCCACCACCATGGTGGCCTCGCCCGACCAGACTTCCTGGTCGGCCGAGACGACACTCACGTTGAGACCGGCCATGTTCAGCCGTTCTCCTTCTGGATCTGCGCCCACTTCTCTTCGACGTCGGTGATCGCACCGACGTTGAAGAACGCCTGCTCGGCGACGTGGTCGAAGTCGCCGCGGGCGATCGCGTCGAACGACTCGATGGTGTCCTTCAGCGGCACCGTCGAACCCTCGACACCCGTGAACTTCTTCGCCATGTAGGTGTTCTGCGAGAGGAACTGCTGGATCCGGCGGGCGCGGGCCACCGTGATCTTGTCTTCCTCGGAGAGCTCGTCGACACCGAGGATCGCGATGATCTCCTGCAGCTCCTTGTTCTTCTGGAGGATCTGCTTGACCGTGGTCGCCACCCGGTAGTGGTCGGCGCCCAGGTAGCGCGGGTCGAGGATGCGCGACGTCGAGGTCAGCGGGTCGACCGCGGGGTACAGACCCTTCGACGCGATCTCACGCGAGAGCTCGGTGGTCGCGTCGAGGTGCGCGAACGTGGTCGCCGGCGCCGGGTCGGTGTAGTCGTCGGCCGGCACGTAGATCGCCTGCAGCGAGGTGATCGAGTGACCGCGCGTCGAGGTGATGCGCTCCTGCAGGATGCCCATCTCATCGGCGAGGTTCGGCTGGTAGCCCACCGCGGAGGGCATGCGGCCGAGCAGCGTCGACACCTCGGAGCCCGCCTGCGTGAAGCGGAAGATGTTGTCGATGAACAGCAGCACGTCCTGCTTCTGCACGTCGCGGAAGTACTCGGCCATGGTGAGCGCCGAGAGGGCGACGCGAAGACGCGTCCCGGGCGGCTCGTCCATCTGGCCGAAGACGAGCGCGGTCTTGTCGAAGACGCCCGCCTCCTCCATCTCGTGGATCAGGTCGTTGCCCTCACGGGTGCGCTCGCCGACACCGGCGAACACCGACACACCGCCGTGGTCCTGCGCGACGCGCTGGATCATCTCCTGGATGAGGACGGTCTTGCCGACACCCGCACCGCCGAAGAGGCCGATCTTGCCGCCCTGCACGTACGGGGTGAGCAGGTCGATGACCTTGATGCCGGTCTCGAAGAGCTGCGTCTTCGACTCGAGCTGGTCGAAGGCCGGCGGCTTGCGGTGGATCGGCCAGCGCTCGGTGATCTCGATCGTCTCACCGGGCTCGGCGTTCAGCACCTCGCCGATCACGTTGAACACCTTGCCCTTGGTGACGTCGCCGACGGGCACCGAGATCGGCGCCCCCGTGTCGGAGACCTCCTGGCCGCGGACGAGGCCGTCGGTCGGCTTCAGCGCGATGGCGCGGACGACGTCGTCGCCCAGGTGCTGCGCGACCTCGAGGGTCAGCGTGGTGCTCTGGTCGCCGATGGTGATCACGGTCTGGAGCGCGTTGTAGATCTCGGGGATCGAGTCGTGCGGGAACTCGATGTCGACCACGGGGCCGGTGACGCGGGCGATGCGGCCGACGGCGCCGGCGGTCGAGGCGGCGACCGGCGCGGTTGCGGTGTCAGTCATTCTGCTTCTCTTTTCTGGATTGCTACTTGGCGGCGACGAGCGCGTCGGCGCCGCCCACGATCTCGGAGATCTGCTGCGTGATCTCGGCCTGGCGCGCGTTGTTCGCGAGGCGCGTGTAGTCGGTGATGAGCTTGTCGGCGTTGTCGCTGGCCGACTTCATCGCCTTCTGCGTCGCAGCGTGCTTGGCCGCCGCCGACTGCAGGAGCGCGTTGAAGATGCGGCTCTCGATGTACACCGGCAGGAGCTGGTCGAGCACGGTCTCGACGTCGGGCTCGAACTCGTAGAGCGGCTGCACCACCGAGTCGGGTTCGGCGACGCCCTCGACGACCTCGAGCGGCAGCAGACGCACGACCTCGGGGACCTGGGTCATCATGCTGACGAACTTGTTGTAGACGAGGTGGATCTCATCCACGCCGCCGTCCGACGCATCGCGCAGGAACGCCTCGAGCACCGCGTCGGAGATGTCCTTCGCGAGGTCGAACTCGGGGTTCTCCGAGCTGCCGGCCCAGTTGCGCTCCCAGGCGCGGTGACGGAACTGGAAGTACCCGACCGCCTTGCGCCCGACGAGGAAGTACACGACCTCCTTGCCCTGCGAGCGGAGCAGCTCCGAGAGCTCCTCCGCTTCGCGCAGCACCTGGGAGTTGAATGCACCGGCCAGGCCGCGGTCGCTCGTGAGGATCACGACGGCCGCGCGCTCGATCTTCTCGGGCTCGGTCGTCAGCACGTGGTCGACGTTGGAGTACGTCGCCACCGCCGAGACGGCACGGGTGATCGCCCGCGAATACGGCGTGGATGCCGCCACGCGCGCCTGCGCTTTCTGGATGCGCGAGGCGGCGATGAGCTCCATCGCCTTGGTGATCTTCTTCGTCGTCTGGGCAGACTTGATCTTCTGCCGGTAGACCCGAAGTTGCGCTCCCATGTCTCTCCTGTATCCCTGGAGTCAGCTGACCGTCGCAGCCGCCTCAGCGGCGGCCCTTGACGATCTTCTCCTGGTTGACGTCCTCTTCGGCGATCGCCGCGAACTCCTCGCGACCGACCGAGGCGAGCGGCTTGCCCTCGCCGGTCTGGAACTCGAGCTTGAACGCGTCGACACCGCTCTCGAGCTTGGCGACGGTGTCGTCGTCGAGCACGTTGGTGTCGCGCAGCACGGTCAGCACGTCGGTGTTGCGGCCGAGGTAGTCGAGGAACTCGCGCTCGAAGCGCAGGATGTCCTCGACGGGCACCTCGTCGAGCTTGCCGTTGGTGCCGGCCCAGATCGAGACGACCTGCTCCTCGACGGGGTACGGCGAGTACTGCGGCTGCTTGAGCAGCTCGGTCAGGCGGGCGCCGCGAGCGAGCTGGCGACGGCTGGCCGCGTCGAGGTCGGACGCGAACATCGCGAACGCCTCGAGCGAGCGGTACTGCGCCAGTTCGAGCTTCAGCGTGCCCGAGACCTTCTTGATCGACTTGACCTGAGCGTCACCGCCGACTCGGGACACCGAGATGCCGACGTCGACCGCGGGGCGCTGGTTGGCGTTGAACAGGTCGGACTGGAGGAAGATCTGGCCGTCGGTGATCGAGATCACGTTGGTCGGGATGTACGCCGAGACGTCGTTCGCCTTGGTCTCGATGATCGGCAGACCCGTCATCGAACCGGCGCCGAGCTCGTCGCTCAGCTTCGCGCAGCGCTCGAGCAGCCGCGAGTGCAGGTAGAACACGTCGCCGGGGTACGCCTCGCGGCCCGGCGGACGGCGCAGCAGCAGCGAGACGGCACGGTAGGCCTCGGCCTGCTTCGACAGGTCGTCGAAGATGATGAGCACGTGCTTCGAGTCGTACATCCAGTGCTGGCCGATGGCCGAGCCGGTGTACGGCGCGAGGTACTTGAAGCCGGCCGGGTCGGAGGCCGGTGCGGCGACGATGGTGGTGTACTCCATCGCGCCGGCGTCCTCGAGGGCGCCCTTCACCGAGGCGATGGTCGAGCCCTTCTGGCCGATCGCGACGTAGATGCAGCGGACCTGCTTGTTCGGGTCGCCCGACTCCCAGTTCGCCTTCTGGTTGATGATCGTGTCGATCGCGATCGCGGTCTTGCCGGTCTGGCGGTCGCCGATGATGAGCTGACGCTGACCGCGGCCGACGGGGATCATGGCGTCGATCGCCTTGATGCCGGTCTGCAGCGGCTCGTGCACGCTCTTGCGCTGCATGACGCCCGGCGCCTGCAGCTCGAGGGCGCGGCGGCCCTCGATGCCGGTGATCTCGCCGAGACCGTCGATCGGGTTGCCGAGCGGGTCGACCACGCGGCCGAGGTACCCCTCGCCGACGGGCACCGAGAGGACCTCGCCCGTGCGGGTCACCTCCATGCCCTCTTCGATGCCGGTGAACTCGCCGAGCACCACGACGCCGATCTCGTCCTCGTCGAGGTTCAGTGCGAGGCCCAGCGTGCCGTCGGCGAACCGCACGAGCTCGTTGGCCATGACCGAGGGCAGACCCTCGACGTGGGCGATGCCGTCGGCCGCGTCGGTGACGTACCCGACCTCGGTCTTCTGCGCCGCGCCCGGCTCGTAGGCCTGGGCGAACTCCGAGAGAGCCGAACGGATCTCATCGGGGCTGATGGAGAGTTCTGCCATGGTTCTTTCCTTTTCTGTACCGCTTGTACAGCTACGGGTGTGTCGCGGCGCAGGACGCCGGTCGTTGTCGTCCGGCGTCAGCCGGCAAGCTTCTGCCTCAGCGAGCTGAGACGGCTGGCGACGCTGCCGTCGATGACGTCGTCGCCGATCTGCACGCGGACCCCGCCCACCAGGGCGGGATCGACGATGGTGTCGAAGCGGATGCGCCGGCCGGCCTGGGCCGCGAGGCCCCGCTCGAGGCGCGCGAGCTGGTCGGCGCTGAGCGGCACGGCGGTGGTCACGGTCGCCACGTCGAAGCCGCGCTGGTCGGCGACGACGGATGCCGCGTCGCGGAGCATCTCGCCGATGCGACGGCCCCGCGGGTTCTGCACGAGGTGCCGCACGATCGCGACCGTCGCCGGCTGCGCCTTCCCGGCGAGGAGCCGATCGACGATGCCGACCTTCGCCTCGGGCGAGCCCAGCTTCGAACCGAGCGCGAGTTCCAGCCCGGAGTCGGAGGCGACGGTGCGCTCGAACGCGAACAGCTCGGCGTCGATGTCGGCGTCACCCGCCGAGTCGGCCGCCACGCGCAGACCCAGCTGCTCGACGCCGTCGAGGAAGTCCTCGGCGCTCGACCAGCGGTTCGACGAAGCCGCCACCAGCAGGCTCGCGGCGGCCGGCGCGATGCGCCCGCCGAACACCGACTCGACGAGTGCGCGCTTGCGCGGAGCATCCGCCTCGTTGTCGGTGAGCGCGCTGCGCAGCTGCGCCGTCGCACCGATCACGCGGACCGCGGCGAGCAGGTCGCTCGCGACCGCCAGGTCGGCGGAACCGGCCTGGCCGATCGCGGATCGCGATGCGGCCAGGGCCTCTCTCGTGGCGCTACCCATGGACTACTTCTTCCCTCCGGCGGCGTCGGCGGCCTCGAGGTCGGCGAGGAAGCGGTCGACCACGGCCTTCGCCTTCGCGTCGTCGGTGAGGGTCTCGCCCACCACGCCCGACGCGAGGTCGATCGCGATCGTGCCGACCTCGCTGCGCAGCGACACCAGCGCCGACTGACGCTCGGCCTCGATCTGCGCCTGCGCGCTGGCGGTGACCCGGGCGGCCTCGGCGACCGCCTGGTCTTTCGCCTCGGTCACGATCTTCTTGCCGTCCTCGCGGGCGACCTCGCGGATGCGACCGGCTTCGGCGCGCGCGTCGGCGAGCTGGGCGGTGTACTCCTCGAGGGCCGCCTCGGCCTTGCGCTGCGCTTCGTCGGCCTTCGCGATGTTGCCCTCGATGGCCTCGGCACGCTCGTCGAGCAGCTTCTGGAGTCGCGGAAGCACGTAGATCCAGAAGAAGACGAGCAGGATGGCGAAGATGACCGTCGACCACACGAGGTCGTAGACCTCGGGAATCAGCGGGTTGGGGTTCGCCTCCGCCTCCCCCTCGGTTGCAGCGCTCAGGACTGCGTGAAGCACGATTGCCTCCTCGGTTGGAGCGGGCGGATCAGAAGCCGAAGATGAAGCCGGTCGCGATACCGACGAACGCGAGCGCCTCGGTGAAGGCGATACCGATCCACATCAGCACCTGGAGGCGGCCGGCGAGCTCGGGCTGGCGGGCGACACCTTCGATCGTCTTGCCGACGACGATGCCCACGCCGATGGCCGGGCCGATCGCAGCGAGGCCGTAGCCGACGGTCGCGATGCTGCCGCTGATCTCAGCGAGCACGGTGGTTGCGTCCACGTTGGGTTTCCTTTCTTAGGGGACGGGTTCGGGCGGATGCCCGGGCTCAGTGCTCCTCGGCGACCGCGAGCTGGATGTAGACCGCGGTGAGGAGCGTGAAGACGTAGGCCTGGAGCAGTGCGACCAGGATCTCGAACAGGGTGAAGGCGAAGCCGAAGGCGAAGCTGCCCGCGGCCAGCGCCGACCACCAGCCGCCGAGGCCGAAGAGGAAGAAGTGCGTCGCCGAGAAGAACAGCACGAGCAGGAGGTGCCCGACGATCATGTTCATCAGGAGTCGGAGGGTCAGCGTGACCGGCCGCAGGATGAAGGTCGAGATGAGCTCGATGATCGCCACGATCGGCAGCACGAAGACCGGCACGCCCGACGGGAACAGCGCGTTCTTGAAAAAGCCGGCGGGGCTCTTCTTGATGCCGGCGTAGATGAAGGTGACGTACGAGACCACCGCCAGCACGAGCGGCACGCCGATGACCGAGGTGCCGGCGATGTTCAGCCCCGGGATGACACCCGTCAGGTTCATGAACAGGATCATGAAGAACATCGTCATGAGGATCGGCAGGAATCGCTTGCCGTCCTTCTTGCCGAGCAGGTCTTCGGCGATCTGCACGCGCACGAAGTCGAGGCCGAACTCCACGACGCTCTGGAAGCGACCCGGCACCACCTTCATGCGGCGGGTGCCCAGCCAGAAGATCAGCAGGAGGGCGATGACCGCGACGAAGCGCACCAGCATGATGCGGTTGATCGCGAACGGCGTGCCCTCGAACAGCACCACGTCGGGGAAGAATTCGAAGATCGACGGAGCGTGGAAGCCACCATCATCGGTTGCAGTCTGAACCAGCAGGTTCACAGCGTTCGCTAGCAGCGCTATCTCCTGAATCGGGGCGTCGAGCAGGGCTCTCGCGTCGACGGATATCGGCACAGGTCTCCGCCCAGCGCGGACGAGCGCGGAAACCGTCGGGGATCACGAGTACTCTAGCAAGACTTCTACGCGCGGACGAATTCGGCTCCGCGCCGTCGGTCTCAGCCGAGCACGGGGTCAGTCGTCGCTGGGCGCGGGGGGCAGTTGCACGTCGCTCGCGTACGGCAGCCGCGACCGTGCGACGACGAGCACGTCGACCACGAGCGACGCGAGCACGCCCGCGACGATGCTGAGGAACAGCACGGTGCCGTTCAGCCAGTCGACGTCGCGCAGCACCAGCACGAGCACGATGAACACGACGAACTTCGCCAGCCAGCCGCCGAGGACGATGCCGAAGAACACGCCGACGAACAGGTCGCTGTTCGAGAACCGGTTGGCCAGCAGGATGCTCGCGGCCGTGATGCCCATGAACACCACCGCGATGAGCGTGCCGATGACGGCGCTCACGAGCCCTTCGACGCCGGCGAACACGAGGCCGAGGATGCCGGCGACGACGAGGATCACCCCGGCCAGCAGCGCACCCCAGAGCAGGGCGCGGCGGAGCACCGGGTTCGACGTCGGCGTCCGGTCGGCAGGGGTGGGGGTCGGCTCGGTCATCGGGCTCCTGAGGTCGGCTCGGTCGAGTCTACCGAGGGGGGCTGGGCACCGGCGGCGAGGGCGGATGCCGCGGACGGGTCGGATGCTTCGGATGCGTCGGAGAGCTCGTCGGCGGTCGACCCTTCGACCCTGGGCCGCTCCTCGGCGGCCACGGTGAGGCGCTTGCGCCGCCCGAGCGGGGCCAGCGTGAGCGCGGCGCACACCACGAACCCGATGCCCATCAGCAGGAACGCCCACCGGGCGCTGGTGCCGAGATAGACCGGGAAGACGTAGGTGAGCAGGCACCCGATCGACACCACCGCCGTCCACCCGTAGAAGATGAGCACCGCGTTCAGGTGCGAGTGCCCCATGTCGAGCAGCCGGTGGTGCAGGTGCTTGCGGTCGGCGGAGAACGGCGACTTGCCGGCGCGCAGCCGCCGGATGACCGCGAGGCCGAAGTCGAGCAGCGGGATGATCAGGATCGCGAACGGCAGGATGATCGGCATGAACGCGGCGAAGAGCTGGTTGAAGCCGACCGCGCCGGGGTTGATCTGGCCCGTCACCGCGATCGCCGACGTCGCCATCAGCAGGCCGACGAGGAGCGCCCCCGCGTCGCCCATGAACAGCTTCGCCGGATGCCAGTTCAGGGGCAGGAACCCGGCGAGCGCGCCGACCAGCACGACCGCGATGAGCGAGGCGAGGTTGAAGTAGTTGAACGGCGAGGTCTGCTGCACGAGCAGGTAGCTGTAGATGAAGAAGGTGCCGTTGGCGATGAGCGCGACGCCGGCGACCAAGCCGTCGAGGCCGTCGATGAAGTTCACGGCGTTCATCACGAGCACGATCGTGAACACGGTGATCGTGGCGCTCATCCACGACGAGCCGACGGTGATGCCCCCGATCGGCAGCGAGACGATCGACACGCCCTGCCACGCGATCAAGCCGGCCGCGATGAACTGGCCGGCGAGCTTGGTCATCCAGTCGAGGTCCCACAGGTCGTCGGCCACGCCGAGCAGCACGATGAGCAGCGCCGCTCCGAGGATGGAGAGCACCTGCGCCGGGTTCTCGAAGATGATCGCGATGATCGAGAACCGGGTGGACCCGAACGAGGAGACCACCCAGGCCGCGCCGAAGGCGACGAGGATGCCGACGAACATCGCGATGCCGCCGAGCCTCGGGGTGGGGCGGGTGTGCACGTCGCGTTCGCGGATCTTCGGGTACAGCCGGTACTTCAGGCTCAGCCGCCAGACGGCGATCGAGCCCACGAAGCTCACGAGTGCAGCGAGCAGCGCGAGCGCGATGAACAGGGTCATGGCGCGGTGCGCTCCGCTCCGGCGTCGGTCGCCTCGGGAGAGGCGGTCGCCACGGTACGGGCGGATGCCTCGGACGGATCGGATGCCTCGGATGCCTCGGGCGAACCGGATGCTCCGTCGACGACGTTCGCCGCGGCATCCGGCTGGAACGCCTCCGCCCCGACCACCCGCTCGAGCTCGGCGCGCGTGATGACGCCGGCGCGCAGGATCCGCAGCCCGCCGCCGGAGCCGACCGCGGTGGCGTCGACGATCGTCGACGAGCGGTCGCCGGGCCGCTCGCCGACTGCCTCGTAGCCGTCGCCGGCGGGGCCGCCGTCGAGGTACACCGCGACCGATTCGCCGAGCATCTCGTGCGCGTCGGCGGCGGTCGTCGCCGCGGGCAGGCCCGACAGGTTCGCCGACGAGACCGCGAGCGGGCCGGTCTCGCTCAGCAGCTCGAGCGCGATGCGGTGATCGGGCATCCGCAGCGCGACGGTGCCGCGCGTCTCGCCGAGATCCCACTGCAGCGACGGCTGCGCGCGCAGCACCACCGTGAGCCCGCCCGGCCAGAACTCGGCCACGAGCGCCCGCACCGCATCGGGCACCTCGGTGGCGAGCGCGTCGAGCGTCGGCAGGCCCGGGATGAGCACCGGCGGCGGTGCGGTGCGGTCGCGGCCCTTGGCGTCGAGCAGCCGCTGCACCGCAGTCGCGCTGAACGCGTCGGCGGCGAGCCCGTAGACGGTGTCGGTCGGGATGACGACGAGCTCGCCGCGGCCGATCGCACCGCGCGCGAGACGCATCCCCCTGAGCAGCGCGGACTCGTCGGCGCAGTCGTAGATCGCAGTCATGACCACGCGATTCTAGCCCCCGGCCCTGCGCTGCCCCGGGACGGCGGGGCGACGGATGCCCCGGGCGACGAGGTCGCTCGGGGCATCCGCGGTCCGTGGCATCCGATCGCTATCGGCGACCCGCCTTGCGGCGGAAGAGCCACGCGCCCCACCACGCCGAGAACGCGATGATCAGCGCGCACCAGCCGAGCGCCCACCACAGCGAATCGCCCAGCGGAGTGCCCATCAGGAACCCGCGGATCGCCTCGATGATCGGCGTGATCGGCTGGTGCTCGGCGACCCACTGCAGCCAGTCGGGCAGGGTGTCCACCGGCACGAACGCGCTCGACAGGTACGGCAGGAACAGCAGGACGAAACCGTAGCCGCTCGCCGCGTCCGGGCTGCCGGCCGCGAGCCCGATCGCCGCGAACAGAGAGGTGATCGCGAAGATGTACAGCGCGATGAGCCCGATCGCCGCGAGCCACTCGCCGAAGCCCGCGGTCGGGCGGAAGCCGACGAGCAGGGCGACGACGATCACGACCGCGGTCGCGAGCAGGTTGCGGGCGAGGCTCGCGACGACATGCCCGGTGAGCACCGATCCCGCCCGCAGCGGCATCGTCCGGAACCGGTCGATGATGCCGGTCGACATGTCGCGGGCGACGTAGACGGCGGTCGAGCTCGCGCCGAAGCCGGCGCAGAGCAGGATGATGCCGGGCACCACGTAGTCGACATAACCGCCCGACGGGTCGAGCGCGCCGCCGAACACGAACGTGAACAGCAGCATCAGCATCGTCGGCAGCAGGATCGCCATCAGCAGCGCCTCGCCGTCGCGCAGCGAGTGCAGCAGGCTGCGGCGGATGAACACCGACTCGGCGGTGAGCGCGCGCGGGCGCCGCCGCGGGGCGGGGTCGGTGCGGGAGGCGGCGGCCGCGACGGCGGCGGTGGTTACCGTGGTCATGGGTCAGCCCTTCGTTCCGACGAGATCGGCATCGCGGGCGGCGCCGCGGGCGGCGCCGCGGGCGGCGCCCGCCTCCGCCGCGCGCCCGCCGGAGCCGGTGATGGCGAGGAAGACGTCGTCGAGGCTCGGGCGCCGGATCGCCACGTACGACCCGGTGCGACCGGATGCCTCGAGCCGGTCGAGCTCGTCGACGGCGGCGCGCAGGCCGTGCACGCTGCCGTCGGTGGGCAGTTCGGCGAGCAGTTCGTCGTCGGCGCCGCGCAGCTCGACGACATCGCCGCCGATCCGCGACTTGAGCTCGGCCGCGGTGCCCTCGGCGACGATGCGGCCGCCGTCCAGCACGGCGATGCGCTCGGCGAGCCGGTCGGCCTCCTCGAGGTACTGCGTGGTGAGGAAGACGGTCGTGCCGGCCGCGGCGATCTCGCCGATCACCGCCCAGAGCTCGAGCCGGCTGTGCGGGTCGAGTCCGGTCGTCGGCTCGTCGAGGAACACCACCGGCGTCGGCACGACGAGGCTGAGCCCGAGGTCGAGCCGGCGTCGCATGCCGCCCGAGTAGGCGGCCACGCGCCTGCCCGCCGCGTCGACGAGCTCGAACCGTTCGAGCAGTTCGTCGGCGCGTCGTCTCGCGGCGCGAGCCGAGAGCCCCGAGAGCCGGGCGAGCATCACGAGGTTCTCGCGGCCGGTGAGGGCCTCGTCGACCGCGGCCGACTGGCCGGTGAGGCTGATGCGCGCCCGCACGCCGTCCGGGTCGCGCACCACATCGCGACCGGCGACGGTTGCGGTGCCGCGATCGGGCCGCACGAGCGTCGTGAGGATGTTGATGGTCGTGGTCTTGCCCGAGCCGTTCGGCCCGAGCAGGGCGAACACGCTGCCTTCGGCGACGGCGAGGTCGAGTCCGTCGAGGACGTCGGCCTTCCCGAATCGCTTGCCGAGGCCGCGCGCGTCGATCGCGAGGGTCATGGGCGCGCCTGTCTCGTGTAGGTCGTAAACTGTATATGGCATCCACACACGGTTTAAGTAATACACAGTTCTAGGATGGGATGCAACGCCCCACCGCCGATCCGTCGAGAGGACCCGGATGAGCGCCGACTCCCCCGCCGAACGCAGCACCGCAGGCGCCGAGCCGTCCGCCGAGCTGGAGCTGCCGCGCGGCGTGGCCCTCGCGTGGGGCATCGCCGCGAACCCCCAGCGCGGCCCGAAGCGCGAGCTCAGCATCGAACGCATCGTCGAAGCCGCGGTCGAGATCGCCGACGCCGAAGGATTGGCCGCCGTGTCGATGAGCCGCGTCGCCCAGGCGCTCGGCTACACGACGATGTCGCTCTACCGGTACGTCACCGCGAAAGACGACCTCATCACGCTCATGCAGGAGCACGGCACCGCCCTGCCGCCCGAGCCCGACGCCGACCTGGCGCCCGACGACTGGCGCGGGCGCATCCGGCACGTCGCCCGGGCGCAGCTCGCCCAGTCGGCGGCGCACCCCTGGCTGCTCGACATCCCGATCGAGGGCACCCCCGTGACCCCCAACAACCTCGCGTGGATGGACGCGATGCTCGAAACCCTCGCCCCGCTCCCCCTCCGCGAAGACGAGCGCGTCGCGATCATGCTGCTCATCACGGGCCAGGTGCGCTGGCAGGGCATCATCGAGCGCTCCTACCGCGACGCCGCGGGTGCCGCGGGCGTCGACCCGCAGCAGATCGACGACGCCCGCGACGCGATCCTCGACGCCCTCGTCACCGCCGACGAGTTCCCGTCGCTGCGCCGCGCCGTCGACGCCGGCGTGTTCCGCGAGGGCGACGACCCGCTCGCATTCGGCTTCGAGCGGGTGCTCGACGGCATCGCCGAGTACGTGTCGACACACCGCGACGGCACCCCCGCCCCGCCGCCGCTGTCCGAACCCGACGCCGACGTCGCCGACGACCGCAACGTGCGCGAGGCGCGCAAGGGGATCCGCGAGGCCGAGAAACGGCTGCGCGACGCCCGAAAGGTCGAGCGGCAGGCGATCCGCGCAGCGCGCGCGAAGCGGCGGGCGACGGGCGAGTAAGAGCCGCCCGGGCAGCGCGCGCACCCCGCGCGCACCTCGGCCGTGCGCCGGGCGCACCCCCGTGCGCACCGCGGCCGCGCGCTGGGCGCCGGCGCCGGCGCCGGCGCGCCCGGCTCAGCGCAGCGCGGTCGTGGCGCGGTCGCGACCCGTCAGGTCGCGATGGTGCGCCACAGCGCGCCATCCGTCGGCGCGCAGCAGCGCGGCGATCGCGGCCGACTGGTGCTCGGCGTGCTCGACGACGAGCGCCCCGCCGGGCCGGGCGAGCACGAACGCGCGACGCGACAGCACCCGGATCACGTCCAGCCCGTCCTCACCGCCGTACAGCGCGACCGCCGGGTCGAACCGGTGCACCTCGGGGTCGGCCGGCACCATCGCGGCCGGCACGTACGGCGGATTCGAGACCACGACCGCGACCCGCCGGTCGAGTTCGGGCAGCGCGTCGGCGAGATCGCCCTCGACGAGCTCGAGATTCGCGGCCCCCACCCGCTCGGCGTTGCGGCGCGCCCACCCCAGCGCCTCGGGCGAGAGCTCGACGCCGAAGACCCGCGCATGCGGCACCTCGGTGGCCAGGGCGAGCGCGATCGCGCCGCTGCCGGTGCCGAGATCGACCGCGACCGGTTCGGGTTCGGGCACCGCGCGCAGCGCGTCGATCGCCAGCTGGGCCACGAGCTCGGTCTCGGGGCGCGGCACCAGCACGCCCGGCCCCACGAGCAGCTCGAGCGAGCGGAACGGCGCACGCCCCGTCACATGCTGCAGGGGCTCGCGCGCCGCGCGACGCGCGACGAGGGCGGCGAGCTCCGCAGCATCCGCCGCATCGATGACCGCGCCCAGCACGACCTTCGCCTGCACTCCCCCGCGGGACAGGTCGAGCACATGCGCGGCGAGCAGCTCGGCATCGACGTCGGGATCGGGCACCCCCGCCTCGCGCAACCGACCGGATGCCTCGGCCAGCGCCGTGCGCAGGGGAATCCCTTCGTCACGGCGCGGGCCCGCGGCATCCGATCCATTCATGAAATGGAATGTAACGCACCGTCGCCGCGTCCGGCCGCCGCTCCTAGGCTGAGGGGACTTGCACGCTCCGACCCGAGGAGGGGTCCCGCTCATGGCGCAGATCTTCGACGACATCACCCGAGCCTTCGGGCGCACGCCGCTGGTGCGGCTCAACCGTCTCACCGAAGGGGCCGGCGCGACCGTGCTGGCCAAGCTCGAGTTCTACAACCCGACCGCGAGCGTGAAGGACCGCCTCGGCGTCGGCATCGTCGACGCCGCAGAAGCATCCGGCGCGCTGCAGCCCGGCGGCACCATCGTCGAGGGCACGAGCGGCAACACCGGCATCGCGCTCGCCGCCATCGGCGCCGCGCGCGGCTACAAGGTCATCCTCGCGATGCCCGAGACCATGTCGGCCGAGCGCAAGTCGCTGCTGAAGGCGTACGGCGCCGAGCTCGTGCTCACCCCCGGCTCCGAGGGCATGAAGGGCGCGGTCGCGCGCGCCGAGCAGATCGCCGCCGAGACCCCCGGCGCGATCCTCGCCCGCCAGTTCGAGAACCAGGCGAACGTCGACATCCACCGCCGCACCACCGCGGAAGAGGTCTGGAACGACACCGACGGCGGCGTCGACATCTTCGTGTCGGGCATCGGCACCGGCGGCACGCTGACCGGCACCGGTCAGGTGCTGAAGGAGCGCAAGCCCGAGGTGCAGGTCGTCGGCGTCGAGCCGGCGGAGTCGCCGATCCTGAACGGCGGCGCACCCGGCCCCCACAAGATCCAGGGCATCGGCGCGAACTTCGTCCCCGAGATCCTCGACCGCGACGTCTACGACGAGATCATCGACGTCAACATCGACCAGGCCGTCGCCACCGCGCGCCGCCTCGGCACCGAAGAGGGCATCCTCGGCGGCATCTCGTCGGGTGCGACGGTGTACGCGGCGCTCGAGCTCGCGAAGCGCCCCGAGAACGCCGGCAAGACGATCGTCGTCATCGTCGCCAGCTACGGCGAGCGGTACCTCTCCACGGTGCTGTACGAAGGCCTGCTCGGCTGATCGTCCGATCCGATGATCGGCCGTTCGTCTGGTTGACTGGTCGGGTGCCGATCCTCTCCCGCCTGAAGGAAGACCTCGCGACCGCACGCGCGCACGATCCTGCCGCGCGCAGCGGACTCGAGGTCTTCCTCGCGTATTCGGGGCTGCACGCGATCTGGACGTACCGGCTGACGCACCGGCTCTGGCGGGCGGGGTTCCGGTTGCCCGCACGGCTGATCTCGCAGGTCGCGCGGTTCCTGACCGGGATCGAGATCCACCCCGGCGCGACCATCGGCCGTCGGTTCTTCATCGACCACGGCATGGGCGTCGTCGTCGGCGAGACGGCCGTCGTCGGCGACGACGTGATGCTCTACCACGGGGTCACCCTCGGCGGGAAGGCGCCGCGCAACACCCCGCCCGGCACCAAGCGGCACCCGACGCTCGACGACGGCGTCACGGTCGGCGCCGGAGCGAAGATCCTCGGCGACATCACGGTCGGCGCATGGAGCGCCGTCGGCGCGAACGCGGTGGTCACGAAGAGCGCGCCGGCGCACTCGCTGCTCGTCGGCGTTCCCGCCATCGTGAAGCCGCTGTCGCACGCGACCGCCGACGCCGCCCGCGGCGTGCACGACTGGCACTGGGTGATCTGAGCCGGGCCTGCCGCGCCCTTGCCCCTGGCGCTGCGCCACCTCGGCGCGCCTGCCGCGCCCCGCTCCCCCTCCCGCTACGCCACCTCGGCGCGCTGTGCGCCAGCGCGACTGGCGCAGACGACGCCGAAGTGGCGCAGGAGGGACGCGCAGACGATGCCCGCCGATGCAGCAGCACGGGCGCCGCGCAGGCGTGCCGGCGTCAGCGCCGACGCCTGCGGACGATCGGCAGGCCCGCCTCCAGGAGGGTCGCGCGAAGCGGTGCCGTGCGCCACGCCTCGAGCCAGTCCCATCGCGCGCAGGCCCATTTCGTCGCGGCGCGCACCTCGTTCTCTCGTTGCTTCTCGTCGTGCACGATCTCGGCGACGGAGCGCCGATCACCGTTGCGTCTCGCGTTGCCGAGGTACTTGCCATCACCGTCCGCCTCGCCCCAGACCCCGTACTCGCGCCACGCGAAATCGAGGTGCGCGATTCGGCCCGTCCGCGGCCGCACCACTTCCACCTGCAGTTCGGGCTGCGGGAAGCCGAGTTCGTCGATGCGGATCCGGCTCAGTGTTTCGAGGGGGGTCTCCGCGAGATGCGTCGCCCGCTCGATCACGACCGAGACCCGCCGACTGCCGGGGAACGGCAGCAGCGCGTCGAACCGCTCTCGGAGCTCGTCGAGCGTGCACATCGCCGTCGCGGTGTCGAACCGTGGAACGTACAGCGCCGCGTCGACCATCGTGAGCGCCGTCAGCACGGGCAGCGTGCGTGCCACCTCGATGAGCGTATCGATCAGCGATGTCGTCGCGATGCCATCGGCCGTGACGTCGGGTTCGGCGGTACGCCGCACGATCTCCTTCACTCCGTTGCGGCGTCGGCCTGAGGTCGCCGGCGCGAGGACGACGATCTCGTCGGGAACCCGGCCGACGACCGGAAGCCCGAGCAGGATCGCGGCGGTGATCCCGGCGAAGACGACACCGGGCCGTTGCTCGGCCACCGCGAACGCCTGGCTGCGGTGCCGCTCGACGTGGGTGAGCCGGGCATGCCGCGAGGATTCGAGGTAGACCCCTCGGCGCACCGCGACGAGGTCGCCCGCGTCCCGCGCGGTAAGCAGCGACGCCGCCATACCGATCTCACGTGAGCGGCCGAAGGTGATGAGGCCACCGGCACTGCGTGGCAACGAATCGAGGTCCATACGAGCAGCTTCGCGTCGCTCTGCGCCGCGCCCGGTCGCCGACCCGGGCCGACGTGGTCGGCGACGACGCATCCGCTCGCTGGGGAGGAGGAGTCATGCTGCGCCGCTGCGCCAGTTCGGCGACGCCCGCGCCAGTCGAGCTGGTGCGGAGGGCGCCGAAGTGGCGCAGCGCGTGGGGAGGAGTGCATGCGCGCGCGGTGCGGACGGGCGCAGCGCGTGGGGAGGAGTGCATGTGCGCGGTGCGCACGCGCGCAGCGCGCTCGCGCGCGCCTACGCGTCGTCGCCGACGGCGGCCAGGCGCGCTTCCTCGTCGGCGCGGATCGCCGACTCGATGATCGGATCGAGCGCGCCGTTCATCACGGCGTCGAGGTTGTACGCCTTGTACCCGGTGCGGTGGTCGGCGATGCGGTTCTCGGGGAAGTTGTACGTGCGGATGCGCTCGGAGCGGTCCATCGAGCGGATCTGCGACTTCCGGGCGTCGGATGCCGCGGCATCCAGCTCTTCCTGCTGACGCGCCAGCAGGCGCGCGCGGAGCACCCGCATCGCCGCCTCGCGGTTCTGCAGCTGCGACTTCTCGTTCTGCATCGACACCACGATGCCCGTCGGCACGTGCGTGATGCGCACCGCCGAGTCGGTGGTGTTCACCGACTGGCCGCCGGGGCCGCTCGAGCGGTACACGTCGATCTTCAGGTCGTTCTGGTTGATCTCGACCTCTTCGGGCTCGTCGACCTCGGGGAAGACGAGCACGCCCGTGGTCGACGTGTGGATGCGCCCCTGCGTCTCGGTGACGGGCACGCGCTGCACGCGGTGCACGCCGCCCTCGTACTTCAGGTGCGCCCACACGCCCTGCGACGGATCGGTGGCGTTCGACTTGATCGCGACCTGCACGTTCTTGTAGCCGCCGAGGTCGCTCTCGTCGCGCTCGAGCAGCTCGGTCTTCCAGCCCTTCGACTGCGCGTACTGGATGTACATGCGCAGCAGGTCGGCCGCGAAGAGCGCCGACTCGGCGCCGCCCTCGCCGCCCTTGATCTCCATGATCACGTCGCGGCCGTCGTCGGGGTCGCGCGGGATGAGCAGCCGCCGCAGCTTCTCCTGGGCGGCGGCGAGCTGCTCCTCCAGCGCGGGGATCTCCTCCGCGAACGCGTCGTCCTCTTTCGCGAGCTCACGCGCCGCCTCGAGGTCGTCGCCCGCCTGCACCCAGACCTCGTGCGCGTGCACGATGCGGCTGAGCTCGGCGTAGCGGCGGTTGACCTTCTTGGCGCGCGCGGCGTCGGCGTGGAGCGCGGGGTCGGCGAGCTCCTCCTGGAGCTCGCCGTGCTCCGCGATCAGGGACCGGACGGATTCGAACACGGCTCAGCGGTGGTCGGACTCGTGCGCGTGCCCGCCGTGGCCGTTGCCGCCCACGGGCGCCGACTTCTGCATGAGCAGCAGGAACTCGGTGTTCGACTGCGTCTCGCGGAGGCGCCCGAGCACGGCTTCGAGCGCCTGCTGCGGCTCGAGGCCGGCGAGCGCACGACGCAGCTTCCAGGTGATCTTGACCTCGTCGGGCGAGAGCAGCATCTCTTCACGGCGCGTGCTCGACGCGTTCACGTCGACCGCCGGGAAGATCCGCTTGTCGGCGAGCTGGCGGCTGAGGCGCAGCTCGCTGTTGCCGGTGCCCTTGAACTCCTCGAAGATCACCTCGTCCATCTTCGAGCCGGTCTCGACGAGCGCGGTGGCGAGGATGGTGAGCGAACCGCCGTTCTCGATGTTGCGCGCGGCGCCGAAGAAGCGCTTCGGCGGGTAGAGCGCCGACGCGTCGACACCGCCCGACAGCACGCGGCCCGAGGCCGGTGCCGCGAGGTTGTACGCGCGGCCGAGGCGGGTGATCGAGTCGAGCAGCACGACCACGTCGTGGCCGAGCTCGACGAGACGCTTCGCCCGCTCGATCGCCAGCTCGGCGACCGTGGTGTGGTCTTCGGCCGGGCGGTCGAAGGTCGAGGCGATGACCTCGCCCTTCACCGTGCGCTCCATGTCGGTGACCTCTTCGGGGCGCTCGTCGACGAGCACGACCATGAGGTGCACCTCGGGGTTGTTGATCGAGATGGCGTTCGCGATCTGCTGCAGCACGATCGTCTTGCCGGCCTTGGGCGGCGCGACGATGAGGCCGCGCTGGCCCTTGCCGATCGGGGCGACCAGGTCGATGATGCGCTGCGTGAGCTTGGTGGGCTCGGTCTCGAGGCGCAGGCGGTCCTGCGGGTAGAGCGGCGTGAGCTTCTGGAACTCGACGCGCGTCTGCGCCTCGTCGGGGGTCTGGCCGTTGATCGAGTCGATCTTCACCAGCGCGTTGTACTTCTGCCGACCGGGCTGCTCGCCGTCGCGCGGCTGCTTGATCGAGCCGACGACCGCGTCGCCCTTGCGCAGGTGGTACTTCTTCACCTGGCCGAGCGAGACGTACACGTCGCTCGGGCCGGGCAGGTACCCGGTGGTGCGCACGAACGCGTAGTTGTCGAGGACGTCGAGGATGCCCGCGATCGGGATGAGCACGTCGTCGTCGAGGATCTCGGGCTCGACCTCGTCGGTCGGGCCGCCCTGACCGCGGCGCTTGCGGTCGCGGTAGCGGCTGCGGCGGCCGCCCTCGCCCTCGGCCTGCTGGCCGTCGCGGGGCTGCTGGCCGTCGCGGGACTGGTTCTGGCGACCGCCCTGGCGCTCCGCATCGGTCTCGACGTCGCCGCGGCGCTCGTCGCCCTTGCGCTCGTCGGACTTGCGCTCGTCGGACTTGCGCTCGTCGGACTTGCGGTCATCCGCCTTGCGGTCATCCGCCTTGCGGTCGTCGACCTTGCGGTCGTCGCCCTGGCGACGGCCGGCGTCCTGACCGTTGTCGGACTTCTGCGCTTCGCGGTCGCCGTTGCCGCCGTTGCCGCCGCGGCGGCCACGACGGTTGCGGCCGCCCTGGCGCGGCTCGTCGTTCGACGGCGTCTCGGGCTGCTCGGCGTCGGCGCGACGCGGCGCCTCGCCGGTCGCCGCGGCGAGCTCTTCGCGCACTGCGGCGCGCGCGGCCTCGCGGGCTTCGTCGCGGCTCTCGTCGGCCGCGGGCACGAGCGCGACGCCGGCTCCGGCGCCGTTCACGTGCTGCGCGGCGGCGGTCGACGCGCTCGTGGCGCGACGCGGCTGACGGCCGCGACGGGCCGGCGCGACGGGTGCGTCGGCCACCGGCTCGGCCGCTGCGGCGGGCGCGTCGGGCTCGGAGGCGTCACCGGGCGTCGGTTCGGCGGTCGGTGCGACCGGCTCGGACGGAGCGGATGCCTCGTCGAGCGCCGATTCGACGGCTGCCGCCGACTCGGGCGAGGCCGACTCGGGCGAGGCCGACTCGGGCGACGCCGACTCGGCCTCGGCATCCGCGGCCGGTGCGGCGGCGGGCTCGGCCGACTCGACGGCACCGGATTCGGCGGCGGCGGCCTGGTGCGCGGAGATCAACTCGACGAGTTCGCCTTTTCGGCGCTTCGCGGCGCCGGCGATGCCGAGGGTGGCGGCGAGCTCCTGGAGCTCGGCGACCTTCAGGGTGCCGAGGCGCGCGGAATCGAGCGCTCCCTCGACGTGTTCGGGTGCGTTGGTCACTGGGATGTGGTCCTTTCCCCTGGCGAACATCGGGGGTACCGGCCAGGAGAGCTGGTCGCCCGGCGCTGGGAATGAACGCGCGACGAGCGCGCGGGCCCGCGCAGGGCGAGAGCATTGAACTGCTGGGAATCGCACAATGGGCAGTGACGCGTTCGATGCGTCGTCTACCGGGTGCGCGGCCAGTCTAACACCGCGTCAGCCGACGAATGCCCGCATGACACGGATGTCACGCACACGAGCGTCGCGTGCATGACCCGGATGTCACGAGCCGCGTGCCGGCGCGGGTCGCGTCATCCGTCGACCGGGGCGACCGTCGCGCCCTTGAAGTCGACCGCGAGCGGAAGCGCCTGCCATACCGTCTCGGCCTCGGCCTCGACGAGCCGCACCGCGTCGGCCCGCTCGCTGGGGTCGCTGGCGAGCACGAGGATCGACGGCCCGGCGCCCGACACGACCGCGGGGTGGCCCGCGGCGCGCAGCGCGCGGATCAGCCGATCGGTCTCGGGCATCGCCGCGGCCCGGTACGCCTGGTGCAGCTTGTCCTCGGTGGCGGCGAGCAGCAGCTCGGGCGACTGCACCAGTGCGGCGACGAGCAGCGCCGAGCGCGACACGTTGAACACCGCGTCGGAGTGCGGCACCGACTCGGGCTGCAGCGACCTGGCGAGCGCGGTCGACATCTCGTGCTCGGGCACGAGCACGAGCGGCGAGACGCCCCGGTGCACGATGAGCTTCTTGTGCCGCGGCCCCTCGGGCGTGACCCACGCGATCGTGAGGCCGCCGAACAGCGCGGGCGCCACGTTGTCGGGGTGACCCTCGAGTTCGGTCGCGAGCTCGAGCAGGTCGTCGGCGTCGAACGCCTCGACCCCCTCGAGCAGGCCCTTGGCGATCATCACGCCCGCGACGATCGCCGCGCCCGAGGACCCGAGGCCGCGCCCGTGCGGGATCGCGTTGCGGGCCACGAGCCGCAGCCCGGGCAGCCCGAGACCGCGGCGCGCGAAGGTGTGCGCGATCGAGCGGACCACGAGGTGCGAGGCATCCAGCGGCACCTGGCCTTCGCCGACGCCGTGCACCTCGACCTCGAGCGCACCGCCGGGCAGCACCTCGACCTCGAGCTCGTCGTAGCGCGCCAGCGCGAGCCCGAGCGTGTCGAAGCCGGGGCCGAGGTTGGCGCTCGTCGCGGGCACCTTGACCTGCACCCGGCGGCCGACCAGGTCGGGCACCGGCCCCGCGCTCATGGCGGGGTCGGCGACCTGCGCGGTCATGACGTGAGCCCGAGCACCGCGGCCACCTGGGCCGTGTCGACGGGCACCACGGTCGGCTGCACGTCGGCGCCGTCGGCGCCGCGCAGCGCCCACTGGGGGTCCTTCAGGCCGTGGCCGGTGACGGTGAGCACGACGCGCGAACCCTTGGGCACCGCCCCGGCCTCGGCGCGCTCGAGCAGGCCGGCGACCGAGATCGCCGAGGCCGGCTCGACGAACACGCCGACCTCGGCCGAGAGGATCCGCTGCGCCTCGAGGATCTTCTGATCGTCGATCGCACCGAAGTACCCGTCGGTCTCGTCGCGCGCCTCGAGCGCGAGCTGCCACGACGCGGGGTTGCCGATGCGGATCGCGCTCGCGATCGTGTCGGGGTCCTTCACGGGCTCGCCGCGCACGATGGGCGCCGACCCGGCCGCCTGGAACCCGAGCATGCGGGGCATCCGCGTCGAGTTGCCGGCCGCGAGGTCTTCGCGGTAGCCGCGGGTGTACGCCGTGTAGTTGCCGGCGTTGCCGACCGGGATGAAGTGCAGGTCGGGTGCGTCGCCGAGCACCTCGACGACCTCGAACGCGGCGGTCTTCTGCCCCTCGATGCGGTCGTTGTTCACCGAGTTGACCAGGTGCACGGGGTAGTTCGCGGCGAGCTCGCGGGCCAGGTCGAGGCAGTCGTCGAAGTTGCCCTGCACCTGGATGAGCTGCGCGTTGTGCGCGATGGCCTGGCTGAGCTTGCCCATCGCGATCTTGCCCTCGGGCACGAGCACGGCCGCGCCGATGCCCGCGTGCGTCGCGTACGCTGCGGCGGAGGCCGAGGTGTTGCCGGTGGAGGCGCAGATCACGACCTTCGCGCCGTGCTCGACGGCCTTGGTGACCGCCATCGTCATGCCGCGGTCCTTGAACGAACCGGTGGGGTTCATGCCTTCGAACTTCACCCACACGTCGGCGCCGGTGCGACGGTTCAGCGCGGGCGCGGGGATGAGCGGTGTGCCGCCCTCGCCGAGGGTGACGACCGGCGTCGCGTCGGTCACGTCGAGCCGGTCGGCGTACTCGCGGATGACGCCGCGCCACTGGCGCGAACCGGTCTTGGGTGCGGGGTGGTTCACACTGCTCCTTCGATTCGGAGGACGGATGCCACGGATGCCACGACTGGGCTCTCGGCGAGGGATGCGACGGTGTTCGCGAGGGCGGACTCGGCCGCCTCGTGCGTTCCGATGACCAGCGTAGCCCGACCGGTCGACGCCTCGACCGTCTGCTGGAGCTGCTCGACCGACACGCCGTGCTCGGCGAACACGTGGGCGACGGTCTCGAGCACGCCGGGCTCGTCGGTGACCTCGAGGGTCACCGAGTAGCGGGTGGTGATGCGCCCGATGGGCAGCAGGGGCAGGTCGGCGTGGGTCGACTCGCTGGTGCCCGGTCCGCCGATGACGTGCCGGCGGGCGATCGCGACGAGGTCGCCGAGCACGGCCGAGGCGGTCTGCACGCCGCCGGCGCCGGCGCCGTAGAACATGAGCGGGCCGGCCGCCGACGCCTCGACGAAGACCGCGTTGTTCCCCCCGCGCACCGCGGCGAGCGGGTGCGTGCGGGGGACGAGCGCCGGGTAGACGCGGGCCGAGACGCCCTCGGCGCCGGACTCGGCGTCGGCGAGCCGTTCGCAGATGGCGAGCAGCTTCACGACGTAGCCGGCGCGTTTGGCCGACTCGACCTGGTCGGCGGTGACGCCGGTGATGCCCTCGCGGTGCACGGCGTCGACGGGCACGGTGGTGTGGAAGGCGAGGCTCGCGAGGATCGCCGCCTTCTGCGCCGCGTCGTACCCGCCGATGTCGGCGGTCGGGTCGGCTTCGGCGTAGCCGAGCTCGGTGGCGGTGGCCAGGGCGTCCTCGAGGGTCGCCCCGGTGGAGTCCATGCGGTCGAGGATGAAGTTGGTGGTGCCGTTCACGATGCCGAGGATGCGCTCGACCCGGTCGCCCGCGAGGCTCTCGCGCAGCGGCCGGATGATCGGGATCGCGCCGGCCACGGCCGCCTCGTACGAGAGCTGCGCGCCGACCTGCTCGGCGGCGGCGAACAGCTCGGCGCCGTGCGAGGCGAGCAGCGCCTTGTTGCCGGTGACGACGTCGGCACCCGAGTTGATCGCCTGCAGCACGTACTCGCGGGCCGGTTCGATGCCGCCCATCAGTTCGATGACGATGTCGGCGCTCACGATCAGCGAGGCCGCGTCGGCGGTGAAGAGGTCGCGGGGCAGGTCGACGTCGCGTTTCGCGTCGAGGTCGCGCACCGCGATGCCGACCAGTTCGATCGGCGCGCCGATGCGCTTGGCGAGCTCGTCGCCGTGCTCGAGCAGCAGCCGGGCGACCTGCGAGCCCACCGAGCCGGCTCCGAGCAGGGCGACGCGGATGGCACGGTACTCGATCATGCGTGGGCTCCTTCGGTGGGGTCGTGGTCGGCGGATGCCTCGAGGCCGGCGTCGCGCGCCAGCAGATCGTCGACGGTCTCGCCGCGCACGATGACGCGGGCCCGCGCATCGCGCACCGCCACCACGGCGGGCCGCGGCTGGTGGTTGTAGTTGCTGGCGAGGGACCAGCAGTACGCGCCCGTCGCGGCCACCGCCAGCAGGTCGCCGGGTGCGGTGTCGGCGGGCAGCAGCTCGCGGTCGACGACGATATCGCCGGACTCGCAGTGCTTGCCGACCACGCGCGACAGCGCGGCCGGGGCGTCCGAGCTGCGGGACGCGATGCGCGCCGTGTACGCCGCGCCGTAGAGCGCCGTGCGCGCGTTGTCGCTCATGCCGCCGTCGACGCTCACGTACCGCCGCTCGCCGCCCTCGATCGGCACGGCCTTGACTGTGCCGACGGTGTAGAGCGTGACGCCCGCCGGGCCGATGACCCACCGGCCGGGCTCGAACGCGAGCTTGGGCACCGGCACGCCGAGGCGTGCGCAGGTCTCGGCGACCCGCCCCACGATGCGCTCGGCGATCTGCTCGATCGGGTCGGGGTCGTCGGCCTCGGTGTAGGCGATGCCGAACCCGCCGCCCAGGTTGAGCTCGGGCACCGGGGCGGTGCGGCTGAGCTCGGCGTGCGCGGCGAGCAGGCGCTCGGCCGATTCGGCGAACCCGGATGCGTCGAAGATCTGCGACCCGATGTGGCAGTGCAGCCCGACGAACTCGAGCGACGCGTGCGAGCGGATCCGTTCGCCGAGCTCGACGGCGCGCGCGAGCGGCAGCCCGAACTTCTGGTCCTCGTGCGAGGTGGCGAGGAAGTCGTGCGTCGACGCGTGCACCCCGCTGTTCACGCGGAGCCGCACGCGCTGGATGCGCCCGGCGCGCGCCGCGGCATCCGCGACCCGCTCGATCTCGATCTCGCTGTCGATGACGATCGTGCCGACGCCGACCGCGACTGCGCGCTCGATCTCGGCGACCGACTTGTTGTTGCCGTGGAAGCCGAGCGCGGTCGGCTCGGCGCCCGCGGCGAGCGCCACCGCCAGTTCGCCGCCGGTGCACACGTCGACCGCGAGGCCCTCGGCGCGCATCCAGCGCACCATCGCACCCGAGAGGAACGCTTTGCCGGCGTAGTACACGGCGACCTCGGTGCCGGCCTCGGCGGCGGCGCGCTCGAACGCCGCGCGGATGCGGGCGGCGCGCCCGCGCACGACGGATTCGTCGACGACGTACAGCGGGGTGCCGAACCGTTCGGCCAGCGCCGTCGCGTCGACGCCGCCGATCACGAGCCGGCCCGCGGCGTCGCGGTGCGCTCCGGCCGGCCACACGACCGGGGCGAGCGCGTCGGGATCGACGGTCGCGCGCGGGTCGTCGGGCGCGACCGACGTCGATGGACGGGAGACGTTGGATGCCACGGGAACCTCACGGGACGAGTCGAGGAGCACGAGTCGGCGAGCGAACCCGGGTCGGTTCCTGAAGCCTGTGCGGATCCGCCGAAGCGGACTGGCTGATTCTACCGGCGGGTCATGCGCGGGCGGGAATCCGTGACGTCACCCGCAGTCACCCGTGCGTTCGAGCGACTCGGCCGCCATCGGCACATCGGCCGCCGACGCCTCGATGCGCACCCGTTCGGGCGTGACCTGCACGCTCGTGAGCTTGGCGCCCTCGGGCAGCCGGTCGGCCACGCAGACCTCCAGCGGATCACCGCCCAGCAGGCGCGATACGAGATCGCCGGCATCGACGGACACTCCCCCGGCGCCGATCTCCACGCCGACGGGCGTGAGCAGCACGCGATCGCCCGCGGCCTCGGCCCGCGCGGTCGCCTCGTACGACACCGTCACGCCGAACACGTCGAGCGTGCCCCGGTATCCGACGGTGCCGTCGCCGAGCGAGAATCCGCCCGGTGCGTGCTGCGCCCGCACGAGGGCGTTCAAGGAGTCCTCGTCGAGCGTGAGGGTCGCATCGACGGTGTCGATCACGCCCTCGCCGCGCAGCGGCACCCCGCGGGCGACGACCTCGACTCCGACGGGGGCGCCCTGCACGGTGAGCCCCTCGGAGGTGAGCGCGACCTCGGTGGCGGTGCCGGTGACGAGCTGCCAGAGCACCGACGCGCCGCCGACCTGCGCCCGCACGTCGCCCTGCACGGTGGCGGGCAGCCGACGCTCGATCGTCTCGGCGAGCTGCGCCTCGGTGGCCGACCTCGCGAACGCGTCGGCCGCTGCGAGCAGCACGGCGATCACGACGACGACGACCGCCGCGACGATGACGGCCCTCGCGCCGCGGCGCGGCCGTTTCGGGCTCGGCTCGCCCCAGCCGTCGGGGATGACCGCGGTGTCGGCGGCACCGGCGTTCGGGTCGCTCGTCGCAGCCACCGGCTCACATCCGCTCGGGAGCGGAGACGCCGAGCAGGTCGAGGCCGTTGCGGATGACCTGACCGGTGGCGTCGTTCAGCCAGAGCCGGGTGCGCTGCAGGTCGCCGATCGGCTCGTCGCCGAGCGGCAGCACCCGGCAGTTGTCGTACCAGCGGTGGTAGAGGCCCGCGAGCTCTTCGATGTAGCGGGCGACGCGGTGCGGCTCGAGCAGCTCGGCGGCCTGGGCCACGATACGGGGGAACTCCTGCAGCGCGCCGAGCAGCGCCGACTCGGTCTCGTGCTCGAGCAGCTCGGGGGCGAAGCTCGAGCGGTCGACGCCGACGGACGCCGCGTTGCGGTCGACGGCGGCGGTGCGCGCGTGCGCGTACTGCACGTAGAAGACGGGGTTGTCGTTGGTGCGGCGCTGCAGGATCTCGGGGTCGATCGCGATCGGCGAGTCGGCGGGATACCGCGCGAGCGTGTACCGCAGCGCGTCGGTGCCGAGCCAGGCCTGCAGGTCGTCGAGCTCGATGATGTTGCCGGCGCGCTTGGAGAGCTTGGCGCCGTTGATGCTCACGAGCTGGCCGATGAGCACCTCGATGTCGCGCTCGGGGTCGTCTCCGGCGGCGCCCGCGAGCGCCTTCAGCCGGTGCACGTACCCGTGGTGGTCGGCGCCGAGCAGGTAGATCTTGTGCGTGAACCCGCGGTCGCTCTTGTCGAGGTAGTACGCGGCGTCGGCGGCGAAGTACGTGTACTCGCCGTTGCTGCGACGGATCACGCGGTCCTTGTCGTCGCCGAAGTCGGTCGTGCGCACCCACACGGCGCCGTCGGCGTCGAACACGTGCCCCTGCGTGCGCAGCCGTTCGACCGCGGTGTCCACGTCGGAGAGGCCGTCGTCGCCGCGCTGCTGCAGGCGGCGTTCGCTCGTCCACACGTCGAAGTGCACGTTGAACCGCTCGAGCGATGCGCGGATCTCGGCGAGCTGCAGCTCGTACGCGATCTCTTTGGCGGTGTGCAGCGCCACCTCGTCGGGGAACTCCAGCAGGTGCGGCTCGCGCTCGAGCACGCGCTGCGCGAGGTCGGCGACGTACTGCCCCGGGTAGCCGTTCTCGGGCGTGGGCTCGCCCTTCGCGGCCGCGAGCACCGACGCCCCGAAGTTGTCCATCTGCGTGCCGGCGTCGTTGATGTAGTACTCGTTCGCGACCTCGGCGCCCGCCGCGCGGAGCACACGGCTCATGGCGTCGCCGAGCGCCGCCCACCGGGTGTGGCCGATGTGCAGCGGGCCGGTGGGGTTGGCCGACACGAACTCGAGGTTGATGTGCCGGCCCGCCTGGGTGGTGCCGTGGCCGTACGCGTCGCCCGCCTCGACGATGGTCTTCGCGAGCGCACCCGCGGCCGCGGCATCCAGCCGGATGTTGATGAAGCCGGGCCCGGCGACCTCGGCGCTCGCGACGCCCTCGACGGCGGCGAGGCCCTCGGCGAGCTCGCCCGCGAGCTCGCGCGGGTTCGTGCCGAACTGCTTCGCGATGCGCAGTGCGATGCTCGAGGCCCAGTCGCCGTGCTCGCGCAGCTTCGGGCGCTCGAGGACGATCTGGTCGGGTGCGAGCTCGAGCGAGACGGATGCCCCGGACGCGCGACGCCGCTCCGCCGAGGCGGTCACGAGGTCGAACAGGGCACGCGAGAGATCGGCTGGAGTCACTCCCCGATCCTACCCGGGCGTGCCGGTGCCCGGTGATGCCGGAGCCCGTTGGTAGGGTGCCTGCATGTTCCGCTCCGCCCGTCGCCGTCTCCGCCCGCCCCTGGTCGTCGCGGCGGCCGCCGGAGCCGCGATGCTGCTCGCCGGCTGCACGCCCGCGTCGCCGACGCCGACCGGCTCGGCGTCGGCCACGGAGCATCCGACCGAGACGACCCCCGCGACCGGGGACCCGACGCCGGGCGAGACGACCGCGCCCGAAGAGACCTCGCCGCCGTTCGCGATCGGGTGCGACGAGCTGCTCACCCCCGACCAGGTCTACGCGTTCAACCCGAACTTCGGCGCGGCGCCCGGCTACGAACCGGCGTCGGCGGGCATCCGCGCGGTGGTCGACGCCGGCGGCACCGCGTGCGGGTGGCTCAACCAGACCAGCGGCGAGCTCATCGAGGTCGCCGTGGCCACGCCGTCCGCCACCGCGATCGCCGCGGCGGCGAACGGCGCCGCGAGCCGACTGCAGGCGGTGCCCACGTACGGCACGCCGCCCGACGTGGAGGGGTACTTCGGCCGCTCGGGCCAGGCCGGCTCGGCGCAGGTGTTCTCGGGCCGGTACTGGGTCGTCGTCGAGTCGGACGCGCTGTTCGAACCCGGCGATGCGACCGCGCTCGTCGGCTCGGTGCTGGGCAATCTGCCGGCCGCCTGACGCGCACGGAGCACCGAGTCCGAAGTGATAGTGTCTCTAGCTGTGCGCCTCCGTAGCTCAGGGGATAGAGCGCCGGTTTCCGGTACCGTAGGTCGGGGGTTCGAATCCCTCCGGGGGCACGCTTCGACGCCGTAGGGCGTCGCGAACGGCTGGATCCGCGGCAACGCGGATCCAGCCGTTTTCCGTCGCACCGCCGCGACCCCAACCGAATCGGTGCGTCGGTCGTCTGAAGAGATGACGGCGCAGACGGCGCCGTCGCGGAGGAGGAACGTGAGCGGCACCTGGGACGCGATCGCGACGACGCTCGTCGCCGAACGCGGCGACGCGCTGAACCGGTACGCCTACCTGCTCACCGGCAGCGCCGACGACGCCGCCGACCTGGTGCAGGAGGCGCTCGTGCGCACCTTCGGACGACCGCGGATGTCGCTCACGCTGCCGCGCGCCGAGGCGTACGTGCGACGCGCGATCCTGAACCTGGTGATCGACCGCTCGCGGCGCGACGGCCGGTGGCGCGACGTGCGTCACCTGGTCGCCGAGCCCGACCGCGCCGATGCACCGGACCGGGCCGTCGACGACCGCATCGACGTCGCGGCGCGCGTGCGCGCGCTGTCGCCGCGGCAGGCGGCCTGCGTCGTGCTGCGCTACTACGACGACCTGCCGGTCGAGCAGATCGCGCGCACGCTCGGCATCAGCTCGGGCGCGGTGAAGCGGTACCTCAGCGACGCCCTGCGATCGCTCTCCGCCCAGTTCGACGCCGCCGACGGCGGCACGCCCACGGGAGGCGATCATGTCCGATCCTGACGACCGCATCGGCGAAGCCCTGCGGCACGACGCCGACCGCTCCGCGCCCCGGCCGATCGACCTGGACGCGGTGCTGGCCGGCAGCCGTGCGGCCAGGCGTCGCCGCCGCCGCACGATCGTGGGCGGCTCGGTCACGGCGGTCGCGTTGGTCGCGATCGTCGGCATCGCGATGGGCCCGCCGCTGGGCTTCGGCACGGCGAGCATCTCGGATGCCCCGGCGTCGGAGACCGCGACCGGCGAAGCGGCGACGGATGCCTCGGGCGACCGCGGCGACGATGCCGCCCCCGATGCGGTCGCCCCGCAGGACGGGCCCGAACCGGGCGACGTCGCGCTCGGCACCCTCGAGCAGGCGACCGCGTGCGGTCGTCCGGCGCCGCAGGCGGCGAGCGTCGACGGACTCGAGCTCGTCGTGACGTCGGCCGTGCTCGATGCCGAGGGCGTCGGCGAGGTCACCGCCGAGCTGTCCACCGCGCTGGGCGCCGCCCGCACGGTGCGGATCTCGGGCGCCCCGTCGGCGATGGTCGCCGCCGACGGGTCGGTCGTGTGGCTCGCCTCGGGCGCCGGGGTCGAGGAGGTCGTGCTCCGGCCCGGGTCGCCCGCCGTGATCTCGGTGCCGGTGCAGGCGGCCGACTGCACCGCCGGCGACGAACCGCTCGCACCCGGCGCGTACGACGTGGTCGTCGTGGTCGACGTCGCGATCGACGGGCGCGTGAATCCGGTGCGGCTCGTGTCCGCAGCGGTGCCGGTGGCCTGGGCGGGCAACTGAGCCGGGCGGGCGCCGGGGCGGGCGGGCACCGGGGCGGGCGGGCCCGGCGTGGACGAGGTGGCGGACTCCCCCTAGACTCGGCAGCATCCGGGCTGGAACGGGGGATGCGCTGGTGCTGACGGTTCGACACCGGATTCCGGTCGTGGTGGCACTCGTGCTCGGTGCCGTGCTCTGGGCCGGCACGCCGGCCGCCGCCGAGGATCCGGTCGATTTCGGGTCCTCCCCCGTCGTCGACACCGTCGGCGCGCTCGGCGACCGCGTCGACGAGGTCGAACAGGCCATCGACCAGGCGGCCGACCGCAGCGGGCGCCAGCTGTTCGTCGCGTACGTATCGGAGTTCACGAACCCCGAGCGGGCCGACCAGTGGGCCGCCGACACCGCGATCTCGAACAACATGGGCACCGAGGACTATCTGCTCGCCGTCGCCGTCGACGGTCGCGCGTACTTCCTCTCCCGAGACGACAACGCGTCGCTGTCCGCGGGCGAGATCGAGCGCATCAGCCAGGACGTGATCGAGCCGCACCTGCGCGACGAGGACTGGGCGGGCGCCGCGATCGCGGCGGCCGACGCGATCGGCGGAGGTGCCGGCGGCGGCTTCCCGTGGGGGCTCGTGTGGTTCCTGCTCATCGCCGCGGCGATCGTGGTCGTCGTGGTGATCGTGCTCGCGCGGCGGCGCAAGCGGGGCGGGTCCGGCGGCGGCGGTGCGGGCACCGGGGCTCCCCCGGTGTCGATCGAGGAACTGCGCCGGCAGGCCGGCAGCGCGCTCGTCGCCGTCGACGACGCGCTGCGCACCAGCGAGGACGAACTCGGTTTCGCGGTCGCCTCCTACGGCGACGAGGCCACCGAACCGTTCCGGGCCGCGCTCGCTGAGGCGAAGGCGAAGGTGGCCGAGGCCTTCACGCTCCAGCAGAAGCTCGACGACGCCGACCCCGACACCGACGAGCAGCGCCGCGAGTGGTACGGGCGCATCATCGCCCTCGCCGGCGAGGCCGATGCCCTGCTGGACGAGCAGGCCGACCGGTTCGACGACCTGCGCGGGCTCGAGCAGAACGCGCCGGCCGAGCTCGAGCGCGTGCGGGGGCTCGCCGCACAGCAGCAGGCCGCCCTTCCCGCGATCGGCGAGCGGCTGACCGCGCTCGGCGCCGTGTACGCGGCATCCGCCCTGTCCACCGTGGCCGACAACCCGGCCCAGGCGGCGGCGCGCGTGTCGTTCGCGCTCGCGGCCGTCGACCGCGCCGGGGCCTCGCTCGACGCGGGCGAGACGGGGCCGGCCGCGGTCGCGATCCGCGGCGCGGAGGAGGCGGTCGATCAGGCGAAGCTGCTCGCCGAGGCCGTCGACCGGCTCGGCGCCGACCTGGAGCAGGCCGACCAGGCGATCGCCGCAGGCGTCGCCGACCTCGACGCCGACGTGCGCACCGCCCGGTCGCTCGACGCGGCGAATCTCGGCTCGATCGCCGACGCGACGCAGGCCGAGGCATCCGCGCTCGGCGCCGCCCTGGCGCAGCCGGGCCGCGACCCGCTCGCGCTCGGCGCCCGCCTGAAGCAGGCGAACGACGCGATCGACCAGGCCATCGGCGCCGCCCGCGACGCCGCCGAGCGGGCCGCGCGCGCCGCCGCCGAACTCGACCGCGCCCTGCTCAGCGCCCGCAGCCAGGTCGATGCCGCCGAATCGTATCTGACCGCCCGTCGCGGCGCCGTCGGCCCCGAGGCGCGCACCCGACTCGCCGAAGCGGCGCGCCTGGCCGCACTGGCCGAGCAGCAGCGCGCGGCCGACCCCGCGGCGGCGCTCCAATCGGCGCGTCGGGCCGAGCAGCTGGCCGCCGAGGCGAGCCGGCTCGCCCAGCAGGACGTCGGCGGGTTCGACGCCGGCTTCGGCGGCGGCGCCCAGGGCCGCAGCAGCGGCGGCGGCGACATGCTCGGCGCGGTGCTCGGCGGCATCGTCATCAACTCGGTGCTCGGCGGCGGCGGGGGCGGATTCGGCGGCCTCGGCGGCGGCGGTTCGCGACGCAGCTCGGGGGGCGGCTTCGGCGGATTCGGCGGCGGCCGGTCCACCGGCGGCTTCGGCGGCGGCCGGTCCACCGGCAGCTTCGGCGGCAGCAGCACCCGCGGGCGGCGGAGCGGCGGCAGCGGCGGCAGGTTCTGACCGCCGCGCATCCACTCGAGCGACGGCACGACCCACGACGTCACGACTCACAGAACGACCAGCGAAGAAAGGGAACCACCATGGCAAAGCAGTCCATCTTCGGGCGCATCTCGCAGCTCGTGCGGGCGAACGTGAACGCGCTCATCGATCAGGCCGAGGATCCGCAGAAGATGCTCGACCAGATGGTGCGCGACTACACCAACTCGATCGCCGACGCCGAGGCCGCCATCGCCGAGACGATCGGCAACCTGCGGCTCCTCGAGGACGACCACCGCGAGGACGTCGACGCCGCCGCCGAGTGGGGGCAGAAGGCGGTCGCGGCCAGCCGGAAGGCCGACGAGCTGCGGGCCGCCGGCAACACGGTCGACGCCGACAAGTTCGACAACCTCGCCAAGGTCGCGCTCGGCCGTCAGATCGACGCCGAGCGTGAGGCGAAGGCGGCCGAGCCGCAGATCGCGTCGCAGACCGAGGTCGTCGACAAGCTGAAGGCCGGCCTCAACGGCATGAAGGAGAAGCTCGAGCAGCTGAAGAGCAAGCGCAGCGAGCTCATCGCGCGCGCGAAGACCGCGCAGGCGCAGCAGCAGGTGCACGACGCGGTGAAGTCGGTCGACATCCTCGACCCGACCAGCGAGATCAGCCGCTTCGAGGACAAGATCCGCCGCGAAGAGGCCAAGGCCCGCGGGCAGGCCGAGCTGGCGGCGTCGAGCCTCGATGCGCAGTTCAACGAGCTCGACGACCTCGGCGAGCTCACCGAGGTCGACGCGCGGCTCGCGGAGCTGAAGGCCGGCAACGCGGGCCAGTCCGCGATCGGCGGCTGATCCGCGGATGCCGGCGAGATTCATCGTCGTTCCGGTCTGGCAGGGCGGGGGTTCGGCGCGGGCGATGAGTCACGCCGACGGGGCGTCGGCCATCCAGGGCGACCTGCCCGCCTCGGCGACCATCGCGGTCGAGGTGCCCGTCGAGGCGGGCGAGGCGCTCGGCACCGGGGTGCGGCGGTACAGCTCGCTGCGGCGCGTCCGGGAGCGCACCGAGGCGGCGCTGGCCGGCGTCACCGGGCTGGCGATCACGATCGGCGGCGACTGCGCGGCGGCGGTCGCCGCCGTCGCGCACGCCGCACGATCGGGCGACGGCCCGCTCGCGGTGCTCTGGCTCGACGCGCACCCCGACCTGCACACCCCCGAGACCTCGCCGTCGGGCAACTTCGGCGGCATGGCGTTGCGCGCCGTCACGGGCGAGGGCGCCGATGGACTCGCGCTCGGCCCCGATGAGCGCGTGGAACCCGGGCGCATCGTGCTCGGCGGCGCCAGGTCGATCGACGACGAGGAACGGCGCTTCATCGACGAGCACGGCATCGCCGCGCTCACCGTCGGCCAGCTCGGCGACCCCGCCACGGTGATCGCCGCGCTCGAGGCGACCGGAGCGGCCCGGGTGTTCGTGCACGTCGACCTCGACGTGCTCGACCCCTCGGCCCTCGCCGGGCTGTCGTACCCCCTTCCCTTCGGCGTCGACACGCCCGAGCTCGTCGCGCTGCTGCGCGCGGTGACGGGGCGATTCCCGCTCGCGGGGGCCGCGATCGCCGGGTTCGCGCCGGGTTCGCCGGCCGCGGCGGGCGACGATCTGCCCGCGATCCTGCGCATCGTCGGTGCGCTCTCGTCGGCGCCGCAGGCGACGACGGGCTGAGTCGCCCCGGGGGCCGAAGACCAGGGCACTGGTCGTGCCCGCAAGGCCTGTCCCCCGTCGCAGCCGGTGCCTAGGCTGGCGACGGCGGCTGCGTGGGCGACTGTCGGGAAGGAACGGGTGATGGTGCGCGAGGTCGATGTCGTGGTGATCGGAGCCGGGCCGGTGGGCGAGAACGTCGCCGACCGGGCGAAGGCCGGCGGGCTCGACGTGGTGATCGTCGAGCGCGAACTCGTCGGCGGCGAGTGCTCGTACTGGGCGTGCGTGCCGTCGAAGACGCTGCTGCGCAGCGCCGCCGCACTGCGCGCCGCGCAACGGGTGCCGGGGGCCGCCGAGGCGGTGACCGGCGAGCTCGACGTCGCCGCGGTGCTCCGCCGACGCAACGAGTGGGTCTCCGACTGGAGCGATGCGGGCGGCGAGGAGTGGCTGCGCGGCGCGGGCATCGGGCTCGAGCGCGGGCACGCGCGGCTCGCGGGGCTCCGCCGTGTCGTGGTCGAGCACGCCGACGGGTCCACGACCGAGCTCGCCGCGCGGCACGCCGTGGTGATCGCGACCGGCACCGACGCCGCCGTTCCCGATCTGCCCGGGCTCGCGGACGCGCGGCCGTGGACGAGCCGTGAGGCCACCAGCGCCCAGACCGCTCCCGCCCGGCTCGCGATCATCGGCGGCGGAGTCGTCGCGGTCGAGATGGCGACCGCCTACGCGGGGTTCGGCTCCGAGGTGACGGTCCTCGCCCGCAGCAGCCTGCTCGGCGGTATGGAGCCGTTCGCCGGCGAGGCGGCGGCCGACGGATTGCGGGGGCTCGGAGCATCCGTGCATCTCGGCGCACGACTCGTCTCGGCGGCGCGCGACGACCGCGACCAGGTGGTGATCGAGGTCGAAGGCGGCGAGCCCGTCGTGGCCGACGAGGTGCTCGTCGCGACCGGCCGCGCACCGCGCACCGCGGACCTCGGCCTCGACACGGTCGGACTCGCGCCGGGCGACTGGATCGAGGTCGACGACACCCTGCTCGTCGCGGGCGAACCCGCAGGCGAGGCCGGCTGGCTGTACGCGGTCGGCGACGTGAACCGCCGCGCCCTGCTCACCCACCAGGGCAAGTACCAGGCCCGCGCCGCGGGCGACGTGATCGCGGCGCGCGCCGCGGGCGGCCTGGTCGACGACGCCGACTGGGGCGTGCACGTCGCCACCGCCGACCATGCCGCGGTGCCGCAGGTCGTGTTCGCCGAACCCGAGTGCGCGTCGGTCGGGCTCACCGAGGCCGCCGCCGAGCGGGCGGGGCGACGCACCCGGGTGCTCGACGTGCCGCTCGGCTCGGCGTCGGGCTCGGGCATCCACGGCGACGGCCCCGGCGGCCGAGCCCGCCTGGTCGTCGACCGTGATCGCGAGACGGTGATCGGCGCGACGTTCGTGGGACCGGATATCGCCGAACTGCTGCACGCCGCGACGATCGCGATCGTCGGCGAGGTGCCGATCCGTCGGCTCTGGCACGCGGTGCCCGCGTTCCCGACCGTGAGCGAGATCTGGTTGCGGCTGCTCGAAGCGCTCGGGCGACCGGATGCTCCGGGCGACCGGGGCGCTTCGGCCCCCGACGAGGGCGCGGCCGCATGAACCGCACCGTCCGCGTGCGACCGCTGGACTCGTGGATCAGCCGGGTCGGCTACTGGTGGGCGACCGCCGTCGGTTTCGTGTGGGGGTTCGTGTGGAGCACCGGTCGCATCGAGGTGCGCCACGGGCTCATCGTGTTCACGGGGATGCCGAAGTGGACGTTCGGTCGCGGCGGGGCGTGCGTGGGCCGCTGCTACCTCACCGACCGCAACACCGGCGAGCGGGTGCTCGGCCATGAGGCGGTGCACCGGCGCCAGTGGCAGCGGTACGGCATGCTCTTCCCGCTGCTGTACCTGGCCGCCGGACGCGACCCGTTGCGCAACCGGTTCGAGATCGAGGCCGGGCTCGAGGCCGGCGGCTACGTTCGGGCGGACGGGACCCCGAGGGTTCCCGCCCGCCCGCGACGCCGCTGACCGGAGCGGTGCGTCAGCCCGCGAGCACCGAGGCGATGTCCGCGACGAGCGTGGGCCACCCCGCCTGCCAGCCGAAGCTGAGCGCGGTCGGCGGCGAGACCGACGACACGGTGACCGGGTCGACGACCTGCACGACCTTGCCGGCCGCGACCGCGGGGATCGCCTGGAGCTCCGGCTTGGCGAGCGAGGCCGCCGCCGCGTCCTCGCTGGCGGCGAAGAGGATCACGAAGTCGGCGTCGAGCTGGTCGACCTGCTCGTAGCTGAGGTCGTAGTAGAAGCCGCCGTCGCTCGAGTCGAGCTCGGCGACGGACGGCGCGACCTCGAGTCCGAGGCCGGTGAGCACCGAGACCCGGGCATCGGCCTCGGTGTAGACGGAGACGACGCCGTCGCCGTCCCAGATGCTGACGAAGGTCGCGCCCTCGAACTCGGGGTGGGCGGCCGCGTCGTCGGCGATGCCCTGTTCGATGTCGCGCAGCACCTGGTCGCCCGCGGCCGAGCGGCCGAGCGAGTTCGCCGTGATCGAGATGGTGTCCTGCCAGCTCGTCGTCCATGGCGCGTCGGGGTACGCGACCACGGGGGCGATGTCGCTCAGCAGGTCGTACTGCTCTTCGGTGAGGCCCGAATACGGCGCGACGATCAGGTCGGGGTCGGCCGCGACGAACTCCTCGTAGGGCATGGTCGCGCCGCCGTCGGCGTCGGTGAGCACGGCGGGCTTCGGGATGCCGGCCTCGTCGTAGGCCTCTTCGACCCAGGGCAGCAGGTTGCCCTCGCCGACCGTCCAGCTCTGCTCGGCGACGGCGACCGGGTAGACGCCGACCGAGATGGCCGCTTCGGTCGATCCCCAGCCCCACGTGGCGACCCGCTCGGGCGCTTCGGCGACCTCGGTCTCGCCGAACGCGTGCTCGATCACCAGCGGGAACTCGTCGGTCGCCTCGGTGGTGGTGAACCCGCCCGACTCGGGCGCGGCTGCGTCGTCGCCCGAGGCGGTGCCGGCGCACGCGGTGAGCAGGGTCGCGGCGGCGGCGAGGCCGGCGATGGCGGTCAGGGATCGGCGAAGACGCACGGATGCTCCTTGTTCGAAGAGTTGGGATTGAGGAAAGCCTAACCTAACTCATCGCATCAGTGCAGCGCGGCGATCGGCCCGACCGGCACCACGCCCGGTCACGCGCCGTCGTACCGCTGCTGGTTCGCGGTCACGGCGTCACGATTGGCTTCGGCCCAGCGCTTCAACTCTCGCACGGTGCGGTGCAGGGAGAGCCCGAGATCGGTGAGCTCGTAGCTGACCGTGACCGGAACCGTCGGCGTCACGGTTCGGGTCACGAGCCCGTCGCGCTCGAGGGATCGGAGCGTCTGGGAGAGCATCTTCGGGCTGACGCCGGCCAAGATGCGGGCGAGTTCGGAGTTGCGCAGAGGACGCGGCTCGCCGTCGCAGTCGGGGCCGCTGCCGAGGGCGGAGAGCACGAGCGCGACCCATTTGCCGGAGATGCGGGCGAGGAGCCGCTGGCTCGGGCACGCGGCCAGGAACGCGTTGTACTGCGTCTTGGCGTGCGCGCGTCGGTCGGCGGCGGTGGTCGTGGTCACAGAGCGCTCCTCGAATCGAGAGTTAGGCACCTTCAGGTAACTCCTTCCGAAAGGGTAGCGGCGAGCCCAGAGTGGAGGTCATCCGATTCCGTTCCCCTCACGAAAGGCTTCAGATGAGCTCGACCCTCGTCCTCCCCGGCGGCACCTGGACCCTCGGCGACCGGACCGTGACCCGCTTCGGTTACGGCGCCATGCAGCTCGCCGGCCCCTGGGTGATGGGACCGCCGAAAGACCGCGACGAAGCGCTGGCGGTCCTGCGCGAAGCGGCGAACAGCGGCATCACCCATATCGACACCGCCGAGACGTACGGACCTCGCGTCGTCAACGACCTCATCCGCGAAGCGCTCCACCCCTACGCAGCCGATCTCCTCATCGCGACGAAGGTCGGCGGCCGTCGTGACGCACAGGGAGGATGGCCGGCCGCACGCACGCCCGACGAGTTGCGCCGGCAGATCGACGACAACCTCGAAACCCTCGGCCTGGACGCGCTCGACCTGGTGCACCTGCGCCTGGGCGACGCGAGCGGCACCGTGCCGGAGGACATCGAGGAAGCCTTCGGCACCCTCGTCGACCTGCAGCGACAGGGAGTCATCCGTCATCTCGGCGTCAGCAACGCCACCGCGGAACAGGTCGCTCAGGCGCAGTCGATCGCGCAGATCGTCTCGGTGCAGAACCGGTACAACCTCGCCAACCGGGGTGACGACGACCTGATCGACCGCCTCGCTGCGAAGGGGATCGCGTACATCCCGTTCTTCCCGCTGGGCGGCTTCAGCCCGCTGCAGTCCGACGCGCTCAGCGGTGTGGCGACGCGGCTCGGATCCACGCCGCTGTCGGTGGCGCTGGCCTGGCTGCTGCACCGCTCCCCCAACATCCTCCTCATCCCCGGCACGTCGTCGACCGCGCACCTGCGCGAGAACATCGCCGGCTCCCGGCTCACCCTCGTCGAAGAGGATCTGCGCGAGCTCGACGGCATCGCCGGCTGAGCCCCGGTCGAGCGGATCCGGTGGGCGAGGTTCACGCGGGAACGCCGCGTTGCGCGGCGATCGGCCCGACCGGCACCACGAGCGGCGACCCGCTCACCGGGTCCACGACGATCTGCGCCTCGAGGCCGAACGCGTCGGCGACCGTACGGTCGGTGATGACCTCGGCAGGCGCCCCCTCGGCGACCACGCGCCCCTCGCACATGACGACCATGCGGTCGGCGTAGCGGGCGGCGAGGTTGAGCTCGTGCAGCACCATCACGACCGTCGTGCCGCGCTCGCGGTTCAGCGTGCGCAGCAGGTCGAGCAGTTCGATCTGGTGCGTGAGGTCGAGGTAGGTGGTCGGCTCGTCCAGCAGCACGATGTCGGTCTGCTGCGCGAGCACCATCGCGATCCAGACCCGCTGCCGCTGGCCGCCCGAGAGCTCCTCGAGCCTGCGGTCGGCGAGGTCGGCGATCCCGGTCGCGGCGAGCGCCTCGGCGACCACCGCGTCGTCGTCGCTCGAGTGCCGGCCGAACCAGCCCTGGTGCGGGAACCGACCGCGGGCGACGAGTTCGGCGACCCGCACACCGTCGGGGGCGACCGAGGTCTGCGGCAGCACGCCGACGAGCTTCGCGAAGCGTCGCCGGCCGAGCGACCGCGCATCGGCGCCGCCGACCGTGACCCGCCCGGCCTCGAGCGGGTGCAGCCCGGCGAGCCCGCGCAGCAGGGTCGACTTGCCGCACGCGTTCGGTCCGACGATGACGGTGACCCGGCCCTCGGGGATCTCGAGGTCGAGCCCCTCGATCACCCGGCGCCCGTCGTACCCGATCGAGACGGCGTGCGCGCGCAGGGTGCGGTCGCCGTCAGAGGCGGGCGCGGATGACTCGGCGTTCGCGTTCATGCGCGTCGCCTCCTCTCGGTGGTGGCCAGCAGCCACAGCAGGTAGGGGGCACCGATCACGCCCGTGACGATGCCGACGGGGGCCACGATGCCGGGCAGGGCGTACTGGCCGATCACGTCGGCGGTCAGCGTGAGCGCGGCACCGGTCGCCGCGGACGCCGCGAGCGCGGCGCCCCCGCCGGTGAGGGCGCGGGCGATCGCCGGGGCGACGAGGGCCACGAACGCGATCGGGCCCGCGGCAGCGGTCGCGAGCGCGACCAGTGCGACCGCGACCAGCAGCAGCACGATGCGGGTGCGGTCGGCGGCGACGCCGAGCCCGCGCGCATGATCGTCGCCGAGTGCGAGCACCCCCAGCCGGCGGGCGAGCGCCGCCACCACGATGCATCCGACCGCGACCGCGGCCGCCAGCCATCCGAGCTCGTCGCCGCGCACGTCCGCGACGCTGCCGACCGTCCACGCGAGCGCGGACTGCGCCTGGCGCACCTCGGCGCGGGTGAGCAGCCACGCGACGAGCGACCCGGTGACGTACGCGAAGCCCACGCCGACCAGCACGAAGCGGATGCCGTGCAGCCCCTGACGCCAGGCGAGCGCCCAGATGGCGACCGCGACGGCGAGCGCCGCGACGAACGCGATGCCCGACACCGCGGCCCCGCCGAGGCCGAGGACGAGCAGCGCCCACACGGCGCCGAGACTCGCGCCGCCCGAGATGCCGAGGATGTCGGGGCTCGCGAGCGGGTTGCGCAGCACCGCCTGGAAGACCGCGCCCGCCAGGGCGAACGCCACACCGCACACGATCGCGGCGAGGATGCGCGGCACCCGCAGCCGCATCACGACGAACCGGTCGCCCTCGTCGCCGAGCCCGATGAGGGCGAGGAAGACCCGGTCCGCCGAGACGTCGGCCGCGCCGAGCACGAGGGCGATCGCGCCGACCGCGAGCAGCAGCGCGAGGCATCCGGCGAGCACCCAGGAGACCCGCCGGCGCCGGGCGCGACGCACCGCGGCGATCGTCGCGAGCGTCTCGGACGCCCCGGGCCGGGCCGCATCGGAGATCGCGCCGGGTGCGCCTCCCGACGGCCGCGTCGAACGCGGCGCAGGAGCGATCGGTGCCGTCATCTCACACCCCCACCACGCTGCGGCTGCGGGCGACCGCGATGAGCACGGGGGCGCCGATCACCGCGGCCACCACACCGGCCTCGAGCTCGCCCGGCGCACCGACGAGGCGGCCGACGACGTCGGCGATGAGCAGCATCGCAGGCCCGAGCACGATCGAGCAGGCGATCACCCAGCGGGCATCCGACCCGACGAGCCGACGGGCGGCGTGCGGCACGACGAGCCCCACCAGTGCGATCGGGCCGGCCAGGGCGGCCCCGGTGCCGGCCAGCACGACGATCGCGACCGCGGCGACGGCCCGCGTCGTGCCGACCCGCTGCCCCAGCCCGCGCGCGACGTCGTCGCCCAGCGCGAGCCCGTTGATGCGGTGCGCGAGCGCGATCGCCAGCACCGCACCGACCACGACGAACGGCCACAGCACCGCGGCCGTCGACAGGCCCCGCCCGGTGAGCGAGCCCACGACCCAGAACCGGTACTGGTCGAACGTCTCGATGTCGCCGAGCAGCACGAGCGTCGTGAGCGGGGTGATGAGCGCGGTCATCGCCGCACCGACCAGCGCGAGCCGGTCGGGGCGGGCGGCGCCGATCGCGAACACGGCGGCGGCCGCCGCCGCGGCACCCGCGAACGCGAACCACACGTACGCGGCCGGCTCGGTGAGCCCCAGCAGCTGGATCGCGAGCACCACGGCGAACGCGGCGCCCGAGTTGATGCCGAGCAGACCGGGGTCGGCGATCGGATTGCGGGTCACGCCCTGGATGAGGGCCCCGGCGAGCGCGAACGCGACGCCCGCGAGCAGGCCGATGACGGTGCGCGGCACGCGGAGCTCGAGCACGATCTCGTGCGCCCGATCGCCCTCGACGGGGGCGACCAACGCCTGCCAGACCGCGCCCGGGTCGATCGCGCGCACGCCGAACGCGAGGCTCGCCCACACGGCGGCCACGAGCACGACGAGCGACAGCGCCACCGCGAGCAGTCGCCGCGCCGCGCGGGGGGTCCGGCGGGCGCGACCCGGCGCCGCTGCGGCGCCCGGCGCGGAGACGGGATCGAGGGTGCGGGACATCCGCTCAGTCGAGCTCGGAGCGCCCGAGCCGCCAGTAGCCCATGAACGCGACGCGGCGGCGGTCGAGGCCCGCCTCGGAGACCAGGTAGCGGCGGATCGATTTCACGACGGATGCCTCGCCGGCGACCCAGGCGTAGACGCCGCCGTCGAGGCTGCGCCCCTCGGGCACGTCCCACAGCAGTTCGGCGTCGACGTCGACGTCGTCGAGGTCGACGACCTCGCCGGGTGCGCTCATGATGCGGGCCGCGCCGTCGCGCACCGCCGGCACGAGCCGGTCGCCGTGGGCCGCGTGCTCGCCGCGCGGCAGCCAGCGCACCGAGACGCCGTCGGGTGCGTCGACGTCGAGCACGTCGCCCTCGCTCGGCACCTCGATGAACGCGCAGCCGCGCGCGTCGCGCGGCAGAGCTTCGAGGATCGCGCAGATCGCGGGCGCGGCGGTCTCGTCGCCGGCCATCAGCACGGTCTCGACCTCGCCGGGCCGCCAGTCGATGCCGAGCGCGCGGCCCGTCGAACGCTCGTCGGGGCCGATCAGCACCGCCTCGTCGCCGGGCTGCGCCCGGGAGACCCACCGCGACGCCGGGCCGGTCTCGCCGTGCAGCACGAAGTCGACGTCGACCTCGCGCTCGGCGGGCCGTACCGCGCGCACCGTGTAGGTGCGGAACGTGTTGCGCCGCGCCTCGGGCAGTTCGCGCCAGCGCGTGTACCAGTCGTCGCCGGTCGGGAACGACGCGAACCCGTCGCCGGTGGCGACCAGGTCGTCGGGCAGCGGCAGCACGACTTTCACCCGCTGGTCGAGCCCCGCGGTGCCGAAGAGCCCGAGTTCGTCGCCCGTGAACGTGACGCGGACGAAGCTCGGCGCGATGCGCTCGGCACGTCGCACGGCGACGCGGTACGAGCGGTAGGCGGGACGAACCTCGGTGCCGACGGCGAGTGAGGTGAGCATTACCTAAGTGTCGCACACGCGGTGCGTGGGTCGCATCGTCGTTCGCCGCCGACGCGCACGGGCGGGCGCCGCCCGCTCACCGCAGGAGCCGACGCCGCCGCTCACCGCATGAGCCGACGCCGCCCGCTCACCACACGGGCGGGCGCCGCCCGGCGAGCCGCGCCACCCGCTCGAGCTGCGCGGCGAGCGCGAAGAGGGTCGCCTCGCCGCCCGGGCGCCCGATGAGCTGCACCGACATCGGGAACCCCGTCGCGGTCGTGTGCACCGGCAGCGAGATCGCCGGCAGCCCGGCGACGTTCACGAACGAGGTGAACGGCGTGAACTGCACCTGCTGGGCGAAGTTGCGCTCGCCGTCGGCCGCGTCGTACCAGCCGACCGGCCGCGGGGTGAGCGCGAGCGCCGGCGTGAGCACCGCGTCGTACGCCGCGAACCGGCCGATGGTGCGGCGCTCGAACCCCGCGAGCCAGGCGAGCGCGTCGGCGAGATCGCGGGCGCCGAGCGCGCGGCCCCGATCGACGAGCCAGGCGGTGAGCGGTTCGACGAGCCCCAGCGCCTCGCCCTCGAGCGGGATCGTCGCCGCCGACGCCTGCCAGATCGTGCGGAACGCCGCGGGGTACCCGGGCTCGGGCGCGCGCACGAGCTCGTCGACGCCGTGCCCGAGCCGGTCGAGCAGGGTGACCGCGTGCGCGAGCGCGTCGCGCGACTCGGGGGCGATCTCGATGTCGTAGGCGTCGTCCCAGGGTGAGTCGGTCAGGACCCCGATCTGGAATCGCCCCTCCCCGCACAGCGCGTCGCCGAGGTACGGCCCGTCGCTGCCGGGCGCCCGCACCGCGAATCGGTGCTGGACGGGGTATCCGGCCGGCGCCATCACGCCGTCGAGCAGCAGGGCCGCGTCGGCGACCGTGCGGGCGAGCGGCCCGACGACGCTGAGGCCCGCCAGCCCGCCCAGCCCCGAGCCCGACGGGACGCGACCGCGCGACGGCTTCACCCCGACCAGGCCGCAGGATGCGGCCGGGATGCGCACCGACCCGCCGCCGTCGGAGCCGGTCGCGAACGGCAGCAGGCCCGCCGCGACGGCGGCGGCCGCTCCCCCGCTCGACCCGCCGGCGCCGAGCCGCGCATCCCACGGCGAGCGCGCCGGCGGCGCGCCGACGGGCTCGGTGTACGAGGGCAGGCCGAACTCGGGGGTGGCGGTCTTGCCGAGGCTCACCGCGCCCGCGCGATCGAGATCGAGCACGAGGTCGTCGGACTCGTCGGGCACGTGGTCGGCGAACGCCCGCGACCCGAACCGGGTCGGCACGCCCGCGCGCGAGTGCAGGTCCTTGTCGGCGAGCGGCATGCCCCACAGCGGCGCGGCCTTCGGCACCTCGCGTTCGACGTGGCGGGCGCGCTCGAGCGCCCGCTCGGGGGTGATCTCGGCGAACGCGCCGACGTCGTCACCGAGCCGGTCGATGCGCTCCAGGAACCATTCGGCGACCTCGGTCGGCGACAGCCGGCCGCGCTGCAGCGCGGTGTGCAGGTCGAGCGCGGTCCGCTCGTGCGGCGCGGCGGCGCCGGGTGCGCCGGGCGCAGCGCCGGCGCCGGCCGCGGCGCCGGTCGCACCGCGCACGTCGTCGCTCACTTCAGCGACCGCTGCATGAGCACCGTGCCGAGCCACCGGTCGAACTTGAAGCCGACCTTGCCCATGCGGCCGATCTCGGTGAACCCGAACTTCTCGTGCAGCCCGATGGACGCCTCGGCGCCCTGGTCGGCGATGACGGCGATCATCTCCTTCAGCCCGGCGGCCTTCGATCGGGCGATGAGCTCGGCGAGCAGCGCCTTCCCGAGTCCCTTGCCCGAGGCCGCGGGGCCGAGGTAGATCGAGTTCTCGACGGTGAACCGGTAGGCGCGCTTCTGCTTCCACGGCTGCACGAGCGCGTAGCCGAGCAGCTGCCCGGTGGGCGACTCGGCGACGAGGAACGGCATGCCGAGCTTGTGCAGGTACGCGAATTTCTGCTTCCACTCGCGCAGGGTCATCGCGTCCTCGTCGAAGGTGACGGTGGAGTTGGCGACGTAGTAGTTGTAGATCTCCCGCACGCTCGGCAGGTCGGCGGCGACGGCGTCGCGGATCGCGAACGCGAACGGCCGTTCGGCCGGCTCGGGCGCGCGCAGGTGGGGCGGCAGCACCCGGCGCTCCTGGTATTCCTCCTCGAGCATGGCGCCCACCCTACTCCGGACGGCCGGCCCGGCAGGCGGCCGGGCCGGCGGGGGCGATCGGATGCTCCGCGGTCACGGTTCCAGGCTCCAGTCCACGGGTCGCCCGCCGCGCTGGGCGAGCAGCGCGTTGGCGCGGCTGAACGGCCGGGATCCGAAGAAGCCGCGCGAGGCCGACAGCGGGCTGGGGTGCACCGACTCGATCGCGGGCGTGCCGTCGAGCAGCGGCTTCAGCGACTGCGCGTCGCGCCCCCAGAGGATCGCGACCATCGGCGTGCCTCGCGCGACGAGGGCGCGGATCGCGTGGTCGGTCACGGCCTCCCATCCGGCGCCGCGGTGCGAGGCGGGCGCACCCGGCCGCACGGTGAGCACGCGGTTCAGCAGCATGACGCCGTTGCGGGTCCAGGCCGACAGGTCGCCGTGCGCGGGCGGGTGCACGCCGAGGTCGTCGGCGAGTTCGCGATAGATGTTCTGCAGGCTCCGCGGGATCGGGCGCACGTGCTGCTCCACCGCGAAGGACAGGCCGATCGGATGCCCCGGGGTGGGGTACGGGTCCTGGCCGACGATGAGCACCCGCACGTCGGAGAACGGCGCCGCGAACGCACGCAGCACGTGGTCGCCCGCGGGCAGGTACCCGCGGCCGGCGGCCGTCTCGGCGCGCAGGAAGTCGCCCATCCGGGCGATGTCGCCCGCGACCGGAGCGAGGGCGTCGGCCCAGCCGGGATCCATGAGCCCGGCCTCGGCGAGCTCGGGCAGCGTCTTCGGCACGCCTCAGGCTCCCATCGTCGCGACGACCACGCCCTGCTCGCCGGGCAGCACCCGCCAGACGCTCCCGGCCCCGACGACCCGCAGCCCGCCGTCGCCGACGACGAGCGCGGTGTCCTCGTCGATGCCGAGCCCGCCCTCCACGAGCCCGGCCTCGACCGCGGCGACGAGGCGCGAGAGCGCGCCCCACTGGGCGACGTGCACCTCGATCGCGACGTCGACGAGCCCGATGCCGGGCGCGATCGTGACCTCGTCGAGTTCCTGATCGCCCGGCTCGGGCGAGACGACGACCCCGCCGATCCGGCGCCCGCCGATGATCGCACGCTCGGCGGCGATCATCGCACCCGCCGAGAAGCCCAGGTACGGCACGCCGGCGGCGACCTGGCGGCGCAGCTCGCCGAACACCGGCTCGACCGCCGCACGATAGCTCGGCGCATGCCCGCCGCCGACCACGACGCCGTCCACGTCGGCGAGCGCTGCGGCCGACACCGCCGCCTCGGCGGCCAGGACGACGGTGGTGCGCGCCTCCACCGGCCCCGCGCCCTCCAGCAGGGCGACGATCTTCACCGCCTGCGCGGCCGGGTCGCCGCTGCGCGCGGTGATCACCGCGATCCGCGGCACCTCGCGCCCGGCCCGGGCGGCGTGCGCCGCCGCCTCGTCGCGGAATCCGGCCCAGATCGGCGCCGTCGCATCCGTCGGTTCGAACGTCCCGCCGCCGACCAGATGCACGCTCATGCCCGACCCGCCGATCGCACGGTGAGCGGGCCCTTGGCCACCAGGTGCGGCGCCGACTGCGCGACCGGCTTCACGACGATCAGGTCGAGGTCGACGTGCCGGGGCTTCGTCGCAGCATCCACGATGATCTCGGCGATGTCCTCAGCGACCAGCGGCTCGGGGACATCCGAATAGACCGCGTCCGCCCGCTCGCGGTCGCCGCCGAACCGCACCAGCGCGAACTCGTCGGTCTTGACCATGCCCGGCGCGACCTCGATCACCCGGATCGGCTCGCCGTTCAGCTCGAGCCGCAGCACCGCGGTGAGGGCGTGCTCGGCGAACTTCGCCGCGTTGTAGCCGCCGCCGCCCACGTATGCGACGTGCCCCGCGATCGAGGTGAGGTTCACGATGTCGGCGACGCCGCGCTCGACCGCGCCCTCGCGCAGCAACGGCAGCAGCGCGCCGATGACCCGCTTCGTGCCGAGCACGTTCACCTCGAACATCCACCGCCAGTCCTCGGGGTCGGACGCCTCGACGCTGTCGAGACCCTTCGCCCCGCCCGCATTGTTCACCAGCGCATGGATCGGGCCGATCTCGCGCAGCCGGTCGCGCAGCGCGTCGACGTCGCCCTGGTCGGTGACGTCGGCGACCACGACGGATGCCCCGGTCTCGGCCGCGAGCACCCGCAGGCGCTCCTCGCGGCGGGCGACCGCCACCACCTCCCATCCGGCTGCGCGGAAGGCGCGCACCGTGGCGGCCCCGATCCCCGAACTGGCTCCCGTCACCACGGCTCGCAACTGCGTCATGCGCCCATTCTGCCGCGCACGGTGGGGATCGCGCGTCCCGGCCGGTCAGGGAAGAATGGTCGGATGCACCACCCAGCGCCGACCGCACGACCGATGCCGAAGCGGCGCGTCCCTCTCTGGGACAACGCGCGCTGGATCGCGATCACCCTCGTGGTCATCGGGCACGGCATCCTGCCCCTCATCGGCGAGGACGACGCGGCCTACAGCGCGTACCTCTTCATCTACTCCTTCCACGTCGCCGTGTTCGTGACGGTGTCGGGGTACTTCGCCAAGTCGGGGCCGCCGACGGCGCGGGCGCTGAAGCAGATCCTCACCGAGATCGTGTTCCCCTACCTCATCTTCGAAACCATCTGGACGGTGATCCGATGGGTGCTCGGCGGCGAGTTCGCGCTCGACTTCACGACCGCCTCGTGGACGCTGTGGTTCCTCATCGCGCTCGCGATCTGGCGCATCGTGCTGCCGTACCTGGTGCTGCTGCGCTGGCCGCTGCCGATCGCGATCCTCATCTCGATCGGCGCCGGCTACACCGAGACGATCGACTCGACCCTCGCGCTCAGCCGCACGTTCGGCATGCTGCCGTTCTTCGTGTTCGGCTGGCAGCTGCGGCAGTGGCGCATCACCGGGCGCTGGCTCGCATTGTCGACCGCGGCGGCCTGGCGCTGGCGCGCCGGGGCGATCGCGCTGTTCGCGGTGCTGCTGGCGGTCATGCCCGCCGCGATCGAGACCTGGCGCGACCTCAAGCTGCGCCGGTTCATGCTCTACGACGAGTCGTACGTCGCGATCGGCTACGAGGAGCCGTGGTCGGGACTGATCCGGCTCGGGCTGCTGCTGCTCGCCATGGTGCTCGCGGTGGCCTTCCTCGTCCTCATGCCGCGCGGCCACCGCTGGTTCACCGCGTTCGGCGGAGCGACCATGTACATCTACCTCCTGCACTCGTTCGTGCTGTACCCGCTGCGCGAGACCGAACTGCTCGCCGGGCAGCAGCCGTGGTGGGTGCTGCCGGCCATGATCGTCTTCTGCATCGGGGTGTCGATCGTGCTGTCGCTGAAGCCCGTGCGGCGCGTGTTCCGCCCGCTCGTGCAGCCGCGCGCACGGTGGCTGTTCCGCCCCGCACCGGCCACCCCGACCGGCACCATCGTGCTCCCCCACGACGACCGGCCGAACTGAGCGACGCGCGTCGCGGCATCCGACCGCCCTCGAACCGTTCCACCCGGTGACCGGCGGTTACGCCCCGTGACCGGCCGCGTTGCCGGGCATCCGACCCCCTCCTACCGTGGTCGGATCACGACGCCGCCGCGCGCCGCACGAAGGAGACCACACCCATGAGCCGCAACCCCGCCGACTGGCAGTTCGAGACCAAGCAGGTGCACTCGGGCGCCGCACCCGACCCGGTCACGAAGGCCCGTGCCACGCCCATCTACCAGACCACCTCGTACGTGTTCGACAACGCCGAGCACGCGCAGAACCTGTTCGCGCTCGCCGAGTTCGGCAACATCTACACCCGCATCCAGAACCCGACCCAGGCGGTCGTCGAAGAGCGCATCGCCGCGCTCGAGGGCGGCACCGGGGCGCTCCTGCTCGCGTCCGGCCAGGCGGCGTCGACGTTCGCGGTGCTGAACATCGCGCAGGCCGGCGACCACATCGTCTCCTCCTCGTCGATCTACGGCGGCACGTACAACCTCTTCAAGTACACGCTCGCCAAGCTCGGCATCGAGACCACGTTCGTCGAGAACCAGGACGACGCCGACGAGTGGCGTCGCGCGATCCGCCCGAACACGAAGCTGTTCTTCGCCGAGACGATCGGCAACCCGAAGATCAACGTGCTCGACATCCGCGGCGTGGCCGACATCGCGCACGAGGCGAACATCCCGCTGATCGTCGACAACACCATCGCCACGCCGTACCTGATCCGCCCGTTCGAGCACGGCGCCGACATCGTGGTGCACTCGGCGACGAAGTTCCTCGGCGGGCACGGCACCACCATCGGCGGCGTGATCGTCGACGGCGGCACGTTCGAGTGGTCGAAGCACGTCGACAAGTTCCCGGGGCTGACCGAACCCGACCCCTCGTACCACGGCGCGAGCTACACGACCGCGGTCGGCGACGGGCTCGCCTACATCATCAAGGCGCGCGTGCAGTTGCTGCGCGACCTCGGCTCGGCGATCTCGCCGAACAGCGCGTGGCTGCTGATCCAGGGCATCGAGACCCTGTCGCTGCGGGTCGAGCGCCACGTCCAGAACGCGCAGGAGATCGCCGAGTGGCTCGACTCGCACGCCGACGTCGCGAGCGTGAACTACTCGGGGCTGCCGTCGAGCCCGTGGTACGCGGCCGCGAACACCTACGCGCCGAAGGGCGTCGGCGCGGTGCTGTCGTTCGAACTGAAGGGCGGGGTCGACGCCGGCCGCGCACTCGTCGACAACCTGCACCTGTTCAGCCACCTCGCGAACATCGGCGACGTGCGTTCGCTGGTCATCCATCCCGCGTCGACCACGCACTCGCAGCTCACGCCCGAGCAGCAGCTGACCACCGGGGTGACCCCGGGCCTCGTGCGCCTCTCGGTGGGCATCGAGAACATCGACGACCTGAAGGCCGACCTCGAGCAGGCGTTCGCGGCCGCGCGGGCCGCGACGGAGGCGGCGCGCGTCTAGCCGGTCGCCGACAGAATCGACGGATGCCACGGGCCCTCGCCCGTGGCATCCGTCATGTCCCCCCGCCCCGCCGCCCCGCCCCGCCCTCCCGATGTACGCAATTCAGGTCGCCACCGGCGTGTCGCCCGCCCGGAACGGCGTGTCGGGCCCGCGACACGCCTCCCGACCTGAATTGCGAACCTGGAGCGGGGGCGGGCGGGACGGGCGGGCGGGACCGGCGGGCGGGCGGGCGGGACGGGCGGGCGTAACAATGGCCTGCGGCGGGGCCGGCTCGGGAAGAATCGGATGCATGGACTGGCAGTCGACCGCCGAGACGGCGCCCGCTCGGGTGATCCCCGATTTCCCGGCGACCCAGCTGCCGGGTCGGGCCCCCGCGACCGGCGCGTGGCGGGTGGGCGACCATCCCGGTGACCGCCGGTTCGTACGCATCGGCGAGGTCGCGCTCGAATCGGGCGGCGTCGTGCCCGACGCCGTGATCGCCTACGAGACCTGGGGCGAGCTCTCCCCCGCGCGCGACAACGCGGTCCTCGTGCTGCACGCGCTCACCGGCGACAGCCACGTGCGCGGGCCGGCGGGTCCGGGCCACGCGAGCGCGGGCTGGTGGGGCGGGGTGGTCGGCCCGGGCCTGGCCGTCGACACCGATCGCTGGTTCGTCGTCGCCCCGAACGTGCTCGGCGGATGCCAGGGCTCGACCGGTCCGGCCTCGCTCGCCGCCGACGGGGTCGAGTGGGGCTCGCGGTTCCCGTTCCTCACGATCCGCGACCAGGTCGCCGCACAGCTCGCCTTCGCCACCGCGATCGGCGTCGACCGGTTCGCCGCGGTCGTCGGCGGGTCGATGGGCGCCATGCACGTGCTCGAGTGGGCGATCATGGCGCCCGACCGGGTCGAGCGCATCGCGGTGCTCGCGGCGCCCGCGGCGGCCACCGCCGACCAGATCGCGCTGAACTCGGTGCAGCTCGAGGCGATCCGCGCCGACGCGGCGTTCGAGGGCGGCGACTACTACGACCTGCCCCACGGCGAGGGGCCCACCCGCGGTCTCGCCCTCGCGCGGCGCATGGCGATGCTGAACTACCGGTCGGCGGCCGAGCTGAACGCCCGGTTCGAGCGCTCCTGGCAGTCGGGCCTCGACCCGCTCGGCGGCGGCGGCCGGTTCGCCGTCGAGAGCTACCTCGACTTCCACGGCAACCGGTTCACCAGGCGCTTCGACGCGAACAGCTACCTCGTGCTCACCGAGGCGATGAACTCGCACGACGTGGGTCGCGGGCGCGGCGGGGTCGCGGCCGCGCTCGGGCGCATCCGTGCGAAGACCCTCGTGCTGGGCATCGACAGCGACCGTTATTTCGGGCTCGACGGGCAGCGCGAGATCGCGGCGCACGTGCCCACCCTCGTGCACGGGTCCGAGCCGGTGCTGCTGTCCAGCGAGTACGGGCACGATGCGTTCCTCATCGAGGACGCGTTCGTCGGCGAGCAGATCGCACGCCTGCTCGCCGCCTGACGCCCCCAGCTCGGGGGGTGCGGAGCCTTCACTCTCGGATCGGCGCGCCGCAACGCGGTACGCTTCCTGCGAGAGGCCGCCCCGGCCGCACCGATCGGGTCGGCCCGGAGGAACATGAAGCGGATCCTGAAGGAACGCGACCGCCTGTTGCGGCGTGTCGCGCGCGTCGCCGGCATCACCGGAGCGGCCGGCGCCCTCGCCGGTCTCGTCGTGCCCGGCACCGCGCCGGTCCCCGCCCAGATCGCCGGCGCCGGGCTGCTCGTCGCGCTCGGCGGCCTGCTCGTGTTCGCGACCCGCCGCGGCGGAGTCGTGCCGCTGCTCGGCGTCGTGGTGGTGGCGCTGATGACCGTGGTCCTGATCGCCCCCGATCGCACGGCCGACCCGATCGCCTCGACGGTCGCGGCGGCGGTCGGCGGCGTCGCGGCCGCGTCGACCGCGATCATGCTCATCGTCCGCCCGCACGGCGGGTGGATCGTCGCGGGTGCCCTCGCGGGGGTGCTCGCGGTCTACGGGGTGCTCGCGCTGGTCGGCCGCCCGACGGGTGCCGCGGTGCTGGCCGTCGCGGTCGGATGGCTCGCCGCCGCCTCGCTCGGGCGTTGGCTGGATCTCGCCATCGAGCGCACCGCGGAACGCATCGAGGAGGTCGGTCGCGCGCATCAGGCCGAGCGGATGGCGAGCGAGCTCGCCGCCCAGCGCCGGCAGGACGCGCGTGTGCTGCACGACACGGTGCTGGCCACCCTGAGCCTGCTCGCCCACTCGGGGGTCGGCGTGGGCACGGCGGCGCTGCGTCAGCAGGCGAGCGACGACGCGCGGCTGCTGCGGATGCTCCGGCTCGGCGCCCCGCTCGACGCGGGCACGTCGGCGGTGTTCTCGCCCGACGCCGAGGTGGGCAGCCTCAGCACGACGTTCGAGTCGGTGCGGCAGCGGTTCTCGCGGATGGGACTCGATGTCAGCTGGCACGGCACCGGCCAGCTGGCCCTGCCCCGCGACACGCTCGATGCGCTCGTCGGCGCCCTCGGCGAGTGCCTCGAGAACGTGCGCCGGCACTCCGGCGTCACCGAGGCCGATGTCACGGTGACCGACGACGACCGCACCGTCCGCGCGATGGTCACCGACTCGGGCGCCGGGTTCGAGCCGGGCTCGGTCGACCGGGCGCGGCTCGGGTTCGCCGAGTCGGTCGTGGGCCGGCTCGACGCGGTCGGCGGGCGGGCCCGCGTGTTCTCATCGCCGGGCACCGGCACCACCGTGATGCTCGAGGTGCCGAAGCCGTGACCGCCGCTTTCGACGAGACCGCCGCCCGCCCCGGACGCGAGCGCGGCTTCCGTCGCCCCGCCCGGTCGGCCGAGGCCGCCGGCAACGTGCACGCCGGCCACGGCGGTCGGCGGCTGGCCACCGGCATCGCGGTCGCCGCAGGGTTCCTCGCCGCGGGGCATCTGGTGCATGCGCTCATCCAGGCGCCCGTCTTCCCGCCCGGCACGGGGTCGTGGCCGGCGTGGATCCTGCTCGCGACGCTCGGCGTGGCGGCCGCGATCGCGGTCGTCGCGAGCGGCTTCGCCGTGCCCACCTGGTTGCTGGCGGGCGCGCTCGTGGGGCTCGCGGCGGTCGTCGCCCTCGACGTGTCGGCGACGGCGGGCCGGCTGCACCTCGGCATCACGCCGACCGCGGCCGTCGCGGCCGCCGCCGCGCTGCTGCCGATCGCGGCCATGCGCCGCACCCGCACGCCGCTCGTCGCCGCCTGCGCGGTCGGTGTCGTGCTCGCCGTCGAGGCGTTGTGGCAGCCGGATGCGGGTCGCGCCCTCGTGCTCGGTCTCGCGATCGCGGCGTCGGCGGTGCTGCCGATGGTGCTCGGCGTGACGGCGATCGAGGGGTTCCGCCGCCTGGTGCGCCGGGAGGTCGACCTGAGCCTCGTGCAGAGCACGGTCACGACGCCCGAGTCGGCGGTCGGCATGCGCGCCTCGGAGGAGCTCGTGAACCTCGACCGCGACGCCGAGGACCTCTTGGAGGACGTCGGGTCGGGTCGGGTCGCGATCCCCCTGCCGCCCGAGGCGTCCGAGCTGGCCGGCGAGCTGGCCGCCCGGCTGCGCGTGCGCCTGATCGAGGGTCGCACCGACACCTGGCTGCGCCATGCCGTGACCGAGTCGGCGTACCTCAGCGGACACGTCACCGTCGACGACCCGACCGGACTGGCCGCCCAGCTCACCGCGACCCAGCGCGAGGGCCTGCTCCTCGTGCTGTGGATGCTCGTGGGCGCCCGGCCGCGCCGTGCCACCGCGCGCGTCGTGGTGCAGATCACCGCCGACGACGGTGACGACGATCCGCGCCCCGAGGGCCTCCGGGTCGTCGTCACGGTGTCCGACGTCCAACCTCGTCATCTCGATCCCGCGATCTGGGAGGCGGTGGGTACGGTTGGTAGCCACCGCACGTTCGCTGCATCCGACGGATTCGGGATCGAGATCGACGGACGAATCGAACCGCACCACCGTGTACCGAACGCGCCCCCCCAGGGCGCCCGACACCGAGGAGCCTAGATGCCCTCCCCTGCTCCCATCCGTCTCGCGATCGTCGACGATCACCGCATGCTGCTCGGCGCACTGAGCGAGTGGCTGCGCACCGCTGCCACCGACATCACGGTCGCCGCGGCGGTGCCGTCGTGGTCCGAGTTGCTGGCCAGTCCCGAGTTCCCGGTCGACGTGGTGCTGCTCGACCTCGACCTCAAGGACAACATCCCGGTGCAGATCAAGCTGCCCACGCTGAAGGCGGCGGGGGCGCAGACGCTGCTCATCAGCACCTACTCCGAGCCCGAGCAGGTGCGCGGCGCCCTCGCGGCGGGAGCGCTCGGGTATCTGCCGAAGTCCGAGCCGGTCGAGACCATCGTCGAGGCGATCCGGGCCGCGCACTCGGGCGACCTGTTCCTCACCCCCGAGGTCGAGGCGACGCTGGCCGACGGCGCGCAGTCGCCGAAGCTGTCGGCGCAGGAGCGCCGGGTGATGGCCCTGTACGGCGCCGGGCAGCCGGTGAAGGCGGTCGCGTTCCAGCTCGGCATCTCGGAGGAGACGGCGAAGAGCTACCTGAAGCGCATCCGCGAGAAGTACCGGGTCGCCGGCTACGACGTGGGCACGAAGGTGGCGCTGCGCAAGCGCGCGATCGCCGACGGCATCCTGCTGCAGACCGACTGACGCGCGCGGCTCGCGTCTCGCGCGCCACGAGGGCGGTCATGGCCGGATGCCTCGCGGCGACGCATCCGTTCCCGCTCTGCCGCTCAGCCCTCGACGACGGCGATGGCGGCGGTCACGCCGGGCACGTCCACCCCGCGGCGGCGTCGTGCACGGTCGAGTGCGAAGCTCGCGAGCGCGAGCACGATGCCCGCGCCGGTGAGCGCGAGGCCGATCCAGACGGGGGCGACGTAGCCGAAGCCGGCCGCGATCGCCGCACCGCCGAGCGCGGCGCCGAGGCTGTTGCCGATGTTCAGCGCCGAGTGGTTGAGCGCGGCGGCGATCGACTGGCTGTCGCGGGCGACGTCCATCAGCCGGGTCTGGATGGTCGGCGAGAGCGCAGCCGACGACGCCCCGACGAGGAACACCCCGGCGCCGAGGCCGACGACGGTGGTCGCGGCGAACCCGAGCAGCACGAGCGCGGCGGCGAGCACCGCGAAGAACAGGTACATCGAGCGGCGCACGCTCCAGTCGGCGAGCCGGCCGCCGATGAGGTTGCCGACCGTCATGCCGAGGCCGATGACGACGAGCACGACGGGCACCGCCGCGGCGTCCAGCCCGGTGACCTCGGTCGCGAGCGGCGCCACGTAGGTGTAGACGGCGAACAGGCCGCCGAACCCGATCGCACCGATCGCGAGCGCGAACCAGACCTGGAGCCGGCTGAACGCGCGCAGTTCGCGCGCGATCGTCGCGTCGGGGTCGCCGGGCTGCCAGGGCACGGCGACGAGCACGGCGAGGAAGGTCGCGGCGAAGATGCCGGCGACCGCGAGGTAGGCGATGCGCCAGTCGGTGACTTGGCCGAGCCAGGTGATCGCGGGCACGCCGACGACGTTCGCGATCGTGAGGCCCGAGAGCACGAGCGCGACGCCCTGGCCGCGTTTGCCCGGCCCCATGAGGCTCGCGGCGACGAGCGAGGCGATGCCGAAGTACGCGCCGTGCGGCAGGGCCGCGACGAACCGGGCGACGAGCACGAGCCCGAAGGTGGGCAGCAGCGCGGACGCCACGGTGCCGAGCGTGAACGCGGTCAGCAGTGCCAGCAGCAGCCGGCGGCGCGGCCAGCGGGCGGCGGCCGCGGCGATGGTGGGCGCGCCGACGACCACGCCGAGCGCGTATGCCGAGATCAGCCAGCCGGCCTGTGCGTTCGCGTGCTCGGGCGACGACGCGTGGACGCCGGGCAGCAGGTCGGCGGCGATGTCGGGCAGCAGCCCCATGGCGACGAACTCGGTCGAGCCGATGCCGAAGCCGCCGAGGGCGAGCGCGAGGAGCGCGAAGCGGATGCGGGCCGGCGACAGCGTCGCCTGCCCGTCGTCGGAATGGGTCACCCGATCGATTCTGTCAGAGAAATCGAATCGATTCGAGCCCCGTCGCGCGAACGAGGGTCAGTCGCCCGCGTCGATCGCCCGTTCGAGCCGTTCCACCTTGGCGTCGAGCTCGCCCGAGTACCCCGGGCGGATGTCGGCCTTCAGCACGAGCGACACCCGCGAGCCGTACTCGCCCACCGCCTCGGTCGCGCGACGCACCACGTCGAAGACCTCGTCCCACTCGCCCTCGATCTCGGTGAACATCGACGTCGTGCGGTTGGGCAGCCCCGACTCGCGCACGATCTTCACGGCCGCCGCGACGGCGTCGTGCACCGAGCCATCCGCTCGACCGGTGCCGCTCGGGGCGACCGAGAACGCAACCAGCATCATTCCTCCCCTGCCGAACGGCCGGCGCCGACCGGGCGATCGGCGCGCCGTCCCGGCGCGGATCCAGCCTGCCACACCGCGCGCACCGCCCAGGCGAGCAGCAGCATCAGCAGCGCCACCTTCAGCGTGAGCACGAGCACGAGGGCGGGGTCGGCGATCAGCAGCCAGCCGTAGAGGTACGGGTAGACGAGGTGGGTCGACAGCGCCACGCCCAGGCCCGCGAGGGCCGGAACCAGCGCGCGCCGGCGATCGAGCACCGTCTGCAGCACGACGGGTGCGATCAGCCAGGTCGCGAACTGCGGCGAACCGACCTTGTTCGCCAGCACCAGCACCGTCACGAACGCGAGCGAGAGCGGGGCGAGGAGGCGCCCGGCGCTCGCACCGCGCCGCACCGCCCGCACGCCCACGACGACGACGGCGGCCACGGCGACGACGAGCGCGGGCGTCGACCACCACGCCACGTCGGCGGTGCCCGGTCCGAGCAGCTGATAGGTCAGGATGTCGCGGTCGTAGTACACCCGGTGCGTCGCGTCGCCGGCGGCGATCATCCAGAGGAACGGCACCGCGCCGGGCGACTCGACCTGCAGCCCCCGCCCGGTCTGCTCGCCGATGAAGCCGAGCGCGTTCAGCCCCGAACCGGCCAGCAGCGACACGCCGAGCACGCCCGCGCTGAGGGCGACGGCGATGACCGCCACCTCCGCGCGACGCCGCACCGCCACCATGAGCGCGCCGATCAGGGCGGCGGGCCACACTTTGATCCACGCGCCCACGGTGAGCAGGGTCGCGGCGACGCGGGGGCGGCCGAGCGCGACGAGCAGCCCGACGACCGCGAACGGCACGGTGACCGCGTCGATGCGGCCGAGCGCGACCGGGCCGAGCAGCACCGCGAAGCCCATCCACCACCACGCCGCGGCCCGTCGACCCCGCGTGAGCACGCCGCGGCCGAGCAGGATCGCGAACGCGATCGCGTCGAGGCCGGTGACGATCGCCAGCCACGCCTGGTCGTACCATTCGTGGCCGAGCGCGAGCGCTGCCGCCATCGGCGCGAACGCCAGGATCGGGTACACCCACGGCACGTCGATGCCCATCCGCACCGCGCCGAAGTCGGCTTCCTGCGCCCACGCCCGGTAGGTCGCGAGGTCGCCGAGCGGCCAGCCGAAGCCCCAGAGCCCGAGCAGCGCCACGAGGAGGTGGGCGACGGCGAAGGCGATCCAGAGCGCCGCCCGCCCGCCCAGCGCCCGGCGCGCGGCTCCCACCGTCATGCGAGCGAGCCTATCCGAGGCTCGAGCCGCGCCCCTCGAACGTCATGCTCCGACACGTCCGCGACCGCGCGGGTCGTGTCGAGGCATCCTTGAATGACCCCGACCCCATCCGTTCCGGAGGCCACCATGTCACGTCGACCGCTCCTCGTCCTCGCCGTCGCCGCTGCGGCGGCGCTCGCCCTGACCGGCTGCACCGCGGGCGGCGACTCCGCCGACACCGGGTCCGGGGGCGACTTCGTCACCGAGGGCAAGTTCACCGTCGGCACCGGCGAGCCGGCGTACTTCCCGTGGGTCATCGACGACACCCCCGAATCGGGCGAGGGCTTCGAGTCGGCGGTCGCGTTCGCGGTCGCCGAGCAGCTCGGCTTCGCGAAGGAGGACGTCGTCTGGGTGCGCACCACCTTCGACCAGGCGATCGCCCCAGGGCCGAAGGACTTCGACATCAACCTGCAGCAGTTCTCGATCACGCCCGAGCGGGCCGAGGCGGTCGACTTCTCGTCGCCGTACTACGAGACCACGCAGGTCGTCATCACCGTCGAGGGCTCACCGGCGGCGGGCGCGACGTCGATCGCCGACCTGAAGCCGCTGCTCATCGGCGCCCAGACGGGCACCACCAGCTTCGACGCGATCGAGCAGGCGATCGCGCCCGACCAGGGTGCGCAGGTGTTCAACACGAACGACGACGCGAAGCTGGCGCTGCAGTCGGGCACGGTCGACGCGATCGTGGTCGACCTGCCGACCGCGTTCTACCTGACCGGCGCCGAGCTCGACGGCGGCCTCATCATCGGCCAGCTGCCCACGGCGGGGGCCGGCGACGAGTTCGGCCTGGTGCTCGCCAAGGGCTCGCCGTTGACCGAGCGGGTGACCGCCGCGGTCGACGCGCTCCGCGAGGACGGCACCCTGGACGCGCTGGCCGAGCAGTGGCTGGGCAGCGACGACACCGCGCCGGTGCCGCGGTGAGCTGCGGCGGTCGCGGCGGCGTGGCATCGGATGCTCCGCCGCGCGCGTGCGCGAGCATGGGCGCGTGACCGCCGCCACGACCGACCCGCCGCACGGCTCCTCAGCCGGCCCGAGCGAGGTCGAGTTCGCGCGGCGCGCGTACCGGCGTCGGCAGACCGGCCGGTCGGTGCTGATCAGCGCGGCGAGCACGCTCGTGTTCGCCGTGGTCGTGATCGGGGCGGTGCTGCTCTCACCCGGTTGGAGCCGGGTGCAGCAGACCTTCTTCGACTGGGATGTCGCGGTCGCCTCGTTCCCGCGCATCATCGCGGGGCTCTGGCTGAACCTCCAGGTGCTCGTGTTCGCCGCGGTCGGCGTCGCGCTCGTCGGCCTGCTGCTCGCGACGCTGCGCACGCTGCGCGGGCCGGTGTTCTTCCCGCTGCGCGCGCTCGCGACCGGCTACACCGATCTGTTCCGCGGCGTGCCGCTGATCATCATGCTGTACCTCATCGGCTTCGGCGTGCCGGCCCTCGAGTTCTTCCCGCGCGTGCCCGTCGCCGTGTGGGGCACGGTCGCGATCGTCATCGTGTACTCGGCGTACGTGTCCGAGGTGCTGCGGGCCGGCTTCGAGGCGGTGCATCCGTCGCAGCGGCTCGCCGCGCGCGCCCTCGGCCTGACGCACGGGCAGACGATGCGCCGGGTGGTCGTGCCGCAGGCGCTGCGCAAGGTGACCCCGGCGCTCATGAACGACTTCGTCGCCATGCAGAAGGACGTCGGGCTCATCTCGGTGCTCGGCGCGGTCGACGCGGTGCGGGGTGCGCAGATCGAGGTCGCGCACTTCTTCAACTACACGCCGTACGTCGTCGCCGGCCTGCTGTTCGTGCTGCTGGCGTGGCCGACGATCCGGCTGACCGACTGGCTGAGCGCGCGCATGCGCGATCGCGAGCAGGTCGGGAGCCTGGTATGACCGAGTCGGTGCTCCACCTCACCGGCATCCGCAAGTCGTTCGGCGACTCCGAGGTGCTGCGCGGCATCGACCTCGAGGTCGCCGCCCACGAGGTCGTCGCCCTCATCGGCGCCTCGGGGTCGGGCAAGTCGACGCTGCTGCGCACCGTGAATCTGCTCGAGCGCATCGACGACGGGGTGATCCGGCTGCGCGGCGAGGACATCAGCGATCCGCGGGTGAATGCCGACCGGGTGCGCGCGCGCATCGGCGCGGTGTTCCAGCACTACAACCTGTTCCCGCACCTGTCGGTGATCGACAACGTGACGCTCGCGGCTCGGTTGGTGCACCGGATGCCTCGCGCCGACGCCGAGCGGCGGGGCCGCGAGCTGCTCGCCTCGATCGGGCTGGCGGAATTCGCCGGCGCGTACCCCGACCGGCTCTCGGGCGGGCAGCAGCAGCGGGTCGCGATCGTGCGCGCGATCATGACGGAGCCCGAGCTGCTGCTGCTCGACGAGGTGACGAGCGCACTCGACCCCGAGCTGGTCGGCGAGGTGCTCGCGCTCGTGCGGTCGCTGGCCGACGGCGGCACCACGATTCTGATGGCCACGCACGAGATGGCGTTCGCACGAGACGTGGCCGACCGGGTCGTGTTCCTCGACGGCGGGCGGATCGCCGAGCATGGGCCGGCGCACGAGGTGTTCACCGCACCGCGCGAGCCGCGTACGCGCGAGTTCCTGGCGCGGATGCTGCACGGCTGAGGTCAGTGCCGGCGCGCCAGCCCGCCGACGACGGCCGGCACGGCGCCCGCGACGTCCATCGCGGTCACCGGCCCCCCGTCGACGGCCTCGCTCGCCCGGCGTCCGGCTTCGGCGTGCACCCACGCGGCGCTCGCGGCGATCTTCGCGAGCGCGGACCGGTCGTGCGCGAACCGCGCGTGGTTGGTGGCGACGAGCGCGCCCAGGATGCCGCCGAGCACGTCGCCCGTACCGGCGGTCGCGAGCCGGTGGGTCGCGGCGGTCACGGTGAACCGGCTGCCCTCGGGGTCGCAGATGCGGGTGACCGCGCCTTTCAGCAGCACGGCGGTGCCGAGTTCACGAGCCGCACGCACGGCCCACCCGGCGGGGTCGGCGCGCACCTCCTCGACCGAGGAGCGCAGGTCGCGCGAGGCGAGCAGGTTCGCGAGCTCGCGGGCGTGCGGGGTGACGATCGTCGGCCCGGTGTGGCTGCCGACCAGGTCGAGGGCGCCGGCGTCGAGCACGATCGGCACGCCCGAGGCGAGCGCGTGCTGCAGTTCGCCGGCGAGCACGAACGAGCGGCGCGTGGCATCCATGCCGCTGCCCAGCAGCCAGGCCTGCACCCGCCCCGCGACGCGCACGGTCTCGGGCCGGCGGAGCAGCACCGCGGCGGCGACCCGGCGCGGGCCGATGTACCGCACCATGCCGACGCCGGCGCGCGACGCGGCCTCGACGCCGAGCACCGCGGCGCCCGGGTAGTCGAGCGACCCCGTGATCACGCCGAGCACGCCTCGCGCGTACTTGTCGTCGTCGGGCCCGGGCTCGACGATCCACTCGGCCGCGTCCGCGGCCGTCCACTCCCGCCAGCCGTTCGGCTCCATGCTCCAACGATAGGTTGGAAGGCATGCCCTGGCCACACCTCGCCCCCATCTCGCTCGCCCCGCGCGTCGTCGTGTTCGACTACGGCGAGGTGATCTCGCGCGAACCGTCCACGGCTGATCGCGCCGTGCTGCTCGAGCGCGCCGGCGCCGAGTCCGAGCCGTTCTGGGCGGCGTACTGGGCGCACCGCGAGGGGCTCGATCAGGGCACGCAGTCGATCGCCGAGTACTGGGCGGCGGTGGGCCGCGACCTCGGGCGCGACTACTCGCCGATCGACGTGCACGAGCTGTGGGCGATCGACCACCGCAGCTGGTTGAGCGTCGACCCGGCGACGCTCGCGGTGCTGCACGCGCTGCGCGCGGGCGGCACGCGCCTCGGTCTGCTCTCGAACGCGGGCGCCGACTTCGCGGGCTGGCTGCGGTTCGGCTCGTTCGCGCCGCTGTTCGAGCGGGTCTTCATCAGCGGCGAGCTCGGGCTCGTCAAGCCCGGCCGCGAGATCTACGAGCACGTGATCGCCGACCTCGGCATCGAGGCATCCGATCTGGTCTTCATCGACAACAAGGCCGAGAACGTGGAGGGGGCGAAGGCGATCGGCGGCGACGGCCACGTCTTCACCGACGCGGCCGCCCTCGAGGCCTGGCTGCGCGGAGTCGCCTCGTGAGCACGCTCGCCCAGGCGACGACGACGGATGCCGCGGCGCGCGCCGAGGCGTCCTCGCCCGCGCTGTTCCGCCCGATCACGATCCGCGATCTCGAGATCCGCAACCGGATCTGGGTGCCGCCGCTCTGCCAGTACTCGGTGACCGCGCGCGACGGCGTGCCGACCGACTGGCAACTCGTGCACCTCGGGTCGTTCGCCGCGGGCGGCGCGGGCCTCGTGATCGCCGAGGCGACGGCGGTCAACCCGGTCGGGCGCATCTCCGACTACGACACCGGCATCTGGAACGACGAGCAGGTCGCCGCCTGGCGACGCATCACCCGGTTCATCCGGTCGCAGGGCGCCGCATCGGGCATCCAGCTCGCGCACGCGGGCCGCAAGGCGTCGGTCTGGCCCGAGCCGCTGCGCCGGCCGGGGTCGCAGCCGCTCGATGCGGGCGGCTGGCCGACGGTGTCCGCGTCGCCGATCGCGTTCGAGGGGTACCGCGCGCCCGTCGCGCTCGACGAGGCGGGCATCCGCGCGACGATCGACGACTTCCGGCAGGCGGCGCGGCGCGCCGTCGCCGCGGAGTTCGACCTGGTCGAGGTGCATGCCGCGCACGGCTACCTGCTGCACCAGTTCCTCTCACCGCTGTCGAACCGTCGCGACGACGCGTGGGGCGGCGACCTCGCCGGGCGGGCGCGGCTGCTGCTCGAGATCGTGCGCGCGGTGCGCGCCGAGATCGGCGAGCGGATGCCCCTGTTCGTGCGGTTCTCGGCGACCGACTGGGTCGACGGCGGGTGGGACGAAGCGCAGACCGCGACCGTCGCCCGCTGGGCGCAGGAGGCGGGCGCCGATTTCTTCGACATCTCGACCGGCGGACTCGTCGCCGACGCGCACATCCCGACCGGCCCCGGCTATCAGGTGCCGCATGCCGAGCGGGTGCGCGACGCGGGCGGGGTCGCCGTCTCGGCGGTGGGTCGCATCACGTCGCCGGCGCACGCCGAGGAACTGGTCGCGTCGGGCCGGGTCGACGCCGTGATGTTCGGCAAGGCGATGATGCGCGACCCGCACTTCGCGATGCGCGCCGCGCACGAACTCGGCGCCGACACCTCGATGTGGCCGGTGCCGTACCTGCGTGCCCGGCCCGCCGTCAACGACGGCGAGTGGTGATCGGCGGGCGACTCACCCCGTCCCGGCCGACGACGAACGCAGCTTCGTCGCGAGTTCTCGCATCTGCGCGGAGGGTTGGCCGAGGGCGATGATGTTGCCCTCGCTGTCGCTGAACCACGCGGTGCGCTCCTCGCCCGTCTCGGCTACGCCGTCGACGGTCGTCACGCCGGGCAGGTCGTAGTCGTGGAACACGACGCCGCGGGTCCGCAGGGCGGTCATGTCCCGGTCGAGGTCGTCGGTCATGAGGTTGAGCGCGGTGTTCCGGGCGGTGCCGGCGTAGTCGGTGCGGTACACGAGGACGACGGTGCCGCCGATGTCGTAGAAGGCGATCTCGCCCTCGTCCTCCGACCACACGGGGTCGCGGCCGAGCACGTCGTGCCACCACTGCTTCGCGCGATCGAGGTCCGCCGCCGGAAGCACTGCCGTCGCCATGAGCTTCTCGAACATGATGATTCCTCGGTTCTTGGTCGGCGGCAGTCTACGCCGGCCCTGCCGGCCGGATCCGCGGCGGCGGACGGACGGCTCACCCGCGCCGGGTCGCGTCCTGCACCTCGCCGACGAGCTCCTCGATGATGTCCTCGAGGAAGATCACCCCGGTCGTCTCGCCGGCTTCGTCGAACGCCCGCGCCACGTGCGTGCCGAGCCGGCGCAGCGTCGCGAGCGCGTCCTCGAGGTCGGTGCCGTCGAAGATCGAGACCAGCCGCCGCACCCGCTTGGCCGGGATCGGATCGTCGAACTCGTCGTCGTCGAGATCGATCACGTCCTTCAGGTGCACGTAGCCGTGCGGCTCGCCGTCGGCGTCGAGCAGCACGTACCGGCTGAAGCCGTGCCGCGCGACGGCGCGCTCGACATCGGCCGGCGTCGCATCGGACGGCAGGCTGACGAGCCCCGACGCCGGCACCGCGACATCCCGCACGCACTTCGAGGTGAACTCGAACGCGGCCGTGAGCGTGCCGCTCGCGTCCTCGAGCACGCCCTCGCGACGCGACTGGTCGACGATGGTCTGCACCTCCTCGAGCGTGAACGTCGAGGTCGCCTCGCTCTTCGGCTCGACCCGGAACAGCCGCAGCACGCCGTTCGCGGTCGCGTTCAGCGCCACGATCACCGGCCGGAACACGCGCGCGAGGAACACCAGCGGCGGCGCGAGCAGCAGCACCGCCCGGTCGGGCACCGAGAACGAGAGGTTCTTCGGCACCATCTCGCCGAACACGACGTGCAGGTACGAGACCAGCACGAGGGTGATGACGAACGCGATCGTGCCGACCGCATCCTCCGACCAGCCGGTGAGGTGCAGCGGCGCCTCGAGCAGGTGGTGGATCGCCGGCTCGGACACGTTCAGGATGAGCAGCGAGCAGATCGTGATGCCGAGCTGGCTCATCGCGAGCATCAGCGTCGCGTGCTCCATCGCCCACAGCGCCGTCTTCGCGCTGCGCCGGCCCTGCTCCGCGAGCGGCTCGATCTGGCTGCGGCGCGCCGAGATCACCGCGAACTCGGCGCCCACGAAGAACGCGTTGCCGATCAGCAGCACGACGAGCCACGCGAGGCCCGCCCAGTCGCTCATCGCCGGCCCTCCTCGTGCACGTCGTCGACGCGGTCGGCGACCGGCTCGGCGGTCGGCTCGAACCGCAGGCGGTCGATGCGCCGGCCGTCGAGCCGCTGCACGCGCAGCGTGCCCTGCTCGATCGAGACCTCGTCGCCGACGACGGGCAGCGCGCCGAGCTCGGCCATCACGAATCCGGCCACGGTCTCGTAGTCGCCGTTCTCGGGGACCCGGATGCCGGTGCGCTCGAGCAGCTCGTCGGGCCGCAGGATGCCGGGGAAGCTCACCACGTCGCCGCGGCGCACGATGCCGGCCCGGGTGCGGTCGTGCTCGTCGGCGACCTCGCCGACGAGCTCCTCGACCAAGTCCTCGAGGGTCGCGACGCCGGCCGTGCCGCCGTACTCGTCGACGACGACCGCCATCTGGAACCCGCGCCCGCGCAGTTCGCCGAGCAGCGTGTCGAGCTTCATCGTCTCGGGCACGCGCAGCGCCTCGGACTGCAGCGCCGACGTCGGCACGTCGCCGCGTCGTTCGCGCGGCACCGCGACCGCCTGCTTCACGTGCACGATGCCGACCATGTCGTCGAGGTTCTCGTCGTAGACCGGGAACCGCGAGTACCCGGTCCTCCTGGCCAGCTCGAGCACCGCGGAGGCGGGCTCCAGCCGCTGCACCGCGGCCAGTCGCGGGCGGGGCGTCATCACGTCGCCCGCATCGTGCTCGCTGAACCGCAGAGTGCGGCCGAGCAGCGTCGCCGTGTCCTCCTCGAGCAGCCCGGCGCTGGCCGACCGGCGTACGAGCGAGGAGAGCTCCTCCGCGCTGCGCGCCCCCGACAGCTCCTCCTTCGGCTCGATGCCGACCGCGCGCAGGATCCCGTTCGCGCTGCCGTTCAGCACGGCCACGGCGGGGCGGAACACCCACGAGAACGCGGTCTGGAACGGCATGACCGCCTTCGCGGTGGCCAGCGGCAGCGCGAGGGCGAAGTTCTTCGGCACCAGCTCGCCGAGCACCATCGACAGCAGCGTGGCGATCACCACCGCGGTGGTCGCGCCGATCGGCCGCACGAGGGCGTCGGGCACGCCGACCGCCGCGAGCGACGGCGCGAGCAGCGACGAGATCGCCGGCTCCATCGTGTAGCCGGTGAGCAGGGTCGTGAGCGTGATGCCCAGCTGCGCGCTCGACAGGTGGGTCGAGGTGATCTTCAGCGCGGCGATGGTCATGCCGAGCCGGGTCTCGCCGCGCTCGCGGCGCGCCTCGAGGTCAGCACGATCGAGGTTCACCAGCGCGAACTCGCTGGCGACGAACAAGCCCGTGCCGATGGTCAGCAGGAGGCCGATGCCGAGCAGGATCCACTCAGACATCCGCACCTCCCCGATCGGTCACGGGCGAGGGTCTGTGGGAGGCCGGATTCGCAGAGGGAGGATCGTCCATGGTCGGCTCAGTATATCGACGCGGGGCGGGCCGATCCCGCCCTCACCAGCTCACCGGGAGCGCCTTGCCCTCCTCGTATCCGGCGGCCGATTGGATGCCCACGAGCGCCCGCTCGCGGAACTCCGCGAGGGTGCGAGCGCCGGCGTAGGTGAACGAGCTGCGCACGCCCGAGGTGATCATGTCGAGCAGGTCCTCGATCGAGGGCCGCTGGGGGTCGAGGTAGATCGACGACGACGAGATGCCCTCGGCGAACAGCTCGCGCCGGGCGAGCTCGTACGCGCTCAGGCGGTCGAAGCGCTCGCGGACGGCCTTCGTCGAGGCCATGCCCCAGCTCTCCTTGTACAGGCGGCCGGATGCATCGGAGCGCAGTGTCCCCGGAGCCTCGATGGTGCCCGCGAACCACGACCCGATCATCACCGCGTCGGCGCCGGCCGCCAGCGCGAGGGCGACGTCGCGGGGGTACCGCACCCCGCCGTCGGCCCAGACGCGGGCGCCGAGCTCGCGCGCGGTGTCGGCGGCCTCGAGCACGGCCGAGAACTGAGGTCGGCCGACGGCGGTCATCATCCGGGTCGTGCACATCGCGCCCGGACCGACCCCGACCTTGAGGATCCCGGCGCCCGCCGAGACGAGATCGCGCACGCCGTCGGCGGTGACGATGTTGCCCGCCGCGATCGGCAGGCCGAGGTCGAGGTCGGCGACCGCGGCGATCGCCCGCAGCATGCCGTCCTGGTGCCCGTGGGCGGTGTCGATCACGAGCAGGTCGACTCCGGCCTCGGCGAGCGCCCGAGCCTTGGCCGCCGCGTCGCCGTTGATGCCGATCGCCGCGGCGACGCGCAGGCGCCCCTGCCCGTCGAGGTTGGGCTCGTACACGGTGCCGCGCAGCGCGCTGCGCCGGCTCAGCGTGCCGACCACCCGGCCGTGCTCGAGCACCGGCGCGAACTCGAGGCCGGCGTCGGCCATCAGGTCGAACGCCCGGCGCGGGGATGCCACGTCCTCGGCGTCGATCGAGGGCATCGCCGAGTGCACGAGATCGCCGAGCCGGGCGTCGGGCAGGGCCGTGGCCAACCGTTCGGCCACGATGCATCCGACGTACTCGCCGGCGTCGTCGCGCAGCACGATGCCGTGGCCCGCGACCGGCGGCAGCGCGACGAGCGCGTCGGCCGCGGTCGCGTCGGGCGAGAGCTCGAACGGCGTGTCGAACCGGGGCGACTGGGCCTTCACCCATCGGATCGCGTCGGCGAGGTCCTGCAGGTGCAGATCCTGCGGCAGCACGCCGAGACCGCCGCGCCGGGCCAGCGAGGCGGCCAGCCGCGGCCCGGTCACCGAGTTCATGTTCGCCGACACGATCGGGATCGTCGCCCCCGACCCGTCGCTCGTGGCGAGCGAGACGTCGAGGCGGCTCGTCACCGCCGACCGACTCGGCACCAGGAACACGTCGGAGTACGTGAGATCGTGCGACGGAGAGGTGCGGTAGAACTCCATGGTGCAACGCTACCCGCGGCGTGCTCCCGCGCGGGTACGGCGTGCTCCGGCGCGGGCGGCGGCGCGGCGCGCATGTCCCTCGCCGCTTCGGCGGGGGTTTAGGCTGGTACGGGTGATCCGCGCGCTTCTGTGCGCGCCGATCTGAAACGCAATCAACGGAGAGAGTGGGCGAACGGCTGTGTCGAGCCAACTGACGGGAACCGGTGCCGACGAGACCTCGTCGGCCGAGTTCGGAGCCAACGAATGGCTCGTCGACGAGATGTACCAGAAGTACCTCGTCGACCGCGATTCCGTCGATCGCACGTGGTGGCCGGTGCTCGAGCAGTACCGGCAGACCCGCGAGGCCCAGGCCGGGCAGCCCGCGGCGAGCCCCGAGGCATCCGCGCCGTCGGCCCCCGAGGCGTCCGCGCCGTCCGCCGCCGACGCCGCACCCGCCCCGGCGCCGGTGACCGCACCCGCACCCGTCATCGGCCAGGCCCCCGCGGCGCGCACCACGTCGGTGGCGCCGCGACCCGAACCCGTGCCCGCCGACGTGCCGATCACCAGCCCGCAGCCGGTCGTCGCCGACACCGACGAGGCCGTCGACGAGGTCGTGCCGCTGCGGGGCATGCCGAAGACGCTCGCCGCGAACATGGACGCCTCGCTCACCGTGCCCACCGCCACGAGCGTGCGCACCGTGCCGGCGAAGCTCATGATCGACAACCGCATCGTGATCAACAACCACCTCCGCCGCACCCGCGGCGGCAAGGTGTCGTTCACGCACCTCATCGGGTGGGCGCTCATCCAGGCCCTGAAGGACTTCCCCAGCCAGAACGTCGCCTACGCCGAAATCGACGGCAAGCCGAGCCTCGTCAAGCCCGCCCACATCGGTCTCGGCATCGCGATCGACATCCCGAAGCCCGACGGCACCCGTGCGCTGCTCGTGCCCGCCATCAAGCGCGCCGAGACGATGACCTTCAACGAGTACCTCGCGGCCTACGAAGACCTGGTCTCGCGCGCCCGCCAGAACAAGCTGAAGGCCGACGACTTCCAGGGCGCGACGATCTCGCTCACCAACCCGGGCGGCATCGGCACCGTGCACTCGGTGCCGCGCCTGATGAAGGGCCAGGGCTGCATCATCGGCGCGGGCGCCCTCGAGTACCCGGCCGAGTTCCAGGGCGCGAGCGAGAAGACGCTCTCGAACCTCGCCATCGGCAAGACGATCACGCTCACCTCGACCTACGACCACCGCGTCATCCAGGGCGCCGGGTCGGGCGAGTTCCTGAAGAAGGTGCACGAGCTGCTGATCGGCGAGCGCCGGTTCTACGAGGACATCTTCGCCGCGCTGCGCCTGCCGTACGAGCCGATCCGCTGGGCGCCCGACATCTCGGTCGACATCGCCAGCGCCATCGACAAGACGGCGCGCGTGCAGGAGCTCATCAACGCGTTCCGCGTGCGCGGCCACATGATGGCCGACACCGACCCGCTCGAGTACGTGCAGCGTTCGCACCCCGACCTCGACATCGCCAGCCACGGCCTCACCTTCTGGGACCTCGACCGCGAGTTCGTCACGGGCGGCTTCGGCGCCACCCGGACGGCGAAGCTGCGCGACATCCTCGGCGTCCTGCGCGACTCCTACTGCCGCACCATCGGCATCGAGTACATGCACATCCAGGACCCGGTGCAGCGCAAGTGGATCCAGGAGCAGATCGAGCGCCCGTACGAGAAGCCGACGCACGACGAGCAGATGCGCATCCTCGGCAAGCTCAACGAAGCCGAGGCGTTCGAGACCTTCCTGCAGACCAAGTACGTCGGCCAGAAGCGGTTCAGCCTCGAGGGCGGCGAGTCGATGATCGCGCTGCTCGACGAGGTGCTCCAGGGCGCCGCGAAGGCCGGCCTCGACGAGGTCGCGATCGGCATGGCGCACCGCGGCCGCCTGAACGTGCTCACCAACATCGCCGGCAAGACGTACGGGCAGGTGTTCCGCGAGTTCGAGGGCACCGCGAGCGCGCACGGCTCGGGCGACGTGAAGTACCACCTGGGCACCCAGGGCACCTTCACCGCCGACGACGGCCAGCAGGTGCCCGTCTCGCTCGCCGCGAACCCGTCGCACCTCGAGGCCGTCGACGGCGTGCTCGAGGGCATCGTGCGCGCCAAGCAGGACCGCAAGCCCATCGGGTCGTTCTCGATCCTGCCGATCCTCGTGCACGGCGACGCGGCGATGGCCGGTCAGGGCGTGGTCGTCGAGACCATGCAGATGTCGCAGCTGCGCGGGTACCGCACCGGCGGCACCATCCACCTCGTCGTGAACAACCAGGTCGGCTTCACCACCGTGCCGGGCGACGCCCGCTCGTCGATCTATTCGACCGACGTGGCCAAGACGATCCAGGCGCCGATCTTCCACGTGAACGGCGACGACCCCGAGGCGGTCGTGCGGGTGGCCGAGCTGGCCTTCCGCTACCGCCAGGAGTTCAAGCGCGACGTCGTGGTCGACCTCGTCTGCTACCGCCGTCGCGGCCACAACGAGGGCGACGACCCCTCGATGACGCAGCCGCTGATGTACAACCTCATCGAGGCCAAGCGCAGCGTCCGCAAGCTCTACACCGAGGCCCTCGTCGGCCGCGGCGACATCACCGAGGCCGAGTACGAAGAGGCGCACCGCGACTTCCAGGACCGGCTGGAGCGGGCGTTCGCCGAGACCCACGCGGTGCAGACCGGTGCGATCCAGGTGATCGGCGCGACCGACACCGACCAGAGCCCCGAGCCCGCGACCGGCGAGCTGGCCACGACCGGCGTCTCGGTCGAGGTCGTGCACGCCATCGGCGACGCCTTCGCGAACAAGCCGGCCGGCTTCACCGTGCACCCGAAGATCCAGCAGCTGCTCACCAAGCGTCAGGACATGAGCCGCAACGGCAAGATCGACTGGGGCTTCGGCGAGCTGCTCGCGCTCGGCTCGCTGCTCGTCGAGGGCACGCCCGTGCGCTTCGCCGGGCAGGACGCCCGCCGCGGCACGTTCGTGCAGCGCCACGCGGTGCTGCACGACCGGGTGAACGGGCAGGAGTGGCTGCCGCTGCAGAACCTGTCCGAGAACCAGGCCCGGTTCTGGATCTACGACTCGCTGCTCAGCGAGTACGCCGCGATGGGCTTCGAGTACGGCTACTCGGTGGAGCGGGCCGACGCGCTCGTGCTCTGGGAGGCGCAGTTCGGCGACTTCGGCAACGGGGCGCAGACCATCATCGACGAGTTCGTCTCGTCGGCCGAGCAGAAGTGGGGTCAGCGCTCGAGCGTCGTGCTGCTGCTCCCCCACGGCTACGAGGGGCAGGGCCCCGACCACTCGTCGGCCCGCATCGAGCGCTACCTGCAGCTCTGCGCCGAGAACAACATGACGGTCGCCCGCCCGTCGACGCCGGCGTCGTACTTCCACCTGCTGCGCCGCCAGGCGTACGTGCGGCCGCGCCGCCCGCTCGTGGTGTTCACGCCGAAGGCGATGCTGCGCCTGCGCGGCGCGACCAGCGAGGTCGCCGACTTCACGCAGGGCAGGTTCGAGCCCGTCATCGACGACGCCCGCATCACCGACAAGTCGGCGGTCAAGCGTGCGCTGTTCATGTCGGGGAAGATCTACTACGACCTGCTCGCCGAGCTCGACAAGCATCCGAACCCCGAGATCGCGCTCATCCGCATCGAGCAGCTCTACCCGCTGCCCGGCGACGAGCTGAAGGCGATCGCCGACTCGTACGAGAACGCCGAGTTGACCTGGGTGCAGGACGAGCCCGAGAACCAGGGCGCTTGGCCGTACTTCATCTTCGAGACGAACAAGCTCGGGCCGCGCCCGGTCTCGGTCGTCTCGCGGCCCGCGGCGGCGTCGCCCGCGACCGGTTCGGCCAAGCGTCACGCAGCCGAGCAGGCCGACATCATCCAGCGCGCGCTCACCCTGTAGGCGGTCGCGCGGACACGGACGAGCGGATGCCCCGCGGGGCATCCGCTCGTCTCGTTCCCGCCCATCGCGGCGCGAGGGGGGCGGCCGCGAAGCGCCGACGCGTGTCGAGACCTCCGCGACCCACCCGCGCGGCTCGGCCAGGCCCGACTCGGCCCCAGCTCAGCCCCGTCGACCTCAGTCGATGACGACGGCGCTGTGCGCCTGCACCTCGCGGATGCGAGTCAGCACGGCCAGCCGCAGCTCTCCGGGGGCGTTCTCCCGGCAGGCGCGCTGCACGACCTCGGTGATCGTCCGCCCGACGTTCAGCTCGGCCGAGCACTCGGGGCAGTTGGCCACGTGCTCGCGGATGTCTGCGGCATCCTCACGGCACAGCTCGTTGTGCAGGTACTCCTCGAGCTCCTGCCGTGCCTTCTCGCAGCCGCAATCGGTCATTTCCTGCTCCTGGTGGGTTTGGGCGCCGTGTCGTAGCCCTGGCTACCGGCGTACTCGGCGAGGGATTCGCGCAGCAGCCGACGGCCACGGTGCAGCCGGCTCATCACGGTCCCGATGGGGGTGTGCATCATGTCGGCGATCTCCTGATAGGAGAAGCCCTCGACGTCGGCGAAGTAGACCGCGAGACGGAAATCCTCGGGCAGCGCCTGCAACGCGTCCTTGACGGCGCTGTCGGGCAGGTGGTCGATCGCCTCGGCCTCGGCCGATCGGCTCGAACTCGACGTCGTCGACTCGGCGCCGCCGAGCTGCCAGTCCTCGAGATCGTCGATCGTGCCCTGGTAGGGCTCCCGCTGCTTCTTGCGGTACGAGTTGATGAAGGTGTTGGTCAGGATGCGGTACAGCCACGCCTTGAGGTTCGTGCCCTGGGTGAACTGGCCGAAGGCCGCGTAGGCCTTCACGAAGGTCTCCTGCACGAGGTCTTGCGCGTCGGCGGGGTTCTTCGTCATGCGCAGGGCGGCACCGTACAACTGGTCGAGGAACGGCAGCGCCTGCTCCTCGAAGAGCTCCCCCAGCGGACGTTCGGTTTCCGGTGCCGCTGCACCGGTCTCGTCGGCAGTCATCACCGGCCATCCTAGGACCTCGACCGCACCGCCCACTCCGACCGCCGGGGTCGCCGGGCGGTCCATCACCACCGAGGTCACACGCACCAGCTCCTTCCCGCCGTCGGCACTACTGTTGGTAACCGATGCAGATTTCGAGGTATTCCGAACCCGAGTTCGACCCCTACGGCGACGCCCGCGAGACCGAGCCCCGGGGCGGATGGCTCGCGCCCACCGCGATCCGTCCGCTCGACGCCGCGCTGACGCTGCCGGGGTCCAAGTCGCTCACGAATCGCGAACTCGTGCTCGCGGCGCTCGCCGACGGTCCGTCGACGCTTCGCGCGCCGCTGTTCTCCCGTGACAGCGAGCTGATGATCGAGGGGCTCCGCGCGCTCGGCACGACGATCGAGCGGATCCCCGGTCGCGGCGACTTCGGCGGAGACCTGCGGGTGACGCCCGCCGACGAGCTCACCGGGTCGACGACCATCGACTGCGGGCTCGCCGGAACCGTGATGCGGTTCCTGCCGCCGGTCGCCGCGCTCGCGCTCGGCCCGACCACGTTCGACGGCGACGAGTACGCGCGCAAGCGCCCGATGGCGGGGGTCGTGCACGGATTGCAGGCGCTCGGCGTCGACCTCGACGACGACGGGCGGGGCACCCTGCCGTTCACGGTGCACGGCACCGGTCGGGTCGGCGGCGGCCCCCTCGAGATCGACGCATCCGCGTCGAGCCAGTTCGTCTCAGCGCTGCTGCTGTCGGCGGCCCGATTCGAACGCGGCCTCGACCTGCGGCACACCGGCGATCGGCTGCCGTCCATGCCGCACATCGAGATGACCATCGCGTCGCTCGCGGCCCGCGGGGTCGCGGTCGCCTCCCCCGAGCGCGGCCGGTGGGTCGTCTCACCCGGCCCGATCGCCGCGATCGACGTCGACATCGAACCCGACCTCTCGAACGCGGCGCCGTTCCTCGTCGCCGCGATCGTCGCCGGCGGATCGGTGACCATCGGCGGCTGGCCCGCGACGACGACCCAGGTCGGCGCGCAGCTGATCGAGCTGCTTCCGCGGTTCGGCGCGAGCGTCCGCCGCGACGGCGACCGACTCACCGTGCAGGCACCGGCGCGGCCCGCCGGCGGCGGTCGCGGCATCCGCGGGGTCGACCTCGACCTGTCCGAGGCCGGCGAGCTCGCACCCAACCTGGTCGCGCTCGCAGCCCTGGCCGACTCGCCGTCGACGATCACCGGCATCGAGCACATCCGCCACCACGAGACCGACCGCATCGCCGCGCTCGCGACCGAGCTGAACGGGCTCGGCGGGCGCGTGACCGAACTGCCCGACGGGCTGCGCCTCGAGCCCGCTCCGCTGCACGAGGGCGCCTGGCGCGCGTACGCCGATCACCGCATGGCCACGTCGGGGGCGATCATCGGGCTGGCCGTGCCCGGCGTCGTGGTCGACGACATCGGCAGCACCTCCAAGACGCTGCCGCAGTTCACCGAGTTGTGGGGCAAGCTGCTGGCATGAGCTGGTGGGACACGGACGACGACGACGAAGACGACGACGCCTTCGGGTACGACGAAGCCGACGTCCGTGTGCGCCCGAACCCCCGCGGCAGCCGCCCGCGCACCAAGGTGCGCCCCGAGCACGCCGATGCGGTGACCGGCACCGTGCTCGGCGTCGATCGCGGGCGCTACTCGGTGCTGCTCGACGACGGCCTCGACACCGAGCGCGAGGTCACCGCCGCCCGAGCGCGCGAGCTGCGCCGCAAGTCGGTCGTGACAGGCGACCACGTCGACCTGGTGGGCGACGTGTCCGGCGAGCCCGGCACGCTCGCCCGCATCGTGCGCATCGGCGAGCGGTCGACGCTGCTGCGGCGCAGTGCCGACGACACCGACGAGGTCGAGCGGGTCATCGTCGCCAACGCCGACCAGATGCTCATCGTGATCGCCGCCGCCGACCCCGAACCGCGCACCCGACTCGTCGACCGGTACCTCGTCGCGGCCTACGATGCCGGCATCGAGCCGCTCGTCTGCATCACGAAGACCGACCTCGCCGACCCGGGCACCTTCCTCGAGAACTTCGCCGGCCTCGACCTGCCCGTGTTCCGCAGTGCGCCCGACCACATCCCGCTCGACGAGATCACCGCTGCGCTGGTCGGGCACCGCACGGTGTTCGTCGGGCACTCGGGGGTCGGCAAGTCGACGCTGGTGAACGCGCTCGTACCCGGCGCCGACCGTGCGACCGGCGACGTGAACGCGGTCACCGGGCGGGGGCGGCACACCTCGTCGTCGACGGTCTCGCTCCGGGTGGAGTCGCCCGACGGACACGGCTGGGTCATCGACACGCCGGGCGTGCGTTCGTTCGGCCTCGGGCATGTGAAGCCCGACAGCATCCTCGCCGCCTTCTCGGACCTCGCGGTGGTCGCCGAGCGCTGCCCCCGCGGCTGCACGCATCTGCCCGACGCGCCCGATTGCGCCATCGTCGAGGCCGTCGAGGCCGGCGAACTCGGGCCGACCGGCCGCGCCCGCCTCGACTCCCTGCAGCGCCTGCTCGCGACCTTCGCGCCCGCCCCCGGCACCGCCGCCGACTGACCCGCCAGCCCGGCCGCGCCCCGGGCTGTGCCCCGGCCGCGCCCCAGCTGTGCCCCGCCGCACCGTCTGCGCGCCTGTGTACGCAATTCAGGTCCGCACCCGGCGTGTCGCGACATCCGGGGGTCTGGGCACCCGCGACACACCTCCGCACCTGAATTGCGTACCGCTCTGGGCGGGACGGCGGGCGGCGGGACGGCGGGTGGGTGGTGCGGGGAGGGGCGGGGACGTGCTTAGCATGGGACGCATGACCGATGCACGACTCGCCCCCGGCGACCTCGCCCCCGACTTCACGCTCCTCGATCAGGACGGCACGCCCGTCACGCTCTCGGAACTGCGCGGAGCCAAGGTCGTCCTGTACTTCTACCCCGAGGCCATGACGCCCGGATGCACCACCGAGGCGTGCGACTTCCGCGACAGCCTGAACTCGTTCGCCGCGGCCGGCGTGCGGGTGCTCGGCGTCTCGAAGGACGACGTCGACAAGCTGAAGCGCTTCGCCGAGCGCGACCGGCTCACCTTCACCCTGCTGAGCGACCCCGACCTCGCCGTGCAGCAGACCTACGGCGTGTGGGGTGAGAAGTCGCTCTACGGCAAGATCGTCGTCGGCGCCATCCGCTCGACGTTCATCATCGACGAGGACGGCCGCATCGAGAAGGCGCTGTACAACGTGAAGGCGACCGGGCACGTCGCGCGCCTGCGGCGCGAGCTCGGCCTCGCCGCCTGAGCCGGCGCACCGCAGCACCGCATCCGCCGCGACCCCGCCCGGCCGCCTCAGTGCGCCGAGGCGGGGTCGCGTCGCGTGAACGCGAGCCGCACCGGGTTCCAGAGCAGCAGCCCGGCCACCACGACCGCCGGAACGAGCAGCAGCCAGCCGATGTCGGGTCGAGCGAACAGGCCCTGGAACGCGCCCACCGCGACCGACACCTGCAGCACCTGCCACACGATCGCCGCGCCCCGGGTCCACGGTGCGAGGCGGAACGCGCCGATCGCGCATCCGGCCACCCACAGCGTGCCGATCACCACGAGCACGATGAGCGCGATCGCCGTCGCGTAGCTCGACGGTTGCAGCGAGAACAGATCGACCACGAGCCATCCGAGCACCGCGACCATCGCGAGCGCCTCGAGCGCGAGCAGCACGCGAACCGTCCAGATCGCCGCACGCACTCCTGGGGGCGTTTCGGCGGCCTCATTCACAGCGTTATCCCATGCACGACTATTGATTCGCTCTCTGCCCTATGCCACCATTTAGGTGACCGAGTTGATGCTCACAGGGACGTGAGCCGATCAGTTCTTGATCCTACTTCCCGAGATTCGGTCACTCCCCCCGCAACCCACCGGTTCCCGGTCGTGCGAACACGCGCGCGTGGTTGTGACCCGAAGAACCCACAAGGAGCATCTCCATGGATTGGCGCGACAAAGCCGCCTGCCTCACGGCCGACCCCGAGCTCTTCTTCCCGGTCGGCAACACCGGCCCGGCGGTCGACCAGATCGAGAAGGCCAAGGCGGTCTGCGCGCGCTGCACCGTGACCGAGATCTGCCTCCAGTACGCCCTCGAGACCGGTCAGGACTCGGGCGTGTGGGGCGGCCTCAGCGAAGACGAGCGCCGCGCCCTGAAGCGCCGCGCGGCACGCGCCCGTCGCGCGGGCTGATCCCCGTTCGCGCCGAACCCGCGCCGACGACATCGGCGCGGGCTCAGGTCAGCGTGCCACGGTCGCCTTGCCGGCGATCCAGTGCAGCGGCACCTCGATCGTGACCTCGGTGCCGCGACCGACGATCGTGTGCCAGTCGATCGTGCCGCCCAGTTCGCCCTGGATCAGGGTGCGGACGATCTGCGTGCCGAGCCCTTCGCCGACCTTGCCCTCGGGCAGGCCCGACCCGGTGTCGCGCACCTGCACGGTGAGCGTCAGATCGCTGCGGTCGGCGATCACCTCGACGTCGCCCTCCTGACCCGCGAGGCCGTGCTCGACCGCGTTCGTCACGAGCTCGGTCAGCGCCAGCGCCAGCGGCGTCGCGTAGGCGCTCGGCAGCACGCCGAACGTGCCCGACTTCTTCGGGTGCGCGGTCGTGTTGTGCGCTGCGGCGACCTCGGCGACCAGCAGCAGCGCCCGGTCGAACACCTCGTCGAAGTCGACGTTCTGGCTGAGCCCCTCGCTCAGCGTGTCGTGCACGACCGCGATCGCGCCGACGCGGCGCATCGCCTGGGTGAGGGCCTCGCGCGCTTCGTCCGAGTGCGTGCGCCGCGCCTGGATGCGCAGCAGCGACGCCACGGTCTGCAGGTTGTTCTTCACGCGATGATGGATCTCGCGGATCGTGGCATCCTTCGTGATCAGTTCCTGCTCCTGGTGGCGCAGTTCCGTCACATCGCGGGTGAGGACGATCGCGCCGATCCGCTCGCCCCGGTGCCGGATCGGAATGGCACGGATCGCGACCGTGACCCCGCGCGACTCGATCTCGGTGCGCCACGGCGCCCGGCCGGTGACGACCAGCGGCAGCGATTCGTCGACGACGAGCTTGCCGGTCAGCAGCCGGGTGGTGACCTCGGCCAGCGACTCGCCTTCGAGCTCGTCGTCGAATCCCATGCGGTTGAACGCGCTCAGCGCGTTCGGGCTCGCGAAGGTGGTCACGCCGTCGGCATCGAGCCGGATCAGCCCGTCGGATGCGCGCGGCGCGCCTCGGCGCGGGCCGGTCGGCGCCCCGAGGTCGGGGAAATCGCCCGAACCGATCATCTGGAACAGATCGTCGGCGCAGTCGTTGAACGTGAGCTCCTGCCGGCTCGGCGTGCGCGTGGTGCTGAGGTTGGTGTGCCGCGTGATGACCGCGATCGGTTCGGGTGCCAGTTCGGTGCCGGCCGGTGAGAGGCGGCGCATGACCGGGATGGCCCGCACCCGGGTCGGCATCTCCTCGTACCAGTCGGGCGAGGACGAATCGACGATGCGCCCCGACCGGAACGTGCCGGTGACCAGGTCGCGCCACTGCGGCTTGATGGCCTGGCCGACGAAGTCGCGGTAGAACAGCGTGGCCGCGCTCGAGGGTCGCGAATGCGCCACTGCGACGAAATCGTCGTCGCCGGACGGAACCCACAGCACGATGTCGGCGAAGGCGAGGTCGGCGAGGAGTTGGAGGTCGCCGACGAGCATGTGCAGCCAGTCGACGTCGGCCTGACTGCTGCGGCCCTGGGCGAGGACGAGTTCACTGAGGGTCGACACGTTCCCAGCGTAGTGCCCGGCTCCGGCGGGGTGCCGGGCGCGCTGTCCGGGCTGGGGCCCTCGGGCTCACGCGGGCGGTGCGACCGGTGCCGGGCGACCGAGCCCGGGAAGCGCGCGACGGCGTCGCGGCGCGCGCTCGACCGGCGGGGCGAACGCGGCATCCGCGTACGCCCGGAGTGCCGAGCGCAGCGGCGACCGCGGTGCGGCCACGCGCAGCGGGGCGCCCATGAGCACCGCGGCGTCGCACGCGCGCGCGTCGTTCGGCAGCAGCACGGGGCGATCGATGCCGCCGAACCGGCGCAACGTCTGGCGCACCTGCATCGACGCGTCGACGCCGAGCACGCTCGCGCGCACCCGGTTGACCACGACGTCGACGCGTTCGGCCTCGACCGCCTCGAGCAGTTCGGCGTGACCGCGCAGCAGCCGGGACAGCCCGATGGGATCGGCGAGGCCGACCGCGAGCACGCGGTCCGCGGCGGCGAGTGCGGCGAACGTCGCGCCGTTCCGGCGCGGCGCGAACGGGTCTCCGGTCACCGATTCGTCGGTTTCGAGGCTGAACCCCGTGTCGACGACCACGACGTCGGCGATCGTGCGGATCGCGTCGAGCGCCGTGGCGACGCGGTCTTCGGCCAGCTCGGGCCAGCGCCCGGGCCCGACCAGGCCGGTGAACACGTCGAACGCCACGCGGGATGCGGTCGATCGCTGGGCGATGCGCACGAGTTCGGCACGGTCGAGCGCGCCCGATGCCGCGAGCCGGCACGCCGACGCGAAGCCGGGCGCCTCGTCGAGTAGCCCGAGCACGGGTGCGACGGTGCCCCCGTACGGATCGGCGTCCACGAGCGCGACGCGCAGACCGGTCGCGGCGAGCTCGGCCGCGAGGTTCACCGCGATCGTCGTGCGCCCGGGGGCGCCCGCCGGACCCCACACCGCGACCACGCGGGAGCCCGACCGGGCGGGCGGCAGCGGACCGGCAGCCCTGGATGCCACAGGCACGCCGCCGCTCACGAGCCGTTCGATCTCGGCCCACGACGCCGACGAGTCGACGATCTCGTGCAGTCCGAGCTGCGCGGCCATCGCCCGCTCGCGGTCGTCGCGGGCGACGGCGATCAGCCGCACGGCGCGCTCGTCGCACGCCGTCAGCAGTTCGGCGCTCAGCGTGTCGCGCCCGGCCCCGACGAGGACGACGTCGATGGACGCGCCGTCGAGGCCCGCCGCGACTTCGCGCCAGTCTGCGGCACGGGCGACGAGATCGTGCCCGTGTTCGACGAGATCGGCGAGCAGACGATCTTCGGTAGCGGGGTCGAGCGCGACGATGAGCCGGGCCATCAGTGCGCACCGCCCTCGCGTGCGGCGACGAGATCGATGGCATCGCCGGCGGCGAGGGCCTGCAGCACGGCGGCGATTCGGTCGCGGGGAACGAGCAACTCGACCTGGGCGCCGCTCTCGGTGATCATGCCGTCGGTGTCGATGAGCGCGGCCACCTCGGCGCCTGGGACGAGCACGGCCGGGGTATCGAAGGTGCCGTGTTCCAGCGCTGCGGAGCTCCACACGTCGACTCGTGCTCCGGCGGCGACCCCCTCGGGCAGCAGCCCGCGGGTGACGACGACCACGCTCGCCACGTCGGCGTCGGCCCGATCGCCGACGGCCGAGACGGGCACGAGTTCCCCCGCCCCGATCGTGCGGAGGACCACGAGCCCGCCGTCGGGCAGGTCGTCGGCGGCGAGATAGCGACCGGTGTCGGCCGGCGCGCCGAGTCGCACCGACCGCACCTCGAGGTCGTCGGCGGTGAGTTCGGTGCCGGGCGTCACGGTCTCGCGCACGGCGTACACCTCGGTGGAGGCGTCGAGTCCCGAGACGAGGGCCCACACCCCGAGCACCGAGCCCGCGACGACGACCATGCCGATCAGCAGCCGGGGGTCGAGCCGGACGGCTCCGCGATCGTGATCGGGGCGGCGTGGCATGGGGCACCTCTTTCTCTGACGACGCGTCGGTCGCGGCCTGCGCGACCGCGTCGCATCCATCGTGTCCCGAACCCGAGAGGCCGCCGTGAACTTATCCACACGCTGCCCGTCGCGCGCCGGGCGGCCCGATAATCGAGGAATGACCAGACGTCGCACCAGTGAGGTCGGCAGATTCATGTCGGTGGCCGATGCCGCCGAGCTCCTCGCCGTCGACGTCGCCACCGTCGACGAGCTGATCCGCACCGGCGAACTGCCTGCGATCCGGGTCGGCGAGTCGGGTCCGTGGCGCATCGAGGTCGCCCAGCTCCAGCTCTGGGTCGACGATCGGTACGAAGACACGCGTCGCTACTCGAGTTGGCATCAGGGCGAGTTCTCGAACGTGTTCGAGCTCTCGACCGCGGGCCGCGGCGGCCGGGTTCGTCCCGTCGACGGCGACCTGTAGGCGGCTGCTCGCTCGCCGCTACTCGAAGCCGACGAGCACGATCCGGTCGAACGACACGATGCGGTAGCCCCGGACCTCGCGTTCGCGGCGGGGTACGCCGGCGTCGTGCTCGGCGAGGTCGAGATGGTCGCGTGCGACCCGGTCGATGGTGCCGTGGTACCGGCCCTCGACGGTCGTGACGGCCACGGCGGTGCGCCGACGGGACAGATCGCGGAGCACGAACGCGAGGCCGATGCGCTCCTGCAGGGCGTTCGCGCGGGGCGGCGCCGGCACCAGCCCGGCCCGCACCTGCTCGCGGGTCGGCAGCACCGCCGCCACCGCGGCGAGCGGGACCACGCAGCGACGCGGGCCGAGCTCGGCGCCGACGGGGTCGCCGCTCAGCCAGTCGCGGCCGAACCCGGTCGGTCGGATGCTCCGACGCTCGCCGTCGGCGAGTTCCAGTCGGAGCGGAGCATCCGACTCCGCCGCCATCGCGACGAGCCGCTCGCGCAGGGACAGCCGGGCGAGCCGGAGCCGTTCCTCCTCGATCGCGAGGGCGCGCTCCTCGTCGCGCTGCTCCTGGTCGAGCTGCGACTCGAGGTCGTCGAACAGCAGGTCCCAGCGCATGCTGCGACGCTACCCGCGGGCGCGCGGGGAGGAACCGAGTTCTCCACAATCCGACACAATGCTTGACACCGGAAACGGACGCGACATACCGTTCCCATCACGACCCATCCCCCGGATGAGGGACAGGCCGCCGCCCCCGCTGCCCCGCCCTACAGGAGCGCCCATGCCCGCACTCAGCGCCGACGCCTCCGCGCGCGCGTCCACGTCCCGTGCGTACGGGCCGGCCCTCGACGATGACGAGCTGTTCGGGCGACAGCGCTCGTCCCGCGCCGAGCTGCCCGATCCCGCCCCGATGCTCCGCTCGCTCGCCCACTGCGTGATCGAGATCTTCGCCGGGGCACGCGACCTCGAGCAGATCGCCCGATGGGTGACCGACGACGTCTACCGCAACCTGTCCAAGCGGGTGGTGCTGTCGGCGCGAGCGCGCCGCGCGAAAGGCCTCAGCCCCCAGCGCCCCGTGTTCGGCGTCGGCAACGTGCACGTGTGCGAGCCGATCGACGGGGTCGTCGAGGCCGTCGTGCTGGTGCACCAGCGTCATCGCGTGCGCGCCGTGGCGATCCGACTCGAAGGGTTCGATGCTCGCTGGCGCGCGAGCGCCATCGGCGTGCTCTGAGCGCGGCCCGCGCGCCCACGCTCGCACAACCCCACCCGGCACGCCCCGTTCCAGGTCGATCCCCGCGATCGAGTTCGCCCGGGCGCGTCCTCGCTCACCCGAACCGACCTCGCGGCAAGCACGCCTCGCCGCGAGCACGCCTCGCGGCAAGCACACCTCGCCGCAAGCACGCCTCGCCGCAAGCACGCCTCGCCGCAAGCACGCCTCGCCGCAGGCGGCACGGACGCGGATGCCCCGCCCGATCGAACCGATCGGGCGGGGCATCCGCACACCGTCATCGCGACGGGCGACCCGACTCAGTACTCAGTTGCCGCGGCGCTCCTGGGCGCGCCGCTGGGCGCGGTTCTGCGGCTCCTGGCCGGCGGCGTCGCCCGAGGCGGGCTGGCCGAACGCCCCACGGGCCGGGGGCTGCTGCGGCTGCTGGGGCGCCTGCTGGGCCGCGACGGCGCGACGGGCGCGCTGGGTCGCCGCCTGCTGCACCTGACCGCGCTGGTTGCGCACCTCGACGCCGCCCGAGTCGCTCGGCGCCGAGTAGCTGAGCTTCTCAGCGGGAGCTTGCGGCCGGCTGAGCCCCTTCGCCTCGATGGTCGGTGCGGCCCCCTGCTGGGCGACCTCCACCTCGAGGTTGAAGAGGAATCCGACCGTCTCCTCGCGGATCGCACCCATCATCTGCTGGAACATGGCGAAGCCCTCGCGCTGGTACTCGACCAGCGGGTCGCGCTGGGCCATGGCGCGCAGGCCGATGCCGTCCTTCAGATAGTCCATCTCGTAGAGGTGGTCGCGCCAGCGGCGGTCGATCACCGACAGCACGACGCGGCGCTCGAGCTCGCGCATCGCGGGCGAACCGAGCTGCTCTTCGCGGCGCTGGTACGCGAGCCTCGCGTCGGACAGGATCTCGCGGCGGATGAAGTCGCGGTTGACGCGGCCCTTCTCGCCCGCCTCGGCGACGACCTCGTCGATCGTGATGTTGATCGGGTAGAGCGTCTTCAGCTCGGTCCAGAGGGCGTCGAAGTCCCACTCGTCGGGGTTGCCCTCGGCGGTGTGCTGGTCGAGCACCTCGTCGATGACGTCCTCGAGGAACCGCTGGGTGCGCTCGTGCAGGTCGTCGCCCTCGAGGATGTGCCGGCGGTCGGAGTAGATCGCCTCGCGCTGGCGGTTGAGGACGTCGTCGTACTTCAGCACGTTCTTGCGGATCTCGGCGTTGCGCGCCTCGACCTGCGACTGCGCCGAGCGGATGGCCCGGGTGACGACCTTCGACTCGATCGCCACGTCGTCGGGCACGCCGCGGGCCATCAGGCTCTCGGCGGCGCCCGCGTTGAACAGGCGCATCAGGTCGTCGGTCAGCGACAGGTAGAACCGGCTCTCGCCGGGGTCGCCCTGACGCCCCGACCGGCCGCGCAGCTGGTTGTCGATGCGGCGCGACTCGTGCCGCTCGGTGCCGAGCACGTACAGCCCGCCGGCGGCGAGCACCTTCTGCGCTTCGACGTCGACCTCGGCCTTGACCGCCTCGAACACGGTGTCCCACTCGGCCTCGTACTCGTCGGGCGTCTCGGCGGGCGACAGGCCCTTCTCGTGCATCTTCTGCACGGCGATGAACTCGGCGTTGCCGCCGAGCATGATGTCGGTGCCGCGGCCGGCCATGTTGGTGGCGACGGTGACGGCGCCGAGCCGGCCGGCCTGCGCGACGATCGCGGCCTCACGGGCGTGGTTCTTCGCGTTCAGCACCTCGTGCCGCACGCCCTTCTTGGCGAGCAGGCGCGAGAGGTACTCGCTCTTCTCGACGCTCGTCGTGCCGACCAGCACCGGCTGGCCCTTCTTGTGGCGCTCGACGATGTCTTCGACGACCTGGGCGAACTTCGACTCCTCGTTCTTGTACACGAGGTCGGGCTGGTCGATGCGCACCATCGGCTTGTTCGTGGGGATCGGCACCACGCCGAGCTTGTACGTCGACATGAACTCGGCTGCCTCGGTCTCGGCGGTGCCGGTCATGCCGGACAGCTTCTCGTAGAGGCGGAAGTAGTTCTGCAGCGTGACGGTGGCGAGGGTCTGGTTCTCGGCCTTGACCTGCACCCCCTCCTTCGCCTCGATGGCCTGGTGGATGCCCTCGTTGTACCGGCGGCCGACCAGGATGCGGCCGGTGTGCTCGTCGACGATGAGCACCTCGCCGTTCATCACGACGTAGTCCTTGTCGCGCTTGAACAGCGCCTTCGCCTTGATCGAGTTGTTCAGGAACGAGATGAGCGGGGTGTTGGCCGACTCGTACAGGTTGTCGATGCCGAGGTAGTCTTCGACCTTCTCGATGCCCGGCTCGAGCACGCCGACCGTGCGCTTCTTCTCGTCGACCTCGTAGTCCTCGCCGGGGACGAGCCGCTCGGCGAGCCGCGCGAACTCGTTGAACCAGCGGTTCGCCTCACCCGACGCCGGACCCGAGATGATGAGCGGCGTGCGCGCCTCGTCGATGAGGATCGAGTCGACCTCGTCGACGATCGCGAAGTAGTGGCCGCGCTGCACCATGTCGCTGGCCTGCCACGCCATGTTGTCGCGCAGGTAGTCGAAGCCGAACTCGTTGTTCGTGCCGTAGGTGATGTCGGCGGCGTACTGCTCGCGGCGCTGGGCCGGGTTCTGCCCGGCGACGATGCATCCGGTGGTCATGCCGAGCGCGCGGAACACGCGACCCATGAGCTCGGACTGGTACGACGCGAGGAAGTCGTTCACGGTGACCACGTGCACGCCGCGGCTGGTGAGCGCGTTCAGGTACGCGGCCGTGGTCGCGACGAGCGTCTTGCCCTCACCGGTCTTCATCTCGGCGATGTTGCCGAGGTGCAGGGCGGCACCGCCCATGAGCTGCACGTCGAAGTGGCGCAGACCCAGCGTGCGACGCGAGGCCTCGCGCACCGCGGCGAACGCCTCGGGCAGCAGGTCGTCGAGCGACTCGCCGTTCGCGTACCGCTCGCGCAGCTCGACCGTCTCGTGCTTCAGCTCCTCGTCGGTGAGGGAGATGAAGTCGTCTTCGAGGGCGTTGATCGCCTTCGCGTAGTTCTCGAGCCGCTTCAGGGTTCGGCCCTCGCCGACGCGAAGGACCTTTTCCAGAATCGAAGCCACGAATGCTCTCCTGTCATCGTCGGGCGCTCGGCCCTCGGGTGGGCCGGGCACGCCGGAAGGCGCCTGTGCAGAGGCACATCGTACCCATGCTAGTCGCGTGCAGGCTGAGCGGCTGCGCCGGAGCCGGCTCCGGTCGGGGGTCGAGGCCCGCCCGACCGGAGCCGGGGCTCAGGCCGTCACGCGCTGCGGCTCGCGCGCATCGGCGTCCCCGGATGCCTCGGCGCGCTCGTCGAGCCCGATGAGCCCGTAGTCCCAGCCCTTGCGCCGGTAGACGACGCTCGGGCGCCCGGTCTCGGCGTCGACGAACAGGTAGAAGTCGTGGCCGACCAGCTCCATGAAGTAGAGCGCGTCATCGACCGTCATCGGTCCGGAAGCGAACACCTTGCGTCGGATGACCACCGGGCAGTACACGTCGTCGTCTTCGGCGGGAGCCTCGTCCACGACCGGGATGGCCCCGGTGCGCACGCGCTCGAGCACCTCGACGTCGGCGGCCTGCATGCCCACGCCGCTGAAGCCGTCGTCCGCGGCCTCGCGCAGCGAGGTGGGTCGGCGCTGCCCGCGGTGCACCTTGCGGCGGTCCTTCGCGCGGCGGATGCGCTCGAGCAGCCGCCCCAGGGCGACGTCGAACGCCGCGTACTTGTCGGTGCCGTCGGCTTCGGCGCGGACCACCGGCCCGCGGCCGACGAGGGTGAGCTCGACGCGGTCGGACCCGGGGTTGCCGTTCTTCTCGTTGTGGCGCGTCAGCTTGACGTCCAGCGAGATCGCGCGCTCGGCCAAGTGGGAGACCTTTTCGGCCTTCTCGGTGACGTAGGCACGGAATCGATCGGTGACCCCCAGGTTTCGTCCGACGATGTTCAGTTCCATTTCGGCCTCCATCTCCCGGCGTGTCACCCGGTTCTGAAGGGGTGGTTCGACCACGCCTGTCCTGACACGGTACGCCCGCGGCCTGTGGATGTCACGAGAATGTCACGACGCGTCCTGCGACGGGCTCGGGCTCGGGCCGCGGCACGGCCGGGTTGCGCCGCGGCGTCTCGGCGATCACCGCCGCGCCGACGACCTCGCCGCCGGCGGCGATCAGGGCCCTGGATGCCTCGGCGAGCGTCGATCCGGTGGTGCAGACGTCGTCGACCAGGATGAACCGGCGCCCGTGCAGCGGCCGCCCCGCCGCGAGCGAACCGGCGGCGTTGCGGCGACGCGAGGCGAGGTCGAGTCCGGCCTGATCGGCATGGTCGCGCACGAGCCCGAGGACGCGTGCGGGACGCAGCCCCGCAGTGCGCAGCAGCCGGTCGACCGGCACGAACCCTCGCGCCCGTCGCGCCGCAGCGGTCGACGGCACGGTGCAGAGTTCGACTCCGTCGACGTCGAGCTCGGCGAGCGCGGCACCGATCGCGGCGACCAGCGCCGCGGCGAGCGGAAGCGCGGCATCGGTGCGCCCGCCGTCCTTGTAGGCGGTGATCACCCGGGCGACGGTTCCGCCGTACTCGAGCGCGGCCCAGCCCGCCACACCCTCCCGGCTCAACCGGCGGGGTGCGGGCCGCAGCGGCGCGAGGCATCCGTCGCAGACCGAGCGATCGGGCGCGCCGCAGCCGGCGCACGAAACCGGCAGCACCACGGCGAGCGCATCGCGCACCGCACCGCGGACGGCATCGCGCACCGGGGTCGCCGCGGCGCGCCCGCGCGCGGCGGAGGCTGCGGCGGTCGGCGCGGGTCGGGGCATCCGCCCATGTTCGTCGATCGCGACGATCCGCCGGGCGCGGCCGCCCGCACCGGTGCGGCCCCGGTGACGGACGAGCGCCGGGGAGGAGTACTCAGTCGGGCTGCTGCGCGGCGAGGAACCGCAGGCCGCTCGCCTGCACCTGCCAGCCGACCCCGCTGCGGCCCGAGAGCTCGCCCGCGGCGGTGAGCACCCGCACCTCGCGTTCGGCGTTGCCGCCGACCAGCGTGCGCCCGTCCGCGGGGCCCGGGTCGGAGCTCGCCGGGGCGCCCAGCACTTGCGTGGTGAGTCTCGTTCCCGCGTCCGTCGAGCTCAGCACCGCCACGGTGCGGTCGTCGAGCCAGGCGGCGTCGAGCGGTGTGCCCGTCACATCGGCGAGCTGGAGCACCTCGGGTCCGACGGCGACCGGGATGCCGTCCTCGTTGCGCTCGACCGCGGCCGCGACGAGACGGGCGCGCACTCCGTCGGCGATGAGCGCGATCACGCGGGTGCCGTCGCGCGAGACCTGCAGCGCGATGAGCCGCCCGCCGGCCCAGGGCACCGCCACCTGGACCGGCTCCGCGGCGGCGCCGGCCGGACCGTACACGACGACCTGGTCGGGCGTGGCGGCCGGGGTCGACCACACCACGCCGAGCGAGTCCAGGACGGGGGTGACCAGCCCGTCGCGCGGGTCGAGCTGCTCGGGCTCGCCGTCGGCCGAGACGCGCCAGACGCCGTCGGCGGTCAGCACCGCCGCCGTCTCGTCGCCGGGACCGACCGCCGCCGCCAGCGGAGCGCGTGCCGCGACCTGCTCGCTGAGTCCCGCGATCGGCACCACGCCGTCGTCGCCGACATGGCCGAACCGCTCGCCGTCGAAGGCGACCGGCTGGGAGCCCACCCGGGGGTTGACCGTCGGAGTGGACGCCGACTCGGGGACATCCTGGACCGCGCCGTTCAACGAGAGGCGCACCCGCTGCACGCTGCGCACCGACTCGAGGCTCAGACTGAGCTGGGCTTCCATCCGCTGGATGCTCCGGGTGTCGTCGGCGACGGCGTCGACGTCGACGGAGGCCACGCCCGCGACGATCGGCACCGTGTCGGCCTCGAGTCGCGACCCCTCGGGGAACGCCGACTCCACGCCGGGCGCGAGCCAGTCGGCCGGGCCGTCGAGCAGGGCGCGCACGATGCTGGTCTGCACCGCGTCGCGGCCCGCGAACCAGCGCACGTCGGGCACCGCGTAGCGGAACCCGGGATCGAAGAAGTAGAGCGTGTGCGTGCGGTAGACCCGCGCGAAGTCGAACGCGTCGATGAGCAGGCCGAGCGGTGCCGCGCTGATGCGCCACTCCCCCTCGACCTGGGTGAAGGTGTACGTCAGCGGGATCGGGGCGCTGGAGGCCGCCGGCTCGTACTGGCCGTTCGGCAGCAGCGAGGCGGTCGGGATCGCCTGCACGACCATCTGGTCCTCGCCGGTCTGCTGGTACGTGCGGTCGACGGCCTCGTCGACGGTGGCGCCGGCACCCGCGTCCCACTCGTCGGCGAAGCCGGGCGCGAGGAACTGGCGCGCGACGTAGTAGTTGTTGCGCGGGTCGGTCGCCGCGTCGATGAACCCCCGCAGGATCTGCTCCTGGTCGGCCCCGGCCCGCGGCATCGACGCGACCCGATCGAGGTCGAGGGCATCTGCCGAGGTCTGGCTGCCCCCGGCGTGCACGCCGCCGCTCGACGGGATGCTCGCGCAGCCCACGAGGGCTGCCACCACGGCGAGGGCGACGGATGCCGCCGCGAAGCGCCTCCGCGTCCTACGCATCCCGGACCCCCGCTCGATCGTCGCCGGGACGGCCGCGTGCGGCATCGCCGACACCCCGCCAGGCCGGCGGCACGGCCTCGACCCCGAACGCGCCGGTGTCACCCGGTCGCGCGAGATCGGGCGGGGCCGGTTCGGGACCCGTGGCATCGGGGTCGTCGGGCTCGAGCGGGAGCGGCGGCTCGATCACCTCACGGCCGCGCGTGCGCGGCACGACCAGGCGGAACACGGTGCCGCGCCCCGGCTTCGACCACACGTCCAGCGTGCCGCCGTGGGCGGCCGCGTCCTCCAGCGAGATCGCGAGCCCGAGCCCGGTGCCGCCGATCGTGCGCGACCGGCTCGGATCGGCCCGCCAGAACCGGTCGAACACCCGCACCCGCTCCTCCTCGGTCATGCCCATGCCGTAGTCGCGCACGCTGAGGCCCACCGCCTGCTCGTTCGAATCGACCGCGACGACGATCGGCCGGCCCTCACCGTGCTCGATCGCATTGCCGACCAGGTTGCGCACGATGCGCTGGATGCGCCGCGGATCGACCTCGGCGTCGAGGTGGCCGCCGGGGGCGACCAGGCGCAGCTCGCTGCCGTGTTCGCGGGCCAGGTCGTGCATCGACTCCACCGCATCGCCCGCGAGGTGCACCAGGTTGGTCGGCTCGGTCGCCAGCTCGACCGAGCCGGCGTCGTAGCGGCTGATCTCCAGCAGGTCGCCGAGCAGCGCCTCGAACCGCTCGGTCTGGGTGTGCAGCAGTTCGACGGTGCGCGCCGTGGTGGCGTCGAACTCGTCGCGCTGCCCGTGCAGCACGTCGCCCGCGAGCCGGATCGTGGTGAGCGGGGTGCGCAGCTCGTGCGAGACATCCGAGACGAAGCGCTGTTGCATGACGGACAGCTCGGCGAGCTCGCGGATGCGCGCCTGCAGGCTGTCGGCCATGCCGTTGAAGCTGGCCGACAGGGTCGCGAGCTCGTCCTCGCCCTTGGCTGGCATCCGCACCCCGAGATCGCCGGCCGCGAGCCGGCGGCTCGTCGCCGCGACCGTGCGCACCGGTTCGATGACCCACCGCACGACCAGCAGGATGATGGCGCTGAGCAGCAGGATGAGGGCGATCGCCCCGATGAGGCCGGTCACCTGCATGAACGCGAGGGTCGCCTCGGCGTCGGCGAAGTTGTAGCCGATGTAGAGCAGGTAGCGGCCGGCCCCGGGCACCTGGAGGTCGCTGCCGACGACGACGCCGGGGTCGGTGCCCGTCTCGAGCGCGGCCGGCACCCGCGGCAGCGCGACCGACTGCCAGAACTGGGTGCCGGGATTGTCCTGCACGACGTCGCGCAGCTCGGGGGTGATGACGCCGGCGAGCTGCGGCGAGAGCTGATCCTGGGGGGCGAGGGTCGACGGATCCTCATCGGTGTCGCGGAACAGGCCGATCGCGGACGAACCCGACACCGCCTGCACGCTCTTGACCGCCTGATCCATCACGTTCTGCAGCGCGACGCGCTCGGTCGCGTCGGTCGAGCCGACGATCGTCTGCGCCGCGTCGGTCGCCGCGTTCGAGGCGTCGAGCACGCGTTCGAGCTGGTTCGTGAACAGGTTGGATGCCACGTTGAACGTGATGAACAGCCCGATCACGAGGATCGCGAGCGTCGAGAGGCCGATCGTGAGCAGCACCGTGCGGAACTGCAGCGATCGCCGCCACAGCCCGGCGATGCGCCGCGGCACCGCCCGCCAGCCGCCGACGGCGCGCACCGCGGGTGCCGACCCGGTCATGGCGGCCTACGTGGTGGCGCCCGCGCGGTACCCCACACCGCGGACGGTCATGACGATGCGCGGATTGTCGGGGTCGTGCTCGACCTTCGCGCGCAGGCGCTGGACGTGCACGTTGACCAGGCGGGTGTCGGCCTTGTAGTGGTACCCCCACACCTGCTCGAGCAGCATCTCGCGGGTGAACACCTGCTGTGGCTTCGACGCGAGCGTGAGCAGCAGGTCGAACTCGAGCGGAGTGAGCGCGATGCGCTGGTCGCCGCGGCGGACCTCGTGGCCGGCGGCGTCGATGACGAGGTCGCCGACCGCGATCGTCTCGACCGCCGGCTCGGGCGCGGGGCGCAGCCGGGTGCGGATGCGGGCCACCAGCTCCTTCGGGTTGAAGGGCTTCACGATGTAGTCGTCGGCGCCCGACTCGAGGCCGCGCACCACGTCGGCCGTGTCGCTCTTGGCCGTCAGCATGATGATCGGCGTGCCGCTCTCGGCGCGGATACGGGTGCACACCTCGATGCCGTCGACCCCCGGCAGCATGAGGTCCAGCAGCACCAGGTCGGGCTTCGACTCGCGGAACGCCGCGAGCGCGCCGCCGCCGTCGGCGCAGAACACCGGGTCGAAGCCGTCGGCGCGCAGGACGATGCCGATCATCTCGGCGAGGGCCGTGTCGTCGTCGACGACGAGTACGCGTGAGCTCATGCGTCCAGTTCTCCGGTGGGGCGTCGGTGGGTCATAGCGTAGTCGCTCGCCGCCGCGAGATGGCTGAGCGCGCGGCCTCGCGGCCGGGGCGGTGGATGACGCCTCACGGCCGCCGCCGCCTGTGCCACCATTGGGGAACGACCCGGAGGGAGCGCGACGACGTGTCCGATCAGGAATGGCAGGCACCCGGTGGCGGCGCCTGGCCGCCCCAGGTCCCACCCGCGCCCGCCGCGCAGCCGGGGTACCCGCAGCCGGGGTACCCGCAGCCCGGGTACCAGCAGTCGGGGTACAGCCAGCAGCCGGGTCACGACCAGCAACCGGGGTATCCGGCGCCCGGCGCGCCCGCCGGCTGGACGCCGCCGCCGAAGCCCGGGCTGCTGCCGCTGCGCCCGCTGGGCTTCGGCACCCTGCTCTGGGCGCCGTTCCGCACGCTCCGGCGCAATCCCGCGCCGACCTTCGGCACCGGGCTCCTCGTGCAGCTGGCCACGGTGGTGGCCACCGCAGCCGTGGTCGTGCCGTTCATGTTCATCCTGCTCGACCGCACCGGCAGCGCCGCCGGCGAGGACGCCGACACGCTGTTCGCCGGCGCCGTGGGCGGATTCCTGCTGCTCATGCTCGTCCCGATCGCGGTGTCGGTGGTGGCGAGCGCCCTCGTGCAGGGCGTGATGGTCGTCGAGGTCGCCACCGGCACGCTCGGCGAGAAGCTCGGGTTCGGGGCGCTGTGGCGGCGCGCGGCGCGGCGGATCTGGCCGCTCATCGGCTGGACCCTGCTGTTGTCGGCGGCTGTGCTGCTCGCGGTGCTCTCCGTGGTCGTGGTCGTCGTGATCGCGGCGATGCTCGGGCCGGTCGGCCTCGCGGTGGGCGTGGTGTTCGCGATCGTCGCGGGCCTGGGGCTGGTGGCGCTCGGCGCATGGCTCGGCGTGAAGACGTCGCTGGTGCCGAGCATCATCGTGCTCGAAGAGGCCGGCATCCGGCGGGCGGTCGCGCGATCGTGGCGGCTCACCGACGGCTACTTCTGGCGCACCCTCGGCGTCGAGTTGCTGGTCGCGGTCATCCTGAGCACGGCGTCGAACGTCGTGGTCCAGCCGATCTCGTTCCTCGGGGGCATGCTCTCGGTGCTGATCGATCCGACGGGCACCGGCTCGGGCGCCGTCGTGCTCATCGTGCTCACGGTCGTGTCGACGGTGCTGTCGTTGCTGATCGGCGCGATCACGCTCGTCGTGCAGTCCGCGGTCATCGCCGTGATCTACCTCGACCTGCGGATGCGCAAGGAGGGGCTCGACCTCGAGCTCGAGCGCCACGTCGAGCTCCGCGATGCGGGGCATCCGGTCGGCGACCCGTACCTGCCGCGCCCGGTCGCGCCGGTCCCCGCGCCCGCGTCGCCCGGCGCGCCGTACGGCTGGGCCTGACCGCCTCGTGCAGCTCGAGATCCCCGTCGACCCCGACGCGCCCGAGGCGCGGCGGTGGCTGCAGGACGAACTCGCCAAGGCCGAGTACCAGGCTGCGCAGCCGACCTGGTTCGACCGCCTGATGGCGGCGATCCGCGACTGGTTGGCCGGGCTGTTCGACGGCTCGATCGGCGTGCCCGGCGCCGTGGTCGTCGCGATCGTCGTGGTCGCGGTGCTCGCGCTCGTCGTGATCGGCCTGCTCGTGTTCGGGCTTCCGCGCCTGCGCCGTCGGCGTGCCGCACCCGCACCGCTCTTCGACGACGGCGACACCAGAGACCTCGACACCCTGCGCCGCGCCGCCGACGCGGCGGCCGGCCGCCAGGACTGGCCGTCGGCGATCGAAGAGCGGTTCCGCGCGCTGGTGCGCGGCCTGGTCGATCGCGACCTGGTTCGGGTGCATCCGGGCACCACCGCGCACGGCGTGGCGGATGCTGCGAGCCGACGGTTCCCGGCCTACCGCGCCGGACTCGGGGGTGCGGCCGACGAGTTCGACGGCGTCCGCTACCTGGGCCGGCCCGGTGGGCGCGAGGCGTACGAGCGGTTGACCGCCCTCGAGCGGGCACTCGCGTCCGCGGCACCGCACCGGGACGAGCCGCACGGCGCCAGCCCGCACGGCGCCGGCCCGCACGGCGCCGAGATCGCGCAGGGGGTGCGATGAGCCTCGCCGCACCGCCGAAAGCCCGCCCCGACGGCGCAGCCGAGCCGGTCGCCGCCGTCGCCGACACGCCGACCGTGCGGGCGGCGCTGCGACGCGCCCGCACCTGGATCGTGCTCGGCGCCGTGCTCGTCGTCGGTGCGATCGTCGTGCTCGTGGTGCAGGGCGGCCTGCGCGCCCCCGGCCCGGCGCTCGGTGCCGACAACGCCGCGCCCTCGGGCGCCCGGGCGCTCGTGCAGGTGCTGCGCGGCCAGGGCGTCGAGGTGACCGTCGCGCACCGTCTCGACGCGGCCGTCGACGCGGCCGACGGTGCGACCGTGCTGCTCTACGACGAGTTCGGGTTGCTCGACCGGGCGAGCCTGCGCCGTCTCGCCGGCGCGGCCGACGGCCTGGTCATCGCCGCCCCGGGCTTCGCCGCGCTCGAGGCGCTGGCGCCCGGGGTGCGCCTCGCGGGCACAGCGGTCGGCGACCTCGACGAGGCGGACTGCGACCTGCGGGCCGCCGAGCGGGCGGGCGAACTCGGCGCCGGACAGCGGCTCCTCACCGTCGACGACGCCGCGGCCGATGCGGGCTGGGTCGGCTGCTTCCCCGACGACGATCACGGTTTCGCGCTCGTCGTCGGCCCGTCGGTCTCGGGCGGCGAGCTGTCGCTCGTGCCCTCGACGGCGGTGTTCGCGAACGACACCATCGACGAGCGCGGCAACGCGGCGCTCGCGCTGGGCCTGCTCGGCTCCCGCGAGCACCTGGTCTGGTACCTGCCCGGGCCCGCCGACGCCGAGCCGGCCGCGGCGACCGCCGGCGAGCTCACGCCCGGCTGGGTCAGCCCCGTCCTGGTGCTGCTGCTCGTCGTGGGGCTCGCCGCAGCGATCTGGCGCGGTCGCCGGTTCGGTCCGCTCGTGATCGAGGATCTGCCGGTCGAGGTGCCCGCCGGCGAGACCGCCGAGGGGCGCGCACGCCTGTACGCCCGAGGGACCGGTCGCCTGCACGCGCTCGACCAGTTGCGCATCGGATCGGTGGGCCGGCTCACCGCACTGCTGCGCCTGCCGCGATCGGCGCCGCTGTCCGAGGTGATCACCGCGACCGCCGCGGCGACCGGGCGGGCGCCGATCGACGTCGAATCGGTGCTCGTGGCGGCCGTCCCGGCCGGCGACCGAGAGCTCGTCGACCTGGCCGATCGCCTCGCCGCGCTCGAGCAGCAGGTGCGCGACGCGCTCGGCCCCGCAGCATCCGGCCCCGCAGCATCCCGCCCCGCAGCATCCGGCCCCGCGACCACCCGCGACCCCGCGGCATCCGACCCCACCACCGACCCCCGAGGAAGGCGACCATGACCGACCCGAACCCCGCCGACGCCGATCTGCGCGCCGCGCTGAACCGTGTGCGAGCCGAAGTCGGCAAGGCCGTCGTCGGCCAGGACGGCGCGGTGACCGGCCTCATCATCGCGCTGCTCGCGAACGGCCACGTGCTGCTCGAGGGGGTCCCCGGCGTCGCGAAGACGCTGCTCGTGCGCACCCTGAGCCGCACGCTGCACCTCGAGACCCGTCGCCTGCAGTTCACCCCCGACCTGATGCCGGGCGACGTGACGGGCTCGCTCGCGTACGACCCGCGCACGGGCGACTTCACCTTCCGCGAGGGGCCGGTGTTCACGAACATCCTGCTCGCCGACGAGATCAACCGCACGCCGCCGAAGACGCAGTCGGCGCTGCTGGAGGCGATGGAGGAGCGCCAGGTGTCGGCCGACGGCGTCACCCGGCCGCTGCCCGACCCGTTCCTGGTCGCCGCGACGCAGAACCCGATCGAGTACGAGGGCACCTACGCGCTGCCCGAGGCGCAGCTCGACCGGTTCCTCATGAAGCTGGTGCTCGACGTGCCCGAGCGCGACGCGGAGTGGGCGATGCTGCGTCGGCACGCCGACGGGTTCGATCCGCACGACCTCGCCGCCGCCGGCGTCGAAGCCGTGCTCGATGCGGCCGAGCTGGCGGCCGCGCGCGCCGCCGCCGCCCGGGTCGGCGTCTCCGACGACGTGCTCGCGTACGTCGTCGACCTCGCGCGCGCGACCCGCCGCAGCCCGTCGATGCGGCTCGGGGTCAGCCCGCGCGCGGCGACCGGGCTGCTCGCCGCCGCCAAGGCCTGGGCCTGGCTGACCGGATACGACTCGCTCACACCCGACCACGTGCAGGCGATGCTGCTGCCGGTGTGGCGGCACCGGGTGCAGCTGCGCCCCGAAGCCGAGCTCGAGGGGGTCGCGGTCGACCAGGTGCTGCGCGGCATCGTGCAGCAGGTGCAGGTGCCGCTCTAAATGGCCGTCTCGGGTCGGTTCGTGTGGCTCGTCGCGGCGGGCGCGGTCGTCGTGGTGCTCGCCGGGTGGGCGGGCGGGTCGGCGCCGAGCGGCTCCGCGGCGGGCGGGTCGGCGCTGCCCGGCGACGGCGCGGCGGCGGCCTGGCTCGCGCTCTCGGCCTGGCTCCTGCTGGCGGCCGGCATCGGCGCGATCGACCTGTCGCTGGCCGGGTCGCCGCGGCACGTCGCGATCGAGCGCACCCTGCCAGAACGGGTGCGGCTCGACGAGCAGGCGACCTCCGAGCTCGTGGTCGTGAACCTCGGATCGCGACCGCTCCGCGCGGTCGTGCGCGACGGCTGGCAGCCGTCGGCCGGGGTGGTCGGGCCGAATCGCACGCGGGTGCGCATCCCGCCGGGCGAACGACGGCGGATGTCGCAGACGCTGGTGCCGACCCGTCGCGGCGACCGGCGCACCGAGCGGGTCACGATCCGCTCGTGGGGGCCGCTCGGGCTCTGGGCGCGGCAGACGTCGCTCGTGGCCCCCGGGCGGCTGCGGGTGCTGCCGCCGTTCCGGTCGCGCGTGCACCTGCCGTCGCGCCTCACCCGCCTGCGCGAGCTCGACGGGCGCACCCCGCTGCTCATCCGCGGCCAGGGCACCGAGTTCGACTCGATCCGCGAGTACGTGCGCGGTGACGACGTGCGGGCGATCGACTGGCGCGCCACCGCCCGCCGCAGCGACCCCGAGTCGCGCGGCGGCTCGAAGCTCATGGTGCGCACCTGGCGCCCCGAACGCGACCGGCGCATCGTGATCGTCGTCGACACCTCGCGCACCGCGGCCGCCCGCATCGCCGACGAACCCCGCCTCGACACCGCCTTCGAGGCATCCCTGCTGCTGGCCGCGCTCGCGTCGCACGCCGGCGACCGGGTCGACCTCGTCGCGTGGGACCGCCGCGTGCGCGGGCGCGTGCACGGCACGACCGGACCCGAGCTGCTGGCCCGCATGGTCGACGTGATGGCGAACCTCGACGCCGAGCTCATCGAGGCCGACTGGTCGCGAGTTCCCGCGCAGGTGCGCCGGCTCACCAGTCGCCGCGCGCTCGTGGTGATCCTCACCGGCGCCGACTCCCCCGCGAACGCCCGGGGCCTGCTCGCGATGTTGCCGCAGCTCACCTCGCGGCACACGGTCGTCGTGGCATCCGTCGCCGATCCCGACGAGGTGCTCGCGGCCCGCCGCATCGACGATCTCGACGAGGTCTACCGGGCCGCGGCCGCCGAGCGCTCGCTGCTCGACGGCGCGCGGGTCGGAGCGGCCATCCGCCGCCTCGGCGCGGAGACGGTCACCGCCCCGCCGCTCGAGCTGCCGCCCGCCCTGGCCGACCGCTATCTGGAGCTGAAGGCGGCCGGGCGGCTCTGACCCGCCGGGCGACGCCGTGCCGCCGGGCGACGCCGTGCCGCCAGGCGACGCCGTCCCGCCGGGCGACGCCGTGCCGCGGCAGGCCGTCGGCCCGGTCGGCTCAGCCCGCGACGAGGCGACGCGACCCGGCTTCGAACTCGACGAGGTCGCCCGTCTCGCCGGCGCGTGCCGCACGACGGCCGAGCCCGAGCATCGCGAACAGCAACCCGCCGAACGCGAGCACCCCGATGCCGATCTTCACCGGCCACGGCCAGGGCGCGGGCGTGACGAACACCTCGATGATCCCCGAGACGAAGAGGAAGAACACGAGCCCGATCGCGACCGTGAACAGCGACCGCGCGTCCTCGGCGAGCGCTGCTCCGCGCGTGCGCGCGCCCGGGGCCACCCACGCCCAGAAGATGCGCAGCCCGGCCGCCGCGGCGACGAACACGCAGGTGAGCTCGAGCAGGCCGTGCGGGGTGATGTAGAGGAAGAACGTGTCGAGCTCGCCGTAGGCGGCCATGACGGCGGCGTTCAGCCCGAGGTTCATCGCGTTCTGCAGCACGACGACCGGCACCCAGACGCCGAGCACCCCGAACGCCACGCACTGCGCCGCGATCCAGGCGTTGTTCGTCCACACCGCGCCGGCGAACGAGGCCGCCGGGTGCTCGGAGTAGTACGCGACGAAGCCCTCGTCGGCCAGCTGCGCCAGCTCGTCGTCGCTGCCGAGCGTGGCGAGCACGCGCGGGTCTCCGGCCGCCCACCAGGCGAACAGCGCGGCGACCGCGAACGTCACCAGCGCGACCGCGAGGGTGAGCCAGCGCAGCCGGTAGAGCGCGGCGGGCAGGCTCACCAGCCAGAACCGGATGAATCGGCGCAACGGGTTCTCGGGCGCACCGGTGAACCGCAGTCGCGCGCGCGCCAGACGGATCGACAGCCGGTCGCCCAGCGCGGTCGACCCGGCGGTGGTGCGGATCAGCGACAGATCGGATGCCCCGGACTGATACCGCTCGATGAGCTCATCGGCTTCGGCGCCGCCGAGGAACCGGCCGCGGGAGAGCGCGTCGAGCCGCTGCCAGTCGTCGTGGCGCGCGGCGGCGAGGGCGTCGAGGTCCATGTCTGATTGAATACTAGCCATGTCGCAGGCCGCCCCCGCCGACCGCTCCGTGTCCCGGCTCGTCGACGACGGGCTCCTCACCGGCGAGGCCGTCGCGCTCGATGTCCGCCCGGCCAGCGCCGTGATGCGCGGCGGCGGCACCGCGATCGACGTGTTCGCGACCCTCGTCGTGATCGGCGGCGTGCTGTGGCTGGCGTCCTCGTTCTCGCTCGACGAGGCGGCCGTTCGGGCGGTGGCGGTCACCGGGCTCGTCGTCTGCCTCGTGGTCGTGCCGACGGCGGTCGAGACCGCGTCGCGCGGCCGCTCGCTCGGCAAGCTCGTGATGGGTCTGCGGGTCGTGCGCGACGACGGCGGGGCGATCGGGTTCCGGCACGCGTTCATCCGGGCGCTCACCGGTGTGCTCGAGATCTACCTCACCCTCGGCGGGCTCGCCGTGGTCGTCGGGTTCCTGAATCCGTCGTCGAAGCGGCTGGGCGACCTGCTCGCGGGCACGCACGCCCAGGTCGAGCGCGTGCCCCGGTTCGAGCCGCAGTCGTTCGGGGTGCCGACCCAGCTCGCCGGGTGGGCGGTCACGGCCGATGTGGGCCGGCTGCCCGATCCGCTCGAGCGGCGCATCGCCGCCTTCTTCCGCAACGCCCCGCATCTCGAGCCGCCGCGCCGGGCCGCGATCGCCGCGAGCCTCGCCGCCGAGGCCGCGCCGTTCGTCTCGTCGGTCCCCGACGCGCCGGCCGAGCTGTTCATCGCCGCGATCGCCGCGCTCCGCCGCGAGCGCGACCTCACGGCGCTCTCGCTCGAGGACCGGCGCATGGCCGACCTCGCCCCGGTGCTCACCGCGCGGCCGAACGGGTTCCCCGAGCGTTGAACGCCGGCCGCGAGGCATCCGTTTCACCGACGAGCGCGCTCGCAAGCGGCGTCGTCCGACGAGCCGTCGAACTGCGGGTCTTCTACGGACGCGCCGCGCCCGCGATCAGTACCGGTAGTGGTCGACCTTGTACGGGCCCTCGACCGGCACGCCGATGTAGGCCGCCTGCTCGGGGGTGAGCTCGGTGAGCTCGACGCCGAGTGCGTCGAGGTGCAGGCGCGCGACCTTCTCGTCGAGGTGCTTCGGCAGCACGTACACGCCCACCGGGTACTCGGCGGGGCGGGTCCACAGCTCGATCTGGGCGAGCACCTGGTTCGTGAACGAGTTCGACATCACGAACGACGGATGCCCCGTCGCATTGCCGAGGTTCATCAGGCGCCCCTCGCTGAGGACGAGCACGCTGCGCCCGTTCGGCAGCCGCCACTCGTGCACCTGCGGCTTGATCTCGACGCGCTCGGCGCCCGGCAGCGATTCCAGGCCGGCCATGTCGATCTCGTTGTCGAAGTGGCCGACGTTCGCGACGATCGCCAGGTGCTTGAGGCCGAGCAGGTGCTCGACGCGCACCACGTCCTTGTTGCCGGTGCCGGTCACGAGGATGTCGATCTCGCCGATCACCGACTCGAGGCGCGACACCTGGTAGCCGTCCATCGCCGCCTGCAGCGCGCAGATCGGGTCGACCTCGCTCACGATGACGCGCGCGCCCTGGCCGCGCAACGCCTCGGCGGCGCCCTTGCCGACGTCGCCGTAGCCCGCGACGAACGCGACCTTGCCGCCCATGAGCACGTCGGTGGCGCGGTTCAGCCCGTCGGGCAGCGAGTGGCGGATGCCGTACTTGTTGTCGAACTTCGACTTCGTGACCGAGTCGTTGACGTTGATGCCGGGGAACAGCAGCTCGCCCGCCGCGTGCAGCTCGTAGAGGCGGTGCACCCCGGTCGTGGTCTCCTCGGTGACGCCCCGCAGGTCGGCGGCGATGCGGGTCCAGCGGTCGGTGCTGCGCTCGAGCGAGGCGCGCAGGGTGTCGAGGATGACCCGGAACTCGTGGTTCGTGTCGGGCCCCGGCTCGGGCACGGCGCCGGCTGACTCGAACTCGCGGCCCTTGTGCACGAGCAGCGTGGCGTCGCCGCCGTCGTCGAGGATCAGGTTCGGGCCGATCCAGTCGGCGCCCGCCGCCTCGGCCTCGCTGCTCCAGTCGAAGATGCGGTCGGTGCACCACCAGTACTCTTCGAGCGTCTCGCCCTTCCAGGCGAACACGGGCACGCCCCTGGGGTCGTCCACGGTGCCGTCGGGGCCGACGGCGACGGCCGCGGCCGCCTCGTCCTGCGTGGAGAAGATGTTGCAGCTCGCCCAGCGCACCTGCGCGCCGAGGGCCACGAGGGTCTCGATGAGCACCGCCGTCTGCACGGTCATGTGCAGGCTGCCCGCGATGCGGGCGCCGGCGAGCGGCTTGGACTCGCCGAACTCGGCGCGCAGCGCCATGAGGCCGGGCATCTCGTTCTCGGCGAGGCGCAGCTGGTGGCGGCCCGCCGCGGCGAGCGAGAGGTCGGCGACCTTGAACGGCAGGGTGGACGTCGTGAGACTCATGCCGTCCATTCTGGCAGGCCCGACCCCCGATGCTCTGCTGAGCAGGTGCGGGCGGGTCGGGCGGTGGCGGGCGGCAGCGGCGTCAGGCGCGGATGAGGGCGAGGAACTCGTCGCGATACCGCGCCATGGTCGCGGGGTCGGATGCCTCGACGTTCAGCCGCAGCAGCGGCTCGGTGTTCGACGGGCGGATGTTCGCCCACCAGAACGGCTCGGTCTCGGCGGTGACCCCGGTGACCGTGAGCCCGTCGAGCTCGTCGAACTCGGCACGCCCGGTGAACGCCTCGACGATGCGCGTGTACGCGGCGGGGATGTCGGCGACGGTCGAGTTGATCTCACCCGACAGCGCGTACGGCGTGAACCGCTGCGCGAGCTGCGACAGCGGGGCATCCTGCGACCCGAACTCGGCGAGCAGGTGCATCGCGGCGAGCATGCCGTTGTCGGCGCCCCAGAAGTCGCGGAAGTAGTAGTGCGCCGAGTGCTCGCCGCCGAAGACGGCGCCGGTCTGGGCCATCCGGTCTTTGATGAGCGAGTGGCCGACCCGCGTGCGCACCGGCGTCGCACCGGCCTGCTCGATCGTCTCGGGCACGATGCGCGAGGTGATGAGGTTGTGGATGACCGAGACATCCGCTTCGCCCGCCGCGCGCACCCGCGCGATCTCGCGCAGCGCGACGATCGCGGCGACCGCCGACGGGGTGACCGCCTCGCCGCGCTCGTCGACGACGAAGCACCGGTCGGCGTCGCCGTCGAACGCGAGGCCGAGGTCGGCGCCGTGCGCGACGACCGCGCGCTGCAGGTCGACCAGGTTGGCCGGTTCGAGCGGGTTCGCCTCGTGGTTCGGGAAGGTGCCGTCGAGTTCGAAGTAGAGCGGGACGATCTGAAGCGGCAGCACGGGCAGGCCCGCGGCCTCGCCGAGGACGGCGGGCACGGTCAGCCCGCCCATGCCGTTGCCGGCGTCGACGACGATCTTCAGCGGTCGGATGCCCGACAGGTCGACGAGCGAGCGCAGATAGGCGGCGTAGTCGGCGAGCACGTCGAGGTCGGTCACGCTGCCGGGCTCGGAGACCGACGGGATGCCTCGCTCGAGGAAGTCGCCCGCCCGGTCGCGGATCGCCGCGAGCCCCGTGTCGAGCGAGATGCCCTGCGCACCGGCGCGCGAGAACTTGATGCCGTTGTAGGCGGCGGGGTTGTGGCTCGCGGTGAACATCGCGGCCGGCGCGTCGTAGCGCCCCGACGCGAAGTAGCTCTCGTCGGTCGAGCACAGACCGATCGCGAGCACATCCGCCCCGCGCGCCACGGCGCCGCGCGCGAACGCCGCGGCGAACCCCGGCGACGAGTCGCGCATGTCGTGGCCGACGACGACTCGGCCGCCGGCCGCGCCCACCTCGTCGACGAAGGCGGCGGCCAGCGCCTCGACGACGGTCTCGTCGAGTCCGTCGCCCACGATGCCGCGCACGTCGTAGGCCTTCACGATGGCGTCGAGCGCCCCGCGGGCGCCGGGAACTGCAGAGTCGGTCACGGTGAGCAAACCTACCCGATGCGCGTCTCAGCGCGGACTCGCGGGGGCTCCCCCGATCGGGGCGTGACGCACCACCTGCCAGCCCCGCGGCACCGAGGTGCGCTCGGCATGCCGCGCGCACAGGTCGTACGCGTGCGGCTCGGCGCGGAACGCGAGCGGCCCGAGCACCACCATCGAATCGGCGTAGTCGTAGGTGAGCGTCGCCACCGCCTCGGCGGTGCATGCGGAGCGCGAACACGGTCTCATGGCCCGACCAGACTAGCGATCCGGCGCCGCACTACGATGGAGGCCATGCCCCGCCCTCGCCGTGTCGCCCGTACTCCGAGGTCGCCGCGGCGGCTCGCCCGCGACCGACACGGTCGCGGCTTGCGATCCCCCGTGACCGGGCCGCATCTGCCGCTGCTCCACTCGCGGCTCGACGACTTCGATCTGACGATCGCGAGCACCGCCAGCTACCTGCGCGGCCTGTGGCCCGAGCTCGAGGGGGTGGTCTTCGAGGTCGCCCAAGGGCCTGCCGATGCCATCCACGAGGACCACATCGACCGCTGGAAGGTCTACCACGACGAGCGTCGCATCGTCTTCTTCCGGTTGCCCATCGTGCGATTCATCCGCGTGCTCGAGGGCGAGGAGCGCCAGGAGAAGCTCCTCGTCGAGAGCTGCGTCTTCCGCGCCGTCGCCGACCTGCTCGGTCGCGAGCCGTGGGAGCTGTCGCCGGGCCGATACCGCCCGTACTGAACGAGCGGCCGCCGCGGGCAGTCGCGTGCGCCTCGGGTGCTCGCCCCTCAGCGCGGATAGACCCGGATCGGCGCGTCCACCGGGCCCGGCGGCTCGATCGCGAACGACGAGAGCATTCGCGCCCCGATCGACGAGACCGACGCGAAGAGCCCGTCCACCCCGCGCAGCACCAGTTCGTCGCCCGGTGAGACCGTGACCGCGATCGCGCCTCCGCCGGGCACCGTGATCTCGCGCTCGGCGCCGCGGGTCGCCACCACCGCGTGCACATCCTCGCGCCCCGGCGCGGCCAGGTGCAGCACGGGCGCCGCGACATCCGGCACCGCGACGGCGAGGTCGCCGATCAGCGCCGTCGTCGCCGGGAACCAGGCGAAGTCGCCCGCCTCGTCCTCCTCCTCGCCGGGCGCGATGCTCGATCGGGCGGCGGCGACTACCGGGCCGTCGGCGACCAGATCGATCGAATAGGCGCCGGGCGAGAGCTCGCCGAGCGGGACGTCGATCGCCTCGCCCGCCAGCAGCGTCACCTCGATCGAGGTGCGTGCCGCACCGTGTTCGGGAACGACCGACACCGTCGCGTCGACGTCGTCGGCGCCGGGCGCGAGCAATCGCAGCGCCGGGAACGCGTCGCCGTCGAGGTGGTCCTCGTCGGAGGCGACGCCGCCCGCCTCGGCCACCACGACGCCGGGGATGCGCACCTGATCGGCGGGAGACGCCGCCGGCGCGATGAGCTCCACCCCCGCCGGCACGAGCCCGTCGATCGCCGACTGCTGCAGCGTCGCGGCGATGCGCCCGCCCGAACTCGTCACCCGCACCACCGGTGCGGCGAGATCGGGTGCCAGGCCGGCGAGCGAGACCACCCGCTGCGTGCCGGCCGGCACGACCAGCCCGAGCCCGGCCGGCGCGTCGATCGGCCCCGCCTCGCCGTAGATGCGCAGATCGACGGTCGCGGCCACCTCGGCCGGGTTGGCGAGCAGCACGAGGGTCGTGCGCCCGAGTGCGGTGGATCCGCCGACCAGCCACGACTCGGCCGCGGGTTCGCGGCAGGCCGCGACCGCGAGCCCCGCGAGGGTCTCCTGCTGCGCCCGCTGCGACTGCGCGCCCGCGAGCATGCCGATCTCGGCCGCGGTCGGCTCCACCTCGATGGCGACCGGCCCGCGGTCGACGTCGGCCTCGTCGTCGTCGGGCGCGTCGATCGGCACCTCGTCGACCTCGATGTCGGCCGGGAAGGTCGCCGTGACCAGATCGGCCGAGCCGAACGACGAGGCGGTGGTCGCCGCCCCGGCGTCTTCGGCGAGCTCGAGCAACGGCCCGGGGCACACCCGCTGCTGCCGGCTCTCGACCGGTGCCACGACGACCGACTCGGGCTCGGCCCGATGCTCGGGCCACGGCACGATCACCGCGGCGGCGACCGCGGCGGTGCACACGATCGCGGCGGCCAGAGCCACCGCGCCGCGACCGACGGCGCGCAGCGCTCGGGTGCGTCGCTCAGCGGGCATCATCATCGCCTCCCTCGGCGGGTCGGTCGGCGGGCTCATCGGATGCTCCGGGCCCGGTGGATGCTCCGGACCGGACGGTGTCGGCGGGCTCATCGGATGCTCCGGGCTCATCGGATGCTCCGGGCTCGACGGATGCTCCGGGCTCGACGGGCTCAGCAGGCTCGACGGGCTCCGCGGGCTCGACGGATTGGTGCCCCTGGCCGGGGACCTCCTGCTCGACGCCGTCGGATGCGTCGGCGGCATCCGGAGCGCCGGCGTCCGCGTCCGCCGCGTCGTCGGTCGGCACAGCCTCCGCTCCCGTCGGGGCCTCGGCCTCCGCTCCCGCGGGTGGCGCCGCCGAGGCCGCGGCCTCGGCGTCGCCGGCCGCGGCGTCGTCGGGCGTGGGACCCGCGCGCTTCGGACGGCGCGGCGGGCGCCGCCGGCGCTCGGCCTCCCGACCGACGCCGGTCGGAATCGACAGCAGCAGCACGAACCCGAGCACGACCCACTGCGCGGCCGTGATCCATCCGGCCGTCGGCGCGCCGGCGTCGGCGGGGATCGCTGCGGCCGGCGCCGGCGACGGAGCATCCGCGAACCGGTACAGCCGACCGAACGCGGTGTCCCCGACCACGATCAGCGCGGCGTTGCCGTCGAGCGCGGCATGCGCCCGGTCGTGGGCGGCCTGGGCACGACGGTCGCGCTCGGCGTCGCCCGCGGGCGGAACGAGCAGCACGAACCGGGCGCCGAACTCCTGCACCGCGGCACCGGCGTCGGCGCCGCTGCGCGACGCGAGGTTGCCCGCGATCTCGGCGAGCGTCGTCTCGTCCTCGGTGAGGCCGGTGCGGGTCGACGCGAGCGTCGACGCCGCGTCGAGCGTGTCGCCGCTGCCGTGCACCAGTTCGGCGTGCACGCTGCCGCCGCTCACCGGTTGGATCGTGATCGTGGCGACCCGCGGATCCTCGACGGACTCGGCGACCACGAACGCGGGCATCGTCCGGTCGGCGGCGGGATGCACCGCGGCCTGCCCCGTCGTGAGCGCGATCGCCGTGGGCAGCACGGCCGCGAGCGCGGCGGCGCCGGCGACGGTGGCGAGCCAGGCCGTGCCGTGCCGCAGCCCGTCCAGGCACAGCACGGCGCCCGCGATCACGCCGAGCCACATGAGGCTCTGGCCGGCGCCGGTCCACACCGCGACCGGGTCGGCGCCGACGGTCGCGACCGAGACGTGTGCCGCGGCGACCGCGACGGCGAGGCCGAGCAGCGCGGCGCCGATGGCGGCGAGCGCGGGCAGCACGCGGCGCCGCGCGAAGGCCAGGACGGCCAGCACCACGAGCGGCGCGAGCAGCGCGGTGGCGATCCAGTGCGGATCGACGCGGTCGCCGAGGCCGGCGATCGCATCGATCGTCGCGGGCCATCCCCCACCGCTGCCGCCGGGGAATCCGAGCACGAGCCACCACGGGTCGGGCACGGCGCCGGGCACGGGTGCGCCGGGGTCCGCCGCGAGCCCGAGCGGCGTGCCGCGCGAGACCTGCTGCCACGCCAGCGGCAGCGACAGTGCGAGCGCCGGCAGCGGCACGACGAGCAGCCGCACGGCGCGACGCCCGCTCACGGCGAGCCCGACGAGCCAGCTCACCACGAGCGCGGGCGTGAGGCTCGGCGCCGCCGCGACCACGCCGACGGCGAGCAGCCCCGCGGTCGCGGCGGCGGCCCACGACCTCGCCGCGCCGAGCCCGGCGTAGGCGAGCCAGCCGAGCAGTACGTGCGCGAGCACCGCGGCGGGTCGGCCGTCGGCGAGCGCGACGAGGAACGGCGGCGTGAACGACCACGCGATCGCACCGAGCGCCCGCAGCGCGCCGCGTTCGGTGAGCCGCGACACCGTGAACCACGCGCCGAGCGCGGCGGCCGGGACGGCGATGATCCAGAGTGCGACGAGCGCCCACGACGGCGACCAGAACGCGAGCGATCCGAGCACCGCGAGCACGCCGGCGAACGGGTCGGCCGCGCCGACGAACCCGGCGCCGACGTCGCGCCAACCGTAGCCGGCGTTGCGCCACAGCTCGCCGAGCTCCCCGGACAGCGGCAGCAGCGCCCCGCCCGCGACACCGCCGGCGCCGAAGAGGCGCGCGTTGAGCACGATGCCGATGACGACGGTCGCCAGCAGCACCCACCCGCCGCCCGTGGCGAGGAACCTCGCCCCGTCGGTCCGGCCCCTGGCCCGCGCGCGTCTGGCCTCGGCGTCGAGCCGTCGACGCCGGCGCACCTCGTCGGGCGGCACCCGCAGCGGCGCGATCGCCGACCACCCGGTCGACCGGGCGCGCTTCAGCGTGCGTCGCGCGGCACCGATCGAACCGAACGAGAACATGGCTCGCAGCGCCGCGCCGAGTTCGCCGACGATGCGCCCGGGCGCCTTGATCAGCAGCATCCCGATCGAGCGCACGATCGCCAGCGGCAGCAGGGTGAGCCAGTGCAGCGGCAGAGCCGCCGCGGGGGCGTACACCATGCGGCGTCGCAGCTGTGCGCGGCGCGTGAGCGCGTGCCGACGGCGCACCGTCCGTGCACCGCCCACCGGTTCGCCGGCGACCCCGGCGCCCGCGAACCGCACCCGCGCGGTCGGTGCGACGGACACCCGATGGCCCGCGAGCCTCGCCCGGATCGACAGGTCGAGGGCGTCGTCGACGACCGGCAACCCCGGATCGAATCCGCCGAGCGCGCGCCACGTCTCGTGACGCACGAGGATGCCGGGCGCGTCGGCGCCGAGCACATCGCTCAGCTCGTCGTGCTGCCCCTGGTCGAGTTCGTCGCCGACGAGGTCGACCGTGCGGCCGTATCGGGTGATCGAACGGCCGAGGTGGGCGATGCGATCGGGCTGATCCCACTCGACGAGCTTCGGGGCGGCGATCGCGACCGACCGGTTGAGCTCGAGCAGGGCCACGAGTACGGCGAGCGCATCGGGAGCGGGTGCGGTGTCCTCGGCGAGCAGCCAGAGCGCGTCCGCGTCTCCGGCGGCCGGCTCGAGCACCGCGTCCGCCGCCCGCACCGCCTCGCCGAACGGAACCCGGTTCGCGAGCTGGATGACATGCGTGGGCGCGACCGCGGCGACCTGGTCGAGCGCCTCCTGCCCGGCGTCCGCGAGCACCGCGATCACGGCGTCGGGGCGGCGTTCCTGCGCCTGCAGGGCGTCCAGCGTGGCCTGCAGACGGTCGCCGGCGTGCTGGACGACGAGGATCGCGGTGACTCTGGGGAACATCGGGGTCAGCCTAGGCGGCGGGCCCGCCGCGGCTCGGGAACCCGGGTGGGCGTGCCGCGGAACGGGTCCGCCGGCCCGGCGGCCGGCTGCGATGCCGGTCGCCTCGTCGACGCGATCGTGCGCGGCGCGTCAGACGGCGCGTTTGCGCAGCTTGCGCCGCTCGCGTTCGGAGAGCCCGCCCCAGATGCCGAAGCGTTCGTCGTTCGAGAGCGCGTACTCGAGGCACTGCGCACGGACTTCGCAGCCCGTGCAGATGCGCTTGGCATCCCGTGTCGAGCCGCCCTTCTCGGGGAAGAACGCTTCAGGATCGGTCTGCGCGCAGAGCGCATCGCTCTGCCACGACAGCGGATCGTCGTCGCCCACCCCGGGACGCACCCCCGGAACGCCGAGGCGCACCGGGTCGACGAACCAGTCTTCAGGTACTCCAGAACGATATTCAGGATTGCCCATATCGTCTCCCACCCAGTTGTACCGACCGCCGCGAGGGCGTGTCAGAACAATTACACCGATGTGATTCGATCGAGTCAAGCCGGGAATCGTAAACCCTCAAGCAGCCGTCGAGGCTTCACGGCGCGCCCGACACGCCGACGGCGTATCCGAGCCGTAACCAACTGAGCCCTCAGACCGCGGCCTTGCGGGCCTGCCAGGCGCTCTCGACCATTTCGGCGAGGGTGTGCCGCATCCTCCAGTCGAGGTCGCGGGCGGCCAGTTCGCCCGACGCGACGATGCGCGCGGGGTCACCCGGCCGACGCGGGGCGATCTCGGGCGTGAAGTCGATGCCGGTCACCTGGGCGACCGCCCGCATGATCTCGCCGACCGAGACCCCGTCGCCCGAGCCGAGGTTGTACACCGGCTCGATCGCCTCGCCGGCGTCGAGTCGCTGGGCGGCCACGACGTGGGCGTCGGCGAGATCGGCGACGTGGATGTAGTCGCGCACGCAGGTGCCGTCGGGCGTCGGGTAGTCGTCGCCGTTGATGCGCGGCGTGCGCCCCGACAGCAGCGCGTCGAAGACGAGCGGGAACAGGTTGTGCGGGCTCACGTCGTACACCTCGGGCGTGCCCGATCCGACGACGTTGAAGTAGCGCAGGCTGGTGTGTCGCAGCCCGTGCGCGCGAGCCTGGTCGGCGAGCAGCCACTCGCCGATGAGCTTCGACTCGCCGTAGGGCGACTCGGGATGCTTCGGAGTGCTCTCGGTGACGAGGTCGACGTCGGGCGTGCCGTACACGGCGGCGCTCGACGAGAAGACCATGCGGTCGACGCCGCCGTGCTCCATCGCGGCGAGGAGCGTCGCGGTGCCGGTCACGTTCTGGTGATAGGCGCGCAGCGGCTCCTGCACCGAGACGCCTGCGAACTTGAACCCGGCGAGGTGTACGACGCCCGTGACGCCGTACCGCTCGATGGTCTGCTCGACGAGCGGCCCGTCGAGGATCGAGCCCTGCACGAACGGGGTGCCCGTCGGCACGAACGCCTCACGGCCGGTGGAGAGGTCGTCGAGCACGACCGCCTCGATGCCCTTCGCCGCGAACGCGCGGGCCACGTGGGCACCGATGTAGCCGGCTCCGCCGGTCACCAACCAGGTCATCTCGTCCGCCTCTCCGGGCACCGCCGCGGCGCCCGTCCGATGGTACTGGACGGGCGTGACGGCGAACTGGCGGCGCGGCTCAGCGCGCCTCGGCGATGCCGCGGACGTCGGCGTCGTGGAGACGGTCGGGGATGCCCCGCCAGCCGTATCCGTCGTGTGCGAACGAGAGCGCAGCGCCGACGATCGCCCATGCGACGACGCCGGTGATGAGGAACAACAGGATGATCGACATGGCAGGAACGCTACGGCTTGCCAGATCCTGCCGACAGTGGCAGAGTTGACGCAGATCGGCTCATTCCTGCCAACCCCCGCTGGAGGCTCCCCATGCTGAAGACCGTCGCCTGTCTGGCCGTGCCGCAGATGGCCCCGTTCGAGTTCGGCGTCATCTGCGAGGTGTTCGGCATCGACCGCACCGACGACGGCGGAGCATCCTTCGATTTCCGCATCCTCGCCGCAGATCCGGGCCCGATCCCGACCAAGCTCGGGTTCTCGATCAACGTCGAGCAGGGCCTCGAGTTCGCCGACACCGCCGACCTGGTCGCGGTGCCCGCCTCACCCGTCGGCACCGAACCCGACGAGCGCATCCTCGAGGTCGTGCGCCGCGCGGCCGCGCGCGGCGCGTGGGTGCTCAGCGTCTGCTCGGGCTCGTTCACGCTTGCGAAGGCCGGCGTCCTCGACGGCCGCCGTGCGACCACCCACTGGATGTACGCCGACCGGCTCGCGCGCGACTTCCCGCAGATCGACGTCGACCCCGACGTGCTGTTCGTGCAGGACGACAACATCGTCACCGGCGCCGGCACCGCCGCCGGTATCGATGCAGCGCTGCACATCGTGCGCACCGAACTCGGCGCCGCGCAGGCGAACATCGTCGCCCGCCGCATGGTGGTGCCGCCGCAGCGCGACGGCGGGCAGTCGCAGTTCATCCGCACCCCCGTCGTCGAATGCCGCAGCGACTCGCTCTCGGGCATCACCGCGTGGATGGTCGAGCACCTCGACGAAGACCTCACCGTCGACCGCCTCGCACGGCGGGCGCTCATGTCGCCGCGCACCTTCGCGCGGAAGTTCCGTGCCGAGACCGGCACCACCCCGAACGCGTGGCTCAACCGCCAGCGCCTGCTGCGCGCGCAGGAGCTCCTCGAGGCGAGCGACCTCACCCTCGAGGAGATCGCGCGCGAGACCGGGTTCGGTGCGGCATCCGTCATGCGGCACCACTTCGTGAAGGTGCTGCAGACCACGCCGACCGCCTACCGGCGCGCCTTCGGCCACCGCCTGACCGACCTCGAGGCCCTCGCCAGCTGACCGACGCGCCGAGCCCGCCGAAGCCCGCCGAGCCCGCCGAAGCTCGCTGAGCCCGTCCAAGCCCGCTGAGCCCGTCGAAGCGCGCTGAGCCCGTCGAAGCTCGCTGAGCCCGTCGAAGCTCGCTGAGCCCGTCGAAGCGGACTCCCTTCGACCAGCTCAGGGAGCCTGTCGAAGCTCGCTGAGCCCGTCGAAGCGCGCTCCCTTCGACCAGCTCAGGGAGCCCGTCCAAGCTCGCTGAGCCCGTCGAAGCGGACTCCCTTCGACCAGCTCAGGGAGCCTCGACCAGCGCTCCTCCACAACCCGGCGGTTGGACGCCCGGCTCCACGGATGCCTCGCGAGACATCCGGCACGTCCGCTGACCCGCACGATCATGACCTGATGATCTGGGTCTACATCCTGCGCTGCAGCAACGGGGCGTACTACGTCGGCAGCACGAGACAACCGGTCGAGGCACGCGTCTGGCAGCACAACCAGGGTCTCGGCGCGAACTTCACCCGCAAGCATCGACCGGTCGAACTCGTCTACGCCGAAGCGTGGGATCGCATCGACGACGCGTTCGCGCGCGAGAAGCAGCTGCAGGGATGGAGTCGCGCGAAGAAGCTCGCACTCATCGAGGGCCGGGGCGATCAACTGCCGTCCCTCGCGCGGACGAGCAAGCGGAGGCTCCCTGAGCCTGTCGAAGGGGGCCCCGCTTCGACAAGCTCAGCGAGCTACGACAGGCACAGCGAACCGCCCACGGCTCCCTGAGCCTGTCGAAGGGGGCTCCGCTTCGACAAGCTCAGCGAGCAACGACAGGCACAGCGAGCCGCCCACAGCTCCCTGAGCCCGTCGAAGGGGCCCGCTTCGACAGGCTCAGCGCGCTTCGATGAGGTCAGCCGGCGGATGCCTCGCGGCCGACTGTCGCGATCCACGCGACGCCGTCGCCGCGCACCACGACCCGGCGTTCGTCAGGAGTGACGTACACCGCCTGCCCGCGTTCGACGTCGGCTCGGGACCGCTCCCCCGCGAGCGCCACCGGCGCGCCCTCGACGAGCACGATCGCGGGGCCGTCGAGCTCCACCGACGATTCGCCCGCACCGGGCTCGACCCGGTGCAGCACGAAGTCGGGCACGTCGGGCCGGAACGTCCGCACGCCGGGCGAGGGCTGCTCGGGCTCGAGCCGCGGCGGTGCGATCGGTGTGAAGTCGAGCACGTCGAGCAGTTCGGCCACGTCGATGTGCTTCGGGGTGAGCCCGCCGCGCAGCACGTTGTCGCTCGCGGCCATGAGCTCGATGCCCAGTCCGCGCAGGTAGGCGTGGATGTTGCCGGCCGCGAGGTAGAGCGCCTCTCCGCGGCGCAGCCGAACCCGGTTCAGCAGCAGCGAGATCACGATGCCGGGGTCGCCCGGGTACGCGCCCGAGAGGTCGACGACGGTCGCGAACGAGTCGGCGTACGCCGACTCCTGGGCCTCGCGCGAGCGGGCGAGCCGCACCACGCGCTCGACGACCCAGACGGCCTGCCCGGTGTCCTCGCCGCGGCCGTCGCGCAGCAGCCATTCGACGGTGTCGGCGAGTCCGGCCTCGAGGTGCTGCTCGAGCAGGTCGAGGGCTCCGGGCGCCGGCGCGGCATCCGAGGCATCCGCCGCCCGCAGGATCTCGAGGATCTCGCGCACCTCGCCGAGCGGGCGGAAGCCCGATAACGCATCGAAGTCGTCGCTCACCGCGACGATGAGTTCGGGCTTGTGGAACTCGTCTTTGTAGTTGCGGTCGTACGCGTCGATCGGCACGCCGTCGGCCTCTTCGCGGGCGAAGCCGGCGCGCGCCTGCGCCGAGGTCGGATGCGCTTGGAGCGACAGCGGCCCGCCCGCGGCCAGCAGCTTCAGCAGGAACGGCAGCCGGGCTCGGTCTCCGAGCTCGGTGCCGAGCGCGGCCTCGGGGTCGGCGGCGATCCATTCCGCCAGATCGGATGCTCCGCCGGCCTGCGCGGGGTCCGCGATCCGTGCGGGCGAACCGGGGTGCGCGCCGAGCCACAGCTCGGCCTCGGGTCCGCCCGAGGGGGCGGCGCCGAGGAACCCGGCGATCTCGGTGATCGAGCCCCAGGCGTAATCACGCGGGCTGTTGCGGATCGCGACAAACATGCAGGAGGGTCCTTTCGGGGCGGTAGGTCCCAAGCTACAACGGCCTCGCCCGGCGATTCGCGCGCGGCCTACGCTCGTGGCATCCCCGCCTTGACGATGAGGAGACCTCTGCCATGTCCTTCGAACCGCTCGCGAGCGACTTCTACGGCTACCACGACCTGCTCACCGATCGCGAGCGCGAGGCGCTCGGCGAGCTGCGGGCCTGGCTCGAAGCCGACGTGAAGCCGATCATCGGCGGGTACTGGGAGCGGGCCGAGTTCCCGATGCAGGTCGTGAAGCCCCTCGCCGACCTGGGCGTGCTCTCCTACGCCTGGGACGAGACGGCGCCGTTCGAGAACTCGTCGGTCTTCCGCGGCTTCGTCGCGCTCGAGCTCGCGCGGGTGGATGCCTCGGTCGGCACGTTCGTCGGCGTGCAGAACGGCCTCGCCACCGGGTCGATCTCGATCGCCGGCTCGAAGGAGCAGCGCGAGGAGTGGATCCCGAAGCTCGCCTCGGGCGAGATCATCGGCGCGTTCGGCCTCACCGAACCCCTCTCGGGGTCGGACTCCGCGAAGGGCCTGCGCACCACCGCCCGTCGCGAGGGCGACGAGTGGGTGCTGAACGGCCAGAAGCGCTGGATCGGCAACGCCACCTTCTCGGACATCACCGTCATCTGGGCGAAGGACGAGGCCGACGGCCAGGTCAAGGGCTTCATCGTGCCCACCTCGACGCCCGGGTACTCGGCCACCAAGATCGAGGGCAAGATCAGCCTGCGGCCCGTGCAGAACGCCGACATCACGCTCACCGACGTGCGCGTGCCCGAGTCGCTGCGGCTGCAGAACGCGAACTCGTTCCGCGACACCGCCGCCGTGCTGCGCGCCACCCGCGCCGAGGTCGCGTGGGCGGCCGTCGGCACCGCGGTCGGCGCCTACGAAGCCGCCGTCGCGTACGCGAAGGATCGCGTGCAGTTCGGCAAGCCGATCGCCTCGCACCAGCTCATCCAGGAGCACCTGGTGAACAGCCTCGGCAACATCACCGCGTCGCTCGGCATGGTCGTGCGCGCCTCGCAGCTGCAGGACGCCGGCCGACTCGCCGACGAGCACTCCGCGCTCGCCAAGGCGTATGCCACCTCGCGCATGCGCGAGACGGTGTCGTGGGCCCGCGAGGTCTGCGGCGGCAACGGCATCGTGCTCGACTTCCACGTGGCCCGGTTCTTCGCCGACGCCGAGGCGCTCTACTCGTACGAGGGCACGCGCGAGATGAACACCCTCATCGTGGGCCGTGCGGTCACGGGTGAAGCGGCGTTCGTCTGAGCGGTGGCACCCTCGCTTCGACAGGCTCAGCGAGCGGTGGCACCCTCGCTTCGACGGGCTCAGCGAGCGGTGGCACCCCCGCTTCGACGGGCTCAGCGAGCGGGGGCTCCCTGAGCTTGTCGAAGGGAGCCCGTCTGGCCGCGCCGCGATAGCCTTGGTCGCATGACCTCGGCCCGTCGCTCCGCCCTCGTCGGCGCGTACGCGACGTTCGCCCTCTTCACGCTGCTCGCCGGCCAGTTCTGGCGCAACCTGCTCGGCTGGTGGGGCTTCGGCGCGATCGCCGTGCTGGTGGTCGCCGGCGCGGTCGCACTGCTCGTCGTCACACGTCCCACCTGGATCTGGCGTCGAGTGCCCAAGTCGACGTTCGCGTTCCTCATCATCGCCACGGCGTCGATCGCGTGGTCCGCGTACCCCGGGGCATCCGTGCTGGGCGTGGCGATCACCCTCGCCACCGTGACCGTCGCGATCGCGCTCGTGCTGTGCCTGGCCTGGGGCGCGATCGTGCGCGCGCTGGCCGCGGCGATCAAATGGATCCTCGCGCTCTCGATCGTCTTCGAGCTCTGGGCCGCACTCGTCGTACGGGGGCCGGTGCTGCCGCTGTTCCCCGATTTCGAGGTCACCGACTCCCTGCCGAAGGCGTTCTTCTGGTCGCGCGGCCTCCTGCTGCAGGGCGGGCCGATCGAGGGCCTCGTGGGCAACCGCAACCTGCTGGCCATGATCGCGCTGCTCGGCCTCATCGTCTTCGCGTGCCTGCTCGCCGCGGGCAGCGTACGACGCGCACAGGGCATCGGATGGCTCGTGGTCGCCGCACTCGTGTTCGCCCTCACCCGCTCGGCCACCGCGACGCTGGCGGGCGTGGCAGTGCTCGCGGCCGTCGCGTTCGCCGCGTGGGCGCGACGTATCGACCCCCTCGCGCGCCGCCCGCTCTACTGGACGGCCGCCGCCGCCGGCGCGGCGACCCTCGCCCTCGTCGCACTCGGCTGGAACACGCTGCTGCAGGTGTTCGGCAAGAGCGACGACCTCACCGGCCGGTTCGACATCTGGGCGTCCGTGTGGCAGCTCATCACCGAGCGGCCGTGGTTCGGCTGGGGCTGGGTCGGCTACTGGAACCCCTGGGTCGAACCCTTCGACGGTCTCGCCGTGCGCAACGGCGTCACCTACCTGCAGGCGCACAACGCCTGGCTCGACGTGTGGCTCCAGGTGGGCGTCTTCGGGCTCATCGCGTTCGTCTCGATCGCCGTCGGAGCGCAGTGGCGGAGCTGGTTCCTCGCCGTCGATCAGCCCAGGGATGCGACGGGGCATCCGATCGCCTTCTCGGCCGCGTCGCTCGTACCGCTGCTCCTGCTCGTGGCGCTGCTCGCCCAGAGCCTCGCCGAGAGCCGCCTGCTCATCGAAGGCAACCTCGCCCTGCTCATCATGATCGCCTGGTCGACGAAGCGGCGGCAATGGGCGCACGACCCGCTCCCGGCCGATGCGGCCAGGCCGAGGTTCGACGTCGCCGGGCCGCGATGACCCGCGAGTCGCCGTTCGCCCACGCCTGGCACGCGACCCGCGGCGCCATCGGATCCGCCCGGTTCGCGCAGGCCCTCACCCTGATCTCGATCGGGCTGGCGTTCTCGACGCACGCGATCCGCGCGCTCATCGGCACGGCAGGGCTGGTCGCCGCGCTCGTCGGCCTGCTCGTCCTCGCGGGGGCGTCGCTCGTCGCACGCTGGCGTGCCGTGGAATGGTACGGGATCCTGCCGCTCACCATCCTCGTGTTCGTGGGCTGGTGCGCCGCGTCGCTGCTCTGGACTCAGAACACGCGGTACACCGTGATCGGCGTGGCCTCGCTCATCGCGTTCGGCGTGCTCGGCGTGTACATCGCGCTCATGCGCGACACCATCCAGATCGTGCGGGCGTTCGGCGACGTGCTGCGTGTGCTGCTCGGCGTCTCGCTCGCGCTCGAGGTGCTGAGCGGCATCCTGCTCGATCTGCCCATCGCGTTCCTCGGCATCCGCGGCGACCTCGCGAACCTGGGGCCGATCCAGGGCATCTTCGGCACCCGCAACCTGCTCGGATTCGTGGCCCTCGTGGCGCTCGTCACCTTCGTCGTCGAGTGGCGCACCAAGATCGCCCGCGGCGGCAAAGCCGTCGCATCGGTCGCGCTCGCGACCCTCTGCATCGTCTTCGCGGCCTCGCCGACCGCCTGGATCGCGCTCGGCGCCACCGCCGTCGCACTGGCCGCACTCGTCGGCCTCCGACGGGTCGCCCCCGCCACCAGGTGGGTGTGGCAGCTCGTCATCATCGGCGTCGGACTCGCCGCCCTCGTCACCGGGTGGCTGCTGCGCATCCGCATCATCGAACTGCTCGACGCACGAGCCGAGTTCGACGTGCGGCTCGACCTCTGGCGCGAGATCTCGCGCTACCTCGCCTCGAACGCGCTGCAGGGCTGGGGCTGGGTCGGGGTCTGGCCGTCGGAGCGCACCCCCTACACCTGGATCGCGGTTATGACCGGACGCGACCACGGATCCGCGCTGAGCGCGTACATCGACGCGTACTTCCAGGTCGGGGTGATCGGCGTGCTGCTGTTCGTCGCGCTCGTGGGCGTCGCGCTCGTGCGGGCGTGGCTGCTCGCCTCGTCGCGACGCAGCCCGGTGTACGTCTGGCCCGCGCTCATCCTCGTGGCGATCGCGGTGACCTCGTTCGCCGAGAGCTTCGCCCTGGTGGAGGGCGGATGGCTGGTGCTCGTCGTGTGCGCGGTGAAGGCCGCGCGGGATATGAGCTGGCGGGATGCGCTGGCGCGGCCGGGGGTGGGGCTGCCGCAGTCGGATCGAGCCTGACCCCGAGCCGGCCGCAGCCGCGCCCGCGCCCGCGGTCAGCGTCGTCTCGCGACCGCGACGAACTCGTTGTACGTGTACGCGCGTCCGGCGACTCGCGGGAGCGGGAACGAGAATCGGCGTTCCACCGCGAGCCCGGCGGCGTGGGCGATCTCTTCGAGGCCGGCGAAATCGACGAACTGCACGTGCGTCGCATCCGATCGGTAGCCGCGCTCCTGCGGGGTGATGAAGCAGACCTGCCCCTCGGCCCGCAGGTAGGGGAGGTAGGCCGTGACGAGCGCGATGTCGGACTCGCGATCCATGTGCTCCATGACATGCGCGAACAGGAGCGAGTCGTATGCCTCCGGCACGGCCGCCGTCGAGGCCGCGAACTCGTCGACGGTGTACGCCTCGAGGCCGCGCTCCCGAGCGATCGCGATGGAGTCCGCGTTGTGGTCGACGCCGACGCCGTTTCCGCGGAGGTGGGCGAGGTTGCGGCCGAGTCCGCAGCCGACGTCGAGCGTTCGGCCGAGCTTCAGTCGACGGATGTTCCAGCGGTACGGCGCCTGGACATCGATCAGACGGCGCCACCGGGCCGACTCGATCGTCTTCAGACGCTCGGCGTAACCGGGCGCCGCCGTCGGGGGAGTCTCGTCAGATCCAGCATCCACGGTGTGCCTCCTCGAGCCACACGATAGCAATCAACGGGCGGAACCCGACCAGCGGAGCAGCCCGAGGTGCACGGCCACGCCCACGAGCGGCCCGACGGCGAGCGCGAGCGGCACCGACGCTTCGATCGTCAGCGGGAGGAACAGCAGCGCGATCGTCGTCGCAGACGCGATTACCCAGCCGAGCGCGTAGGCGGTGTGCAGGCTCCGCGCGAGCACCGCCGGACCCGTCACGCACAGCATGCCGATGCAGCCCGACGAGACCACGAGACCCGCGAGGAGCGAACCGGGAAGGGCGAAATCCGCGCCGACGAACGCGTCGAGGGCCCACTCGCCCGCGAGCCAGGCGATCGCCGCGAGGACGACCGCGACGCCGACGACGATCGCGGACCAGCGCGCGAGGAGGCGCGGCGCCTCGCGCCGCGCCGCGCCGAACGCCGTCACGAGGTAGCTCTGCAGGGCCGTGAGCGGCACGAGGAGCGGAGCCCGGGTGAGGGTGATCGCGAAGATGAGCGCACCCAGCAGAGTCGCGTCGTCGGATGCCTCGACGAGCGCGAGCACGAGTGGGAAGCCGTTGATGAGCAGCGCCGTCGCCGAGGCGGCGACGACTGTCTGCACCGAGTTCGCGGCGAGCCGGCGGAAGCTGACGTCCACGCGTCCGTCTCGGATCAGACGCCGGCCGCCGATCGCGAAGCAGCCGACGATCACGATCACGTACGGGGCGACGACCGCCCACGCGAGCACCTCGGTGCCCGCGCCGAAGTCCGTCGCGACTCCGACTGCAGCGAGCCTCAGCACGCCGTCCGCGGCGATGATCACCCCGAGCAGCAGCCAGCGACGGTGGCCCGCGAACAGCCCGCTCGCGACGGCGACGACCGCACTGAGCCCCGAACCGATCGCGACGGGGATCGAGAGGTCGGAGTGCGCCGTGCCGAATGATTCGGGCGCCCACCAGACCGCGGTGCCGATCGCGACCGCGATGACGAGCAGCCCGGACGCCGTCGCGAGGACCCAGAGCGAGCTGCCGCGCCGTGCCGCTCCGACCGCCGAGGCTCCCGCCGGCCCTTCAGGGGAACCGGATGCGGACGCCGACACCGACGCCGACGCGGACGCCGCGCGTGTCGCCTCCTGCTGGAGACCGAACAACACGCCGACGATGAGGTAGAGCGCCGACCAGAACACGCCGAACACGGCGTATTCGGCCGCACCGAGGGAACGGGCGGTCAGCCAGAGGACCAGGTACCCCGCGACACCGCCGACGAGGGTGCCCGCGAGCATCCACAGCACCGACGTCGGGCGGCGCTCGGTCGACTCTCGCGCATCGTCGACCACGGCCGGCTTTCCCTTCGATTGGTACACTGACCGACAGCCTACGCGTCGGCCCGATGCCTCGGCGCGTGCCCACCGGGGAGTCCGACTTGACCGTTCCTGCCGAGAATCCGCACACCGTCGAGGTCCCGTTTCTCGACATCCTCATGCCGTTCTGGGGCGACCCCGGGCAGTTCCGAGACGCCGTGGAGAGCGTGCTCGCCCAGACCGATCCCGGCTGGACCCTCATGGTCATCGACGACGCCTACCCCGACCGCTCACCCGGTGAATGGGTTCGGGCGCTCGAGCACCCGCGCGTCCACTACCGGCGCAACGCCGTGAACCTCGGAGTAAGCGGCAACTTTCGCGAAGCCGCCCGGGTTGCCTCAGCGCCGTACACGACCGTCATGGGCTGCGATGATCTGCTCCTGCCCGGGTATGTCGAGCGGATCCGACAGCTCGTCGCGACGCATCCCGAGGCCGCATACGTCCAGCCCGGAGTGGAGGTCATCGATGGAGAAGGGCGGGTGACGGCCCCCCTCGCCGACCGGGTGAAGTCCATGTATCGGCCCCGAGTGAACCCTGCTGGCCCCGTCGAGCTGAGCGGAGAACGGCTCGCGACGAGCCTCCTGCGGGCCAACTGGACGTACTTCCCATCGATCGCCTGGCGCACCGATCTTCTGAAGCGCTTCGACTTCCGGGACGACTACGAGGTCGTCCTCGATCTCGCCCTGCAAATCGAGATCGTGCGGGAAGGAGGCATCCTCGTGCTCGACGACCGGCCCGAGTTCCGCTATCGGCGCCACGCAGCCAGCGCGTCCGCCAAGCGCGCCACCGAGGGATCGCGCTTTCAGGAGGAACGGCGGTACTTCTCCGAGGCGGCGCGCGCGATGCACGAACAGGGGTGGGGTCGCGCCGCCCGGGCCGCATCCAGGAGGCTCACCTCGCGCTTGAACGCCCTCTCGGTGCTGCCGAGCGCGCTCGTGGCCCGCAACGGCGCGGCCGCCAGGACCCTCCTGCGCCACGGCCTAGGCCGGTGACCGAGACTCGAGCGCACCCGGTCGCGAAGCGCCGGAGTCTTCTCTCGCGGGCCCTGCCGACGTCCAGCTCCACAGCTCAGACGGGCTGCACAAGATCGCGCAGGATGTCCTGCGCGCCGAGTCCGTAACGCCCGTAGCGGCCCGTTCGCGCTTCACGGAGCACTGGAACGATCCGGCCGAACCGGCTTCGCGGGTAGGCGCTGCGCACCTGCTCGTGCACGAGCTTGTCGGCGACGACTTCGGCGAGATCCGCACGATCGGATGCGATCGCAGGCAGTCGCCGGGCGAGATCCGCCGCACGTGCGCGGAGGCGCACGTTGCGCTCCGTGCGAGGTGCACGAAGACGCCCGATCTTGCCCGTGAGCTCGAGCGCCGTGACGCCGATCTGATTGCCGCCGTGCTGGCGGTAGTCGATGAGCTCGTCGTCGATGACGGCGATGCCGCCGATGACGGATGCCACGACGGCGAGCCATTCGTCATGGACCCACGTGGGCGGGAAGGGCGACGCAGCCTCGACGAGCGATCGGCGCACCATCATCGTGGCCCCCGTGAGGAGGTTGCGCTTCAGCAACTCCTCGAACGCAGCGCCGACACGGATCCGCTCGAGCGTGGTGCCTTCCAGGCCGAGGGTGCCGAAGAGGGTCGCCCCGATCGGCTCGCCCTGGTCGTCGACGAGGCGGGCACCCGACGCCACGAGCTGAAGCCCCGGCCGTGCGTCGAAGACTTCGACCGCCCGTTCGATGCGATCCGCCCGCCAGATGTCGTCCTGGTCGGAGAGCGCGATGAGATCCCCCGTCGCGGAGCGCAGCGCCTGCTCGAAGTTCGCGGTGACTCCGAGTGGCGGATCGTTGCGGAGGACGACGAGATCGGGCGCCGCGCCGCCGGAACCGCGGTGTTCGGCGACGAGCCGCTCGGCGAGTTCGACGGTGCCGTCGGAGGACGCGTCATCGGAAAGGACGATCTCGTCGACCGCGCGCGTCTGGGCGAGGATGCTGCGCAGCTGGGCCTCGAGGAAGCGCGCGCCGTTGTGGGTGCCGAGCGCGACGGAGACGCGCACGCCGGTCATCGGCGCACGTGGGCCGCCCACGCGGACTCCACGATGTCGCGCAGGCCGAACTCCGAGCGCCACCCAAGCTCTCGTGCGATGAGCCTGGGATCGGCGACGACCTCGGCGGGATCGCCCGCGCGTCTCGGTTCGACGACCGGTTCGATCGTCGAACCCGACACCTCGAGGATGGCGTCGATCATCTCGCGCACCGAGCTTCCCGTGCCGGTGCCGACGTTGAAGACCCGATGCCCGTCGCGCACCGTGTCGAGCGCCGCGAGGTGCGCGCGCGCGAGGTCGAGGACGTGGACGTAGTCGCGGATGCACGTGCCGTCGGCCGTCGGGTAGTCGTCGCCGAAGATGCGCGGACCCTCACCGGCGTCGAGCCGCTCGAACACCATCGGCACGAGGTTCAGCACCGCCGTGTCGGCGAGCTCGGGCCATCCCGCGCCCGCCACATTGAAATAGCGCAGGCTCGTTGCGCGCACCGCGCCGGTCGCGGCTGCCGCCGCGAGCATCTGCTCGCCGACGAGTTTCGTCGCGCCGTACGGGTTGATCGGCACGGTCGGGGTCGATTCGTCGAGCAGCACCGACGGCGTCGCGCCGTACACCGCCGCCGACGAGGAGAAGACGATGTCGCGCACGTCGGCCTCTTCGAGCGCGAGGAGGAGGCCTGCCAGACCGCCGACGTTCTGCTCGTAGTACCAGGCCGGGCGGGCGACCGACTCCGCCACCTGCTTCTTGGCTGCGAAATGGACGACGGCGGAGACCTCGTGCGCACGGAGCACGTCGACGAGGTCGGTCCGGCGGCCCGTGTCGCTCAGATCGAGTTCGACGAGCGGCACGCCATCGAGGCGGGCGGGGATGCCCGAGCTCAGATCGTCGACGACGACGACCTCGTCTCCACGCTCGAGGAGGAGACGAACCACGTGACTGCCGATGTAGCCGGCACCGCCGGTGACGAGGATGCTCACCGCGGCAGTCTACGTGGTCGCAGCCGACGACTCTGGTCCGAGCGCACAGGTGTTACCAGGTAGGGTGTTCAGCCGGGAGAGGAGCCCAATGTCGAACGTGCTCGCGGAACAGCCGTCCACCGTCCAACACCGGGTGAGATCGTGGTTGGGGCGGTTCTGGGTACCGTTGGCGCTCGTGCTCGTCGCCGTCGGATATTCGAGTGCGGTGACGATCCAGCACTCCGATGCGATGTCTCCCATCGACGAGTGGGTCTACCTCGACTACCTCGACAAGCTCCCCACGCAGGGAGTACTTACCCCAGGTGAGGAGATCGGCCCCGAAGGTCTCGATCGGATGGCGTGCGACGGCGTGTTCCCATACGGTCCGATGGGCGCGGCGTGCGGTTCGAGCTACGCGGATGTCTCGACGTTCCCGTTCGGCGGGATCACCTCGGCCGACCCGTACACGCCGTTCTACTTCGGGGTGACGCGGGTCGTCGGCGACGCCATCCATTTCGTGTCGGGGGTCGACCAGCTCACCGCGTGGCGCCTCACGGGATCGCTCTGGCTCGCCGCGTCGGTGCTCCTCTTGTGGCTCCTGCTTCGGCAGTGGCGGGTCTCGTCGACGGCGGCGCTCGGCCTGGGGCTGGCCTTCATCGCGTCACCGTTCGCCTGGTGGACGTACACCTATGTGAGCACCGACGCGCCCTCCTTCCTCGCGGGCGCGGCACTGCTCTTCGTGACGACGAGATTCGTTCGCGGCACCGGCTCGCTCTGGTGGATACCGGCCATCGCGGTGCTGGCCACGATCTTCAAGGTGACGAACCTGCTGGCCGTCGGCCTCTCGGCGCTCTACCTCGTGATCCACGGGCTCATCACCGTCTGGAACCGGCGCAAGCAGCGCGTCTCGGGTGCCGAAGGGCTCGCGGAGTTCGGCGGGTCGCCCGCCGAGGGTCCCGCCCCGGCCAGGAGGCTTCGCCGCGAGTGGCTCGTGCTCATCGTCGCGGCTGCGACGAGCGTCGCGGCGATCCTGACCCAGTTCGTGTGGCTCCGAATCCACGCGTCACTGCGACCCGAAGGCGCCGCGGGCTCGTCGGGCGGCAACCCGCTCGGCGTCCAAGAGCTGCTCGGGCAGATGGCGAACTTCCTGCCCGGCACGATCACCTCGAATGTGAACATAGCGGGCTCGACCGGGTACGCGCTTCCCATCCCCGGCTTCGCCGTGACGCCCCTCAGCTGGCTCACGATCGCTGGAGTCATCGGCGCGTTCTGGGCGCTTCGCGGGGTGACACCGCGGAGCCCGCTCGTCATCGCCATCGCGATCTCGTCGGTCGTCTTCGCACCAGCGCTCGCGCTCGCGCTCTATGTCACGACCGGATCGTATTTCACGCTGCCTCCGCGGTACGGCGCGTCGATCCTCGCGGGCTTCCTGCTCGCGGCCGGACTCGTGATCCGCAATCGCTGGGCGTCATGGATCCTCGTCGGCTACGGCGTGGCTTTGCTCGGCGCGATGTCCGTCCTCACGGCACTGCTCCACGACTGACGTCACCATCCACCTGCACCCGCCCGTCGGCCCGAGGGAGAGCACCACATGGCAGCGGTTCGAGACATCAGCGACGGCATCTGCGCGTATCTGCAGGGCGGCTTCGGCAATCAGCTGTTCATCCTCGCTGCGGCGTGGGAGCAGGCCGAACGCCTCGACTGCCCGCTGTACGTCGACGCCTCGCGCTTCATCGCGAGCGATCCGATCGAGCGCACCAAGGAGACCCCATGGGGCTTCCAACTCGCCGGGGTCGCGTTTGACGGCACCGTCCTTCGGGAGGACTCCCCCTGGTACCGCAACTCTCCTCGCCGACCGGCGGCGATCCGCCATCCCGGCCGGGGCTCCACGCGCCTGAAGGTCTATCGCCAGCCCACACTCAACTTCCACGACACCGTCAACCGCGTCACCCCCGGGACCACCCTCTTCGGGTACTTCCAGGCGTGGCGGTATTTCGAGGGCGTCTCCGACCAGTTGGCCGCGGCCCTCACCGGAGCGAAGATCTCAGCGCCCGAGTCCGAGCAACTCGCGAGGCTTTGTCAAGCCGAGACAATCACCGCGCACGTGCGGCGCGGCGACTACCTCACGCCGCAGGCCGCGCGGCATCACGGAATCGCGAGCGCGACCTATTTTACTCGTGCGATCTCGCTCCTCCGGCAGCTCCAGAGCGATACCTCACGCGTCCGAGTCTTCTCTGACAGCCCCGACCTCGTTCGCGACGAACTGGCCGAGTTGCAGGAACTCGACTTCGTCGAAGACACTGGCATCCTCGGTAACGTCGCCACGTTAATCGCTATGAGCAACGGCGTCGGATTCGCGATGAGCAACTCCTCGTTCAGCTGGTGGGCTGCATGGCTTCTCTCACGCAGAGACCCGAACGCGCCGGTCGTGGCCCCCCGCCCGTGGCAAGCAGACGGTCAGAGCGGACATGACTTGCTCCTCCCGAACTGGCACACGCTCGACGCTCGCTGAGTCGCTCGCCGGCAGCTCTCGCTGCGATCGCTCGGAGCGCGGACGCATAAGGTGTCCTACATGGTGAATCCCTCGTCGTCTGGTCGACGCGAAGCATCGACCCCGACGACCTCGGATACCGCGCGCACCGTGCACCTTCTGGCTGCGCAGTTCCTCCGGAATCTCGGTCCGCTCCTCATCCTGTTCCTCCTGGCGCGTATGACGGAGCCCGAAACGGTCGGCACCTACTCGCTCGCGCTGGCGATCGCCACCCCGTTCTTCGTGTTCGCACAGCTCGGAATGCGCACCGTGACGTTGACGCTTAGCCCCGAGGCCTCTTTCCGCAACTACACGATCGTCCAATCGGCGGCTCTGGCGATCGCCCTCGTCGCTGCTTGCGTCTTCGGCGGCGTCTGGGCCCCACAACTCGAAGCGGTCGTGCTGCTCGCCGCACTCGTGAAGGTCGCCGACGCATTCTCCGAACTCTCCTCGGGACCGTTGCAGCGCCGGGGACACTCACTCACCGTGTTTACCGCGAGCCTGATCGCGGCGATCCTCGTCTCGCTCGCCGCGGCCGTCGTACTCGCACTCACCCGAGAGCTCATCCCCACCATGCTGGCGCTCGCCACGTCCTCGCTCCTCTCGGCGTATCTGTTCCTCTTTCGGCCTGCGCATCGCGCTTCGATCGTCGCCGAGTCGGAGCATCCACCGCCCGCGGCGGGCGTCAGGCGAGAGACGCGCAGAATCGCCGCCGCCGGTCTCCCGCTCGGAGCCGCGATGTCGCTCATGTCGCTCATTGCAACGGTTCCCCAGTACCTCGTCACAGGCTCGTTCGGGGCCGCGGAGACCGCGCGGCTCGCGATCCTCCTTTACCTATTCGCACTCGCGGATATCGTCACCGGGGTCCTGTCCCAGGCTTGGATCCCGCAAGCCCAACAAGCGGCGCGCCGGGGGGCTGCGAGGGCGTCGATTCTCTCGATCACCGCTCGCGCGACGATCAAGTGGACGCTCGCATACGTCCCGATCACGCTGATCGGGCTCCTCCTCGCGACCTGGCTTGTCCCCCTCGTGTTCGGCAAGGCCTACACCCTCTCCCTCGCCGAAGCGATACCTCTCGGTCTCGCCATCATGGCGCTCCCGAGCGCGCATTTTATGGCGACCGCCGTCGCCATCCAGAACGCGTACGTTCACGCCCTCACACTCGCCGTCGGATCGACCGCGCTGTCCCTGGCGACCTGCCTCGTTCTGATTCCGCAGTTGGGGGTCGCCGGCGCCTTCTGGGCACTGCTCGTCTCGGTCGCGTCGCGCGCGGCGATCGCCGCGACCGTGCTCCGGCTCCGGAGCAGACGACCCCGAAGCGTCTAACCCCCTCCGGCCAGGAGAATCCTGCGATCGAAGGACGTGGAGCCAGATCAACTACACTCGACTAGTCGCCGACACGCGCTGGCACGGCACACCACGTGGTCCAATACCCAGGGAGCCCTTAATGCGAGTTCTCCTCACCGGCGGCAATGGCATGCTCGCTCGGTCCATCGCTGCTGCCTGGCGCACCGCCGGGCGGGACGACGAGCTCATTCCGGTGACTCGAGCCGACGCCGACTTGCGCGATCCGATCGCCGTCGAACGGCTCTTCCAGGAGATCGCTCCCGACACGGTGATTCACACTGCTGCCCGCGTCGGAGGCATCGCGGCGAACATCGCGGATCCCGCCGGGTTCCTCATGGACAACTTGCGGCTCGACTCCAACGTCCTCTCGACGTCGGTTGCCGCAGGCATCCGTCGATTCGTGTACTTCGGCAGTTCGTGCATGTACCCCAAAGACTACCGGCAGCCGCTCGTCGAATCCGATGTGCTCGCCGCTCCGCTTGAGCCGACGAACGAGGGGTACGCGATCTCGAAGATCGCCGCCGCCCGGTACTGCCAGTACACCGCCGAACAGTTCGGCTGGGACTACCGCGTCATCATCCCGTCCAACCTGTACGGCCCGGGAGACGACTTCGCACTCGACCGCGCCCACCTCGTCGCCGCCACGATCGCCAAGGCGCATGAGGCAAAGTCCACCGGGGCCACGAAGATCGATGTCTGGGGCGACGGACTCGCCCGGCGAGAGTTCACCTACGTCGGAGATCTCGCCGAATGGCTCGTATCGAAGCTCGACGGCCTCAGCGCGTGGCCCGCGCTCATGAACGTCGGCAAAGGTGAAGACTTCAGCATCCTGGACTACTACCGTGCGGCACTCAACGCCGTTGGATACGAGGCGGATCTCGTTACCGACCCGTCGAAGCCTGCGGGAATGCACCAGAAGCTCATGGACTCCAGCGTTGCATCCGAATTCGGGTGGTCCCCCTCGACCGACCTCACCGACGGCGTCGCTAAGACGTATGCCGACTACCTCGCTCGCCTCGACCACTGAGCACCCTCCCAGATCGACGAACCGAAAGACGCCAGCATGACCGCACCCCGATACCCCCTTGCCACGACCACGTGGGATAACGCCGAATACGAGGCCCTCCAATCGGTCATCACGAGCGGTCGGTTCACCATGGGGCCGGAGGTACGGGCGTTCGAGGAAGAGTTCGCCGCAGCGCTCGGCGCCCGGCGAGCAGTGATGGTCAACTCGGGCAGCAGCGCGAACCTCATCGCCCTCACTGCCGCCGTGGTGAATCCCGACATCGACCTCTCGCCCGGCGATGAGATCATTGTGCCCGCCGTGTCGTGGGCGACCACGTTCTACCCGGCGCACCAGCTCGGACTGCGATTGCGTTTCGTCGATGTCGATCTCGACTCGCTCAACATGAGCGCCGCGACCGTGGCGGAAGCGATCACCACTGCCACGAAGGCCATCCTCGCGGTGAACCTCCTGGGCAATCCCGCGGAACTCGTCGAGCTCTCGAAGCTCGCCGCCGAGCGGAACCTTGTACTCATCGAAGACAACTGCGAGTCCCTCGGGGCCAACGTGGACGGCCGCCAGGCGGGCACGTTCGGACTCGCGGGCACGTACAGCTCGTTCTTCTCCCACCACATCGCGACGATGGAGGGCGGGCTCATCACCACCGACGACGAGTACACTTACCAAGCGATGGTGTCGTTGCGTGCACACGGCTGGACACGAGAGTTGCCGAACGACAACCTCATCCACCCGAAGACAGGCGACGCATTCGACGATCTGTTCCGCTTTGTGTTGCCCGGCTACAACGTACGCCCGCTCGAAATGTCCGGCGCCCTCGGGCGGCAGCAAATCAAGAAGCTCCCCGGCCTCATCGCGGGCCGCCGTACCAATGCGAAGCTCTTCGTCGAGCGCTTCGCCGGTCGCGACGACGTGCGAGTACAGCGCGAACACGGCGAGAGCAGCTGGTTCGGATTCTCCCTGGTACTCGAAGGCCGTCTCGCGGGTCGGCGTGCCGATCTGGTGAACGCCCTCGCCGACCAAGGCATCGAGTCGCGCCCCATCGTCGCAGGCAACTTCACCCGCAACCCCGTCATGCGCTACTTCGACGCCGAGGTGCCCGCCACGCTGCCCGCCGCGGACAAGATCCACACCGATGGCCTCTTCCTCGGCAACCATCACTATCCGATCGAGCGCGAACTCGATCTCCTCCTCTCGGTCATCGACGGCATCTGACCAGCCGCCTCCGACAGGCGCCACAACATCCGTCACGGAGCAGAAAGCGAATACTCGAACATGTCCGACCAGAAGCCGAAGCGCGCATTCATCACCGGTATCACCGGACAAGATGGCAGCTACCTTGCCGAACTCCTGATCTCGAAAGGCTACGAAGTCCACGGCCTCATTCGTCGTGCCTCGACCTTCAACACGAGCCGCATCGACCACCTCTTCACGGATCCGCACTCCACCGACGCGAAGCTGACCCTCCATTACGGCGACCTGACCGACGGCTCGCGTCTCGTGACGCTGCTCAGCACCATCCAGCCCGACGAAGTGTACAATCTCGCTGCCCAGTCCCACGTGCGCGTGAGCTTCGACGAACCGGAGTTCACCGGCGACACGACCGGACTCGGTTCAGTGCGTCTGCTTGAGGCCGTCCGGCTCGCTGAGATCGATGTCCGCTACTACCAGGCGAGCAGCTCCGAGATGTTCGGCGCGACGCCTCCTCCCCAGAACGAGGACACCCCGTTCTATCCCCGGTCGCCCTATGGCGCGGCGAAGGTGTACTCGTACTGGATAACCCGCAACTACCGCGAGGCGTTCGACATGTTCGCGGTCAATGGCATCCTCTTCAACCACGAGTCGCCGCGCCGCGGCGAGACATTCGTGACGCGCAAGATCACGCGCGCCGCTGCCAGGATCGCCGCAGGCGTGCAGTCAGAGCTCTACATGGGCAACCTCGATGCGATCCGCGACTGGGGTTACGCGCCCGAGTACGTCGAGGCGATGTGGCGGATGCTCCAGCACGACGAGCCTCAAGACTACGTCGTCGCCACGAACACCGCCTACACCGTTCGCGACTTCCTCGACTTTTCGTTCCAGCGGGTCGGCCTCGATTGGCAGAAGTACGTCAAGTTCGACGAACGCTACCTTCGCCCGACGGAGGTGGACGCACTCATCGGCGACGCTTCCCGGGCCTACGACCTCCTCGGGTGGACTCCGCGCGTCAAGACCCCCGAGCTCGCGCAGATCATGGTCGACAACGATGTGAAGGCACTCGAGTTCGGCGGGACGACTTGGGTCGATGAGGTCGCCTGGACCGCGTGATCGGGGTCCGGGCTCGAGTCGCCTGAATCGAGTCATCCTCGGCGAGTTGCTCCAGCCCGCCTGAGAGAGCCGCTCGTTGCGGATGAGCTGCCGAAGAATGGTTGGTCGGCGTCTGATGCATCACACCGCTTCACTCGGCGATCGCTGGTCGTCTCGATCAGAGTCTTGGTCTGTCCTCGCGGGGCTTGGTGTAATCAGGACGCGATCGTGCCTCGTCGCGGATGATGGTGATGAGGGTGCCGGTGAGGTGGCTGCCGATCTGGAATGTAACGCCTTTGATCTTGATCCCTCCGTTGACGGTCACGCGTCGGGTGTTCTCCGGCAGCAGTGCGCCGGCGGCGGCGACGGGTGAAGGAGACGGGGCGGCGAGTGGAGCGGCCTCGGCGGATCGGCCACGGGCGTCGCGTCCCAGGCCTGCTGTGGGGTGACCTGGCCGGGCGGCCCCTGGTGCGGGCATTCGGTGTTGTAGACCAGGTCGAACTGGTCGACCTGCGCCTGCGGCTCACCGAGCGTCGAAGCCATCGGTTGCTTGTCGAGGTGTCGGAACAGGGTTCGTTCTTGCCGTGCATGGTCGGCTCGGAAGGCTTCCCCGTGATCGGCTCGACGCCGAGCCTGGTGACGGGGTCGACGAGCTTGCCGACGACCCCTCGCCGGGACGGGTTCAACGCGACGCCGTTGGCGGTGAGCAGTCATTGCGCGACACCGCGCGCGGCGATGCCTTTCGAGACGATGCGGACGGCGGCGTCGGAGGTCTCCCCGGCGGCGACACGGGATGCGACGGCGAGGCGGGAGTGGTCGTCGATGAGCTGGAAGATGACGCACGTGCGTCCGCCGGTCAACACGTACTCGGTCGCATCCAGCTGCCAGCACGCGTTCGGCGCCGGATACACGAACCTGAGAAACGACGCCCGCGGCCGCTTGTTCGGCGCCGCCCGAGCAACTCCGGCGTCACGGAACACGCGTGACAGCGTCGCGGTCGACGGGGCGGGCAGCCCATCGCGGTCATCTTCTCGTGCATGCTTATCGGCCCATGATCCAACCTCGACTGTTCCAGCGCCGCACGCACCTCGAGCGCTTGATGCTTGATGTCCTCGCCCAGCCCTGTCGGCGACGTTCGAAGCCGACGAGACTCGGCTCCAGCACCGCCGCGGGACCGTCCGCGACCGCGCGTAGCAGGTAGAACCTCTTCCGGGAGATGTGTCGACGACGTTTGAATTCTGGGCCGATGCGACGGGGCGGTTTCCAGCGACGGTCGCAACGAGGATCATCCGAAAGGGGTTCTCGCATGTCGTCTCGTCGTGTTCCGAAGGGGCCAGGTCGTAGGCCCAAGTCGTTGGCTCGGAAGCGGTTCATGGAACTGCTTGCCGAGGGCTGGTCGATGTCCGCGGCCGCGCGGGAGGTGGGTGTCGGCCGGTCCGCGGCAAACATCTGGAAGAACGGCACTACCGTTCGGCGCAAGGATGGCACCGTCAAGGTCGTGCCACCGCTTGAGCCGCTCTCCGTTCGTGTCATCTCGCCTCGGTTCCTTTCAGACTGACCCGACCCTTACACAGTCAATCTGACACGCCCGGAGAGCCGTCGACGATCAGCCGGGAGTTGCGACGCAATCTGCACTCGTCCGGACAGTATCGGCCATTTCACGCGCACGCGACCGCCGCAAGCCGGCGTCGGCGGACGCGACCGCTGAAGCTGACCTCCGACCCGGTGCTGCGCTCGTTCGTGGTCGCGCGGCTGAAGGAACGGTGGAGTCCGCAGCAGATCTCACGGGCGCTACAGCGCGCCCATCCGCAAGAGCCGGCACGGCGGGTCGCGACGGAGACGATCTACCAGGCGATCTATCGGCCCGCAACCGGCATCGTCCGTAAACCGGCGCCGTCACCACTACGGACCGGGCGTGATCACCGGCGCGGTCATACCCGTCAGATCCGCGCCGGGAGGCGGTTCGCGCAGCCGATGCTGTCGGTGTGGGACCAAGGCACCGAGATGGCCAAGCACCTCGACGTGACTGCAGACACCGGAACTCGGATCTACTTCTGCGACGCCGCGAGCCCGTGGCAGCGCGGCAGCAACGAGAACGCCAACGGCCTGCAACGCCAGTACTTCCCGAAGTCCACCGACCTGTCGGTGCACTCCCCACGGGACCTCGCTCGCGTCGAACTCGAGCTCAACCGCCGCCCCCGAATCACTCTCGGCGACCGGACACCGCACGAGCTCTTCAACGCTTTGCTAGCCTCCGAGAATCACGCTCGTTGCGACGACCGCTGGAATACAAGGCGCCGCCATGGCCTACTTTTCAAACGTCGTCGACAAGATGCCGTGCTCGGCGCAGAACGTCGTCACCGCGCCGCGCGGCGCGTCATCAGGCCACTGCGAGATCGTCAGACGGGACACGGGGATCGACAGGCTCATTTCGGCTCATACACGCATCAGAGCGACAGAAGTGTCACCACCGAGAAACCCCGGAATCGTCACCGATGTCCTGATCCAGAACTGTCACCGAAGTTCTGGGAGATGACACCTCGCGGGGCTTCGCGTGAGCCCTGAGATGCTAAACGTTGCGGCACAGAAACACGCCGCCCTGCCGGCATGAGGGGCCGTCAGCTGTCGGAGTGCTCCTCGGCCGGGGTCTCTTCCCACGGCCTCGACGCGTTCGCGAGCGCGACGGATCGGGCGAGCTGAGTGATCTCCCGCTCCTGCTGCCGGAACCGCAGCGAGGTGGAGATCGTGTGCCCGACGAAGACGATGATGAGCCCGTAGAGCAGCAGATCCGTTCCGCGGCCGACGCCGACCAGATTCGCGAGGCCGTTGATGAGCTGGGGAAAGAGCACGGCGACCACGGCGGCCAGGAACAGCATGAGCAATGCGATGCGCTTGATGGCGAGCTTGCGCGTGCCGCGTCCTGGGATGAGCACGATCGCCGCGAACGCGGCGAGGACGCCGATCAGCAGGAGCTTGATGAAGAACTGGTCTCCCATGGGTGACTCCTCTTTCCTATTTCAGGAACAGATCGTTGAGGATGTTGACCGAGTTCCAGATCGATTGCCCCTTGGACCGCGAGTACTCGGTGTACACGACGTGCACCGGGAACTCGGCGTACTCGAGCTTGTTGCGGCCGATCTCGGCGACGATCTCGGAGGCGTGAGCCATGCGGTTCTGATCGATCTTGATGACCGTCGCGGCGTGGCGGTTCATCGCTCGCAGGCCATTGTGCGCGTCGGTCAGCCGCACCCCCGTGCTCATCGACTCGAACAGCACCGCGAGACGGAGGACGATCGACTTCAGGAAGCCCGGCTTCGTGCGACCGTCGAGGAAGCGCGAACCGACGATGATGTCGGAGTCGCCCGTCTTCAACCGTCCGATCATTCCGACGACGTCATCCACCTGGTGCTGTCCGTCGGAGTCGAACGTCACGAAGTACTCGGCGCTCGGGTCTTGCAGCGCGTAGTCGAGTCCAGTGCGGATCGCCGCACCCTGACCGAGGTTGGTCGGGTGCTTCACGACCACGGCGCCGCCGGCTTCGGCCTCTGCAACGGAGTCGTCGGAGCTTCCGTCGTCGATGCAGACGATGTTCGGGAACGTCCGGCGTGCTTCCTCGACCACCGAGCGGACTACGGTCGCTTCGTTGAAGAGGGGCACGACGAGCCACGTCGTCGCGTACTCCGATTCGCTGATGTCACACCTCGCTACTGACCGGTCCGCCGTTCAACGGACCGCTGACCAGTCTATTCGAGGACTACCGGCGAGATTTCGCATGGACCCGGGCGCGTTCGGCGCGGACGGACGCGAGGAGAGTAGCGTAGTCGCGAGCCCGGGTCTGCCAGTCCCACGCTGCGAGCCTCGACGCGTCGAACACGCGCCCGGGGCGCCCTTCGGCGATCGCGGTCGCCAGGGCCGCCGGCGTCGACTCCGCCACGATGCATACCGGGGCGCCAGCCTCGGCGAGCGTGGATGCGCCGGCGATCGGGTAGGTCACGACATCCCCGCCGGCCGCGACCGACTCGATCAGGGAGGTCTGGAAACCCTCCGCGAGCCGCGTGGCGTTGACGAGCGTGCTCCCGGCGAGCGCCCGCGCAAGGTCGGCGCCAACCACGCGGCCGCGTACGGCGACCACGCCGTCGAGCCGCTCGCGCTTCACGGCGACTTCGACCGACGGTCGATCCGAGCCGTCGCCGATGATCTCGGCATCGAACTCGAAGCCTCGGTCACGCAGCAGTGCCGCGGTCGTGATGAAATCGTCCCACCCTTTGCCCGGCACGAGGCGGCCGAGGAACACGAGACGTCGACGCTCGCGCGGCCGACTCGGACGAGCAGCGAGCCATGGACCGATGTCGATGGCGTTCGGGAAGACGATCGCCTCGCGGCCCGACAGCCTCCGGACGAAGGTCTGCACCCGATCCGAGACCGCGAGGACCGCATCCGCCGAGCGAAGAACACGGCGACCGATCGTTCGATCGACGAGGCGGCTCGTGAGCCCGACGATTGGTCCGACGCCCCGCACGTGATCGGAGCCGTGCTCGGTGTGCACGTGGGCAATGCCCGCCCGAGCAGCCGCGCGGGCGCCGACGAACGACATGGGGAAGAACCGGGTATGGGTCGAGACGACCGTGACGTCGCGTTGACGACAGAGCGACCGGATGCGTCGCGCCGTGCCCGGCGCCGGGAAGCTCAGGATGTCCTGGACGGGGACCCGCCCGGGTATCCGGATGACGGCGACCCCACGCTCCTCGCTCACGCCGACGTCGGCTCCCGTCGTCGTCGTGAGCACAGTCACCCGGTGACCCGACGCGACGAGCTCGACGGCGAGGCGCTGGACGTGGAACTCCACTCCTCCGAGGTGCGGTGGGTAGTTCGACACGACGAACAGCACATGCTCGGGCAACCGGACCGCCTCTCCCCGCAACCGGGTGGCTGCGGCACAGTGCATCCTACGTCGAGGGGCACGGGCCTCGGCTACGCTGGTCACTCGTCCGGCGGGGCTCCGGACGGTGTTCGAGATGGATGGGAAGCACAGCACGTGACCGAAGTGAGCGTGATCATCCCGACGAATCGGATCGACCGGTGGCTCGACGATGCGATCGAGTCGGTGCTCGCCAGCCGAGGCGTCGAGGTCGTGCTCGTCGTCGTCCTCGACGGGATCCCCGTCGACGAGTCCCGTCCGTGGGCCGACGACCCCCGGGTCGAGATCGTCCCGCTCCCCGAGAACGTCGGTCAGACCGTCGCGATGAACACGGGCGTCCGGGCGTCCCGCACTTCGTACGTGGCACGACTCGATAGCGACGACCTCGTCGATCCCGATCGGCTCGCGCTCCAGGCCGACCATCTCGACCGCCATCCCGACTCGCCGGCGGTCGGGTCGGCCGTCATCAGGATCGACGAGCATTCGCGAGTGACCGGCGAGGTCGCCCTTCCTACGGGCGACGACATCCGCCCCACTCTGCTGCTGTCGAACACCGTGGCGCATTCGTCGCTGCTCTTCCGCCGGTCAGCGTTCGATGCGGTCGGCGGGTACGACGAGCGACTCCGCCAGATGGAAGACTACGACTTCATCTTGCGCATCGCGCGCTCCGGCCCGATCGCGAACCTTCCCCGACCCCTCATCCGGTATCGCGTGCACTCCGGTCAGACGAGCCGGGGCGCCACTCCTCGCGGGCGGCACATCGACGCCGTGAGCCGTGGTCGTCTCGAGCTCGCCCGGTCGATCGGCGCATCGCCGGTGTTGACCCGGGTGAAACTGTCCGCGTGGCGCGCCCTGCAATTCCTCCGCTACCACCGCCTGGTGAGACCCGGGCACGAGCGCTGACGCGCCCCGAGCTCACTCGACGCGCCCGCCCCCGATGGGAGACCACACGATGCGGCCGTTCTGGAACTGCTGGCTGCACGTCCCCGCGGAATCGCACGTCATCTCGCTCGCTGGCCATCCGAGCGGACCAGTGATCCCGCCGCGCTCGTTGTAGAACGCGCGCACTCCACCGGAGACCACGTAGGCGCCGGAGGCGCTCGCCGCGATGGCGCCCTGCTCGAAGGCCTGGACGAAGCCCCCGCCCGAGGCCTCGAAGCGGATCCCGCCGGTGGTCGGCCATCCGAGCGAGCCCGTCGGTCCGCCGGCCGCGAGATACCGGTCCGTCGCCTGCGAGATGACGAGCGAGCCGCGTTGGGCGCTCGAGACCATGAGTCCACCTGCGAACCGCTGGGTGCACACGCCCGCGGCGCAGGTCGCGGAACCGGTCGGCCAGCCGGGTTGCCCCGCGATTCCGCCGAGCGCGTTGTACTGCGTCCTCAGCACTCCCGTGATGGCGTGGGCTCCACCGGTAGACGACCACGCGATCGCCCCACCCTCGTAGCCCTGGACGATCCCGCCTCCGTTCGCGGCGATCGCGTTCGTGCCCGACGTCGGTTTGCCGAGTGTCGCACGCAGAGCGGCGTACTCGCCAGCGAGTCGTTCGTCGATGAACCATGCGGCGCCGTCGGACGAGGAGAATGCGCTGCCGTGCTGGAAGCGCTGCGAGCACGCGCCGCCTGCGTCGCAGGCCGCTGCGGCGACCGGCCATCCGGGGACGCCGCCGATTCCGCCGGCCGCGTTGAACGCCGTCCGGATGCCTCCGGTCACGGCGAAGGTGCCGGCCGGCGACTCGACGATCGCGCCCTTCTCGAACCCCTGCGCGCGGCCGCCGCCGTTCGCCTCGATCCGGTTCGGATTGCTCGTCGGCTCGCCGAATGCTCCGGTCCGCCCGCCGTTCGTCTCGAAGACGGCGCGAATGCTCGCCGGGAGCCCGAACGCGGCGCCGGTCCGTCCGTAGACCGATCCGCCCTGGAACGCCTGGATGCAGCGGGACTGGGCGTCGCAGACGTTCTCGCCCATGGGCCATCCGAACTCGCCGTCGATCCCGCCGACCGCGGCAAGCGCCGTGCGGTTGGCGTTCGGAATCGGCCACGTTCCCGTCTGCGAGGAGGCGATCGCGGCGAACTGGAAGGCCTGCACCGTGCCGCCCCCGTGCGCCGAGATCGAGTTCGCCCCCGAGGCTGGCCAGCCAATCCAGCCCTCGACCCCGCCCCACGCGCCGTAGGTCGCCCTGATCGCCACCATGATCGCGAACGCACCCCGGGGGGCGGACCAGGCGATCGCGCCGTTCTGGTATCCGCGCACGGCGCCCCCGCCATTCGCCGTGAAGCTCCGGATGTCCGTGACCGCGGGCCCCAGCACGCCCGCCTCAGCGCCGTAGTCCCGGTAGGTCTTCTCGATGAAGTACTGCGGTCCGATCTTCGTCGGCCCGAACCAGTCCGTGTAGATCCGCCAGAAGTTCCGGTTGCCGTACGAGCTGCACCCGTCGCCCGTGCCGTAGAGGTTTGCGAGCGCCGCGGCGTTCGGCTGGTAGGGCGTGTAGTTGTACAGACCGGCGGTGGCGGCGTTCATGATGTAGACGGGGCCGCTGCCGCACGCCGCGTTGGGATGGAAGAGCACGTTGACCGTGCGACCGGCGATGTGACGCCACCCACCCGGATTCGCCTGATAGCGCTTGAACTGGAGCGCAGCCATCCAGACCTGATTGAAGAAGCCGTAGTATGCCGCGTCGCAATCCGCGGTGTCGGGACATCCGTACCCTGTTGCGGATCGGTACTGGCGCGATGTCGGCCAGTCGTCGGTCACGAGACTCTGCTCCTTCTCGAGCAGCACGAGCAGTACCTTCTGGCTCACGCCGCACGCCGCTCCGACCTTCGCGATGATCGTCGCGGCCGACTCCCCGGGAGCCCCGGCGTATCCACCGCAGCGGCCGGCTTCGCCGGCGCGGGACGCGGTGTCTTGCGAGTAGGCCTTCAGGCACACGTAGCCGGCACGGCACTGCGGAACGCGAGCGTTCAGGAAGGACTGGACCTGACCGGCGGACATCGCGGCTCCGTCGTAGAAGAGATCGTCGGCGATGATGAACCCCGGGTCGAAATCGGATCCGTTGGCCGCGATCGACGACTGCTGCGGGATGGCGATGAGACCCGCGACGAGCGCGAGCGTCGCCACCAGGATGCCGATGATCCGGCCTCTCTGCCGGACACCGCCGAAGGTCGTTGCATCCGCCACGGAGTCCCCCTCTCGCAGCCCTCGCGTCATCGCTCGGACTGCTTCCCCTTGCCTATGAATGTAGCAAGGCTCCGGCTGGGGCATTCAGCGATCGTGCAGCCGATCCGCAGCTCGGGGTCGGCTAGGCTATGGTGTTTGGTTCTGGCCGGTCGGCCGTCATCGAGTGAGGTTGCATGGGGTACCTGAAAGAGCTCGCGTCATCGCGCGAGCTGTTGTCGAACCTGGTGCTGCGAGACATCCGAGGGCAGTACAAGCGAACCGTGCTCGGACGACTGTGGTCTCTCGCGAGCCCGCTGACGGCGATGCTCGTGTACACCTTCGTGTTCTCGTTCGTCTTCAGGATCCAGCCCGCCGCAGGAGATCCCAGCGGGCTCAACGTGTTCGCACTCTGGCTCCTGTGCGGACTCCTCCCCTGGACGTTCTTCTCCAGCGCGGTCTCGACCGGCATGGCGTCACTCGTCGGCAACGCGGGCCTCATCACCAAGGTCTACTTCCCCCGAATCGTCCTGCCGACGGCCGCCGTCCTCACGGTCGGCTACAACTGGCTGTTCGAGATGCTCGTGCTCTCGGTGGCATTGCTCATCGCCGGTTCGTTCCTGTGGCCTTGGATCCCGCTCGTCATCCTGATGATGGTCGTGCTCGCCGTCTTCGCGACCGGTGTGGCGCTCGCCCTGTCCGTCGCGAATGTGTACTTCCGCGACACCCAGTACCTGTTGACGCTCGTGCTCCAGGTCTGGATGTATCTCACCCCGATCGTCTACCCGATCAGCCTCGTAGCCGACCAGTCGGATCGCCTCGGAGGGCTGTTCGGCACGTCCGTGACCGTGCTCGACATCTACTCGTTGAACCCGATGCTGCACTTTGTGACCGTGTTCCGGTACCTCATGTACGACAACCGGCTGCCCGAGCTGTCCGACGTGCTCGCGTGCGTGGTCTGGGCGCTCGTCAGTCTGGTCGGCGGATTCTTGATCTTCCGGAAGAACGAGAAGGGACTCGCTGAAACGCTATGACGGAGATCGCCGTGAATGTGGACTCCGTGAGCAAGCGCTTCCGGCTGTACCACGAACGCAACCAGAGCCTGAAGTCGGCGGTCATGCGACGCCGGATCTCGGTGCACGAAGACTTCTGGGCCCTCCGTGACGTGAGCCTCGAGGTGCCGATGGGCTCGACCTTCGGACTCATCGGCAGCAACGGTTCGGGCAAGTCCACGCTGCTGAAGTGCCTCGCGCGAATCCTCTACCCCGAGCAGGGCGCCATCACCGCGAACGGCAAGGTCGCCGCCCTGCTCGAGGTCGGAAGCGGATTCCACCCCGAGCTGTCCGGTCGCGAGAACGTCTTCCTAAACGGTTCGATCCTCGGGATGTCGCGTAAGGAGATCAGTCGAAAGTTCGACGAGATCGTCGCGTTCTCAGGTGTCGAGCAGTTCATCGATCAGCCGGTGAAGAACTACTCGTCGGGCATGTACGTGAGGCTCGGCTTCTCGGTCGCCATCAACGTCGACCCCGACATCCTCGTCGTCGACGAGGTGCTGGCGGTCGGCGACGCCGAGTTCCAGGCGAAGTGCCATCAGAAGTTCGACGACTTCAAGCGCGACGGAAAGACCGTGATCCTCGTGAGCCACTCGCTCTCGACCGTCGAGAGCATGTGCGACCACGCCGCGTGGCTCAACAAGGGAACACTGATGACCTCGGGTGACGCTCACTCGACGATCACCGCATACAAGAACTCGCTGAGCCCGGAAGCGCAGTGAGCCCCCGCGTCCGGCGATTCGACGTCCGGGCCATCGGCCGGAACCTCCTGGCCGCAGCCTGGCGCTCGACCCGGTTGCCGCGGCCCGCGGCGGCGGTTCGAGAACGCCTGCCCTTCTTCCGTCACGTCGTCCTGCGCAACCTGCCGCCGGCCCACCGAATCGTTCGCGGCCGGCTTCACCGGGTACCGGCACGGCCGGGGATCGTGGCGATGATCCGAGTTCGGAACGAGGAGCTCCTGCTCGCGGACTCGCTCGATCATCTGGGAGGTTTCGCCGATGCGATCGTCGTGTTCGACGATGCGAGCACGGATGCCACCGTCGAGATCGCGCGCCGGCATCCGAAGGTGCATCGAGTGATCGTCAATCGCCGTTGGCGCTCGCCGAATCGGATCTGGGAGGAGACGGCGAATCGGCGCGCCCTGTATCGTGCCGCCCGTCGGCTTCATCCCGAATGGGTGTTCTACGCCGACGCCGACGAACGCTTCGTCGGCGACATTCGGGGCACGCTGCGTTCACCGCGCTTCGCGGATGTCCAGGGGGTGCGCATCGAGCTCTTCGACGCCTACATGACCGCCGACGACCACGAGCCGTACGTCTCCGGCCGTCCCCTGCTCGACTTCCGTGAGTACTTCGGCGTGGAGCGGCGTCGCATCCTCATGGCCTGGCGCCCTTCGGCCGGCGTCGACTACCGACTGCCGGATTCGCGCGAACCGCAAGGCATCCACGGCCGAATCGAGGTCGACTTCCGGTGCCAGCACTACGGCAAGGCGCTCTCGATCGAGCAGTGGGACGAGACGTGCCGCTACTACATCGACAACTTCCCGCCCGTGTACCAGGAACGCTGGCGGGCCCGGCTCGGAAAGGCGATCCACGCGAGATCCGACTTCGACACCGAACTGCGCCGCTGGGACGACGTCCTCCAGCACGCGGAAGACATCTGAGTCGACACGACGCCCGTCCGAACGCCCCCGGGAGTCGTCGCTATCTGCGCCGCGACATCCGAACGAACGGCGCGAGAAGCGCACGTTTGACGCGTCCGAGTCGCAGGAGGGCGAGGTATGAACGGCTGGTCGTGACCGCGTGCAACTGCGCGGCGATGGCTTGGCGCTGCGCCTCCCAGGCGGCCGCGAGCTCGCCGTTGTAGCTCGCGTTGCCCTGCTCGCGGATCCACTCGCGGATGTAGGTGCCGACGGTCGCCTGAATGCTCTGCTGAGCTCGAACCCAGCCCTCGGGGATCGAGTCGAGGCGTACTTGGCGGTCACGACTCCACTCGAGCAACTGCTCGAACCTCGAGGAGATCGAGTATCGCTGAGCGACTGTGCTGCGAAGCCGCTCGGCCTCGTCGGCGGCCGCGTCGAACCCGGCACGGATCTGCGACTCGATCTCGCGCGCCGACAGCCGTCGTGTGCGCCGCCCCGAGAAGTTCTCGTACGCCGTGTGCTCGAAGTTCTCGGAAGTCAGCCATCCCGGACCCCCGAAGTGGTCGTAGACGAACACCGGCGTGCCGGCCGTGATCGAGTACTGCACCGTCTTCCCGATCGTCACGACCGCGCCGACCGACGCGATGTCGTCGACGTCGACACGTCTCGGCGCGGCGCCCAGCTCGCGCTGCGAGCCCACGAGGTCGACGTCGAACTCGTCCGAGAGCAGTTCGAGAGCCTCGAGCAGCTCCGCCGGGATGTGGTTGGAGACGACGAGGAGGCTCCGCCGAAGCTGGTCGGGGCGGACGGCCTCGGCGAACCGGGCGGGCGCCGGGTTGCCGAACACCTGGAGGCGTTCGGGGTCGATCTTCTCGTAGAGCCCGGTGGCGACATGAGCGTCGAGCGAGCTCGGCGACTCGAAGAGCACCGCGGTCGCAAGGGCCGATTCGATCTCGGGGATGGAGGTGAACTCGGGCGCGAGATGGGCCGACATGTGGTGGAAGTAGAACGTCGTGGAGCCCGGCGAGGCGAGCACGCGTTCCGGGATGACCCCGTGCTGGATCCATGCGACATCGGGCATGCGCTCGGCGAGATCGGCGTCGAGCCGCTCGTCGGTGATCTCGAAGACCGTGAGCCCGCGGTCCTCGAACTCCGAGCGCAGGGGGCGCCCGAACGATTGGGTCGCGACGACCACTTCGGCGCCGAGCGACGCGATGAACTCGGCGAGTTCGAGCGTCACGATCTCGGATCCTTGGAAGCGGACGAGATGGCCTTGGGTGATCAGCACTTTGCGGCCGGCGAGTTCGGGTACACGCACGGTTGGTCCTCTCGACGAACGGCTCCCCTCATCGGAAGCCGCTGGCCTTTCAGCGTAGTCGATCGCCGGACGCGATCAGGCCTGTTTTCGGCTGTGCTCGAGCGACCCCGAGGCGATCGCGCGATCATCGGCGAGGTCGACGAGCGTCGACGGGCGATAGCTCGACCATTTGCGGATCTGGAACGACGGGTTCACGACGAGCCAGTAGAGCTTCCGCCGCCAGCTGTAGTCGCGGTCGCGCAGGATCCGGATAGTATCGCCTGCGATGCCCCGCGCGGTCAGCCTGATCTGGCTGCGCCGACTCATCCGCGGGATCGGCTCGCCGATCTGGCGAAGCCCGACCGTCTCGTCGAAGATCCGCTTGCCGTACTCGTCGAGCGTCAGGTCGTTCGAGTGTTCCACAGCGGCCCTCGGCGCGTATGCCTTGCGGTAGCCGGCCTCGATGATGTCACGCCCGAACAGCTGGTCTTCCGCGTACCTGACGTCGCGGTACGGGATAGTGTTCAGCAGGAAGTCCCGGCGGGCAGCCGAGTTCACGTCGGAGTAGAAACCGAGGTAGCCGAGCGCGGAGTCGTCGATCGCGTCGTCCTTGTAGAAGACGGATGTCGCGAGGTCGGGGCCGAACCCCGCGAACACGCCTTGGATCTCGTACTTGAGCAGCGGAAAGCACTCCCGACGCGGAACCTGCTTGCCCATGACCGCCACGATCCGCTCGTCGATCGCGAAGGGTGCGAGCAGCTCGCGAAGCCAGTTCGGCCCGATCGGGATCGCATCGTGGGTCAGGTAGGCGACGAACTCGCCGTTCGCGAGGCGGGCGGCGAGGTTGCGGGTGCGCCCGTGCCCGAACTCGGAGTTCGGGATCTCGTGGAGGCGGACCTCGGGGAACCGGCGGACGATGTCGAGCGTCGAGTCCGTCGAGCCGGAGTCGATGACGAGCACTTCGAACGGCGCGTCGAGCTCTTGCGCCCGAAGCTGGGCGAGGATGCGCTCGAGGTACTCCTCGCCGTTGTACGTCAGGATGGTGACGGTTGCGATCGGGTCAGACATCGGTGTGCTCTCGAATCTCGTCGAAGGTCAGGCGGATTCCGTCGTCGAGCGAGGTCAGAGAGTGCTCGCCGAACTCGTCGCGGTAGCGGTCGGTGTTGAGGATGACTCGGTCGACGAACGTCGGCGGCACAGGGCGCTCCACGATCTCGAACTCCTCGCCCGTAACGCGTCGGATCGAATCGAACACGTCGTTGACGGAGTACCCGACACCGCTTCCCAGGTTGTACAGGTCGTGGGCGGTCTCGTGCCCGGTGATGGCGAGGACCATCTTGACGAGATCCTCGACGTACACGTAGTCGCGCACCATCGAGCCGTCGCCGAACCGCACGACCGGACGCCCGAGCGCGATCTGGCGGAGCGCGATCGGAATGAGCCCCTGCTTGGAGTTCGGCTTCTGCCGCGTGCCGAAGGGGTTCGACACCCTGAGTACCGTCGAACGGAGCCCGTGCGTCGCCTGGAAGTAGTGGAGGAAGTGCTCGATCGTGAGCTTGCCGATCGCGTAGGGCGAGATCGGCAGAGCGCGGTCGCTCTCGGAGTACTCCGCGAGGCCCTGGTCGCCGTAGATCGCACCTCCCGTGGAAGCGAAATAGAGGTGCTCGACCCCGGCCGCGGCGCACGATTCGAGCAGCTCGACCGTCTGCGCCACGTTGGTGCGGATGTCGAGCGTGGGATCGGCTTCCGCAGTCGCGGGCGTCGTCGTCGAGAGGAAGTGGAAGACGTACTCCTGACCTTCGACCGCCGCCTCGAGGTCTGCGCGGCTCAAGAACTCGCCCGTCACCACTTCGACGGAGTCGGACGTGAACGTGGCACGCCGAGAGCTGAAACGATCGAACGCGCGCACGTCGTGACCTTCACGCACGAGACCGTCGACGAGGTGCGACCCGATGAATCCGTTGGCCCCGATGACGACCGCTCTAGCCACGGAGCGCCCCCTCCAGCGCCTTGACGAAGACGTCGCCGGAAGCGGCCCAGTCCACACCTCTCACGGACTCCGACATCGCGCGGGACCGCTCGACGGCGTCGGGTCGCTCGACCACTTCGACGAGCTTGCGCGCGATGGCGAGCGGCGACGACGGTACGTACTCGATGTACGGGTTGTCGGACACCATGCGGTTGTTCGGACCGTCGTTGACGACCGGTGTGACGCCGCTCGACATCAGCTCGAGCGGCAGCAGCGACATGTTGGACAGCGACATCACCAGGCCTGCGGCGCACCTGTTGTAGACCTCGTTCAGCTCGGAGAGCTGAAGGCTTGCAAGGTTGCGGTGCGCGAACGGAATACGCCAGTTCGAGACATCCCAGCCTGCCAGGTTGATGGTCACATCGGGGCGCAGCTTCGCGAAATCGTTCAGCACGAGCAACCCGAGTTCGAAGCCCCGCCGTGGGGTCACCGGCCGTGCGTAGAAGAAGATCTCGTTGCGCGGCCCGTCGTTCGTGATGCGGTACCGCTCGGTGTCGACCGCGAAGTCGAAGTGGTCGGCCGCCATGCCGTATTCATCGCGGAGCTTGTGCGCGAGCCATCCGCCCGCCGTGATCGCGTGGAAGCCGAACCGGTAGGTGTTCTCGGCGAGGATGGATTCGCTCCCGACCGGGTAGAAGCTCGGCTCGAAATCCTGCACGAAGTAGAGGCGTTTCGCGTGCGAGCGGTCGAGGAACGAGGGATACGCCGTCTCCCAGCCCGTTGCGAAGATGGCCTGCGTGTCATCGGCCACGCCTCGCTCCCGGTTCCACACCTCGATCGGGGCTCGAAGGGTCGGGTACGCTTCGCTCGCGGCGAGCATCGCCCGCACGCCTGCCACGTCGACCGGGCGGTCGTCAGCTTGGTAGAGGTAGATGCGGCAGTCATGGCCGGCACGCTCGGCGAACTCGATGAAGCGGAAGAGGTTCTGGTGCCCACCGCTCTCGCGGCCCGGAGGCGACATGATCCACGCGATACGTGCCGAGCCGGACTCGACGGTGATCGACTCGCTGATGCGGTCGGGAATCGTCGTCCAGTCGACAGCGGCCGCGTCTTCGAGCGCAACCAGCAGCGTCGGCACCTGCGGGCCTGCGGCCCGCGCGAGCTTCGTGCGCGCGTACCGGTAGGCCGCGCCCGCTCCTTGCGTGCGCACGAGTGCCGCCGCAGTGCGTACTTTTCGTACGATGAGCCGAGGCCCCCCAGAAACCGCCTTGCTGACCAGCCTGCCGATCGAACCCACCACGTACCTCTGCTGTCGAGTCGCTCCGCCGAAAGCGGAAAACCACCAGAGTCTAGCAACTGGCGCCTCCGCGCCCGCCGTGCTCGGCCCGAGCGTGACACGACGCGTGCGGCAGAGCGGAATAGGATCGGATACCGTGCCCGCTTCCGCTGAGTCTCGCGTCGCGGTCGTCACGGTGTCGTACAACTCGAGCGCACAGCTCGCCGCGTTCCTCACTTCCGTCGGCCGCCAGACGCCTGCTCCCGCGCGCGTGGTCATCGTCGACAACGACTCGGCCGACCTGGACGAGACCCGCACGGTGGCCGCGGAATTCGGTGCTCACGTCGTCGCGCTCGAGCACAACGTGGGCTACGGAGGAGCGATCAACGCGGGCGTGCTCGCCCTCGGCCCCGAGATCGACTACGTGCTCATCTCGAACCCCGACATCGCACTTCACGATGGAGCGATCGCGATCCTCACCGAGGCCGGCGAACGTGATCAAGGGGTCGGCGCGGTCGGCCCCCGCATCCTCAACGAGGACGGCACGACCTACCCGTCGGCCCGCAGCATCCCCTCCGTGCGCACCGGTGTCGGACACGCGGTCCTCGGCCACCCATGGCCTGCGAACCCGTGGACACGTGCCTACCGCGGCGAGCACGCCGACACCGGGGCCGCTCGCGATGCCGGATGGTTGTCGGGGTCGTGCGTGCTCGTGCGACGCTCGGCGTTCGATGCCATCGGCGGCTTCGACGAGAGCTACTTCATGTACTTCGAAGATGTCGACCTCGGGTATCGCCTGGGCAAGGCCGGATGGCGCAACCGCTACGAGCCGTCGGCCTCTGCTACCCACATCGGCGGAGTCTCCACGCGCACGGAGTCGGCTCGGATGCTTCGAGCGCACCACGAGAGCGCCATCAGGTTCATCAACCGCAAGTACGCGGCGGCCTGGCTCGCCCCGCTGCGCTGGACGCTCACGCTCGGCCTACGGACGCGTCTGCGGCTCATGTCCCGCCGGGCGCGCTGAGGGCCGAGAGTAGGCGCGGCCCGCGCAGCGGGCTGCTGCTCAGCCTGCGAGCAGTCGCGACAGGTAGGTGCCGTATCCGCTCTTCCGATACTGGTCGGCGAGCACAGCCAGTGCCGCATCGTCGATCCATCCGGCGCGCCAGGCGATCTCCTCGATGCATCCGATCTTGAAACCCTGGCGGTCCTCGATGACGCGCACGTACTCCGACGCCTGCATCATCGACTCGAACGTGCCCGTGTCGAGCCACGCCGTACCTCGATCGAGCACCTGCACCTGCAGCTTGCCTGCCTGCAGGTACCGCTCGTTCACCGTCGAGATCTCGAGTTCGCCGCGGGCACTCGGCTCGATCGTCTTGGCGATCTCGACCACCGAGTTGTCGTAGAAGTAGAGTCCGGGCACCGCGTAGTTGCTGCGCGGTGCGGCCGGCTTCTCCTCGATCGAGAGGGCTCGGAACTGCTCGTCGAACTCGACGACGCCGTACGCGGACGGATCGCTCACCTGGTAGGCGAAGATGAGAGCTCCGTCGATGTCGTTGTGCGTGCGAAGCGCCGAGCCGAGGCCCGTGCCGTGGAAGATGTTGTCGCCCAGCACCAGGGCCACCGACTCGTCGCCGATGAACTCCTCGCCGATGATGAACGCCTGAGCGAGCCCGTCGGGCGAGGGCTGCACCGCGTACTCCAGGCGGATGCCGAGTTGCGATCCATCTCCGAGCAACGCCTTGAACTGCACGTGATACTCGGGCGTGGTGATGACGAGGATCTCGTTGATACCCGCCATCATCAGGGTCGACAGCGGATAGTAGACCATTGGCTTGTCGTAGATGGGCATCAGCTGCTTGGAGATGCCCTTGGTGATCGGCCAGAGCCGGGTACCGGATCCGCCTGCGAGGATGATGCCGCGCATCACGCTCCCTTGTTCAGTTCGTCGTAGTACGCACGTGCCTGCTCCCAGGTGGGCAGCAGGCCGGACGCCTCGGCTTCGGCGAGGCTAGGGGCCTCGGTGTCTTTGGGCGACAGCAAGAGGTCGTCGGCGGCGATGCCGAAGTCGAGACCGACCGCAGGATCAAGCGGGTTCACGCCGTGCTCGCGTTCGGCGTTGAACGTCGAGGTGACGAGGTAGCTGACCGTCGCATCGTCGGTGAGCGCGACGAAGCAGTGCCCGAGTCCTTCGGCGATGTAGATCGCACGGCGATCGATATCGTCGAGCAGCACCGAATCCCATTGACCGAAGGTCGGTGAACCGGTGCGAATGTCGATGACGAAGTCGAGCACCGCTCCGTGCGTAGCGGTTACGTACTTGGCCTGGCTCGGCGGGACGTCCGCGAAGTGGATGCCTCGCACGACGCCACGCTTGGAGGCCGACGTGTTGGCCTGCGCGAGCTTCAGCGGGTGACCGATAGTCTCTTCGAGCCGATCGAACCGGTACCACTCGAGGAAGACACCGCGGTCGTCCCCGAACTGCTTCGGGGTGACCTCGTAGCTGTCGGGGACCTTCAGTTCGCGGATCTGCACCCCGAGAGTGTAGCAACGGGCAGCTCCATCCGACCTGGCCCGGAGGGGCCGCCCCACAGGCTGCCCCCGGTGTCGCAGGCGGCTCCCGGCTACGATGAACGGGTGTCAAACCTCCTCGTCACCGGCGGAGCCGGGTTCATCGGCTCGAACTTCGTCCACTACGTGATCGACCACACCGACCACACCGTGACGGTGCTCGACAAGCTGACCTACGCCGGCAACCTCGCCTCGCTCGAGGGTCTGCCCGAAGATCGGTTCCGGTTCGTGAAGGGCGACATCGCCGACGCGCCGCTCGTCGACAGGCTCGTCGCCGAGGCCGATGCGGTGGTGCACTACGCCGCCGAGAGCCACAACGACAACTCGCTCGCCGACCCGCGCCCGTTCCTCGACACGAACATCATCGGCACCTACACGCTCATCGAGGCGGCGCGTCGGCACGGCACCCGCTTCCACCACATCTCGACCGACGAGGTCTACGGCGACCTCGAGCTCGACGACCCGGCGCGCTTCACCGAGCAGACCCCGTACAACCCGTCGAGCCCCTATTCGTCGACGAAGGCGGGCAGCGATCTGCTCGTGCGCGCGTGGGTGCGCTCGTTCGGCCTGCAGGCGACGATCTCGAACTGCTCGAACAACTACGGCCCCTACCAGCACGTCGAGAAGTTCATCCCCCGCCAGATCACGAACGTGCTGCGCGGCGAACGGCCCAAGCTCTACGGCACGGGCGAGAACGTGCGCGACTGGATCCACGCGAACGACCACTCCTCGGCCGTGCTCACCATCCTCGAGAAGGGTCGCATCGGCGAGACCTACCTCATCGGCGCCGACGGCGAGAAGAACAACAAAGACGTGGTGGAGCTCATCCTCACCGAGCTCGGGCAGCCGGCGGACGCGTACGACCACGTCAACGACCGACCGGGCCACGACCTCCGGTACGCGATCGACTCGTCGAAGCTGCGCACCGAGCTCGGCTGGACCCCGCAGTACGCCGACTTCGCGGCTGGTCTCGCGGACACCATCGCCTGGTACCGCGACAACGAAGGCTGGTGGGCGCCGCAGAAGGACGCCACCGAGGCCCGCTACAAGGCCCAGGGCCAGTAGCCGATGCGCTGGCTCATCACCGGGGCATCCGGCATGCTCGGCCGCGACCTGCAGGCCGCGCTCGCCGGGCAGGACGTGACCGCGCTCGGCCGCGCTGAATTGGACGTGACGGATGCCGCGGCGGTTCGCGCGGCGGTCGCCGGCCACGACGTCATCGTGAACTGCGCGGCCTACACGAAGGTCGACGACGCCGAGACACACGAGGCCGAGGCGTACGCCGTGAACGCGACCGGCACCGGCCTGCTCGCCGCAGCGGCGGCCGAGGCGGGCGCGAAGTTCGTCACCGTGTCGACCGACTACGTGTTCGACGGCCACGCGACCGAGCCGTACGCCGAAGACCGGCCTCGCGACCCGATCAACGCGTACGGCCGTACGAAGGCCGCCGGCGAAGAGCTCGCCCTCGCCGCCCACCCCGACGGCGCCTACGTCGTGCGAACGGCGTGGCTGTACGGCGAGCACGGGCCGAACTTCGCGGCGACCATGCTGAAGCTCGCCGCGACGAAGGACAGCTGGTCGGTGGTCGACGACCAGGTCGGGCAGCCGACCTGGACGGCCGACCTCGCCGCGCAGATCATCGCCCTCGTCGACGCGGATGCACCGGCCGGCGTCTACCACGGCACCAACGGCGGACAGACGAGCTGGTTCGGATTCGCGCGGGCGGTGCTCGAAGCGGCAGGGCTCGACCCCGAACGCATCACCCCGACCGACAGCTCGTCGTTCGTGCGCCCTGCGCCGCGGCCCGCGTACTCGGTACTCGGGCACGACGCGTGGGCGTCCGCCGGACTCGCCCCCATGCGCGACTGGCGCGACGCGCTGCACGCCGCGGCCACGGCCGGCGTCTTCCCCCTTCTCGGCTAGAGACACACGGCTGCCGACTGCGAACGCACGCGGCGCCTGTCACCCGTTAGGGTGGCATCGCCGACCACTTCGCACGCGTCAGAGGAACCCCGTGACCACGACTCTCCGCTTCATCGTCGATCAGGTCGTCGCGCCCGTGCCGGGGCCGCTCGGACGCTACACCGTCGATCTCGGGCGTGCGCTCGTCGAATCGGCCCCGGCGGGCACCGCGGTGGAGGGCATCGTATCGTCGTCGCCGGAGTCCGACTACGAGCGCGTGCGCCACGAGGTGCCCGGACTCAGCGACCTCTACAAGACCTCGCTCGCCCGACGCGAGCTCCTCGCCGCATGGCAGCTCGGGCTCACGACCTCACCCGGAGGCGGCATCATCCACGCCCCGAGCCTGTTCGCCCCGCTGCGGCGGCACCAGCGCGAGCACGGCGACCAGGTGGTGGTGACCGTGCACGACGTCCTCGCCTGGACCCACCCCGAAGCGGTGAGCGCGACGTCGGTCGCGTGGCAGAAGGCGATGCTGAAGCGGGCGCGCAAGCACGCCGACGCCGTGGTCGTTCCGACCCACGCGCTGGCCGATCAGCTCTCGATGGTCGCGGACTTCGGCGATCGGGTGCGGGTCATCGGCACTGCGCCGCGCACGGGGCTTCGGGTCGATACGGATGCCGCGGAGCGCGCCGCGCGCCTCGGGCTCCCGCAGGGCGGTCATCTGGTGGTCGCGGGCACGCTCGAGCCGCGCACCGGCCTGGTCGATGTGCTCGCCGCGCTCGGCCGACCCGGTGTTCCCGACGTGCCGCTCGTCGTGATCGGTCCGGGCAACTGGGGTGAGCAGCACCTCGCGACCGTCGCCGAGGAGTACGGCGTCGCCCCCACGCGAGTGCGGCACTTCGAAGAGCTCGACGCGGCCGACCTCGCGGTCGTGCTGCACGGGGCGACCGCATTCGTGGCGCCCGCCCATGACGCCGGCGCCGGGACCACGCTCATCGAGGCGTTCAGCCTCGGCACGCCGGTCATCCACTCCGACATCCCCGCGTACGCCGAGACCGCCGCAGGTGCCGGCCTCGCAGTGCCGGTGGGAGTCGGCGACGGCTTCGCCGACCGGCTCGCGGCGGCCGTGACGCGCGTCGTCGAAGACCGCGAGTTCGCGGCCCGGCTCGCGATCGCCGGAAGCGACCGCAGCCGGGCGTTCAGCTGGCGCGATTCGGCCGAGCGGGTCTGGCAGCTCCACGCCGACCTGTAGCAGGCAAGCTCCCTGAGCCCGTCGAAGGGAGCCCGCTTCGACAAGCTCAGCGAACCGCACCCGCTCCCTGAGCCCGTCGAAGGGAGCCCGCTTCGACAAGCTCAACGAACCGCACCCGCCCCCTGAGCCCGTCGAAGGGAGCCCGCTTCGACAAGCTCAGCGAACCGCACCCGCTCCCTGAGCCCGTCGAAGGGAGCCCGCTTCGACAAGCTCAGCGAGCATCGACAAGCTCAGCGAACCGCACCCGCTCCCTGAGCCCGTCGAACGGAGCCCGCTTCGACAAGCTCAGCGAGCTTCGACGGGCTCAGCGAGCCTACTCCGCGGGCTCCTCGGTCGCCGGCGGCACGACGGCCTGCTGCACGAGCTGCAGCGCGTACGCGTAGTCGGGGTCTTCGGGGTCGAAACCGTTGTCGGGCACCAGGGGGATGTCGACGACCGGGGTCGTCAGTTCCTTCGCCTTCGTCGCCAGGTTCACGAAGTAGCCGAGCATCGACTGCGGGACATCCGTCTTCACGACCTGGGAGCCGGCCGCCGCGATCTCCTGGAACTTGCTGAGCACGTTCGCGGGGTTGAACTGGGCGAGCATCGCCTCCTGGATCTGCAGCTGCCGTGCCATCCGGTCGTAGTCGCTGGTGCCGTGCCGCGACCGCGCATACCAGAGCGCGTGGTAGCCGTCGAGATGCTGCTCGCCCGCCGGGATCCACTCGGCCACGGTCGTGAAGGTCTCATCGGCGTGGATCGGCACGTCTTCGGGCACGTTCACGGTGACGCCGCCGAGCGCGTCGACGAGCTGCTGGAAGCCGGCCATGTCGATGAGCACGTAGTACTGGATGTCGAGCCCGGTGATGGCCTCGGCGGCGTCGCGCATCGCCTCGATGCCGGGCTCGCTGCCCTGCGCGACCGCATCGGGGTACATCTCGGGACTCTTCAACTCGACCTCGGTGTAGATCGAGTTGAGCATGCATGCGTCGACCTCGCAGCCGTCGATCGCGCCGTACCCCTCGGGGTAGACCGCGTGCAGCGGCGAGTCCTCGCCGAACGGCACGTCCTCCATGTTGCGCGGCAGGCCGACGGTGACCGCCTGACCGGTCTCGGCGTCGACGCTCACCACCCGGATGCTGTCGGGCCGAAGCCCCTCGCGGTCGGGTCCGGCGTCGCCGCCGAGCAGTAGGAAGTTGTAGCGCCCGTTCTCATCGGGGGGCACGGGAGGACCCGCGACGAACACGTCGGAGAGGAATCCGCTCGTGGTCGTGGCGACGTACGCGCCGAACGCGGCCGTGCCGGACACGCCGACGAGCAGCACCACCCCGAGCGCGGCGATGCCGAACCGGGCGCCGGGCGCCGTCTTCACGAGTCGAACGAGCCGCAGCGTGTCGAACGTCAGCACGACCCACAGCACCGCGTAGAACAGCGCGACCAGCGCGATCGCCCAGAGCCCGATCGTGGAGGTCACGACGGTGTACAGCACGGTCGGCCAGACGAGCCAGACGACGAGCGCCGCGACCGCGAGGAACCAGAGCGTGAGCGTCGCGCCGAGCCCGAACCGGCCCAGCCGGCGGTTGCCCGCCAGCACCTGCGCCGAACCTGGCACGAGCACGTTGAGCAGCACCAGCCACCACCCGCGACGGGTCATCACCGTGCGCGAGGAGGCGTCGGGGAAGCGGATCGGGCTCGCGGCGAGGCTCATCGGGACTGCTTCAGCCGCTCGTTCTTCTCTTCGACGAGCTCGGCCAGCGCGGTCGCGTGGCGTTCGAGCGCCGCGGTCAGGGCGGGGTCGGATGCTCCGAGGATGCGCACGGCGAGCAGGCCCGCGTTGCGCGCACCGCCGATCGACACGGTCGCAACCGGGATGCCGGCGGGCATCTGCACGATCGACAGCAGCGAGTCGAGGCCGTCGAGCCGGGCGAGCGGCACGGGCACGCCGATGACGGGGAGCGTGGTGACCGATGCGAGCATGCCGGGCAGGTGAGCCGCGCCGCCGGCGCCCGCGATGATCGCACGCAGACCGCGACCGGCGGCCTGCTGGCCGTACGCGATCATCTTCTCGGGCGTACGGTGCGCGGAGACGACCTCGACCTCGTGGGTGACGCCGAACTCATGGAGGACTGCGGAGGCCTCCTGCATGACGGACCAGTCGGAATCGGATCCCATCACGACGCCGACGAGGGGGGCGGAGTTCGTCTCAGTCACTCGATCGAGTGTACGGGCGGCCGCTGGGAGAACCCCGCAGCATCCATCGCGTGCCGCCGTCGAGCTCCCTGAGCCTGTCGAAGGGAGCCCACCCCAGCTCCCTGAGCCTGTCGAAGGGAGCGAGGTCGCTTCGACAAGCTCAGCGAGCCTTCCCCTCAGTCCTGGAACACCGCCGCGGCCGACCGCGCCTCGTACACGACGTCGTCGAGGTCGTCGCCGACGGCGGTCACGTGCCCGACCTTGCGGCCCGGCCGGGGCTGCTTGCCGTAGTTGTGCACCTTCGCGGTCGGATGGTTCGCCATCGCCTCGGCGTACCGGTCGACGAGCTGCCCCTCCTCGGGACCGCCGAGGATGTTCACCATCACCGACCACGGGCGGTGCGTGCCGGTGCCGCCGAGCGGCAGGTCGAGCACCGCGCGCAGGTGCTGCTCGAACTGCCCGGTGGTGGCGCCGTCCATCGACCAGTGCCCCGAGTTGTGCGGGCGCAGCGCGAGCTCGTTCACGAGCACCCGGTCGTCGACGGTCTCGAACAGTTCGACGGCGAGCACCCCGGTGACGCCGAGCCCGTCGGCGATCGCGACCGCGACGTCGGCCGCGACATCCGCGAGTCGCCCGGCCGATTTCGGCGCCGGCGCGATGACCTCGCTGCAGACGCCGCCGACCTGCACGGTCTCGACGAGCGGCCACGCGGCCACCTCGCCGCTCGGGCGTCGGGCGACGAGCTGGGCGAGCTCGCGCCGGAAGTCGACGAGCTCCTCGACGAGCAGTGCGCCCTGCCCGCCGTCCTCGGCGGCGGCGGTGAACCACTCGGACACCTCGGCGGCGCTGCGCACGACGCGCACGCCCTTGCCGTCGTAGCCGCCGCGGGGCGTCTTCACGACCGCGGCGCCGCCGTGCTCGGCGATGAACGCGTCGAGCTCGGCGGGCGCCACGACCCGCGCCCAGTCGGGCACCGGGAGGCCGAGCTCGGAGAGCCGCTCGCGCATCAGCAGTTTGTCCTGTGCGTAGCGCAGCGCGTCGGGCCCGGGTCGCACCGCGACACCCGCGTCGACGAGGGCGCGCAGCACGTCCTGCGGCACGTGCTCGTGGTCGAACGTGACGACGTCGACGGTCTTCGCGAAGTCGAGCACGGTGGCCGTGTCGGTGTAGTCGCCGACCCGGTCGGCGGCGATCGCCGCCGACATGCCGTCGGCCTCGGCGAGCACGCGCAGCTCGACCCCGAGCTCGATCGCCGCCGGCACCATCATCCGCGCCAGTTGTCCGCCGCCGATCACTCCGACCCGCACCCGTGCCACCCTTCGTCGCGGCCCACCGCGTGCGGGCCCAGCCCAGTCTACGAGCAGGCGCCGCGACTACGATGGCCGGGTGACCACGCCAGCCACCCCGCTCCGCAGGCTGTGGCACGGCTTGGTCGCCTATCTGCTGAAGTTCGGCGTCGTGGGCCTCATCGGTCTCGTGATCGACGTCGCCCTCTTCAACGCGCTGCGGCTCGGGGCGTTCGGCGCCGACGGATGGGCGCAGTCGGCGATCGGGGCGAAGACCGTCTCGACGTCGGCCGCCATCGTGTTCAACTGGGTCGGCAACCGCTACTGGACCTTCCGCCGGCACCGCCGCCGCAACTACCTGCGCGAGTTCGCCGAGTACCTGCTCGTCTCGCTCGGCGGCATGGCGATCTCGCTGGGCTGCCTCTGGATCAGCCACCACGCGCTCGGGTTCACCAGCCTGCTCGCCGACAACATCGCGTCGAACGTCATCGGGCTGGGCCTCGGCACCGCGTTCCGGTTCCTGCTCTACCGGTACTGGGTGTGGGGCGCGTACCGGGCCGACGGCCTGTCGGCCGCGGCCCGGGTCGAGGAGGCGCAGCGTGCGCTCTTCGAGGAACCGCCCGCGGGCGCGGACGACGCGAACGCAGGCGAACCGGATGCCCCGGCTCAGGCCTCGGCGCCGCCGCCGGGCTGGAACCAGGGCGGGTAGACCGCGACCTTCGCCTTCGCGCCGACAGCCGAGAGCGCCTGGCGCACCCGGTCGCGGACCCGGTCGTTGGCGACGGCGATGAGCGAGAACCGCTCGAGCGGCACCGGGCCGCGCACCAGCAGTTCCGCGCGATCGAACGGCGCCGACTCCTCGAGCCGGGCGAGGCGGCGGAGCATCCGCTCGACCGCGTCCCAGCCGACCTCGAACTCGTCGCCGGCGATCGCGGCGTCCGAGGCACCGGCCGCGACCGCGTCGGGCTGCGCCTCGCGCGGCCCGAGGGTCGAGGCGACCGACCCGACGAACACCACGTGCTCGGCGGCGGGGCGCTCGACGGCCTCGGCGGTGAGCCGCGGGTCGGGCCGGCCGCTGCGCACCGCATCCCACACGTCGGCGTTCGTCGACAGCAGCAGCGGCACGTACTCGGCGATCGCGGTGTCGGTGCCGGGCACGTGCGCGCTGCGGCGGAAGTCGCGCGCGGCGGGTGCGGCGAGGTCGACGGCGGGGGTCGCGGCCGGGTCGCCGACGTCGGGCAGCACGGCGCCGGCCCCGAGGATCCCGGCGAGGTTGTCGATGTGGGTGACGTGGTAGACGCGCAGGGCGCGCACGTCGATCGGGGTGGTCAGCTCACCTGCACGACGCCCCGGCACCGCGGTGCGTCCTGCTGCCGCGCGCGCCCCGCGCGTGCGCGGTGCGGTGGATCGGGTCGTCGATCCGCGAGTCGTCGTCGCGCGCGCGGACGCGGCGCGCGTCGGAATCTCGGGCGGCTCGGGCTGCTTCGGGGGGAAGCAGATCGCGCACAGTCCGTCGTCGAAACCGTGGATGCACTCGGCCAAAGGATGCCTCTCCGGCGAGCCGTCGGGTGCGGCGCGCGCCGTCCGTCGAGTGTACGCGGTCGTGCTGTGCGCTCGCGCCGCGGCGGAGCATCCGTCGTTGCCCGGCGGGCGTTCCGGCCGTGCCGGGCCCGCCTACCGGGCGCCGAAGACCACCGTGTCGCCCTCGATCCCGCCGCCGGGCCGGCCCGCAGCCTGCGCGGCGAGCACCGCACGCGCGTGCTCGGCGTCGACGAGTTCGTGCAGCGCCTCCTGCAGGAGCGCGGGCCGCGGGACGTCCTGCAGCACGACCGGGCGCTCCTGACCGGCGTCCACCCGCACGTCGCCGCAGCCGAACAGGCGCTGACCCGGCGACTGGCGCACCCTGATGTCGATGCTGCGCGCGAGCGGCACGTCTCGCCGGGTGCGGACGAACACGCCCGATCGCAGGATCACCCGCCGCGTGGTGATCGTGGTGCGCCGGGTGAGCCACGCGAGGTACGGCAGCAGCACGCCCAGCACCACCAGCACCGCGGCGAGCGCGATCGCCGCCCAGCGCTGCCAGTCCTCGGCGAGGATGCCGAGCGCGTACGGCAGCGCCCCCGCCACCGCGACGAGCAGCAGCACCGGCAGGATGAGCATGCGTCCGTGCCGCCGCACCCGTGCGACGACGCGCTCGGGCGACGCCGTCGGCGCGCCCGTACGACTCGTCGACGGAGGGCGGCTCATACGCCCATTAATACCGCAGGTGGGTCACGTCCCCCGCCCCGACAGCCTGCGGTTCACCCGACTCGCGGTCACGGACGACGAGACGCCCGTCGCGGTCGAGGCGCTCGGCGGTGCCGAGCAGTTCGCCCCCGCCGGGCAGTTCGACACGCACGTCGGCGCCGATCGTGCCGCAGCGCTGCGCGATGCGGTCGGCGAGCCCGCTCGCGGTCGCGTCGCCGTCGGCGGCGAGGAACTCGTCGACCGCGGCGAGCAGGGTGCCGAGGTAGTCGGCGAGCACCGCATCGGCGTCGGGCCGGCGGCCGGTCGCCAGCAGCAGCGAGGTCGAGGTGAGCGTGGGCAGGTCGTGCTCGTCGAGGGTGAGGTTGAGGCCGGCGCCGACGACGACCGCGTCCCCGCCGGGCAGGAGTTCGGTGAGGATGCCGCAGACCTTGTATCCCGAGATCAACACGTCGTTCGGCCATTTGAGTTCGACCTCGACGAGGCCGGGGCCGTCGTCCTCCACGGTCGAAGCAGTGCTCCCTGAGCCCGTCGAAGGGAAGCTCCCTGAGCCCGTCGAAGGGTGCTTCGCTTCGACAGGCTCAGCGAGCCCGACCGGCTCAGCGAGCCCGACCGGCTCAGCGAGCCCGGAAGGCTCAGTGAGCCCGGAAGGCTCAGCGAGTCCGGCGCGCCCGACCGCCCGCTCGACCGCCTCGGTCATCGCGAGCCCGGCGATGAGCGGCAGCCAACCGAGGGATGCCGCGTCGAGCGGCCGTCCGTCGCGTCGCGCGGGGCGCAGCAGCACCGAGATCGCGAGGGTCTTGCCGGTCGGTGCGAGCCAGGTGCGCCCGAGCCGGCCGCGGCCGGCGGTCTGGTCGTCGGTGACGACGACGGCGCCGTGCGGCCAGTCCACGGCCTCGGGTCCCGTCGCCGCCTCGCGGAGCACGTCGTTCGTCGACGTCGCCTGCTCGAGGAACTCGAACCGCCCGACCTGCGCGCGCGACCTGCCCCACTCCATGTGCACCTCCGGATGCGTGTCGGATTCAGGCTAGTATCCGGTCGGGATTTGTAGGAAACCGTCAACGAAGCCGCCGCAAAGCCCGCCGGTAGAGTGAACCGCGTGACCGAAGCGACCACCGACGGCCCAGACCTCACCACGACCGCGGGCAAACTCGCCGACTTGAAGCACCGCTACCACCATGCGGTGACGGCTGCGGGCGAAGCAGCGCAGGTGAAGCAGCACGCGAAGGGCAAGCTCACCGCCCGCGAGCGCATCGAGGGCCTGCTCGATCCGGGGTCGTTCGTCGAGCTCGACGAGTTCGTGCGCCACCGCACCCACGCGTTCGGCATGGAGGAGAAGCGCCCGTACGGCGACTCGGTCGTCACGGGCACCGGCACCATCCACGGCCGACAGGTCGCGGTGTACTCGCAGGACTTCACGACCTTCGGCGGCTCGCTCGGCGAGGTGGCCGGCGAGAAGATCATCAAGGTGATGGACCTCGCGCTGAAGACCGGCGTGCCGATCATCGGCATCCTCGACTCGGGCGGCGCGCGCATCCAGGAGGGCGTGGTCGCGCTCGGCAAGTACGGCGAGATCTTCCGCCGCAACACGCAGGCGTCGGGCGTCATCCCGCAGATCTCGATCGTGATGGGCCCGGCCGCGGGCGGTGCGGTGTACTCCCCCGCCCTCACCGACTTCGTCATCATGGTCGACAAGTCGAGCCACATGTTCGTCACCGGCCCCGATGTCATCAAGACGGTCACGGGCGAGGAGGTCGGGTTCGAAGAGCTCGGCGGCGCGCTCACCCACAACACCGTCTCGGGCGTCGCGCACTACCTCGCCAGCGACGAGGACGACGCGCTCGACTACGCGCGCACCCTCGTCTCGTTCCTGCCCGACAACAACATGAGCGAGTCGCCGGTGTACGACGCCGACGTCGAGCTCGAGATCACCGATGCCGACCACCGGCTGAACACGGTCATCCCCGACTCGCCGAACCAGCCGTACGACATGCACCAGGTCATCGCCGGGGTCGTCGACCACGGCGACTTCCTCGAGGTGCAGCCGCTGTTCGCACCGAACATCCTCATCGGCTTCGCCCGCATCGAGGGGCGCTCGGTCGGCATCATCGCGAACCAGCCCAATCAGATGGCGGGCACGCTGAACATCGCCGCGGGCGAGAAGGCGGCCAGGTTCGTGCGGTTCTGCGACGCGTTCGGCCTGCCGATCGTCACCCTGGTGGATGTCCCGGGCTACCTGCCCGGCACCGATCAGGAGTGGACGGGCGTCATCCGCCGCGGCGCGAAGCTGCTCTACGCGTACGCCGAGGCCACCGTGCCGCTGGTCACCGTCATCACCCGCAAGGCCTACGGCGGCGCGTACATCGTGATGGGGTCGAAGCAGCTCGGCGCCGACATCAACCTGGCCTGGCCGACGGCCGAGATCGCCGTCATGGGTGGTCAGGGCGCGGTCAACATCCTCTACCGCGCCGAGCTGAAGCGCGCCGAGGAGGCCGGCGAGGATGTCGCGGCCGTGCGCACGCAGCTGGCCAACGAGTACACGTACAACGTGGCATCCCCGTTCCTGGCGGCCGAGCGCGGCGAGCTCGACGGGGTCATCGAGCCGGCGGCGACGCGCGTGGCGATCGTGAAGGCGTTGCGCACGCTGCGCACCAAGCGCGCGAGTCTGCCGCCCAAGAAGCACGGGAACATCCCGCTGTGACCGAGGACGAGCCCACCGTCGACCTGCGGATCCGCACCCGCGGCGTGTCCGACGACGAAGCCGCGGCGGCCACCGCGGTCGTGCTCGCCGCGATCGCCGCGCAGCGGGATCAGCCGCCGGCGCCGACCGGGCCAACCGACGGCTGGGTGCGCGCCGCGCGGCCGCACCGCCGGCCGTTCGAGCGGGGTCCCGGGCGATGGGTCGGCTGGGGGCGCTGAGGGTGTCCGCCATTGTCCCCCGAAACACCGACTTGGCAAGGCCCCCGATGGGGGGCAGCATAGTCATGCAGGCTCCTCATCGGAGCCGCCACGGTCGTCGGTCGGGTAACCGATGACCGGTTGGGGGCGAGTCAGGGTGATATTCGGGTTGTCATCGTGACTCGAGCTTGAAGGGGCCGGTCGTATCGACCGGCCCCTTCCTCATGCCCGGCGGCCGTGACCCCGATGGGGCTTATAGGCAAGAACGTGTGGATGGTGTCGGGCGTGTCATGTTCTGCCTGCCCATCCTGAGCGGGTCCAGAGGCCTTCTTCGGCGCTCAGGGCGGTGTCGTAGAGTGCGGGTCCGATGGGGTCTTCTGTCGGTGGTTCGACGTGTTTCGGTGCGGGCTGGTGGGCGTGCTTGTGTGCTTGATCGATGGGGATCTCGTGGAGGAGCAGGAACCATTCGGCGGCCCTTCGGCGGTGTTCGATCGGCATGCCGCGGTGGTGGCGGAGGAGGTTGCGGATCTGGGAGTTCAGGCCTTCCAAGCGTGAGGTTGCTCTTGGGTTGCCGTGCTCGAGGTTGGTGAAGATGTGTCCGGCTTGCGCGGCGCGGTGCAGGATCACCCAGGCTTTGCGGAGCCGGTGATGGGTGTACCCGAACTGGCCGTTGTCGTACATGCTGCGTTCTCGGGTGAGGTGCCCGTATTTCTGCCACCAGGCTTCGAGCGTGAGCCGCCAGGTGATCGCGTCATCGACCGTGTGGACATCGGTCAGGGCGAGCGCGATCTGTCGGAGTGCTTTGCCGGCGTGCAGGCGTGGTTTGCGTGTGAGTTCGCGGGTCACGTTCATCTGCAGGTGGAAGATACAGCGTTGGACCTTGGTGTCTGGCCAGGTTCGCGCGAGTGCGGAACGGATCCCGGAGCCCCCATCGGTGACGACCACGGTCGGTGGTGGGATCTGGGTGAACAGGGCTTCCCACGCGGCAGTGGACTCGCTTGCGGCCCATTGCCAGGCGATCACGGTCCCGGTCGAGGATTGCGCGATCAGGAGGCACCAGGACCCGACCCAGACGCCGTCGACGAGGACCGCGTCATGGACTTCACCGGTGATCGGCATGCGGGGTTGAAGGTCCCAGCACCAGGCGGTGTCGTGACGGAAGGAACGTCCAGTACCGCCGCCGAGCTCGGCCTGAGATGCTTTGCCCGTCAGCCAGGTCAGGAACCGGCGTAACTGCTCACGTCTGGTGACATCCGGACGTCGCCGTACGGAGGAGGCCCCGCAGTCCCGGCACCGCCACCGCTGCGTTCCGGCCGCGGTCGTCCCGTTCTTCACGAGCAACGATCCGCATACCATGCAGCGCGTCTGATTCGAGGGATGGTTCACGACTAAGGGTCGCGGACCATGACAATACTCGTGCTGCCGCGTGATTCCGCCGCGAGATCAAGATCCCATCCACACGTTCTTGCCTATAACCCCCCCGATGGCCCACCCCGGATGCCTCGGCGGCACGTCCTCGTGCCCTGCCCGTCGGCCGGGGCCGCGAGGATCAGTCGTCGACGGCACGCGGGATCTCGAGCCAGAGCTCGACCTCCGCATCGTCGTCGTCGTGCGCGGCCGGGTCCCCGCTCCCGCGCAGGCCCACCACCGTGACCGCCACCGGCGAGCCCTCCGCCGCCGTGCGCACGATGATGCGGTCGGCGGTCGACCGGGCGATCGCCTCGGCCAGCCGGGACAGCACCCGGTCGCGGGCCGGTTCGTCGAGCTCGTCGATGCCGCCCTCGTCGAGGAGGGTCACCGTGATACCGCGTTCGCGTGCCCGCTGCACCTCGACGCGCACGACGTCGGTGAGCAGCATCCGGCCGCGGATCTCGTCCCGGATCGCGGCCTCGAGCATCCGGCACTCGCGTCGCTGCTGCTCGGTGAGCACACCGCCCTGATCGGCGATGCGCCGCAGCATCGGCGAGGCGATGCGACTCGTCTGCGCCAGTCGCATCCGGCCCTCGAACAGGTGCGCATCCTGCGCCGCCTGCCACGCGGCCGCCTCCCGCTCGGCCTGGCCGTAGCGCCGCGCCGCCCGCGCCGCCGACGCCAGGGCGACGGTGAGCGCGTGCGCGATGGCGACCCACACGATGCTGCCCACCACCCCCAGGCTGCCGAGCGCCGCGAACCCGGCCCACAGCAGCGTCTGCAACGCGAGCGCCCCCACGCCGATCCACGCCATGACGAGCTGGCGGCGGGCCGCGACGATCGTCATGAGCGTGCCCACCGCGGCCACATACCAGGTCGCGAACCCGTTGTCGGCGTCGGGGTCGAGCTGCGTGGTGACCAGCACCGGCACCGCGATGGCGACGACCAGGTCGAACGCGGCCAGCCAGTCGGGCATCCGCACCCGCCCGGTGGGCCAGAGGCTGAGCACCGTCGCGGCGGCGTACAGCCCCAACGCGGCGAGCGTCGGCCACGGCCGGTGAGGCACGCCGAGCGAGCTCAGACCGAGCACGACGTGGAACATCGAGAACGCGGCGCCCAGGGCGAGCAGCAGCCAGCGCGAGATGGCGATCACGCGCGATCCACCCCCTCGGGCCAGACCAGCGTGACCGTCGTGCCGTGGCCCGGTCTGGACGCGATCGTCGCACGGCCGCCGGCGCCGGCGAGCCGCTCCTCGATCGAGACGCGCAACCCGAGCCGCTCCGTCGGCACCATCGCCGGATCGAACCCGATGCCGGTGTCGGCGATCTCGATGACGCAGCCGGTCGCGCGCACCCCGCGGATCCGCAGCTCCCGCCGCGTCGGGCGCGTGCCGTCGTCGGCGTGCTGGAGGCTGTTCACCATCGCCTGCACCGCGGCCGAATAGAGCGCTTCGACCGCCTCAACGGTGAGCTCGACGCCGCCGGCGTTGACGACGCGCACCGTGAACGGGGTCGCGAAGGTCGTGAGGGCGGCACGCAACCGGCGCACCAGAACGTTCAGCTCGATGCTGGCGTCGGGTTCGGCAGCGGACGTTCCGGCCTCGCGGAGCCGGGCGACGGCATCGCGGGCCATCCGGGCGGCGAGCTGCTGCTCGTCGGAGGTGCCCGCGGCCGCCGCGGCGAGCAGCGTCGTGAGCACGCTGTCGTGCACCAGCGCGTCGGTCCGCACCCGTTCGATCTCGTTCGCATGCTGCCGGGCCGCGATGTCGTACCGCGCGAGCGCGGCCTCCTGCGCGGCATCGACGCCCGCCGCGGCGTGCCGCAGCATCGCGACGATGACGAGGACCACCATGCCGAGCACGATCGAGTAGCCGGTCTCGAACGCAGCGGTGAACGGATCCGCCGAACCGCCCTGCGGTTGCAGGCGCACCACGCCGTAGAGGACCGGCGCGACGATCGTGTACCCGACGGCGGCGCCGATCGGCATCGCGAAGACGACCGCGGTCGTGGCGACCGTCATGAGGTAGTACAGCCACGGCGCCTGCCCGTCGAGCGCGACCGGGTGCTCGACGAGGAACGGCCACGCCACCAGCGCCGCGGCGTACGCGACGGCGTAGACCACGGCGGTGATGCGTTCGGCGATCCGGGCGATCATCGCGACCGCGAGCGCGACGGCCGCACCGTACATCACCGCGCCGAGCGCGGCGGCCGCGCCCTGGACGAGGGCCTCGGCCTGCGCGATCACCGCGGGCACGGTCTGCAGCGAGAAGACGATCGCCGCGGCCCCGAGGGCGCGACCGGTGATGGTCTCGACCCGTGCGCCGCTCACCGCACGGCGCGCGTCCGCGGGGCGCGCGAGGCGCCCGTCAGCGCCGGGCATCTCCGGCTTCGTCGAGCCCCGGCAGGATGCCGTCCTCGACGGCGCGGCGCAGCAGGTCGACCTTGGTCGGCGCCGGGCGGCCGACCTCGATGTACTTCTGCCGGATGCGGTCGAGGTATTCGCGTGCCGTCGAGTGCGCGATGCCGAGCTGCTGTGCGACCAGCTTCAGCGGCAGGCCCGACGCGTACAGGTGCAGCACGTCGCGCTCGCGCCGCCCCAGCGCCGCCTTCGCGAAGTCGCGGTCGGCCTCGATCGCGCTCGCCCATTCCACGTTGTTCAGCACGTCGCCGCGAGCCACGACCGCGATCGCGCCGATCACGGCGGACATCGGCGACGACTTCGGGATGACGCCCGCGGCGCCCGCCGCCAACGCCTCGCGCACGGCGGCGACCCGGTCGGCGATGCTGTGCACCAGCACCCCGCTGCCCGTGGCCAGCACGGCGCGGACGTTGTCGGTGACGCTGCGGCCGTCGCCGAGCGACAGGTCGAGCACCACGACGTCGACCCGGTCCAGGCCCAGCGCGTCGAGCAGTTCGGGCACCCCCGCAGCCTCGGTGACGACCTCGTAGCCCGCGTCGCGGCACGCGGCCCGCAACCCGAGCCGCACCGCTTCGTGGTCGTCGACGATCGCGACCGTCGTCGGCCCGTCGTGCTGCGCCTGCCCCACTGCCGCCCCCTCCGCTGTCCTCACACGATAGCGCTCAGCCGCGCGACGGCCTCGACGTGGTGCGTGTTCGGGAACAGGTCGAATGCGCGCAGTTCCTCGAGCCCGTAGCCGAGATCGCGGAAGGTCGCGACGTCGCGCGCGAGCGCAACCGGATCGCACGCGACGTAGACCACCTGCGCGGGGTGCAGCGCGGCCACCCCGGCGACGACGTCGCGTCCGGCGCCCGAGCGCGGCGGGTCCAGCACGATCGTGCCGCCGCGGATGCTCCGCGACGCATCCGATCGCCCGAGTTCGGTGAGGAACCGGTCGACTCGCGCCGTCACCGCCCGGGCGCCCACGAAGTCGGCGAGGTTCGCGCCGGCGTGCTCGGTCGCGCGCGCGTCGGCCTCGACGGAGGTGATGCGCAGCGTCGACCCGAACCGATCGCCGACGGCGGCGGCGAGCAGGCCCACGCCGCCGTAGAGGTCGAGGTGCTCGGCGGCGAGGTCGAACCGGTCGGGGTCGATCGCCTGCTGCACGGCCCGGGTGAGGGTCGCCGCGGCGCCGCGGTGCACCTGCCAGAACCCATCGCGCGCGAGCCGGAATCGCCGATCGCCGACCAGTTCGACGATCTCGGGTGCGGCCTCGCGCGGATCGCCCGCCCGGCGCACGACGACGGATGCTCCGCCCCCGGTCGGCGCGACGAGCTCGACCGACTCGACCGCCCCGTCGAAGCGGGTGCCGAGCGGCGCGATGCCCTGCAGAGCGGTCGCCGCGAGCGGCAGGCTAGCGACCGGAACGACCCGGTGGCTGCGCGCCGCGTACGGGCCGACCCGGCCCTCGTCGTCGACGTGCAGGCGGACCCGGGTGCGCCACCCGGTGCCCGCCTCGACGTCGACGCCGGGGGCGAGCGCGTCGTCGACGGCCACGACCACCACCTCGCGCTGCTCGCCCGCCATGCGCGCGAGGGCGTCCTGCAGCACCTCCGCCTTCAGGGCGCGCTGGCGGTGCATCCGGATGTGGCCGAACTCGGCCCCGCCCGCCCGCTGCTCGGGCGCGCGGTCGACGGATGCCTCGGCCCACACGTGCTCGCGGCGGTCGGGCGACGCGTCGAGCACCTCGAGGGTCTCGGCCCGCCAGAACCGGTCGCGGCTCGCGTCGGTCACCTGCGCGCGGACGCGTTCGCCAGGGATCGCGTCGGCGACGAACACGACGCGCCCCTCGTGCCGGGCGACCGCGACGCCGCCGTGCGCGATGCGCTCGACGTCGAGCTCGAGCTCGGGGCCGGCGACCGGGGCCGCGGGCGTGCGGCGCCGCGGGTGCGCGGTGCGCTTGGCACCCGTGGGGCTGGACGTGCGGTGGCGGGAGGGGCGGGCCATCCTTCCATCCTGCCCGCTCGCACCCCGCCCCGCCCCCTCCGCCCCGTCAAGTACCCAGTCCAGCCATGTACGCAATTCAGGAGCGCGCACGGCGTGTCGGCCATTCAGTGCCGCGACACGCCGGCCGACACACCTCCGCACCTGAATTGCGTACATGGCGGAGGGGGCGGGCGGGGGCGGGCGGGTGCGCGGCAGGATGGGGGCATGCGCCTGTACCTCGCCTCGACGTCTCCCGCCCGCCTCCAGCTGCTGCGCCAGGCCGGCATCGAGCCGGTGACCGTGTCGCCCGGCGTCGACGAGGAGGCGCTCGTCGCCGAGCACGAGGCCGAGCACGGTCCGCTCGACGCGCCGGCGCTCGTGCAGCTGCTGGCCCGGGCGAAGGCCGAGGCGATCCTCGGATCCCGCCCAGGCGGCGAGCCGATCGACGGGTTCGTGCTCGGCGGCGATTCGGCGTTCCTCGTCGACGGCGCGCTGCACGGCAAGCCGCACCGCCCCGAGGTCGCCCGCGAACGGTGGGCGGCGCAGCACGGGCGCACCGGGCTGCTCTGGAGCGGGCACTGGCTGATCGACCATCGGGGCGGGCGGCCCGGTGCCGCGATCGGGCGGCCGGATGCGGCATCCGTCACCTTCGCCGAACTCGACGACACCGAGATCGACGCCTACATCGCGACCGGGGAACCGCTCGCGGTGGCCGGCGCGTTCACGATCGACAGCCTCGGCGGCCCGTTCATCCGGCGCGTCGACGGCGACCCGTCGACGGTGGTCGGCCTCAGCCTGTCGACGCTGCGCGAACTGGTGCGCGAGCTCGGCGGCACGTGGACGAGCCTCTGGAACCGGGTCGGCTGACCGATCCGGGGCATCCGAACCCTTGTCGACCCTGATACGAGTTCTGGAGGTCTTTTTGTGGAGGTCACCCAAAGGCGGTTGCGCGCATCTGAATAGCCTTGAGATATGCCGCGCATCACCAAGGTCCTGATCGCCAACCGGGGCGAGATCGCCGTTCGTGTCATCCGGGCCGCTCGGGACGCCGGCATCTCCTCGGTCGCCGTCTACGCCGACCAGGACCGCGACGCCCGGCACGCGAAGCTCGCCGACGAGGCGTACGCCCTCGACGGCTCGACCAGCGCCGAGACCTACCTCGTCATCGACAAGCTGCTCTCGGTCGCCCGCCGCTCGGGGGCCGACGCCGTGCACCCCGGCTACGGGTTCCTCGCCGAGAACGCCGACTTCGCGCGCGCGATCATCGACGCCGGCCTCATCTGGATCGGCCCGTCGCCCGAGGCGATCGAACGCCTCGGCGACAAGGTCTCGGCCCGGCACGTGGCCGAGAAGGTGGGTGCGCCGCTCGCGCCCGGCACCCTCAATCCCGTCGCGGATGCCTCGGAGGTGCTCGAGTTCGTCGACGAGCACGGTCTGCCCGTGGCGATCAAGGCCGCGTTCGGCGGCGGCGGGCGAGGCCTCAAGGTCGCCCGTACCCGCGACGAGGTCGCCGAGCTCTTCGACTCCGCCACCCGTGAGGCCGTCGCCGCCTTCGGCCGCGGCGAGTGCTTCGTCGAGAAGTACCTCGACAAGCCGCGCCACGTCGAGACCCAGTGCCTCGCCGACGCGCACGGCAACGTCGTCGTCGTCTCGACCCGCGACTGCTCGCTGCAGCGCCGCCACCAGAAGCTCGTCGAAGAGGCGCCCGCGCCGTTCCTCACCGACGCCCAGCGCGACGCGCTGTACACGTCGTCGAAGGCGATCCTGCGCGAGGTCGGGTACGTCGGCGCCGGCACCTGCGAGTTCCTCATCGGGCAGGACGGCACGGTCTCGTTCCTCGAGGTGAACACCCGCCTGCAGGTCGAGCACCCCGTCTCCGAAGAGGTCACCGGGCTCGACCTGGTGCGCGAGCAGTTCCGCCTCGCCGAGGGCGGCGTGCTCGACTACCCCGACCCCGTCGTCAGCGGGCACTCGTTCGAGTTCCGCATCAACGGGGAGGACCCGGGCCGCAACTTCCTGCCCTCCCCCGGCCCCGTGCACGTGCTGCGGTTCCCCGGCGGCCCCGGCGTGCGCGTCGACTCGGGCGTCACCACCGGCGACGAGATCTCGGGCGCGTTCGACTCGCTGCTCGCCAAGCTCATCGTCACGGGGTCGTCCCGTCAGGATGCGCTCGCCCGAGCCCGACGCGCGCTCGACGAGTTCGAGGTCGCCGGCCTGCCGACGGTGCTGCCGTTCCACCGCGATGTCGTGAACCAGCCCGCGTTCGCCCCCGAGGGCGACGAGCCGTTCTCGGTGCACACCCGTTGGATCGAGACCGAGTACGACAACACGATCGAGCCGTGGACGGGCGAGCTCGAAGAGACCAAGGGGCCGCAGGCCCGCGAGTCGGTCGTGGTCGAGGTCGCCGGCAAGCGCATCGAGGTGAGCCTGCCGAAGAAGCTCTCGGGCGGGCCGCGTCCCGTGACCCTCGGCACCGCCCCGCGTCGCCGCGCCGCGTCGCACGCGGTCGACACCGCGACCGGCGACGCCGTCACGGCGCCCATGCAGGCGACGGTCGTGAAGGTCGCCGTCGCCGAGGGCGACAAGGTCGTCAAGGGCGACCTCATCCTCGTGCTCGAGGCGATGAAGATGGAGCAGCCCATCACCGCCCACAAGGACGGCGTGGTCGGCACGATCAACGCCGAGACCGGCCTCACCGTCTCGAGCGGTCACCTGCTGCTGTCGATCGCGGACGCGCCGGCCGCCTGAGCGCGCCCACGCGACCACGCGCCCACGCGACCGCGCGCGCACGCGACCGCGCGCCCACCCGGGCGCGTCGCTCAGCGGGGCTCGAGCTCCAGCAGCGGCGCCACACCCTCGGCGAACCAGTACGCCTCCTCGAGGTGCGGGTAGCCCGAGAGCACGAACTCGACGAATCCCGCCGCGCGGTACTCGCGGATGAGCCGGGCCACCTCCTCGAAGCTGCCGACGAGCGCGGTGCCCGCTCCGCCGCGCACCAGCCCGACGCCGGCCCACAGCCCCGGCACGATCTCGAGGTCCTCGCGCCGCAGCCCCCCGCCGACGAGTTCGGCCTGGCGGCGTTGGCCGACCGACGCCGACGCCAGGAACGACGCCCGCGCCGCGGCGACCACCTCGGGATCGAGCCCGGCGACGAGCTCATCGGCGATGCGCCAGGCCTCCTCGCTCGTCGGTCGCGCGATGACGTGCAGCCGAACGCCGTAGCGCAGGGTTCGCCCGAGCTCGGCGGCCCGCGCCCGCACCCGGTCGATCTTCGCGCCCGCCTGCGCCGGCGGCTCCCCCCAGCTCAGGTAGACGTCGGCGTGCTCGGCGGCGACCTCGATCGCGGCCTCCGACGAGCCGCCGAGGTAGATCTCGGGCACGCGGTCGAGGCGCGGCAACTGCGCGCCCTCGATCGTGTAGAACTCGCCGGCGTGGTCGACGCGCGCACCGCTCCACAGCCGGCGCACGATGGAGAGGTACTCGGCGGCGCGCCGATACCGGTCGTCCTTGCCGATGCGGTCGCCGTAGCTGCGCTGTTCGGCGTCGTCGCCGCCGACCACCACGTTCACCCGGAGCCGGTCGCCGCTCACGCGCTGGAACGTGGCGGCGATCTCGGCCTGCAGCGTCGGCGAGACGAGCCCCGGCCGGAACGCGACGAGGAAGTCGAGTTCGCGCGTGTGCTGGGTGAGCGCCGAGGTGACCGTCCAGCTCTCCTCGCTGCGCCCGCCGGTCGGGATGAGCACGGCGTGGTAACCGAGGTGTTCGACGGCGCGGGCGATCTGCGCGAGGTACCCGATGTCGGGTGCGCGCGTCGGGCTCGCCGCGGACTGGCCGGAGTAGGTCATCGCCGAACCCTGGCTGAGGTCGGTGCGGGAATCGCCGGTCAGCGGAATGAACCAGTCGAGGATGATGCGCTGCAGCTCGGGTTGCCCGCCGGGCCTGGGTTGCCCGCCGGTGTGGACGATCGGTTCGGTGACGGTCACAGCTGGAGCCTAGGCAGGCGCTCGAGGCTCCGCGCGGATGTTGCCGAGCGTGACGCCGAGTGTCCGCCCGAGGCATCCGGATGCCCTATTCGGCGCCCTGCGCGGTCGGCAGCTCGACCTCGCTCACCTGTTCGCCCGCCAGTCGCGACCGGCGACGACCGTAGAGCAGGTAGATCGCCATGCCGATCACGAGCCACACCGCGAACCGCACCCAGGTGAGGGTCGTGAGGTTCAGCATCAGCCAGACGCAGAGCACCGCCGACAGGATGGGCAGGAACGGCGACCACGGCACCCGGAATCCGCGGGGCAGGTCGGGTCGGGTGCGCCGCAGCACGATGATGCCGAGCGACACCAGCACGAACGCCGACAGCGTGCCGATGTTGATCATCTCCTCGAGCAGGCCGACGTCGGTGAACGCCGCCACGACGGCCACGAGGGCGCCGGCGATGATCTGCACGCGGGCCGGCGTCTTGGTGTGCGCCGTGGTCTTGGAGAGCCACCGCGGCAGCAGCCCGTCGCGGCTGAGCGCGAACACGATGCGGGCGAGCCCGAGCAGGATCACCATGATCACGGTCGTGAGCCCCGCGAGCGCACCGAACGAGATCACGGCGGACGCCCAGTCCTGATCGAGCAGCCGGAACGCGGTCGCCAGCGACGGGCTCTCCTCGGCGGCGAGGTCGCGGTACGACACCATGCCGGTCATCACGATCGACACCAGCACGTACAGCAGCGTGACGATACCGAGGCCGAGGAAGATGCCGCGCGGCAGTCGCTTCTGCGGGTCGCGCACCTCCTCGGCGCTGGTCGCGACCACGTCGAAGCCGATGAAGGCGAAGAACACGAGGGATGCCGCGGCCAGCATGCCGAACACCCCGTACTGCGCGGGTGCCGCACCGGTCATCCACGCGAACAGGGACTGGGTCCAGGCATCGGATGCTCCGCCCTCGGTCGGCACCGCCTCGGGGATGAACGGGGTGAAGTTCGCGGCCTTCACGAAGAAGAAGCCGACGACGATCACGAACAGCACGATGCCGACCTTGATGAGCGTGAACACCGCGCCGACCCGGGCGGTGAGCTTCGTGCCGGCCACCAGCAGCACGGTGAAGATCGCGACGATGAGGAAGGCGGGCCAGCTGATCGACACACCGCCGACCTCGAACGTCGCGGGCAACGGCACGTCGAACGCGAGCAGCGCCTCGCTCAGGTACACGCCCCAGTACTTCGCGAGCACCGCGGCGGCGGTGAACAGTTCGAGGATGAGGTCCCACCCGATGATCCAGGCGAGCAGTTCGCCCATGGTCGCGTACGTGAACGTGTACGCGCTGCCCGCGACGGGCACCGTCGAGGCGAATTCGGCGTAGCACATGATCGCGAGCCCGCACGTGACCGCGGCGAGGATGAACGAGAGGATCACGCTGGGGCCCGCGAAGTTCGCCGCCGCTTGCGCCCCGACCGAGAAGATGCCGGCGCCGACCGCGACCGCGATGCCCATGAGGGCGAGATCCCAGGTGCCGAGGGAGCGTTTCAGGTTGCGTTCCTCATCGGCGGCATCGGCGATGGATGCCTCGACGGACTTCACTCGCAGATTCATGGCATCCCCCTGACGGACTGCGGCGCCCCCGCGCCATCCGCTGTACGCGGCGCGAAGCCGCGTCGCTCACCTCATCGAACCACGTGCATGGCCCGCGCCGCATCCGTGAGCGACCCCGACAGCGACGGGTACACCGGGAACGCCTCGGCGAACTGGTCGACCGTGAGCCGGTGCTCGACGGCGAGCGCGAGCGGGAACACCAGCTCGGACGCCTTGGGCGCGACGATGACGCCGCCGATGATCGCCCCCGACCCGTTCGAGGCGAAGAGCTTCACGAACCCCTCGCGGATGCCCATCATCTTCGCGCGCGGGTTCGACGAGAGCGGCAGCTTGTAGACGACGCCGGGCACGACGCCGTCTTCGATCTCCTTCTGCGTCCAGCCGATCGTGGCGATCTCGGGCTGGGTGAAGATGTTCGAGGTGATGTTGCGGTTCTCGGGCGGGTTCACGATGTCGCCCATGGCGTGGAACACGGCGGTGCGCCCCTGCATCGAGGCGACCGAGGCGAGCGGGAGGAACGTCGTGCAGTCGCCCGCGGCGTAGATGTTCGGGATGGACGTGCGCGCGACCCGGTTGACGCGGATGTGCCCCGACTCGGCGAGCTGCACACCGGCCTGCTCGAGCCCGATGTCGGCGGTGTTCGGCACCGAGCCGACCGCCATCAGGCAGTGCGATCCGCGGACCTCGCGCCCGTCGGTGAGGGTCGCGACGACCTCGTCGCCGTCGCGCACGACCGACTCGGCACGCGACCGGTTGAGCACCTTCATCCCGTTGCGGGTGAAGACCTTCTCGATGACGGATGCCGCGTCCTGATCCTCACCGGGCAGCACCTGGTCTCGGCTCGAGATGAGCGTGACCTTCGCGCCGAGCGCCCGGTACGCGGAGGCGAACTCGGCCCCCGTCACGCCCGAGCCGACGACGATGAGGTGCTCGGGCACCTGCTGCAGGTGATAGAGCTGCGTCCACGTGAGGATGCGTTCGCCGTCGGGCACGGCGGTCGGCAGGATGCGCGGCGATGCGCCGACCGAGATCACGAGCGTGTCGGCCTCGATGCGGTCGAAGTCGGTGCCGCCCTTCGCGGTCGACACGATCACGGCGTTCGGTCCGTCGAGCCGGCCCTCGCCCTGCACGAGGTGCACGCCCGCGTCGATGAGGTTGTGCCGCATGTCGTCGGACTGCTGGGCGGCGAGCCCGAGCAGCCGCTTGTTGACGGCGGCGAGGTTGATCGCGACCTTCGGCTTCACCGCCTTCTCGTGGTCGCCCTTCGCGTAGAACTGCACGCCGAGGTCGGCCGCCTCTTTGACGGCGTTCGACGCCTCGGCGGTCGCGATGAGCGACTTCGACGGCACCACGTCGGTGAGCACCGCCGAACCGCCGACGCCGGCCCGCTCGATGAGGGTGACCTCGGCACCGAGTTGCGCGCCGGCGAGGGCCGCTTCGTACCCGCCGGGCCCCCCTCCGAGGACGGCGATTCTCTGCGTGCGCTCGAACTCGTAGGCCATGGCTTCGATTCTCTCATCCGCGCTCCCCCGCATACGAGCACGCGCTGCGCTCGGATGCGCACGCCCGCCCCGCTCGCCTGCGCAGGCTCGGGCGGGCGGCACGCGCGAGGCGCGGCATCCGGTTCGCCTCACTACCATGGTGGGATGCCTCAGCTGAACCCGCTCGACGACCCCGCCGCCGACCCGTTCGAGGTGGCTCGCGACGCCGCGGCGCGCATCGCCGAGCTCACCGGCGTCGAGCACCACGACCTCGCGCTGACCCTCGGCTCGGGGTGGGGCCGCGCCGCCGAGCTGATCGGCGAGACGACGCACACGATCCCGGCCACCGAGGTGCCCGGGTTCTCGAAGCCGGCGCTCGAGGGGCACGTCGGCACGCTGCGCTCGGTGCTGCTGCCGAACGGCAAGCGGGCGCTCGTCATCGGCGCCCGCACGCACTACTACGAGGGCCACGGCGTGCGCCGGGTGGTGCACTCGGTGCGCACGGCGGCGGCGACCGGGGCATCCGTGATGATCCTGACCAACGGGGCCGGCGGCATCAAGCCGCACTGGAAGCCGGGCACCCCGGTGCTGATCAGCGACCACATCAACCTCACCGCCGATTCGCCGCTCGAGGGCGCGACCTTCATCGACCTCACCGACCTGTACTCGTCGCGGCTGCGCGCGATCGCGAAGGGTCTCGCGCCCGAGCTCGACGAGGGCGTGTACGTGCAGTTCCGCGGGCCGCACTACGAGACCCCGGCCGAGGTGCGGATGGCGAAGACGATCGGCGGCCACATCGTCGGCATGTCGACCGCGCTCGAGGCGATCGCCGCCCGCCAGGCCGGCATGGAGGTGCTCGGCTTCTCGCTGATCACCAATCTCGCGGCGGGCATCCAGACCACGCCGCTCAGCCACGAGGAGGTCATCGAGGCCGGCCGCGCCGCCGAACCGGTGATCTCGCGGCTGCTCGCCGACGTCGTGGCCGCGATCTGAGCGGCTGCGGCCCGAGCGCACGAGCTTGAGAGAGGACCAGCGGATGACCCGGCTCGACGACGACCTCACCGCCCGCGCCGAGGCGTGGCTCGCGCAGGATCCCGACCCCGAGACCCGCGCCGAGCTGCAGGGGCTGCTCGACGCGGCGCGCGGCGACGACGGCCCGGCCGCGCAGGCCGCCGCCGCCGACCTCGCCGACCGCTTCGACGGCCGGCTCGCGTTCGGCACCGCGGGTCTGCGCGGCGAGATCGCCGCGGGCCCGAACCGTATGAACCGGGTGCTCGTGTCGCAGGCCGCTGCGGGCCTGGCGGCCTACCTCCTCGAGCGCGCCGAACCCGGCGCGACCCCGTCGGTCGTCATCGGCTACGACGGCCGCAAGAACTCCGACGTGTTCGCACGCGACTCGGCCGAGCTGATGGCCGGAGCCGGCGTGCGGGCCGTGCTGCTGCCCCGTCTGCTGCCGACCCCGGTGCTCGCGTTCGCGGTGCGCCACCTCGGCGCGAGCGCGGGCGTCATGGTGACGGCGTCGCACAACCCGCCCAACGACAACGGCTACAAGGTCTACCTCGGCGGTGACGACCACGGCTCGCAGATCGTGTCGCCCGCCGACGCCGAGATCGCCGCGCACATCCTGCGGGTGGCGTCGACCACGACGGTCGACGCACTGCCGCGCGCCCCCTTCGAGACCGCCGGCGAGGACGTCGTCGACGCGTACGTCACGGCCACGGCGCAGGTGGCGGATGCCCCGCCCGCCGCGGGCGCGCAGCCGCGCGTCGTGTACACGGCGATGCACGGCGTGGGCTGGCAGACCATGTCGCGCGTGCTCGAGGCGGCCGGGTTCACGGCGCCCGCGCTCGTCGACGAGCAGATCGCGCCCGACCCGGCGTTTCCGACGGTGTCGTTCCCGAACCCCGAAGAGCCCGGCGCGATGGACCTCTCGTTCGCCCGCGCCCGCGAGGTCGGCGCCGACCTGGTGATCGCGAACGACCCCGACGCCGACCGGCTCGCGATCGCGATCCCCGACCCGTCGGCGCCCGAGGGCTTCCGCCGGCTCACCGGCAACGAGGTCGGCCTCATCCTCGGGTGGCAGGCTGCGGAGCGCGCGACCGCGTCGGCCCGCGGCGAGGGCGGCGCCGAGGGCACGCTTGCCTGCTCGATCGTCTCCTCCCCCGGTCTCGAAGCGATCGCCCGCGCGTACGATCTCGAGTTCCGCGGCACCCTGACCGGCTTCAAGTGGATCTCCCGCGCCCCCGGGCTGGTGTTCGGCTACGAGGAGGCGCTCGGCTACCTCGTCAACCCGGGCACGCTGCGCGACAAGGACGGCATCTCGGCTGGGCTCGCGTTCCTCTCGCTCGCGGCGCGGTTGAAGGCCGAGGGCCGCAGCGTCGCCGACCACCTCGACACATTCATCGAGCGGTTCGGATGCTTCGCCTCGGGCCAGATCTCGATTCGCGTCACCGACCTCACGAAGATCGCCGAGGTGATGGCTCGCCTGCGTGCCACGCCGCCCGCCGAGATCGGCGGCGTGCGCGTGGAGCGCATCGACGACCTCGCCCACGGCTACGGCGATCTGCCCCCCTCGGACGTGCTGCGCATCGTGCTCGACGGCGGCGCGCGCGTCATGGTGCGACCGAGCGGCACCGAGCCGAAGCTGAAGGTGTACCTCGACACGGTGTCGACCGCGGGCACCGTCGCCGAGCGCCGCGCCGCCGCCCACGCCGCACTCGCGGCGCTCGACGCCGGCATGCGCGCTCTGGTGGCCTGACCCCGCGTTTCGCGGTACGCAATTCAGGTTCGGAGGTGTGTCGCGGCGGCGACACGCCGTGTCGACCGCCGACACGCCGCGTGCGAACCTGAATTGCGTACGGGTGAGGCCGACCCGGGGGGGTGTCGGGGCCGGTCAGCCCAGCGACTTCTCGAGGGCACGGGAGATCTCGGCGACGTCGAAGTAGTTCGTCACCTCGAGGATCTCGGCGTAGCTGCGGCCGAGCGCCTCGCGCACCGCCGCGGCGAGTTCGGTGGACGTGAGCACCACCTGCGCATCGGCGGCGGCATCGCGCACCCCGGCCAGGTCGCTCGCCGTCACGTCGGCACGCAACCCCAGCCGTTCGAGCGCGCGTTCGGCGTTCACCTTCAGGATGGCCGAGGTGCCGATGCCGGCGCCGCACACGGCGATGATCCTCACGGGGCGACCTCCGAGGCATCCGCGTCGTCGCCGGTCGCCGATGCGCCCAGCACCGCGCGCACCTCGTCGGCGGAGGTCGCCGCCGTGAGCCGGCCGATCGCGGCGGGGTCGTTGAACACGTTCGCGAGGCTCGCCACGCCCGTGACGTGCTCGTCGGCGCTCGCGACCGCGAGACCGATGACGACCCGCACCGGGTCGTTGTGCGGGTGCCCGAACGCGACCGGCGTCGCGAGCGTCGCGACTGACAGGCCGGCGCGCCGCACATCGGCACCGGGCCGCGCGTGCGCCAGTGCCAGTCCGGGTGCGATCACGACGTACGCCCCGAACTCCTCGATGACGGCGATCATGCGGTCGGTGTACTCGGCGCGTGCGGCGCCCGAGCGCACCAGCCCCCGACCCGCGACGCGCACGGCGGCGCGCCAGTCGCCGGCGTCGGCGCTGATGTCGACGGCCTCATCGGGCAGGGGTGGCAGGGGCATCGGATTCCGTTCGGGGTGCGGGTGCCTTCTCAGGCTTCGGAGAAGCCGTCTTCGATCTGCTCGACGAGTTCGTCGCGATCGTCGATCGGCAGGAACGCCGCGGCAGCCGCGTTGAGCTGGAACACTTCGAGGTCGTCGAGGCCGTAGCCGAAGACGTCGGCGAGCAGCGCCAGTTCGCGGGTGAGCGAGGTGCCCGACTGCAGCCGGTTGTCGGTGTTCACCGTGACCCGGAAGCCGAGCTGGTACAGCAGGTCGAACGGGTGGTCGATGAGCTCGTCGCCCCAGGCCGCGATCGCGCCGGTCTGCAGGTTCGATGACGGGCTCAGTTCGAGGGCGATCTCGCGGTCGCGCACCCACTGGGCGATCGGGCCGAGCGTGACGTAGGTGTGCTCGTCGTCCTGTCGGTCGATCACGAGGTCTTCGGCGAGCCGGACGCCGTGCCCGAGCCGCAGCGCACGCCCGTCGATGAGGGCGCTGCGGATGGACTCGAGCCCGTCGGCCTCGCCCGCGTGCACGGTCACCGGGAAGAACCGGCTCGCGAGGTAGTCGAACGCGGTGCGGTGCCGACTGGGCAGGAACCCCGCCTCGGCGCCGGCGATGTCGAACCCGACGACCCCGCGATCGCGGTGCCGCACCGCGAGCTCGGCGATCTCGAGGCCGCGGTCGGCGTGCCGCATCGCGGTGATGAGCTGCCCCGTGCGGATGCGACGACCCTGGCTGCGCACCTCGTCGGCACCCTCGTCGAGCCCGGCCTGCACCGCCTCGACGACCTCGTCGAGGCTGAGCCCGCCCGTGAGGTGCTGCTCGGGCGCCCAGCGCACCTCGCCGTACACGACGCCGTCCGCGGCGAGATCGTGCACGAACTCGCGCGCGACGCGGGTGAGCCCCTCACGGGTCTGCATCACCGCGGTGGTGAGGTCGAACGTCTTCAGGTATTCGACGAGGGACCCCGAGTCGGACTGCTCGGCGAACCAGGCCGCGAGCGATTCGGCGTCGTCGGCCGGCACCTCGAGCCCGATCTCGTCGGCGAGCTCGAGCACAGTCTGCGGCCGCAGGCCGCCGTCGAGGTGGTCGTGCAGCGACACCTTCGGCAGCGTGCTGAGGTCGATGCCGTCGCCTTCGAGGCGGAACTCCGTCGGATTCTCCACGACTCAACGATACCGGCGGGCCTCGCGCAACGTCTGGGTGAATTCGAAGCAGGATGCCTCGGTCGGGCCGCATTCCGTTCGCCGACGTGTGCTACGCCGGTGTGCGGAGCGAGGTCAGCGCCCGATGCGCTCGGCGACGAGCGGGCCGCCGTCCTCGACGGGGTCGCCGGCGTCGCCGATCGCCCACGCGCCCTCGACGGCCTCGAGCGCACGCGCGAAGCGCGCCGAGTCGTCGGCGTGCAGCGTGAACAGCGGTTCGCCGGCCCGCACGGCGTCGCCGGGCTTGGCGTGCAGGTCGATGCCCGCGGCGTGGTGCACCGGGTCCTCCTTGCGGGCCCGGCCGGCGCCGAGCCGCCACGCGGCGATGCCGAACGGCAGCGCCTCCTGGCGGACGAGCACGCCGTCGCGGTCGGCCGTCACGACGTGCTGCTCGGGCGCGACCGGCAGCGGAGCATCCGGATCGCCCCCCTGCGCGCGGATCGTGGCGCGCCAGGCGTCCATCGCGCGCCCGTCGTCGAGCGCGGCCTCGACATCGGCGTCGGGCAGCCCCGCGAGCGCGAGCATCTCGCGCGCGAGCGCGAGGGTGAGCTCGCGCACGTCGGCGGGGCCGCCGCCGGCCAGCACCTCGACCGACTCGCGCACCTCGTTCGCGTTGCCGATGGCGTGTCCGAGCGGCACGTTCATGTTCGTGAGCAGCGCGCTCGTGGCCACCCCGGCGTCTTCGCCGAGCTCGACCATCGTGCGGGCGAGCTCGCGCGAGCGCTCGATGTCCTGCAGGAAGGCGCCCGACCCGAACTTCACGTCGAGCACGAGCGCGCCGGTGCCCTCGGCGATCTTCTTCGACATGATCGACGAGGCGATGAGCGGGATCGCCTCGACCGTTCCGGTGATGTCGCGCAGCGCGTAGAGCTTCTTGTCGGCGGGGGCGAGCCCGGCGCCGGCGGCGCAGATGACGCCGCCGTGGTCGCGCAGCTGGGCGAACATCTCGTCGTTGGTGAGGTCGGCGCGCCAGCCCGGGATGGACTCGAGCTTGTCGAGCGTGCCGCCCGTGTGCCCGAGGCCTCGGCCCGACAGCTGCGGCACGGCGACCCCGAAGGAGGCGACGAGCGGCATCAACGGCAGCGTGATCTTGTCGCCGACCCCGCCCGTCGAGTGCTTGTCGACGGTGGGCTTGCCGAGCCCCGAGAAGTCCATGCGCTCACCCGACGCGATCATCGCCATCGTGAGGTCGCGGATCTCGCGCCGCCCCATGCCGTTCAGGAAGATCGCCATCGTCATCGCCGACATCTGCTCGTCGGCGACGTAGCCGCGCGTGTACGCGTCGACCAGCCAGTCGATCTGCGCCGTCGACAGCTCGCCGCCGTCGCGCTTGGTGCGGATCAGGTCGACCGCGTCGAACGCCTCGACCGCGCTCATGCGCCCGCCTCCGTCGTGCCGCCGGCGTACTCGGCGAGCTGTCTCGGACCGAACGCGTCGGGCAGCACCTCGTCGATGGTCTTGAAGCCCGACACGGTGTCGAGCACCATGCCCTCGGCCGAGTGCTCGTACAGCAGTTGCCGACAGCGCCCGCACGGCATCAGCGTGCCGCCGTGCCCGTCGACGCAGGTGAACGCGACGAGTTTGCCGCCGCCCGACATCGCCAGTGCCGACACGAGCGAGCATTCGGCGCAGAGCGTGACGCCGTAGGACGCGTTCTCGACGTTGCATCCGCTCACCACCCGGCCGTCGTCGACGATCGCGGCCGCACCCACCGGGAACTCGGAATAGGGCACGTACGCCTTCGCCATCGCCTCGCGGGCGATCTCGCGCAGGTGCTCCCAGTCGATCGATGCGGTGTCGGGCATGGTTCCTCCGGGAGTCAGGACTTGATGTATGGCTTGCCGGCTGCTGCGGGCCCGCGCACCTTGCCGACGAAGCCGGCGACCGCGAGGATCGTCACGACGTACGGCAGCATCAGCATGAACTCGCTCGGCACCGGCGAGCCGATGACGCTCAACTGGTTCTGCAGGTTCGACGCGAACCCGAACAGCAGCGCCGCGAGCGTCGCCTTGATCGGATCCCACTGCCCGAAGATGACCGCCGCCAGGGCGATGAAGCCCGCGCCCGCGGTCATGTCCTTGTTGAACGCGCCGACCGCGCCGAGCGTGAAGAAGGCACCGCCGATTCCGGCGATCGCACCGGCGAGCGAGACGTTCCAGAACCGGGTGGTGTTGACCTTGATGCCGACCGTGTCGGCCGCCTGCGGGTGCTCGCCGACCGCGCGCAGGCGCAGGCCCCACCGGGTGTGGAACAGGCCCACGTACACCAGCGCGACCGCCAGGTACATGAGGTAGACGATGATCGTCTGCCGGAAGAGCATCGGCCCGAGCAGGGGGATGTCGCTGAGCACCGGGATCGAGATGCGCTCGAGCCGCGGGGGTGCGTTCAGCGTGGCCTGGTTGGGCGCGAGCACCTGCGTGTAGAGGAAGCTCGTGAGGCCGAGCACGAGCACGTTCAGCACGACGCCGACGATGACCTGATCGACGAGGTACTTGATCGAGAACGCCGCCAGCACGAAGGCCACCAGCACACCGGCCACCGCCGCGGCGATCAGGCCGAGGGTCTGGCCGAGCACCGCCTGACCGACCACCGAGGCCACGACGGCCGACGTGAACGCCCCCGCGAGCAACTGCCCCTCGATCGCGATGTTCACGACGCCGACCCGCTCGCCGATGACGCCGCACAGCGCGCCGAAGATGAGCGGAACCGAGAGGCTGAGCGCACCCTGGAGCAGACCCGGCACCGGGATGACCGGGGTGCTCGACCCCGATGCGGCCCAGGTGAGGAACCCGATCAGGAAGACCACCGCGAACAGGATCGTCAGCCAGATCGACACCTTGCGGCGCGCCCGGACGAGCAGCGCCGCCGCGACGGTGATGGCGGCCATGACGAGCGCGGTGATCAGCGCCGTGACGGTCGAGTCGAGCACGACCGGCGGCAACTGGAAGTCGTCGCCGGCGGGCGAGAGCCGGAAGGTCGCCTCACCGCCGTGCGGGGCGAAGACGAACAGCGCGATCGAGAGCAGGGTGACGATGGCGAAGGCGATCGGCGCCTTCCAGCTGACGACGACGGTGGATTCGAGGACGGGAGCCGACGCGGCGGCGTTGTGCTGCGGTGCGAGGGTCACTTCGCCTCCACCTCCTTCGTGACGATCGGCCGCGGTCTGCGGGGGGCGGAGCCCGGCGCGGGCAGGCGGAAGATCGACCGCACGAGCGGCGGCGCCGCGATGAACAGCACGATGAGCGACTGCACGACGAGCACGATGTCGATCGGCACGCCCTCGGCGGCCTGCATCGAGAATCCGCCCGCCTTGAACGCGCCGAACAGGATGCCGGCGGCGAGGATGCCCCACGGCGTCGAACGCCCGAGCAGCGCGACGGTGATCGCGTCGAAGCCGATGCCGGCGTCGATGCCCGACGAGAATCCGGTCGTCACCGTGCCGAGCACCTGGCTCACGCCCGCGAGCCCGACGAGCGCACCGGAGATGAGCATCGCGACCAGGTACATCGACTTCACGTTGATGCCGGCGACCCGGGCGGCGTTCGGGTTCTCGCCGACCGCGCGGAACTGGAACCCGAGGCTCGACCGGTCGAGGATCCACCAGACCAGCACGACGGCCGCGATCGCCAGCACGAAGCCGAAGTGCAGGTTGAACTGCGGCGACAACCAGTCGAGCAGCGGGAAGAAGACCGCGGTGTCCTTCATGGGCGGCGTCTTCGGGTTGTTCGACCCGGGCGCCTGCAGCAGGCCCGGCGTGCGCAGCATCCAGGTGATCAGGTAGAGGGCGACATAGTTGAGCATGATCGTGACGATCACCTCGTGGGCGCCGGTGCGTGCCTTCAGCAGGCCCGCGATGCCGGCCCAGAGCGCGCCCGCGACGAGACCTGCGAGGAGGGCCACGACCATGTGCACGCCGTACGGCAGGTCGAACGAGAACGCGACCCAGCCGGCTGCGGCCGACGCGAGGAGCATCTGGCCGCGGCCGCCGATGTTGAACATGCCGACCCGGAACGCGAGGCCGACGCCGAGGCCGGCCGCGATGAGCGGGGTCGCGAAGGTCAGGGTCTCGGTGAGGGGGCGGATGCCCGACACGAAGTCGGGCCGGCGGAAGTTGTAGATCGACCCCTGGAAGAAGGCCGAGTACGCGCCGGCGACGGAGTCCCAGATCGCCGCGAACGTGTCGCCGGGTCGCGCGAAGAAGTACCCCGCTGTGCTCTGCACCCGCTCGTCGGTGAACGCGATCATGATCGCGCCGACGATGAGGGCGAGCACCACCGCCAGCACCGAGATGATCGCGTTGCCGGTGGTGATGTCGCGCAGGATCTGGTGCCAACGGCTCGGCGGCTCGATCTCGGTCTCGTCTGCCCGGCGCGGTTCGGTGGGGTCGCTCACGCGGCGGCTCCTTCGGTGTTCGGCGACTCGCCGGCCATCATGAGGCCGAGCACGTCGCGCGGGGTGTCGCCGGGCACGATGCCGACGACCTTGCCGCGGTACATGACCATGATGCGATCGGCGAGGGCGGTGACCTCGTCGAGTTCGGTCGACACGACGACGACCGGGACGCCCGAGTCGCGGGTCTCGATGATGCGCTTGTGGATGAACTCGATCGAGCCCACGTCGACGCCGCGCGTGGGCTGGGCCGCGACGAGCAGGCGCAGGTCGCGGCTGAGCTCGCGCGCGAGCACGACCTTCTGCTGGTTGCCGCCGGACAGCCGCCCGACCTTCGTCTCGATCGACGGCGTGCGCACGTCGAACTCCTCCACCCGGTCTTCGGCGAACTCGGCGAGGTACCCGAGCTGCAGGTTGCCGGCCTTCACGAACGGCGGGCCGTCGGCCCGGTCGAGCATGAGGTTCTCGGCGATGGTGAACTCGCCGACCAGGCCGTCCTCCTGGCGGTCTTCGGGGACGAAGCCGACGCCCGCGTTCAGGATGCGCCGGACGCTGCCGCGCGTGAGATCTTCGCCGTCGAGCGTGATGCGGCCCTCGACGCGGGGTTGCAGCCCGACGAGCGCCTCGGTGAGCTCGGTCTGGCCGTTGCCCTGCACGCCCGCCACGCACAGCACCTCGCCGCGGCGCACCTGGAAGCTGACGTCGTTGACCACGAGCTGGCCGATGGGGTCGATGACCGTGAGGCCCTCGACCAGCAGCGCGGGCTCGCCGAGCCGCGGTGCATCCTTGTGCACGGTCAGTTCGACCGCACGGCCCACCATGAGCGAGGCGAGCTCGGCGTTCGTGGCGGTGGGCGCGGCCTCGCCGACGACCTTGCCGAGGCGCACCACGGTGATGCGGTCGGCCACCTCGCGCACCTCGCGTAGCTTGTGCGTGATGAACACGATCGCGGTGCCGTTCTGCTTGAGCTGACGCATGATCTCCATCAGCTCATCGGTCTCCTGCGGCGTGAGCACCGCGGTGGGCTCGTCGAACACGAGCACCCTCGCGTCGCGCGACAGCGCCTTGATGATCTCGACGCGCTGCTGCACGCCGACCGGCAGATCGTCGACGAGCGCGTCGGGGTCGACGTCGAATCCGAAGCGGTCGGAGATCTCGCGCACCTTGCGCCGCGCGTCCGCCACGTCGAGCACGCCGCCCGCCTTGGTCGACTCGTGACCGAGCATCACGTTCTCGGCGACCGTGAACACGGGGATGAGCATGAAGTGCTGGTGCACCATGCCGATACCGGCCTTCATCGCGTCGCCCGGCCCGGTGAAATGCTGCACCTCGCCGTCGAGGAGGATCTCGCCTTCGTCGGCCTGGTACAGGCCGTAGAGCACGTTCATGAGCGTCGACTTGCCGGCGCCGTTCTCGCCGAGGAGCGCGTGGATCTCACCGGGCTCGACGGTGAGATCGATGTGGTCGTTGGCCACGAGTGAACCGAACTTCTTCGTGATGCCTCGGAGTTCGAGCTTCATGTTCCTGATCCTACTGAGGGGTGCGCGGATGCAGCAGGTCGCGCGCGAAAGTCGGCGGCGACCGCAGCGGCCTGCTCAGATGTTGCGATCCGCACTCTTCTGCTGAGAAATCGTCAGTCTGACGGAGGGAAACACGAAGGGGAGGCCGGCGCCGCCGACCTCCCCTCGTGTGCCCGGATCACTGGGCCAGGTAGGACTCCACCTCGATGTCGCCCGCGATGATCTGCGCCTTCAGGTCGTCGAGCTTCGACGCGAGCTCGGCCGGGACCTTCGCCTCCCAGTCGTGGAACGGCGCAATGCCCACGCCCTCGTTCTCGAGGGTGCCGACGAACGGCGTCGGGTCGAACTCGCCGTTGCCGGCCTCGACGATCGCCTCGTGGACACCGACGTCGATGCCCTTCAGGATCGAGGTGAGCAGCAGCGGGCCGACCGAGGGGTCGGTCACGAAGACGTCGGCGTCGACGCCGATGAGGGCGATCTCACGACCCGAGTCGGTGATCGCGGCAGCGGCCGACTGGTAGATCGGGCCGCCGACGGGCAGCAGCACGTCGACGTTCTGGTCGATCAGGCCCTGGGCGATCTGACGAGCGCCGTCGTTGGCCTCGAAGCCGCCGGTGAACGAACCGTCGCCCGCCGCGCGGTCCCAGCCGAGGACCTTGACCGCGGTGCCGTTCTCCTCGTTGTAGAAGTCGACGCCCTGGGCGAAGCCGTCCATGAAGATCGACACGGTCGGGATGTTCATGCCGCCGAAGGTGCCGACGACGCCGGTCTGGCTGACCCCGGCCGACAGGTAGCCGGCGAGGAACGCCGCCTGCGCGGTGTCGAAGATGATCGGCTTGATGTTCTCGGCGTCGGTGACGCCGTCGAAGTCCTGGTCGACCGGGTCGTCGATCGAGACGTACTCGATGTCGGGGTTCGCGAGCGCCGACTCGAGCGCCGCCGGGGCGAGGAGGAAGCCGACCGTGACGATCGTGTTGCAGCCCTGGTCGACGAGGCTGGAGAGGTTCGACGCGTAGTCGGTCTCGGACGCCGACTCGACCGCCTTGTACTCGACGCCCAGCTCGTCGGCTGCGGCCTGCAGGCCCTCGAAGCCCAGCTGGTTGAACGACCGGTCCTCGAAGCCGCCGGCGTCGGAGACCATGCAGGGCAGGAAGTCGAGCCCTTCGCCGGCCCCGTCGGTCGACTCATCGGGAGCCGCAGCACAGCCGGCGAGCAGCGCGGCCGCGCCCACCAGCGCGAGACCGCTGACCGCGGTCTTCTTCGTCGTGAACGTCACAGTGTCCTCCAAAGACAGAGACCCCGAAGGGTGAGGCGGGAATGCGATCACGTTACCGCGGATCACGATCCCGGCTCAGACTCCGTGCACACGAGGAAGGCAATGGTTACGAAGTCGCGACATTGTGCTCATATGAGCACCGAGCTCACGGTCTGCTCGGCGACTCGACGACCAGTTCGCCCGCGATGATCTGCTGGCGCAGCGCCTCGATCTCGGCCTCGAGCTCGGGCGTGACGAGCGACGCGAGGTCGTGGAACGGCGCGATCTCGACGCCCCCGTTCTCGAGCGTGCCGACGTACGGCTCGTTCGTGAACTCGTCGTCGAGGACGTCGCCGACGATCTCGAGCATCGCCTGCTGGGTGTTCTTCAGCACGCTCGTGAGGATCACCGGTCGGAACTCGGCCGGCAGCGTCTCGAACCCGTCGCTGTCGACCCAGATGACCGACACCTCGCCCCGCTCCACGGCGGCCGCCGCGGCGCCCTCGCCGACCTGCCCCGCGACGGGCAGGATCACGTCGGCACCCTGGTCGATGAAGCCCTCGGTCAGGACCTTGCCCTTGTTGATGTCCTCGAAGTCGCCGGTGAACGCGCCGTCCTGCGCGGCCTTGTCCCAGCCGAGCGCGATGACCTGCGTGCCGTGCGCGGCGTTGTAGGCGGCGACCCCGTCGACGAAGCCGTCCATGAAGAGCGTGACCGGCGGCTGGTTGCCGCCGCCGAAGGTCGCCACGACGCCGGTCTTCGTGACGCCGGCGGCGAGGTACCCGGCGAGGAAGGAGGCCTGCGCGGTGTCGAAGACGACCGGCTTGACGTTGTCGGCCTCGACCACCTCGTCGACGATCGCGAACGAGACGTCGGGGTTCTTCGTCGCCTGGTCGGCGGTCGCCTCGGCGAGCTCCCATCCGACGGTGACCACGAGTTGGCACCCCGAATCGACGGCCTGCTGCACGTTCGGCGCGAGGTCGGTCTCACCGGTCGAGACCAGGGCGAGCACGGTGACGCCGAGCTCGTCCTTGGCCTGCTTCAGCCCCTCCCAGCTCGACTGGTTGAACGAGCGGTCCTCGAGGCCGCCGGAGTTGGTCACCATGCGGGCGCAGACGTCGCCGGGCCGGGTGGTGGCCGACGGCGGCGGGGCCGAGCAGGCGGCGAGCAGGGCGACGGATGCCGCGATGATCGTCAGCGGTGCGAGCCGGTGTGCGGAGCGTGGCATCCGTTCGTCCTTTCTCTAGAGCACGTCGCTCGAGCCGCCGAGACGCAGCGCGTCGACGACGGCCTTCACCCGCTGGGCGTGCTCGCTCGTGGTGACCAGCAGCGCGTCGGGGGTGTCGACGACCACGATGTCCTTCACGCCGATGAGGCTGATGACGCGCTTGGCCCGGCTCACGACGATGCCGCTCGAGGCGTCGGCGAGCACGCGCGCGTTCTCGCCGAGGATGGCGAGTTCGCCCGAGCGACCCGCGGTGTTGAGCTTCGCGAGCGAGGCGAAATCGCCGACGTCGTCCCACTGGAAGTGTCCTCGCACGACCGCGAGCCGGCCCGCCGCGGCCGCGGGCTCGGCGACCGAGTAGTCGATCGCGATCTTCTCGAGCTTCGGCCAGATGCGGTCGACGGCCGGCCCTCGGGTCGAGGGGTCGTCCCACGCCGCGGCGAGTTCGACCAGGCCGGCGTGCAGGTCGGGCTTGGTGCGGGCGAGTTCGGCGAGCAGCACGTCGGCGCGCGCGATGAACATGCCGGCGTTCCAGAGGTGCTTGCCGTCGGCGAGGTAGCGGCGCGCGGTCGCCAGGTCGGGCTTCTCGACGAAGCTCGACACCGCCTCGACGTGCTCGGTGCCGGGCACGTCGAGGTCGTCGCCGCACTCGATGTAGCCGAACCCGACGGCCGGCTCGGTGGGCGTGATCCCGATGGTGACGATGTAGCCGGCGTCGGCGGCGGCGACCGCCTGCTCGACGGCCGCGCGGAACAGCGCCTCGCCCGAGATGACGTGGTCGGCGGCGAAGGAGCCGACGATGACGTCGGGTTCGCGGCGGTGCAGGATCGCCGCAGCCAGTCCGATCGCCGCGGTGGAGTCGCGCGGTTCGCTCTCGAGCACGATGTTCGCATCGGCCAGAGCGGGAAGCTGCGCCTCGACGGCCGCGCGGTGCGCGCGCCCGGTGACGACCATGATGCGCTGCTCGCCCGAGAGCGGCGCCAGCCGGTCCCAGGTGTCCTTCAGCAGGGTCTGCCCCGAGCCGGTGAGATCGTGCAGGAACTTGGGGGCGTCGGCGCGCGAGAGCGGCCACAGCCGCGACCCCACGCCGCCGGCGGGGATGACGCTGTAGAAGCGGTCGAGCTGTGCATCGTGCATCCGCCCAGCGTAGTCCGACGGGGTGGCGGTCCGCCGCTCCTGGCCGGCGGCGCCGACGAGCCGCCGATCGGTTCTCGCACCGCCCGGATATCTCGACATCGAGAGACTTAGGCGGGCCTAAGCGGCGCGCGCATCCCCCCGGGGATAGACTCGGGTGCGGGCCGTCGCGCCCGTCGCGCTCCTGATCGCGGGGCGAATCACCACAGCCATGGAGGGTTGTTCATGCCAGGAACACAGGCAGGAACCCTGACCGCACCCACCCCGGCCAAGGAGCGGCCGGGCGGCACGCTCTACCGCGGCCGCGAGGGCATGTGGTCGTGGGTGCTGCACCGCATCACAGGCGTCGCCATCTTCTTCTTCCTCCTCGTGCACATCCTCGACACCGCGCTGGTGCGGGTCAGCCCCGAGGCGTACAACGCGGTCATCGGCACGTACCAGACGCCGATCATGGGCCTCGGCGAAGTCGCGCTGGTCGCGGCGATCGTGTTCCACGCGTTCAACGGCATCCGAGTCATCCTGGTCGACTTCTGGTCCTGGGCCACGCGCCACCAGAAGCTGCTCTTCTGGATCGTGATCGGCCTGTGGGTCGTCACCATGCTCGGGTTCGCGCCGCGGCACCTCATGAACGTCTTCAGCCACTAGGAGCCATCGGATGACTGCACTCTCGTTCCCCGGTGAACCCCGTCGCCGCCGCACCAACTGGGAGAAATGGGGCTGGATCTACATGCGGGCCTCGGGCGTCGTGCTCGTGGTGCTCGTGTTCGGCCACCTCTTCGTGAACCTGATGGTCGGCGAGGGCGTGAAGGCCATCGACTTCGGCTTCGTCGGCGGCAAGTGGGCGCTGCCCTTCTGGAAGTGGTGGGACTGCCTGCTGCTCTGGCTCGCGCTCATCCACGGCGCGAACGGCATGCGCACGCTCGTGAACGACTACACGAACCCGGGCACCGTCCAGCGCATCCTGAAGGGCGCGCTGCTGGTCGCCGTCGTCGTGCTGCTCACGCTCGGCACCCTCGTGATCTTCACCTTCGACCCGTGCCCGGCCGGCTCGCCCGCCGAGCTCCTCCCCTCGTTCTGCGCCGCATAGGAGACCCGTGACCAGCGAGACCCACGCCGAGACCAAGGTCGTCGACGGCGTCCACTACCACCAGTACGACATCGTCATCGTCGGCGCCGGCGGCGCCGGCATGCGGGCGGCCATCGAGGCCGGCCCCGGCGCGAAGACCGCCGTCATCTCCAAGCTCTACCCGACGCGCTCGCACACGGGCGCCGCGCAGGGCGGCATGGCCGCCGCCCTCGCGAACGTCGAGGAAGACAGCTGGGAGTGGCACACCTTCGACACCGTGAAGGGCGGCGACTACCTCGTCGACCAGGACGCGGCCGAGATCCTCGCGAAAGAGGCGATCGACGCGGTCATCGACCTCGAGAACATGGGTCTGCCGTTCAACCGCACCCCCGAGGGCAAGATCGACCAGCGCCGCTTCGGCGGGCACACCCGCGACCACGGCAAGGCACCCGTGCGTCGCGCCTGCTACGCGGCCGACCGCACCGGGCACATGATCCTGCAGACGCTGTTCCAGAACTGCGTCAAGCTCGGCATCGAGTTCTACAACGAGTACTACGCGCTCGACCTGATCATGACCGAGGTGGACGGCGTCCCCCAGCCGTCGGGCGTCGTGGCGTACGAGCTCGCGACCGGCGAACTGCACGTCTTCCAGGCCAAGGCGATCATCTTCGCCACCGGAGGCTTCGGCAAGATCTTCAAGACCACCTCGAACGCGCACACCCTCACGGGCGACGGTGTCGGCATCATCTGGCGCAAGCAGCTGCCGCTCGAGGACATGGAGTTCTTCCAATTCCACCCGACCGGCCTCGCGGGGCTCGGCATCCTGCTCACCGAGGGCGCCCGCGGCGAGGGCGCGATCCTGCGCAACGCGAGCGGCGAGCGCTTCATGGAGCGCTACGCCCCCACCATCAAAGACCTGGCGCCGCGCGACATCGTCGCCCGCTGCATGGTGCAGGAGGTGGCCGAGGGTCGCGGCGCGGGCCCCCACAAGGACTACGTGCTGCTCGACTGCACGCACCTCGGCGCCGAGGTGCTCGAGACGAAGCTGCCCGACATCACCGAGTTCGCACGCACCTACCTGGGCGTCGACCCGGTGTACGAGCCCGTGCCGGTGATGCCGACCGCGCACTACGCGATGGGCGGCATCCCGACCAACGTCGCCGCCGAGGTGCTGCGCGACAACGACACGGTCGTGCCGGGCCTGTACGCCGCCGGCGAGTGCGCCTGCGTGTCGGTGCACGGCTCGAACCGTCTCGGCACCAATTCCCTGCTCGACATCAACGTGTTCGGCAAACGGGCGGGCCGCAACGCGGTCGAGTACGTCAAGACGGCCGACTTCCCTCCCCTGCCGGATGACCCGGCGAAGGAGGTCCGCGAGCTGCTGCAGGGCCTTCGCGACGGGACCGGCACCGAGCGGATCGCCGCGATCCGCAAGGAGCTGCAGGACGAGATGGATCGCAACGCCCAGGTGTTCCGCACCGACGAGTCGCTCGCGCACGCCGCCGGCGTGATCGGCGAGCTGCGCGAGCGGTACAAGCACATCGCCGTACAGGACAAGGGCAAGCGGTTCAACACCGACCTGCTCGAGGCGGTCGAGCTCGGGTTCCTGCTCGACCTCGCCGAGGTCGTCGTGCACTCGGCGCGCAACCGCAAGGAGAGCCGCGGCGGTCACATGCGCGACGACTTCCCGAACCGCGACGACGAGAACTACATGCAGCACACCATGGCGTATCTGGCGGGCGACGCGCACTCGTCCGACGCGTCCGACCACATCCGGCTCGACTGGAAACCGGTCACGGTGACGCGCTACCAGCCGATGGAGAGGAAGTACTGACGTGAGCACCGCCACCCTCGAGCAGCCGCCCGCCGCCGAAGCGCCGGTGCAGTCGTTCACCGTCACGTTCCTGATCCGCCGGTTCGACCCCGACGTCGACACCGAGCCGCACTGGCAGGACTTCGACGTGCAGATGTACCCCACCGACCGGGTGCTCGATGCGCTGCACAAGATCAAGTGGGAGCAGGACGGCTCGCTGACGTTCCGCCGCTCCTGCGCGCACGGCATCTGCGGGTCCGACGCGATGCGCATCAACGGCCGCAACCGGCTCGCCTGCAAGACGCTGATCAAGGATCTCGACATCTCGAAGCCGATCTACGTCGAGGCGATCAAGGGCCTGCCCCTCGAGAAGGACCTCGTGGTCGACATGGAGCCGTTCTTCGCGTCCTACCGCGAGGTGCAGCCGTTCCTCCAGGCCTCGACGACGCCCGAGCCCGGCAAGGAGCGCGTGCAGTCGGTCGCCGAGCGCGCCCGCTTCGACGACACCACCAAGTGCATCCTCTGCGCCGCGTGCACGTCGTCGTGCCCCGTCTTCTGGACCGACGGCCAGTACTTCGGCCCCGCCGCGATCGTGAACGCGCACCGCTTCATCTTCGACTCGCGCGACGACGAGGCCAAGGTGCGCCTCGACATCCTGAACGACAAGGAGGGGGTGTGGCGCTGCCGCACGACCTTCAACTGCACCGAGGCGTGCCCCCGCGGCATCGAGGTCACGAAGGCCATCGCCGAGGTGAAGCAGGCCGTGCTGCGCGGCCGCCCGTAGCATCCGTCGGACGCCGAAGGGCCGGTGCGATCCCAGCGATCGCACCGGCCCTTCGCCGTCCGGCAAGTGCCGACGGGCGAGGGGCCGGTCCCCGACCGGCCCCTCGGTGGCGGTCGGGTCGCCGTTCCCCCGAAGGCGAGCCCGCCGCAACCCTCGTCCGTCAGCCGACGGGGCCCTCCCTCCGGCGGCGGATCGCCGCGATCGCGACCACGAGCCCGCCCAGCAGGACCAGCAGCCCGGCGTACCCGAGCACGCCGCCCTGGAAGCCGGTGCGCGCGAGCGGCTTCGGCAGGCTGACCGTCACGGTGTCCTCACCGCAGATCACCTCGGCGCCGATCGTGCCGTCGCCCTGCACCTCGCTCCAGCAGACCTCGCCGGTGTTCGCGATGCTCGACACCGTGGTGCCGGGCCTCACGTGCACCGCGAGGTCGACCACGGGCGCCTCGGGATAGCTCGGCCCCAGGACGCCGTACAGATCGCATCGGAGCGTGCCGCCGTAGCCGGCCGAATCCTCGCCGGTCACGTCGCAGTTCTCCCAGCGCGGGAACGCGGGCGCCCCGGCCGTCGTGATCGCATCCACCCGCAGGTGCGACGGGATCTCATCGATGAGCGTCACGGGCTGCGCCGCGCCGATGCCGGTGGAGGTCACCTGCAGCGAGTACGAGTAGTCCGCGTCGGGCGTCGTGGAGGCCACGCTCGCCGTCTTGTCGATGACGACGGCCGGCGGCCGGTCGAGCGCGCAGGCGGGCAGCGCCTGCGGGTAGACCGCGAGCACCGACTGCGACGGGTTGATCGAGAACGTCACCGACAGCGGTTCCTTCGTGACCGTGTAGGGGTCGGTCGGATCGCCGGTCGGGGTGTACGTCTCGCCGCGCCACGGGAAGGTCGGGCTCGTCTCGTCCAGGATCAGGTCGAGGAACCGGTAGCCGGGCACCACCGAGTCGGGATTCTCGAGATCCGCCTCGGTGATCGGCCGCCAGCCCGGGAACTCGAACGGTACACCGTTCTCGGCGATCGCGGCCCCGGGCCAGACCAGCCGGCCGTTCCGCGCATCCCACGGCACCTGCTCCGTCTTCACGAGCGAGCCGTCCGCCGACGTCCAGGTCACCGTGATCGGCGCAGGATCCACGTTGTCGGTGGTCTGGATGTCGAAGTAGAGCCACGGGACATCCGCGATGCAGCGCACATACGCGGCGGGCTGGATGCGCTTGACCGGCACCTCGTCGTCGGCGCAGTCGGGACCGGGATCACGGTCGCGCGCAGGGTCTTCCCCGGTGACCGCCACGCACGCGGTGTTCGGGATCGGAGCGGTGTCCAGCGGCGGCACCTCGGGCGGCGGCGCGTTCGGGTCGACCGCGGGCGGCGTCTCGATCGGCGCTTCGGGCAGCATGAGCACCGGGATGCGGATGGTGGTCACCGCACCCGACGGATACAGCCCGGTGTACGAGGCCGCGAACGCACTGTCGGTGTCGCCCGACGTCTGCGCCCACACCCCCGGCAGGACCGCGGGGTCGGTCTCGAACGTGGCCGGGCCCGTCACCGCGAGGGTCGGATCGATGAGGTCGGTGACCTCGAGATCCGTCACATCGCGGTCGAGGTTGGTGACCGTGAGCACCCACGTGAACGCGTCGCCGCTCTCGACGGCGGTCTCGCCCTCGTCGAGCTCGTGCGTCTTCTCGATGCCGACGTCGTAGTCGCAGTCGGCCTCGTTGATCACGTCGTAGGTGTTGACCGTGCGGTCGAGCGTCTGCTGGCCCAGCCCGGTGGCCCCGACGTAGAGGCAGGTCGGGTCGATCTCGACCTCGGTCTCGGCGATGCCGACCGTGTCGCCCAGCGCATACGGTCCGTTCTCGACCCCCCAGTCGACCTGGTCCTCGTCGAGCACGGCCTGCGCGTCGAAGCCGGGCACCTCGCCGTTCGGGATGGGCTCACCGCCGTCGATGACCCAGAACTTGTCGAGCACCACGACGACCGGCACGTCGAAGCAGGCCTCCGACCGCCATTCACCGCCCGACACGACGGTCGCGCCGTTCAGCAGGCCCTGCCCGCCCTCGCCCTCGCACAGCAGCGACGGGTCATCGGGCACGTCGGCGACCGTGAACGAGACGGTGACCGTCACCGTGTGGGTCGCACCGGCGGGAAGCTCCTGGTCGGCGACGATCGTGTCGGTCGTCGGCTCGGCTCCATTCCAGTCGGGGTCGACCGCGACGTCGGCGCTCGTGGCCTCGCGATCGGTGATCGTCACCCCGTCGGCGAAGTCCGGCGCGTCGATCAGGTCGTACACGAGCGCCTGCGTGTCGCTGCTGTTCGTGACGGTCAGCTCGTACGTCGCCTCCCAGTGGTAGGCATCGGCACCGTCGTCGACCTTCACGACGTCGCCGACCGTCGTCTTCAGGATCTCGGGCGCGGCGGGCACCCCGCAGCCCTCATCGGTCTGCACCGCGCCGTCGCTGACGAGCCGGATCACGTTCAGGAAGCCGACGTTCGGCGCGCCCTCCCACGCGGCGCAGGTCGTCGTGTCCGGATCCTCGAACGCGGCGGCGTCCACCGCAGCCGTCACCGTGACGGTGTAGGTGTGCACCTCGTCGATGCCGATCGGCGTCGGGGTCGCGACGATGACCGTCGTCGGGTCATCCGTCGGGTTCGCCCAGCTGCCGCTCTCGCCCTCGCCCGACCACGCGGCGCTCAGGATCTCGATCGACGGCCCGAATCGCAGCGTGTCGCTCAGCGTGTAGGTCGAGACGAACTCCTCGTTGCCCGTGACCGTGACCTGGTACTCGACCGTCCAGACGCCGTCGCCGGCCTGCGTCACGGTCGGGTCGTCCTTCACCACGGTGGGAACGCCGCCCTCTTCGATGTCGGTGCAGGTGTCGTCGGTGTCGACGATCTCGCCGCTCGTGAGCGTGGTCCCGTTGAAGAACCCGGTGCCCGGTTCGCCGGGCACGCAGAGCCGCTCATCGGCGGGCAGGCCGGCCGGAACGGTCACGTTCAGCGTGATGCGGTACTGATGCTCGCCGCCCGCCTCGATCTCGGTCGTCGGCACCACCGGGATGGTGTCGGGCACCGGCGACACGTCGTCGGCCAGCACCGTGGGATCGGGATCGATCCGCTCGATCGTGTACGAGTTGACCGTGACCGAGCCCGGGAACGCCGGCTCGTCGTCGAGCGTGTAGATGCCCGGCTTGGCGCCCGCCGACGTGTTCGTGACCGTGAGCAGGTAGCTCACGTCCCAGGTCGCGTCGTCGCGCTGCACGGCCGTGGCGCCCGTCTTCGCCACCTGGGGAGCGCTGGGTTCCGAGCAGGCCGTGTCGACCGAGTCGTCGCCGCCCACGGTCAGGATCGCCGCGTTGTTGAACGCGCCGTCGACGTCGGTCTGCGGGCAGGCGGTCTGGGCGGGGGTCAGCTGCGGCCCTTCGACCACGATGCCCTCGACGAGGATGCCCCAGGTCACGGATGCTCCGCCGGCGAGGTACTCGTCGACGACGAGGTCGCCCGATCCCGCCCACGACGTCGCGTACGGCAGCCCGTCACGGGTGACCGTGAACGTCGCACCCGATGCGTCGTTGCCCGTGCCGAAGTGCAGGTCGTCGGCGAGCGAGTAGAGACCGCCGAGTTCGTCGTCGAGGTTCTCGACCAGGATCTCGTAGGCGATCGTCCAGGTGCCGTCGGACGCCTGGCTCACCGAGTCCGCCACGACGGACTTGTCGTGCACGATGTCCGGCACGTCGATCTCGACGCAGCCCGTGGCATCCTGCTCCTGGTTGCCCGAGTGCAGCGTCGCCACGTTGTTCAGCCCGTTCTCGTCGGGGCAGCCGAAGGCGCCGTCGGCGGAGTCGAGCCGCACGACCACCTCGATCTCGTAGACGTGCGCTGCCGCACCGCCCTCGAGCTCGACCGCCTCGGCCAGCAGGGTGTTCGGCGCGACGCCGGTCCATCCGTCGACGGGGGTCACGCCCGCGGGCGCGGCCGTGACGACGGCATCGCCCACCTGCTCGACGTCGGCCGGCAGGTCGAGTGCGTCCTCCAGGTCGTAGACGACGGCCGTGTCGGGCGACGGGTTCGTCACCGTGATGGTGTACGGCAGGGTGAAGGTGCCGTCGCCGTGGTCGACCGCGGTGCCGCCGAGCTTCTCGATCTCGGGCAGCACGGGTTCGGCGCAGGCGTCGTCGTGGTCGACCACCTCGTCGTCGACCAGCAGGTCGACGGTGTTGAGGAAACCGCCCGCGCCGGGCTGCTCGCCGGGCTGGCACTGCACGTTCTGCGGTGTGAAGGCGCCCGCATCGACGATCGCATCGACGGTCACCGTCCAGACGGCCGGGTTCGGATCGGAGCCGATCGGGGCGACCGTGCCGCCGGCGGTGAAGCCGGTGTCGGGATCGAAGGGCGTGTCGGTCACGCTCCCCGGCGGCTGGTAGGTCGCCTGGCTGATCGTGATCTCGCCGCCGAAGTCGAGCTGGTCGTCGATCTCGTAGTCGACCGACGCGAAGTTGCTCGGGTTCTCCACGACGATCTCGTAGACGATCTCCCACGAGCCGTCGTCCTGCGGGGTGAGCGACACGACGTCCTTGTGCACGGTCGGCGTGAACGGCTTCAGCCGGTTCGTGATGGTGCAGGATGCATCGTCGCCCGCGCCGAGCGCCGGCAGCACGCCGTCCTGCAGCTCGAAGTCGTCGCCGCCGTCGATCGAGCACTCCCACGGGCCCGCGGCCTCCCATTCGTCGGCGTGCTCGAAGTCGGCCGCCGGCTCCTCGGTCAGCACGATCGGTTCGCCGATCGCCACCTCGGTGACCGGCAGATGGCCGGCCGCCGGGCCGAACACCGTCCCGCCCTGGGCGGCGCTCAGCTCCCAGTCGTTCGCGTCGCCGCCGGGCGAGTTCGGGTCGATGAGCTTGCGCAGCTCGATCGTCGGGCTCACGGCGGAGTTCACGATGCGGCAGACCAGCGCGTGACCGGATTCGACCGTGACGTCGTCGCCCTCGATCGCGGCGAACGCGCCGCCGTCCTCGGAGCACTCCCACACCGTGCCGTTCACGTAGCCGTCGGGCGCGTCCGTCTCGGACAGCGTGTAGCCGCCCGGCATGACCGCGGTGGCCGGGAAGCCGCCGGCCCCGCTGACATCGGCCTGGTCGCCCGGCATGGTGTGCGTCTGCACGCCGTTCGTGACGGTCGGGGCGACCCAGTCGCCGGCGGTGAGCGTCCACTGGTCGGCGCCGTCCTGCGTGTCGGGTTCGCCGTCGCCGTCCAGGTCGATCCACTTCTGGAGCTCGATGGTCGGCTTCAGGAAGTTGGTGGCGGTGCAGCGAGCCCAGTTGCCGGCGGGCACGTTCACCCCGCCGTTCAGCCCGTCGAATCGAGTGGTGCTGAAGATCGGGGCGCCCTGGCCGTCGACGCCGGTCGCGAGGACGCAGAACCAGGTTCCCGTCGCCCCGGCCGCCGCGTTCGAGTCCCACTGCAGGACGCCGGGTTCGTCCACGACCTCCGCGAAGGTCGGCGCGAACTCCTGGAAGTAGAGCTCGGCGTTCTCGGTGGTCGGGTCCTCGGCGAGCGCGTACACCGATGCCGGAGTGATCTCATGGGTCACCCCGTTCACCCCCGCAGCGAACTCGAGCGGGTTCTGCGGCTGCGTGGGGCCGGGGTTCGGCAGCGCGTCGAGCGACCACTCGTCGGGTTCGGCCGGGCCGCCCTGCGGGCTCTTCGCGAGCGTGAGGCGCGTCTCGCAGGTCACGGTGTTCGTGAGGGTCACCACGTTGACCGCCGGCTGCGGCTGCGTCAGGGTGAACTCGCCGTTATTGAGCTGCGGGGCGTAGCTCGCCGTGTTCGTGCAGAGCAGGGGCACCTGGACGGTCTCGGAGATCTCCACCGTCGAATCGACCCGGAGGTTCGGCACGACCACGCCGAACGCGTACGTGCCGTCTCCCGCCGGGAGGTCGTCGTTGCCCGCCAACTGCAGCGATGCGCTCGCGGCGATCGGCAGGGTCTGGCCGTCGGCGAACTCCTCGTAGACGCCGTCGCCGTCTGCGTCGATGCGCCAGAGCTTGTCGACGCGCAGGTCGGCCTGCTGCTCGACGGCCTGGTTGCGGATCGTGCAGCGCACGGTCTGCTCGAACAGCGCATCGACGAGCACGCCGTTCTCGATGTTCTCGACGTCGAGCCACTCTCCCGGTGCACTGGCGGTGTCGCAGCGCATGTTGTCGCCGTTGTCGAACGGCAGCAGATCGAAGTCGTTCTGCGGGGTCTCGGTGATGCGCAGCCGATGGCTCGGTGCGACATCGCTGAAGTCGATGCGGAAGCCGACCGACGGATTGGTCGTGCCGTCGGCGGACACGGCGTAGTCCTCGCCGACCTGGTCGAGCTTCACGATCGGTTCGCCCTCGGTGGACTCGGCGGTGATCTGCCAGCCGAATCCGTCGGTGACGGTCTGCCCGTCGGACGAGACGATCTGCTTGGTGACGTTGACGGTGCCGCCGCAGACCTCGCTCGCACGAGCCTGCAGACGCGCCGCGAGCTCGGCGTAGTCATCGACGGTCGACCAATCCGAACCCTCGATCGGGCCGCTCACGGCGATGAGGTTGTCGGGATCGTCGAACGCGCCGATGCCGACGGAGTACATGGCCACCCCCGACGCCTTCAGCGCGTTGGCCGAGGCGAGCGAGTGCTCCATCTCGATGAACCGGGTGTCGATGCCCGCGCCGGTGGCGGGGCTGTCGTACCGCGTGGGGTTGCCGTCGGTGAGCACGACGATGACGTCGAGTGCCTCGCGGTCGGGGAAGTAGCTCCAGAGGCCCCGATCCCAGTTGGTGTACTGCGCGGGCTGGATACCCGTGATGAGCCCGTTCGCCTTGTTCAGCAGCGTGGTGAGCCCGGCGCCGCTCGTCGGGGTGAGCCCGATGCTGCTGTTCGCCGCGTTCACCGTGGCGTTGCTGCCGGCCGCCGGGCTGAGGGTGCCGAACGTGTGGATCGCGACCTGCGACGGGGTTCCGGCGAGCGCGTTGACGAACCCCGCAGCGGCGTTGCGCAGGTCCTGCTGGGCTCCTGCGGCGTCGACGGACGCCGACAGGTCGACGAGCAGCCCGATGTTCAGGCCGCAGATCTGCGGGAGTCCGGGGTTGGCGCGCGAGAGCAGCCAGTCGCCCGTCGACGTGGTGCGACCCGCCCCCGAGGGCGGGACCTCGATCGTCTGGCCCGAGCCCAGGTTGCCCGTGTTCACCACCGAGTAGGGGGTCTGCTGGAACGATCCGTTGTTGAGACCGGTGACGAGGGAGGTGTTGATGCGCCAACCCTCGGGCACGTCCACGATGGCGGCGCGCACTGCGCGCTCGGCTCCGGTGGTGCCGGTGCTGAGCGCCCAGCACTGCCCGTTCGCGTCGGTGAGACAGGTCGCGACCGGAGGGCCGTCCCACGTGCCCGGCTGGTTCTGGTTCCAGAAGCCGACGGTGACGCCCGCGACGCCGACGATCGCGGTGTCCGCCGCGTTGCGGTCGCCCGACACGTTCGCGATCACCTTCGCCTGGTTCACGCCGGGGTCGGGCCCGGTGCCGGTGCCGGTGCCGTCGGGGGTGACGACGAGCGCCGTGGGTCCGATCTCGGGGGCGGAGAGTCCGGGGAGCGGATCCGCGGGGTCGGACGAGACCTGCTCCGCGCCCGGTTCCGAGGCGCCTGGATCATCGACGCCCGGCTCCTCGCCGTCGCGTGTCTCGGGGGGCGTGCCGGCCGGGGGCTCCCCCGCCGGCGGCTCGTCGTTCGGCGCCTCGGCCGGCGGGGTCGAATCGCCCGCGCCCTCGGTCGGCGCCGCGGGTGCGGAGGCTCCGCTGTCCTGCGCGCCGTCATCGGCGGTCGCCACGGCCGCGGTGCCATCGCCCACGGGCTCTTCGGCGAACGCCGTGGTGGGCACTCCGAGCAGCAGCAGCGCCCCGACGGTGAGACTCGCGACGGCGGCGCTGAGCCCTCGGCGGCGGCGGCGTTCCTGTTCGCGTCGTGCGCGCCGGGAGCGAGCGGCTTGCGGAAGGTGCTGCGGGAAGGTCATCGTCGGTTCCCCCGTCGAGTCGGTACATTCGCATAGAAAAGTGAGGAATGCGCACGTCTTCGGTGAGTCAAGCATCCGGCCGCGCCCGCCGACAGGTTCGGAGGGTAACCAATACGGGGGGTAGCACTGTCGCAAATCTCCCACTTGATCAGGGATTCACACAGAGCTGACCCTAGAACGGGGGTCATCCCGCCATACGGTCGCCGCGACCGCGCTTTCCGACCTCGGCTCGCGGGCCGTCGAGCACCGGCGACGGCCGTCGCTAGGGTGAGAACGTGAGCGACGGGCGACGTTCCAACGGCAGACGAGGCGCTCCTGCGCCCGACTCCCCTGCCGGCGGCGTCGACCGGGTGCGGCCCGCCGGCGAGGCATCCGAACCCGTCGACGACCGACCCGACCTGCGCGACCGGATCGAAGACCTGCGCCAGCCCCTGCGCGAACGCTTCGACCCGCAGATCCGCACCGTCACCACCATCACGAAGAAGACCCTGGCCCTGTTCCCCGTGCGCGTGTGGCGGCACTTCCTCGCGCAGAACGGCTTCATCCTCTCGGCCGGCATGAGCTATCAGTCGCTGTTCGCGGTGTTCGCGGGGATCTACGTCGTCTTCGCCGTCGCCGGCATCTGGCTCACCGGCTCCGCCCCGGCGATGACGGCGTTCGTGACGCTCGTGAACACCTACGCGCCCGGTCTCATCGGGGACGAGAACGCGGTCATCAGCCAGTCCGCGCTGGAGCAGATCGCCCAGTCCTCGAGCGGCGTCCTCGGCTGGACGGGTGTGATCGCCCTCGCCGGTTTCATCTGGACGGCGATCGGATTCGTCACCTACGCGCGCATCGGCGTGCGCAGCATGTTCGGCCTGCCGAAGGACTCCCGCTCCTACCTGCTGCTGAAGGCCCGCGACCTGGTCGCCGCCATGGCCTTCGGGCTCGTGCTGCTGCTGGCCTCGGCGATGTCGATCGTCACCGTGAACTTCATCGACTGGACGCTCGACCTGCTCGGATGGGACTTCGCCTCCCGGTGGTCGACCTATTTCCTCCAGGGCGGCGCACTGCTGGTGGTGTTCACGATCGACACGCTCGCGATCGCGGCGCTGTTCCGCTTCCTCTCCGGCGCGGCGATGCCGTGGCGGCGGATGTGGGCCGGCTCGCTGCTCGGCTCCGCGGGGTTGTCGCTGCTGCAGCTGTTCAGCTCGGTGGTGCTCGCGTTCACCACCGCGAACCCGCTGCTGGCGACCTTCGCGGTGTTCATCGGTCTGCTGCTGTGGTTCCGCGTCACGAGCATCGTGATCCTGGTCGCCGCGAGCTGGGTCGCGGTCGAGGCCGCCGACGCGCACGAGTCGCTGCGTCTGGTGACCCCGGCCCAGCTCGCGGCCGAGCGCGCGGCTCGGGAGCGGGCAGCGCTCATCACGGCCGCCGAGGTCAGGGTGCGCGAAGCGCGCGACGAGTTCGAAGCCACCGGATGGCTCGGCCGGATCCCGGCACGACATCGCCTCGAACGCGCCGAAGCGGAACTCGAGCGTGTGCGCGCGTCCGGCACGGACGGGGCCGACGGGGAGGAGGCGCCCGCGGGGAGAAGGGATGTCCGCGGGCTCCCATAGGATCGATCCCATGCCCTCGAAGCCCCTGCGCATCGCGACCGTGAACGTCAACGGCATCCGGGCGGCGTACCGCCGAGGCATGGGCGACTGGCTCGCCGGCCGCGGCGTCGACATCCTCGCGCTGCAGGAGGTGCGCGCCTCCACCGACGACCTCACCGGCCTCCTCGGCGACGACTGGGACATCGTGCACGACCCCGCCACCGCCAAGGGCCGCGCGGGCGTCGCGATCGCGAGCCGGCACCGCGCGAGCCTGCACCGCGTCGAACTCGGCGGCCCCGACTTCGACACCGCGGGGCGCTGGCTCGAGGCCGACTACGAGGTGGGCGACCGAGTCGTCACCGTCGTCAGCGCCTACGTGCACACCGGCGAGGCCGACACCCCGAAGCAGGTCGAGAAGTACCGCTTCCTCGACGCGATGGAGCAGCGGCTGCCCGAGCTCGCCGCGCACTCCGAGCTCGCCGTCGTGCTCGGCGACCTCAACGTGGGCCACCGCACCCTCGACATCAAGAACTGGCGGGGCAACCGCAAGAACGCCGGGTTCCTGCCCGACGAGCGCGCCTACTTCGACCGATTCGTCGGCGCCGAGGGCGACGAGCTCGCCAACCGCGGCGCCGGGCTCGGCTGGGTCGACGTGGGCCGCCGGTTCGCCGGCGAGGTCGACGGCCCGTACACCTGGTGGTCGTGGCGCGGCAAAGCGTTCGACAACGACACCGGCTGGCGCATCGACTACCACCTCGCGACCCGGGCGCTCGCCGACACCGTCGAGACGTACACCGTCGACCGTGCGGCCGCCTACGACGAGCGATGGTCCGATCACGCGCCCGTCGTCGTCGATTACGCCATCTGATCTGCAAGGACTCGTATGAACACCGCCCGCCCCGTCGTCTTCTCCGGCATGCAGCCGTCCAGCGATTCGCTGCACCTCGGCAACTACCTCGGCGCCCTCGTCAACTGGGTGAAGCTGCAAGACGAGGTCGACCCGATCTACTGCGTCGTCGACCTGCACGCGATCACCGTCTCGCAGGACCCGGCCGAGCTGCGCGCCTCGACCCGCCGCACCGCCGCGCAGTACCTCGCCGCCGGCGTCGACCCGCTGCGGTCGACGCTGTTCGTGCAGTCGCACGTGCCCGCGCACGCCGAACTCGCGTGGGTGCTCGGCACCATCACGGGCTTCGGTGAGGCGAGCCGGATGACCCAGTTCAAAGACAAGTCAGCCAAGCAGGGGGCGGATGCCACGACCGTCGGCCTGTTCACCTACCCCGTGCTGATGGCCGCCGACATCCTGCTCTACGGCACCGACCTGGTGCCCGTGGGCGACGACCAGCGTCAGCACCTCGAGCTCACCCGCGACCTCGCCGGCCGCTTCAACTCGCGATTCGGCGAGACGTTCACCGTGCCCGAGGCGTACATCCCGAAGGAGTCGGCGCGCATCTACGACCTGCAGGAGCCGACCGCGAAGATGTCGAAGTCGGCGGCGAGCGACGCGGGCCTCATCCGGCTGCTCGACGAACCGGCGCGCACCGCGAAGAAGATCAAGAGCGCGGTCACCGACACCGAACGGGACATCCGGTACGACCCCGCCGCCAAGCCGGGCATCTCCAACCTGCTCGACATCTACGCGACCATCACCGGCACCCCGATCGCCGACCTCGAAGCGCAGTACGCCGGCCGCGGCTACGGCGACCTGAAGAAGGAGCTCGCCGACGTCGTGGTGGGGGCGCTCGAGCCGATCCGCACCCGCACGTTCGAACTGCTCGACGACCCGGCCGAACTCGACCGCATCCTCGCGGTCGGCGCCGACAAGGCCGCCGAACGAGCCGAGCGCACGCTGGCGACGGTGTACGAACGCGTCGGCTTCCTGCGACGCCGGTGAGTCCCGAGATGCCGCCCGTCTCGCTCCGCACCGCGCGACTCGTGCTCGACCGGCCGTCTCCCGACGATGTCGACGTCATCACCCTCGCCGGTCAGGATCCGCCGTTCGAGCGGTACCCGACCATCCCGTGGCCAAACGCGCGCGACCACGCGGGCCTCGGCTCCTGGGCCGCCGCGCCGCACCGCGGTCAGGGTTTCATGGCCGAAGCGGTGCGGGCGGGCGTTGACCGGGCGTTCGACCTCGCATGGCCGACGGTGACGTGGCAGGCCCTGGTCGGCGACCACGCCGCTGCGGCAACCGCGCGCAACGTCGGCCTCGCCTTCGCGGGAATCGGGCCCGGGGTGCTTCCCCGACGCGACGGCTCGACGTCGATCCGCCGTCATCGTGCGGTGACTCCCGAGACCGACCCGGCCGCGGCCCGTTCGTCGTGGCCGGCCGAGACGTGCGCATGACCCTGCCGGCCGCGGTGCTGTTCGATCTCGACGACACGCTGTTCGCCCACCGGGGCGCGGTCGCCCGAGGCATCCTGACCCATCTCGACGCGGTCGGCATCGTCACCCCCGACGCCGATGCCGCCATCGCCGACTGGCATCGCCTCGAAGAGCTCCATTACCACCGCTACCTCGCCGGCGAGCTCGCCTACGAGGGCCAGCGGCGGGCGCGGGCCCGCGAATTCGCCGCGTCGCACGGGGTCGAGCTGACCGACGACGAAGCCGGCGAGTGGTTCACCGCGTACTTCGAGCACTATCGCGCGGCGTGGACGCTGCACGACGATGCACTCGCCTGCCTCGACGCCCTGCGCGCGAAGCGCGGCGACATCCGGTTCGGGCTCATCACCAACGGCGACCTCGAGTTCCAACAGCGCAAGGTCGCCCAGGTCGGGCTCGACCGGCTGGTCGACCTGCTCGTCGCGAGCGGCGAGGTGGGCATCGTGAAGCCCGACGCGCGTATCTTCCACCACGCGTGCGAGCTGCTCGGCATCGAACCCGCTGATGCGGCGTACGTCGGAGACCGGCTGCGCACCGACGCCATCGGAGCCGCTGAGGCCGGGCTCACCGGCGTCTGGCTGAACCGGGTCGGCGCGGTCGTCGAGCCCGCCGACGCAGCGCGCGCGGCCGACCTCGGCGTGCTCGAGATCACCGGCCTCGCCGAGCTGCCGGCCGCGCTCGCCCGCTGAACGCCGGCCCGCTCGACCACACCTGCCGACGCAGCGCCGAGCGCGATGCCCCCCTTCGCGCTGCGCCACGTACGCACGCGGTGCGCCAGCTCGGCCGGCACGGGCGGCGCACAACGCGATCCCCCTTCGCGCTGCGCCACGTACGCACGCGGTGCGCCAGCCCGGCTGGCGCGGACGGCGCCGAAGTGGCGCAAGGGCAGGGGCGAGACGGGGTCACCGCCCTCCTCGTCGAGGGGCATCGCACGCGGCCTCGGGGCGGCTCCGACAGTGTGACGGGATCGTGATCCCACGGGTCTCGTCGCTCGGATAACGTGCATCGACAGGCTGCCCGAACAGCCCACCTCGAGAGGACCCGATGGACCCCGCCACCGAGGTCGAGCGCTCGCTCGACGCCGAGCCCGCCGACACCTCGCCCGCCGACACCCCGCCCGCCGGCACCCCCGCGGCCCAGCCGGGCAGCGCCACCCCTGCAGGCGACGCGGCCGCATCCGGCACCCCGGTCGCCGAGCCGCGTCACGCACCCCGCGCTCGCCGGGGCGCGCTCACGGCGCTCGTCGTGGCGGCCGCCGTCATCGGTCTCGGGCTCGCCGGGTTCGTGCAGCACGTGGTCGCGACGGAGCTGCACGCCCGGTTCTGGCAGGGCTGGTCGGTCGCCGCCGGGCGGCTCGACGAGTCGTCTGCGGCCTTCGCCCGTCAGGTCGATCGCGGCGGATCCGACCTGCTTCGGGCCGAGTCGCTCCAGGCCGTCTTCACGCCGGCGCTCATCCCCGATGCCGACGCGGCGGCGTTCGGCGACGACGTCGACCGGTTGCGCGACGCCCTCGCGTCCGATCCCGCGGGGCCCGTGGCATCCGACACCGGGCTGATCGGAACCGACCGCTTCGCCTTCCCCTGGGAGCGGTACGCCGAGATCGCCCGACTGTTCGAGCTCGTGCCCGACCGGCACGCCGCGGCCGACCGCGCCGACGAGGCCGCGAGCGAACTCGGAGACGTCCGCACGGCCGTGCACGAGGCATCCGACGGCATCTTCGACACCGCGTTCGAGCAGGCCGAAGCGCAGCTCGCGGCGTACCCGGCGGCCACGAACCGCGCCCGGCTCGACCTGCAGTACCGGCTCGACGGCGACTTCCTCACCAGTGCGCCCGATGGCACCGCCCCGGTGCTGACCGAATTGGCGCAGATGGTCGAGGCGCTGCGGGTGTCGCACGAGGCGGAGCAGGCGCGCCGCGCCGATCCGTCGTACGGCGTCCGCGGTGAGATCGAGGCGTTCGCCGCGTCGCTGTCGAACGGGGTCGCGCTCGACTTCGCGTGGGCGTACGAGGTCGCGGGCAAGCCGAGCGACGGATGGTTCGCCGGCACCGCCGATTTCGCGATGGACGGCGACGAGTGGTCGTTGATCACGCTCTCGTTCTCGATCGCGGACGCGTGGCGCGACCCGGACGCCGAGGCGGTCGTGGTGCACGAGGTCGGTCACACCCAGGTGACCCGCGACGCGTGCCGGGCGATCTTCGACGGCCCCGAGTTCGCAGGCACCGATCATGAGATGTGGGCGACCGCGTGGGCGATCGGCATGGGGTACGACCGGCCCGGCGCCGGGATCCAGGCCTACGGCCGCCCCACCGACGCGCAGATCGCCGCCGCGAGCGCCTGCCGCTGACCCCTCGCCTCGTTCGGGAGCGCAGGGGGAGGCGCCCGCGGCACCGTCGCGCGTACGGAATCGCCCGGCAGAAGCCCCGGCGTCGGCGAGATGACGCGGAATAACGAGGACGTCCGGGCGTTGACCTAGAATCGACACGAGCAACGTGCTCCGGGGTCGGTGCAAGTCCGAACCGGCGGTGAGAGTCCGCGAGCGTCGCACGTCCGGCCGTCCGGCCGGGGGTGCGGGGTTGAACCGGTGGAATTCCGGTACCGACGGTGAAAGTCCGGATGGGAGGCGCACGTGTCGGCGACCGCATGCGCGGCCGTCGGTTCCGGCTTCACGCCGGGCGCCCCCGGAGCCGGAAACGGAAAACGACGGGATGACCGCCCACGAGGCCACGGCGATCGAGATCGCGGCGATGCGCCGCGCGCTCGAGCTCGCCGAGCGCGGCCCCGCGGCGGGTGTCAACCCGCGGGTCGGATGCGTCATCCTCTCGCCGGCGGGCGACGTGCTCGCCGAGGGGTGGCACCGCGGCGCCGGCACGGCGCACGCCGAGGTCGACGCGCTCTCGCATCTGCGGTCGGGGCAGGCGCGCGGCGCGACCGCCGTCGTCACCCTCGAGCCCTGCAATCACACGGGCCGCACCGGCCCCTGCGCGGTGGCCCTGCTCGACGCGGGCATCGGCCGCGTCGTCTACGCGGTCGGCGACCCGGGCGACCACTCCGCCGGCGGTGCCGAGCACCTGCGCGACGCCGGCGTCGAAGTGGTCGGCGGGGTGCTCGGGGCCGAGGCCGAGGCGTTCCTCGACGACTGGCTGTTCGCCGCCCGCCACCGCCGCCCGCACGTGACCGTGAAGTGGGCGTCCAGCCTCGACGGGCGGGCTGCGGCCGCCGACGGCAGTTCGCAGTGGATCACCGGTGAGGTCGCGCGCGCCGACGTGCATCGTCGCCGCGCCCTGGCCGACGCGATCGCGGTCGGCACCGGCACCGTGCTGGCCGACGACCCCGCCCTCACCGCTCGCGACGCCGCCGGGCGCCTCCTCGACGCCCAGCCCGTGCCGGTCGTGTTCGGCACCCGTCCCGTGCCCGCCGACGCGGCCGTGCTGCGGCACCCGCGCGACGCGGTGCTCCTCTCGGGCCACGACCTGGTCGCCGACCTGCACCTGCTCGCGGAGCGGGGCATCCGGTCGCTCTTCGTCGAAGGCGGCCCGACGCTCGCGAGCGCGTTCCTCGCCGCCGGGCTCGCGGACGAACTGCTCGTCTACCTCGCGCCCGCCCTGCTCGGCGGGCCGCGACTCGCGGTCGCCGATCTCGGCATCGCGACCATCGCCGACGCCCGGCGCTACGACTTCACCGACGTCACCCGGCTCGGCGACGACCTGCTCGTCGTCGCCCGGCCGAACCCGAGCCGCGCTCCGCGCCCCTCGGCCAGCCCCACGGAAGGGACCTGACATGTTCACCGGCATCATCGAAGAGCGAGGCTCGGTCACGCGCGTCGAGCGCACCGCCGACGCGGCCCGCCTCACCGTGCGCGGCCCGCTCGCGGTCGAGGGGGTGAAGCACGGCGACTCGATCTCGGTGTCGGGCGTGTGCCTCACGGTCGTCGACTTCGACGACGCATCCTTCACCGCCGATGTGATGGCGCAGACGCTCGCGATGTCGACCCTCGACGACGCGCGCGCGGGGCTCGCCGTGAATCTCGAGCGCGCGGCGAAGGTGGGCGACCGCATCGGCGGGCACATCGTGCAGGGCCACATCGACGGCACCGCCGAGGTGCTCGAGATCCGCCCGGGCGAGGCGTGGCGGGTCATCCGGTTCTCGCTCGATCCCGCGCACGCGCCGCTCGTGGTCGACAAGGGCTCGATCGCGGTCGACGGCGCCTCGCTCACCGTGAGCGCCGTCGGCGACGACTGGTTCGAGGTCTCGCTCATTCCCGAGACGCTCGCGGCGACCACGCTGGGCGAGCGGGCGGTCGGCGATCGGGTGAACATCGAGACCGACATCCTGGCCAGGCAGGTCGAGCGGATGCTGCGCTTCGACGCGCACCGGTCGCTGCCGTCGTCCCCAGCTGCCCCGGGTGCGCCGGCCGCCCCGGCCGCCCCGGGCGCGCCGGCACCCGAACCGTCCGTCGTCGAAGGGAGCCCCGCATGAGCCTCGCCGCCATCCCCGAGGTGCTCGACGCGCTGCGCGCCGGCAAGCCCGTGATCGTCGCCGACGACGAAGCCCGCGAGAACGAGGGCGACGCGATCATGGCCGCCGAGTTCGCCACCCAGGAGTGGATCGCCTGGATGGTGCGGCACACCAGCGGATTCCTCTGCGCGCCGATGCCCGCGGCGTTCGCCGACCGGCTCGAGCTGCCGCCCATGGTCGAGCGCAACGAGGACGCCCGCGGCACCGCGTACACGATCTCGGTCGATGCGGCGAACCGCAACTCCACCGGCATCTCGGCGGGCGAGCGCGCGCACACGCTGCGCGTGCTCGCCGACCCCGAGTCGACGCCCGACGCGCTCATCCGGCCCGGGCACGTGCTGCCGCTGCGCGCCGTCGACGGCGGCGTGCGCGAGCGCGCCGGGCACACCGAGGCCGCCGTCGACCTGATGCGGCTCGCCGGCCTGTCGCCGGTGGGCGTGATCGGCGAGCTCGTCGCCGACGACGGCGAGATGATGCGGCTCCCGCAGCTCATCGAGCTCGGCGACCGCGAGGGCCTGCCGGTGACGACGATCGCCGCGCTCATCGAGTACCTGCAGACGTGGCACGCGGGCCGCGACCTCGACGCGCCGGTGCCGCAGGTCGTCGCCGAGACGTCGCGGGTGCTGTTCGAGGTCGAGACGACGCTGCCGACGGTGCACGGCGAGTTCCGGGTGCGCGCCTACCGTGATCGGTCGACCGGTGCCGACCATGTGGCGATCATCGCGGGCGACCCCGCCGCCGACCCGGCCGGTGCGGTGGTGCGCGTGCACTCCGAGTGCCTGACGGGTGAGGCGTTCGGGTCGCTGAAGTGCGAGTGCGGCCCGCAGCTGGACGCCGCGCTCGAGGCGATCCGCGCCGACGGCGGGGTCGTCGTCTACCTGCGCGGCCACGAGGGCCGGGGCATCGGACTCATCAACAAGCTGCGCGCGTACCGCCTGCAGGAGGACGGCCTCGACACCCTCGATGCGAACGTCGCGCTCGGTCTGCCGATCGACGCCCGCGACTACACGGCGGCCAGCGCCATCCTCGACGACCTCGGCATCGAGCGGGTGCGGCTGCTCACGAACAATCCCGAGAAGGTGCGTCAGCTCGAGCAGCGCGGCATCCGCGTGGCCGAGCGGCTGCCGCTCGTCGTCGGCGTCGGCGCGGGCAACCAGGGCTACCTCGACACCAAGCGGCGTCGGATGGGCCATTCGATCGATGACGGTCAGCTGGCGGATGCCGCGGCCGAATCCCTGTTGGAAGGACACGCTTCATGAGCGGAAAAGGTGCACCCCGGTTCCTGAGCCCGTCGGAGGACGACGTCGACGGCACCGGCCTCGAGGTCGTGATCGTCGCCGGAAGCTGGCACGACGAGATCACCGACGGCCTCATCGCGGGGGCGACCCGCACCCTCGAGGCATCCGGCGCCTCGTTCTCGCTCGTGCGCGTGCCGGGCAGCTTCGAGCTGCCGGTCGTCGCGAAGGCGGCGCTCGAGGCGGGCGCGGACGCGGTGGTCGCGCTGGGGGTCATCATCCGCGGCGGCACGCCGCACTTCGAGTACGTGTCGTCGGCGGCGACCGACGGGCTCACCCGCGTCGCGCTCGACACCGGCAAGCCGGTCGGGTTCGGGGTGCTCACCCTCGACGACGAGCAGCAGGGCCTCGACCGCGCCGGTCTGCCCGGCTCGAAGGAGGACAAGGGGCGCGAGGCCGCCGAGGCGGCGATCGTCACCGCGCTGACGCTGCGGGCGCTGTCGCGGGGCGAGTAGCGACCGCCGGCGCTCTCGACCGGCGGATGGCGATCGAGGATTGGCATCTCGACACGGCGTAGAAATAGGCTGGCGGCATGGAGACCCTCCGCCACATCGTCGTGTTCATCCACCTCATCGGCTTCGCCGTGCTGTTCGGCGCCTGGGCGGTCGAGGCGGTGAGCCGTCGGTTCAAAGTGACCCGCCTGATGGACTGGGGCCTGCTCATCGCGGGCGTCGCCGGCCTCGCACTCGCCGCGCCGTGGGGCATCTCGTACGACCTCAACTACGTGAAGATCGGTGTGAAGCTGGTCGTGCTGATCGTGATCGGCGCGCTGCTGGGCATCGGTTCGGCGCGCCAGCGTCGCACCGACTCGGTTCCGCCGGTCATCTTCTGGTCGATCGGCGTGCTGACGCTCCTGAACGCGGGGCTCGGCGTCATCTGGCGATAGCCGACGACGATGCAGACGGATGCCTCGCGGCCGACGCCGGCCGCGAGGCATCCGCCGTTCGTCGCACCGGAGCGACCGCTCGTCGCACGAGGCCGCCGATGCCCCCCCATCCGAGCGATTGACGCGGAACCCTCACGTAGGCTATTGCGGTTGCCACAAGCGACCCGTTCCATCGCCGTACGCGGTTCGACGCCAGACCGACGCCTCCGTGCCGGCTCCGACTCTTCCCCGGAGCATCCGTCACCCATGTCAGCAACGCAGACTGCCCCTGCCGCAGCCGCCCCCTCCCCCTCGACCGTGAAGAACTCGCGCGGCCGGGTCATCCTCGCGAGCCTCATCGGCACGACGATCGAGTTCTACGACTTCTACGCCTACGCCACGGCCGCGGTGCTGGTCTTCCCGACCCTCTTCTTCCCGACCGGCGACGCCACCACGGCGCTGCTCGCGTCGTTCGCCGTCTTCGGTGCGGCCATGGTCGCCCGTCCGATCGGCGCGGTCGTGTTCGGGCACTTCGGCGACAAGCACGGCCGCAAGGCGACGCTCGTCGCCTCGCTGCTGACGATGGGCATCGCGACGTTCATCATCGGCCTGCTGCCGACGTACGGCCAGATCGGCTGGTTCGCCGCGCTCGCGCTGCTCGTGCTGCGTCTCGCGCAGGGCTTCGCGCTCGGCGGCGAGTGGTCGGGCGCCGCGCTCGTGGCCACCGAGAACGCCCCCGAGGGCAAGCGCGCCTGGTACGGCACGTTCCCGCAGATGGGCGCGCCGGTCGGCTTCATCATCGCCAACGGCTTGTTCCTGCTGATCAACTTCCTGGCGCCGTCGAGCGAGTGGTTCCTCGAGTGGGGCTGGCGCGTGCCGTTCCTGTTCTCGGCGGTCATGGTCATCATCGGCCTCTGGGTGCGTCTGAAGCTCGTCGAGTCGAGCGCGTTCGAGAAGGTCACCACCAAGGGCGCGGTGCGCAAGGTGCCGCTCGGCACGGTGTTCCGGTACCACTGGAAGGAGCTCATCCTGGGCACCTTCTTCATGCTGGCGACCTACGTGCTCTTCTACCTGATGACCAGCTACACCCTGGCGTGGGGCACGAAGCCCGCCGACGTCGAGACCGCTCAGGCCAAGGCCGACGCCGCGGGCGCCGCGTTCGATCCGGCCGCGTTCTACCCGGGCGGCGGCTTCGCCTACCCCGACTTCGTGACGATGCAGATCATCGGCGTGGTGTTCTTCGGCGTGTTCACGTTGCTGTCGGGCCCGATCGCCGACGCCGTCGGCCGCCGGCGCCTGCTGATCTGGGTCACCGCGGCGATCATCGTGTTCGGCTTCACGTTCAACGTGTTCCTGCTGCCCGCCGCCGACCCCCGCTTCGCGGGCGCGCTGGCGCAGGCGTTCCTCATCTTCGGGTTCACGCTCATGGGCGCGACGTTCGGCCCGATGGGGGCGCTGCTGCCCGAACTCTTCCCGACGAACGTGCGCTACACCGGCTCGGCCGTGGCGTACAACGTGTCGTCGATCCTCGGCGCGGCCGTGGCGCCGTTCATCGCCCTCGCCCTGTGGGCGTTGGTGGGCGAGCCGTGGCTGGTCGGCGTCTACCTGTCGGCGATGGGTGTGCTCACCCTGATCTCGCTCCTGCTCGGCAAGGAGACGAAGGACGTCGACTACGAGGACGCGGGCTTCACGTCGTCGGCCGTGCTGTAGGCGCGTACGCGCATCGCAGATCGGATGCCCCGGGCTTTCGCCCGGGGCATCCGCCGTGTGCGGACGATCCACGGTGGGCGCATGCCGTGCGGGACATCCCGGCGTCGCGCGGCCGGCGGAGCGGGAAAGGTTCACGCGGGCGTAACAGGACGGGCCTTCTGGGCGGATGTCACACGACGTAACATGGCCCGCAGCAGGGCCACCGGGCCATCCACCGGCGTCGTCGGTAGCCGGTCGCCCGGGAACGGCGGTCTCCCGTGATGAACATGACGATGGACATGATGAAGGGCGCGATGTCGGCGTCGGACATGCCGAAGGGCATGGACATGTCGATGATGGAGGAGTGTCTCGAGGCCCTCTCGGCGTGCATGCAGGCGTGCGTGATGTGCGCCGACGCGGACGCCGGCGAGGGCATGGGGCGGTGCGCGGCGATGTGCGCGAACTGCGCCGACATGTGCGGCACCATGATGCGGATGATGCTGCGCATGAACGGCTGGGACATGGCGCTCATGATGTCGATGATGGAGAGCACGATGGCCATGTGCCGCGCCTGCTCGGCCGAGTGCATGATGCACGCCGAGATGAGCGAGCACTGCCGGATGTGCGCGATGGCGTGCGACCAGGCCGCGATGGCGCTCGAGAAGATGCTCGGGTCGATGCGGGAGATGGCACCCGCGATGTGAGCCCGGCCCGCCCGGCGCCGGCCGGGCGTCGGCCCGGGGTTCGCCTCGGCTCGGCTCGGGGTTCGCTTCGGCTCGGCCTACGCCTCGGCGATGCTGAATCGGCCGGCGACGCTGTCGAGCACGCCGTAGACCGAGTGCAGCGCGACCGGCTCGCCCGGCTCGAGCACGTCGCCGAGCGGTGCGTGGTGCCACACCCGATCGATGCGGCGACCGTCGAGCGCGGCGAGTTCGACGAACCCGTCGTCGTGCGCGCCGACGACGATCGCGTCGACCCACTTCGACCCGGCGACCTCGGCGAGGCGCGCCTGCATGCGGTGCAGCCGGTGGCCGGGTCGGTCGCTCGCGCACTCGGCGTGTGCCTCGCAGCCGCGCATGCCCATCGCCCGGCCGGCGAGCGGCTGGGTGGCGGGGTGCGACTGGCGGTGCGACATGATGACTCCTTGCGGACGGCGGTGCAGGCGACGATACGCGGGCATCGATCGGATGTCGCGAGCCCTCGTCACATCGTGAAACATCCTCGATAGCGTGGCGTCATGTTCATCCACATGTCGATCCATCGGCCGAAGCCCGAGCACGTCGACGACCTCATCGCCTCGATGAACCTCGTGCGGCTCGGCGGCATCGGCACGCAGGGCCTGCTGCAGATCGGCCCCTGGCGGGAGGTCGACGGCGGGGAGCGGGTCGTGGGCATCGCGATCTGGGAGTCCCGTCGGCACTGGGAGGAGCACGTCGAGGAGGTGTTCGCCGTGGTGGCGGACCATCCGTTCGACGAATGGGAGGCCGCGCCCGTCGAGCGCATCCTGCTCGACGACGTGGGCGCGATGCCCGGCAACCCCGAAGAGATCTGAGATCGGGCCGGTGCCCGCGCGAATGTCGGCGCGCCGCCCTAGCATGGCCGCATGCCCGACGCCGTGAGCCCCTCCCCCGCCATCCGCGTCTCCGCCGAGGTGCGCACCGCGCTCGCCGAGGGGCGGCCCGTGCTCGCCCTCGAGTCGACGATCCTGAGCCACGGGCTCCCGCGCCCGCGCAATCTCGAGGTCGGCCTCGCGGCCGAGCGGCAGGTGCGCGATGCGGGCGTGGTTCCGGCGACGATCGGGGTGATCGGCGGTGAGGCGGTGGTCGGATGCTCCGCCGGAGAGCTCGAACGCCTCTGCACCGTCGACGGGGTCGTGAAGGCGAGCGTGCGCGACCTGCCCATCGCGCGGGCGAAGCGGTTGGACGCGGGCACGACCGTCGCGGCGACGGCGTGGCTCGCGCACCGGGCCGGCATCCGCACGATGTCGACCGGCGGGCTGGGCGGCGTGCACCGCGGGGCATCCGAGACCTTCGACGAGTCGGCCGACCTGCCGGTGCTGGCCGATACCCCGATCACGCTGGTGAGCGCCGGTGTGAAGTCGATCCTCGACATCGGCGCGACGCTCGAGCGGCTCGAGACGCTGAACATCCCGGTCGTCGGGTACCGCACGAATCGGTACCCCGCCTTCTACGTCACCGACTCGGGGTTCGAGCTCGACTACCGGGTCGACTCCCCCGACGAGGTCGCGGCGCTCGCCCGCGCCCGCGACGAACTCGGGCAGCGGGCCGCCGTGCTCGTGGCGAACCCCGTCGCCGCCGAGGCGCAGCTCGACCCGGCCGAGCACGACCGGATCCTGGCGGCGGCGCTCGCGGCGGCCGCCGAGGCGGGCGTCACCGGGCACGACTCGACGCCGTTCCTGCTCGACTGGGTGCAGCGCGCGACGGGCGGGCGCAGCCTCGCGGTCAACCTCGAGGTGTACCGCGGCAACGTCGCGCTCGGCGCGGAGATCGCCCGTGCGATCGCCGGCTGAGCCGGTGCTCGCCGTCGTCGGCGACCTCGTCGAGGACATCGTGGTGTGGACGAGCGAGCCTGTGCGCCACGGCACCGACACGGCGGCGCGGGTGTTCCGCACGCGTGGGGGCAGCGCCGCGAACGTCGCGGCGCTGGCCTCGGGCGCGGCGAGCGCGCGGGTTCGGTTCATCGGATGCGTCGGGCCCGACGCCGCGGGCGACGCCCTGGTCGCCGCGCTCGAACGCGACGGCGTCGACGTGCGGGTGCAGCGCCGGGGCACGACCGGCGCCGTGGTGCTGCTCGTCGACCCCGAGGGCGAGCGCACGATGTTCCCCGATCGCGGGGCCTCGGCCGAGCTCGGGCCGATCGACCCGTCGTACCTCGACGGCGTGTCGTGGTTGCACGTGCCGCTCTACGGATTCGAGCGCGATCCCGCGCGGTCGAGTGTGCTGGGCCTGCTCGCGCTCGCGCGCGAGCGCGGGGCGGGCGTCTCGGTCGACGCATCCTCGACCGGGCTGCTCGCGAGCCTCGGCATCGAGGAGGTGGCGGCGATGCTTCGCGAACTCGCCCCCGAGGTGCTGTTCGCGAACGAGACCGAGGCCGAGGCACTGGGCCTCGCGGCGGGCGGCCCGGCCGCAGCGGCGGTCGCCGCAACGGTCGTCGTCAAGCACGGCCCCGACCCGACCACCGTGTTCGAGCGCGGCCGGCCGACGCTGCGGGTCGAGGTCGAACCGGTCGACGTGGTGCGCGACCTGACCGGGGCCGGCGACGCGTTCGCCGCCGGCTACCTCGCCGCGACGCTCGCCGGTGCGGCGGCCCACGAGGCGGTGCTCGCCGGTCACGCGCTCGCGGCGCGGGTCATCACCACGGCGGGCGCCACCCCGATGTGATCGCCGGGGCGGTGCCGCGACACTGGGCGTCAATGCAGGTTGACGACTTTGCCGGCGTCAACTATGGTTGACGGTATGGACGACCGCACGCTCCGCACCGCGATCGCCGCCGCCGACGGCGACGACCCGTACCGCGCGCTCCGCGACATCCGGCACGCCCGTATCGAGCTCACCCGCGAACTCGACCGCGCCGAAGCGATCGCGGTGCGCCGCGCCCGCGCCGCCGGCGCGAGCTGGCAGCTCATCGCGCTCGCGCTCGAGGTCTCGAAGCAGGCCGTCCACAAGAGGTACGGTCGCGGCTGAGTGTCAGCCGATCCGTCTATGCTGCAAGGCGGCCCGCCCCGTTCGGGGGCCGAACGCGACCCGTCCGGGTTGATCAGGAACAGGTGACATGACCCAGAGCGAGACCCCCGCTACTCGTCGATCCCCCTTCACACGTCGCGCCGACCGCGGCGGCCCCCGCGCCACGGTGCGCCAGCTCATCCCGTACCTGCTCGAGCACCGCGGCGTCATCGCGGTCGTGATCGTGCTCAGCCTGCTGCTGGCCGCCGCGAGCCTCGCGCAACCGCTCGTGGTGAGCCGGGTGATCTCGGTCGTCGAGGCGAGCGAACCGCTCGGCGGGCTGGTCTGGCTGCTCGTCGGGCTGGTCGTCGCGCAGGGACTCCTCAGCGGCTACCAGCACTACCTGCTGCAGCGCACCGGCGAGGGCGTCGTGCTCACGAGCCGGCGCCAGCTCATCGCGCGCATCCTGCACCTGCCGATCGCCGAGTTCGACACCCGGCGCACCGGCGACCTCGTCTCGCGGGTCGGCAGCGACACCACCCTGCTGCGGGCCGTGCTCACGCAGGGCGGCGTCGAGGCGATCGGCGGCATCGTCACCTTCGTCGGCGCGATCATCGCGATGGCGATCATCGACCCCGTGCTGCTCGGGCTCACCGTGCTCGTCGTCGCCGTCGCGCTCGGCACCGCCGGCCTGCTGTCGCTGCGCATCCGCGACGCGTCGCGTCAGGCGCAGGAGCGCGTGGGCGCCCTCGCCGCCGCCGTCGAGCGGTCGATCAGCTCGGTGCGCACCATCCGCGCCGCCGGAGCCACCGAGCGCGAGATCGCCGCGACCACCGAAGAGGCCGAGGGCGCCTGGAAGATGGGCGTCAAGGTCGCCAAGATCTCGGCACTCGTGGTGCCCGTGGCCGGCATCGCGATGCAGGTGTCGTTCCTCGTGGTGCTCGGCGTCGGCGGCTACCGCGTCGCGAGCGGCGCGATCACGGTCGCGAACCTGGTCGCGTTCATCCTGTTCCTGTTCATGATGATCATGCCGCTCGGGCAGGTGCTCGGTGCGTTCATGGCGATCAACCAGGCGCTCGGCGCGCTCGGCCGCATCCAGGAGATCCTCGACCTGCCCGACGAAGACGCCGGCGACCGGGCGCTCGCCCCGCTCGCCATCATGGTCGGGCCGGCGAACGAGACGGTGCTGCCCCATGCGCCCGCCATCGAGTTCGACGACGTGTCGTTCGCGTATGCCAGAACGCGCCCGAACGACCCCGCCGACCCCGGCAACGCGTCCCCCGACGCGTTCGCGCCCGAGCCCGACGTGACCGACCGGCAGCACGTGCTGCGCGACGTGTCGTTCCGAGTGCCCCGCGGGCAGCGGGTCGCGCTCGTCGGCCCGTCCGGCGCCGGCAAGTCGACGATCCTGTCGCTCATCGAGCGGTTCTACGACCCGTCGGTCGGCAGCGTGCGGCTCGGCGGGCTCGACCTGCGCTCGCTCGACCGCGCCGAGCTGCGCGCGCAGATCGGCTACGTCGAACAGGATGCCCCGGTGCTGGCCGGCACGATCCGCGACAATCTGCTGCTCGGCAGCCCGAACGCCGACGACGCCCAGTGCGAGCACGTGCTGCGGGCCGTGAACCTGGGCGCCGTGCTCGAGCGCGACCCGGCCGGGCTCGACGCCCAGGTCGGCGAAGACGGCATCATGCTCTCGGGCGGCGAACGGCAGCGCCTCGCGATCGCTCGCGCGCTGCTCGCGGCCCCGCCGATCCTGCTGCTCGACGAGTCGACGTCGTCGCTCGACGGCGTGAACGAGCGCATGATGCGCGAGGCGATCGACGCGGTGGCCGCCGGGCGCACGCTGCTCGTCATCGCCCACCGGCTCTCGACGGTCATCGACTCCGACCGCATCGTGGTGCTCGACCAGGGTCGCGTGATCGGCGAAGGCACGCACGGCGAGCTCGTCGAGACGGTGCCGCTGTACCGCGAGCTCGCCGAGCACCAGCTGCTCGTCTGAGGTCAGCCGGGCTCAGGGCTGGCACGCAGGCGCGACCGGGGGCGATCCGGATGTCGCGGAGCACGGGGCATCCGATGCTCGAGTCATCCTCAGCATCCCCGGGCCGCACCGCGCCCGGCCGACCGGAAGACGACCCATGACCCTCCTCGACCACGCCCCCGCCCGACTCGCCGCTCCGCCGCGCGACCTGCTCGACTCGCTCGCCGGCCCGATCGATGCCGCCGACCTGCTGCCGGCCGACGCGCTCGGCGACGGATTCGACGCCGTGCAGGGTCGCGTCCGCGACTGGCTGCGCCACTGGGACGCCGTGCCGGTGCCCGCCTTCGAGCCGGTGCGCGAGACGCATCCCGCCGAAGAGCGACGCAGCTCGCTGAACGCGCTGCCCACGCGCGCCGACGGCGCCGCCCGGTTCACCGCGAGCGTGTACGACCCGCCGGCCCGCGACGACGCGCCGCTGTCGTGGAGCCGCAGCTGGGCGAGCGTCGTGCGCCTGCCCGAGGCGATCGAGGACGGACGCCTGCACTACCGGTTCGCGGTCGGCAGTCGGCTCGTGCTCGACGGACAGGCCGAGGTGAGCCTCGTCTCGACGAGCGTGCACTTCGGCGCGGTGCCCGATGCGCGGGTCGCGAGCCCGTTCGACGCACCCGGGTTCCGCACCCCGCTCGCCCGGCCGCTCGTCGGTGTGCAGGCCCGCGACGACGCCGACGCCGACGCGTCGCAGTCGTTCGAAGGGTCGCTCGACGTGAAGGCCGGCGACGCCCCCGCGTTCGCGTTCGTGCTCGGCGTCGACGTGCTCATGCGCGGCGGATGGATCCGAGTGCACGACGGGTCGTCGACCTGGGTCGGGCCGGCCGGCGCCGGCGCCACCGGCACGATCGAGACCCGCTTCACCCCCGCTCCGCTGCTCGCGATGTTCGGGTGATGCGCCGACGAGGCATCCGCGCCGCGCGCGACGCGCCCGACGCCCGCGCGGAGCACCCGCGGGAGCACCGCAGCGCGGGTCACACGCCGCCGGCGACGGCGAAGGCGCCCGTCGCCGCGCCGGAGGCGCCCGTCGCGACGGCGACCACGAGGGCCCCGTAGGGCTCGCGCCACTCGCTGTGCCGGCGCGCGAACTCCTCGGCGGGCGACTCGACGGACGCGGTGAACGCAGCACCGTCGCGGTCGACGGGGACGGCGACGCCGTCGACGAAGAGGCGCAGGCTCGCGGCATCCGTCTCGCCCGTGATGCGCACGCGCAGCGAACCCGGCCGATCCGACGCCGAGCCCGGCGCATCCGACACCGATGCCGTGAGCGTCAGCCGCGGCGCCGCGCCCGAACCGGGGGCGCGACCGGCCCGGTCGCACCCGGCATGCCCGGCGAGCTCGGGGGTCGAGGGCGGCGGCACGCGCCGCACGCTCACGCGCTCGTACGCCCAGGCGTACCGCAGCAGCGCCACATCGTCGTAGGCGCGGCCGGCGAACGTGAGGCCGACGGGCATCCGCAGGTCGGCGAGCAGCCCCATCGTCACGGTCACGGTCGGCACGCCGTAGTGGCGGATCATCGTGTTTCCGGTCGACACCCACACGCCGTTCGCCATCGCGCGCTCGTGCGAAGCGGGGTTCACGTCGGCGTCGGCCCGGCCCACGTCGACCGCGGTCGGGAAGACCAGCGCGTCGAGCCCCTGCTCGTCGAGCCAGGACTCGAGGTCGAGCCGGCGCAACTCCTCGAGCCCGCGCACCCCGTCGGCGAGATCGGGGATGTCCTCGAAGCGGTCGACGAGGCCGCCCTCGACACCCGGGCGGGCGGCGCGCACCGGGTACTCGGCGAGGTCGAGGTTGTACTCGTCGAACGCGCCGCGCACATGATCGGCGATCGCCCCGGTCGGGGTCGGGAAGATGAGCGACCCGTCGACGTCGGCGAGCCGATCGAGCGCGGGGTCGCCGTTCATGGCGAGGAAGTCGTTCCACGCCCAGGTCGTGAGGTCCCACATCTCGGCGTCGAAGAACCGGGCGGGCAGGATGCCCCGGTCGACGCCGTTGCGGGCGCCCGGCCGGTCGCGTTCGGAGTTCGACAGCGCCGGGAAGTCGACCTCGACGACCTCGGCGCCCTGCGCCTCGAGGTCGGCGCGGGCGCGGTGGAACAACTCGAGCATCGACAGACGCGGCACGATCTGCCACGCCATCTCATGATCGCGGCCGAGGAACATCCGCGGCACGCCGAACCGGCGGCCCCGCAACGCGGCGGGGTCGGGCACCGCGATCGAGAACGAGCGGGATGCCCCGGGCGGCCCCGGCCGCATCGCCGACGCCGGCGGCAGCTCGACCCACGGCTGCGACCGCCAGAAGTCGCCCCGGGTGTCGGGGTCGTCGACGACGAGGACGTCGAGCAGCGCGAGCAGGTCGTCGACGGTGCGGGTGTGCGGCACGACGACGTCCATCGTGGGGGTGAGCGGCCAGTTGCCGCGCACCGAGATGACCCCGCGCGAGGGCGTGTAGGCCACGAGCGCGTTGTTCGAGGCGGGCGAGCGGCCGCTCGACCAGGTCTCCTCGCCGAGTCCGAACGCGCAGAGCGATGCGGCCGTCGCCACCCCCGAGCCGTTCGAGGAGCCCGACAGGTAGGCGGCGGCGAGGAAGTCGCGGTTGTACGGGCTCTCGGCGCGCCCGTAGACGCCGCGCTGCATGCCGCCGTTCGCCATCGGGGGCATGTTCGTGAGCCCGAGGCAGACCGCGCCGGCGGCGCGCAGCCGTTCGATCGCGAACGCGTCGGCGCCCGCGACGAGGTGCTCGAACGCGGGCGATCCGGCCGCGACGGTGAGCCCGCGCACCTGGTAGCTGTCCTTCGCGGTGTACGGGATGCCGTCCAGCGGCCCGAGCGCCTCGCCGCGCGCACGGCGAGCGTCGGACGCGCGCGCCTCGGCGAACGCGTCGGGGTTGAGCACCGGCACGGCGTTCAGCGCGAGCCCATGGCGGTCGTACCGGCCGATGCGGTTCAGGTAGCCGGCGACGAGCTCGACGCTCGTGGTGCGGCCGGCTTCGAGCGCGGCCGCCAGGTCGGCGAGGGATGCCTCGACGAGCGAGACGGATGCCCCGGATGCCCCGCTCACCCGCCGACCGCCGGCTGCTGCTGGGTGATGCAGTGGATGCCGCCGCCGCGGGCGAGGATCTCGCGCGCGTCGACGGTCACGACGGTGCGGCCGGGGTACGCGTCGCCGAGGATCTCGCGCGCCCGCGCATCGGCGCGCGGCTCGTCGTAGCCGCAGGCGATCACGCCGCCGTTCACGGGCAGGTGGTTCAGGTAGTTCCAGTCGACGAATCCCTCGGCGTCGCGCAGGGTCTCGGGCGCCGGCACGTCGACGATGCGCCAGGGGCGGCCCGAGGCATCCGTCTCGCCTTCGAGGAACCGGCGCAGCTCGCGCATGACCGCGTGGTCCGGGTGCTCGGGGTTCGGTTGCTCGTGCAGCAGCAGCGTGCCGGGGCTCGGGATCGCCGCGACCATGTCGACGTGCCCGCGGGTGCCGAACGGCTCGTAGTCGCGGGTGAGCCCGCGCGGGAGCCAGACCACGTGGGTCGCGCCGATCGCGCGGGCGAGCTCGGCCTCGACATCGGCTCTGGTCGCGCCGGGGTTGCGGTGCGGGTCGAGCTGCACGGTCTCGGTGACGAGCACGGTGCCTTCGCCGTCGACGTGGATCGCGCCGCCCTCGTTGACGAGCCGCGACGCGATGACCGCGGCGCCTGAGCGTTCGCCGACGAATCGGCCGATCAGCGCGTCGTGCTCCCAGGCGGCGGTGGGCTGGGCGCCCCAGCCGTTGAACGTCCAGTCGACGGCGCCGAGCTCGCCGCCGTCGCTCACGACGAAGGTCGGGCCGATGTCGCGCATCCAGAAGTCGTCGAGCGGCGCTTCGACGAGTTCGACCTCGGCGCTCAGCATGCGCCGCGCCCGATCGCGTTCGACGGGGTCGACGACCATCGTCACGGGTTCGAACTCGAGCACGGCGTGTGCGACCGCCGTCCAGGCGGCGTACGCCGCTTCGGCTTCGAGCACGGTGCCGCCGAGGGTCTGGTTGGGCCGCGGGAACGCCATCCAGATGCGCTCGTGCGGCGCCGCCTCGGCGGGCATGCGCCAGCCCGGTGAGGCGATCGGCTCGTCGGTCACGGTTCCTCCCGTCACGCTATTGATCACTTGATCAATACGTGTCAGGCTAGGCGGGATCGTTCCAGCTTGTCAACAGGCGAGGAGTCGCAGTGCCGGATGCCACGAGGCCGCGAGCCGCACGCAAATCCCCCGCCGAGCGCGCCGCCGAGATCCGCGACGCCGCTCGCGCGCTCGCCCTCGACGGCGGGCTCGTCGCGGTCACGCTCCGCGCCGTGGCGGCACGCGTCGGCGTCGCCCCCGCGCTCGTCGCCCACTACGAACCGAGCATGGACGAGCTCGTCGCCCAGACCTTCCGCGCGATCACCACGGACGAGCTCGCCGACGTGGTCGAGCTCGTGACCGGCGCCGGCGAGGCATCCGCCCGTTCCCGAGTGCGCGCGCTCGTCGCGACCGCCCTCGACCCCGCCCGCGACGACGTGACCGCGGTGTGGGTCGACGCGTGGAGCCTCGGCCGCCGCAATCCCGCGCTCGCCGCCGCGGTGCGCGCGGTCGCCGACGGTTGGCAGTCGCAGGTCGCCCGGATCGTGCGCGACGGCATCGCCGACGGCGAGTTCGGCGCCGATGTCGACGCCGACGCCATCGCCTGGCTGCTCGTCGGCATCATCGACGGGTTGAACGCCCAATCGGTCGTCCACGACCGGCACGACCCCGGCCGAGCCGAGATCGTGCTGCGCACGATCGACCGCGAGCTCGGCGCGCGCCCGGACGTGTAGGGCCGGTCAGAGCTGCACCGCCGCACCGACCAGATCGGCGACGGCCCTGGTCCGGCGGTGCGGCGGCCAGGCGATGACGGTGGTGACGGCCGGAGCGTCGGGCACGGGCACGACGGCGTGATCGCCGCGGAGCCGGGCCCCGAGCGACTCTGGCACGAGCGCGCACGTCAGGCCGAGCGCGACCGACTGGGTCAACTGCGTCAGGTCGCGCACTTTCGGGCCGGGGCCGTCGGGATAGCTGCCGTCCACTCGAGGCCAGCGCGGCAGGGGAAGGTCCGTCAGAGCGTCGATCTCGGCCCCCGACACGCGGTCCCGGCCGGCGAGCGGATGCCCCGCCGGCAGTACCACGACCTGAGGCTCGGTGCGCAGCTCCTCGGTGTCGAATCCGGCCGCCGGATCGTAGGGCCGCTGGAGCAGCGCGACGTCGGCGCGCCCGTTGCGGAGCAGGCTTTCGGCTTCACCGGGCCCGCAGAGCATCACCTCGACGGCGACGATCGCGCTGGTGACCGGCGCGAACAAGGGAATCGGATACCAGATCGCGGCCGGCCTGGGTGCGCTCGGCTGGCGGGTCGGCGTGGGCGCGCGGGATCGGCGACGCCGCGACACCGCGGTGCAGCAACTGCGCGCGGCGGGGGCCGACGCGTTCGGCGTGCCGCTCGACGTGACCGACGACGCCAGCGTGGCCGCGGCGGCCGAGTTCATCGCCGGGCACGCGGGCGGGCTCGACGTCCTGGTCAACAACGCCGCGATCGTCGGCGGCATGCCGCAGACCCCGAGCACGGTCGACCCCGCGACCGTGCGCACCGTCGTGGAGACCAACGTGATCGGGGTCGTCCGGGTCACGAACGCCATGCTGCCCATGCTGCGCGCCTCGGGCGCTCCGCGGATCGTCAACATGTCCAGCAGCGTCGGCTCGCTCGCGCTGCAGACGGCATCCGGCGTCGACCTGGGGCCGGTCCCCGCCGCGTACCTGGCCTCGAAGACCTTCCTCAACGCCCTCACGATCCAGTACGTGAAGGAACTGGGCGATACGGGCATCCTGATCAACACCGGCTGCCCGGGTTTCACGGCCACCGACCTCAACGGCTTCAGCGGGGACCGCACGCCGGAGCAGGGTGCGGCCATCGCGATCCGTCTCGCGACCCTGCCCGCCGACGGGCCGACCGGCGGGTTCTTCGACGACGCCGGGCCCGTGCCGTGGTGACGATGCGGGCGGTCAGGCGGGGTCGGCCGCGCGCGGTGCGACTGACGGTTCGGCCTCGTCGCCGGCGGTGCGGCGCTGCCACGGCCATCGACCCGCGATCTCGAGCTCCAGCGACCAACTGAGGAAGGTGCGGATGAGCACGATGATCGCCAGCACGATCACCGAGTCGAGCGTGGGCGTGACGGCGACGGTCTTGACGATGTCGGCCGCGACGAGCAGCTCGAGCCCGAGCAGGATCGCCCGCCCCAGCACGCGCCGGAATCGCACGTACACGGGCCCGCGACGGCCGACCGCCCGCACCGCGGCATCCCCGAAGGCGTACAGCACGCCGACCACGATCGCGACGACGCCGGCGACGTCGATGATCTCGCCGACCGTCTGGATGGCCTCGCCGAACTCCATGCGTCCCCCTCGGGGCCACGGTACCGGCGCGACCCGCGTCGGCGGCGGCGAACCGCCGCCGCCCCGCCATCGGCGCGCGTGCGCGGTCGGCGGGCGAAGACACGGGTGCCCCGGGGCGCGCCTTCCCGTGCACGCCACCGGGGCATCCGTCACGTCCCGCAGCCGGGAGTCGATCACCGACCCGGGAACCCTCGGTCCGGGCGACTCCGGCACTGATGCGCGTGTGGCATATCTCGTGGGCGGTCCACAGGTTGCCCATGCCACCGGCGCATCAGTGCCGGAGTCGCCGCGACCCGGCGCCTCCGTCGAACGCTACGACTGCGTCGCCCGCTCGAGGTGGTAGCGCAGGCTCGCCAGTTCGGCGCGCAGCGCCGCCGGCACCCGGTCGCCGAACTGCGCGAAGTACTCGTCGGTGAGGTCGCACTCGGCGAGCCACGACGCGGGGTCGACGTCGAAGAGGTGCGCGACCGTCTCGTCGGACAGGTCGAGACCGTCGAGGTCGAGCGAGCCGGGTGCGGGCAGCAGGCCGATGGGCTCCTCCACGGCGTCGGCCGTGCCCTCGATGCGGCCGACGATCCACTCGAGCACACGCGAGTTCTCACCGAACCCGGGCCAGAGGAACGACCCGTCGGCACCCTTGCGGAACCAGTTCACCTGGAAGATCTTCGGCGCCTGCTCGCCCAGGATGCGACCCATCTTCACCCAGTGACCCCAGTAGTCGGCCATGTTGTATCCGCAGAACGGCAGCATCGCGAACGGGTCGCGGCGCAGCTCGCCGACCGTGCCCTCGGCCGCGGCGGTCTTCTCCGACGAGATCGTCGCGCCCATGAACACGCCGTGCTTCCAGCTGCGGGCCTCGGCGACGAGCGGCACGTTCGTCGCCCGGCGCCCGCCGAACAGGATCGCGTCGATCGGCACGCCGTCGTGTGCGTCCCAGTCGTCGGAGATCTGCGGGCACTGCGCCGCGGCCACTGTGAACCGCGAGTTCGGGTGCGCCGCCGGGCGACCCGAATCGGGCGTCCACGGGCGGCCCTCCCAGTCCGTCAGCTCGGCGGGCGGAGCATCCGTCAGCCCCTCCCACCAGACGTCGCCGTCAGGTCGCAGCGCGACGTTCGTGAAGATCGTGTTGCCCCACAGCGTCTGCACCGCGGTCGGGTTCGTCGACTCCCCCGTGCCGGGCGCGACGCCGAAGAACCCCGCTTCGGGGTTGATCGCGTAGAGCCGGCCGTCCTCGCCGGGACGCATCCAGGCGATGTCGTCGCCGATCGTCTCGACCTTCCAGCCGGGGATCGTGGGGCGCAGCATCGCGAGGTTCGTCTTGCCGCACGCCGACGGGAACGCCGCAGCCACGTGGTACGCCTTGCCCTCGGGCGAGGTGATCTTGATGAGCAGCATGTGCTCCGCCAGCCACCCCTCGTCGCGCGCCATGACCGAGGCGATCCGCAGCGCGAAGCACTTCTTCGCGAGCAGCGCGTTGCCGCCGTACCCCGAGCCGTACGACCAGATCTCACGCGAGTCGGGGAACTGCACGATGTACTTCGTCTCGTTGCAGGGCCAGTCGACCTCGGCGCGCCGGTGCCCGACGGCGTCGACGAGCGGGTACCCGACCGAGTGCACGGTGCGCACCCACGGCTCGCCCTGCTCGATGAGCCGGACCACCTGCTCGCCCATGCGCGTCATGATGCCCATCGACAGCACCACGTAGGGCGAGTCGGTGATCTCGACGCCGAGCTGCGAGATCGGGCCGCCGAGCGGGCCCATCGAGAACGGCACGACGTACATCGTGCGACCCTTCATCGAGCCGGCGAACACGCCGTGGAGCTCGTCTCGCATCTCGCGCGGGTCGCGCCAGTTGTTCGTGGGGCCGGCATCCTCTTCGTAGGTCGAGCAGATGAAGGTGCGGTCCTCGACGCGGGCGACGTCGCCCGGGTCCGTGCGGGCGAGGTAGCTGTTGGGCCGCCACTCGGGGTTCAGCTTGATCAGCTTGCCCTCGGCGACCTGCTGCCGGGTCAGGCGGTCGGCCTCCTGCAGCGAACCGTCGCACCAGACGATCTCGTCGGGCTGGGTGAGCGCGGCGATCTCGGCGACCCAGGCGGCGAGCGCGCGGTCGGTGGTGCCGGCCGCCCCCTGAGCCTGTCGAAGGGCGGCCTGTCGAAGGCCCGCCTCCCGAAGGCCCGCCTCTCGAAGGCCCGCCTCTCGAAGGGCGGATGCCTCGCGGCCGTCGTACTCGGATGCGCCGGTGCCGGCGCTGAGGTCGGAGATCGTCATCATCGAGCCCTTCGATCGACCGGGTGGATGCCCCGGGATGGTTCGTTGCATCCAGAATCCGTCAGATCGTGACATCCGATAGGCCGATTCTGCTCGAAAGATCTGGTGATCTTTCGATACCGTTAAGCCATGAAGGCAGGCACCCCCGACCTCGCGACGCTCGGCCACCGCATCCGCCACTTCCGCGGCGAGCGCGGACTCACCCTCGACCAGCTCGGCGAACTGGTCGGGCTCGCCGGCAGCCAGCTCTCGCTCATCGAGAACGGCAAGCGCGAGCCGAAGCTGTCGACGCTCGACGCCCTCGCGGCCGCCCTCGACGTGCAGCTCGCCGACCTGCTCGCGCGCGAAGCCCCGAGCCCGCGCGCGGCGCTCGAGCTCGAACTCGGGCGAGCACAGGCGTCGCCGCTGTACCAGAGCCTCGGCCTGCCGCCCGTGCGGCCCGGCCGCGGCATCAGCGACGAGACGCTCGCGGCGATCGTCGGCCTGCACCGCGAACTGCAGCGCCGCGCGAGCGAGGCGATCGCCACGCCCGAGGAGGCGCGCCGCGCCAACACCGAGCTGCGCGAGCGCATGCGCGCCCGCGACAACCACCTGCCCGACATCGAGGAGCTCGCCGAGGAGCAGGTGCGCGCCTCGGGGCACCGCTCGGGTGCCCTGACCCACCGCGAGGTGAGCGTGATGGCCGAGCGGCTCGGCTTCAAGCTCATCTACGTCGACGACCTGCCCGGCTCGACGCGGTCCATCACCGACCTCGCGAACGGGCGCATCTACCTGCCGCCGGCGTCGATCCCCGGCGGCCACGGTCTGCGCTCGATGGCGCTGCAGGCGATGGCGCACCGGCTGCTCGGCCACCAGCCGCCCGCGAGCTACGACGAGTTCCTCTGGCAGCGGCTGCAGATCAACTACTTCGCGGCCGCGTGCCTCATGCCGCAGGAGGCATCCGTCGCGTTCCTGTCGCAGGCCAAGAAGGAGAAGCGGCTCGCGATCGAGGATTTCCGGGACGCGTTCGGCGTGACCCACGAGGCGGCCGCGCTGCGGTTCTCGAATCTCGCGACGGTGCACCTCGACATGACGCTGCACTTCCTGCGGGTGAACGGCGACGGCGCGCTGCTGAAGGGGTACGAGAACGACGGGATCCCGTTGCCGACCGACGTGACCGGCTCGATCGAGGGGCAGTGGGTGTGCAAGCGGTGGAGCGCGCGCCGCGCGATCGAGCACACCAACCGCACCACCGAGAACTACCAGTACACCGACACCCCGGCGGGCACGTTCTGGTGCGCCACGCAGACCGGGCGCACGGATGCCACGGAGTTCTCGATCACCGTCGGCGTGCCGTTCAACCAGGCGAAGTGGTTCCGCGGGCGCGAGACGACGGTGCGTGCCGAGTCGCACTGCCCCGACGAGTCGTGCTGCCGGCGGGCTCCCGACACGCTCGCCGAACGCTGGGCCGGGCAGGCGTGGCCGAGTGCGCGCCTGCACGCGCACGTGCTGTCGCCGCTGCCGTCGGGCACCTTCCCGGGGGTCGACGACGCCGAGGTCTACGCCTTCCTCGAGGCCCACGCCGAGCAGTAACGGCTCGACGCGGACGGATGTCGCGAGCCCGCGACATCCGTTACTGTGATGTTTCTCTTGCAATAGTGTGTGTCGCACAGTATCGTGTGAGTCATGAACCTCCGAGACGAGACGACCGCGGGCCACGTGCAGGAGCTGCGCCGCGGCACGGTCGTGCTCGCGTGCCTCATCCGACTGCGCACGCCCGACTACGGGTACGCACTGCTCGAGTCGCTCGACGCGATCGGCATCGCGGTCGACGCGAACACGCTGTACCCGCTGCTGCGCCGACTCGAGAAGCAGGGCCTGCTCACCAGCGAGTGGAACACCGATGAGGCCAGGCCCCGCAAGTTCTACCGCACCAGCCCCGACGGCGAGCAGCTCGCCGCCGCACTCACCGACGAATGGCACCTGATCGATCGAGCGATCTCGCGCCTCACCGACCCCACCGATGGAGACGAATCATGACCGCCGCATCCCTCACCGACCGCTACGTGTGGGCCGCCGCACGCAACGTCCCCGAGGCCCAGCGAGCCGACCTGCAACGCGAACTGCGCGAGCGCATCGGCGACGCCGTCGACGCGCTCGTCGATCAGGGCCACGACGCAACCGACGCCGAGCGCGCCGCGCTCACCGACCTCGGCGACCCGGGCGCGCTCGCCGCCGCGTACGTCGACCGACCGTTCTTCCTCATCGGGCCGCGCTACTACCTCGTCTGGTGGCGGCTGCTGAAGCTGCTCGCCGCGATCGTGCTGCCGATCATCGCCGCCGTCATGGTGTTCGTGCAGTTGCTCACGGGCGCGACCGTCGGCGAAGCCATCGGCACCGTGGTGTCGGTCACCCTCACCACCGCGGTGCACCTCGCGTTCTGGACGACGCTCGTGTTCGCGGTGCTCGAGCGCACCCCCGCTGCCGAAGGGCAGCGCGGCATCGACGAGCCGTGGACGGTCGACCGGCTTCCGCAACTGCCCGACGAGGTCCGGCCGCACCGGGTGAGCGATCTCGTCGCGTCCCTCGTCGGGCTCGCGGTCTTCGCCGGCCTCATCGTGTGGCAGCAGTTCGGCGGGGTGATCCTCGACGGCCGCGGCATGCCGCTGCTGAACCCCGAGCTGTGGAGCTTCTGGCTGCCGTACTTCCTCGTGCTCATCGCCGTGACGGCGGCGTTCTCGGTGGCGATCTACGCCTGGGGCTGGACCTGGTGGCTCGCGCTCGCGAACCTCGCCCTGCAGGTCGCATTCACGGTGCCCGCGCTGTGGCTGCTGCTCACCGGGCAGCTCGTCAACCCCGACGCGCTCGACGCCATGGGGTGGCCGTGGGGCGACTCCGACGAGGTCATCGTCCCGCTCATCGTCACGGCCTTCATCGCCGCCGCGATCTGGAACGTCATCGACGGCGCCGTCAAGGCCTGGCGGGCGGGCGGCGCGCGCCGCGAGGCATCCGTCGCCCGCTGACGAACGCCACGACGGGGCCCGCTACTTCGGCTGCATGCGGATCGCCCCGTCGAGGCGGATCGTCTCGCCGTTCAGCAGCGGGTTCTCGACGATGTGCCGCACGAGCGCGGCGTACTCGGCCGGGGTGCCCATGCGCGACGGATGCGGGATCTGCTCCTCGAGCGAGCGCTGCACCTCGTCGGGCATGCCCGCCATCATCGGCGTCCGCATGATGCCGGGGGCGATGGTCACAACCCGGATCAGCAGCTTCGACAGGTCGCGCGCGAGCGGCAGCGTCATCGCCGCGACACCGCCCTTCGACGCCGCGTACGCGGCCTGCCCGATCTGCCCGTCGAAGGCCGCGACCGACGCGGTGTTCACGATGACGCCGCGCTCGGCGGTGTCGGGGACCCCGGGCAGCGCCTGCGACTCGACCGGGTCGTTCGCCGCCATCGCGGCTGCGGCGAGACGCGCCACGTTGAAGGTGCCGATCAGGTTCACCCGGATCGTGCGCTCGAACGCCGCGAGATCGAGCGGCCCCTCGCGGCCGACCGTACGCCCGGCGGTCGCGATGCCCGCGCAGTTCACGGCCACGCGCAACGGCGCGCGCCGGCGCACCAGGTCGATCGCGGCCTGCACGGATGCCTCGTCGGTGACGTCGGCAGCGGCGAACCGCACGCTGCCGCCCGTGGCATCCGCGAGCTCGGCGGCCACGTGATCGCCGGGCGCGGTCGGCAGGTCGACGATGACCACCTCGGCACCCGCTGCCGCGAGCACCTGCGCGGTGCCGCGACCGAGCCCCGACGCCCCGCCGGTGACGATCGCTCCTCGGCCGTTCAGTTCCATCGATGGGTCCTCTCGAAAGGCCCGCTGAGCCGGTCGAAGCGGGGTTCGACGCTCCTCGCGTCGACCGGCTCGGCGAGCGATGGGTGGGGGTCAGATGCGTTCGATGATCGTCGCGTTCGCCATGCCGCCCCCTTCGCACATGGTCTGCAGGCCGTAGCGGCCGCCGGTCGCCTCGAGCTGGTTCACGAGCGTCGTGAGCAGCCGGGTGCCGGATGACCCGAGCGCGTGCCCGAGCGCGATCGCCCCGCCGCGCGGGTTCAGCTTCGCCGCATCCGCGCCGGTGTCGGCGAGCCAGGCGAGCGGAACCGACGCGAACGCCTCGTTGACCTCGTACGCGTCGATGTCGTCGTGCGCGAGCCCGGCTCGGTCGAGCACGCGCGCGGTCGCGGGGATCACGCCGGTGAGCATGACCAGCGGATCGCTGCCGACCACCGAGAACGCGCGGAACCGCGCGCGCGGCTCCAGCCCGAGCTTCTCGGCCGCGTCGGCGCTCATGATGAGCGCTGCGGATGCCCCGTCCGTCAGCGGCGACGAATTGCCCGGCGTGATGCGCCACTCGAGTTCGGGGAAGCGCTCGGCGAGGGCATCGGTGCGGAACGCCGGGTTGAGGCCCGCGAGCGAGTCGACCGATGTCCCGGGGCGCACGGTCTCGTCGACGAGCGAGTCGACGCCGGGCACGGGCACCACCTCGGTCGCGAAGGCGCCCGACTCCCCCGCCGCGGCGGCGAGCTCGTGCGACCGGGCGGCGAACGCGTCGAGCTCGTCGCGCGCGAAGCCCCACCTCTGCGCGATGAGCTCGGCAGACACGCCCTGGTTCACGAGCCCGTCGGGGTAGCGCGTGCGGATGCGCGACCCGTACGGGTCGGCGCCCTGCGCACTCGATCCGAGCGGCACCCGGCTCATCGACTCGACACCGCACGCGATGACGATGTCGGCCTGACCCGCGAGCACCGCCTGCGCGGCGAACGTCGCGGCCTGCTGGCTCGACCCGCACTGCCGGTCGATCGTGGTGCCCGGCACGTGCTCGGGGAACCCGGCCGCGAGCACCGCGTTGCGGGTGATGTTGTAACTCTGCTCGCCGACCTGACTCACGCACCCGCCGATGACGTCGTCGACGAGCGCCGAGTCGAGATCGTTGCGGTTCACGAGCGTGTCGAGCACACCCGCGAGCAGGTCGACCGGATGCACCCCCGAGAGCTGCCCGCCGGGCTTGCCCCGGCCGACCGGAGTGCGGATGACGTCGACGATGACGGCTTCGGTGACCATGCCGCCAGCCTACGTCGCGTTCAGTACCCGATCCGAGTCAGCACGGCCAGCGCAGTCTGGACGGGGTCGGCCTGCCCGTCCGTGGGCCGGTGCGCGGTCGCGGTCGGGCCGCCGGCACGCCAGTTCTCCTCGATCGCGACGACGCGCTCGCGAAGCACCTCCACGTCGGGCGAACCCCCGCGTCCGGCCGCCTCGGCGAGCCACTCGGCCCAGGCCTGCCAGCGCGGCAGGTAGAGCCCGCTCACGAGCCCGGCCCAGTGGCGCCCCGAATAGTCGTGCAGCCCGCTGGACTGGTGCCCCCATACGGAGACGAGGCTGCGGGCGTCGCGCTCCATGATCGCCGCTTCCTCGGGGGTTTCGGCCCACGCCCTGGCGGCATCGAGCCAGGTCTCCACCCGCGAGGACGGGACGGTTGCGGCGAGCGCATCGAGGTCGAGCAGGTCGGCGCGCAGTCGTTCCAGGCAGTCGTGCACGCCCGCGGGGTCGCGCGCGGCGACAGCCGCGAGGATGCCCCGGATGTGCACCCGCGCCTGCTGGGCCAGCACGTGCCCGGTCAGCTCGGCGACGTCGTGCTCGAGCGCGCGGCGCTGCGGCGCGAGGTCGGAGATCGCCGCGAGCTCCCGTGCGGCCCGGGCGATGCGCGGGAGGTCGCCGAGCACCGCCGGATCGTTCTCGGCGTCGATGTTCGCCGACATCCGTGCCGGTTCGGGCAGCGCCTCGCCTGCGAGCCGCTGCGCGGCGAACGGTGCCGCCGCGTGCCACGGACGCGCGATGACCGGGGACGGGATCGAGCGGGTCCGGCCGGGCGCGTAGAGCGTCGAGGCGAGGAGGCGCCACGCGACGCGTGCGCGCTCGTCGTCGAGACCGTAGCGTTGCACGGCGAACTCGTCGACCCAGGTCGACGGATCGACGGGCCCCCACACCAGATCGGTCGCGAGCTCGTAATAGACGGTGTTGTTCTCGATCGCCTCGGGGGCGAGGCCCACGCCTTCGAGTCGCGCGGGGCGCTCGGACGCGAGCTCCAGGACATCTCGGGCGAGGCCGTCGAGATCGCCGAACAGGGCGAACCGGCCGCCGAAGTTGTGCACCGCCGTCCAGAGCCACCGCCGCCCGTGCATGCCGCCCCGCCACATCGGCGCGTGCTCGCCCCAGAGGTCGATGAGCAGCAGCGACTCGTCCGGCACCTCCGACAGGTAGGCGTCGATGCGCTCGGAGGTCCAGAACGCGCGGTGATAGTGGAACGGCCAGCCCTGCAGCAGCCAGGTCGCCCCCGGGGCGGCCGCCGCGATGGCCCGGTGCACGCCGCCGCCCGCGGCTGCGAGCGCGGCGAGGTCGCCCGAGGGAGGCACCGACTCGATGTAGGGGTCGACGGCGATCACGGGGTTCGGTCCGGGGTCGCCGAGGACTTCGCGCTGGACGCCGAGGAAGGTGCGCACCAGTGCCGCGTACGCGTCGGACGACGGGTCGAGGGCCGGAGTGCGCCACCCCTGCCATTCGATCTCGGGAGCGTCGGGCCCCGCGAGCGAGCGCGGCACGTGACCGCCGGTCAGCGGCAGCACCGGGATCATCCCGAGTTCGCGCGCACGGGCGAGGATCCGCCGGGCGAGGCGCACCCGGCGCTCGCCCCAGCTCCCCGGCAGCGGCCCGCCGAAGTCGTGCATGCCGCCCATCGACATCCACGGCACGTGCGGCGCCCCGCCGACCCACGCGCGCGCCTCGGCCTCGCCCACGCCCGAGCGTCGCAGCGTCTCCTCGAGCACGACCTCGTACGCGGTGAGGACCAGCGGATGCGTGACCCCATGCAGGGCCATCCAGTCGAGCTCCCGCTCCCACCGCTCCCACGTCCAGAACGGGGTCGAATAGCCGTGCGTCACGACGTTCAGGTGATATCGGATCGCGAACGGCGTGCCGAAGGACGTGGCCGGCGCATCCGGCCAAGCCCGGAACGGCGGAACCAGCGTCGGCGCCTCCCAGGTGATGCGCCGCCCCTGCAGGTGCAGGTAGCGCGCGTAGGCGCTCGCCGCGGCCACCGCGTCGGTGCCGCGGAGCGTGAGCAGCCCACCGGATGCCTCGAAGCCGCCGGCTGCGGCATCGCCTGCGCCGGCCGCCATCTCCTCGACCCGCACGCGTGCGCCGTCGCCGCCGCTGCGGGCGACGACGCCGAGCACCGCCTCGGCGAAGTCCGCCGGCCGCTTCACGAACCGGCCCCGGCCGCCGCATCGGCGCGACCCGAGATATCCATGCCCTCGACCCAGGCCGCGAAATCGACGCGGCTGCCGGTCAAGCGGGACTCCTCGGCCGCGAACGCCATCAAGTGGCTGTCGAGCGCGGTCGCGAACGACAGTTCGCCGGTACCCACCGTGCCGCGGCCGAGCGCGGCGACGAACTCGGCCATGAGCGCGGCGTCGCCGCCCGCGTGACCGGCGTGGTCGCCGAGCTGCTCGCTGGGCATGGCCACACGGATGCGATGGCGGGCATGCCCCATGGGCGGCTTCGCCGTCTGCTCATGCTCGGCGATCGGCAGCCCGCCGGGGAGTCTCCCGAGCGGTGAGAACAGGTCGACGACGAGTTCGCCGCTCTCCATGTGGCCGGTCAGCTGCCCTTCCGAGCCGGTGATCGCCACGTTCCGCGTGTTCTCCGCCGTGAACGCAGACGCGGTGAGCGACGCGGTCAGCCCGCCGGGGAACTCGATCACGGTCTGCTGATGATCGGCGACGTCGTTGTCGCTGCGGAAGACGCAGCGACCGTAGTCGCCGGTGCGCAACGACCTGAGGCGGCCGGCACTCGACGTATCGCTGCCGAGCAGGTGCACGGGGTGCCCGTGCACCTCGGCGAGCGCGTCGACGTAGTATCGGGGTGCGAAGAACGGGCATCCATCGGCCGCCGGGCAGCCGTCGAGGCAGAAGTCGGGCGCCCCTTGCGGCGCGTTCTCGGGGCGGAACCACGACAGCTCGCCCACGCTGTAGACCGTTTCGGGCGCGCTGCCCGCGATCCACCGGATGAGGTCGAGGTCATGCGACGTCTTCGCCAGCACCATCGCGCTCGACAGATCGGTGCGTCGCCAGTTGCCCCGCACATACGAGTGCGCGAAGTGCCAGAACCCGATGTTCTCGCGCACCTCGATCGTCATGGGCCGCCCGATCGCGCCCGAGTCGACGATCCGTTTGACACTGCGCCAGAACGGCGTGAAGCGCAGCACGTGGCCGATCGCCAGGCGCGCGGACACCCGGCCCTGGTGGGCCGCGAGCCGTTCCAGTTCGGCGAGCGTCGGTGCCGCAGGCTTCTCGAGCAGAAACGGCACGCCCTGGTCGGCGACGGCGATCGCGACGTCGACGTGCAGCGCGTCGGGCACGGCGATCACCACGCCGTCGACCGCCAGCTCGCCGAGCTCTGCGACGAGGTCCGCCCAATCGCCGTACTCCGCCGCTCCACCGGCAGCGCGCGCCAGCGCACCTCGTCGCGCCGGGTCGATGTCGGCGACCGCGACGATGCGCGCCTCATCGGGATGCTCGATGGCCCAGCGACCGTAGGCATCGCGGCCCCGGCCACCGGCGCCGATGATCGCGATCCGCTGCACGGCCATCACTTCTCCGCTCCGGCCGTCAGGCCGTCGACGAGGTACCGCTGCGCGAGGAAGAACAGCACGATCACGGGCAGCGTGACCGTGATCGAACCTGCGAGCAGCACGGTCACGGGCACGTTGAAGTCGCTGAGCTGGGCGATGCCGAGCGGCGCAGTCCACAAGTCGCGGTCCTGCACGAGGAACAGGAGCGCGTAGAAGTACTCGTTCCACGCGATCATGAACACATAGATGGCCGTCGCGACGACTCCGGGCAGCGCGATCGGCAGCACGACGCTGCGCAGCATGCGGGGCAGCGAGGCGCCGTCGATGATCGCCGCTTCCTCGATGCTGTCGGGCAGCGCGAGGAAGTAGTTGCGCATCATGTAGATCGCCACGGGCACGGTCGCCGCGACGTACACGAAGAACAGTCCGGCGAGCGAACCCGTCAGCCCTGCCCGCGCGAGCAGCACGAACAGCGGCACCGAGAGCACGATGCCGGGGAACAGGTAGACGCCGAGGATGATCGCGTTCATCATGCCCCGGCCGCGGTAGCGCAGCCGCGCGGCCGCGTACGCGCCGAAGATGGACACGACGATCGAGAGCACGACCGTGCCGATCGCCACGAGCAGCGAGTTCACGACGAATCTGCCGAGACCGAACCCACCCTGCGACTCGTCGAGCATCGCGGTCGCGAACGCCGAGAAGTCGAGCTCGTCGAACGACGGCAACAGGTCGAGCGGATTCTGGACCACCGCCGAGTAGGGCCGCAGCGACAGCAGGATGCCGTAGATCACGGGCCCGATCGAGAGCACGAGGGCCACCGCGATGAGCACGAAGCGGCCGACCTGCGCCGCGGGCCGCGGGGCGAGCGGCGAGCGTCTGCGCGTCATTCGACATCCACCTTCCGTCGCGCGAGCACGACGTAGACGGCGAGCAGCGCGATGAGGATGACGCTCATGAGCAGGCCGTACGCGGCCGCGCTGCCGATGTCAGCCCGGGTGATGAGTTCGGTGTAGACCTTGAGCGCCATGACCTGGGTGCCGCCGGCACCCTCGGTGAGCAGGTAGACCTCGCTGAAGCTCTGGAACGTCCAGATGAACCGCAGCAGGAGCAGCAGCAGGATGACCCCCTTCAACTGGGGCATCACGATCCGCATCGTGATCTGCCGGCCGTTCGCCCCGTCGAGGGCGGCGGCCTCCTCGATACCCGGGGTCACCCCCTGCAACCGCGCCGTGATGAACAGGAACGCCAGCGGGGCCGACCGCCAGATCTCGAAGAGCACCACGACGAGGAGCGACAGCGGAATCGGGATGCCCCAGAGCTCGGAGGTGGTCGTGTTCAGGAACCCGATCGGCGCCTCCCACCCGAGCACGGCTCGCCCGAACGCGTTCACGAGGCCGTACTGCGGGTTGAGCATCGTCTGCCAGATCGTGACCGCCGCGATGATCGGCAGCACGTACGGCACGAGCAGCAGCGCCCGTACGATGCCCCTCCCGCGGAACGGCCGGCGCAGGGCGAGCGCGAGCGCGAGCCCCACGCCCACCGAACCGATCATGGTGAGCGTCGCGAACAGCAGTGTGGTCCACATCGCCTGCCAGAACGCCGGATTGTCGAGCGCCCGAGCGAAGTTGTCGAGCGACCACTCGATGGGCTCGGTGCCGAACCGCGGGATGTCGACGAGGCGGATCTCGCTGAACGCGAAGACGATGACGAGGATGAGCGGAATGATCGACGCGACCAGCACGACGGCGAACGTCGGCGCGGTGAGGAGCAGTCCGTTGCGGTTGTCCCGTCGGGCGCGGCTGAGCTGCCGCGCCCGACGGGGATGGCTGGCGGTCGTCACAGGCTTGCTTGCACGTCCTCGACGGCCCGCCTCATGGCGGCGGTCACCTCGGCGGCACTCGTGCCGTTGTACAGCTGCTCGATCTGCCCCGAGAGCACACCCTGACTGAAGACGAGACCGGCGATCGCTGCATCGTCGGTGCCCATCCCCCAGAGGAAGATCGAGTTGATGCCGTCGGCCATCTGCGACACGAACTCGTCGCCGTAGAGCTCTGCGGTCGTCTTCTCCTGCGCCGCACCGATGCCGAGCTGCCCCCACGCCTCGATGAACTCGGTCGGGTTATCGGCCGTGCCGTTGCGCAGCGGGATGCGGCCCTCGGTCGCCACGGCGAGCGTGTCGACGTAGCCGGTGCTCAGCACGTACTCGATGTACGCCTGCGCGGCAGCGGTGTTCGCCCCCGTCGGAATGCCGTAGCTGAGCACTGCGCCGTACTGGGCCGGGTGGTCCTCGTCGAGCACGGTGATGAACTCGGAGTTGTCGGCGAGGAACGTGGGCGAGGCACCGCATTCGGGGCAGGTCACGGGGTTCGCCTCGTCGAGCCCCGCGAGTTCGTCGAGGATGTGCGTCGAGAAGAGCAGCATCGCCGCGTCGCCGTTGAGGTAGGCGGCGCGTGCGCTCGTCGCGTCGAAGTCTCCGGCGACCGAGGAGTTGCGCAGCTCGAGGAAGTGCTCGGCGGCGTCGACGCACGCATCGGAGTCGATCGTGACCTCACCGTCGTCGACGAGTTCGCAGCCGGCGCTCTGGAAGAGCGACTGGATTCCCTCGGTCGCCGACGCGCTGCCGGCCTGGGTACCGAACGCGAGTCCGGTCACGCCGAGCTGTTCCTTGATGGTCGTCGCGGCCGCGGCGAGTTCGGCGACGCTCCCCGGCACCTCGACGCCGGCCTGCTCGAAGAGGTCGGCACGGTAGACGATGAGATGGCTCCATCCGTCGCTCGGCACGGCGGCGACCTCGCCGCCGACGGTGACCGCCTCGAGCGCGTGCTGGTTGAACGTGTCGGCGCCGAGCGTGTCGACCGTGGCTGCTGCCGCCTCGGTGTCGAGCAGCCCCTGCGAGTTCCACGCCGCCGTCTGCGCCGAGGCGTGGAGGATCACGTCGGGCACGTCGCCCGAGGCGGCGCCCGTGACGAGCGCCTGGTCTTGATCGGCGCCGGCCATCGGCACGACTTCGACCTCGATGCCGGTCTCCTCCGTGAACGCCGCGGCGACGGCCTCTTGCGCTGCCAGTCGCTCGGGTGTGGTCTGGGGGGTCCAGAACGTCACCGATCCGGCGGCGGCCTGGCGCTCTTCGGTGGTATCGCCGCCGGAGGTGCAGCCGGCGAGCAGGGCGATGGCGGCGACGGTCGCGACGGATGCTGCGAACAGCGGTGTGTGCAGATGAGCCATGTACGTCACTCCTCAGTGTGATGGGGGTGCGGTGCACCGTGCTGACCGGACGACTTCGGCCGGTCAACGGACGGTGCTGCGATCTTGCCCCCCATTCGAGTGGCATCGATGGCAAACTACTTCGGAATGCAAGAAACCCGCACTGTCGCCCCCTCGATTGAACGCAGCCTATGGATGAACTGGACCGGCGCATCGTCGGCGCCCTCCTCGCGAGTCCGCGCGCGACCAACGCGCAGATCAGCGAGGTCGTCTTCACCTCGGAAGCGACGGTCTCCCGCCGGGTGACCCGCCTCATCGCCACCGGCACGGCTCGGGTCATCGGCGTGCTCGACGGCGAGGCGACTCGGCGCACCCGATCGCTGTTCGTCCGCCTGCGCTGCCGGCCGGGCGAGGTGCATCGCACGGCCGAGCGGCTCGCCGCGTGGCCGGAGTGCGGCTCGGTCAAGCTCGTCACCGGCAGCGTGGACTGCGTCGCCGAGATCAGCTACACCTCGAACGAGCATCTGCTCGCGCTCACGCTCGCGCACCTCCCCGCCCTCGACGGCGTACTCGCGGTGTGGAGCAACCAGGTGATCCGACGGTTCGCCACGCCGCACAGCTGGCTCCCGTCGCTCCTCACCGGTGACGAGGTCGAACAGCTCCGGGCACAGCGCCTCGATCCGTGGCACGATCCGATACCCGACGGACCGGCCCCCACCGACGCCCTCGACGACCGCATCGCGGCTGCGCTCGCCGAAGACGGTCGGCTCGGCTGGCAGCGGCTGGCCGAACTGTGCGATGCGAGCCCGGTCACCGTCCGCCGGCACACCGAGAGCATGATGCTGTCGGGAGCGCTCCGCATGCGCACGGTCGTCGAGCCGGCACGCATCGGCCTCCCGGTGAACGCGTTCGTATCGCTCAGCGTGAACCCGACTCAGCTGGGCCGCGCCGGTCAACTGCTCGCCGAGCATCCATCGGTGCTGATGATCTCGGCCACGACCGGCGATCGCAACCTGTGCGGCGAGGTCGCGCTCGATTCCGACGCGGCACTGTACGGGTTCATCTCCGACACGATCGGGGGGCTCCCCGGCCTGCAGCACGCCGACGTGGGCGTCACCCTGCAATCCGTCAAGCGTGCCGGGCGTCTCGTACGTGCCGAGGCGCCCGCGGCGTAGTTCCCCCGCACCCTCAGATCCGGATGCCTCGCAGCACGCCGTCCTGCGCGCCGACGACGAACGTGTCGCCGACGATCACGGGTTGCGAGAAGGTGTTCGCCGTGAAGAGCTGCCGCTCGGAGGTGACTGCGCCGCTCGCGGCGTCGACCGAGACGACGAGTCCGCCCGCTCCGACCAGCCAGACCGATGCGGACTTCGCATGCGGCACGGGACCGGTGTTCACGAGGCGGGGCACTGCCTGCGAACTCCAGCGCTTGGCGCCGGTCGCCGGGTCGACGAGCTCGACGACGCCCCACTCGGTCGCCAGCAGCAGGTTCGACTCGTCGAGCACCCGGCCAGGAGCGAGCAGGTAGCCGCCCGCGAGCCGCCAGAGCTCGGCGCCCGTCGCCGGGTCCGTGGCGATCGCATCGGTCACGGTGCTGAACAGCACCGCCCCGGTCGGCAGCACCTGCGTCCAGTCGTCCCACGGGCCATAGATGAGCTGCCGGTACGTGTCGACCCGATCGTTCGTGAGGATCGACCAGAGATGGGCGCCGGTCGCGAGGTCGTAGGCGTGACCACGGCCATCACCACCGCCCATGAACACGCGGAATCCGTCGGACGTCGCTCGTCCTGCCGCCATCCCCGGCACCTCCGAGGTCCACACGGTTCCGCCTGCGGCATCCAGACAGTGGAGCCGGTCGCCCGCGGCGACCACGATGCGATCCTCGCCGCCGATGTCGAATACCGCCGGCGTGGACATGACGGGTCGGGCGAGGTCGGTCCTCCAGCGCCGACGCCCGTCGTCGGCGCCGAGCGCGGTGAGCGTGTGATCGGCGCTCGGCACGTAGACCGTGCGCGCGTCGGTCGAGAACGCGGCGCCGCGGTGGATGGGGCCGAGCTGCGCGGTCCAGCTTGTGCGCGGCTTGCGCCCGTGGCCGATCCGCACCGCCGCCACGGTGCCCGAGGTCGAGACGGCCACCACCGTGTCGCCCGCGGCCGCGAGCGCACCCTGGAGCTGACCGCCGATCTCGACTTCCCATGGACCCGGTGACGTGTGACCGGATTTCCGCTCGAACGTCGCCGTCTCGTACCGGAACGAACCCGACTCGTCGAAGGCCCGCACCTGCACGCGGTGCACGCCTGCGGCGAGGGCGGCGGCGTCGAGTTCGCCGTGCCAGGACCCGCCTCGCGTGCCGAGCGGCGTCCAGTCGCCCGCGTTCGCGGCGCCGAACACGCCCTGCGGGTAGACCTGCGCTTCGGCGCGCACGGCGGCCCGGGCGCGGCCCGCGGTGACGTCGACCACGTCGCGGTTCGAGCGCACCTTCGGGCGCAGCTCGCCGATGCCCTCACCGGTGGCGGAGTCGAGCGGAATCTCGGCGAGCAGGTCGATCGCGACGGGGTCGGCGTCGGTCGCGCCGAGCGTGATCAGCTCGACGACGAACGCCCGGCCCGAGGCATCCCGCCGCTCGGTGACACGGAGATAGAAGGGGTCCTGCCGGCTCGTGACCGCAGCCACCTGGGTCAGGCCGTTGAACCGGTCGACCTCGTTGCGGTGGATGTGCCCGGCGAAGATGCCGCGAACGGGGAAGGGGTCGATCGTGCGCAGGAACTCGTCGGCATCGTTGACGAAGAAGTTGCGGTCGCCGAGCGGATAGTGCAGGAACATGATCGAGGGGGTGTCACCGGCCGCGGCGAGATCGTCGCGGATCCACGCGAGGTCGTCGGAGAAGAGCCCGGGTTCCTGCAGCGCCTGCGTGGGATCGAGCGCGACGAAGTGCACGCCGCCGGCGTCGAAGCTGTAGCTCGTGGGGCCGAACCAGCGCTGGTACCGCTCGCGTGCGGTGATGTCCCATCGGATCTCGTGGTTACCCGGGACGTGGCGGATGCGGTCCCACAGTGGGGCCGGGATCAACGACCGGTACGTTTCGAAGTCCGATTCCCGACCGGCGTCGGTGATGTCGCCGCAGTGCAGCACGAAGTCGGGGTTCTCCGCCTCGACGGCGGCGAACACGCGGGTGAGGTTCGCGAGCATGGCCGTCTCCTCGAGGTTGGCGTGGGTGTCGGTGAAGACGGCGAACCTCAGCGGCGCGGTGTCGTCGGCGCGCGCGGCGCCGACCGCCGCGCCCGGCCATGGGCCCCACTCGGCGCCGGTGAGACCGAGGCCGATGCCGATGGCGCCCACCCCCAGGAATCCTCGCCTGCTCACGCCCCCGCCGGACTCGTGTCCGTTCGTCCCGCTCGTCCGGTTCGTCATCCTCACGCTCTCCTTCGAGTCAACCTGTTCCTGCACCCAATCGGAGGTGCACCCGGCGGGCAAAGCGTCTCCCTCCGAAATGCGAGGGATCGACACCGGAGACGGCGGTCGGCGCAAGGAACCACCAGCCCGCCGTGACGCATTCCGTCAACGTCGTCGGGGAGATGCGCGGTTCCTTGCATGCGCCCGGCTTCGGCTTGATCGATGCCGCGGCGGTCGAGAGCGTCGTTCACGTCCGGCCGATCGGCCGGGAGTTCCGAAGGTCCATCGTCTTCCCGAAGAAGGAGAAACGTTGCGCAGTTCGAACAGATCCAGATCCATCGCCGCGCTCGTCGCAGCCGGTGCACTCGCATTCGGATGCTTCAGCGCCACCGCCGCGAGCGCCACCGATGACCGTTCGGGCGCCGGTGGCCCTGGGCGGCACCACCCCCACGCATCCGCCGACCACGTCGTGCTCCTCGCGCTCGACGGCTTCGACATCGACTACCTGGATCGCGCACCGATGCCGAACCTCGCGCATCTGCTGAAGCGCGGCAGCCTCACGACCTCGACGGGTGTGATGACCTCGATCACCAACCCCTCGTGGGCCTCGATCGCCACAGGAGCGTGGCCCGAGCACCACCTCAACACCGCGTTCTGGTATGACGAGGAAGCCGGTGTCGCGCGCGGCTCGAGCCGGGACATCGCGGTTCCCACCATCGCGGAGGCGATTCGCGATCAGGGCGGCACGGTGGCGTCTGCGCAGTGGTTCATCGTGCAGGACCACGGGACGAGCTACGGCGATCCGGAAGCTCTGTATACGCAGCCCGGCGGCACCTGCGAGCGGCGCGTCGACGACGGCGTCGCGGTGCTGACCGGCAAGCCGGTGCTGAGCCAGGGCGTGGAGGTCACGGTACCGAAGATCCCCGACCTGACGGCGGTCTACTGCGACACGCTCGACGCGATCGGGCACGACGGCGGCGCCGAGGATCCCCGCATTCCCGGCGCGCTGCAGATGATCGACGAGCAGATCGGCCGGCTCGTGCAGGCGGCGAAGGACGCCGGGATCTACGGCCGGACCACGTTCGTGATCACCGGCGACCACGGGATGACCACGTTCACGAACGGATTCGGGGCAGAGGTGCTCGCGGCGATCGCCGACGCCGGCTACCAGGCCGAGATCCTGTCGGCGAACCAGTCGCCCGCCGCCGACACCGACGTGGTGCTCACACTGGGCGGAGTGGCCGACGTGCACCTCATCGGAGATGCCGAGAACGACCCTGATGCGGCCGCGCGCATCACTGCCGCGGTCGAAGGTCTCCCCTACATCCATGCCGTTTACGACAAGGAAGCGCAGCAGGCGATGCACATGAGCCCGAAGCACGGTGAGCTGCTCATCGAGCCGGCTCCCGGTTGGTCTTGGTCGACACCGTCCGACGGGGTCTCGGGGCGCCACGGCTCGACCACCGAGATGGAGGTGCCGCTGATCCTCGCCGGTGCCGGCGTGCGTCCGAACGCGAAGCCGGTCGCCCCCCGTCACATCGACGTCGCACCGACCATCGCGGCGCTGCTCGGCTACGACGCCCCCGCCGCCGCCGAAGGGCGAGTGCTGAAGGAGGCGATCCGGGTGCGCTGACCGCGCGACCCGACGGGCGAGCCCGCGCGCTCGCCCGTCGGGTGCTCGCATCCCGCCAGCCAGGCCCACCCACACCCCCTCGTTGCGCCACTTCGGCGCCCTCTGCGCCAGCCCAACTGGCGCAGGCCGGCCCGAAGTGGCGCAGCGGCGAAGGGAGGTGGGGGCAGCGCGCCGGCGCGGGCGAGGCGCCGGCGCGGGCGAGGCGCCCTCAGCCGACGGGCGCCGCCGCGCGCTCGACGCGTACCGGCTCGCGCTCGGGCAGCACCACGGGGTGCGTGCCCGCCATCGCCTCGATGACGCGCACGACCTGGCACGAGTAGCCGTACTCGTTGTCGTACCAGACGTACAGCACGACATCGCGGCCGTCGGCGATGGTGGCGAGGCCGTCGACGATGCCGGCGCGGTTCGAGCCGACGAAGTCGGTCGACACGACCTCGGGCGACTCGATGTAGTCGACCTGCTGGCGAAGCGGCGAGGTGAGCGACACGCGGCGCAGGTAGGCGTTCAGCTCGGCCTTCGAGGCCGGCCGGCCGAGCCGGAGGTTCAGGATCGCGAGCGAGACGTCGGGCGTCGGCACCCGGATCGCCGACCCGGTCAGCTTGCCCTCGAGCTGCGGCAGCGCCTTCGACACCGCCTTCGCGGCGCCCGTCTCGGTGATGACCATGTTGAGCACCGCTGAGCGGCCGCGACGGTCGCCCGAGTGGAAGTTGTCGATGAGGTTCTGGTCGTTGGTGAACGAGTGCACCGTCTCGACGTGGCCGCGCTCGACGCCGTACGCCTCGTCGATCGCGGCGAGCACGGGCGTGATCGCGTTCGTCGTGCACGACGCCGCCGACAGGATGCGGTCGCCCGGCTCGATCGAAGCGTGGTTGATGCCGTGCACGATGTTCTTGATCGCGCCCTTGCCGGGTGCGGTGAGCAGCACGCGCGCGACCCCGGTCGACCGCAGGTGCTGCGCGAGGCCGGCCTCGTCGCGCCAGCGGCCCGTGTTGTCGACGACGATCGCGTCGCGGATGCCGTACGCGGTGTAGTCGACGGTCGCGGGGTCGTCGGAGTAGATCACCTGGATGAGCGTGCCGTTGGCGAGGATCGTGTCGCGCTGCTCGTCGACCTCGATCGTGCCCTGGAACGGGCCGTGCACCGAGTCGCGGCGCAGCAGGCTCGCGCGCTTCTGCAGGTCGTTCTCGCTGCCCTTGCGCACCACGATCGCACGCAGGTTGAGCCCCTGGCCGCCGCCGGCGTGCGCGATCAGGATGCGGGCCAGCAGCCGCCCGATGCGTCCGAACCCGTACAGCACGACATCGGTGCCGGTCGCGGCCTGCGGCGCACCCGAGGCATCCGGTTCGCCCGAGGCATCCGCGCCCAGGGCATCCGCGCCCGGAGCATCCACCAGGACGCTCGCGAGCTCGCTGCGCAGGAACGCGACCAGGTCGGATGCCTCCCCCACCGCCTCGGCGGCGCGGAACCGCGCGACCAGGCGCGCGACGTCGATCGACGCCGGGCCGGGCGAGAGCTGGCGCAGCGCCTCGAGCACCAGGATCGTGTCCGCCGGGTCGAGCTCGACGTCGCCGGCCTGCCGGGCGAACCGGTGCGCCTTCAGCAGGTCGACCGGCGACCGGTTGATGAGCCGGCGCCCGTGGATCGAGGTCACCACCCCGTGGTCGCGGTAGAGGCCGCCGATGAGCGGGATCATCCGCTCGGCGAGCTCCTCTCGGGCGATCCAGGCCTGGCGTCGGGCGTCGAACTCGTGGCTCACGTGGCGTTTCCTCTCGGCCGAGCCGCCGGGTGGGCAGCGTCGACCACAACTCGGTTCCGAAGGGATGCCTCGATCCTATGCAGCCCGCCACTGGAGAACCGCTGGACACCGCGGCGGTCGACACGCGCCGAGCTCGACGCGATGGCGAAGCATCCGGTTCGTACACTCGACCGATGGACCGACTGATGCCCGGCCTCATCGCCATCCTGTTCGGGGCCCTGGTGCTGCTCGTCGTGTTCGTGCCCCTCGTCGCGCTCAGCTACCGTCGGCGAGGCGGATTCTCGGCGGCGCGGTTCGCCGGCTGGATCGCGCTGCTGTTCTACGCCATCGGGCTGTGGGCGTACACGCTCCTGCCGTTCCCCGAGCCCGGTTCGTACACCTGCGTCGGCGCGGTGCTGAACCCGTTCGAGGATGTCGTCGACATCCTGCGTCGGCAGGCCGCCGGCGAATCGCTGCTGCGCAATCCCGCGCTGCAGCAGGCGGCGCTGAACGTGCTGCTGTTCGCACCGCTCGGGGTGTTCGCCCGGCTGCTGTTCGGTCGCGGCGTCGTCGTCGCGACGATCGCGGGCGCCGCGGTCTCGCTCGCGATCGAGCTGACCCAGCTGACCGGGCTGTGGGGCGTCTTCTCGTGCGCGTACCGCGTGTTCGACACCGGCGACCTGGTGACCAACACGGCCGGCGCGATCATCGGCTCGCTGCTGGCCGTCCCGGTCGTGCGGCGCGTGCAGGCGCGTCGTCGCCCGGAGGCCGCGCCCGCCGCGTCGGGCCCCGTCTCGGCAGGCCGACGGTTGCTCGCGATGCTCGCCGACTGGTTGTCGAGCTGGCTGCTCGCCGGCGCAGCCGCCGTGCTCGTGAACGCGGCGGTGCTCGCGCTCGCCGGCCGCGACCGGCTCGTCGAGGTCGGCGACACCGTCTCGACCTGGTCGGCGATCGTGCCGATCGTCGCCCAGCTCTGGTCGGTGCTGGCCACGGGCGCGACGCTCGGCGAGCACGCGACGCTCATCGAGGCGGTCGAGTCGCGCCGACCCGTGCTGTGGTGGCGGCTGGTGCGGTTCGGCGCCGGCATCGGCGGCTACCTCGTGCTGGCGCAACTGCCCGCACCGTTCGGCCTCACCGCGTTCGGGCTCGCGGTCGCGAGCATCGTGGTCGCGTTCACGTCGCGCGGCCATCGCGGACTCGCGCAAGCGGCCGCGGGCATGGACGCGCGCGGGCTGGTGCGAAGCGACGACGACACTCGCCGCGACGCGACTACGACGCCGTGACGTCCTCGACGATGCGGATGACCGACGATGCGACCCGCTGCGGCTGACCCTCGAAGGCCGCCGCCCGGGCCGCCGACGGGAGGTACGCCGCCTCGCGCGCCTCGAACTCCGCCCGGTCGCCGTCGACGCTGACCGCCCACACGAATTCGTTCGTCTCGGGCAGCCCGTACGCGAACTCGATGCCGAAGCCGGCTTCGGCGCGCACCCGGGGCATCCACTCCTGCCACCACGCGACGAACGCGTCGTACGTCCCGTCGACGAGCTGGTACCTGCGCAATTGGATCGTCTTCACGCGCCCATCCTGCCAGCCGCGACGGCGCCGGCTCACCCGAGCGGCATCGCGACCGCCATGAGCGCCATGCCCACGGCCATGAGCGGGTGCCGCCAGGCGGCCCACCGGGCTGTGTGCGGTGTGCGCACCCGCCCCGGCGGATGCGCCATCGTCGCGGCCGCCGGGGTCGGCGCGGCGACCGCGAGGGCGAGCGCCGCCACGACCACGACAGCCGTGAACGGCAGACCGAACAGCCCCGACCCCCCGTGCGACGCGTGCCCGCCGCCGATGGCCGGCCCCGAGGCATCCGCCGTCATCGCGAACCACATGCCCGCCATCGCGAGCAGTGCGCCCGCGTGCCGGGCGAGGTCGGCCCGCTCCGGCGTGCCGGGTCGCGCCCGCGGCACGACCAGCAGGGCGAGGGCGAGCGCGGCGAGCAGACCGCCCCAGACGACCGGCGCGACGGGCTGCACGGCGGGCACCGCCATGTCGACCGCCGACACCACCATCACGACGGCCGCGAGCCGTTCGCGCCGCACGACCGCACCGCCGTGCCGCACGGGCACGACGGTGCACGCCGCCGATGCAAGAGTCAGCGCGACGGCCGCGGCGGTGACGGCAGCGCCCAGGAGGGCGACGGCGGTCGACACGGCCCGGATGCCCCGTTCAGCCGAGGTGCTCGGCCGACGCCTGCTCGGCGCCGCGCCCGATGCGGGCGTACACCTCGGGCCGCCGCACGCGCAGGACGAGCGCCCACACCGCACCGGCGATGCCGGCTGCGACGATGAGGCCCGGCAGCACGAAGGTCAGCGCGTTCGACTCGGCCTGGTCGAGCAGCACGTTGAAGTTCGCGACGATGAGCACGAGCACGGTCGCGAGCGCGAGGAACGCGATGATCGGCGCGATGAGCCGCGAGCCGACGCCGACGTCGCGCGCATCGCGCCGGAAGAACCCGATCACCGCGAGCGAGACAACGGCCATGAGCAGCACCAGGCCGAGGGCGCCGGTGTTCGTGAGCCACGAGAACAGGGTGACGACGGGGAACAGCGGGCCGAGCTCCGACCCGGTGCCCGCGATCGCGAAGGCGACGATCACGACGACGGCGCTGATGCTCTGGGCGATGGAGCCCGCCCAGGGCGCGCCGCTGCGCTCGCGCACGCTCGCGAGTCCCGAGGGCAGCACGCCGTCGCGGCCGAGCGAGAACAGGTACCGGGCGACCGCGTTGTGGAAGCTGACCAGCGCGGCGAACAGGCTCGTGATGAACAGCAGCGACATGAAGTCGACCATCACCAGGCCGAGCCGTTCGGCGACGAAGCCGAAGAACAGCGGCGGTCCGGCCTCTTCGACGGTGATGCCTCCCGACGAGATCTTGTCGGTGCCGATCGCGAGCGCGAGCGCCCACGACGAGAGGGCGTAGAACACGCCGATGATGACGACGGCCGCGAACGTGGCGCGCGCGACGGTGCGCTTCGGGTCCTTCGCCTCCTCGCCGTAGATGGCGGCCGATTCGAAGCCCATGAACGCGGCGATGCCGAACACGAGCACGGCGCCGATGCCCGGCAGCAGCAGGGAGGCGGGCGAGATGGGGTCGGCGGTGAAGCCCTCGACGGGGTTGGCGAACGCGACGACGTCGAACACCGTGACGGCGATGAACTCGAGGGCGACGATGACCCCGAGCACCTTCGCCGACAGGTCGACGCGGTTCACCCCGAGGATCCCGACCACGACGACGAACACGATGACCCCGACCCACCACGGCAGGTCGATGCCGAACTTCTCGGCAAGCAGCGTCGAGACCTGGAACCCGAACATGCCCCAGATGCCGATCTGCATGCAGCTGTACGCGACGAGCGCGATGAGCGAGACGCCCACGCCGACGGGACGGCCGAGCCCCTGCGCCGCGTAGGCGGCGAATGCGCCGGCGTTCGTGATGAACCGGCTCATCGCCGCGTACCCGATCGAGAAGATCGCCAGCACGACCGCGAGCACGATGTAGCCGATCGGCACGGCGATCGAGCCGGTCACCGAGTATGCGGTGGTGGCGCCGCCCGCGATGACGGTGAGCGGTGCGGAGGCGGCGATGATGAGGACGGTGACGGCCGGGACGCCGAGGCGGCGACGCTGCCGCGTGTCGGTCCCCGGGGTCTCCGAGACGGTGGTCGCACTCATTCGGACTCCTGTGTCAGGGGTGGAGGGGGTCGACTCGAATGCTCGTTGCTGCGGGCGACGGGGTCTTGACGGTTCGAGCACGACCGTTGTCGTTCCGGGCACGGTGCGCGATCGCCTCGTAGGGTGCTCGTGTGAGTTCCACGACGCCCGCCGGGCGCAGGTCCCTGCTCGAGGCGACGATCACGGTCGTCGCGCGGTCGGGGCTGCGCGCCCTCACCTACCGCGCGGTCGCGGCCGAGGCGGGCGTGTCGCACGGCCTCGTGCGCCACCATTTCGGCTCGCGCGATCAGCTCATCGCGGAGGCGCTCGAGTACGCGGTCGCCGAGAGCCTCCGGGAGACGAGCATGACGGATGCCTCGGGGCGGGCGGCGACCGTCGCCGCCGACGGGTTCGCGTCGGGCATCGAATCGCTCGCCGAGCGCAGCACCGACATGCAGGCGTTCCAGTACGAGCTCCTGCTCGAGTCGCGGCGCCGGCCCGAGCTCCGCCCGCACGTCGAGCGGTACTACGAGACGTATCGGCGGGCGACGGCCGATCAGCTCGCCGCGCTCGGCATCGACGACGATGCGTTCATCGAGACGGTGTGGTTCGCGCTCGACGGGCTCGTCTTCCGCGATCTCGTGCTGGGTTCGGGGCCGGGGAGCGCACGCGTGCTGCGTCGCATCCGCGAGCTGGTGGCCGAGCGGGCGGCGCGCTCGTCGCGGTCGTCGACGACCGACTGAGCGCGACCGATCGTCCGAGCCGCGTTGACTATCCATCTGGATAGTCCTACGGTGGTCGGCAACCGTGCACCGACGCAGGGAGGTTCCGACGATGCATCCGACGCCGACGAGCCCGAGCACGAGCCCGAGCGCTCCGGCCTCGCTCGAACCGCTCGACTTCCCCGCGTTCCGCACCGCCGTGAGCGAATCGTTCGTGCCGCTCAAGGTCACGAGCGACCGGCCCGACCCGTTCTCGGGATCCATCCGCCACGCCGAGGCCGACGCGGTGCACTTCTCGATCGTCTCGGCGACCGAGCACGCCGTCGAACGCACCCCGCAGCTCATCGCCGCCGACCCCCGCCGCTACTACAAGCTCGGCCTCCAGCTCGCCGGCACCGGCCTGCTCGTGCAAGGCGGTCGCGAGACCCTGCTGCAGCCCGGCTCGATCGCGATCTACGAGACCGACCGACCGTACTCGCTCGCCTTCGACGGCGACTCCCGCACGCTCGTCGTGATGTTCCCCTCCCGGCTCGTCGACCTGCCGCAGCAGGCCGTCGCCGAACTCACCGCCACTCCGCTGGGCACGGCCGGCGGCATGGGCGGGCTCGTCGGCGCGTTCCTCGCGAACCTCGCCGACCGCTTCGACCTCGTGTCGGGGATCTCGGGCGAGCGCATCGGCCGCAACGCCGTCGACCTCGTCGTCACCATGCTCTCGAACGAGCTCGCCGCCGGGCGCGTCGAGGTGAACCCCCGGCAACGGCTGTTCGCCGAGATCACCCGGTTCATCGACGACCGGCTGCGCACGGGCGGCCTCGACCCCGTGTCGATCGCCGCCGCGCACTACATCTCCCCCCGCCACCTGCACGCGCTCTTCCACGAGAACGGCACGACCGTGTCGACGTGGGTGCGTCGCCGGCGGCTCGAGGAGTGCCGGGTGCGCCTGGCCGATCCCGCGTTCGCCGGACGGTCGATCTCGAGCATCGCCGCCGACTGGGGTTTCGCCGACGGCGCGCACTTCAGCCGCGTCTTCCGCGCCGAGTTCGGCCGCTCCCCGAGCGACGTGCGCGCCCGGCACTGAGCGACGAACGCGCGCCGCACCGACCGACCCGCCGCACGAGCCGAAGGCCCGCACGAACGGTCAACGTCCGTGCCGACGCAGACAAGACGACCCCCGTCGCGCCCGCGGAGACTGGGCGCACGACCCCAGGAGGAGACATGCACACGTACGAGAGCCTGCTCGCAGCCGTCACCACGACGTCGGGTGAGACCCGCGAGGTGCTCGACCCCGCCACCGGCGAGCGCATCGGCTCGGTACGCGTGGACGGCACCGCCGAACTCGACCGCGCCGTCGAGCGCGCGCGTGCCGCGCAGCCCGAGTGGGCGGCGCTCACCGACGACGAACGCGTCGCCGTGCTCGGCCGGGTCGCCGACGCCATCGAGGCGTCGAGCGACGCGCTCGCCGAACTGCTCTCGCGCGAGCAGGGCAAGCCGCTGAACGGGCCCAACGCGCGCTTCGAGGTCGGCGCCTGCGTGTCGTGGCTGCGCGCGACGGCCGCCACCCCGCTGCCCGTCGAGGTCGTCGTCGACGACGGCGAGAACTACGCCGAGCTGCACTACCGCCCCATCGGCACCGTCGGCGTCATCACCCCGTGGAACTGGCCCATGATGATCGCGATCTGGCAGATCGCCCCGTCGCTGCGGATGGGCAACACGGTCGTCGCCAAGCCCTCCGAGTACACGACCCTCTCGGGCCTGGCGCTCGCCGCCGTCATGAACGAGGCCCTGCCCGAGGGCGTGCTCGAGGTCGTCGCCGGCGACGGCTCGCTCGGCGCCGAACTGGTGAAGAACCCGGCGTTCGGCAAGATCATGTTCACGGGATCGACCGCGACGGGCAAGAAGATCATGGCGAGCTCGGCCGACAACCTCGCACGCCTCACGCTCGAGCTCGGCGGCAACGACGCCGGCATCGTGCTGCCCGACGTCGACCCCGCCGCGATCGCCGAAGGGCTGTTCTGGGGCGCCTTCATCAACACCGGCCAGACCTGCGCCGCCATGAAGCGCCTCTACGTGCACGACGACGTCTACGACGCGGTGTGCGAGGCGCTCGCCGAGGTCGCGTCGAAGATGCCGATGGGCCGGGGCCTCGACGAGCAGAACGTGCTCGGGCCGCTGCAGAACCGCATGCAGTGGGAGGTCGTGAACCGCCTCGTCGAAGCCGCGAAGTCGTCGGGCGCGCGGGTGCTGCTCGGCGGGCAGCCCGACTCCGAGGCATCCGGCCACTTCTACCCGACCACGCTCGTGGCCGACATCGACGACGCGAACCCGCTCGTGCAGGAGGAGCAGTTCGGGCCGGCGCTGCCGATCATCCGGTACTCCGACGTCGAGGAGGCGATCCGCATGGCGAACGCCGTCGACGTCGGCCTCGGCGCCTCGGTGTGGTCGGCCGACCGCGCCAAGGCCCGCGAGATCGCCGCGCGCCTCGAGGCCGGCACGGTCTGGATCAACTCGCACGGCGGCGTGCACCCGATGATCCCCTTCGGCGGGGTCAAGCAGTCGGGCTTCGGGCTCGAGTTCGGCGCCGAAGGGCTGAAGTCGGTCGCCGTCCCCCAGATCATCAACGGATAAGGCATCATGCACCGCCCCGACCCGACCCACACCCACGGCGCCCGCGTCACGACCCCCGGGACCGCGACGCACCCGCTCGACCCGCTGACCGCCGACGAGATCGCCGCCGCCCGCCGCATCCTCGACGAGGCCGGCCAGGTCACCGAGTCGACGCGGGTGCCGCGCATGCTGCCGGTCGACCCGTCGAAGGAGTCGCTCGCGGCGTGGCGGCCCGGCGACGCACTCGACCGGCGCATCCGGGTCACCCTGCTCGACCGGGCGACCGGGGTCGCGAGCGAGGCGATCGTCGCGGTCGGCCGCGGCGAGGTCGACGAGCTGCGGGTGCTGCCGAACGGCGAGGCGCCGTACGGGCAGCCGCAGTACCTCTTCGAGGAGTACGACGACGCGGCCGCGATCGTGAAGGCCTCGCCCGAGTGGCAGGCGGCGATGACGCGGCGCGGCCTCGCCGAGCATCTGGACCTCGCGTTCTGCTCGCCGCTCGCGCCCGGCTTCTTCGGCCGCGACGACGAGGTCGGGCGGCGCATCGTGCGCTCGCACACCTATCTGCGGTTCCACGAGGGCGACAGCCCGTGGGCGCATCCCGTCGAGGGTCTCGTCGTGCACGTCGACCTGACCGAGCGCCGGGTCATCCGCATCGACGACGAAGGCGACGTCCCCGTGCCCGAAGCGCACGGCAACTACACGCTCGACGTGCAGGGCCCGGCCCGCACCAGCCTGAAGCCGATCGAGATCACCCAGCCCGATGGCCCGAGCTTCTCGGTCGACGGCTCGCTGGTGCAGTGGGAGAACTGGCGGTTCCGGGTCGGGTTCACCCAGCAGGAGGGGCTGGTGCTGAACCAGATCACCTGGCGCGACGGCGACGAGCACCGGTCGGTCGCGCACCGCGCCAGCGTGCCCGAGATGGTGGTGCCCTACGGCGACACCTCGGTGAGCCGGTACTGGATCAGCTACTTCGACGCCGGCGAGTACCTGCTCGGCAAGAACGCGAACTCGCTCTCGCTCGGCTGCGACTGCCTCGGCGTCATCCACTACTTCGACGCGTTCGTGCCCGACGACCGGGGCAACCCCGTGAAGCTCCCGCAGGCCATCTGCATGCACGAGGAGGACTCCGGCATCCTCTGGAAGCACACCGACCTCGAGGGCCGGTCGGAGGTGCGGCGCAGCCGTCGCCTGGTGGTCAGCTACTTCGCGACGATCGGCAACTACGACTACGGCTTCTTCTGGTACTTCTACCTGGATGGCTCGATCCAGGTCGAGGCGAAGGCGACCGGCATCGTGTTCGCGGGCGCCGGGACCCCCGGCACCGAGAACCCGCACGCGCCCGAGATCGCCCCCGGCATCTTCACGCCCGTGCACCAGCACCTGTTCTGCGCCCGCATCGACGCCGCGATCGACGGCGAGGACAACACGCTGCACGAGATCGAGATCCAGGGCATCCCGACGGGGCCCGACAACCCGTACGGCAACGCGTTCACCTGGACCGACACGAAGCTCGCGACCGAGCAGCAGGCGCAGCGCATCGCGAACGGCCTCACCTCGCGCGTCTGGGAGGTGCGCTCGGCGCACCGCACGAACCACGTCGGCAAACCGACCGCGTACCGGCTGCTGCCCGAGGGCAAGGCGCTGCTCGCCGCGCAGCCGGGCTCGAGCGTGCACGGCCGGGCGGCGTTCGCGACGAAGCACCTGTGGGGCACGCGGTACGCCCCCGACGAGCTCTACCCGGCCGGCTTCTTCCCGAACGCCCACGCACCGGGTGCGGGCCTGCCCGAGTGGACCAGAGCCGATCGCTCGATCGACGGCGAAGACCTGGTGCTCTGGCATGTGTTCGGCCCCACGCACATCCCCCGCACCGAGGACTGGCCGATCATGCCCGTCGACTACTCGGGCTTCTGGTTCAAACCGCACGGGTTCCTCGACCGGAACCCCGCCATGGACCTGCCCGACGGCGCAGCCGACCACTGCGCGCCGGGCGAGGGCGCGGGGCCGGCGGGCGAGGGCGCGGGGCCGGCGGGCGAGGGCGCGGGGCCGGCGGGCGGGCATGTCGCCGGGCACGCGGGCGGCGGCGCGGGCTGCTGCGCGAGCGGCGGCTGCGGATGCTGCGCCGGCGAGTCCTGCCGATGCGGCGACCCGTCCTGCGGATGCGGGAAGCCCAAGGGCTGAGTCGGGCACTGCCCTGCGGGCCGCGGGTCTGCGCCGGAAAAGTGCCAGCGAACCCGTCGATTGTGACTCGTCTCGGCGCGGGCCGGATTCCTAGGCTCGGGGCAGCGCACGCACGGTGCGCATCCGACCTCGAGAAAGCGTGCGCCATGTCCGCGAGCCCCTACGACCCTCTCTTCGTCCGCACCATGCGCAGCTGCGCGGCCGACTTCGTCTACGAAGGCGAGCCGGCCGGGCTGCCGAACCCGGCGAACGTCGACGACCCGCTCGGCCTGATGCGCCCGGCCGACGTGCCGCAGAGCAGGATCCATCTGAGCCACACCTGGATCCACCCGGTCGAGCATCCGCAGCACTGGGTCGACGAACACCGGCACGACTACGACGAGGTGCTCATCTGGACGGGCGCCGACCCCGAGCATCCGGACGACCTCGGGGCGGAGCTCTTCTTCGAGATCGAGGGGGTCCGGCACTCGGTGACCACGTCGGGTTCGGTCTACCTGCCCGCCGGCACCAGGCACTGCCCGCTCGGCTTCACGAACGTGCGGCGCCCGTTCAACTTCAGCGCGCTCTCGCTGAGCGCCGGATACTCGTCGGGTGACCACGACGCGGTTCGCTCCGCAGCCTCCGTCGCACCGCCGTACGAGCGCCTCTTCACGCGAGAACTGCGCGTGTGCGCCGACGACATGGTCAACGAGGGCGAGGCGGCGGGCACGGCGCTGCCGCCGAACCTGAGCCAGCCGTGGGCGATCGTGCGGGCCGACGACGTGCCCGAGGCGAAGACGTACATCACGATGAGCTGGGTGCATCCGACCGATGAACCGCAGCACTGGGTCGACGAGCACGAGCACGAGTACGACGAGGTGCTGGTGTGGACCGGTTCCGACCCCGACCGCCCCCACGACCTCGGCGCGGAGGTCGTCTTCGAGATCGAGGGCGTGCGGCACACGGTGACGACGTCCGGATCGGTGTACATCCCGGCCGGCACCAAGCACTGCCCACTGGGGTTCACCCGAGTGGACCGGCCGTTCCGATTCCTGGCGATCGCGCTGAGCGGCGACGGGCACTACCTGCCCGAGCACGAACGCGGACAGCGCTGACGGACCCCGCCGTCACCGCCGGGTCGCGACAGGCCGGCTCCGGCGGCGCGACCCGGTTCGGCGTTACCGGAACGCAACACGGTCGCCGTTCGTCGGTGTCGCCGTCCGCTTACGATCGAGTGGGACGCTCCGACACCGCCGTGGAGCGCTGCCACCCGAAGGGGACCCCGATGACGATGACTCCACCCGTTCCGACCGGATCGCACCAGGCACCGCTGCTGGATTTCAGCGCGTTCTCGGCCGTCGCCTCGTCCGCGTTCGTCCCGCTCGCGATCCGCAGCGACGAGCGCCGATCCTTCCGAGGCCAGGTTCGCACGGCCGAGATCGACCGCCTCGGCTTCACCGAGCTCTCGGCCACGGCGCACCGCGTCGAGCGGACGCCGAAGCTCATCTCCGAGGGCGGCGACTGCTACATGGTCGGCTTCATGCTCGCGGGGTCGGGAATCCTCGTCCAGGACGGACGCGAGCTGGTGATGCGCGAGGGCGACATCACGATCTACGACACGGCCCGCCCGTTCTCGCTGAGCTTCGACGACGATTCGAAGAACTTCGTGGTCATGCTTCCGAAGGACATGATCGGCCTGCCGCCCGAGCTGGTCGGGGAACTCACCGCGACCCGCCTGCACGACGAGGGCCGCACGAGCGCGCTGGCGTCGCAGTTCCTGCTCCACGTGCCGCAGGCGCTGCACTCCGCCTTCCCCGAGGTGCGATACGGACTCGCCCGTACCTCCGTCGGCCTGCTCGAGGTCCTGCTCACCATGGCGCTCGGCGAGGAACGGCTCGAGCAGGATCCGCACCAGGTCCTGCTGCGCAAGATCCGCGACTACATCGAGCAGCACCTCGGCTCCCCCGACCTCACTCCGGGCGAGATCGCGCACGCCCACCACATCTCGACCCGGCACCTGCACGGGCTCTTCCGCAGCCAGGGGACGACCGTCTCGGGGTACGTGCGCACACGACGGCTCGAGCATTGCCGGCAGGACCTCGTGAACGCCGTGTACGACGACCGCCCGGTCTCGGCCATCGCGGCACGCTGGGGCTTCATCGACGCGGCGCACTTCAGCCGGGTCTTCCGGGCGCAGTACGGCGCGACGCCCCGCGAGGTCCGCGCGCAGCGTTGACCCCGCAACGGGCGACCCGGCGAAAGTCCCAGCATCGCCGACCTGGGTGCACGGCGGCCGGCCGCGCGGATTCGTACGCTGATCCCGTCGCGCCGACACGCCGGCGTCGACGGCCTCACGGCCCCAGCGATCGTGCACTGGAGGGAACCATGTCGAACACCCACGCGGGCCTGTTCGTGACGCACATGCCGAACATCGGCGAGGACTTCACGAACGAGGGCGATGCGGCCGGACTGCCCACGCCGACGAACACCGGCGAGCCGCTCGGCCTCATGCGGGCGAACGAGGTGCCGCAGAGCAGGATCCACATGAGCCACACCTGGATCTTCGAGACCGATTCGCCCCAGCACTGGGTCAACGAGCACGAGCACGACTACGACGAGATCCTGATCTGGACGGGCACCGACCCCGAGAACCCGCGCGATCTCGGCGCCGAGCTGTACTTCGACATCGAGGGCGTGCGTCACTCCGTCACCGCTTCGGGCTCGGTCTACATCCCCGCCGGCACCCGGCACTGCCCGCTCGGCTTCGTGCAGGTCACCAGGCCGTTCAACTTCAGCGCGCTGTCGCTCAGCCCGGTGTACGACTCGGACGAGAACGCGGACCTGATCCCGCAGGCGCACGCCGAGTCGGCGTCGTGACCGCGGTGGCGACAGTGGAGGACGAGGTCCGCGCGGCGGTCGAGCGCTACGTGCAGGGCGTCTCGACCAACGATCCGGCGCTGGTCATGCGCGCCTTCAGCGACGACGCGGTGATGTGGGGCTACCTCGGCCCCGAGTTCGTGACCCAGTCGGCGGCGGCGTTCGCCGAGCAGGTGGTCGCCACGGCCCCGGCACCCGACCCCGCGTACGCGTCCGAGATCCACAGCATCTCGGTCACCGGCGAGGTCGCGACCGCCGTGCTCGATGAGCGGTCGTATCTCGGCGCCGACTTCCGCAACCATTTCGGGCTGGCACGGATCGAGGGCGCCTGGCGCATCGTCAGCAAGGTGTTCACGACCCGCTGAGCGGACGCACCGCGACGGCCCCGGTTCCGATGGAACCGGGGCCGTCGTCGTCGTTCGGCCGCGTCGTCGCCGCTCGCCCGAGCGGTCGGCGGGCCCGCCGCGCGGCAGCGGGCCCGCCGAGCGGTCACCGGCGACTCGAGTAGTTCGGCGCGAGCGACAGCGCGCTGAAGCGGAAGGGGCGGTCGACCCGGTTCCAGCCGAGCGGGCAGTGCACGGTTCCGGCGGGGATGTAGACCGAGCCCGACGTCGTGATGATCTGCCGCTCCCCGTCGATCTCCATGTAGATCTCGGCGCCGAGGTCATGCGGGTCGTCGGGGTTCGATCCCGTCCAGATCAGGATCTCGTCGTAGTCGTGCACATGCGGTTTGACCCACTCGGCGGGCTCGTCGGTCTCCTTGACCCAGACGTGGGTCATGTTGATCCGGCTCTCGGGCACCGAGTCGGGGTGCATCAGCCAGAACGGCTCGCCGAGGTTCTCGGGCTCGACCATGCCGGCCGCTTCGCCCTCGTTGCTCATCTCGCCGTTCGCGATCACGGGCATGTCCCGCACGAACAGGCGGTCGTACTCGCTCGCCATACTCTCCTCCTCAACGCGACCGCCTCTGCGGTCGCCTGACTCGACGCTACGGAGGCGCCCGATCGCCGACAACGGCTCGGCGACGACCCTGCTCACGGGGTCAAGGGCCCTGCGTCGAATGGAGATGCGCGGGCTCAGCCGGCGGGCCGGCGCTGCCAGAGGTTCCACAGCGGGCGGTAGCCCATGCGGCACCAGAAGGGACCCGACCGCGGGTTCAGGGCGGCGTAGTCGAGGAGCACGCGGTCGTACCCGCGCTCCTCGAGCCGGGCGTGGGCGAACTCCACCACCGCTTCGCCGATGCGGCTGCCGCGCACCTCCGGCCGCAGGTACATCGCCTGGAGGAAGGCGATGTCCGCCCCCGGCGCCACGCGCCCGAGATGCTCCGCCCGGTCGGTCTCGAGGCTCACGTACCCGACCTGATCGTCGCCGCATTCGACGATCCAGGTCCACTCCGGGTCGCGGTGCAGTCGCGCCTCGATGCCCGCGCGCAGGCTCGCACCCGCCTGCGGCCTTCTCGTGATGCTCCCGTGCTGGGCGTCGTGCGCGAAGAGCTCGGTATCGAGCTCGGTCAGCAGCGCGAGGTCGTCGAGTCGGGCCGGGCGGAGCCGCACACCCGCCGCCGACAGTCGCCGCTGCGCCGCCTCGCCGTCCGCGCCGCGGGAGCCGACCCGGATGCCCTCGACCCCGACGACGGCGAAGCCGCGTGCCAGCAAGGGCTTCACCGCGGCAGAGTCGCGTGCCGGCACGCGGAGCGAGCACGAGGTCTCCCAGTCGGTCGTGGCGTCGGCGCCGGCCCGTCGCATCCGTTCGGCCGCCTCCGCGAGCCAGGCGTCGAGCAGCTCCCCCATGGCACCGGCATCGCCCGACCAGCCGAGTTCGAGCTCCGCGCGATGCAGGGCGCCCCAGATCGCGGCCGGCTGGTCCTGGGCCAGGTGTGCGACCGAGACGCGGCCGACCGCGCGCACGGCGTCGCCGTCGAGCGCGGCGAGGATCGGGTCGTCGTCGTCGAACGCCCGGTCCGGCAACTGCGGATCGAGGGCGCGGCTGCGGTCGTTCATCGCCGCGAGGGCGGGCCGGATGCGCGCTCCGGTCGTCGTGGTGATCGTCATGCGCCTCGCGGCCCCTTCCGGTCGGATGCTCCGGGCCCCGTCGGGACCCGAGCCCGACGTTATCCGGCCGGCCCTCCCCCTCGATTGACGCTGCGGGAAGACCTGTTGCGCCCGTCGGCACAGTTCGGCGGAGGCGCCCGGTCCTGGCCGAGACTGGGTGGACGACGCCCGACCCCGAGGGAGAGACCGGCCGTGAGGACGAACCGAGAGATCATCGCAGCCCACTACGACGCCGCGGCGCACGGCGACCTGGCCGGGATGACGGCCGACTTCGCACCCGAGATCCGATGGATCGAGGCCGAGGGCTTCCCCACCGCGGGCCGCTACACCGGCGCGGACGAGATCGGCGCCTCGGTCTTCGCCGCGATCGCCACGGATTGGGACGGCTTCGGCATGCACGCCGACGAACTGCTCGAGAGCGGCGACACGGTCGTCGCGCTCGGCCGCTACCGGGGCATCCATCGCCGAACCGGGCGCGCGCTCGACGCTCGCGCGGTGCACGTCTGGCGACTCGCCGACGGCGCGATCACCGGGTTCGAGCAGATCGCCGACACGAGGCTCGTCGCCGACGCCGCCGAGGCGGTCGGCGCATGAGCGCGGCCGAGCTCGCCGACGGCTTCGCGGGCACGCGTTCGGGTCGCAAGGCCCGCGACCTCGGGCTCAGGATGGGCGATCTGCCGAACGGGCCGCGGAACGCGATCACCGACGTCGACGGCGTCCGCGTCGGTCACACGACGCTCATCTCGGGCGACGGGCCGCTGGTGCGCGGCGAGGGCCCGGTGCGCACCGGCGTGACCGTGGTCATCCCGCGCGAGGCGCCTTGGCACCACCCCCTCTACGCGGCGCCGCACCGGCTGAACGGCAACGGCGAGATGACGGGGCTCGAATGGATCCGCGAGTCGGGCCAGCTCACCAGCTACATCGGGCTCACCAACACGCACAGCGTCGGCGTCGTGCGCGATGCCCTCGTCGCCCACGAGGGCACGACGCGCCCGCCCGGCGAGGAGTACTGGTCGTTGCCGGTGGTCGCCGAGACCTGGGACGGCGCGCTCAACGACCTGAACGGCTTCCACGTCCGCGCCGAGCACGTGTTCCAGGCGATCGAGCAGGCGCACGGCGGTCACGTCGCCGAGGGCAGCGTCGGCGGCGGCACCGGGATGATCGCGCACGGATTCAAGGGCGGCATCGGCACCGCGTCGCGCGTCGTCGCCCCGGCCGACGGCGGCTACACCGTGGGAGTGCTCGTGCAGGCGAACCACGGCCGCCGCGACCGGCTCATGATCGAGGGCCGACCCGTGGGTCGCGCCATCCGGCTGCCCGGCGACGACGGCAGCGGGCACGAGGCGCCCGACGCGCGGTTCAGCTCGTCGCTTCCCGAGGGCAGCGGTTCGATCATCGTGATCGTCGCGACCGACGCGCCGCTGCTGCCCCACCAGTGCGCGCGGCTCGCGCAGCGGTCGACGCTCGGCATCGGCCGACTCGGCGGCGCGGGCGAGAACGGCAGCGGCGACCTGACGCTCTGCTTCTCGACCGGCAGCGGCGAGATCCCCGCCGGATTCGGCGGCCCCGGGAGCCCGCTCACGTACACACCCGTCGCGCTCGGCAACGACCGGATCGACCCGCTGTTCTACGCCGCGATCGAGGCGACCGAGGAGGCCATCGTCAACGCCATGCTCGCTGCGGACACCATGGTCGGCATCGACGGCGCGACCCGGTACGGGCTTCCCCACGACCAACTGCTGCGCGTGGTCGGGCTCGGGCCGGATGAGCGCGGCGAGCGCGGCGAGCGCTGATCGGCTACGCCGCCGGCAGGTCGAGCGTGTTCGCGAGCAGGCCCCGCGTGTAGGCGTCCTGCGGACGGTCCAGCACCTCGTCGACGCCGCCGTGCTCGACGACGGTGCCCCGATTCACCACCACCACCCGGTCGGCGATGTTGCGGACGACGGCGAGGTTGTGGGTGACGAAGATCATGCCGAGGCCGTCTCGCAGCAGGCCGCGCAGCAGATCGATGACGGCCGACTGCACGAGCACGTCCAGCGCCGAGGTGACCTCGTCGCAGATGAGCAGTTCGGGCGACGCGAGCAGCGCACGCGCGATGGCGACGCGCTGGCGCTGACCGCCCGACAGTTCCGACGGGTACCTCGCCGCCATCCGCGCCGGCATCTCGACGCGTTCGAGTGCGTCGACGACGCGACGCCGCGCCTCGGCGCCGGTGACGCCCTCGAACAGCGCCAGGGGCGTCGAGAGGATGGCGCCGACGTCCTGTCTGGGGTTCAGCGAACCGTACGGGTTCTGGAAGATGTACTGCATGGCCCGCCGCTCGGCAGTGCCGCGGTCGGCGGCCGACTTCGCGAGGGGCCGCCCGTCGAGGGCGACGGTGCCGTGCCAGTCGTCGTGCAGGCCGATCAGGCATCGCGACAGCGTGCTCTTGCCCGAGCCCGACTCCCCCACGATCGCCACGCACTCGCCCGGCGAGACGGTGAGGTCCACGTCGTGGAGCACCTCGAGGTGGCCGTACGACGCGGTCAGCGATTCGACCCGCAGCAGCGGTGCGGCGGCAGGCGAGGGCGAGGGCTCTGCGGCGGGGGCGTCGCCCTCCCAGGGGGTTCGGATCTTGGTCGAGGGCGTCGCGGCGATCAGGGCCTTCGAGTACGGATGCTGCGGTCGGAGCAGCACCTCGTGCGCTGGCCCCGTCTCGACCACGTGCCCGTCTTTCATGACCATGGTCGCGTCGGCCACCTCCGCGACGACGGCGAGATCGTGGGTGACGTAGATCGCCGCGATCCGGTACTCGGCGCAGAGTCGCTTCACGAGTTCGAGCACCCGCATCTGCGTCGAGACGTCGAGACCGGTGGTCGGCTCGTCGAGCACGATCAGCCGAGGCTGCGCGACGACCGCCATCGCGATCGCGATGCGCTGCTGCTGCCCTCCCGACAGTTCGCGGGCACGGCGCTTGATGAAGGCGTCGTCGTTCGGCAGACCGACGGCGGAGAGCACCTCGCGCACGCGCGCGATCGCCTGATCACGAGGCCCGTCGAGGGCCTCCAGGAGCTGGGTGGACAGGCGCATCGAGGGGTTCAGCGCGGTCGCCGGGTCCTGGGCGACGTAGCTGACCAGGCCGCGGCGGGCTCGGCGGAGGCCGTCGGCGTCGAGTTGCAGGATGTCGGTGCCCTCGATCTCGACCGATCCGCCGGTGATGCGCCCGCCGGGTCTGGCGTACCCGAGCATCGCCAGCGACAGCGTGCTCTTGCCCGAGCCGGATTCGCCGACGATGCCGAGCACCTCGCCCGCCTCCAGCGACAGCGAGACGTCGTCGATGATGGGCGCGCCGGTCGCCTCGAGCGCGACGGTGAGACCTGAGACGGAGACCGCAGGCATGCTTACTTCCCTTCCGTGCGGGCGATGACGCGGGCGCCGCCCTCGGCGATGAGGTTGCCCCCGACGGTGAAGAGCACGATCATGACGATCGGGGCGAGGACGGCCAGCGGCTGGGTCGCCAGACCGGTGCGGTTCTCGCTGACCATGAGACCCCAGTCGGGTGTCGGGGGCTGGATCCCGTAGCCGATGAAGCTGATCGAGGCGAGGATCCCGACCGCCCACATCAGTCGGACCCCGAACTCGACGAGCAGGGGCGAGGTCACGTTCGGGAGGATCTCGCGGACGATCATGGTGCGGCCGGGGATGCCGACCGACCGCCCCCACTGCACGAACTCGCGGTCGCAGATCGGCAGGGCTGCGCCGCGGATGACGCGCGCGACGCCCGGGATGAGCGCGAGCACGACGAGCGTGACGAGCAGGGCGGGGCTCGGGCCGAGCATCGACACGAACAGGAGCGCCATCAGCAGCCCGGGGAACGCGAGCAGCACGTCCATGAGCCGCATCAGGATCGTCTCGGTCGCCCCGCGGTAGTACGCGGCGGCCATGCCGACGATCGCCCCGATCACCACGCTGAGCACGGCGCTGAGCGGCGCCATCCAGGCCAGGTGCACGCCGCCGTGCAGCACCCGCGACAGCACGTCGCGCCCGATCTGGTCCGACCCGAGCAGGAGCCCGTCGCCGGGGGGCGCGTACGGCGTGGTGATCGGCTCGGTCGGCGGATACGGGGCGAAGAAGCCCCCGAAGTAGGCCAGCAGGGTGGTGAGGATGACGAGGCCGATGCCCCAGCGCACCTGGTTCGAGGCGAGGAACCTCGCGAGCACCCGCGACCTCGCACGAGGTTCGACGGCGGGGGTGGTCGTCGTGTCGTTCGGTTGAGACATGGTCCGGCTCATCCCTTCCGGCTCGCGGAGCCTGCGTCCGACAGGAGGTCGGCGATGAAGTTGAAGACGAAGTACGCCGACGCGATGATCAGCACGACCGCCTGGATGAGCGGCAGGTCGCGGTTGTTGACCGCTTCGACGAGCGTGAGCCCGATGCCGGGGTAGGAGAAGAGGTACTCGACGACCACGGTGCCGCCGATGAGGAAGGCGGCGACGAGGGAGGCCGCGGGGATGATCGGGGCGAGCGCGTTGGGCAGAGCGTGCCGGTACAGGATGCGCCGTGTGCTCAGCCCCTTGAGTCGGGCGGTCTGGATGTACTCGCTGTTCATCACATCGATGAAGGAGACCCGCACGAGCCGCGACAGGTAGGCGACGCCGCCGATCACGAGCGTCGTCACGGGAAGCACCATCTCCATCGGATGCCACCACGGCATGTCGGCCGGCGGGATCAGCGCCACCGGCGGGAACAGGTGGAACACGGTCGTGCCGAACAGCGCGATCAGCACGGTGCCGAGCACGAACTCGGGCACGGCGTTGACCGTCATGGAGCTGCCCATGAAGATCGAGTCGAAGACCCGGTCCTTCCGCTGCGCCGCGACGACGCCGACGACGAGCGAGATCGGGAGCATGATCACGAGCGCCATCGCACCGAGCGCGACCGAGTTCCGCAGCCGGATCGACAGCGTGTCGGCGACCGGCACGCCGTTGGTGAGCGAGACGCCCCAGTCGCCGTGCAGGATCCCGCCGAGCCAGCTCAGGTACTGCTGCCAGATCGGCTGGTCGAGCCCGAGCTGCTGTCGAACGGTCGCGATGCGCTCTGGCGTCGCGTTCACGCCGAGGATCACCTTCGCGACATCACCCGGCATGAGCTGCGTCGCGAAGAAGATCAGCACGGAGACCAGCAGCAGGGTCAGGACGCCCTGCAGCACCTTGCCCGCCCACATCCGGAGCGTCCGACGCCGCCGTGCCCGACGCGCCGGATGCGTGCTGCGTTCGCTCGTGAGCGCGATCGACTCGGTCATACGCGGCCTCCTCCCGCCGTCTCGGTGCACCCATCGTGAGCGCGCCGCAGGGGCGGCACAACGCCGCGGATCGAAGTCTGCTCAGCCGGTCAAACGGCGTGCTCCCGTCGACAAACCGGCCCGGCGGGCCGCGACGACACTGGGAAGTCCAAGCAGCATGCGCCGGCGCGGCCGATCGCGCCGGCCGGGATCGGTGGTGGCGAACGTGCGGACGGCTCCGCGGTCGGCTCTGCCGGTGCACGACCTCACCCTCGACCCGGGATCGGCGACGCCCGTGCTGGTGCAGACGATCGACGACGAGGCCGCGTTCCGCACCCCGCACCGTCACGCGTTCGCCCAGCTCCTGGTGATCGAGGCCGGATCGGGCGTCCACGACATCGACTTCGCGCCGGTGCCCGTGCGCGTCGGCGAGCTGCACCTGCTCGCCCCCGGCCAGGTGCACTCGTGGCACACCGATCCCGGCCTCCGCTGCACCGCCGTCATGTTCGCGCCGGACGCCCTCGACCCGATCGGCGGGGTGCCCGAGCGGGTCCGCGAGCTCGTGCTCTTCGGTGCGGCGCCGATCGTCCCGGCGCCGGCCGCCGCCGCCCGCCAGCGTCGACTGCTCGACGCCATCGCCGATGCGGGTTCGCCCGCGGTCACGACGCACCTGCTCGCGGCGCTGCTGCTCGAGTGCGGCGACGCCGCTGACGCGCGCGCCGGCAGCGTCGCGCACTCCCCGCTGACCCGCTCGTTCATCCGCGACGTGATGCGACATGCCGACGCCCGCCTGACCGTGACGCGCTGCGCGGCACGGCTGGGCGTGACCGCGGGGCATCTCGCCGAGCAGGTCATGGCCGACACCGGGTCGACGCCCAGCCGGATCATCCGCGCCGCCGTGACCCGCGAGGCCCGCCGCCTGCTGAGCGGCACCGACCTCAGCGCGGCGCAGATCTCGCGCTGCCTCGGGTTCAGCGAGGCCTCGTACTTCTCGCGGTTCTTCCGACGCGAGACGGGCTGCACGCCGACCGAATACCGGGAACTCGGCGCCCGTGGCGACCACGGCACGCCGGCGGAGCGTCACGCCGGCTGACGTCGCATCCGATGACGCGATGTCGCATCCGATGACGCGACCGAGCTGAAGACACCACCGAGAGGAAAGGAACCGCAATGTCACGCTACGACCGGCTCTTCGTCACCCGCATGCCGAACTGCATGGCCGAGATGGTCAGGGAGGACTCCGACGAGGTGCTCGAGTACCCGCTGCCGAACCTCGGCGAGGGGCTCTGGCTCATGAACAGCGACCTCGTGCCCGAGGCGCGGATCAACATGACCCACATCTGGATCCACCCGTCCGACGAGCCGCAGCTGTGGGTGAACCCGCACCGCCACGACTACGACGAGGTGCTGATCTGGACGGGCGGCGACCCCGATGATCCGACCGACCTCGGTGCGGAGATCTTCTTCGACATCGAGGGCGAGCGGCACACCATCACGACCTCGGGGTCGGTGTACATTCCCGCCGGCACCCTGCACTGCCCGCTCGGCTTCACCCGGGTGGATCGGCCGTTCCGCTTCAGCGCGCTCTCGCTCGCGCCGAGCTACCGCGCCGGCGACGGGGACTGACCGCGGCGCCGACCAGCACGCCGAAGGGGCGGAGGTGGATGCCACCTCCGCCCCTTCGGCGATCGGCCCGCCGACCCGGCCCGGTCGGCCGGGTCAGCCGATCACTCCACCGTCACGTTCGTCAGCCGGAACGCCGTGCGACCGTACAGGTCGGGCTCCAGCCCGGACACGTTGGAGCGGTGCACCGTGATGTCGTTGCCGAACACCGGCACCAGGTACGGGCCGCGCTCGTACTCGATCGTCTGCAGCTGCGTGATGATCTCGCACTGCGCGTCGGGGTCGGTGGTGCGGTAGAGCTCGCCCGCGAGCCGGTTGTACTCCTCGTCGTCGAACCAGGTCGCGTTCTCCGAACCGCCGGGCATGAAGTGCGCCTTCGCGGTGACCTCGTACGGGCTCGACGTGAAGCTGATGAAGAACGGCCACTCGGTCCACCGGTCGAGGAACGCACCGACCTCGAGCTGCTGCACAGAGGCCTTCAGTCCGATCTCGTTGAGGTCTTCGATGATCAGCGCGGCCATCTCCATCATGCCGGGGAACGCGCCGTCGGTGACGAGCTCGACCTCGGCGCCCTGGGCGCCGGCCTCGGCGAGGAGCTGCTTCGCGAGCTCGAGATCCTGCTCGCGCTGCGGCACGTCGGGGGCCGGGCACGCGGTGTTCATGCCGATGAAGTCGTTCGCGACGCTCGCGAAGCCGCCGAACGCGTTCGACACGATCAGGTCGCGGTCGACCGCGTAGCGCACGGCCTGCCGCACCTCGAGCTGATCGAACGGCGGCTGCTGGAGGTTCATCGCCACGATCGGGTAGGCGGCGGTGTCGCTGACGACGAGTTCGAGGTTCGGGTCGCTCTCCAGCGCCGGGACCTCGGGGAACGGGATGCCGCGGGCGACGTCGATCTGCCCGCCGCGGATCGCGTTGGTCACGGCGTTCTGTTCGGTGAAGAACGCGAACTTCAGGGAGCTGATCTTCGGAGCCTCACCCCAGTAGTCGTCGAAGCGGGAGAATCGCGCCTCCTGGCCGGCCGTGAACGAGTCGACGGTGAACGGCCCCGTGCCGGCGGGCTCCTCGACCGTCGCGCCCCCGCGGATGCTGCGCATGTAGGCGCGCTCGAAGGCGAGCATCTCGGGCACCAGGCCGAACGGCTCGTCCAGGTCGAGCACGACCGTCAGGTCGTCGACCTCACGGATCTGGTCGGGCGAGGAGATGAAGTCGAGCTGCGAGGCGAACGCCCAGGCGTTGGCCGGGTCGATCATCCATCTGAGGCTCTCGACGACGTCCTCCGCGGCGAACTGCTCGCCGGTGTGCAGCTTCACGTCGTCGCGGAGGGTGATCGTCCACTCGTCGCCGGTCTCGTTCGGCTCGATCGACTCCGCGAGCACCAGGGTGAGGGCGCCGTCGGCATCGCGCGTCACGAGTCGTTCGAACACCTGGTCGAAGACCGCACCGCTCGAGTTCGAGCCTTGCTGCTGGTACGGGTTCAGCGTGTCGCCGCTGCTGCCCACCATGCCGACGGTGAGCGACATCGCGCCCGCGACCCCGTCGCCGTCCGAGGGGGGCGCGCAGCCCACGAGTGCGAGCGAGCAGGCCAGCGCAGCGACGGCGGCGGCCTTCACTCCGCTCCGGCTGCGAATTCGGTTCGTCATGGTCGGGTTCCTCCTCGTGACAGGTACGGCACTCTCGCGCCCATGCTGAGCAGCCCTCACACGTGCGAGCAAGCGACGCCGGCGCGATGTACCCGCCCGAACAACTCCCTTGCCGGGAACGACAACTCGCTTCGGCCCGCCGACACCGCCTCGCGCTCTCCGACAATCTGTCGTCGCCCAGCGCCAACCGCCGCACCGGGCGACCGGGTCAGAGTGGGAGCACCGAACCGGCGGACCGCGCCGCGGCCCCCGGCCGACGATCCTGGAGCATGATGACCGATACCGACGAAGCCCGCCCGACCCCCGTCGCCGACCTCGTCCTCACGGGCGGCCGCATCGCGACCGCCGAGCCCGGCGCACCGTGGGCGCAGGCCCTCGCGATCGGCGGCGGTCGCCTCCTCGCGGTCGGTACGGATGCTTCGGCGCTCGCCTTCGCGGCCGACGCCACCGTCGTCCGCGAACTCGACGGCGCCTTCGTCATGCCGGGCCTCGTCGACGTGCACAACCATCACGCGCTCGCGGGCCGCACCGAGCTCTTCGAGCTGTCGATCCCGATCGGGGCGGGCCTCGACGAGATCATCGAGGGGGTGCGCGAGCACGCGACCGGGCTGCCGGCCGACGCGTGGATCACCGGCGGGCCGTGGGGCAGCACGCTCCGGGCGCAGCTCTCGACGACCGACGCGCTGGCGCGGCTCGATGCGGCCTCGGGCGGACGCCCGGTCGTGCTCGTGGAGGACTCGCGCCACAACCGGTGGGCGAACAGCCGTGCGATGGAGCTCGCGGGCATCACCGCCGACGCGGATCCCGGCGAGGGCGGCGTCATCGAGCTCGACGCGGCGAGCGGGCGGCCGACCGGTGTCCTGCTCGAGTCGGCGGGGCTGCCGGTCGAGCATGCGATGGCGCGCACGGGTTCGCTCACGGCCGAGCAGCACCGCGCCGCCTCCCGGCGCGGCGTCGAACTGCTGAACTCCTACGGCGTCACGTGCTTCCAGGATGCGGCGGTCTCGCTCGAGATCCTCGAGGCGCTGCGCTCCCTCGACGAGGCGGGCGAGCTCGACGCGTGGGTGGTCTCGTCGCTCACGGTCAACGACCAGATCTTCGGCTACGACCCGATCGGCGAGGGGCTGGTCTGGCAGGGAGACCGGTTCCGCACCGCCCACCACCGGCCGGATTTCGTGAAGATCTTCCTCGACGGGGTGCCGCCCGCCCGCACGGGCGCGTTCCTCGAGCCGTACCTGCCCGACGAGGCGCACGGCGCGGAGTTCCACGGCGAGACGGTGCTCGCACCCGACGAGCTCGAGGGGTGGTTGCGTCGCACCGCCGAGCGCGGCCTGTCGGCGAAGATCCACTGCACGGGCGACGCGTCGGTGCGGCTCGTCCTGGACACGGTCGAGCAGTTGCGCGCCGAGGGCTTCACCGCGACGCGCTACCAGATCGCGCACGGCCAGTTCGTCGCCGAGTCCGACCTGCCGCGTTTCGCGGAGCTCGGTGTGGTGGCCGACATGTCGCCGTTCGTCTGGTTCCCGGGCGAGATCCCGCTCGCCATCGCCGAGGTGCTGCCGCCCGAGCGCGCGTCGCACCTGCAGCCGAACCGGTCGCTGCTCGACCTCGGCGCACGCATCGCGGGCGGTTCGGACTGGCCGGTGTCGCCGTCGCCGAACCCGTGGGAGGGCATCCACGGGCTGGTCACGCGCACCGATCCGTCGGGCCGGTTCCCGGGCACGCTCTGGCCCGAGCAGGCGATCACGCTCGACGAGGCGATCACCGCGTTCACGAGCGGCGCCGCCGAGGCGATGGGGCTCGGCCACGAGACCGGTTCGCTCGCGCCGGGCAAGTCGGCCGACTTCGTCGTGCTCGATCGCGACCCGTACGCGCACCCGGCCGGCGAGCTCGCCCGCACGGGCGTCCTCGAGACGTGGTTCGCCGGGCGCCGGGTGTTCGCGCGCGCCTGAGCGCCCGGCGAACCGGTTCGCCTACACTGGTTGACACGAGTTCGCCGTCATCCGCCGGCGCGCCGACCGCGTCGAGGAGAGCCATCCCGCATGCCGAAGGTCATCGATCACGACCAACGCCGCCGCGACATCATCGACGTCACCTGGGGGCTGATCGTCAAGGGCGGCATCGAGGCCGCCACGATGCGCGAGATCGCGGCGGAGGCGGGCTTCGCGAACGGGGCGTTGAAGCACTACTTCCCCGGCAAGGACGAGATCATCGAGGGCGCGTACGAGCGCTCGCTGAACCGTCTCGGCGAGATCCTGAACGAGGCGATGGTGGGCAAGCGCGGCATCGAGGGGCTGCGCACCATGATGACGGTGACGATGCCGATCGACGAGGAGGACGTCACCGCGGGCAAGGTGCTGCTGTCGTTCTGGGAGCGCGCCGCCTTCAACGACTCGCTGCACACGACCTATCGCAAGCATCTGAAGGTGTGGCGCGACGGCATCGCCCACTACCTGCGCGAGGGGCGCGAACTCGGCGAGATCGTCACCGGCATCCCCGACGAGCAGCTCATCGACGAGATCGTGCTGGTGAACGCCGGGGCGACGATCATGCGGGTCATCGCGCCCGAGGTGACGACCGCAGACCTGCTGCGTCGACACGTCGACACGTTCATCGAGCGGATCAGCCGGCCGTAGCCGGCATCGCGCCAGCGCCCGCACCCGCCGCCCGCGCCCGCACCCGCCGCCCGCACCCGCCGCCCGCGCCCGCCGCCCGCGCCCGCGCCCGCGCATCGTCTCGGACGGGCTCCTCATCGGACCCGGGTGCGACCGGGCCCGGAACCGCGGATGGGGCCGGCGAAGGCATCCGCGGCGCCGGGCCCGGTCACGTTCAGACCGCCGTCGCGACGAGGACGCGCGGGCTGCCGGGCAGTTCGACGGCGCCCTCGGCCCGCCATCCGGCGGCCTCGAGCCACTCGTTCACCTCGGACTCGGGGTACACGACGGTGCCGTCGATGTTGTAGTACTCGCCCGCGTGCAGCGCGTCGATCTTGCGCTGCGCCTCGGCGTCGTCGAGGTAGAAGTCGAGCAGCAGCAGCTTCGCGCCGTCGGCCGCGGCGCCGCGGGCGTTCGCGAGGATGCCGCGGTTCTCCTCGGCGCTGAACCGGTGCAGCACGTGGTTGACCATGACGAGGTCGTGCTCGCCGCCGGGCTGCACGGTCGCGGTGTCGCCGCCCTCGACGGTCGAGCGGTCGCCGACGCCGGCCGCGTCGACGGCCTGGCGCACGCTGTCGGTGAAGTCGGGGGCGAAGACGAACCGGGTCGTGAGGTCGGGGTTCTGCCGCATCGCGCCGATCGCGAACGCGGGGCTGAGCCCGCCGAGGTCGAGTGCCGAGCGGTACGGCGAGAAGTCGAAGTTCTCGGAGAGCTGCTCGCCGTGCAGCACGTTGTAGGTCATGACCCCGGCCATGAAGCGGCCCCAGCCTGCCTCGTCGAGTTCGAGGGTGCCGGGCTCGTCGGTGTCGACGGTCGCGTCGTAGTCGAGCCACTGCTTGTAGCTGATGTCGTTGAGGAAGGCGAGGAACGGGGTGAGGTCGACCTCGCCCGTGCCCGCGAGGTAGGCGGCGGCGTCGGCGGCCAGCGTGTACCGCCCGTCGGCCCGCTCGAGCAGGCCCTGGGCGGCCATGCTGTCGGCGAGGATGCGCACCTGGCGGGGCGCGCGGCCGGTGGCCTCGGCGAGCTCGTCGACGGACTTGCCGCCGTCGGCGAGCGCCGCGAACAGGCCGATGCGGCTGGCGGCGAAGAGCTGCTTCGCGCCCATGAAGCCGATCGCGATGTCGAGGATGCGTTCGGGGGTGGCGGTGGACTCGGTCATGGATGGCCTTTTCTGTCGCTGCCGCCGCGGAACACGGACGGCGATGTCGTGAGGGTCGGTGATAGTCTACGAACGTTGAAAAACAATGTCCAGCCGAATCCGATGAACCGCCGAACGAGGGATGAGATGCCGCTTTCGACCACCGTGACCCCCGCCGTGCACCGCCCGGCCGCCACCGCCGGCGGCACGGACGCACCGCCCGTCGTGCTGCTGCACGGCTTCGCCTCCTCGGCCGAGACCGACTTCGGCGCCACCGGCTTGGCCGCTGCGATCGCCGCAGCCGGCCGCACCGCGATCGCCGTCGACCTCCCCGGCCACGGCCGCAACGAGCCGATCGCCGACGCCTCGGCCGCCACGACCTCGTCGGTCGTCGCCGCGATCGCGGCGGCCGTCGCCGACGCCGCGCCCGAGGCATCCGTCGTCGACGTCCTCGGCTACTCGCTCGGCGCGCGCCTCGCCTGGGAACTGCCCGACGCGACCGGCGGCCGCGTGCGCCGCCTGGTGCTCGGCGGCATCAGCCCCTTCGAGCCGTTCGCGGCGATCGATCCGGCCGAGCTCGACGCGGTGCTCGGCGGCGCCGAGGCGTCGAACCCGCTCACCGGGATGATGGCCGGCATGATCCAGGCGCCGGGGCTCGACACCGCGTCGCTCGCGAAGCTCATCGTCGGCCTCGCCTCGCAGCCGTTCGATCCCGCCGCGGGCGCCCCCCGGGTGCCCGCGCTCTTCCTCGCGGGCACCGAGGACCCGATGTCGCAGGGGGTCGAGGCGCTCGTCTCGGCCGTCGACGGCGCCCGACTCGAGCGGGTGCCCGGGGACCATCACGGGGCGCTCGCGTCGCCCGAGTTCCGCGCGGCCGCGCTCGCGTTCCTCTCCTGAGGCCGGGTCGGTCGGTTCCCGCGTCGAGCTCACTCGGCCGGCGCGGGAACCGGCGCCCAGGTGCCGTCGGCGTTCACCGCGCGGTCCAGCCAGAGCTCGGCGGTCGCCTCGCGGAGCGCGTCGGCCCCGACCCGGTCGAGCAGTTCCAGGGCGCCCAGGTCGTCGTCGAGTTGCTCCACGGAGGATGCGCCGAACAGCACGTTCGCCGTCGCAGGGTTGGCGAGGCAGAAGGCGATGCCGAGCTGAGCGGGCGTCGCGTCGAACGAGGCCGCGATCTCGGCCACGCGCGGGTACGCGGCGACGATCTGCTCGCGGATGCCGCCGACGTCCGCACCGATCTTGCGGGCCGGTGAGGTCTTGCCCACCAGGATGCCGCCCTCGAACGCGTCGGACGCCTGCAACGCCAGCCGGCCCTCGGCGAACCAGCGGCCGTAGTACTCCCCCTCGGCCATCGTGCGCCGCACGAGTCCGTACTTGAGCTGCGCGAACGTCGGCGGGGTGAGCCCCTCGGCCTCGGCGTAATCCAGCGCGAGCTCGAGGTCGGCCGCCGCCCAGTTGTTGACCCCCCAGCTGTCGAACCGGCCGGCGTCGATCTCGGCCTGCACGTCGCGCACGACCCGGCGGATGTCGATCTCGCCGAAGTAATCGCCGACGACGACGGTGTCGGCCTGCTCGATGCCGATGCGCTCGAGCGAGGTCTGCATCTGCTCGGCGAATCCGGTCTGCGGGTACTCCCACAGCCAGAGCTTGCCGCAGACCAGGTACTCGTCGCGGCCGAGCCCGGCCTCGCGCACCGCGTCGCCGAAGTAGAGGTCGGTGCGGCTCGCCTCGGCGTGCGGGCCCATGTTGTAGGAGGCGACGTCGAAGAACGCGGCGCCGACCTCCGCGGCGCGACGGATGAGGGCCACGCGCGCGTCGGGTTCCATGCGGTCCCAGATGTTCCAGGAGCCGAGCGCGAAGACGGGCACCTCGGGCCCGCCCGGGCCGAGCCGGCGGGTGGGAACGGTTCCGGTGAAGCTCACGGGCGCCTCCTTGCGACGTCGCTTTATTTTCTACGTTTGTATAATATAACCCGCGCCGCATCTCACGCGAACACCCGCATCCCGACGAAGGAGTCCCCATGACCGAATCACGCACCGTCCTCGTCACCGGCGGCGCCGGCGGCATCGGCCGCGGCATCGCCGCAGCCTTCCTCGACGCGGGCGACCGCGTCGTGCTCGCCGACATCGACGCCGACGCGGTCGCAACGGCGGCGGCGGAGCTCGGCACCGGCTCGGTCGCGGTCGATATCACGGATGCCTCGTCGGTCGCCCGCGCGATCGCGCAGGTCGAGCAGGAGCACGGCCCGATCGACGTGCTCGTGAACAACGCCGGCATCCTCTCGGTGCACGGCTCGGTCACCGAGCTCGCCGCGGACGACTACCGCTCGATCGTCGACGTCAACATCATCGGCACGTTCACCATGACGCAGGCCGTCGCGAAGCGGTTCATCGCGCACGGAAATCCGGGGGCGATCGTGAACATCTCCTCCATCGGCGGGCGCCAGCCCACCCCCGGCATGGGCGCCTACGAGTCGAGCAAGGCCGCGGTCGACTCGATCACCCGCTGGGCCGCGATCGAGCTCGCCGGCCACGGCGTCCGGGTGAACGCGGTGGCACCCGGCCCGGTGCTCACCCCCATGCTCGCGATGGGCATGCCCGAGGGGTCGCCCGCCCGTGCCGCCTGGACGAGCCGCATCCCGCTCGGCAAGCTCGCCGAGGTCGGCGACATCGCCCCCGCCGTGGTGTTCCTCGCCGGCCCGAGCGCCGCGCACATCACGGGTGTCAGCCTCGCGGTCGACGGCGGGCAACTGCTCGTCTGACCGGGGTCGCACCGCAAGAGGCGGGGGTCGCGCACGCGGCCCCCGCCTCCTCGTCGGGTGCGCCGGCTACTCGGCCGCCGCCCCCGCGGGCACGCGCTCGTACACGATGTCGCCGTCGACGACCGTGAGCTCGACGGCGACGGCGGGCAGTTCGGCCGGCGTCACCTCGAACGGGTCGGTCTCGAGCACGGCGAGGTCGGCGACCATGCCGGGAGCCAGCGTTCCCTTCCACGCTTCGGCGCGGTCCTGCCGCGCGGGCGCGACGGTGCAGGCGCGCAGCAGCGCCCCCATGCGTGCGGCGCGCTCCGCGTCATCCGCGGGCGCGCCCATCCAGGCATCGGCCGCGGCGATGCCCTGCCGCCAGTCGGGGCCGAGGATCGGCGCGTCCGACGAGAGCGACAGCACCCCGGCGCGCAGCGCCGCATCGATGGGCCACGCCGCGCGGGCGACCTCCTCCCCGAGCACCCCTGCCAGCCACCCCGAGGTGGCGCCCGCGATGCCGGCCTGCACGTTGATGCCCATGCCGAGCCGCGCGAGACGCTCGATCGAGGCGGGGGCGGCGAGGTCGCCGTGGATCACGTAGTGCCGCAGGTCCGCCGGCCGGTCGCCGACCGCGCGGGCGACCTCGTCGATGACGGTGTCGATCGTTCGGTCGCCGGTGGCGTGCACGCCGACCTGCAATCCGGCATCGTGCGCGAGCCGGATCATCGCGCGCAGGTTCCGCTCGCGGTCGGCGAGGTCGGCGCCGTCGACGAGCAGCCCGCCGTGCGAGCCGTCGGGGTAGGGGTGCCGGGTCCAGGCCTGCAGCATCGGCGGGATCCCGTCGCCGAAGACCTTCACCCCGGCCACGCGCAGCCGGTCGGGCCGGGACGTCTCTCGATCGAGGCCGCGCAGCCCGGCGGCGAACGCCTCCAGGCTCGAGGCGCCGTCGAGCAGGCCGAAGAGCGCGAGCACGTTCACGCGGGCGCGCAGCGCCCCTTCGGCCTCGAGCTCGACGTAGGCGTCGAAGACGTCCTGCCCGAAGCATCCGGTCTGCCCGTCGTCCTCGCCGGGCCCGATGCCCGGCTCGGTGTAGCTCGTGATGCCGAGCGAGGCGAGGAGCTCGCCCGCCCGCAGGATCGCGGCGCGCCGCTCCGCCCGGCTCGTCACGAGCGGTGCGGCTTCCGCGGTGTGCGGGTCGCCCGCATGGCCGGATGCCTCGGATACCACGTGCCCGGATGCCTCGGGGCCGGATGCCTCGGGGCCGGATGCCTCGGGGCCGGATGCCTCGGACGCCCCGGATGCCCCGGATGCCCCGGATGCCTCGGGGCCGGCCCCGAACCCGCCGCCCGCCGCGGGGGCGTCGCCGAAGAAGGTGCTGGGCCAGATCGCGCCGAGCCAGCAGGCGTGCAGATGCGAGTCGTTGACGCCGGGGATGACCGCCCGCCCCGCGAGGTCGACGACGCGCGTGCCGGCCCCGATCAGCCGGTCGATGTCGGCGTCGTCGCCGACCGCCGCGACCCGCCCGGCGCGCACCGCGAGGGCGGTGCCGCGGGTGTCGGCGCCGTCGAGCACGAGGACCGTGCCGCCGCGCAGGACGAGGTCGGCGGACGCGTCGCCCTCGGATCGTTCGGCGTGCTGCACGTGTCCTCCTCGAACGCTGGCAATTTTGGTCAACATCTGTAGAATAACCCACACCCGGCGGCCCCGTCGACAACGTCGCGACGCAGCGGTTCCGCCACGAACGGAGCAATCGATGACGATCCCCCTCTCTACCCGCGCCGCCGTCCTCACCGCGCACGGCGCACCGCTCGACCTGCAGGAACTGCCGCTGCCCGAGGCGATCGAGCCGGGCGCCGCGCTCGTGCGCATCACGTGCTCGACCCTGTGCGGCACCGACATCGAGATCTGGGAGGGCAGGATGTCCTTCCCCGGCATGCTGCCGATGGTGCTCGGCCACGAGATGGTCGGCGAGGTCGTCGCCGCAGGCGAAGGCACCCGCGACGCCGTCGGCCGCGAGATCCAGGTCGGCGACCGCATCGGCTGGTCGGAGTCGACCTGCGGCGAGTGCTTCGGATGCACCGTGCTGCGCCAGCCCGTCGCGTGCTCGCGGCGCGGGTACGGGTTCCTCCAGCGGTCCGACGTGCCGCCGTTCGCGACCGCGGGGCTCGCCGAGTACGCCTACGTCGTCCCGGGCGCCGCGAAGCTCCTGCTGCCCGACGAGGTGAAGGACACCTGGGCCTCGATGGCCGGATGCGCCGCGAAGACCGTGCTGCGCGCCTTCGAGCGCGCCGGCGGCGTGCAACCCGGTTCGCGCGTCGTCGTGCAGGGGTCGGGCGCCCTCGGCATCTTCGCCACCGCCGTCGCCCACCTCTCGGGCGCCGGCCAGGTCATCACGGTCGGCGCGCCGGCGGCCCGGCTCGCCGTCGCCGAACGCTTCGGCGCCGACGCGGTCGTCGACATCGCCGGCGGCTCCGAAGCGACCGTCGCCCGGGTGCTCGAGCTCACCGACGGTCGGGGTGCCGACCTCGTCCTCGACTTCGCGGGCGCCCCCTCGGTCGGCCCCGAGGCCATCGGCATGGCCGCCCAGCGCGGCACCGTCGTGATCGTCGGCTCGACCGGGCCCGCCGGGGAGCCGATCACGCTCTCGGCGATCATGGGCAAGGAGCTCACCGTCGTCGGCTCGCTCAACGGCGACATCGCCGACTACTACCGGGCGATCGAGTTCTTCCGCGCCTTCGCCGGCCGATTCGCATGGGACGACCTGTTCTCCGAGCCCTGCGGTCTCGCCGAGGCATCCGAGCGCATCGCCGCCATGTCGAAGCTCGGCGAGATCAAGGCCGTCATCGACCCCCGTCTGAACTGAGAGGGCCTGCCATGACCAGCACCGCCACCGTCCCCCGCCGCGCGATCGGCACCTCCGAACTGCGCGCCTCGCGCCTCTCCCTCGGCTCGTGGCACACCTACGACCGGATGCACTTCGAAGACGCGGTCGAGCTCGTCCGCACCGCCGTCGACCGCGGCATCAACCTGTTCGACGTCGGCGTCTACGCCTTCCCGGGCGGGCCGCCCGCGTTCACCGACGTGCTGTTCTCGGCCATCATCCGCGCCGCCGGCGTCGCCCGCGAAGACTACCTGCTGAGCGAGAAGCTCTGGCTCGAGGGCTTCGGCCCCGGCGGGTTCCGCCCGCAGCTCGAGCGCGCGCTCTTCCGCGTCGGCACCGACTACTCCGACCTCGTCATCCTCGGCGACGTGCGCGAGAACGTCATCGACTTCCGCGACCTCGTGCTCGACCTCGCGGCACTGCGCGACGCCGGGCTGATCCGGGCGTGGGGCGTCAACAACTGGTCCGCGACGAACGTCCAGGCGCTCATCGACGTCGCGGCCGCCGAAGGCGTGCCCGGCCCCGCCATCGCGCAGCTGAAGTACAGCGTCGCGCGCCGCTCGATCCCCGACGGCGCCCCCTTCGCGGCGCTCTGGCAGCAGGGCGTCACGATGCAGGCCTCCGACGTGATGGAGGGCGGCATCCTGGCCGGCAACGTCTCCCCCGCCCGCGAGGTCGGGCGCGATCCCGGCGGCATCCGCGAGCAGATCATCGCCTCGGTGCCCGACTTCACCGCGGTCGCCGCGGACCTCGACACCACCCCCGCCCAACTCGCCGTCGCGTTCAGCCTCACGCACCCCGCCGCGACGACGACGCTCTTCGGCGCCACGAAGCTCGCCCAGCTCGAGTCCAACCTGGGCGCACTCGACCTCGTCGAGCGCGTCGGCGCCGCCCGCATCCGCGAACTGGTCGACCCGTTCCAGGCCGACCGCGACCTCGTCGACCCCGAAGGACCCTGACATGACCGACACCGCCACCCGACCCGCACCCGTGCCGTTCGACCCCGAGATCGCGCCGATCCTCGACGCGATGGCCGCCCAGCCCCAGCCGGCGATGACCGAGGACACGCTGCCGCTCATGCGCGGCACCGGCGACGCGTTCCCCGGCGCCGACGGCGAGCGCGTCGCCCGCGAGCGCGGCATCGAGGCCGAGGAGCGCTCGATCCCCGGCCCCGCCGGCGCCCCCGAGCTGGAGCTCACCGTCTTCCGGCCCGCCGGGCACCGCCCCGCGAACGGCGGAGCCGCCGTGCCGGCCGTCGTCAACATCCACGGCGGCGGCATGGTCGTCGGGCACCGCTCGTGGGAGCACGGCCGCGTCGCCGACCTCGTCGCCGAACTCGGCATCGTCGGCGTCAACGTCGAGTACCGGCTCGCGCCCGAGCACCCGTACCCGGCGGGTGTCGAAGACAACTACGCGGCCGTCGCGTGGGTCGCCGCCAACGCCGCCGAGCTCGGCGTCGACCCGGCGCGCCTCGTCGTCATGGGCGGCAGCGCGGGCGGCGGGTTCTCGGCCGCGGTCGCCCTCATGGCCCGCGACCGCGGCGGCCCCGCCCTCGCCGGGCAGCTGCTGCTGTGCCCGATGCTCGACAACACGAACTCGACCGTCGCGAGCCGCCAGTACGACGGCATCGGCACCTGGCAGCGCGAAGCGAACCTGTTCGCCTGGCGCTGCGTGCTCGGCGAGGAGCTCGCCTACTCGACCGAGGCGCCCGCCTACGCCGCGCCGACGCGCGCGACCGACCTCTCGGGGCTGCCGCCCGCGTTCATCGAGGTGGGCGCCGCCGAGATGTTCCGCGACGAGGACGTCGACTACGCCACGCGCATCTGGGCGACGGGCGGGCAGGCCGAACTGCACGTCTGGCAGGGCGGGTTCCACGGGTTCGACATGTACGCGCCCGACGCCGAGATCACGAGGGCCGCGCTCGCGACGCGCACCTCGTGGCTGCGCCGGGTGCTCGGGCTGCCGGCGACCGCGGGCGGTGCCGCATGAGCGTCGCCGCGCCGCGCCCGGTGCCGTACGACCCCGAGCTCGAGCCGGGGCTCGCGTTCTTCCTCGACCTCGTCGAACGGATCCCGCTGCGCGCCGAGACGATCCTCGCCAACCGCGAGCACTTCGCGACGATCATCCAGCCGATCGACGAGCAGGTCGGCGACCTGCCGGTCGAGTGGGAGCACCGCCTGATCCCCGGGCCGGCCGGGGCACCCGACGTCGAGATCACGATCGTCCGCCCCGCCCGTGTGCCGGGCGCGAGCGAGCACGCCGACGCCCCGCTCGCCCCCGGCGTGCTCGGCATCCACGGCGGCGGCTACGTGCTCGGCACCCGCTTCTTCGGCACCGGCGAGCTCATCGACCTCGCGCTCCGGTACGGCACGGTCGGCGTCGCGGTCGAGTACCGGCTCGCCCCGGAGCATCCGGCACCCGCCCAGGTCGAGGACTGCTACGCCGCCCTCGAGTGGTTCGCCGCGAACGCCGCCGAGCTGGGCGTCGATCCCGAGCGCATCATCGTCTCGGGCGCGAGCGCCGGCGGCGGGCTCGCCGCGGCCGTGGCCCTCGTCGCACGCGACCGCTCGGGGCCGCGGCTCGCGGGCCAGCTGCTCAACTGCCCGATGATCGACGACCGCAACGACACCGTCTCGTCGTACCAGTACGACGGCATCGGCGCCTGGGACCGCAACAACAACGACACTGGGTGGAACGCCATGCTCGGCCCCGACCGCGGCACCGACCGGGTCTCCCCGCACGCAGCGCCCGCCCGTGCGACCGACCTCGGCGGGCTCCCGCCCGCGTACATCGAGGTCGGTTCGGCCGAGGTCTTCCGCGACGAGTCCGTCGACTACGCCCTGCGCATCTGGGCGGCCGGCGGCCAGGCCGAGCTGCACGTCTGGTCGGGCGCGTACCACGGCTTCTCCGGGTTCTCGCCCGACGCGATCGTGTCGCGCGCCGCCGTCGCGGCCCGCGACAGCTGGCTGCGACGCGTGCTCTCGGCCTGAACCGCCACCACCCCGATGGATGCCTCGGCGCCCGCGCCGAGGCATCCATCGCCTTGATCCGACCGGAAGAGACCGCATGACGACCGCGAAGCCCGTGATGAGCGTGCGCCGATCCATCCTGGTGCTGGGTCTGCTGGAGGCGTTCGGGCCGCTCTCGATGGATCTCTACATGCCGCAGCTGCCGCAGCTGGCGGCCTCCCTCGGCACGAGCGACGCGCTCGCCCAGGCGACGATGTCGGTCTGCATGATCGGCCTCGGTGTCGGCCAGCTCATCGCCGGCCCGCTCTCGGATCGCTTCGGCCGCCGCCGCCCGCTGCTCATCGGCGTCGCACTCTTCGCCCTCTTCTCGCTCGCCTGCGTGTTCGCACCCACGATCGAGGTGCTCATCGCGGCGCGACTCGCGCAAGGCCTCGCCGGCTCGGCGGGCATCGTCATCTGCCTCGCCGTCGCCCGCGACCTCTACCAGGGAGCCGAACTCAGCCGGATGCTGTCGCTGCTCGCCCTCGTCTCGGCGAGCGCGCCGATCGTCGCACCCGTCATCGGCGGGCAGCTCGCGCTCATCATGGACTGGCGCGGCATCTTCGGCGTGCTCACCGGCATCGGGGCGCTGCTGTTCGTGCTCGCGGCCACCTCGCTGCGCGAGACGCTGCCGCCCGAGCGCCGCCATTCCGGTGGGATGCTCCGCACCACGGGCCGGCACCTCCGCGAACTCGCCCGCGACCGGGTCTTCGTCACCCTGCTCGTCGCCGCCGCCGCGGGCGGCGTCGCGTTCTTCACCTATCTCTCGCAGTCGAGCTTCGTGCTGCAGAACGAGTACGGGCTGAGCCCGCAGCTGTTCAGCCTGGTGTTCGCCGCGAACGCGCTCGCGAACATGATCGGCTCGCAGGTGTCGCGCGTCGCCGTGCGCCGGCTCGGCCCCGTGCGGATGTACCTCTCCGGCCAGACCGCGACCGCGGCGGCCGCGTCGCTGTTCGTGGTCGCCGCCCTCGCCGGGCTGCCGGTCGCGGCGGTCGTCGGCGCGCTCGCGTTCTTCCTGTTCTCGATCGGCGTCGGCGGCCCGAACGGGACGACCCTCGCGCTCGGCGCGCACGCCGAGCGGGCCGGCACCGCGTCGGCCGCCCTCGGCACCCTCCAGTTCACCGTGGGCCCCATCGTGGCGCCGCTCGCCGCCCTCGGCGGCTCGAACGCGATCGCCATGTCGCTGACCATGGCCGCCGGCGCCTGCCTCGCGGCGGCGCTGGCCTGGCTCGTCGTCCGCCCCCTCGTCGCCCGCGCCGGCCTCGCCCCCTAGGAAGCGGCATCCCCCTGCACGCAATGCGCTGCACGCAACTGCGCTGCACGCAACTGCGCTGTACGCAATTGCGCTGTACGCAACTGCGCTGTACGCAATTCAGGTTCGCACTCGGCGTGTCGCGAAGCGGCTCGGCGTGTCGACCCCGCGACACGCCTCCCGCCCTGAATTGCGTGCCGGGGGCGCCGGCGCAGCGCGGAGCCCCGCGCCCGCCGGTGGGCGGGGGCGGGGCTCCGTCGGCGCGGGCGACGCGCTTAGGCGGCCCGGTCCTCGCGCAGCGCGAGCCACGCTCGACGACGCTCGGCCTGCAGCTGCGGATCGGCGACGGGCGAGGCCATGAGCAGCCGCTTGCTGTAGGCGTGCTGCGGGTCGCTCGTGATCACGTCGCCGTCGCCGGTCTCGACCAGCTCGCCCCGGTACATCACCGCGACGCGGTGGCACACCCGGCGCACCACGCCGAGATCGTGCGACACGAAGAGGTACGAGACGCCGGTGTCGCGCTGCAGCTCGATCAGCAGGTCGAGGATGGTCGCCTGCGTGGTGAGGTCGAGCGCGCTCACGGGCTCGTCGCAGATGATCAGGCGCGGCCGGCGCACGAGCGCGCGTGCGATCGCGATGCGCTGGCGCTGACCCCCCGAGAACTCGCTGGGGTACCGGTCGATCACGTGCTTCGGCAGTCGAACCCGGTCGAGCATCTCGCCGACGACGGCCTTCGCCTCGGCCTTGCTCGCGCCCGCCGTGGCGAGCGGTTCGGCGAGGATGTCTCCCACGGTCATCAGCGGGTCGAGCGAGCCGTACGGATCCTGGAAGACGACCTGGATGTCGGCGGCGAGGGCCCGGCGGTCGCGGCCTTTCGCGTGCGTGATGTCGCGACCGTCGAAGCCGATGGTGCCCGACGCGACGGGCACGAGTCCGAGGATCGCCTTGCCGAGGGTCGACTTGCCCGACCCCGACTCGCCGACCAGGCCGACGCACTCGCCCGCTCCGACCTCGAGCGAGACGCCGTGCAGCACCGGCACCGGCTTGCGCTTGGTGCCGTAGGCCACGACGAGGTCGGAGACCTCGAGCAGCGGTGCGTCGTTCGTGCTCATGCCCGGACCTCCTCGGTCTGCGCCTCGGTCGAGGCATCCGTCTGCGCCGCCGAAGCCGATGCCGGCCCGGCCGCGCCCCCATCGATCGCGCCCCCATCGATCGCGTCGCCGACCGCCGGTCGCAGACCGGCGCGATCGAGTTCGCGTCGGCTCTCGGCTCCGTCGAGCGATGCGGCGATGAGCTCGCGCGTGTACTCGCTCTCGGGCGCGGAGAAGAGCCGCGACACCTCGCCGATCTCCTCGATCGAACCCGAGCGCATGACGACGACCCGGTCGCAGATGTCGGCCACGACGCCGAAGTTGTGGGTGACGATGACCAGCGCCATCCGGTACTCCTGCTGCAGTTCGCGGAGCAGCTCGAGCACCTCGGCCTGCACCGTCACGTCGAGCGCCGTCGTCGGTTCGTCGGCGACCAGCACCGACGGCTTGCCGGCGATCGCCCCCGCGATGAGCACGCGCTGCGCCATGCCGCCCGAGAGCTCGTGGGGGTACGAGCGCATCACGCGGGCGGGGTCGGCGATGCCGACGCGTTCGAGCATCGCGAGCGCACGGGCCTTGGCGTCGGCGCGGCTGAGCCCGTGCACGGCGCGCAGCGGTTCCGTCAGCTGGTGGCCGATCGTGAACGAGGGGTCGAGGTTCGTCATCGGCTCCTGCGGCACGTAGCCGATGCGGTGGCCGAGCAGCTTCGCGCGAGCGGATCGCGGGAGCCGGGTCACGTCTTCGCCGCCGATCCAGATCGCGTCCGCCGTGCAGTAGCCCGAGCTCGGCAGCAGGTCGAGCATCGAGAACACGGTCTGCGATTTGCCCGAACCGGACTCGCCAACGATGCCGAGCACCTCGCCGGGCGCGACGTCGAGCGTGATGCCGTGCACCACTTCGACGGCGCCGTTGGTGGTCTCGTACTTCACCCGCAGGTTCTCGAGGCGCACCGCTGAGTCGGCGGCGGCGTGCGAGACCGAACCGGTGACCGTCTCGACCGCGTCGGCGGGCAGGGCTGCGGCGTTCTTCTGCGCGATCCTGCGACGCTGCCGCTTGGTCAGCATCGGCGTCTTCACGCTGATGACGTCGGCGAGCGTCGAACCGAGCACGGCGAGCGCTGCGATCGAGATGCCGAGCGCGAGCGAGGGCCAGAGCAGCAGCAGCGGGTCGGTGCGCATGACCCGGAAGCCCTCGTTCATCGCGGCACCCCACCCGGGGGTCGTGCCGCCGCCGATGCCGAGGAACTGCAGGCCGGCCTGCATGCCCATCGCCATGCCGGCGGTGAGCGCCGACTGGATCACGATCGGTGCGACCACGGGCCGGATCACGTGCCGGCCCATGATGCGCGCGTTCGAGAGCCCCGATACGCGGGCGGCGTCGACGTACGCTTCGTTCCGTACCGCGAGCACGGTCGAGCGGGTGAGGCGGAAGTAGCCGGGTGCCATGAACACGCCGACGGTCACCATCAGGATGTCGAAGTTGTTGCCGGTGTTCGAGCCCACGATGAGCAGGATGATCATGCCGGGCACCGACTGCACGGCGTCCGAGATCCAGGTGCCGATGCGGTCGGTCTTGCCGCCGAAGTATCCGGCCGCCAGGCCCGAGGGCACGCCGATCACGATCGAGGTGGCGACCGCGACGAACGCGCCCCAGAGGGTGATCCGCGTGCCGAAGATCAGCCGGCTGAGGACGTCGCGACCGGTCGTGTCGCCGCCGAGGGGGTGCTCGGCGCTGGGCGGCGCCCGGGTGATCGTGAGATCGACGAAGTTCGGGTCGTATGGGGCGAGCAGCGGCGCGAACACGGCCACCAGCACGATGAGCAGGAGCACCGCGAGCGAGATCGCACCCGCGGGCCGCTTCAGCAGACGGACGAAGGTCGAACCGCGCCCGCGCTCGCGCTCGCGCGAGTCGATGCGGTCGGTGAGCGGAGCGGTCATTTCACACGCACCTTCGGGTTGATCCAGCCGAGGAGGACGTCGAGGAGGAAGTTGATGATCACGACGAAGATCACCGTGATGACGGTGATGCCGAGCAGCATCGGGATGTCGCCGTTCTGCGACGAGGACTGCGTCAGCGGCCCGATGCCCGGCAACGCGAAGATCTGCTCGACGATGATCGCCCCCGAGAGCAGGCCCACGAACATGAGGGCGAGGATCGTGAGCGAGGGCGGGGCGGAGTTGCGCAGCAGGTGCGTCACGAGCCGCGGCTGCGAGAGACCGCGGCTGCGCAGGGTCCGCATGTAGTCCTGACCGTCGGCCTGGATGATCGCGTTGCGGAGCTGCTCGGCGATCATCACCACCGCGCCGAGGGCGAGCGAGATCGCCGGCAGGGTGATCGACCTCAGCCAGTCGGGCAGCGATACGGTCGGCTGCACGTAGCCGACCGCGGGAAACCACTGGAGCTGCACGGCGAACGTCATGACGAGCACGAGCGCGACCCAGAACCCGGGCAGCGCGAACAGGATCACGGCGCCGGCCTTGACCACCCGGTCGATCCAGGTGTTCGGGCGCAGTCCGGCGAGCACGCCGAGCACGCCGCCGAGCACGGCGGACAGGAGGATGGAGAGCGTCACCACCGAGAGGGTGACGGGCAGCTTGACGGCGATCTGCGCGCTGACGGGCTGGAAGTTCTTCCACGAGGTGCCGAGGTCGCCCTGAACCAGCCCGCCGAGCCATTCGAAGTACTGCACGAGCACCGGTCGATCGGTGCCGATCCGCTCGGCGAGCGCGGCCTGCGCATCGGGCGTCGCGGCGCTGCCGAGCAGGCCCAGGGTGGGGTCGGGGATCGCCGTGTAGGCGAGGAAGAACGTCGCCGTCGACACGACGAACAGCAGGATCACGCCGGATGCGAGCCGTTTGAGCGTGAAGGTGAGCATCGGGACTCCTGGTCGGTGGGGGTGGACCGGTGGGGCGGGGCCGTCGCCGGCCCCGCCCCTGGGATGGTCAGCCGACGACCGCGATCTGGCGGAGGGTCGGGAACATCATGCCGGTGATCGGCGTGACCTCGAAGTCGGCGGTCGTGATGTAGGTGTTCGTCGACTGGCTCCAGATCGAGAAGAACGCCTGCTCGGTCACGAGCTGGTTGAGCTTCTCGACCTCGGCGATCTGGGCGTCGCCGCGCTCGGCGGTGAGCACGACGTCGAGCTGCGCCTGCACCTCGGGGAACGCTTCGATGCCCGGGGTCGGGTTGTACCACTGCGGTTCGGCGATCTGTCGCTGCACGGTCGCGATCGGGTTCGAGTCCATCGCGATGACCGCGAGGAACATCGGGTAGTCGGGCGCGACCGACATGTACGACATGAAGTCGGTCTCCTTCCAGGTGACCCGGATGCCGAGTTCGCCGAAGGTCTGCTCGACGATCGCCTGCCAGGCCTGGAACTGCGGCGCCATCGGCATCGTGATCTCGAAGCCGTCGGCGTAGCCGGCCTCGGCGAGCAGCGACTTCGCCGTGTCGAGGTCGTACGCGTACATGTCGGTGATCGAGTCGACGTAGCCGGGCGTGCCGACGGGGAACAGCTGGTTCGTCGCCTCGCCGACGCCCTGGCCGATGGTCTCGACCAGCTCGGGCCCGTTGAAGGCGTAGTTCAGCGCCTGGCGCACCTTCAGCTCGCCGAGCGGCTTGCCCATCTCGGTCGCGCCGGCGCGGTCGCTGAACTGCAGGCCGACCCAGGTCGCGAGGCCGCTCGCCACGTTCCAGCCCATGTCCGGCGCCATGTCGGTGCCGGCCTTGTCGCCGTAGATCAGCTGGAACTGGCCGCTCTGCATGCCGTTCAGCATCGCGGTCGCGTCGCTCAGCGGCGTGATCGTCAGCGGGTCGAACGGGAACTCATCGGCGGCCCAGTGGTCGGCGACCTTGTCGAAGTGGTACTCGGCGCCGGGCACCGAGCTCGCGCCCAGCGTGTACGGGCCGGAGCCGACGGGGGCTTCGGCGAGGGTGCCGGCGTCGATCGCGTTCGGCGACATCATGTAGCTGCGGCCGAGGCCCATGTAGTACAGGATCGTGTCGTCGCGCTGGGTGAGGTGGATGGCGATGGTGTCCTCGTCGACGGCCTCGAAGCTCTCGACGTTGCGGTACGCCTCCTGCGAGCGGACGCCCGCCTTGAGGTAGTCGAGGCTCTTCACGGCCGCGTCGGCGTCGAACGCGGCGCCGTCCGAGAAGGTCGTGTCGGTGCGGAGGTCCATCGTGATGGTGAGGAAGTCGTCCGAGGTCTCCCAGTCGGTCGCGAGGGCGGGCTGCGGCTCGCCATCGGCGTCGATCGCGAGCAGCGGGTCGTAGACCGCGGACAGGTAGGGGCCGTCGAAGCCGATGTCGGCGAGCGACGGGTCCCAGCTGGTCACGTCCAGGAAGTTGCCGATGCTGAGCGGCTTGGCGGCGATGTCGCCGCCTTCCGCGGCGGGCGGTTCTGAGCCGGAGCTGCACGCCGTCAGCGCGAGCGCCGCAGCAGCGGTGAGCGAGATAGCCGCCAGTGCCTTCTTCATGTCTTCTTCTCTCGTAGCCGGTGCAGGGATGAGGACGTGCGCTGTGGTTTCGTCGGCCGGTTCCTCGGTTCGCGCGTGGAGCGCAGGTCCCGGAATGCCCGTCAGAGGGACGACTCGAGCGGTCACTCCGGTGTGCCGTGCGGTTAGTCTACAACTGTTGACAAGAAACACAACTCGCACCGCTCAGCCGGTTCGAGCCGTCGTATACTCGACCACGTCCAGGCGTTGCGCGATCTCCCGATCGCCGCGCCGGTGCTCGAAAAATGGGCACGAAGCCCGGCCGGCAACGCCGCCGGCCGCGCGAGACACATACGGAACGAAGCATCCGTCACCGTCTCGAAAGGCTTCCGCATGCCCGCCGTCTCCACCCACGTCGCCCGCACCCTCGCCGCCCATGTCGGCCACGTCTTCGGCCTGATGGGCAACGGCAACGCCTGGTTCCTCGACGCCCTCGACCACGACACCGACGTGGTGTTCACCGCGGTGCGGCACGAAGCGGGCGGCGTGGTCGCCGCCGACGCCTACTTCCGCGCGTCGGGCCGGCTGGCCGCCGCGACCGCCACCTACGGAGCCGGCTTCACGAACACGCTGACCGCGCTCGCCGAAGCGGTGCAGGCCGAGGTGCCGCTCGTGCTCGTCGTCGGCGACCAGCCCACCGCCGGCCGCCGCGCTTGGGACGTCGACCAGATCGCGCTCGCTTCCGCGGTCGGCGCACGCACCTACACGGTCGGGCGAACGGATGCCGCGGCCACCGTCGTCCTCGCCATCGAGCACGCACTGGCGCGTCGGCAACCGGTCGTCCTCGCGCTGCCGTACGACGTCGCCGCGCTCGACGCGGGCGAGGTTCCGCCGGCGCCGGCCCTGCGGCATCCGGTTCCGCTCACCCCCGCCAGCCCCTATGCGACCGGCGTGATCGCCGAGCTCGCCCATGCGCTCGCCCGCTCTCGCCGGCCCTTCCTGCTCGCCGGCCGCGGGGCGTGGCTGGCCGGGGCGAGCGAGCCGCTCGGCGAGCTCGCCGCGGCGACCGGGGCGATCACGGCCGGCACGGCGCTCGGGCGCGGGGTGTTCCCCGACACCCGCTACGACCTGGGCGTCACCGGCGGGTTCGGTACCGAGGGTGCGATGGCGCTCGTGCGCGAGGCCGACGTCGCGGTCGTGTTCGGCGCGTCGATGAACCAGTTCACGATGCGGTTCGGCGAGCTGTTCGCGCCGCGCACGCGGGTGTTCCAGGTGGATGTCTCGCCGGCGGCGACGCACCCGCACGTCGGGGGGTTCGTGCGCGGGGATGCCGCCGTCGTGGCCCGTGCGCTCGTCGCGGAACTGGCGAAGCTGGATGCGACGCCGTCGGGGTGGCGCGAATCGATCGACCTCGAGCCGCTGCGGGTCTACCCGAGGCCCGACCGCGCCGACGGCCTCGCCGACGACGGCCGCCTCGACCCCCGCGCGGTCGCGCAGCGCGTCGCCGAACTGCTGCCCGAGGACCGCGTCGTCGTCTCCGACGGCGGGCACTTCATCGGCTGGGCGAACATGTACTGGCCGATCGCGTCGCCCGACCGCATGGTCATGGTCGGCACGGCGTACCAGTCGATCGGGCTCGGGTTCCCGAGCGTCGCGGGCGCCGCAGCGGCCAAGCCTTCGTCGACGATCGTGCTGACCACCGGTGACGGCGGCGGACTGATGGCACTGGCCGACCTCGAGACCGCCGTGCGCACCGCCGGCGGCCGGGGCCTGGCCGTGGTCTGGAACGACGCCGCCTACGGCGCCGAGGTGCACCTCTACGGTCGCAAGGGCCTCGCGCAGGCGCCGATGCGGATTCCCGAGGTCGACTTCGCCGCCCTCGCTGCGGCAGTCGGCGCCGAGGGCGTCGTCGTGCGCGAGCTCGCCGACCTCGACCGGCTCGGTACCTGGGCCGGCGAGGCATCCGATCGGCGACGCTTCCTGCTGCTCGACTGCCGCATATCCCCGACCGTGATGGCGCCCTACCAGCACGAGATCATCCGTGTGAACGCCTAGCGCGACCCTCCCCGCCTCACCCAAGTCCACGCCCCGCGAACCTCGTTCACGCGGATCAGGAGGAATCGCGCGACTCGCCGCTGATCGGGTTCGCATGCCCGGCGTGTTGCGTTGAAATTCCGGATCCGCGAAACGGCCGAGCCGGCTGGCGACTTGCGCGACCACGCGGATCGTATACAATTTCGGATATCACCCCGACGACGTGGAGAACCATGCTCGATGACGCCACCCGCGACGCGATCGCCGACGAACTCGTCGCCGCCGACCGCGACCGCACCACCGTGCCGCTGCTCACCGCCCGGCACCCCGACATGACGATCGACGACGCCTACGCGGTGCAGCGCCGCTGGGCCGACCGCCGCGCCGCCGCCGGCGCCCGGCTCGTCGGGCGCAAGATCGGCCTCACCTCGAAGGTGATGCAGGTCGCGACCGGCATCACCGAGCCCGACTACGGCGTCATCTTCGACGACATGGTCATCGAGTCGGGCTCCACGGTCGAGTTCGACCGGTTCTCGAACGTGCGCATCGAGGTCGAGCTCGCGTTCGTGCTCGCCGACCGGCTCGAGGGCCCGCACACCACGATCTTCGACGTGCTGGATGCCACGGCCTACGTCGTGCCCGCGCTCGAGATCCTGAACTCGCACATCGAGCTGCAGGGCCGCACCATCGTCGACACCATCAGCGACAACGCCGCGATGGGCGCGATGGTGCTCGGCGGCCGCCCGGTGAAGGTCGACGAGGTCGATCTGCGCTGGGTGTCGGCGCTGCTCTCGCGCAACCAGACCATCGAGGAGTCGGGCGTCGCCGCCGCCGTGCTCGGCCACCCGGCGATGGGCGTCGCGTGGCTCGCGAACAAGCTCGCCCAGCACGGGCAGGCGCTGGGGGCCGGCGAGATCATCCTCGCGGGCTCGTTCACCCGCCCGATGTGGGTCGAGCGCGGCGACACCGTGCACGCCGACTACCGAGACCTGGGAGCCGTGACATGCCGATTCGAATGAACCTCCCCGACACGTTCGCGGCGCGCCTCGCCGCGGCCGACCGCCCGCAGATCGGCCTGTGGGTGTGCTCGGCCAGCCCGCTCGTGGCCGAGGTGGTCGCGGGCAGCGGCGTCGACTGGGTGCTCATCGACGCCGAGCACTCCCCCAACGACCTGCAGACGATCCTGCACCAGCTCTACGCCGTGTCGGGGTACCCGGTCGCGCCGGTCGTGCGCCCGCCGATCGGCGACACGGTCGTCGTGAAGCAGTACCTCGACCTCGGCGTGCAGAACCTGCTCGTGCCGATGGTCGACTCGGCCGAGCACGCGCGCGAACTGGTGCGCGCGGTGCGGTATCCGGGCGCAGGCTCGGCTCCGGGCGCTGCCGGGGTGCGCGGCGTGGGTGCGTCGCTCGCGCGGTCGTCGCGTTGGAACCGGGTCGAGGGCTATCTTGCGGATGCCTCGTCGACGGTGAGCCTCACCGTGCAGATCGAGTCGGCCGCTGCGGTGGCGAACGTCGAGGAGATCCTCGCGGTCGACGGCGTCGACGCGATCTTCGTCGGCCCGGCCGACCTCGCCGGATCCATGGGGCTGCTCGGGCAGCCGAGCCACCCCGATGTCGTCGAGGCGGCGCTCACCGCGATCCGCGCCGCGCGGGCGGCGGGCAAGCCGGCCGGCATCAACGCGTTCGTGCCCGACGAGGCCGAGCGCTACCTCGCCGCGGGTGCGTCGTTCGCGGCGGTCGGCGCCGACGTCGCGCTGCTCGCGCGCGCGACCGAGTCGCTCGCGGATCGCTTCGTCGGGTCGCGGCCGAGCGCGCCGGATGCGACGGGCGAACCGGATGCCTCGAGCTCATCCCGCACGAGCTACTGACCCTTCCACCCACGAGACGAGGACGCCCATGACCTCCGCCATCGCCACGCCCGGCAAGATCATCGCCGTGCACCTGAGCTACGCGTCGCGCGCTGCGCAGCGCGGCCGCACGCCCGCCCATCCGAGCTACTTCCTGAAGCCGTCGTCGTCGCTGGCGGCGACCGGCGGCACCGTCGAGCGCCCCGCCGGCACCGAGCTGCTCGCGTTCGAGGGCGAGATCGCCCTCGTGATCGGCGAGCCCGCGCGCCGCGTCGCACCCGAGGACGGCTGGACGCACGTCGCCCAGGTCACGGCGGCGAACGACTTCGGTGTGTACGACCTGCGCACCGCCGACAAGGGGTCGAACCTGCGCAACAAGGGCGGCGACGGGTTCACGCCGATCGGGCCGGTCGCGATCCCGGCCGACGTCGCCGGCGAGGGCGGGTGGCGCGTGCGCACCTGGGTGAACGGCGAGCTCGTGCAGGAGGACACCTCCGACGCGATGATCTTCGGCTTCGGCCGCATCATCGCCGACCTGTCGCAGCACCTGACCCTCGAGACGGGCGACGTGATCCTGACCGGCACGCCTGCCGGGTCGAGCGTCGTGCTGCCCGGCGACGTGGTCGAGGTCGAGGTCGACGCGCCGAACGCCCCCGGCGCGCCGAGCACCGGGCGGCTCGTCACCTCCGTCGTCCAGGGCGAGGTGCCGTTCGGCGACTTCGGCGACACCCCGTCGGTCGACGACGCGCAGCGCCTGGAGGCCTGGGGCTCGGCCGAAGCGCTGGCGGCCGCGGTCGCGGCGGGCCGAGCCGCTCCGCTCGCTAAGCCCGTCGCGCTCGCTGAGCCCGTCGAAGCGACCCCAACCGACACTCCGCTCGCTGAGCCCGTCGAAGCGACCCCAACCGGCGGCCTCCCTTCGACGGGCTCAGGGAGCACTCGGTTCGAGCTCACCGACGACCTGCGCGCCCAGCTCTCCAGCGTCGCGGTCGCGACCCTCTCGGTCGCCCTGCGCAAGCGCGGCTACCACGACGTGTTCATCGAGGGCGTGCACGCGAACCTGCCCGGTGCCCGCATCGTGGGCCGTGCGCGCACGCTGCGGTTCATCCCGGCTCGCCCCGATCTGTTCCAGTCCCACGGCGGCGGCTACAACGCGCAGAAACGCGCGTTCGACTCGGTCGGCCCTGGCGAGGTGCTCGTCGTCGACGCCCGCGGCGAGCGCGGCACCGGCACCGTCGGCGACGTGCTCGCGCTCCGCGCGAAGGTGCGGGGCGCCGCGGGCATCGTGACCGACGGCGGGGTGCGCGACTTCGACGCGGTCGCCGAGATCGGCATCCCGGTGTTCTCGCAGGGACCGCACCCGAGCGTGCTCGGCCGCCGGCACGTGCCGTGGGAGACCGACGTGACGATCGCCTGCGGCGGCGCGGCCGTGCAGCCGGGCGACGTGATCGTGGGCGACGGCGACGGCGTGATCGTGATTCCGCCGCACCTCGTCGCCGAGGTCGCCGCCGAGGCTGCCGAGCAGGACGCGGCCGACGCGTGGGTCGCCGAGCGGGTCGCCGAGGGCGAGGCGGTCGACGGGCTGTTCCCGATGAACGCCGAGTGGCGTGCCCGCTACGAGCGCGACCGGCTCGCCGAGTCCAGCAACACGCTCGCCGAACCCGGCAACACGCTCGCCGAACCCGGCAACACGCTCGCCGAACCCGGCAACACGCTCGCTGAGCCTGTCGAAGCGACCCCGACCCGAGACCCCTCCCTCCGACCGGCTCAGGGAGCGACGCCTTGACCGGCGAGAGCAAGTCCCAGCGCGCGTACCGGTTCATCCGCGAGCGCATCGAGGACGGCCGCTACGTGCCGGGCTACCGGCTCGTGCTCGGCACCATCGCGCGCGAGCTGGATGTCTCGGTGGTGCCCGTGCGCGAGGCGATCCGCCTGCTCGAGGCCGAGGGGCTCGTCACGTTCGAGCGCAATGTGGGCGCGCAGGTCGCGCTCATCCACGAGGCCGAGTACCTCTACACGATGCAGACGCTGTCGCTCGTCGAGGGCGCGGCCACCGCGCTCGCGGCGCCCGCGATCACGCCCGAGCGCATCGAGCAGGCGCGCGCGATCAACGCGCGGATGCGCGAGGTGCTCGCCGCGTTCGACCCGCACCGGTTCACCGAGCTGAACCTCGAGTTCCACACCGTGCTGTTCGAGCTCTGCCCGAACCCGCACGTGCTCGATCTCGTGCACCGCGGCTGGAACCGGCTGAAGGTGCTGCGCGACACGTCGTTCGGGTTCGTGCCGGGCCGTGCGCATGCCTCGGTCGAGGAGCACGATGCGCTGCTCGACCTGATCGAGCGGCACGCCGACCCGCTCGAGATCGAGCTCGCCGCCCGGCGCCACCGCACGAACACGCTCGACGCCGTGCTCGCGCAGCAGGCCGAGCACCGGCCTGATCGCTCCCTGAGCCTGTCGCAGGGCACCGATCTCACGCGCGAACCGCGCCGTCCCCTTCGACCGGCTCAGGGAGCTCCGACGACCTCCGACTCCGCAACGAAAGCGAGCATCGCATGACCGACGTCTTCACCCCCGAGGGTCTGCCCGACCGGATCCGCCACTACATCGACGGCGAGTCCGTCGACTCGCTCGACGGCGACACGTTCGAGGTGCTGAACCCCGTCACGAACGAGACCTACGTGCACGCCGCTGCCGGCAAGCGGGCCGACATCGACCGCGCGGTCGCGGCCGCGCGCCGCGCCTTCACCGAGGGTCCGTGGCCGCGCATGCTCCCCCGCGAGCGGAGCCGGGTGCTGCACAGGATCGCCGACCTCGTCGAGTCGCGCGACCAGCGCCTCGCCGAGCTCGAGTCGTTCGACTCGGGCCTGCCGATCACGCAGGCGCTGGGCCAGGCGCGGCGCGCGGCCGAGAACTTCCGCTTCTTCGCCGACCTGATCGTCGCGCAGGCCGATGACGCCTTCAAGGTGCCGGGCCGGCAGATGAACTACGTGAACCGCAAGCCGATCGGCGTCGCGGGCCTCATCACTCCCTGGAACACCCCGTTCATGCTCGAGTCGTGGAAGCTGGGTCCCGCGCTCGCGACCGGCAACACGGTCGTGCTGAAGCCGGCCGAGTTCACGCCGCTGTCGGCGTCGCTGTGGGCCGGCATCTTCGAGGAGGCCGGGCTGCCGGCGGGCGTGTTCAACCTCGTGAACGGTCTCGGCGAGGAGGCGGGCGACGCGCTGGTGAAGCATCCCGACGTGCCGTTGATCTCGTTCACCGGCGAGAGCCGCACGGGCCAGATCATCTTCGGCAACGCCGCGCCGTACCTGAAAGGGCTCTCGATGGAGCTCGGCGGCAAGAGCCCCGCGGTCGTGTTCGCCGACGCCGACCTCGACGTCGCAATCGACGCGTGCATCTTCGGCGTGTTCTCGCTGAACGGCGAGCGCTGCACCGCGGGCAGCCGCATCCTGGTGCAGCGCGAGGTGTACGACGAGTTCGTCGAGCGCTACGCGGCGCAGGCGAAGCGCGTGAAGGTCGGGCATCCGCACGACCCGGCGACCGAGGTCGGCGCGCTCGTGCATCCCGAGCACTACGAGAAGGTGATGAGCTACGTCGAGCTGGGCAAGCGCGAGGGCCGGCTCGTCGCCGGCGGCGGCCGGCCCGAGGGTTTTGCGACCGGCAACTACGTCGCACCGACGGTGTTCGCGGATGTCGCGCCCGACGCCCGCATCTTCCAGGAGGAGATCTTCGGCCCGGTCGTGGCGATCACCCCGTTCGACACCGAGGAGGAGGCGCTCGCGCTCGCGAACGACACGAAGTACGGGCTCGCCGCCTACATCTGGACGAACGACCTGAGGCGCGCGCACAACTTCGCGCAGTCGGTCGAGGCGGGCATGGTGTGGCTGAACTCGAACAACGTGCGCGACCTGCGCACCCCGTTCGGCGGCGTCAAGGCGTCGGGCCTCGGCCACGAGGGCGGCTACCGCTCGATCGACTTCTACACCGACCAGCAGAGCGTGCACATCACGCTCGGCGCACCCCACAACCCCACCTTCGGCAAGCGCTGACCCCGATCGATCGGCCCCTGAGCCTGTCGAAGGGAACGACCGCCCCACCAACGCAAGGACGCTGACATGCCCCACCGTGACCACCTCACCCCCACCTCCTCCGGCTTCTTCGTTTCGCAGGAGGCCCCCATCCACACCGATCACCCGATCCCGACGCCCACGGCGCCGGCGCCCGACATCCTGCGCTGCGCGTACATGGAGCTCGTCGTCACCGACCTGCAGCGGTCGCGCGACTTCTACGTCGACATCCTCGGCCTGACCGTGACCGAGGAGGACGAGCAGACCGTCTATCTGCGCAGCCTCGAGGAGTTCATCCACCACAACCTCGTGCTCCGCGAAGGGCCGGTCGCCGCGGTCGCGGCGTTCTCGTACCGGGTCCGCACGCCCGAGGATCTCGACAAGGCGGTCGCCTTCTACACCGAGCTCGGATGCCGCGTCGAGCGCCGCGCGGACGGGTTCACGAAGGGCATCGGCGACTCGGTGCGGGTGACCGACCCGCTGGGGTTCCCGTACGAGTTCTTCCACGACGTCGAGCATGTGGAGCGGCTCGCGTGGCGGTACGACCTGTACACGCCGGGCGCGCTCGTGCGCCTGGACCACTTCAACCAGGTCACGCCCGACGTGCCGCGGGCCGTGAAGTTCATGCAGGATCTCGGGTTCCGCGTCACCGAGGACATCCAGGACGAGGAGGGCACGGTCTACGCGGCGTGGATGCGTCGCAAGCCCACCGTGCACGACACCGCGATGACCGGCGGCGACGGCCCCCGCATGCACCACGTCGCGTTCTCGACGCACGAGAAGCACAACATCCTCGCGATCTGCGACAAGCTCGGCGCGCTGCGTCGGTCGGACTGCATCGAGCGCGGCCCCGGGCGCCACGGCGTCTCGAACGCGTTCTACCTCTATCTGCGCGACCCCGACGGGCACCGCGTCGAGATCTACACCCAGGACTACTACACCGGCGACCCCGACAACCCCGTGGTCACGTGGGACGTGCACGACAACCAGCGCCGCGACTTCTGGGGCAACCCCGTGGTGCCGTCCTGGTACACCGACGCGTCGCTCGTGCTCGACCTCGACGGCAACCCGCAGCCGCTCGTCGCGCGCGAGGAGGAGAGCGAACTGGAGGCGACCATCGGAGCCGACGGCTTCTCGTACACCCGCCGCGGCGACGAGGAGCACGGGTTCAAGCTCGGCAACACGCTGTGACACGCGCGAGGGGCGGGCGACGGATCCCCGTCGCCCGCCCCTCGCCTGCGTGCGGTCGCTGCGGTTACGCGGCGCAGACCTCGCCGATGGCGCCGAACGACTCGGTCATCGCCGTCACCTTCTCGAGGTAGGCGGTCATGTCGAGGTTCGCGGGGTCGGCGACCCCGCCCTCGAGTGCGCCGATGACGTCGGCGAGCTTCGCGCTCGCGTCGGCGCCGACCGCCTTGACGTCGGCGTCGGAGAGGTCGGCGACCGCGGCGTCGAACGTGCCCTGGAAGTCCTTCAGCGTCGCCACGGCGGCCGCCGGATCGGTGGAGTACTCGCTCATGCCCTCCTGCAGCGCGGTGGCGGAGTCGGTCAGCGCACTCTGGAAGGCGAGGCAGTCCTCCTCGGTCGTCGCGGCGTCGGTCGCGTCGTCGGCCGACTCCTTCTCGGCCGTCGCGTCCTTCGACGAGGGCTTCTCGGCGGACGACGCACCGGCGGAGGTCGATTCGGCGTCGGCCGGGCCGGCGCAGCCGGTGAACAGCAGCGAGCCGAGGGCGAGACCGGCGAAGACGAGCGTGGTGGCGGCGCGGCGCGAAGGCATGAAGGGCGGGCTCCTCTGGATGCGGGTGGGAACGACGCCGACGGCGCCTCCGCCACGCTACCCCACTTCGGGTGCGGTGCCCGGGCTCTGTGCGATCACCGCTCCGGCGTGCGCGAGCTCGGCGAGCACCTCGGCCGACCGCTCGTGATGCACCCCTTCGACGAGGTCGGTGAACACCCGCACGTGCTGCCCGTGCTCCACCGCGTCGAGCGCGGTCTGGCGGACGCAGTAGTCGGTCGCGAGGCCCACCACGTCGACCTCGGTGATGCCGTGCTCGGCGAGCACCTCGGTGATGCGGCGGCCGTCGTCGGCGTGGCCCTCGTACACCGAGTACGCGGGCTCCCCCATGCCTTTGCGCACGTGCACGTCGACGGTGCTCGTGTCGAACGACGGGTGGTACTCGGCGCCCGGCGTGCCGGCGACGCAGTGCGGCGGCCAGGTGTCGACGAAGTCGGGTTCGGCGGCGAAGTGGCCGCCGTTGTCGTTGTCGGCGTCGTGCCAGTCGCGGGAGGCGACGACGAGGTCGTAGTCGTCGGCGTGCCCGGCGAGGTACGCCGAGATGCGCTCGGCGACGGCGGCGCCGCCCTGCACGCCCAGCGCGCCGCCTTCGGTGAAGTCGTTCTGCACGTCGACGACGAGGATGGCACGGGTCATGGTTCGTCCTCCGCTTCCTGCGGCCGTGGGTTGCGGCCGGGCCCGGGTCGGGGCATCCGTACCCATTGTCGCGCAGGTCCGCCGGAGCCGGGCCGGTCCGCGGGCGGCCCGACCGGGCTCAGCGGTGCTCAGTCGTTCGCGAGGCCGTCGCCGCAGAGGAAGAAGCCGGTGGCGAGCGTGTCGATCGCCTGCTTCGCGTCGTCGCTCACGTCGCCGAGCGCGTAGATCGCGAAGGTGAGGGTCGTGCCGTCCTGCGCATGGATGATGCCCGACAGCGTGTACCCGGTCTCGATCCAGCCGGTCTTCGCGAACACCGCGCCGTCGGCCACCGCATTGTCGCCGGTGAAGCGATCGCTGTACGACAGCGACCCGCGCGGACCGCCCGCGATCGGCAGCCCGTCCATGAGCACGCCGAGGTTGCCCTCACGCGCGTTGATCTTGACGAACAGCCGGGTGAGGTACGACGGCGGCACCGCGTTGAAGTCGCTGAGGCCCGACCCATCGACGATCGAGATGCCCGCAGTGTCGACCCCGTAGCCCGACAGGCCCTGCAGCACGCCCGCGTTGATCGCCTCGAACGTGTTGCCCGCGCCCGTCTGGATCGCGACCAGCCGGGCGAGCATCTCGGCGGCGTTGTTGTCGGACACGATCAGCGCCTTGTCGACGAGCTGCGCCACCGTCGGCGAGAGCACCTGCCCGAGCTGCTGCGTGCCGCCCGGCGCCGTGCCCCGCTCGATCGCCTGGATGCCGCCGAGCGCCGACGCGAACGCGTCGCCCGCGCGCGCGACCGGGTCCTCGCTGCGCCAGGACGTGTTCGACGAGGGGTCGTCGCGGTCGCCGTCGACCATGAGTGCCGTGACCGGCGCCATGTAGCCGTCCTCGCGCTCGACCGGGTCCCAGCTGTCGTGCCACGCGGCGCCGCCGAAGTAGCTCGCGTCGAGGATCAGCTTCGTCAACGGCGGGTTCGACGGGTCGGCGTTCCACGCGGCCCGCACCTGCGCGGCGAGGTCGTCGAGGTGCGCCGCGCCCGGATACACGGTCTCGGTGCCGCTCGGCGTGCGCGACAGGGTGGCGTCGCCGCCGCCGACGAGGACGACCGAGCCGGGTTCGGCGCCCTTCACGACGGTGGTCGGGGTGCGGTAGTCGGGCCCCAGCACCGACAGCGCGGCGGCGGTGGTGAGCACCTTCATGACGCTCGCGGTGCGCGACGGCGTGCTGCCGCCGCGATCGAAGAGCACCTCGCCGGTCGCCGCGTTCACGACCTGCGCCTGCAGGTTCGCGAGCCGCGGATCTCCCGCACGGTCGGCGACCGAGCAGGTGCGGATGCGGATCTGCGCCGGCGCCACCGCGATCGCCGAGGTCGGGCGCGGCGTCGCGGTCGGGGTCGGCCCGGCGGTCTCCGCCGCTGCGACCGGTTCGACGTCGGGTCGGGCGATGGCCGCGCCGAGCGCGACGGCACCGGCGCCGAGCAGCGCGAACGCGAGCACGCCGGTCGCGATCGCGAGCGGGGTGCGATGGCGGCGGGCGAAAGCGGTGATGCGGGTGAGCGCTCCGGCGGGCGCGGATGCTTCGGAGTCGGGAGCCGCGGATGCCTCGGGCGGAACCGGCTCGGATGCCTCGGGCGGAACCGGCTCGGATGCCTCGGGCGTCGCCGCCGGTGCGGCCGGAATCGCCTCGGTCGCCTCGCCGTCCGCCGGGCGTTCGGGGTCGTCGAACGACTCGTCCGGAGCATCCGTCTCGTCGCGCATCCCGGCAGTCTACGAACGCGACCCGAAAGAATCCCGAGGAACTCTCGGCTCGCCGCTACTCGCCCGGGTAGCGCAACCCGATCTGCTCGCGCACCGTGTCGAGCGTGCCCATGATCGCCACCGACTCGGCCGTCGACAGGATCGACCCGCCGCCGAGCTCGCCCGCAGCGACGAGCTGCTCGGCCGCCGCCGCCTGGAAGTGCATACCGCGACCCCTCACCTCGGAGACGTACTCCTCGAGCACCGTGCCGTCGGCGTCGACCACCCGGAACGAGGTCGGCGTGTACCACACCCCATCGATGTCGATGCGGGCGAGCGTGCCGAGGACGGTCGCCGTGTTCGGCCCCTTCGCGTCGCTCGCCGACAGCGTGGTCGCGATGCGACCGCCGTCGTAGCCGAACACGGTGGCGATCTGCGCGTCGGCACCGGTCGACTTGAACGTCGCGGTCGACTGGATGGTCACCGGTTCGCCGAACAGGTCCCACGAGAACGAGATCGGGTAGATGCCGAGGTCGAGCAGGGCCCCGCCGCCGAGTTCGAGCGCGTTGATGCGGTGGGCGGGGTCGTCGGACAGTTTCTGCGTGTGGTCGGCGATGAGGGTGCGCAGCTCGCCGAGCGTGCCGGCCGCGATGATCTCGCGGATGCGCGCCATGTGCGGCAGGTACCTCGTCCACATCGCCTCGAGCGCGAGCACGCCGTGCTCGGCGGCGAGGTCGGCGATGCGCTGCGCCTCGACGGCGTTCAGCGCGAACGGCTTCTCGATGAGCACGTGCTTGCCGGCGCGGACCGCGAGTTCGGCGTTCGCCGCATGCAGCGGATGCGGCGTGGACACGTAGACGACGTCGACCTCGGGGTCGGCCACGAGCGCTTCGTAGCCGCCGTGCACGTTCGGGATGCCGAACTCGGCCGCGAACGCCTGCGCCGACTCGACCCGGCGGGACCCCACCGCCCGCACGTCGAAGCCGTTGAGCTTCAGGTCGCTCGTGAACATGTGCGCGATGCCGCCCGTGGCGAGGATGCCCCAGCGAAGTCCGTCGGTCATGGGGTCAGCCTATCGGCGTGGGAGCGCTCTCCGATCCGTCGGCCCATGCTCCTCGCGCCCGGCACGGCGAAGGGCCCCGACCGTGGTCGGGGCCCTTCGGAATGGAGCCGCCTGAGGGAATCGAACCCTCGACCTATTCATTACGAGTGAATCGCTCTGCCGACTGAGCTAAGGCGGCGTGGCACCCGTTGCCGGATGGCACGATCACCAATCATAGCGGGTTTCGCGGGCGCCTCAGAACGCGCTCAGCACTGCGGATCCTCCGCGGGGACGACGCCGTCGATGAAGAACCGCTCGACCGCCTCGTTCACGCAGCTGTTCGACTTGTTGTACGCGGTGTGCCCCTCGCCGTCGTAGCTGACGAGCACGCCGCTTTCGAGCTGGTCGGCCAGCGAGACCGCCCACTCGTACGGGGTGGCCGGATCGCCGGTCGTGCCGATCACGAGGATGGGTGCGGCGCCCTCGGCGTGGATCGGCCGGCGTACCGCCTCGCTCGGCACCGGCCAGTCGATGCAGCTCAGGTCGCCGAATCCGAAGTACGGGCCGATCACGGGTGCCGCCGCGGCGACCTCGGCGGCACGCTCGCGCATGACGGCGACGTCGTCCTGGTACTCGTAGTCGAGGCAGTTGATGGAGGTGAACGCCTCCGTCGAGTTGTCGAGGTACGTGCCGTCGGGGTTGCGGCCGTTGTATCCGTCGGCGAGTTGCAGCGCATAGTCGGCCTCGCCGAACATCACCGACTCGAACAGCGAGTCGAGCGCGAACCACGAGTCGGGCGAGTACAGCGGGTAGATGATCGCGGTGATGAACGTATCGGCGCCGACGAGCCGCCCGTCGCTGCCCTGCAGCGGGCTGCGATCGAGCGAGGCGATGAGTCGCCCGACCTCGCCCATCGCCGAATCCACACTGCCGTCGAAGGGGCAGTCCGCGGAGGCGAGGCAACTGTCGAGGTACGCGCCCAGCGCTTGTTCGAACCCGATCGCCTGGCCGATCGTCACCTCGTTCTCGCTGAGCGACGGGTCGATGGCGCCGTCGAGCACGAGGCGGCCGGCCCGATCGGGGTACAGGTCGGCGTAGGTCGCGCCGAGGAAGGTGCCGTACGAGTACCCGAGATAGTTGAGCTCCTCGTCGCCGAGCACGGCGCGCAGCAGGTCGAGGTCGCGGGCCGCGCTCACCGTGTCGACCTCGGCGAGCAGCGCCCCGGTCTGCTGTTCGCACGCGGCTCCGAACTCGGTCTGCGACGCGCGGACCTCGGCGATCCACTCGTCGCTGCCGCGCTCGGCCGACGTGATGCCGTAGAGGTACTCGTCCATGGCGGCCGGGTCGAGGCACGCCACCGCCGACGACCGCCCGACGCCGCGAGGATCGAACCCGACGATGTCGAACCGCTCCTGCAGGGGCTGGCCGACCGCGTAGTCGAGCGAGTCCTTGATGAAGTCGTAGCCCGACCCGCCGGGGCCGCCCGGGTTCACCAGCAGCGACCCGATGCGGTCGCCGGTGGCGACGTGGCGGACGAGTGCGAGCTCGACCTCGCCGGCCTCGGGGTCGTCCCAGTCGAGCGGCGCGATGGCGGTCGTGCACCCCATGCGGTCGCCGCACTGCTCCCAGGTGAGGGTCTGGTGGTAGAACCGCTCGAGCGACGGGTCGACCTGCTCGTTCGTGGGCGTCGAGGTGTGCGGGGCCTCGGGCGCGAACGGATTCACGCACCCGGTGAGCATGAGCGCGGCGGCGATGAGCGTCGCGCACGCTGCGGCGATGCGGACGGGGCGGCGGCGGTCGCGCATCAGGCGGCTCCTCGGTCGGCGGTTCGGCGGATGGCGGCGACGAGCATCGCCTCGAGCGCGAGCGTCGGCTGCACGTTGCCCTCGATGCGCTCGCGGGCGACCTGGATCGCGTCCAGGGTCGCCAGGGTGCGTGCCGGTGAAGCGGATGCCGCGGCGGCATCGATCTCGTCGCGCAGCTCGAGGTTGACGAGCTCGACGCCGGCGCCGAGCTGCACGACGAGCACGTCGCGGTACAGCGAGGCGAGGTCGACGAGGATGCGGTCGATGCCGTCGCGCAGGCTCCGGGTGGCCCGGCGCTTCTGGTCGTCCTCGAGCGCCTTCAGCTGGGCGCGCAGCGCGGGCGGCACCGTCTGCCCCGGCGCCAGCCCCAGCGAGCGCAGCGCGTGCTCGCGCTCTTCGGCGTCGCGCAGTTCGGTGATCGCCTTCGCGTCGTCGCCGGCGATCTCGATGAGCCGGGCCGCGGTCGTGACCGCCGACGGCGTCGAGCGCACCGCCAGGGCGAGGCGCAGCGTCTCGTCGCGGCGGGCGCGCGCCTCGGGGCTCGTCGCGAGCCGGTGCGCCATGCCGATGTGGCTCTGCGCCTCGCGTGCGGCGCGCTCGGCGATGACCGGGTCGACGCCGTCGCGGCGCACGAGCAGCTCGGCGACGTCGGCGACCCCGGGCACCTGCAGGCGCACGGTGCGCACCCGCGACCGGATCGTGGGGATCAGGTCGGCCTCGCTCGGCGCGCACAGGATCCACACGGTGCGCTCGGGCGGCTCCTCGAGCTCTTTCAGCAGGAAGTTCGAGGTCTGCTCGGTCATGCGGTCGGCGTCTTCGACGATGATGACGCGGTGCGCCCCGACCGACGGCGCGTAGTGCGAGCGTTTGACGATCTCGCGCACGTCGTCGCGCTTGATGATGACGCCCTCGGTCGCGAGCACGTGCAGATCGGGATGGCTGCGCGCCTCGACCTGGATGCGGGTGGGCTCGTCGCCGTCGGGCTGCCCCGAGATGAGCGCCGTGGCGAACGCGTACGCCAGGTTCGACCGACCCGACCCGGGCGGGCCGGTGATCAGCCACGAGTGCGTCATCCGCTGCGCGGACCCGGCCGGCGAAGCATCCGCCCCGTCGTCGTCGAGCGCAGCGCCGCCCGGCGCGGCCGAGGCGACCGCCGCCTCGCGCAGCACCGAGATCGCCGCCGACTGACCGGTCAGCTCGCTCCACACGCTCACGCGATCACGCTACCCGCTGCCGCCGACGGTCGCCTGCGCCGGCCCGGCCGGCTCAGAGCAGCGCCTCGACGCGCTCGCGCACCGCAGCCGCGATCTCGTCGACCGGTCGGGTCGCGTCCACGACGAGGAAGCGGTCGGGCTCGGCCGCGGCCAGCGCGAGGTACGCGTCGCGCACCCGCGCATGGAAGTCGGATGCCTCGGCCTCGAGCCGATCGAACCGGCGCGGCGCGGCATCGAGCCGGGCACGGGCGGCGTCCTCGTCGAGATCGAGCAGCACGGTCAGGTCGGGCGCGAGCCCCTCCGTCGCCCACTCCGAGACGCGGCGCACCTCGTCGGGGTCGAGCACCCGCCCGGCGCCCTGGTACGCGACCGACGAGTCGATGTACCGGTCCTGCACGACGACCTCGCCGCGGGCGAGCGCGGGCCGCACGAGGGTGGCGATGTGGTGCGCGCGATCGGCGGCGTAGAGCAGCGCCTCGGCGCGCGGGGCGATCTCGCCGCGGTGGTGCAGCACCAGTTCGCGCACCTCGAGGCCGACGTCGGTGCCCCCGGGCTCGCGGGTGCGCACGACCGTGCGGCCGAGACCCTGCAGCCACGCTTCGAGCAGGCCGGCCTGCGTCGTCTTGCCCGAGCCGTCGCCGCCCTCGAGGGTGATGAACAGCCCGCGGCTCACGTGGTGCTCTTCTTGGCGGGCGCCTTCTTCGCCGGAGCCTTCTTCGCCGTGGTCGTGCGCTTGGCGCGCGGTTTGGCGGGCCCCTTGTCGCGCTTGAGCTGCAGCAGTTCGACGGCGCGCTCGAAGGTGATGTCCTCGACCGACTCGGCCCGCGGGATGGTCGCGTTCGTCTCGCCGTCGGTGACGTACGGGCCGAACCGGCCGTCCTTCACCTTGATCGGCTTACCGCTGACCGGGTCGGCGTCGAACTCCTTCAGGGCGCTGGACGCTCGGCGGGCACCGTACTTCGGCTGGGCGAACAGTTCCTGCGCGCCCGCCAGGTCGATCTCGAAGATCGCGTCCTCGCTCGGCAGCGTGCGCGTGTCGGTGCCCTTCTTCAGGTACGGCCCGTACCGGCCGTTCTGCGCGGTGATCTCGGCGCCGGACTCGGCGTCGACGCCGACGACGCGCGGCAGGTCGAGCAGCTTCAGCGCGGTCTCGAAGTCGACCGTCTCGACCTGCATGCTCTTGAAGAGCGACGCGGTGCGGGGCTTCTCGGCTGGCGCCTTCTTCGCGGCCTTCTTGGCCTTGGCAGGCGGTTCCTGAGCCTGTCGAAGGGCGATCACCTCGCCGGTGGCCGGGTCGACGGATGCCTCGGCCGAGCCTGCTTCGGGCGCGGATGCCTCGGGCTCGACCTCGGTGACGTACGGCCCGAACCGGCCGTCCTTCACGACGACCTGCTTGCCGTTCGCGGGGTTGAGGCCGAGCACCCGGTCGCCGACGACGGGCGCGTCGACGAGTTCGCGCGCCTTCTCGGCCGTGAGCTCGTCGGGCGCGAGCCCCTCGGGCAGGTTCACGCGGCGCGGCGCGGCGTCGGTCGCGGCCTCGGGGTCGACCGCCTCGAGGTAGGGCCCGTACTTGCCGATGCGCAGCGTGATGTCGGGCGCCACCTGCACCGAGTTGATCTCGCGCGCGTCGATGTCGCCGAGGTTGTCGACGACCTGGCGCAGGCCCCGGTGCTTGTCGCCGCCGAAGTAGAACTGGTTCAGCCAGTCGACCCGGTCGGCCTCGCCCGAGGCGATGCGGTCGAGGTCGTCCTCCATCTCGGCGGTGAAGTCGTACTCGACCAGATCGCCGAAGTGCTCCTCGAGCAGCCGCACGACCGAGAACGCGACGAAGCTCGGCACGAGGGCCTGGCCGCGCAGGGTGACGTACCCGCGGTCGAGGATGGTCGAGATGATCGACGCGAACGTCGACGGGCGGCCGATGCCGAGCTCTTCGAGACGCTTCACGAGGCTCGCCTCGGTGAACCGCGGCGGCGGCGTCGTCTCGTGGCCCTTCGCCTCGAGTTCGGCCAGGCCCACGGCCTGCCCCTCGGCGAGCGCGGGCAGCCGGGCGTCGCCCGGGGCGTCCTCGGCGTTGCGCTCCTCGTCGTGTCCCTCTTCATAGGCGGCGAGGAACCCGCGGAACGTGATCACGGTGCCGCTCGCCGTGAACTCGGCGAGCGCGCCGCCGACCTTCGCGGTCGGCTCGGCGGGTGCCGGGGCGTCCGCCGCCGTCGGTCCGACCTCGAGGGTGACGGTCGCGGTGTGGCCCGTGGCATCCGCCATCTGCGAGGCGATGGTGCGCTTCCAGATCAGGTCGTAGAGCCGGAACTCGCTGCCGCGCAGCTGGCCCTCCACCTCGGCCGGGGTGCGGAAGACCTCGCCCGACGGGCGGATCGCCTCGTGCGCCTCCTGCGCGTTCTTCGAGCGGCTCGCGTAGCTGCGGGGCTTGTCGGGCACCGTGTCGGGCCCGTACAGCTTCGAGGCCTGCGTCCGCGCCGCGGCGATCGCCTGCTTCGACAGCGAGTTCGAGTCGGTGCGCATATAGGTGATGTAGCCGTTCTCGTAGAGCGACTGCGCCACGCGCATGGTGTCCTTGGCGCTCAGGCGCAGCTTGCGGGCGGCCTCCTGCTGCAGCGTCGAGGTGGTGAACGGCGCGGCCGGGCTGCGCCGGTACGGCTTCTGCTCGAGCTTCGAGACGCGCTTGGCGACGGTGTCGTCGCGCAGTGCCGCGGCCAGCGCGGTCGCGGTCGCCTCGTCGAGCACGGCGGCACGGCTCTTCAGCCGCCCGCGGTCGTCGAAGTCGCGGCCGGTCGCGACCCGGTCGCCGTCGAGGCGCACGAGCTTCGCCTGGAACGAGGCATCCGTGCTCGTGAAGGTGCCGACCAGATCCCAATAGGATGCCGCGACGAACGCGAGCCGCTCGCGCTCGCGGTCGACGACGAGTCGAGTCGCGGCCGACTGCACGCGGCCCGCCGAGAGGCCGGGGCCGACCTTGCGCCAGAGCACCGGCGAGACCTCGTAGCCGTAGAGACGGTCGAGGATGCGGCGGGTCTCCTGCGCGTCGACGAGCGAGGTGTCGAGCTCGCGGGTGTGGTCCTTCGCGGCGAGGATCGCGTCCTTCGTGATCTCGTGGAACACCATGCGACGCACCGGCACTTTGGGCTTCAGCTCCTGCAGCAGATGCCACGCGATGGCCTCGCCCTCGCGGTCTTCATCGGTGGCGAGCAGGAGTTCGTCGGCGTCCTTCAGCGCGCGCTTGAGTTCGGCGACCGTCTTCTTCTTCGAGTCGCTGACGACGTAGTACGGCTCGAAGCCGTTGTCGACGTCGACCGAGAACTTCGCGAGGCCGCCGCCGCGCTTCTTCACCTCGGCGGGCAGGTTCTTCGGCTCGATGAGGTCGCGGATGTGGCCGACCGACGACAGCACCGTGTAGCCGTCGCCCAGATACTGGGCGATCGACTTCATCTTGGTCGGCGACTCGACGATGACCAGTTTCTTCGCGCCTGACAACCAGACTCCTTGCGATTCGAACAGAGAGGGACGCACGTATCGACCCGCGCCCCCCCGGCGGTGTGCAGTCAACCGGTGCGCGCTCGGCACCGACAGCCACACCATACACACCCTCACCGTGAACCCCCACGGCCGTCCCCAGCGACGGGTACGGCGCGGACCCTTGCGGAAAACCCCTCTCCGCTCCCCGTCCCCTCTCCTCCGCGCCACTTCGGCGGCCCGCGCGCCACCGCGACTGGCGCGGAAGACGCCGAAGTGGCGCGGACGGGAGGCAGGTGCCGGCGCCCGCACCGAACCCGCGAGCCGGCGCGGCGCGCGCTCTTGCGGAACCCGCCGGGCGGAGGACAATAGCGAACATGGACACGTCATCCACGGCCTCGTACACCGCCAAGTTGATCGACGGACCGCTCGAAGGCCGCACCGTCGCCACCGCCTTCCTCGACACGGGCGACCCGCGCCCGCGCATCGAACTGAACGCCGACGGGGGCAAGCGCTACGTGTATTCACGCGGCGCCGGCCTCGAGTTCGACGGCGACAACTCGTCGCTGCCGACCGCGGTCGAGTACCGCTTCGTCGAGACCGTGTTCGACTGAGCACGACTCGGCCGATCAGTCCGCCCAGCCGGGCGGACCGGCTCGGGCGCGCGCCTCGACGGCGAGACCGAGCACTCCGCGGCGCACGCTGACGGACGCCACCGGACCGGCGGTCTCGCAGCCGACGAGTTGCGCGCCGTTCCGTTCGGCGACCGCTGCCGCGAGATCGCAGGGCACGCCCGCGATCGCGCCGCTCAGCGCGTCGGCGGCCGCGAGAGCGGCGGCATCGGCCGCGTTCGCCGCGCGCTGGGACGCGATCGGCACGGCCAGCAGCGGCACGATCAGCGCGGTGAGCGCGATCATGCCCGCCACCGTGGCGAGCACCAGCACGGTGCCGGCTCCGCGTTCGTCGCGGCATCCGCGGCGCCATCGCAACCGCAACCGCGACCGCAACCGCAACCGCAACGACGGCGCGGTGCCGGCGCACACGGTCAGCGCCCGCCGTCGATCGCGCACGATTCGCTCCGCAGTTCGATCGCCGACAGGAGCCCCGACCCGCCGGCCCGCAGCACCGCGCACACGAACGGGCCGTCGCGGGCGACCTCGAGCGCGGCCCCGCCCGAGACCCGGTCGGCGATGCCGGCCGCCGCGTCGAGCGACTCGCCGCGCGCGAGCGCGCGAGCGGCGTCCGCCGCGGCATCCGTCAATCGCACCTGCTGGGCGCCGAGCTGGATCGCCCCGAGGCACGCGGCCAGCACGAGCGCGACGGCGGGCAGTGCGACCGCGAGTTCCGCGGTCGCACTGCCGCGCTCGCGGTCAGCCGACCGTGAGCGCATTCCGCACGAGGTCTGTGAGGATGCCGCGCACCTCGTCGCCGCGCAGGATGACGACCAGCAGGCCGGCGAAGCCGACCGCGGCCATCGTCGCGACGGCGTACTCGGCGGTCGCCGCGCCGCGGTCGCCGAGGAGCCGACGGGACGACGCCCTGACGGCCCGCCGGACGCGCGCCCGTGCCAATCGGGCGAGGCGCGCCCGCCGGTCGATGGAGTGGGTGGAGTGCATGTGGTTCCTTCCTTCGGTTGGGTTCGGCACGAGTTCTGGGGAGATGCCGGCTCGGCCGGCTTCACGCGGCTCCGAGCGTTCCGGTGACGACCGAGATCATGAGCGGAGCGACGCCGAGCAGGACGAACGCGGGCAGCACGCACGCGCCGAGCGGCAGCATGAGCCGCACCGAGAGCGCCGCAGCCCGCACGACGGCGTCGGATCGGGCCTGCCGACGCCGACGCGCCGCCTCGGAACGCAGCAGGTCGGCCACCGGCGCACCCGCGCTCGACGCGAGCCGAACCGTGCCGTCGACGTCCTCGATGCCGACCGCGGCGGGCACGTACCGTTCGATCGCCGACGCGACGGACTCGCGCGACCGTTCGAGCGAGCCCCCGCCCGACATGGCGACCGCGAGCAGGTCGAGTTCGAGTCCGGGCGACGGCCGCTCGGGCGCGGCGCGGCGAGCGAGGGCCGCATTCCACCTGGCGCCCGCCCAGAGCAGGGCGCCGCCGACGGCCAGGCAGACGAGCCCGATCGGCGACCCGAGCAGCACGCCGATCGTGTCGAACCCGAGCAGCGCGCCGAACCCGATCGCGATGAGCGGCAGCGCGGTGACCAGGCGGGCGCTGGCCCGTGGCCCGGCCAGCGCCGCCCGCACGTCGCGTCGCGCCTGCGCCTCATCGCGCAGCGCGCCGGCCAGGTCGCGCAGGCTCGCCGCGAGCGGCGCACCGGACGACTCGGCGACGTGCCAGGCCGCAGCCAGCGTCGACCATGCGGCTCGGGTCGGGCCGTCGGGTGCGGCGCGCGCGATCGCTTCGCCGACCGGATGCCCCGCAGCCGCAGCCGCGCCCGCAGCCTCGGCCACCCCTGCGGTCGCAGCCGCGCCCGCAGCCGCGGCCACCCCGGCCGCCGGGGCCACCCCGGTCGCCGCATCGTCCAGGTGCCGCCACACCGAAGCGGCGGGCACCCCGGCCGCGAGCATCACCGCGAGCCGCTCGGCCACCACGGCGACCGCCTCGAACCCGGCGGCCTCGTCGGGCCGAGCGCGGCGCAGCCGTGCGAGCGGGCCGGCGCCGGGCTGCTGCGCTCCCCCGCCGGGTGCCCCACGCCCGTTCAGCACGGCGCCACCGCCAGCCGATCGCCCTCGAGCGCGAACCGCCCGATGCCGGCGAGCCGCCGGCCGCCCGCGGCACGCTCGACGTGCAGCACGAGATCGAACGCGCTGACCGCCTGCCGCGCGACGGCATCCGGCGTGAGCCCCGCGACCGAGCCGAGCGCCTCGAGCCGCGCCGGCACGTCGTCGAGCGAATTCGCATGCAGCGTGCCGGCGCCGCCGTCGTGCCCGGTGTTCAGCGCCGAGAGCAGTTCCCGGAGTTCGACGCCACGACACTCGCCGACCACGAGCCGGTCGGGCCGCATGCGCAGCGCCTCGCGCAGCAGTGCGTCGAGACCGACGCGCCCGCTGCCCTCGAGATTCGGCTGTCGCGCCTCGAGCCCCACGACGTGCGGATGCCCGACCCGCAGTTCGGCGACGTCCTCGATCACGACGATCCGCTCGGACGCGGACGCCTCGCCCAACAGGGCCGCGAGCAGCGTCGTCTTGCCGCTGCCGGCGGCGCCGGTCACGAGCAGGTTCGCCCGGTCGGCCACCGCCGTGCGCAGACGCGCCTCCTGTGCACCGTCGAGCATGCCGGCCCGAGCGAGCGCCGCGAGCGAGAACCCCGCGGCCCTCGGCACCCGCACCGAGATCACGGTGCCGATCGTCGATATCGGCGGCAGCACCGCGTGCACCCGGATCCCGCGCCCGAGCCGCACGTCGACCGCGGGAGTCGCCTCATCGATGTGGCGGCCGCCGCGGGCGACCAGCTGCACCGCGAGCGCACGCACCTGCGGCTCGTCGGCCCGCCAGGCCGGGTGCCGCTCGGCGCCGGCACCGCGATCGACCCACAGCCCCGCTTCGCCGTTCACGAACAGATCGGTGACGGGGCCGTCTGCCGCGTACGGCGCGAGCGGGCCGAGCAGCGCGAGGTCGTCGCGCGCGCCGTCGAACCCGAGGGACCCGGCGGCGGATGCCACCGGCACGGCCGCCGCCGATGCATCCGGATGCACCGAACGATCAGGATGCACCGAGCGATCCGGATGCACCGATGCATCCACAGGCACCGATGCATCCACAGGCACCGATGCATCCGAGCGCACCGGGCCATCCGAGGGCACCGGCCCAGCCGGATGCACCGGCGGGGACGCGCTCGGCGAGGCATCCGTCAACCAGGACGGAGTGGCGACGAAAGGAACGGACATGCCGCGAGCGTAGGCAGCCCGCGACCGCCGGAGTCCGCGAATCGACCCGCAGATATGACAGAACCCTCCGCCACGCCATTGTGGAGGAGGGCTCGTCTTGACAGAATCGTGGTCGCGCTCCCACGACCCCGTTAACGTAAGGGGGCGGCACCCATTGGGGGGAACAGGTGCCGCCTCGGCAGCGCAAGGATTGGGGGGAATCACGAGCGCTGCAGGCCGCGAAACGAGTGTTCGGGCTTGATCAGCATACGGGTTCCAGGTTCATGCGCAAGTACTTTTTGTCCTCATTTGTGCCGACATACAGAACTCTCTGCGGAAACACACAGTGACAGCGCGTTTCCCTCCGTTTTCAGTGCACCCCGCGCGGCCGGGTACAGTGCTGGTTGGGCAGGCGAACCCAACCGGATCCACACTCGCGAAGGAGCGACTGGAACACATGAACGTGCAGATCGATCACACGCTCGAGGAGATCAGGCGCTTCCGCCCGAGCCCCGAGTTCGCCGCCCAGGCCGTCGCCGACGCGCGACTCTACGACGCAGCATCCACCGACCGTCTCGGATTCTGGGCCGACCAGGCCCGTGAGCTCCTGACCTGGCAGAAGCCCTTCACCGAAGTGCTCGACTGGTCGAACCCGCCGTTCGCGCGCTGGTTCGCCGACGGCGAGCTGAACGTCGCCGTGAACTGCCTCGACCGCCACGTCGAGGCCGGCATCGGCGACCGCGTCGCCATCTACTGGGAGGGCGAGCCGGGCGACTCGCGCGCCATCACCTACGCCGAGCTCACCGAAGAGGTGAAGCGCGCCGCGAACGCGCTCACCGAGCTCGGCATCGGCAAGGGCGACCGGGTCGCGATCTACCTGCCGATGATCCCCGAGGCGGTGGTCTCGATGCTCGCCGTCGCCCGCATCGGCGCCATCCACTCGGTCGTGTTCGGCGGGTTCAGCGCCGACAGCCTCGCCTCCCGCATCGACGACGCCGAGGCCTCCCTCGTGATCACCGCCGACGGCGGATACCGCAAGGGCCGCGTGTTCCCCCTGAAGCCGGTCGTCGACGAAGCCCTCGCGAAGACCGAGGGCGGCAGCGTGCGCAACGTGCTCGTCGTCAAGCGCGGCGAGAACGACATCGCGTGGAACGACGACCGCGACCTCTGGTGGCACGACACCGTGTCGACCGCGAGCCCCGAGCACGCGGCGCAGGCGTTCGAGGCCGAGAACCCGCTGTTCATCCTGTACACGTCGGGCACCACCGGCAAGCCGAAGGGCATCCTGCACACCTCGGGCGGGTACCTCACGCAGACGGCGTTCACGCACAAGAACGTGTTCGACCTGCACCCCGAGCGCGACGTCTACTGGTGCACCGCCGACATCGGCTGGGTCACCGGGCACTCCTACGTCGTCTACGGCCCGCTCGCGAACGGCGCCACCCAGGTGCTCTACGAGGGCACCCCCGACACGCCGCACCCCGGCCGGTGGTGGGAGCTCGTCGAGAAGTACGGCGTGACCATCCTCTACACCGCGCCGACGGCCATCCGCTCGTTCATGAAGCTCGGCCGCTCGGTCGTGCACGACTTCAACCTGCGCACCCTGCGCCTGCTGGGCTCGGTGGGCGAACCGATCAACCCCGAAGCCTGGATCTGGTACCGCCACGTCATCGGCGGCGGCTCCATCCCCGTGGTCGACACCTGGTGGCAGACCGAGACCGGCGCGATCATGATCTCGGCCCTGCCCGGAGTCACCGACCTGAAGCCGGGCAGCGCGCAGGTGCCGATCCCCGGCATCTCGGTCGACATCCTCACCGACGAGGGCCAGAAGGTCGAGGGCGAGGGCGGCGGTCTGCTGGTCATCACCGAACCGTGGCCGAGCATGCTGCGCGGCATCTGGGGCGATCCCGAGCGGTTCAAAGAGACCTACTGGGCGAAGTTCGGCGACAAGTACTTCGCCGGCGACGGTGCACGCCGCGACGAGGACGGCGACTTCTGGCTGCTCGGCCGGGTCGACGACGTCATGAACGTCTCGGGCCACCGTCTCTCGACCGCCGAGATCGAGTCGTCGCTGGTGGCGCACGAGATCACCGCCGAGGCCGCCGTCGTCGGCGCCGCCGACGAGACCACCGGCCAGGCGGTCGTCGCGTTCGTCATCCTGAAGGAGCGTCACGCGAACGACCTCGACCCGAAGGATGCCTCGGAGGAGCTGCGCCGCCACGTCGCGATGCAGATCGGCGCGATCGCCCGCCCCCGACAGGTGTTCATCGTGAACGAGCTGCCGAAGACCCGCTCGGGCAAGATCATGCGGCGTCTGCTGCGCGACCTCGCCGAGGGCCGTCAGGTCGGCGACACCACGACGCTCGCCGACACCGCGATCATGGACATCATCAGCGCCCAGGTGCGCTGAGCGGGCGAGCCCGGAGTGCAGGACGCCTGCACTCCGGCACCCCGCACACTTCGGCGTGCAGGACAGTCGGCTGTTGGTAGGACGTGGGCATCGGCTCACGTCCTACCGACACGCTGAGGTCCTACACACCCCGGGAGGGCGGCGGCGTCCGCGAGCGCAGCAGGTGCTTACGCGAACTCGACCACGAGCTCGAGCTCGACGGGGCTGTCCAGCGGCAGAACGGCGACGCCGACGGCCGAGCGCGCGTGGCGCCCGGCATCGCCGAAGATCTCGCCGAGCAGCTCGGATGCCCCGTTGATGACACCGGGCTGGCCGGTGAAGGCGGGGTCGGATGCCACGAAGCCGACGAGCTTGACGACGCGGGTGACCCGGTCGAGCGAGCCGATCTCGGCGCGCACCGCGGCGAGCGCGTTCAGCACCGCGGTGCGGGCGTACCCCTTCGCGGCGTCGGCCGAGACCAGTTCGGCGCCCTCGCCGACCTTGCCCGTCGCGGGCAGCGCGCCGTCGACGAACGGCAGCTGCCCGCTCGTGTAGACGTACGACCCGGTGACGACCGCGGGCACGTAGGCGGCGACGGGCGGTGCGACCGGCGGCAGCTCGATGCCGAGTTCGGCCAGCTCGGCCTCGAAGGTCATCGGGCGTCGCCCTCGAACTGCTTCGCGGCCTCGGCGGCCGCAGCCTGCCCGGCGGCCGCAGCCTGCGACGAGTCGCCGCCGACGGCGCGCTTCAGGTAGGCGACGAGGCCGCCTTCGGGCCCCTGCACGATCTGCACGAGCTCCCACCCCTCCGAGCCCCAGTTGTTCAGGATGGCCGCCGTGTTGTGGATCAGCAGCGGGGTGGTGACGTACTCCCAGGCGGGCATGTCGCTCCTTCGTCGGGGGTGGTCGTGATCGGGCGAACACGGCCCGGATCCCCGGATTTCCGCGCGCCGAACACGTGCCGGGTTTCCCCAGCATTCTCCATTAGGCTCCACTATATGTCTGCCCAGAATCGCTCGACGAGCGGTGTCGCCACGGGTGTGCTCGGCCTCATCGGCATGAGCGCGCTCGCCGGAATCCTCGTCACCGCTGCCGTCACCCCGGCCCTCGCCGTCACCGGCATCGCCGCGAACAGCGGTATCTCGATGTTCGAGAACCTTCCCGGGTACCTCGAGATCGGCGACCTGTCGGAGAAGACCGACGTGTACGCCACGAACGCCGACGGCTCGACACACCTGCTCGCCTCGTTCTACGAGGACAATCGCGAAGAGGTCGGCTGGGATCAGATCAGCCAGTACGCGAAGGATGCCGCGGTCGCCGGTGAAGACCCCCGGTTCTACGAGCACGGCGGCATCGACGTCCAGGGCACGGTGCGCGCCGCGCTCAACGAGTACGTCATCGGCGGCGCCACGCAGGGCGGATCGTCGATCACGCAGCAGTACGTGAAGAACGTGCTCGTGAACAACGCGGTGCGCAAGGCCAAGACCGAAGAAGAGAAGGAAGCGGCGGTCGAAGCCGCCATCGAGACCACTCCCGAGCGCAAGCTGAAGGAGATGAAGTACGCGATCTCGCTCGAGAAGAAGACCTCGAAGGACGAGATCCTCCGCGGCTACCTGAACATCGCGCTCTTCGGCGGCCGTGTGTACGGCATCCAGTCGGCGTCGCAGTACTACTACTCGAAGAACGCGGCCGATCTCACGCTGCCCGAGGCGGCGAGCCTCATCGCGATCGTGAACAACCCCGAGAAGTTCCGCCTCGACAACCCCGAGAGCGAGTCGAACGGCGCCAACACGGTCGACTCAGAGACGGGCGAGGTGGTGCCGTACGCCGCAACGAAGGAGCGGCGCGACTACATCCTCGACGAGATGCTCAAGTACGGCAAGATCACGCAGGAGGACCACGACGCCGCGATCGCGACGCCCATCGCCCCTGCGATCAACCCGCCGAGCACCGGCTGCCAGACGGCGGGCAGCAGCGCGTACTTCTGCGACTACGTGAAGAACGCGATCCTGAACTACTACGACGACCCGACGACCACCGACATCGACGAGGGTCAGGAGTTGCTGAACGAGGGCGGTCTGCAGGTCTTCACATCGATCGACCTCGAGCTGCAGGCCAAGGCCCAGCAGGCGATCGACGAGAACGTGCCGTACGTCGACGACCGCTTCGACGTCGGCTCGGTCGCCGTCACCGTCCAGCCCGGCACCGGGCGGATCCTCGCGATGGCGCAGAACAAGCACTACTCGCAGGAGCAGGCGGTGCTCGACGCCGACCGCTCGTACAGCGCGATCAACATGGCCGCGCCCTACGACTTCGGCGGGTCGAGCGGCTTCCAGCCGGGTTCGACGTTCAAGGTGTTCACCCTCGGCGAGTGGCTGAACGAGGGGCACTCGCTACGCGAGTCGTTCAACGGCAACCGCCGCCCGATCTCGAAGTTCCCCGGCGCATGCAGCGGCGGCGCCTACACCGTCGCCGGCGGGTTCAACCCCAAGAACGACGACGCCACGATCGCGAACAACGCGGTCGACGCGACGAAGTACTCGGTGAACTCGTCGTTCATGGCGATGGCTGAGCAGCTCCAGCTGTGCGGCATCAAGAACACCGCTCAGGCCTTCGGCGTCTACCGGGCCGACGGCCTCGAGCTGGGCAAGCGGTACGCGTACAACGACGACGGCACGCCGGTGCTCAACCCCGACGGCAGCCGCGCGCTCGACCCCGACTTCGAGTTCCCGCCGTCGGCGGTGCTCGGCACCGAGGAGGTCGCTCCGGTGACCATGGCGGCCGCGTTCGCGGGCATCGCGAACAACGGCTACACGTGCTCGCCGATCGCGATCGACAAGATCCTGACGAAGGACGGCGAAGAGATCCCGCCGCCCCCGTCGACATGCCAGCAGTCGGTGACGCCCGAGGTCGCCCACGCCATGGAGTACGCGATGGCGCAGACGTTCAACGGCGGCACCGCCTCGGCGTCGAACACGGGCACCGGTGTGCCCCACATCGGCAAAACCGGTACCACCGACTACGCCTACGACACCTGGATGATCGGCTCGTCGACGACGGCCGCCACCGCGGTGTGGGTCGGCAACATCACCGGCGGCGACAACCGCACCAACCTGCGGAATGTGAGCTTCGACAGCGGCGCGGCGGCGACGGCACGTCACCGCATCTGGCCGATGATCATGGAGTTGGCCGACAACAAGTACGGCGGCGCCGAGTTCCCCGAGCCCGATGCGTCAGCGTTCAAGCAGGTGCTCGTCGATGTTCCGCAGGTCGCGGGGCTCACGTTCGACGCCGCCAAGCAGGCCCTCGAGGCCGCGGGCTTCGTGGTCGAAGACGGCGGCCAGCAGGACTCGAACCTCCCTGCGGGGCAGGTCACGGGCACCGACCCGGCCGGTCAGGCCGGTCGTGGCGCCACGATCCGCGTGTTCACGAGCAACGGGCAGGGCACCACGGTGCCCGACCTCACCGGCCTCACCGAGCAGGCGGCGAAGGCCGCGCTCGACCAGGCGGGGTTGAAGATGAAGGGCAACGGCGGCGGAAACCAGGTCGTCACCTCGCAGGACCCGCCGGCTGGCACCGCGGCCCGCAAGGGCAGCACGGTGACCGTTCAGTTCGGCGGCGATGATGACGGCGGCAACGGCGGCACGCCCCCGACTCCCGGCACCGGCGGGTGACTCGCGCAACCCGCTCCCCCGTCGCGCTGATCGCCATGGCGATCGGCGCGGCGGGGCTTGCCGCGTTCGCGTACGGTTCGCTGATCGAGCGCACGCGGTGGACGCTGCGTCGCGTCGACGTGCCGGTGCTCCCGGCCGGGTCGACGCCGATCAAGGTGCTGCATCTCTCCGACCTGCACATGGCGCCGTGGCAGCGGTCGAAGCAGCAGTGGGTCCGGTCGTTGGCCGCGCTCGAGCCCGACCTCATCGTCGACACGGGCGACAACCTCGGCCATGAGCGCGGTCTCGAGGGCATCCGGGCGGCGTTCGAGCCGTTCCGCGGTGTACCCGGCGTGTTCGTCAACGGATCGAACGACTACTTCGGGCCGGTGCTGAAGAACCCGTTCCTGTACTTCGGCGGGCCGTCGGCGCATGTTCCGCGCTCCAAACGGCTCGACATCGACGCGCTGCACGCGTACTTCGCCGATCTCGGATGGCTCGATCTCGACAACCGCGCTGCGGCGATCGATCTCAACGGCACGCGTCTGGAGTTCTTCGGCGTCGACGATCCGCACAAGGGCTTCGATCGCCTCGACCTCATCACGGGCGCGGTCGACGATCTGCGCGCCGACGATCCGCTCGGCGACGAGAGCTGGCCCGACGCCCCCCGAGAGGCTCGGGGGCCGGGTGGCCGCCCGACCCTCACCGTCGGCGTGACGCACGCCCCGTACCGACGCGTGCTCGACTCGTTCGTGAACCACGGGGCACAGCTCATCCTGGCCGGACACACGCACGGCGGGCAGGTGTGCGTACCGGGCTACGGCGCGCTCGTCACGAACTGCGATATTCCGCGCAAGCAGGTGAAGGGGCTCAGCGTCTGGCGGCACGGGCTGCGGTCGGCGTTCCTCAACGTGTCGGCCGGTCTGGGCACCTCGATCACGGCGCCGGTGCGGTTCGCGTGCCCGCCCGAGGCGACGCTGCTGACGCTGATCCCGGCCCCCTGACCGTGGTCGGGAGCGCCGTTTTTCTCGGCTATGCTGGTTGAGGCCGTTCGGCCGCCGGGGTGTGGCGCAGCTTGGTAGCGCGCTTCGTTCGGGACGAAGAGGTCGCAGGTTCAAATCCTGTCACCCCGACCATTCGATGAGAGCCCCTCCTTCGGGAGGGGCTTTCGTCGTCTCCGGCGGTGGCGTCGGGGGTGTCGACCGCGAGGGTGCGCTCAGGGCCTGCCGAGACCGCGGTAGGTCCAGCCTGCGGCGCGCCATGCGTCGGGGTCGAGCACGTTGCGGCCGTCGATGATGCGCGCCGCGGCGACGCTGCGCAGGGTTTCGGCCGGGTCGAGGGCGCGGTACTCGGCCCATTCGGTCGCGAGCACCACGAGATCGGCGCGGTCGAGCGCGGTCGCGGTCGAGGTGGAGTACTCGAGCTGAGGATGCCGCGCCCGGGCGTTCTCGACACCCTCCGGGTCGACGGCGACGACATCGGCTCCGAGCCCTTTGAGCTGCACCGCGATGTCGAGCGCGGGTGAATCGCGCACATCGTCGGAGTCGGGCTTGAACGTCACGCCCAGCACCGCGACCTTTCGCCCGTGCACCGAGCCGCCGAGCAGTTCCCGGGCGAGTTCGACGACGCGGTGACGGCGGCGCAGGTTGATCGCGTCGACCTCCTTCAGGAACGCGACCGACTCCCCCCGACCCAACTCCTCGGCCCGCGCCGTGAACGCCCGGATGTCCTTCGGCAGACACCCGCCACCGAACCCCACCCCCGCGTTCAGGAACCTCCGCCCGATCCGGGTATCATGCCCGATCGCATCAGCCAACTGCGTGACATCCGCCCCCACCGTCTCCGCGATCTCCGCCATCGCATTGATGAACGAGATCTTCGTCGCCAGGAACGCGTTCGCCGCCACCTTCACCAACTCGGCCGTCGCGAAATCCGTCACGATCCGCGGCGTCCCCGCCTCGATCGCGCTCGCGTACACGCGGTCGAGCACATCGGATGCCTCGGGGCTGCGCACTCCGTACACCAGCCGATCGGGCTGCACCGTGTCCTTCACGGCGAACCCCTCGCGCAGGAACTCGGGGTTCCACGCGAGCGTGGCGTGCGGCGCGACCTCGGCGAGCCGATCGGCGAGCCGCTCGGCTGTGCCGACGGGCACCGTCGACTTGCCCGCCACCACCGCACCCGGCGCAAGATGCGGCAGCAGCGCGTCGAACGCGGCATCGACGAACCGCAGATCGGCGGCGTGACCGCCCGCCGCCTGCGGGGTGCCGACGGCGAGGAAGTGCACCTCGGCGCCCGCGGCATCCGCTGGATCGGAGCTGAACCGCAACCGACCCGAGCCGAGCGCACTCCGCAGGATCTCAGGAAGACCGGGCTCGAAGAACGGCGGATCACCCACCGCGAGCCGGGCGATCTTCTGCTCATCGACGTCCACCCCGACCACCACATGGCCGAGCTCGGCCATCGCGGCCGCGTGCACCGCCCCGAGATACCCGCAGCCGATGACCGAAATGCGCATGCCGATGACTCCTCACGTGCGTCGGGAGCCGATGAGCGGACCCGGATCAACTCTACGATGGGGCGATGGGCGAGCGTTCACGGAGCAGGTCGAGCACGATCGCGCGCGCGCTGCTGGTTCCGTACCTGGTGCTGCTGGCGCTCATCGTGTTCCTGCCGGCCCGCGAGGCGGGTCGGGTGACCGGCATCGTGGGGTGGGCGGCCGAACTGCTCGCCGGCTTCGGCGTGCCGCGCGAGCCCGCTGCCGTGGCGCTCGAGTTCCTCGCGAACGTCGCGCTCTTCGTGCCGTTCGGGGTGCTGCTCGCGCTGGCGTGGCCGCGGCTCGGAGCGTGGTCGGTGATCGGCATCGGCGCGGCGACCGCGACCGTCATCGAACTGGTGCAGCTCGGCATCCCGTCACGGGTGAGCACCGTGTCGGATGTGATCGCGAACACGACGGGCACCGCGATCGGCCTGGTGCTGGTGCTCGCCGTCGCGGCAGGCGCCGTTCATCGTCACCAGCGCGTCGTCCGATCGTCACGGCGGCGGACTATCCTGTGATGATGTCGCCGACGAGTCGGGTGTCGTTCGGGGCTGCGGTGGTCGGGAGATCGAGACCGCTGCCGCCCGTCGTCGTCGCCTACGCCGTCGCGCTCGGCCTGGTGGGATTCTGGCCGCGTCCGGTCGACCGGGCGTTCGCCGGGGTGGCCGATCTGGTGATCGCAGCGCTGCACGCGATGGGCGGCCCGCCGTGGCTCGACCCGGCCTTCGCCGAGCGCGCTGCGAACGTCGCCCTCTTCGTCCCGCTGGGGTGGCTGGTCGCGTCGGCGGCGCGCCGACGGATGCCGGCGCACCTCGCCGTGATGCTGGCCGGCGCGGTGGGCGCGGTGGCGAGCTCGCTCATCGAGTTCGGGCAGGCGGTGCTGCTGCCGGCCCGGGTGCCCAGCGAGGGCGATGTCGTCGCGAACCTCCTGGGGGCGCTGGCCGGTGCGGCGATCGTGTTCGCGATCAGCCGCGACCGAGTGCGTGATATCGCCAGCCCGCCGCGCGCCATGCCGACGGGTCGAGCACGTTCCGCCCGTCGATGACGGCGCGCGACGCGACGAGGTCGCCGACCTCGTTCGGGTCGAGCACGCGGTAGTCGGCCCACTCGGTGACGAGGATGACGAGCTCGGCTCCGCGCAGCGCCTCTCGCGGGTCGGCGACGTAGTGCAACTGCGGATGTCTCGCGCGAGCGTTCTCGATGCCCTCGGGATCGGTCGCGACCACGTCGGCTCCGAGCCCTTTGAGCTGCACCGCGACGTCGAGCGCGGGTGAGTCGCGCACATCGTCGGAGTCGGGCTTGAACGTCACGCCCAGTACCGCGACTTTCCGCCCGAAGACGGTGCGCCGATCGCCGCCGAGGATCTCCCGGGCGAGTTCGACGACGCGGTGACGGCGGCGCAGGTTGATCGCGTCGACTTCCTTCAGGAACGCGACCGACTCCCCCCGACCCAACTCCTCGGCCCGCGCCGTGAACGCCCGGATGTCCTTCGGCAGACACCCGCCACCGAACCCCACCCCCGCGTTCAGGAACCTCCGCCCGATCCGGGTATCATGCCCGATCGCATCAGCCAACTGCGTGACATCCGCCCCCACCGTCTCCGCGATCTCCGCCATCGCATTGATGAACGAGATCTTCGTCGCCAGGAACGCGTTCGCCGCCACCTTCACCAACTCGGCCGTCGCGAAATCCGTCACGATCCGCGGCGTCCCCGCCTCGATCGCGCTCGCGTACACGCGGTCGAGCACATCGGATGCCTCGGGGCTGCGCACTCCGTACACCAGCCGATCGGGCTGCACCGTGTCCTTCACGGCGAACCCCTCGCGCAGGAACTCGGGGTTCCACGCGAGCGTGGCGTGCGGCGCGACCTCGGCGAGCCGATCGGCGAGCCGCTCGGCTGTGCCGACGGGCACCGTCGACTTGCCCGCCACCACCGCACCCGGCGCAAGATGCGGCAGCAGCGCGTCGAACGCGGCATCGACGAACCGCAGATCGGCGGCGTGACCGCCCGCCGCCTGCGGGGTGCCGACGGCGAGGAAGTGCACCTCGGCGCCCGCGGCATCCGCTGGATCGGAGCTGAACCGCAACCGACCCGAGCCGAGCGCACTCCGCAGGATCTCAGGAAGACCGGGCTCGAAGAACGGCGGATCACCCACCGCGAGCCGGGCGATCTTGCGTTCGTCGATATCGATGCCGACGACCTCGTGGCCGAGCTCGGCCATCGCGGCCGCGTGCACGGCTCCGAGATACCCGCAGCCGATGACCGAGACTCTCATGCGCCTCCCTTAGTTTCTGATCGTGACCGTGATGGTGGAGCTCGTCGCGGTGTTGCCCGCCGCGTCGATCGCCCGCGCGAGCACCCCGTAGGTGCCGTTCGGAAAGCCGCGGGTGTCGAGGCTCAGGCGCCAGGTGGCGCCGTCGGCGAGTCGCACCGCATCGCCCAGCTTCGTGGTGCCCGAGAAGAAGGCGACCGAGGCGACGCCGCTCGCGTCGGTCGCCGTCGCGGTGGCCGAGACGGTGCCCGCGACCGTGCTGCCCGAGACCGGCGACGTGATCGCGACCGACGGCGGCGTGCGATCGGGGACCGGGGTCGGGGTGGGCGTCGGCGTCGGCGTGGGCGTCGGGGTGGGCGTCGGCGTCGCGTCCGATGGCACCGTCGAGGCGAGGTATCCGTAGTACTTGCCCGCCACCGGGCTGAGCGGATCGCCCTGGTAGCGGTGGCCGCGCGCGGCCGCATGCTCGGCCTGCTGCAGCACGGTCCGCCGGACGGCGGCATCGGTGGCGCCACGACACTCGCCTCCGACGGCGAGGCAGTCGAGCACGACCCCGCTGACCGCCGCCGCCGACATGCTGGTGCCCGACTGGATGATGCCGTACCGATTGCCCTTCAGCGTCGTGTACGGGCACATGCCGGGCGCCGCGAGCGTGTGGGCGGTGTCGGCGCCCACGGCGAAGCTGCTGTTCAGGGCCGGGCGATCGTCGGGGGTGCTGACCGCGCACGGTGCGCGCCCGAGTCCGCCCGGTCTGCCGTCGTAGTCGGCGACGTTGGTGGCCGCGAGCACCTCGTCGTATGCGGCGGGCACGACTCCGGCGAGACTCGCGTCGGAGTTGCCCGCGCTCGCGACCACGACGATGCCGCGGGCGGTGAGCGCACAGATCGCCTGGTGCAGCACGTCGCCGTTGCGCCGCCCGCAGTCGCCGTCGTCGGCGCCCGGTGCGCCGAGGCTCAGATTCACCACCCGGATGTCGTAGCGGGCCGCGTTCTGCGCCACCCAGTCCAGGCCGCAGAGCAGCGTGCTCGTGGTGCCCCGGTTGCGGTCGTCGAGCACCCGCACCGAGTAGATCGGCGCCCCGGGCGCGATGCCGACGGTGCCGTCGGCGTCGTCGTAGGCCCCGAGGTATCCGGCGACGGCCGTGCCATGGCCGTTCGCGTCGCCCGCGGTGCCCGAACCGAAGCAGTTCACCGCCTGCCGCAGGTCGATGTCGGTGTGATCGCTCACGCCCGAGTCGATGACGGCGACCGCCGGGCCGTTCCAGTCCGTCGTGCCGTCGCCGGCCCGAACCGGCGGTTCGTCGGCCTCGACCGCCGGCACGTGGGGCGGCAGCGTCTGCGCGAAACCCTCGACGACGAGCTCGGGCGCGATGCCCTCGACGAGCGGGCTCGCGGCGAGCCTGCCCGCCTGCGCCCCGGTGAGCCGAACACTCACCCCGTCGAGCACCTCGCGGTACCGCTCCGTCGGCGCCAGCCCGAGCGCGGCGACCGCGAAGTCGGCCGCGTCGTCGGAGACGAAGCTCACGGTGTACGTGCCGGCCGGCAGCGGCTCGGCGGCCATGGGCGTCCCCGCCGCGGTGATGGCCGCGCCGGTGCCGAACGCGAGGCCGCCGACGAGCAGCAGCGCCCCGGCCGCAAGTCCGCTGCCTCGGCGGCCGCGAGCACGCAGAGCGCCCGGGCTGGCCGGGAAACCGCGGCCGCTCAGGCCGCCCGGCACCTTCGGGATCCGCTGCGAGGCCATCATCGACTCCCGACCGGTTCACGGTGGGCCGCACCCGGCGGTCGACCTGCGACGGACGGCCCGTGCAGCACCGCCCGGTACGCATCGAGGGTGAGCCCGGCGATCCTCGGCCAGTCGAGCTCGGAGAGATCGGGACGGTCAGGCCGCTCGGAACGCGCCCCGCTCCCCCGGCCGGCCCAGGCGATCGCATCGGCGAGCGTCGCGGCATCCAGTTCGCCCTCGTAGCAGCGCACCCAGTCGTCGCCGACCAGCGCGGCGAGTTCTCGCATCGCACCGATCGCGGGCACGAGCACGGGCCGGTCGGCCGAGAGCGCGAGAATCGCCGAGCCCGAGTTCTGGATGCGCGTGTACGGCAGCACGACCAGGTCGGCCGCGCGCAGCCACCGTGCGAGCCGGTCGTCGGGCTGGAAGCCGGTGGCGAGCACGACGCGCGGGTCGCGCTCGGCTGCCTCGGCGAGCTCCCGGGCGAGTTCGGGAGACGATGCCCGGCCGGCGATCGCGATCTGCAGCGTCGGGTCGTCGAGCGCGCGAACGACCGACAGCAGCCGCGGGATGTTCTTGTAGGGGCGGATCATGCCGACGCTCGCGATCACGGTCGCGTCGCGTCGCAGCCCGAGCTGCTCGCGCGCCTCGGCGCGCGTGGCGCCGAAGTCGTAGTCGTCGCGATAGTGGCCGTGCGGCGTCACGAACGCGGGGATGTCTCGAAGCTCCGGATGCCCCGTGCGAGCCGCGTCGACGCCCTCCTCGGTGAGCGCGAGGATGCCGTCGACGTTGCCGAGCAGCAGCCGACGGTAGCGCGCGTGCAGCGCGGGCGTGGCGCGCCGCTCGTGCGGTTCGACGTTGTGCACCGTCCACACCAGACGGGTGCCGCGCAGACGCGCGATCCGCAGGAAGGTGAAGAACAGCGCGAGTCGGGCCCGCATGCGCCAGGCGCGATGCCCCGACAGGAAGGTGAGCTCGGGCCAGTGCAGGTGCACGATGTCGGTGCGCCGCACGAGCAGCCGCAGGTAGGAGAGGTCGCGCACGTCGACGCCCTCGCGCTGCAGGCTGCGGGCCAGGTTCGCGTTGTACGGGTTGGCGTGCGCGGTGCGGAACGCGGGTTCGGCCTCGACGCGAAGCGCGCCCGGCACGCGCGCGCTCACGCCCGCACCTCTGCGGCCTCGCCCCCGAGCAGCCGCGGCTCGGCCTCGGGATACCCGGTGCGCCAGTCGGCGCGCCGCCGCCACACGATCGACCAGCTCGGCTCGGCGGCGCGGGTGACCCGTTCGAGCAGCGCCCGAAGGCCGGCGCCGGCCTGCAGCAGGACGATGCCGAGCGCGGCGGCGGGCCCGCGCCGCACGCGGCGCAGCAGCGTCGCCTTGCCCGCCATCACCAGGCACATCTTCGCGCCGCTCGACGACGAGGATCCGCCGACCTCGTGCACGATGACGGCATCGGGCACGATGACCGGCCGGTAGCCGAGCCGGCGCGCCCGCATCGAGAACTCCGCGTCCTCGCCGTACAGGAAGAACGCCTCATCCATGCCGCCGATGCGATCCCAGTCGCTGCGCCGCGCGAGCAGCAGGCAGCCCGTGACGATCGGCACGGTGCGCACCGAGTCGCGCTGCCACCTGCCGAGCGACTCGGGGTCGAAGACGCGCGAACCGCGGAACGCCGTCGTGAGCCCGGTCGCGAAGCACACGAGCGACCACAGTGTCGGTGCTCCCCAGCAGGAGCTCGGGTCGAGCGTGCCGTCGGGCCGCAGGGTGCGCCCGCCGTAGACCCCGTACTCGGGGTGCGCCTCGGCGTGGTCGACGAGCCGTTGCAGCGAGCCCGGCAGCACGAGCGTGTCGGGATTGAGCAGCAGTACGGCATCACCCGACGCGTGCGCGACGCCCAGTTCGACCCCGCGCGCGAAGCCGAGGTTGCCGCCCGCGTCGACGACCACGGCGTCGGGGTGGGCCGCCCGCACGGCGTCGGCGCTGCCGTCGGTCGACCCGTTGTCGACGAGCACGATCTGCAACGGCACCCCGTCGTGCGACGCGGCGATCGAGGCGAGGCATGCGAGCGTCGCCTCGCGCGTGTTGAAGCTGACGACGATGACGCTGACCTGCGCGATCATGCGACCCGCTCCTCGGTCGGCACGTCGGCCGGGACGTCGAGCGGCCGGGTGCCGATGACCTTCGCGGGCACGCCCCCGGCGATGCAGTTCGCGGGCAGGTCGCGGGTGACCACCGCGCCCGCGCCGACGATGGCGCCGTCGCCGATGGTGACGCCCGCGACGACGACCACGTTCGCGCCGAGCCACACGTCGCGCCCGATCAGGATGTCGCGTTCGAGCTTCGGCTGGTGCATGACGTTGCGGCCCTGCACGATGCCGTAGTTCGATGCGGTGATCGTGACGTTCGGTGCGAGCAGGCAGTGGTCGCCGAGCGTGATGCGGCCCGTCGAGTCGCCGGCCCACACCACCGAGTGCTCGCCGATGTGGGTGCCGGCGCCGAGCGTGATGCGCTCGGCGTTGCGGAACGACACGTTCGGCGCGAACGTCACGTTCGGGCCGCGGGTGAGCTTCGGCACCTGGCGCACGTGCGAGTACGCGTCGAAGTGGGCCAGGCGCAGCCGGTGCACCCAGACCCGGGGGTCGAGGATGGAGCGGAGGAATCCGAGCGTGCGACTCATGCGTCCAGCACCTCCTCGACGGCGGGTTCGGCGACGGCTTCGGCACCCCGAATGGCGCGTTCGAACTCGGCGACCACCGGCGCGAGATCGATGCCGGCGCTCGCGGTGACCGCGAGCGTGAAGCGGCGGTGGTACGACGAGGCGAAGACGGCGATCTCGTCGCGGGGCTCGAGCACCGGCCACAGCGTCATGGCGTGCACCTCGGCTGGGCCGAAGTACGCCCGCCTGGGACGCCATGGCAGGTACGACGCGTACCCCGCCCTCGGCTCCAGCCCGCCGCTGCCCCCACCGTCGCGGGCGCCGGCGACCTGCCGCGCGACGATCGCGACGAGGTCGCCGAGCGAGCCGCCGTCCGCCGCAGTCACCCGCGTCATCACGATGTGGTTGCGCTGTTCGCCGCCGTTGCCGCGCTCGCGTTTCGAGATCGGCACGAGCAGCGCGGCCTCGTCGGGCAGCACCCGGGCGACGGCGCGCAGCGCGAGCGCCACGGTCAGGTCGCTCACCGAGCCGCCGGCGGCACGGGCGACCGCGCGCACCTCGCCCAGGTCGAACTCGGCGAGCGCGGAATGCCTCGGGGGGAGCATCCGTTCGATGAGGCCTCGGCGCGCGATGATGCGGTTGCGCACCGGGCGTGCGAGCCGCCCGCCCCATCGGCGCAGCCGGCGGCGGAACGGCTTGCGCGAGTACTCGCGCCAGGCCCCGCCCAGGCCGGGCTGCGCCGACCACCAGACGCTCGCAGCCGCGAGCAGCAGCCCGGTGCCCGTGCGCGGTGGCTGCGGCGCCTGCGCCAGCGCCGCCCGTTCGGCCGCGGCCGCGTGCGTGGCGAGGAACGGCCGGCCGTCGACGAGCGCGTCGATCAGGCGCATGCCGTAGATGCCGTCGCCGAGCGCGTGCTGCGCCCGGCCGATGAGGGCGACCTGGCCCGAGTCGAGTTCGGCGACGAGGATGTCCCAGAGCGGTCGGTCGAGCCGCATCGGCCCGTTCCCTCGCCCTGAGAACAGCTCGGCCCGCTCGGTGCCGTCGCCGACGACGGCCGGGTGGAACCGCACGTGGAAGGCGTAGTCGAGCTGTTCGACGGCGACCCAGGCCGGCGCCGTCAACCCGAGCGGGGTGCGGCGAAGTCGGCGCGACATCGCCGGCATGCGGGCCACCGCCGACCGCACGAGGTCCACGATGAGTTCCCGGTCGAGCCGGCCGTCGGGTGCGCGCAGCGGCCCGCCGTCGACGACCATCGTGCACGCGGGCCGGGCGGCCTCGAAGGCGACGGAGTTCGCGATGAACTTCTCATCGAGCGTGCCCATGAGCTCGACGGCGGCGTGGTTCGGCATCGAGCGCCCTCCTCAGGCCAGGCCCGCCCTCCCCGGCTCTGCGGCCGGGGAGACGGGCGTCGGTCGATGGTCATCGACGAAGCGCTCGCCGTCGAGCCGCATTCGGGTGCTTCGGGCGAGGCCGGCCAGGATGCCGCGCAGCATTGCGCGATCGGCGGCCCCGCGACGGGCGTGGCGGGTGTGGCGCACGGCGCGCACGGCGGTTCGTTTCAGCAGGATGCCGAGCATCGGGATGCCGACGGTGGGCCGGGTGCGGATCCACTTGTTCGCCATCGCACCCAGGCCGAGCCCGTATCCGCGGTGCAGGTCGGTGTAGGCCTCGCCCTCGCGGGTGTTCACGTGGTGCACCACGGCGCCCTCGTCGTGCACGAGTGCGTATCCGCTCTGCAGCACGCGGCAGAACGCGTCGAGGTCTTCGGCGCCCGCGAACTCGCGGCCGGCGCCGAGCACCTCGTCGAACCCGCCGAGGCCGAGGATGAGTTCGCGCCGGAACCCCATCAGCGCACCGTGCCCGCCGTCGAGGCCGTCGAGGGTGCGCTCGAGCCGGTCGACTCCGGCGATCGACGACGGTTCGGTCACGAGCGTGTGGTCGAGCATGCGCCCGGTGACCGCGCCCACCCGGGGGTCGTCGAAGTGCCGCAGGATGCGGTCGGTCCAGCCGTCGAGCGCGACGCAGTCGTCGTCGGTGTAGAGCACGTAGGGCCGGTCGGTCGAGGCCAGCCCCAGGTTGCGTGCGATCGAGAGACCGCTCACGTCGCTGCGCACGGCCCGCACGCCCGCGTCGGCGGCGACGTCGAGCGTCGCCGAACCGGTCGACGCGGAGTCGACCACGAGGATCTCGGCGCCGAGGGGGGTCGCGGCGACGATCGACGCGAGCGACCGGGCCAGCATGTCCGGGCGCTCGCGCGAGCACACGATGACGGTCAGCTCAGTCGGCGCGGGCATGGGCCGCTCCCTCCGCCGCCGACGGGCGTGCGCCGGATGCCTCGTCGGCGACGGGCTCGGGGGCGGCACCGGGTTCGCGGCGCGCGACCGGCGCACCGGCGGCGACCAGGTCGCGCGCCGCGCGATAGGCGGCGACGAGCGCGACGTTGGCGGCCGCCCAGGTGAGGTCGTCGGCGTGCGCGAGGGCACCGGCGCGCAGCCGGGCGAGCTCATCGGGGTCGGTCGAGAGCCGGTCGAGGTGCCCGACGAGTGCGGCGACCTCGCCCGGCTCGTGCACGAGCCCGTGCACGCCGTGTTCGATCACGGCGCCGGCCGCGCTCGAGACCAGCGGAACGCAGCCGGCGAGTTGCGCTTCGTAGGTGACGAGCGCGCTGCCCTCTTCGAGGGTCGGCAGCACGAGCACGTCGGCCTCGGCGAAGACGTGCGCCGGCGCATCGGAGAACCCGAGGCACTCGACGCTCGGGTGGTCGAGCTGGTCGCGCAGCACGTCGCGGTAGGCCGGCACGAACTCGCCGTAGACGAGCAGGCGCCCGTGCTGCGACGCGGTCGACGACAGCCAGGCGCGCAGCGCGTGATGCAGGCCCTTGCGCGGCTCGCAGCGTCCGACGAACACCGCCGTGAACGGCCGCCCCGGGTCGTCCCGTCGGGCGGGCACGGCGTCGGGGCGCGCGCCGTACCGGTGCCGCAGCAGGCGCGCGCGCGGGAAGCCGCGGTCGAGGAAGGTGCGTTCGACGGCGGTCGAGGGCACGAGCACCCCGGTCGCGGCATCCCATTCCCGCTGCTCGATCGCGAGCCGGCTCGCGTTGAAGGCGTGCGTCGCCCGCTGCGGCAACTCGATGCCGAGCGCGGCGAGCTCGCGGGCGACCACGGCGTAGGCGTGGGCCGTGTGGGTGTTCGGGGCCTCGCGCACCGCGGCGATGCCGAGGTCGCGGGCGAGCTCGAACGTGCGCAGCGATGCGAGCGGCCAGCCGTGCACGACGTCGGGCCGAACCGCCCGCAGTCGCGCGGCCGCGCGCCGATCGTGCCACGAGTAGGCGCGGTCGCCCCCGAGCAGGGCGTGCGGCACTCGGCGACCGCCGACCGTCATCGTGCGGGTGAGCGAGGCGACCCCGTCGACGGGGCGATCGACGGCCGCGGCGACCAGGTGCACCTCGTGCCCGGCGGCGACGAGCTCGGCGACCTGGTTCGATGCCGTCCAGCCGATGCCGGGCGCGCCGATCGGGTGAGGGAAGCTGTACAGGATCCTCAGTCGATCCTGATCCCTCGGTCTGCGGGTGACGTCCGTCATCTGGGCCTCACTCGGGGTGACTCGATCGGGCTTTCATGACAGCGCAGCCCGGGCGCATGCCACAAGGGGTCGGGGCCGCTGGTCGACGAATCGACGCAGAGGATTTACATGCTCGCAATCTTCCGCAGCCTCATCGGTAATACCCCGGCTGAATCATGGCCACGTGCCCGCTGCGGTGGGGACTCCGAATACGGGCATCGGCGCCCGGGCAACCGTACTCTCGGCAACCGTCGTCCGAATCGGAAGGAATCCGCCCGCTCATGGACGTTCCCAAGTACTTGCAGACCCTCTGGTCGTACCGCGCACTGCTCGGTGTCGGCATCGTCGTGGCGGTCGCCGCCGCGCTCCTGGCCGGCTTCACGATCAAGGACGGCGAGGTCGTCTCGCGCGCCGATCGCGTGTACACGGCGTCGACCACGGTGCTGCTGGGCAGCGAGAGCAAGCCGCTGTTCCAGGCCGAGGTGCCGGGCGTGCCCATCGAGCAGGGCACCACACCGCCCGAGCAACTGGACCTCACCTCGACGGCGGTCGTGTACGCCTACCTGGTGAGCGGCACCGAGATCTCCGAACGGGTGCAGGCGGTCGTCGGCGAGTTCGCCGACGGCGAGCTGCTCACCGCGGTGCGGCGCACCACCCAGCCGGCCGGCGACGAGTCCTTCCCCGGCCGGCTCACCCTGCCGATCCTCGACATCGTGGGCGCCTCGGGCGACCCCGAGCGGGCCGAGCAGATCTCGCGCACCGCGAACGACGTCTTCCAGAAGTACGTGACGAGCGAGCAGGACGCCGCGAAGATCCCCGAAGAGAACCGGGTGCAGCTCACCACGATCAAGCAGAGCGACGCCGTCGAAGAGGACGGGTCGAACCCCGCGATCCCGATCGTGGTGACCGGGCTCGGCGTGTTCCTGCTCTTCGTCGCCCTCGCGTTCCTGCTCGACAACGTGAAACGGTCGAGGGCGCGGCGTCGCGGTCGCCCCCGTGCCGGCGCAGGCGCGACGCCCGACGAGGCATCCGAGGCATCCGAGGCGCTCGACGAACGCGAGCTGCACGACGTGCTCACCGGGTCGCAGCCGGTGTTCGCCGGCGAATCGCGACCGGACTGATCCGTGGCAGGCACCGCCGTCTCGTCGGGCCGCCGGGTCGCCCCGGGTGAGGGCGCCCGCGCGAACGCGCGCGCGTCGATCGCCACCGCGGTGGTGACCTTCGCCGCGCTCGCCAGCGCGCTCGTGCTGCCGCCGATGGTCGCGGGCGGCGCCCTGCTGGCCGTCGCGCTGCTCTACCTGACGCGCACCCTGGTCTTCAGCTGGACCGGGGCGCTCGTCGCCCTCGCGGCGGTCATCATGCTCGTGCCGATTCGCCGGTACGCGCTGCCGATCCCGCTGCCGTTCGCGCTCGAGCCCTACCGCCTGCTCATCGTGGTGCTCATCGTCGCGGTGACGGTCGCCCTGCTCGTCGACCCGGCGTTCCGCTGGCGCCCGGTGCGGTTCGGCTGGCCCATCGGCGTGTTCATCGGCACGATGCTGCTCTCGATCTCGGTGAACGGCGCGGGCCTGGTCGAGCAGGGCCTGGCCGCCGCCGCGGTCGGTGCGGTGGTCAACATCCTGCTGCTGCTGAGCGTGCTGTTCACGGCCCGCCAGCTGCTCCGCGAGGAGCGGCACGTGATGCTGCTGCTGACGTTCCTCGCGTGGGCGGGCGCGGCGGTCGGGGTGTTCGCGATGGTCGAGAAGGTCACGCGGCAGAACGTGTTCCTGATGCTCGGCAATGTGCTGCCGCTGACGCTGCTGCGCGAGGAGGGCGAGTCGCTGCGGGCAGGAGGCGCCCGTGCCTACGCGTCGGCGCAGCATCCCATCGCCCTGGCCGTGCTGCTGTGCATGCTCGTCCCCATCGCGATCTACCTCGCGAAGTACGCCGGCTGGCCGCGCAACGAGATCAACCGGCGCATCGTCTACGGCGTCGTCGTCGGGTGTCTGCTGCTCGGCGTGCTCGCCGCGATCTCGCGCACCGCGGTGGTCGTGCTCGCGGTGATGTTCCTCGTGACGCTCGTGTTCCGCCCCTACCTCGCGATCACGCTCGGGCTGCTCGCGCTGCCTGCACTGCTGCTCGGCATGGCGGTGCAGCCGAAGATCGTGGGCGAACTCGTCGGCTCGTTCTTCGACCTCGACTCGCTCGTCGCATCCCAGTACACGTCGGCCGGCTGGGGCGGCGCCGGGCGGCTCGCCGACCTCGAGCCGGCCATGCGCGAGGCCGCGACCCTGCCGTTCTTCGGCACCGGCCCCGGCTCGCGCATCGTCATCGGGGAGGAGCGCAACGCGTACATCCTCGACAACCAGGTGCTCGGCACCCTGCTCGAGACCGGAGCCGTGGGCGTGATCGGCCTGGCGGTGTTCGTGCTGGCTCCGCCGATCATGCTGCTCGCGTTCGCGTTCCGCAGCACCGCGGCGCTGCGACACCGCTTCCTCGCGTTCGCGATCGCGATCTCGTGCTCGGGGTACGCGGCGGCGCTCTTCTTCTACGACGCGTTCGGGTTCATGCAGACGTTCCTCGTGCTGTGCCTGCTGCTCGCGTGCGGTGCGTGGGTGCTGACCGAGGCGCCGAGCAGGGTGCCGATCGCTGCGCCGGGCACGATGCCGCGCGGCACGCCGAACCCCGAGCACCGCCCCCGCCCCTCCGCACCGGAGCCCGCCGCATGACCGCCCGGATGAGCGTGGTCGTGCCCGCCCACGACGAGGCGGCGATCATCGGGCGGCTGCTGCGTCGCATCGTCGAGGGCGACCCCGACGGGCGCATCGAGCTGGTGGTCGTCGCGAACGGATGCACCGACGACACGGCGCGCGTCGCGGCATCCGTGCACCCTCGCGTGCAGGTCGTCGAACTCGACGAGGGATCCAAGATCGCGGCCCTGAACGCCGGCGACCGCGCCGCGGTCGCGTTCCCGCGCGCGTACGTCGACGCCGACGTCCTCATCTCGGCGACGACGCTGCTCGACCTGGCCGACGCGCTCGACCGCCCCGACGGGCCGCTGGTCGCCGCGCCCGGACTGCACGTCGACACCTCGGGCGCATCGGCCGCGGTGCGCGCCTACTACCGGGTGTGGGCCCTGTCGGAGTACCGCGGCGACGGGCACATCGGGTCGGGGGTGTACGCGGTGTCGGCGGCAGGGCGTGCGCGCTGGGCCGAGTTCCCCGACGTGATCGCCGACGACCGCTTCGTGCAGCAGCAGTTCCTCCGCGAGGAACGGCTGACGCTCGCGCACGCGTCGTTCACGGTGCGCGCGCCGCGCACGTTCCGCGCGCAACTCGCCCGGGCCACGCGCATCCGCACCGGCAACCGCGAACTGCCGGCATCGCTGCAGGTGGCCGCAACCGCTCCCGCGTCGGCGCGCTACGGCGCGCTCGTGCGCAAGGTCGCGAGGCGCCCGCGACTGTGGGGTTCGTTCGCCGTGTACTGCGTCGGCTACGGCGTGCCGATCGTGCGCTCGCGCGTCGACGCGCTGCTCGGCCGCACCACCGGCTGGAACCGCGACGAGACCGTGCGGGCGGAGGCCGCGCGCACATGACCGGCACCGCAGAGCGCGACCGCGACCCGCGGCGCGAGCAGCTCGGGCACAAGGCGTCGCGCGGCGTCGCGGTGACCATGGGCGGGCTGTGGTCGAAGACGCTCATCCAGATGCTCTCGACGGTCGTGCTCGCGCGTCTGCTCGACCCGGCCGACTTCGGGCTCGTCGCGATGGTGATGGCGATCGTCGGTGTCGCCGACCTGGTGCGCGACTTCGGCATGACGGGCGCGATTCTGCAGGCGCGCGCGCTCGACGCGCGGCTGTGGTCGAGCGTGCTGTGGTTCTCGGTCGCGCTCGGCCTCGTGCTCACGGCGATCGTGGCCGCGAGCGCGCCGCTCATCGCCGCGCTGTTCGACGAGCAGCGACTCGTGGTGCTGACCCTGGCGATCGCACCCACGCTGCTCGTGAACGGGCTCGCCATGCCGATGCAGGCCAAGGTGCAGCGCGATCTGCGGTTCGGCACGCTCGCGAACGTCGACGTGGTGTCGATGGCGGTGGGGGTGGCGGGTTCGATCGCCGCGGCGTTCGCGGGCTGGGGCGTGTGGTCGCTCGTCGTGCTCGCCGGGCTCGGGCAGGTGTACCGGCTCGTCGCGCTCTGGGTCGCCGCGAAGCCGCGCTTCGGCCGCCCGCGCATCGAGCGTCGAGTGCTGCCGCTGGTCACCACCGGGGGCAGCATCTTCGGCGTGCAACTGCTGAACTACGCGGCGCGCAACCTCGACAACGTCTTCATCGGGCAGCAGCTCGGGCCTGCCGCGCTCGGTCAGTACACGCGCGCGTACGCGCTGTTCCTGCTGCCGCTGCAGCAGCTCACGGGGCCGCTCGGCCGGGTCGCGCTGCCGGTGCTGAGCGCCCTGCAGGACGACGCCGACCGCTACCGCCGGTACATCCGCGGCGCCGTGCTCGTGATCGGCTACCTGTCGCTGCCGACGTACGCGGTGCTCGCCGCGGTGTCCGACCCGCTCATCACCGTCCTGCTCGGCCCCGACTGGGGGCACGCCGCGCAGATCTTCAGCATCCTCGCGATCGCGGGCGTCGCCCAGGCGATCGGCAACGTGCAGGGATGGCTCTACATCACGCTCGGGCGCGCGCATCGGCAGTTCGCCTACTACCTCGTGACGCGGCCGATCGTGATCGGCGGATTCCTCGTCGGCCTGTGGTGGGCGGGCGTGAACGGGCTCGCGCTGGTGTACGGCCTCACCACGCTCGCCCTGCTGGTGCCCGGGTTCTGGTTCGCGATCCGCGGCACGTTCGTACGCGGCGGCGACATCCTGCGGCCGGTGCTGCGGCCGGCGCTGCTCACCCCGTTCGTCTTCGCCGCATCGTGGGCGACGGTGCAGCTGCTCGACCTGCCCGAGTTCGTCGAGCTCGTGCTCGGCGGCGTCGCCGGGCTCGTGCCGCTGGGGCTCGCGATCGCGGTTCCGGCGTACCGTCGCGACCTCGCGCAGATCGTCGCGTTCGTGAAGAAGATGCGCCGGCCGGCCACGGCGGCGTCGACGGGAGAAGACGCATGAGGCGATCCGGTTCGAGGCTGCGGTTCGGCGGTGGGGGGCGTTCCGCTTCGGGACGCTCCACTTCGATCAGGGTCGGATGCCTCGCAGCGGCGCTCCTCGCAACGACCGCGCTTGCGGGCTGCACCCCGGCCGAGCCGCCCGTCGCGACGCCGACGCCCACGCCGACCGCCGCCTCACCGCTCGAGGGCATCGCGACGCTGATCGCCGTGGGCGACTCGATCACGCTCGGCGTGAACGCGTGCGGCGAGCTCGCCCGGTGCCCCGCTGCGTCGTGGGCGACGGGCGCCGATCCGGCAGTCGAGAGTCTCGCCACCCGCATCGGCCGGGCCACCGGCGTCGCGCCCGAGGCATCCGTCGTCGCGGGCGAGGGCGCGCGCATGGGCGACCTCGTCGACGACGTGCCGCGCATCGTCGCCGACGACCCCGACCTCGTGGCCGTGCTGCTCGGCAGCAACGACGTGTGCGCGCCGTCGACCGACCAGATGACCTCGATCGACGCGTTCGCGTCGGCCGCCGAGCAGGTCGTCGGCGGCCTCGCCGACGCATTGCCCGACGCGACGGTGCTCGTGCTCTCGGTGCCCGACCTCGAACAGCTCTGGAACCTCGGCCGCGCCTCCGACCAGGCGGTCGGCGCGTGGTCGCGGTCGCCCGCGTGCCGGTCGCTGCTCGGCGAACCCCGGTCGGATGCCCCCGCCGACGTCGCCCGCCGTGCCGACGTCGCGGCGCGGGTCGACGCGTTCGACGCGGCGCTCGCCGATGTATGTAGCACCCGCGAGAACTGCGTCTTCGACGACGGCGCGGTGCACGCCACCGCGTTCGGCGTCGACGACGTGTCGCACGTCGACTTCTTCCACCCGTCGGTGTCGGGTCAGCGCGCGATCGCCGAAGCGGCCTGGGACGCGCTGACGCGCGAACCGACCGCGGGGTGACAGCCGCGGACGCGGCCGCACGCGGCGGGCCGGCCCCGCCCGGAGCCGGCCCGCCGCCCGCTCCCCTCAGGCCGCCTGCTCCAGCACGAACGGCGGCGCCGCGACCCGGCGGGTCGTGCGCGAGGCCGCGTAGGCGAGGTCGCCGGCCGTGAGCTCGTCGGCGTCGCGCATGATCGCGAGCTCGCGCCGGTCGAGTTCGGCGCCGATCTGCACCTGGTGGTCGTCGACGTGCTCGCGGTGCATCGCGCGGCGCGGCACGAGCACGGGGAACTTCTGCTGCTCGAGCGCGGTGATGGCCGCGCCGGTGCCGCTGTGCGCCACGACGACGTCCGCTTCGGCGACCGCCTGCTCGAGCTCGGCGTGCGGCACCGAGGCGCGTCCGTCGGCGATGCCGAAGGGCGTGACATCCTGCGCTCCGGTCTGCCAGAGCACCTCGTCGCAGTCGGCGAGCAGCGGCACGAGGGTTCGGTAGAGGCGGTCGAACCGGTACCCCTCCTGCGTGCCGACCGACACGACGGCGCGACGCACCGGCCGGGGCGTGCGCTCGGCGACCGGTTCGTACTCGTCGAAGATCGACCCGCGGTACTGCCATCGGTCGGTCGCCCACGCCGGGTACTGCGTGTAGGTGGGGATGCCGCCCGACATGCGGATGAGCCGTCCGCTGACGCTCGGTCCGGTCGCGCGCGCGGCGCTCTCGATGTAATAGGAGGGGATGCCGCGTTTGCGGGTGAGCGGCAGGAAGGCGACGGCGGGGCTCGAGCCGGTGCTGATCGCCCGCTCGAACGTGCGCCCGCGCAGCAGGCGACGCGCGAGCGCCCGGATGCGCAGGATGTTCATCGCGTCGCGGGGGGCGGCGAACGGGGCGTAGATCACCTCGCGGTCGGCGAGGATGCTGCGGCTCAGTCCGTTCTCGAACGTCACCCACGTCTGGTCTTCGGGCGGGATGCCCATGCGCTCGGCGAGGGTGTGCAGTTGCTTGAGGTGTCCGCCGCCGGAGCAGACGAGCAGGGTGTTGTCGGTCATTCCGGGCTCCTCTCGGGTGGGAATCGGGTTGGGATTCGGCTGGGAGTCGGATCAGTACGCACCGTCGCGTCGCAGCACCGCGCGCACGGTGCGCAGCAGAATGAGCAGGTCGCTCGTGACGGACCAGTTCTCGACGTAGTAGAGGTCGAGTTTCACGCTCTCGTCCCAGCTCAGGTCGCTTCGTCCGCTCACCTGCCAGAGCCCCGTGATGCCGGGTTTGATGAGCAGGCGCCGACCGTCTCGGTGCTCGTAGCGTTCGACCTCGTCGGGCAGCGGCGGCCGCGGGCCGACGAGGCTCATGTCGCCCTTGAGCACGTTCCACAGCTGCGGCAGTTCGTCGAGCGAGTACGCGCGCAGCACCCGCCCCACTCGCGTGACCCGGGGGTCGTCGCGCAGTTTGAAGAGCACGCCGTTGCCGTCGTCGCGGTCGGCTGCGATCCGGTCGCGCAGCGCTTCGGCGTCGACGACCATCGAACGGAACTTCAGCATCGTGAATCGCGCCCCGTGCGCCCCCACCCGCTGCTGACGGAAGAGCACCGGCCCCTCGCTGTCGAGGCGCACCGCGACCGCGAGCGCGGCGAACAGCGGTGCGAGCAGCAGCAGCGCGAGTCCCGCGAGCACCAGGTCGAGCCCGCGCTTGACCGAGTGCGCGAACCCCGAGTACTGCGGCAGGTCGACGTGCACCATGGGCAGCCCTTCGACGGGCCGCAGGTGGATGCGCGGGCCGGCGACGTCGGTGAGGCGCGACACGAGGATGAGCTCGACCTTCGAGTTCTCGAGATCCCAGCCGAGGGCGCGGATGGCGCCCCGGCCGCCGGGCAGGTCGCCGGCGATCATCACGGCGCGCGTGCGGGTGCGCTTGGAGACCTCGACGAGGTCGTCGCGTGCGATCTGCGGCAGCGCGCGCATTCGAGCGGATGTCTCGTGCCGAGCCGTGCGATCGGCGACCGGGTCGCCGTGGGCGACCGAGTCGCCGTCGCCGTCGGTGAGGGCGATCGCGATGGGCCGGTACCCGGCGCGCAGATTGCGGTGCAGGGCGTCGACGACGCGTTCGACGTCGATCGTGGAGCCCACGACGATGGCCCCGGTGAGGCAGCGACCGCCGCGGCGAAGCGCCTGCAGCGCCTGACGCCAGAGCACCCGGCCGATGAGCAGCAGCGCCAGCCCGACGGGCAGCGCCACCCCGAGGTATCCGCGTGCCAGATCGATGCCCGACAGGTACGCGAAGATCGCGACCGCACCGAACGCGATGAGCGTCGCGTTCGCGACGCGCTGGTACTCGGCCACGCCGACCCCGATGATGCGTCGCTCCCGCGACCGCAGGGCCGACAGCGCCGCCATCCACAGCACGCCGATGCCGAGCCCGGCGATCGCGTAGGCGATGTCGATGCGGCGCGCACCGAGGCCGACGGCCTCGATGCCGAACCGCGCGATCTGCGCGACCACGAGCGACACCGCGATGGTGACGGCGTCGGTCGCGGTGATGGCCGAGGCGAGTTTCCGGGGCCAGGCGAGGCTGCGCGGCTGGTACGCGACATCGGTGCGAAGCGGGTGGCGGTGCGGCGCGCGCTTCGGGGTGTGCGGCGGCTGGACGGCCGCCGAGAGGGTGGTCTCTGACATCGCATCGTCCTGGACTCGAGTTCGCTTGGGTGCGTGGACCTCGAGCCGGATCGCCGACGCGAGGGGCGTCGACGGCGACGAGACAGTGGTGCGTGGTGCGGAGTTCGGGTGTCGTCAGCGGAGCTTCGGGTGAGGATGCTCCGGTCGCCGGGTAGCCCTTTCGGTGCGACGAAACCCACGCTAGGCAAGCCGGTCGACGGCGCGGAAGCGGTCGGCGGGGAGATTAACCTGATCGATCGCCGGTCGACATCAACCGGTCATATTCGGGTTGCCGAGTGCGAGCCCGAGCACCGCCCGATGGCGGGATTCCCACGAGTTCTCGGTGATGAACCGCTGCCGCTCGGGCTCTGCCGCGGGCCCGTCGGCGAGCGCGTCGTCGATGACGTCGACGAAGTCGGCGACCCGGTCGACGAGGCGAACGCGGTCGCCCAGTCCGCGCACCGGGGGCAGGTCGATCGACACCACCGGGGCGCCGGCGGCGAGGTATTCGTAGACCTTCAGCGGGCTCATCGCCTCGGTGAGGCGGGTCACCCGGTGGGCGAGCAGGGCGACCTCGGCGTGGCGCAGGGTCGCGGCGAGCTCGGCGCGCCCGACGCCGGCGTGCACGTGCACGTTCTCGAGCGTGCCGACGCCGGCGAGGTAGCCCGGGTCGGGCTGGGGGCCGACGAGGACGAGCTGCACGTCGGGCCGCGCGCGGGCGAGCGACTCGATGCCCTCGACGTCGAGCCGGGAGTCGAGCGTGCCGACGTAGACGGCGCGCGGGGCGGGGATGCGGTCGAACCAGTCGGGTGCCGCCGGCGCCGGGCCCAGCCACTCGCCGGGTTCGACCCCGTTCGGCACGACCAGGTGGGGGCCGGTGGGCGCGATGCGGTCGATGATCTGCTGCGACACGGCGGCGACCGCCACCCCCGTGTCGGCGATGCGCCGGTACGCCTCGCGGTAGGCGGGCCAGTACTCCCGACGCGCGGGCGAGCTCGACCAGTCGTCGCGGCCGTAGTACGTGACCCGCCCAGCCCACGAGAAGTCGCCGAATCCCGCCGCGAGCGGGTTGGCCGTGATCACCGCCGGGGTGTCGAGGTCGGCCGCAGCCCGCGCGATCGACCGGCCGTACGCGCGGTACGACCGCTCGACGGCGGCGAGCGCCTCGGGGTCGCGCCGGCCGAGCCGCAGCGGCGTGTGCAGCCGGCGGCCGCGGCCCGACGGGAACGGCTCGTCGAGCCGCAGCACCCGGCGGCCCGCGGCCGTCGGCGCCCACCGCCACGGGTTCGCGACGACGAGGCGGCGCACGCCGGGGTGGTCGATGAGGTGGCCGGCGAGCCGGTCGGGCGGGCGCATCATGCCGCGCCGGCACGCGTCGTTCCAGGTCTCGTACGAGAACGTGAACACCACGTCGAGCGGTGCGGTCGAGCCGTCGGCGGCGCCGGTCCCGGCGGCCTGGGGCTCGACGAGGTCGTCGGCGCGGGTCATGCGGCCAGGCTCCGCACGACTCGGGCGGGGCTGCCGACCGCGACGGTGCGCGGCGGCACGTCGTCGCGCACGACGCTGTTCGCGCCGATCACCGCGCCCGCCCCGATCGTGACGCCGGGCAGCACGACCGCGTTGTGGCCGATCCAGGCCCCGCGGCCGATGCGCACGGGTGCGACCCGCGCGATCGGCTGGTCGCGGATGAACGTGTCGGGGTCGTCGAACCCGTGCGAATGGTCGGAGATGTAGACCCCGCGGGCGATGCCGACGCCGTCTTCGACGACCACCTCGGCGACGGCGGTGATCGAGGTCTGGTTCATGCGCACCCGGTCGCCGATGACGATGGCGGGCGCGGCGAGGTCGCGGCGCGGCACGAGCAGCCAGGAGCCCGCACCGATGAGCACCCCGTCGCCGATCGAGATGAAGTCGGCGTTGCCGACCCGGAACGGCAGCAGAATGCGCGAGTCGCGGCCGAAGCGGTGGAACCCCCGCGCGGCGATGCGGCTGTACGCGGCGTCGCGCGCACGCTGCATGGCGAGCAGCACGTCGAGACCGTTCATCGGGCTCCTCTCACGGGGTCAGCGCCAGATGCGCGCCAGCAGGTCGTCGGTGGGCCGAGGTGCGAGGGCGTCGATGTCGGCGGCGCTCCACTCCGAGAGCGACGGGTCGACGTTCCATCCGCCCGATCGCGACGGGTTCTTGGATCGCGCCTTCAGGTACGAGGTCGCCGAGCGCTGCACCTCGCCCCACGAGGTGTCGTAGAGCGAGCCGAGCACGAGCGAGTCGTAGGCGTAGAGCTGGCCCGGCTCCCCCGTGCCGTTGATCGCCTGCGCGAGGGTCGCCTGGTGCGCGCCGTCGGGCGTGGGATACCGGGTGCGCACCGCGAACAGCTGGGCTGCGGCGATGGAGTGGTCGAGGGTGAAGTAGGGCGTGCCGAGGTTCGGGTCGTTCGGGTGCGGCCCGCCGAGTTGCAGGGCGCAGTTCAGCCCGCCGAACACCACGGAGTCGCGCACCGTGAGGCCGCGGGTGAACCCGCGCCCGTACATCTGCAGCGCGTCGAGGTGCTGATCGCCGCCGGCCGGGCGGAACACGGGTGCGATGTAGCATCCCTCCCAGGTCGATGCCGAGAGCGACGCACCCTCGCCGGTCGCGTAGCCGAACGGATCGTTCGTGTCGATGCGCGAGTCGGGCATGACCACCTCGTACACGTCGCACTGCGTGACATCCGTCTTCGAGGCCGTGATGCGCAGGCCGGTCTGCACCTTGGTCTGCGCGACGCAGGTGCGCGAGCAGTCGGTGAGCAGGATGAATCGGGCCGTGAAGCGCGCGAAGGTGACGCCGAGCACGCGATCGAGGCGCATCGAGTCGGCGATCGTGACGGTGCCCCAGCCGTCGCGCGGACTCACCAGCACGTTCTTCGGCCACGTCGCCTTGCCGAGGTTCGCGAGCACGGGGGCCGCGCTGGCGGCGGCGCCGAAGCCGGGCAGCGCGCCCGGTCGCACGCGCACGTGCAGGCCCTGGGCGATGTCGGCGTCGGTCGCGGCGGCGATGGCGGCGCCGATCGCCTTCCAGGTGCAGTCGACGTCGACGGTTCGCACGCCGGGCCCGCCGGGCACCGGCGTGTGCGCCGGCCAGTGCGTGCCGTTGGGGCCGAACGACGGCACCCGCGCGGGCGCGCCGCTCGCGTCCACGGCGTCGACCGCGTCGGCGAGCGGAGCGGGCTCGGCGGGCTCCGGAGTCGGCGGCGCGGACCTCTTCGCGCCGGTGTCGGCACCGCCGTCGGCGAGCGCACCGATGCCGACTGCCGCGCCGACGCCGACCACCACGGTCGCGGCGGCTGCGGCGGCACCGACGATCACCGATCGGCGGCTGATCTCGGACATCCGACTGCTCCTCTGTTCGCGGGACCCGTCTCGAGGATTCGACGGCGAATCGATGCGTGGGAGACACCGCGGAAGGAGCCGGATCCCCGGCGCACTCCCCCTCGGATGTCGCGCTGCCTCATCGACAGCATGACACGGGCCGCGCCGTCGTCGCGGGGTCGCCGTCAGGTGGAAACGAGGTGTTCACCCTGATGAAACACCGGCGTCGCCGTGAAGCTGCGTTCGGCCAGCGAGCGCACCGCGGGCAGGCGCTCGGCGATGCGGGCGGCGATCTCGTCGCGGTCGGCGAGCACCTTCGCGAGTCGTGACGGCAGCTCGGCGGCGAGCGCGGCTCCGGGTTCGACGCACAGCGCCGGCAGGTCGAACAGGGCCATGAGGCCCTCCACCTTGCCCTGGCTGGCGATCGTCACGGCCGGCACGCCGGCCATCAGCGACATCACCGCGAGGTGCATGCGACCGGTGATCACGATGTGGGCTCGGGCGGCGAGCTCGCGCACCTGCGGCGGCGCGAGCAGCCGGTCGACGAGCACGACGCGTTCATCGCCCGCGAATCGATCGGCCAGGTCGCGGCAGTGCGGCAGGTCGTCGGCCCCGGGCCGCGACACGTGCGGCACGATCACCACCCGGTCGCAGGTCTCGAGCAGGTCGTGCACCACGGCGGCGTTCGCCCCGGCGGGCACGTGCGCGGCGATCAGCCCGCTGACGTTGACGAGCGCGATGCGCTCGGCGCCGTCGAGCGCGCGCGCGAGGTCGTCGGGCAGCGGCGCGAGCGAGCGGGCGGTGAACACGAGATCGGCGGCGAGCACGACACCGCCGCGGTCCGGGCTCCCGCCGGCCGAGGAGTGCCCGACCGAGTCGGACGCGCCTCGAGACCCCGCGACATCCCCGCCCAACCGCCCCGCCGACACCGGGTCGCGCGGCGTGAGCAGCACGCCCGCCTCGGCCGCCCGCCGCATCGCCCACCGTGCCTTCGGGTGCGGTGCCGTGTTCCAGCTGAACCCGACGATGCGGCTGTCGAGCCCCGCCTCGGCCGCACCCGCCGCGATCAGCGCCCGGTTGGCCGAGGCTGCGGCGTGGTACGCGCCATCCATGATGTCGGCACCCAGCACCGCGACCGTCGTGCCGCGCGCGACATGCGCCCGCAGCCGGCGCAGCCCGCGCGCGAACTGCAGGGTGCCGCCGTAGAGCAGCATCGGCATCGGCAGCACCTGCACCCGTTCGCCGTAGGAGCTGAGGTCGAAGTCGTCGGCGCGGCGCGTCACCACGACGACGTCGCCCTCGACGTGCTCGAGGTAGGCGCCCACGAGCGCGGCGTCGCCGATGTTGCCGCCGCCCGGCGGGGCGATCACGACCTGCCGTGCCGACCCCGCCCCCGATCCCGCCCGCGCCTCAGGCGGATCGGCGAGCACCGCGCGGGCGATGGCCGCGTGCAACCGCGGCGAGAACCCGGCGCGAATGCGTCGTTGCAGCCGACGGGCGGAGGCGATGATGCGCGACATGCGAACCTTCCGTGCTCGGTGCGGCGCGCGACCGGAGGCCGCCCACCGTGAGGTCACGCTACCGAGCTCGTGTTACGGGCACGTGCCCATCGGGTGTCGGTTCGGGGCAGCCCGCCGGCGGCGGCCCCGCCCTCACCGCACCCGCGCCCGACCGCTCGCGAGCCGGATCGCCTCCTCGAGCGGCCCGCGCCCCACGAACCGCCGCCAGAGCAGCGCGAACACCATGCTGCCGGCGATGAGTCCGATGAGCAGCGGCCACGAGTCATCCGTCAAGCGGCCGTCCTCGACGCGGATCGACCCGGCGATCACCACCAGGTGCGCCGTGTAGATGGTCAGCGGCATCGACCCCATCGCGGCGAACGGCGAGAGCACCAGCCCCGCGACCTGTCGCACCCGTGGCCAGGTGAGCGCGGTGAGCCAGACCGCGACCGCCACGACGAGCGCGGCGAAGCCGACGTTCGCGACCGCCCGCAGCGACTCGCCGAGCGCCGCCGAGTACAGCGCCTCGGCGTGCATCGCGTCGGCCTGCGCGGCGCTCGCCGCGCCCGCGAGCGCGCCGTCGAGCGCCGACGAACGATCGAGCAGCGCGGTCGCGGGGGCGAGCAGCAGCAGCATGACGGATGCCCCGACTCCCGCCGTCCACGCGACGACCGTCGGCCGGGTCGCGCCGAGCCGCGCCAACCCGAGCCCGATGAGCATGATCGGCACCCACTCGACCACCGGGTACGCCCCCGACACGAACCAGTCGACCGGCAGCGCCCAGCCCGCCGCACGCGCGTCGGCCACCCACTGGGTGCGGCTCGCGAGCACCGCGAGGCCCGGAGCGACCGCGAGCAGCGCACTGCCGACCGCGAGCATCACCCACGGACGCAGGAACAGCAGCGGCAGCATCAGCAGGAACGCGACGCCGTACACGTCGAGGATCACGAACACGAGCGGCCGCAGCCCGCCCGTGATGACGAGGCCGAGCACGATCAGGATGAGCCCGCGGATCGCGAGCTGCACGCGCAGCCTGCGCCGGGCGCCGCCCGGCCCGGCGGGCACCGGCCGGGTTCCCCCGGTGAGGAACCCCAGCCCGAACCCCGCGCACAGCGCGAACAGCAGCCGCGGGCGCTCGTCGGCGATCGCGATCAGCGCGGCCGCCTCGGCGGTCGCCGCGGGCGGGGCGACGTGCGCCACGAACATGCCCACGAGCGCGAGCCCGCGCGCGATGTCGACGCCGTCGATGCGTCGCGGCAGCGGCACGAGCGGATGCCCGGATGTCTCGGGCCCCGCGTTCGAGGCGGAGGCTCGTGGCATCCGTTCGTCTTCGCCGGATGCCTCGGATCCGCTCCGATCGCTCAACGCACGACGATGGTCGGAACCTCGAGGTGGGCGAGCACGCCGTGGCTCACCGACCCCAGCAGGAACCGGGCCAGCGCACCCCGGCCGTGGCTGCCCACCACGATCAGCGACGCATGCACCGCCTCTTCGACGAGCGCCGCCACCGGATCACCGGCAACCACCCGGCGCTCGATCTCGAGGTCGGGGTGGGCGGCGGCCGTCGTGCGCAACGCCTCGTCGAGCACCTCTTCGGCGGCGCTGCCGAGCGCGTCCGCGCCCACCATCGCCACGCCGTAGCCGTACTCGCCGCCGACCATGACGGCGATGTCCCACGCGTGCACCGCGATGAGCGGTTCGCCGCGGCGCTCGGCCTCAACAGCCGCGAACGCGAGCGCCCGGTCGGAGACCTCCGACCCGTCCACCCCCACGACCACGCCGCGCCGCCCGGTGACGTCGACGTCGGGGATCACCGCGACCGGCGCCGCACTCGCCGCAGCGATGCGCAGGCTGTGCACGCCGCGCCGGCTCGGCCGCTTGCCGCCGTGCCAGTCACTGCCCACCACGAGCAGGTCGGCGCCGCGCGAGATGCGTTCGAACACCTCGACCGAGTTGCCCTGCTCGAGATCGTCGATGACCTCCAGCTGCGGAGCCACCGCATCGACGACGTCATGCGCGACCGCGAGCGACTCACGTGCGCTCGACTGCGCCGCCAGCAGCAGTTCGGCATCGCCCGTCGCCTCGATCGCGGAGTCGACGACGTGCACGAGCCGCAACGGGCTCCCGAGTGCCGCCGCCCGCTCAGCCGCCCACCGAACCGCCCGCTCGGTCGCGGGCCCGGCCCCGCTCACCCCTACCGCGATCTCGCCCATGAAGTCTCCTGTCGCCTGCATCCATCATCACGCGATGAGGGCCGTGGTGCCAGCGCTTTGCGCGTGTCACGCGCGGGATCGCATGGCGCGGACGATGCGGCGGGGGATTCTCCGAAACACGAGATGCGGGCCATAGAGCACCGCCCACCTCGCACTCAGCCGTCGTGCATTCCGTCGAGAGGCTCTGACGTCCGCGTTTCTCCGAATAGCGCCCTTGAGATGCCGAGGTCGACGCCTCGAAACGACGTTGAGCGCATCCATGGCATGTGGCAGTTGCACCTCAACTGGCGTATTCCGTACGCGATCCCGTCGTAGAAGCGTGAGTTCGAGCACATTCGGAACGATGAGGTCTGGACCCAGCTTCGTGCTCGTGCAGCAGTTGTTCTCATGAGCGTGAACGCACACGAAGTGCCTGGCGAGCCGCTCGAACACGGGTAAGAAGATGCCGTAGAGAAACTCGGACTCCAATAGGAGCTGCAATGAGTGCACCTCGAGCACAATGATCCTGAACCTCGACAACGTCTCATCGGTCGCGTGAAGCAGGTTGCGGTACTCGGCTCCCTCAATGTCCATCTGGAGCAACAGATCCGCGCCAGGTGAAGAGTTCGCTCTGACCCAATCGTTGATGTCGAGGTTGTTCTCGCTCGGGCCCACATCGAGCCACTTCTTCTCGAACCGCTGAAGGCCATCGATCAGCGGTGTTCTCAGCAGTTCGACGTCTGAGGTGTAGTCGCACATAAACGACTTCACGCCGAACCGCCGTGCGAGGTCATCCTCGAAATCCTTGAAGTTCGCCACTCCCGGTGAAAAGCATGCCTCGATGCCATCGAGGTCATCGGGCACCAGGTATCCGCCGTCGCGCTTGGGCCCGATCCGCATGAGCGGGATGCCGCAGCGCACTGGAGTGATCAGTTCGACAGCTCGCTCAAGACTTGCTCTCGTGACGTCCGTCGCACGATCGGCGGTGCGGGGACTGAGCCCGGATGCACGCAGCGATCCCGCCACGAGATCCTCGGTGACCCCGAACCGCTCCAGGATGTCGCTCATCGCCTCAGCTTGGCAGGCGCGCCGTGGCCATCACAAGGACACCTTCAGGCCACGAACGCGGAGGGAGCGGCGACGTGGGCGCATGGTTCTTGTGTCCCCAGCACAGTTCTGGCTTTCAGCGCGTCCAGACTACTGCTGGAGTCCTTGGCCTTCAATCAGGGCCGTAGGAAGTCCAGTCAATGCGGTTTCGGCGAGACATGAGTTCGACCAGTTCCGCCGCGGTGCCATGCCATTCCCTCGGGTGGCCAGTTGCAGTTGCCAATGCAACGTGAATGCCGAGTTGCTGGGATATTTCGGGGTAGAACGTCGTATAGGGGGGCAACGGACCCTGGTCGAACTGCAGCAGCGAATCGCAGTTCTTCGACAACCATGCGGCCGAAACCGCGAACGTGCCCTGAGACACACAGAGAGTTCTCGCAGATCTAAGCCGGTGAAAATCGGCCTCGGCAGACCCGTTCACCTCCAAGAAATCGATTCCTTGCGATCGGCAGTGGAGGCTAATAACCCTTAGATACGGGTGGTCATGGGACTGGGTTACGGCAACAACACGAGCAGGTGCGGTCTTCTCGATTGCAGCAAGGTAGTAGTCCAGAGGAGGCGGCGCGTACCGTGGGTGTGGACGAGGCCGAAACACGTCTCCTGCTCGAAGATGCAGCACGAAATCCTCCGACTGTTGCTGCTCCGGGAGCCGGTCCCGCAGTGCGAGCAACACACGTGCTCTCTCGAGCGTCGTTCTCGTGAAGCCGAGTGAATCGAAATAGAAGAACGATCCGAAGATGCCGGTTGCGCCATCGGGAACGCGCGCCTTAGTGAGTTCAATCGCACCAACAGAACCGGGATTGAAGATGGAATCCTGCGGAAGCACGACGGTCCCCGCCCCTAAGCGCTCAGCAAGGCGAACCGCATTCGCAACCGCAAAGACGTGATTGCCGATGTTATGGAGGGTGCGCATTCCGACATAGCTGAATGAACGGCCTGACCCTTGCAGGAAGACACGCTCGCGCCGGGGTCGCCGGACAGTCCGCAGCCAATCGATCCCGTATCGCGGCGCCTCCCATGGGAGAATAGGGTGTTTCACGTCATCGACCCGTCGGATGCTGGCTTCCTTTTCGCCACCTTATCGACGAGCGCAATGACCGGGGCGCCGGCCACAACCCGGCGCTCGATCCCAAGCTCGGGGGTAGGAAGCGCCTCGTCGAGCAACTCTTCAGCAGCGCTGCCGAGCGCATCGCCCGTCGCCTCGATCGCGGAGTCGACCACGTGCACGAGCCGCAACGGGCTCCCCAGTGCCGCCGCCCGCTCAGCCGCCCACCGAACCGCCCGCTCGGTCGCGGGCCCGGCCCCGCTCACCCCTACCGCGATCTCGCCCATGAAGTCTCCTGTCGCCGCAACCCGCACGTGCCGGCTGTTGCACCTGCACTGCCATCTTGACGAGCGCGGGCGGGTTTCGGAAGGGTGCGCGGTGCGGCGGGCGTGTCGGCACGTTCACGCGAGTCGGCACGAGTCGACCGGCTCGCTCCTTGAGCGAGCCGGTCGAGATCCCTGATCAGGTCAGGCATGCTTCCGCGCCCTGCGCACCGTCGTCAGCACCACGATGAGCGCCGCACCGAGGATGAGGGCGCCGCCGCCGATCCAGATCCAGAGCACCGGCAGGTCGAAGCCCGTGCCCATCAGTGCCCGATCACCGGTGCCGGCTCCGGCGTCAGCGGGCACCACTGTCAGCGTGCCCGTTGCGACGACCTGCCCCGCCGTCACGGTGATGGTGGAGGTGCCGGGCGTGGTGGAACTCGCCGTGTACGACACCGACCCCGCGGCATCCGTGGGCCTCGAGAACATGCTGGCCTTGATGACGCTCAGGGTGACCGCGTCGGGCGCGGTCGCCGTCGATGGCGTGTTCGGCGGGAACCCGGTGAACGTCAAGGTCACCGACGTGCCGACGTTCGTGGTCACCGACGGCCCTTGGGCGGTGTACCCGGCTTGCGCTTGGGCAGCTGTGGGAACCGCGAGCAAACGCGGCTGCCGCAATGGCTGTTGCGGCGAAGAACTTTCGGAACATCGGATGCACCCCTTTCGCGCCGCACCGAACGGTGATCATGCACTTGGGGGGTCATCCCCCCGTTGCTTTCTTCTCGGCCCCGTAGCCGGGATGCTGTGGGGTGACGGCCAGCCGGGCCCGGCATGATTGTTGCCCCCTGTCGAACGCATGATCTGGGGGGTGTTGTCACCGGGCCTGGTCTGGCAGCGTGTGATCGCTGATAGGGGCTGGGCCCGGGACGTCGCCGAGGCCGTTCGTAACGTGGATGCCGAGACGCGCTGCCGTGCGCTGGCCGGCGTCGATCACGAATGAACGGAGGGGGCACGTGAACACAGGAATCACCGGGCACACGGACGTCGAAGTCTTCATCGGACTCGACGTTGGGAAGGGCGAACACCACGCCGTAGCCCTTGACCGTGCCGGGACGCGACTGTTCGACAAGCCGCTGCCCAACGACGAGACCCGACTGCGGACGCTGATCGACGAGCTCAGGGGCCGCGGGCCGGTACTGCTCGTCGTCGACCAGCCGGCCACGATCGGTGCCCTACCGGTCGCCGTCGCCCAGGCCGCCGGTGCACTCGTCGGCTACCTGCCAGGCCTGGCGATGCGCCGCATCGCGGACCTGCACCCCGGCGAGGCCAAGACGGATGCCCGAGACGCGCTGATCATCGCCGAGACCGCCAGAACCATGCCGCATACGCTGCGCTCGATCCAGGTCGCCGACGAGCAGATCGCGGAACTGTCGATGCTGTGCGGCTTCGACGACGACCTGGCCGGACAGATCGTGCAGGCCAGCAACCGCATCCGCGGCCTGCTCACCCAGATCCATCCCGCACTCGAGCGGGTGATCGGCCCGAAGCTGGATCACCCCGCGACCCTCGACCTGCTGCAGCACTACCCGACCCCGGCCGCGATGACCGCGGCCGGAGAGAAACGCCTCGGGAACCGGCTCATCAAACTCGCACCCCGCAAGGGTCGCGAATGGGCCGGCGAACTCATCCAGGCACTGCGGCAACAGACCGTGGTCGTCCTCGGCACGAACGCGGCCGGCACCGTCTTGCCGCGCCTGGCCGAGCAGCTGGCCGGCCTACGCCAGCAACGCGAAGACGTCGCCGCCGAGGTCGAGCAGCTCGTGGCGGCCCACCCTCTTCACCCCGTCCTGACGAGCATGCCCGGAGTCGGCGTCAGGACCGCAGCCAGACTCCTGACCGAGATCACCGGCAAAGCCTTCCCGACCGCCGGGCACCTGGCCGCCTACGCCGGACTCGCGCCCGTGACCCGTCGATCGGGATCCTCGATCCGCGGGGAGCACCCCTCCCGACGAGGCAACAAGACCCTCAAACGCGCGATGTTCCTATCCGCGTTCGCCGCCTTGCGAGACCCTGAGTCGCGCGCCTACCACGACCGCAAGATCGCCCAGGGCAAACGCCACAACCAGGCCCTCATCGCACTCGCACGACGCCGATCCGACGTCCTCTACGCCATGCTCCGCGACGGCACCCTCTACGAAGTCCCCGCCCGAACCCAACCCGTCGCCGCTTGACAGAACACATAGGGGCACCCCCCTGCGAGACCCCGAGGTTGTAGGTGCCCGGCGGGCTGTACACGTGCACCGAGGTGCTGATCGATCCGGCCGGTGTGCCGAAGCCGCCGCCACCGGTCACATACCCGGGCAGACTCGTCGCCGCGTCGGCGGGCGCGGTGTTCGTGAGGGTGACGTCGATCGCGTACTCGGCGAGCCGGTCGCCGCGGCACGTCATCGAGCCGGCGGCGATCTCGACGGCGAGACGCGTGTCCATCTTCGACCCGGTCATGTCGTTGAGGTACACCCCGAACGCCTGCCGGTCGTCGCCGCTTCGGGGCAAACCGCCGGCGAGCGTGGTGTCTTCGAGAATCGCCTGCTCCGAGGCATCCGCGCTCCAGATCAGGATGCGCCGCTCGTCGCCCGACCGTGCGAGCGCGCCGATCAGGGCGCGGGTCGGCGGCGCCGGCCGAGCCGCCCGCGACCGCCTCGAACACCGCGGCGGCCGCGCCGGCGAAGAACGCGTCCTGATCGGCAGGGTTCGGGTAGCGGGCGTAGACGTCGGCGAGGAGCCGCTGCACCACCGTGCCCGCTTCGAGCACGTCGCCGGTCGACATCGTCACCGGTCCGGTCGCTTCGAGCACGTGCGAGAGCACGACCGGGTCGAGCGCGACGACGAGGTCGGGTTCGACACCGAACCGCTGCCGCCACATCTCGCGGGCGATGGGCGCGCCGAGCGGGAACTGCGGCAGGAACGCGACATCTTGCATGTAGCGTGCCGGGTTGTTGCCCCACAGTGCGCGTGACTCGACGGGCAGCTCGGTCACGATCGGGTCGAAGCGGCCGGTGTCGCCTGAGTCGGCCTGCGCCGCGAGGCTGAGGGCGCCGCCCTCGGCGTGGATGAGCGCGAGCGCGCTCGGCACACCGCCCGTCGAGCGCAGCTCGGCATTGTTCTGGATGAGCAGCAGGATGTTCCGCGGCCCATCGGCGCCGAGCACCGCCGGCAGCAGCCGGGTGGCGCGGTCGAGCGCGTCGACGATCGCGCCGGTATCGGCCAGCAGCGCGACCAGTTCGTCGCGGGCCTCGGCGATCGGGCCGATCAGGTCGATGTCCGGGTCGGCGAGGCGGCCCGAGTCGAGCGCGTCACGCTTGCAGCGCCAGGATCGGTGCCGGGTCGATGCGGCCCGCATGCGGACGGAACGCCGCCGGGTCGAGCGACGCCGCGACCTAGGGCGTGTCTGACAATTGCTGGGTCCAGGCGATGATGCTGTGGAGGAGGACTGCGGCGCGGTAGGTGACGGCGTGCTTGTCGTATCGGGTGGCCAGGCGGCGCCATTGTTTGAGGTGGCAGAAGCGGCGTTCGATCACGTTGCGGTTCTCGTAGTCGATGGCGTCCAGCCCGACCGGTCGTCCGCCGCGTGATCCTCGACGTTTGCGGTGGCCTTTCTGGTCGTCGGGCTCGGGGATGACGGCCTTGATCCCGCGGTCGCGGAGGTGGGAGCGGATCGCGCGGGACGAGTACGCCTTGTCGCCGCGCACCGCGTCCGGCCGGGTACGTGGCCGACCGGTCTCACGTCCTACGCGGAGGTGTGCCATCAGCGGCAGGAACATCGGCGAGTCGCCGGCCTGACCAGGCGTGATCAGCGTGACCAGTGGCAGCCCGTTGCCGTCCACGAGCTGATGGATCTTTGTCGACAAGCCGCCGCGGGAGCGGCCGATGGCGTGATCAGGCGGCTCTTCCCGCAGATTCGTGTAGTTCGACCCAGCCCCCTGTGAGGCGCGTCGTGTTCGTCGCGTGCTGATGCGCGCGGGCGATCGTGGACTCCACCGACAACGACCAATCCACCAGCCCGGCCGCATCCGCCGCGGCCGTCAACTTCGCGTGCACCTTTTCCCAGGTGCCCTCCGTCGCCATCCGGTGATGCCAGGTCCACACCGTCTGCCACGGCCCGAACACCTCGGGCAGATCCCGCCACGCGATCCCCGCCCGATACCGGTAGATGATCGCCTCGACCATCGTCCGCGCATCCGAGAACGGCCGACCCTTACGACCCGTCGGGCGCGGCAGCATCCCCTCGATCAACGACCACTGAGCATCCGAGAGCACCTGAAACCGCGACACGCGTCAAGCCTCTCAGCCGGACAATGATCCAATTGTCAGACACGCCCTAGGCAAGCGGCGTCACGGCACCCGATGCCACCCGGTCGACGGATGCCGCGATCACCTGCATGCCCTCGAGATTCACCCCCGCCCACGGCAGCAGCTCGGCGACGCGCCAGACCGGGTCGCCGGTAAGGGCGGCGGCCTCTGAGGCGTGGCCGGCGAGCACACGGGCGGATGCTTCGGCAGCCTGCGTGTCGCCATCGATGATGTGCTGGCGGGTTGTGTCGACGAGCGGCACCGCGGCCTCGAGCTCGCCCTTCGCGAGGAACGCACGGATGCCGACCCAGGCCGCCAGGGCGATCACGACCGCGAGCAGGATGACGAGCGTGACCCAGATCCAGCGGCGGCGGCGCGGGCTGCGCTGCCGGGCGTCCACGGATGCCCCGGGAGTGGTGACGGTCGAAGGGGTCACGAGGTTCAGGGTAGCCGGGTGCCGGTCGGCGGCAATGTGACGCGCGCAGCCCGCCGATCTCAGCTGTACCGACAACTCGTGGCCGAAGTGAGCAGAGGAGATCCCGCGCGCCCTCGGACTCTTGTGCGACGATGTGGCAGGTTGGAAGCGGTTCCGGGCGGCCAATCGGACGGAATCGCGCTGGGGGGTGTATCGCGTGAAGTCGGTGCTGGCGACGCTTCGAGCTGTCGTGTCGGTGCTTCCCCAGGGCGCCGGCCGATTCTTCACCGCGTATGCGATTGCGCAGGGTGGTCTGGCGCTGCTCGACGGGTTCGCCGTCGTGCTGCTCGTGGCTGTGCTCACGCCGCTCAGCGGTGGAGGGGTCGCAGAGCTCCCGGTCATCGGCGAACTCAGCGGCGGAGCGATCGTGGTCACCCTCGCGGTGATGTGCCTGCTCATCGTAGCGAAGAGCGTCGCAGCGATCTTCCTGCTCCGCTGGGCGAGCCGGCGGAGCGCACACTACGACGCGTACCTCGCACAGCAACTCTTCACCGCCTACCTGCGTGCCCCTTGGCGCGAGCGGCTCTCGAAGCACTCATCCGAGGTCGTGAGCCTCACTGGGGTCAGTGTTCGCACGACAGTGTTCCAGTTCGTCCTGCCAGCGACCCAGCTGCTCGGCGAACTTACGACGCTGCTCGCCGTCATCATCGTGCTCGCGGCGGTGCAGCCCTGGGCCGCCGCGCTCGCCCTGGTCTACATGTCGATCGTCGGCGCGCTGTTGCTCTTCTGGATCGCGAAGCGCACCCGTCGCGCCGGGCGTGTCGTCTACGAAAACCAACTCGCGGAGGCGCGGCTCATCACCGAGATCATCGGCGCGTTCAAAGAGATCGTGCTCCGCGGAAAAACCGACGAAGTCAGCGAGGTCGTCGGCCGAACCAGGCGCGCGGCAGCGACCGCGTTCGCGAAGGTGCAGTATCTCTCGCAATCCCCGCGGTACGTCGTCGAGGCCGCGATCATCGGCGGGTTCGCGCTGATCGGTGGAACCGCCCTCGCCATCGGTGGCCCCGACTACGCCCTGTTCTCGATCGCGGTGTTCGGCTTGGCCGGCTTTCGGCTGACGCCGTCGGTCATCCGGGTTCAATCGATCGCGAACTCCCTGCAGTACGCCGAGCCGCAGGCTCGCCGAGTGGTCGACGAACTCCTCGTGGCATCCGATCGCCCCCGACCGAGCCAACCCACCGGGGTTACCCTGCCGCCGCACCCCCGAGCGATCGAGATCGACCGGGTCGGGGTACGCTTCCACCACAAGTCGCACGCAGCTCTCGAGGAGGTCTCGCTGCAGATCCCGTTCGGTAGTTCAGTGGCGTTCGTGGGCGCCTCCGGCGCCGGCAAGTCCACCCTGGTCGACGTCATCCTCGGCCTCATCGAGCCCGACATCGGCACCGTCGCCATCGACGGGGTGCCCATCAACCGACTCGTCGACTCGTGGGGCCCCTCGATCGGATACGTCCCCCAAGACGTCATCCTGTTCGACGCGACCGTCGCGCAGAACGTCGCCCTCACGTGGACCGACGACCCCGACCCCGACCGGGTCCGCGAGGCGCTCCAGCGCGCTCAACTGCTCGACACGATCGAGTCCAGGCCGGGCGGGCTCGACGCCCGAATCGGAGAACGCGGTCTGCGCCTTTCTGCCGGTCAGCGGCAACGACTCGGCATCGCCCGCGCGCTGTACACCTCACCCAAGGTGCTCGTGCTCGACGAGGCCACGAGCGCGCTCGACACCACCACCGAAGCCGCCGTCTCGGAGGCGATCAGACAACTGGCAGGCGAAGTCACGGTGATTCAGGTTGCTCACCGCCTCGCGACGGTCATGTCGGCCGACCTCGTGTGCTTCCTCCGCGACGGCCGACTCGTGGCGCAGGGCACGTTCGACGAAGTCGTCGACGCTGTGCCCGACTTTGCGCTCCAGGCGAACCTGGCGGGGCTGCGGTGACAACGGCACAGTTCAGGAGGCTGTCAACCAGTGCTTGATCGGTTGCACAGACCTACGATATACGCGGCGCATCGGGAACGACACAGCATAGACGATTCGCACCACCAGAACCGCACTCCCCGGAACGAGCACGCGCGACAGCCGATGGATAAACCTGCCGTCTTTGGCGGGTGCAACGTCGGTCGACGTTATGCCCGATCTACCCAGCAGTAACGCAGCCACAGTCACGTTGCTGTGACCGCCAACGAGATGAGCAGCTCGTCCAAGAATGATGGCATCACGGAGTACTTCATATCCGCTCTGGAATCCCGGGTTCGGGGTGTGTCCGATGAACGGTGGATCTGGTCTGGCGCATTTCAGTTGATGCGGCCTTCGAAGGTGATCGCGAACGCGTTCAGCGCCGGCTTCCACCTCGTGACCCAGCGTGCCCGTCCTCGCCCGGTGGGGTCAAGCGAGCGGGTCACGAGGTAGAGGCACTTCAGCGCGGCGGCATCGTTCGGGAAGTGCCCGCGAGCCCTGACCGCTCGTCGGTAGCGGGCGTTGAGAGACTCGATCGCGTTCGTCGAGCAGATGATGCGGCGGATCTCGATGTCGTAGTCCAGGAACGGGATGAACTCGCTCCAGGCGTTCTCCCAGAGCTTGCGGATCGCGGGATACATGCTCGCCCACTTCTCCGCGAACTCCTCGAACCTTGCCTTCGCGGCGGCCTCGGTCGGGGCGGTGTAGACCGGCCGCAGGTCGCGGGCGATCTGGTCCCAGTACTTGCGGGACGCGAACTTGAAGGTGTTGCGGATCAGGTGGATGATGCACGTCTGCACGACCGCGAGCTCCCACGTGGTGGTGATCGACTCGGGCAGCCCCTTCAGCCCGTCGCAGACGACGATGCAGACGTCCTCGACGCCGCGGTTCTTCAGCTCGGTGAGCACGCCCAGCCAGAACTTCGCACCCTCGCCGCCGTCGCCGGCCCAGATCCCGAGGATCTCGCGCTCCCCGGCTGTGGTGACGCCGACAGCGACGTAGAACGGTTTGTTGCGCACCTGCCCGTCCCGGACCTTCACCACGATCGCGTCGATGAACACCACCGGGTAGACCCGGTCCAACGGGCGGTTCTGCCACTCGGTCATCTCCTCGATGACCTTGTCCGTGATCTTCGAGATCGTGTCCTTGCTCACGCTCGCGCCGTAAACATCGTCGAAGTGCGCCGCCACCTCACCCGTGGTCAGCCCCCGCGCCGTCAGCGACAGCACGATCTCGTCGATCCCGTCCAGCCGGCGTTGCCGCTTGCGGACGATCTTCGGCTGGAACGACCCGTCACGGTCCCGCGGCACGTCGATCTGAACCGCGCCAACCGCGGTGAGCACCGTCTTGGACCGGGTGCCGTTGCGGGCGTTGTCACCCTCGCTGGCGCCGTGCTTCTCGTAGCCGAGGTGCTCGGTCATCTCGGCCTCGAGCGCGGTCTCCAAGACCGTCTTGGTGAGGTTCCCGACCAGCCCACCCGGGCCGACCAGGCTCACGCCCTGCTCCTTCGCCTGCGCGAGCAACTGCGCGGCGATCTGCTGCTGATCGATGATCTCTCCGGCCACAGGATCGATCATCTCGATGACATCGGTCATCGCCCTTCCTTTCGGTCAGGCCAGATCCAGATCCACCGTTGTCCTGACAGTCCCCACGTCGGACGGCTCGAGTCGCACTTCCCGGATCCGACGCAGACTCGACCCGCCCGCGCGGGTAGCAGCTAGGCTGCGAGTGGCGGGTCAGCGCTCCCAACGCCACTGCGCGTGCGGAGTCACCACGACTCGTAACGCGCCGGAGGGGGGCGGTTTGGCCATCGATTGCGGGCTAGATGTGGTGATCGTCACCTACGCGAGCGAAGCCCATATTCGGCAATGTCTGGACAGCCTCTTCCGCCACCGGCCGTCCTGTGAGATGCGCGTACTGCTCGTCGACAACGATTCTCCCGACAGCACACTCGACGTGGTCAGGGGCGACTATTCGGAGGTCCTTGTCATCGCTCGCGAACACAACGATGGCTTCGCTGTGGCGAACAATGCGGCCCTGCGCGCGACGACGGCACCGTTTGTTCTCGTGCTCAACCCGGATACCGAGATCGAGGCGGGCACCCTAGACCACCTGATGTCCGTCATGGCCAACGAGCAGAGCATCGGCGTCTTGGGCTGCCGGCTGTTGACGGCCGATGGCACGCTCGATCACGCATCCAAACGGTCCTTCCCTTCCCCGATGACGGCCGCGAAGTACTTCCTCCTCAAGGCAATCGGGCGCAGCGGGTCGGCGTACGTCAGGCCTGACGTGGACGAGAACTCCATTGCTGACGTCGACGCGATTAACGGCGCGTTCATGCTGGTACGTGCACGTGCGATGGATGAGGTTGGTCTATTCGATGAGAAGTACTGGATGTACGGCGAGGACCTCGATTGGTGCGCCCGTTTTCATTCGGCGGGCTGGCGCGTCGTCTACGATGGCACCGTGGTCGCCCACCATCTGAAGGGTGGTAGCACAGGCGGGCGGCGGCCAATGCGGCTGAACTACCACTTCCACCGCAGCATGGAGATTTTCTATCTCGATCATGTGAGCAGCGGTCACCGGCTGGCAGACGCGATCGTGTCGATGGGAATCTGGCTGCGCTTCGCTCTTACTTCGGTGAGCCACAGTGTCGCAAATGCTACGAGAAACCGTCCGATGGCGAAGAAGCCGGCGGTGGATGGAGCAGTCGATTGACTGGTCGGTCGCGGGCTGTGGAGCGAACTCGTGGCGTTGCAGTGGCCGCCGATCAACCGGCGCGCTCGTTCCCCTCCACCGCCTTGTTCCTGATGCTTGTTGCCGTTACCAGCCGGGGTTTGATCGAGATTGTTGTCGGCAAGACCGCTGCTTACGCCATACAAGCGGCGGCGGTTGCCGTATTCACTCTTGTGCTTCTGACACGCCACCGACCACGATCTAGCGGCTATCTCGGGGTCGCCCTAGCGCTCTTCTGGGCTCTGATAGTCGTTGCTCTCCTATCAGTCCTCGCGTCATCTGAATCAGCAGGCGCGAGCACCGCCACAGCATACGCCGTTGTGATGCTCGGTTTCGGGGGGCTACTGACAGTGTACGGAGGCCTACGTTTCTCGTTCTCCACGACACGGGGTTTGGGCTCATCGATCGTGGTTGTCACCCTCCTCATGATCGCCGTCGCGATGCTGCAGCAATTCGCGAACCTCGACGTATTCTCGGGCGTGGATTTCGGTACGCGTCGAGATACAGCGCGACCGTCGGCGATGACAGGAAGCTTCCTTCACTATCCAATTGCCCTGTCATTGCTCTCGTTCATCCTTCTTGGCCTTCATTCAACAACTCGCCGCCGAATGCATCTCGTGGTCGCGTGCGCTGGGTTCCTCGCCACCATAGTCAGCTACTCACGCTCGGGCATGGTGATCACGCTGGTGGGCTTGGCAATCGGGGTCGTTCTTGCGAAGAGCCTCAGATCCGCGATTCGCGTCGCTATCGTGTTGCCCGTCCTGGCGGTGGTGCTCGCGCTTGGGCTCCCAGTCGACACGTACCTTGAACGGTTTCTCAGTATCTTCCGATCGGATGGTTCCGGCAATCCAGGACGAATCGCGGCTTGGCAGCGCATATTGGATACCTGGTCGAGTTCTCCTTTGGTCATCGGGAGTCATGCCGGTGAGTACTCCAACATCTCATCCAATCTCGGTGCTCTCGGCCGAGTCGGTTCTCCAGAATCCGGCCTTCTTCAAGTTCTGATCAGCCTTGGAATCGCTGGGGTCGTGGCCTTCTACGGGCTGATGCTCATCAGCGTCTTCGCGTCCCCCTCGGGTGCGCCTTGGTTTAGGGCGGGCTTGCTTGGTGGAATCGTCCAGAGCTTCGCCTACCAATCGGTTGAGGTGCTTCCATTCATGGCGATCTACGCAATTACGCCGTTGATCGCAACGGCGACGATCACGCGCATCGACGGTCGGGTGCCGAACGATCAAGAGCTCGGTGTGTCAGTTTTTAGTGTGCGGAGAAGGAACGCCGAAAGGGGGGCCACATGACGCCAGCATCGCACCCGAAGGTGTCGATCATACTGCCTGTGTACAACGCAGAGTCGTACGTCAAAGGAGCGCTGTTGCGCCTTCTTGACCAGACGTTCATCGACTTCGAACTGATCGTTGTCGACGACAGCTCAATGGATCGGACTCGAGATCTTGCTCAGTCAGTAGCCAGGCAGGACGTGCGAGTCCGCGTAATCGAGTTGCCGGTGAATGGCGGGGTCGCAAGCGCTCGCAATGACGGCCTCGCTCTTGCGACCGGGACGTACGTCTGGTTCGTCGACGTCGATGACGCGTGGGACGATGGGTTCTTGGCTCGAACGGTCGACGCGCTCGAAAGAAGGAGTGCCGATCTGGCCGTATGTAGTGCCGTCCATCGTTTCGGTTCAGACTGGTCATCCAACGAGTTCGTGGTGCGATACCGGAACGAGAACGTCTTGGAGGGCATCGAAGCCGTCGAATCACTGCTGGCCGGTTCTGGTGCACTTTGGAACAAGTTGTTCCGACGCGATGTGCTTGGCCTCAACCCGTTCCCGCCCCTGCGCTCGAAGTCCGATCACGCTGGCGTACTGCTGGTGCTTCCGGAGCTGCGCCGCATTGTCACTGTACCCGAAGTTCTCTATACCTATGTTCAACGGGATGGTTCCATCAGCAACGGAGGCAATCCTCAACCTCAGAACTTTCTCGTTCTGCTTGGGATCGCGGCTGCGTCACTCGGGCAATTTCCTAATACGAGAAGGTTTCGGCATGCGCACGCCCGCTTCAGATGTAGCATCATCGCGCGTGCCCTGCGCGAAGCCTGGAGGTACCCGACTGGCGCGAGCGAACTCGCGAAGCAGCTCCCGACCATGGTGACCTGGCGTGAGGTCTTGCTCACAGGCGCGAGTGATCGACGCGCATTCGTGACGTGTGCTGCGGCGAAGATTGCACCTCGCTCTGCAAAACGAGCTTTCCGCCACATAGGACGAAACCGATGGACGACGCAGGGCGCGGTCTGACGAACTCCCGCGAGCGACGTTTCACATGCGCGCGTCCCACAATCCGTGCGCACCGTTATCGATGTTCGCCAGCGGCGGCAACCATCGACCCTACGTAGTCCTGAAGGCGCCGCCGTTCATGATCGAGAATGCGGCGAATAACGAGAGTTGGTGCCGCGGCGGTCGCCGCCTCCAACGCCTCACCCGGTTCTGTGACGAGCAGGTCTGTGCGCCCCGTCAATGACAGAAACGATCTGATCCTCCCATCAAATCTCGGCGGTGGCACGACGACAAAGTCGCGGTCGAAGATCGTTGAGAAAGCAGTTCCGTGAAAGGAGTCGGTAACGACGAATGAGGCGTCGCGGAACAGCCTCACGAAGTCTCGGGCCGCGGGAAGAACGATCTTCCGGCCAGAGCCGCGTCGGTGCTGGCTCCAGTACTCGACACGGACTACCGGCAGTCCAAGTTTCTTTGAAAGCGCCTCCACAACCAAAGGGAACACCGGACCTCGATTCAGTTGGTAGACGAGCAGATACGGGGACTGCACGTCATCTCCTCCACCCGCGAACTCGTTCCAGAATGATCTACTCACGCCGAGCGTCGGATCAACATGACTCTGCGCGGCGATGCCCAGTTCAGCCAGGTACTCGGCGGTCTGTTGTTCACGAACGCTGACGCCGCGAAAGGTGCTCAGCGCGTGAATGAGTCGGTCCTCTTCGGCGCTAGGCAGGCGTTGCATCCCAAGTGACGACGAGATGCTGAACTTGTGCGCCCCGGGCGGCGCGAACTCAAGATAGTACGGCCCATTGTCGTGAGTGTGGATGACGTTCCACACCTGATCTGATCCAACACAGTATGCCGAAGCAGCGTCGAACTCATCGCTCGCGCGCAGATCGCCAATCGACCGGTAGACGTCCCTCGTAAGTGTCAGGTTCTCCTGTATCGAGCTCTCGAACACACGTCCCATGTGGCGGGCATTCGAGTGACGAACGGACGCATACAGTGCCGTGGCGACCTGCCCGAACCGCGGTACCGTGCTTCGTGATGCGATCGACCATCCAGTGTCGTCGACGTTCGACTGACGATAGTCGATGAAACGTGGTGTCGCGCCAGCGCGTCGGAGTATCTCCTGGGTCGCTAACGTCTGGAGGAATGAGCCGTAGTTGCGCGTGAAGTGCCGGGTGATGGTATTGACCAGAAGAGTCACGGTAGCGGATCCTCTGATCGAACTATGACGCAGATCTCACGATCTCGGTCTCCTGTCGTCGAACAGATCTTGCAACACGAGCACCAGTCGATGCGTATCCAATGGCGATCATCGTAATTGGCACTTCTGACGGCCTCATTCCCGCTGCTGCTCGTAGCTTCTGAGCGCGCCCGTTGCGCAAACTCAGGTTCAGCATGCACGTATCGACTCCGAGGGCGTGCAACGCCCATACGAGCGTCGAAGAGAAGATGCCACCCTCAATCCAAGCCTGGTTCCGCTCGCCAAGTCCGACGAAGTATCCCAGGTCGACAGAAACAAGAGCAACCTTCGGTATCTCATCACCGAAGCCGCGGTTGCCATCCTGATATCGGAGTATCCCGCGCTTCGCTTCACCTGAGTAGAACCTGACGAGCCATGGTTGCCTGTTGCACACGGATGGTGACCGTGTTGCGAGCGTGATCGCCGTGTTCAGGATCTCGTCTGATGGTATTGAGCCTTGAAAATTGCGGACGCTGTGGCGAGTGGTGAAGAACGCGAATGGATCGTCTAGTCGAGCTTCCGCAGCCAAGTGAGTTGGCGACGGCGCGACCCCATCGTCGAGCGCGTTGCCAACGTTCCAGTCGTGCAGTGCCTCTTGCGCGGCCGCCGCTGATTGGACATAGGCGGCTTGTGGTGCGCGGGCTCGAGCTTCCGGTAGATACCGCGATAGTCGAGCATCGACAGAAGCTCCGAACGGTCGACGAGGTGACCGTAGGGAGAGGGCCTTCTCGACGCTGTGATACGCCATCGTGAGCTGCGCTTCGAGTTGCGTGTCACTCGTCCGTGACGGACGCCTTCCGCTATACGTCGCGAAGCGCTTGTATCGGACTGAGTCTCGAAGAAACTCCATCGTCAGTAGCTGCCAGCCCACGAAACGTTTGAGCGTCTCAGCAATACGCCGCAGAAACGAAGGACTACCGACAACCACCATAGTTACGCGACTCCCCCCACGATCACTACAACCATCTGAGGCTACCTGCCTCATTGTGCGCTCAGTTGTTCGCTTGACCAGTCCAGACCGGCATGGCCTCCGGCCGTTGGCCATCCTTATAGACGTAGTTCCATGATGCGGACAAGTGGCCGATGTCCAGCGCTTGGACTCCCACCCTGGCCAATCTGTGAGCAAGTACGGTGCCCGCGACCCCGAGCGAGATCAGTACGAGATCGGGGCTTCGCTTCTGGACTTCGTCGACTACCCGATCGAGATCGGCGTAGGCGTCTTTGGCGACCGAGAACAAGTAATCCGCAGATTGCAGGTTGTCAAACAACTCATCGAGAAGCTCAAAGCGAGATCCCTCCCCAGTGACAACGAGCGCCTGACGGCCGTCCCAGATATCCCGCCAGAGACGTACGGCGTCCTGCCCGTACTCCTCGAAGAACCACATTCGCGAGACCATTTGATCGCCGAAGCGAGTGGCTGACTCGGGAATGAGCTGGAGAATGCGCGATCCGTGGCGCGTCCACCATCGGGCCGCCATCCGAGGATTTGCCGAGCGCTTCAGGTTGTAGGTACTCGGTAAGCACAGGAGCAGGTTCTCCGCGGGCTCTGCGAGTGTGGTTCTGAGATCCTGTGCCAAGTCCGGACTATTCGTCTGAAATGGAATCGACAGCTTCGGATTCAGCATCATCCCGAGTTCGCCGTCCCCGAACCGCGCAAGGCTGAGACGTTCGCGATGGACGGCAATAAGGGTGTCGGTTGCCGACATCTGACGTCCGCGGAGGCGACGAGTAATGCGCGGGCGAACCCACCCCGCGACGACGAGCGTAGCGATCGGTGAGAGTATCGCGATGAGCGATCTCCGGACGGTCGTAGCCAGCGTCCGCTTCATAACACACCTCAATGCGTCGTTTCATGTCTCGTCACGGATTCAACCTGTGGTCGCAAGAAGTTCGGTGAACGTCTCCGATGGTGTCAGATGTCCGCGTGGTCTGCGAGCGATATCGATGAGTCGCGACCCTTGCGCTCGCGGGATGAATCTGCTCAAGTCAAATGATCCTCACGTGGAGACTGTGATCAGATGACAAGTGCAGCGGATTGGTCCTCGAACACTCACTCCCAGTTCCGATCAAAGGAGGACTGGCGCAAAACGGGAAGGGCTCTCCGCGACGGCGCGATCAGAGCGCTCAGCGAACCGGGCAATCCCGCGCTGTGGTTCCCTGAGAGTGAACACGGGAAGCGCGTTGACCGTCTTGAGGGCCTTGCTCGTGCACTCCTTCTCCACTCGCTTGTCACGTCCGATTGTCAATCGGACGACGCCGATGCCTTCTTCGTGGACGAGATCTGCGCAGGACTCGGACCTGACGACTCAGTGGCGTGGCCTCGCTACGTCTCGCGGTCGCGCTCAGATGCGTCTCGTCAGGTATGTGTGGAGGCATCCGCCATCGCGCTGTCCATGTGGATCAGCCCGCGGGTCTGGCAGGCGCTTGACGCAACCGTTCGATCGAAATTGGCGGCCTTCCTCGTCGAATCGATGGAGCCCTCACTGAAGTCAACCAACAACTGGCAGCTGTTCAGCCTCCCGATTGCTGGGTTTCTCCTCCGGTTCACGAGCATCGATCCGGATCGGCTGAAGTGTGTGGTGTCAACGTCACTCCGTGCAGCGGAGAGGATGTATCAAGCCGATGGGTGGTATTCCGATGGGGGTAGCCGCACGTTTGACTACTACAACGCCTTTGCATTCCACTTCTACCTTCCCGTGTACGCATTCTTGACGAGAGACGAGCGACTTCGAAGTCGGTACGGGACGAGGCTTGCTCGTTTTCTCCCACAGTTGGAGCTCCTCATTTCCGCCGAGGGAAGTCCGGTCTTCTTCGGTCGCTCTCTCACCTATAGGTTTGCAATATGCGCGCCACTGGGGATTGCGGATCTGCTGGGAGTGTCTCCAGAAGGTTCGATTGATCGACGCCGATTGATCGAGTCCGTGTATGACTTCTACGCTCAGCGCTGGTCGTTGGAATCAGATCGGCAAACCGTGCTGCGCGGATGGACTCAACCAGACGCAACGATTGTCGAAAGCTATTCCGGCGCGCTCGCCTCCTATTGGTTGGCGAAGGGGTTTGTTTTCATGTTGATCCCCGATGGCGGTCCATTCTGGAATTCCGCCTCGGGCTCGCTTGCCTCCCGATCAGCCGCAGACGAGGCTGGATGGCACTCCAAGTGGTTGCCCACTCCCGGGTTCCTTGTCGTTCGCTCACCCCACGATGCACGCGTGGCGTTGATCAACCACGGGAGTGATAGGTCGCGGGGGCTGAGAGTGCATCCTGCCGACGACCGCCAGTACGGGCGGCTCGCGTACTCGAGCACAACTGCTCCAGCAGAGGTGAAAGGCGTGAGAGACAATGCATTCACAGTCTCCGCCGGGAAGCACGAGTGGACGACATCACGGATTGTTGCTTCTGCGGGTCGGGACACCTGGGCATCATCGGATGCCATTCTTCGACCCGTCTCGACGACCGACGAAGGCCGGCTCGGCCGTTACTACCACCGGCTGCTCAAGCGGGTCGATCGGGTGATACTTCTGCCGAGTTTTCTGCGCAGTCGGCGTGTGTCGCTCACTGCTGGGGGATGGCAGGTCCATATTGCCTCCTTCAGCCGAAGCCCCCGGCAGAGAACAGTTTCGTTTGGAGGCTGGGCGGTTAACGACAGTACGAGCACCCGCCTCCTGGGGATTGCGGGCTTCTCCGGACCTCGTCCCGAGACAACGGTGGTCCCAACTGCCCTGGGACACCGAAACCGCATCATGACCTACGTTTCCGGGCGGCTACCCCGCTTCGAATCTCACGTCTTCGCAGTCGCTACTTGGTGCGGTGCCGAATCGATCGGTCCGGGCGATCCGCCCCGACTGCGAGGGCTGATAGGCAGGAAGCTTGAGATCGAGATGCCCGATGGTGGGAAGTATGGCGTTGATCTCGATCGCAGATGTGCAAGCCGCGTGACCCTCCTTCAGCCTCCTCCGACAACTTGCAGTGCGACAGGCTCGCCAGGTATCCCGCCAGGTCATCCTTCGAGCATTCACAGGAGGGGGCGGTTCGCTTCGTGGTGAGTAAGGAGCCGTCGTTGAGTGACCGATACCACCCCCGCGTCCTCGTCCGCTCTCTCCCGCTCGAGAGCGGCAATTACGGAGGGCTCCTTCAGGCCTACGCGCTTCAGCAAGCGCTTCTAGTTCTTGGTACAAACCCGATGGCTGATCGGGCCGATCGTTTCGACAAGTACTCGTCGAAGCGACTCAAGGAGGCCGCCCGAAGAGTAATCGTTGCCTTGGGGTACCGGAATCCTGGTTGGCTCACGCGAATTGCACGGGATGCTGACCGGAGGGGGGTCGCAACCTTCGCAGATCGTCACATCCGCTCCGTTCCGCTGTATGTGTCTCGCCAACGGGTTGATGCCGCGCTCGTCGACTCGTTCGATGCCTTCATCGTTGGGAGCGATCAGGTATGGCGTCGGCGATATGCAGATCCACGTCCGAATCTCTTCGAGTTCTTGGAACCAGACGATGGCCGACCGCGATTCAGCTATGCGGCGTCGTTTGGTCGAGATGACATCGATGACTACGGCGCAGGTCTCATCGCTCAGACCGCAGAACTGGCGCAAAGGTTGACTGCGATCTCGGTGCGCGAGGCATCAGGTGTGGATCTGGTTTGGAAAAACTGGGCCTTGCGTGCCCAACAGTTGATCGACCCCACCTTTCTTGTGGAGCCCGAACGTTACATCTCGCTGGCCTCAACAGCTGTGGATCCTCAACCCCAAGGCCGCGTGATCGACTATGTCTTGGACGACAACCCTGCGGCACGTCGGACGGTGAACGGGATCATGAACCACCTCGGCGATGCTTCCTTCTCACTATTGCCTCCAACGCCGAGGTCCTACTGGGACTTTCGACGGCACCGAGAGCAATTCCGCCGCCCGAGCGTAGAAGCATGGCTCGGCGCGATTGGTTCCGCCAGATTCGTGATCACTGATTCGTTTCACGGCACCGCTCTCTCAATCATTCATCACGTGCCGTTCGTATCGATCCTCAATCCATTCCGGGGCGCTGCGAGGCTCGAGAGCCTCATGGATCTGTTCGGCCTGGAGGATCGGATCGTCGAAGCCGGAGCAGCCATTCCCGCTGCGGTTGTCGACCGTTCCATCGATTGGGACCGGGTTGATGCGACGATAGAACGGGAGCGTGAACGGGCGACCGTGTACCTGTGTCGTGCGCTGTCGGGAGATCGGTCTTGGCACTGATGCCCCTCCCGGCATCAGTGCTCAACGGAACTCCCAGAATGTTCCAACTCGGGAATGCTTCTGCCTGCCGGCCTTGCCGGCGCATCCGACGAATGATCAACCGCTGCTCTTGTCAACGTCGATTGAAATCTGACCCCTTTTCGTCGTGGTGGGTTCCAGGCATGGTCGCAACACCTCCTAGATCCTGGGAGTTGTGTTGTCATCGTCTCGTCGTGTGAAGAAGGGTCCTGGGCGTCGCCCGCAGTCGGCCAAGCGGAGAAGGTTCATGGAGCTCCGCGAGCGGGGGTGGAGCATCGCGGCAGCGGCCCGCGAAGTCGGAGTCTCGCGGACGGCAGGGCATAACTGGTCCCGCGGCTACAAGACCTACCGTGGCGGCGTAGTCGTCGGGTTCGTCGCACCTCTCGAACGTCTTGCCGTCCGTGAGATCAGCGAGCGGTTCCTCTCCGAAGATGAGCGGATCCAGATCGGTGATTCTCTTCGTGCCGGCAAGAGCATGCGTACAGTCGCGAGGGAACTGGGCCGGTCGCCATCGACCATCGCCCGCGAAGTCGCGCGGAACTCGACTGGTCGTGATCGGTACCGTCCGTTCGAAGCTCACCGGCACGCTGTCGCCCGCCGCGGCCGCAACCATGTCCCCCGGATCGACAGCGAGGACCGTCTATTCGCCGAGGTCGACGAACTGCTGCAGCAGCGGTGGAGCCCCGAGCAGATCAGCCTTCACCTTCGAGCGAAGTATCCAACGGACGCGACGATGCACCTGAGCACGGAGAGCATCTACCAGGCCGTCTATCGCCCCGGATCGCCGCTCTCGCGGCCCACCCGCCTCGCCCCGCACAAGCCATCACCGCTGCGGACAGGCCGGCAACACCGACGAGCGCAGCAGGGCACCGACCGGCGCCGCCCGCGCTTCGAGCAGCCGATGCTGACCATCCACGACCGCCCTTTCGATCCCGCCGACCGTTCAGAGCTTGGCCATTGGGAAGGAGACCTCATCATCGGGAAGGAGCAGGGTTCCGCGATCGGCACGCTCGTGGAGCGACAGACACGGACCAGCCGACTCCTCCATCTGCCGCTCAGAGACGCGGATGCCCTCCACGACGCGCTCGTCGCGCGCATGAGCGATCTGCCTGCCGAATTGCTGAAGTCGATCACCTGGGACCAAGGCACCGAGATGGCGCGCCACCTCCGAGTGAAGGAATCGCTGGGCGTGCCGGTCTACTTCTGCGACTCCCACTCGCCCTGGCAGCGCGGCAGCAACGAGAACATGAACGGGCTCCTCCGCGACTACTTCCCGAAGGGCACCGACCTCAGTATCTACTCCGCCGGACACCTCCGTGCCGTCGAGGACGAACTCAACGCGAGACCCCGAAAGGTCCTCCAAGGACGATCGCCAGCGGCCGTCCTCCCGACGCTGATAGCCTCGCCTCACGTCCCCGGTGTTGCGACGATGACTTGAAACCGCCCCGGCGTCGACAGCTCTCGAGTCCGACGATCCCGGCCCGGAGTTCAAGGCCGCGTACTGCGCTGACCTCCCAAAGCGAACCAACCCGCTGCTGGCGCCCGCTGACCGCCGCTTGGACGTGCGCGCCGTCTCACCGGGGGCCTCATGGTGGATGAGTTCGGCCGATGACCCATGAGGGTGCTTCGGCAATTCGAGCTATCCGCTGACCGGGAAGACGACCGAGCGGAATCGAGGTGGAGCTCCTCTATGTCGGTCGTTCGGACCCCTGACCCCGTTCCGAGACGTTCTTCCTACCGCTTGGTTCCGCGCACCTTCCGTACCAGATACCTCAGGATGGCGATCGGACCACGTTGGGCGGCGTCGACTCGCTGGTACCTAGCGATTGCCGTTCGCATCCGATCGATGTAGTGATCAAGGTCATTTGTCGCTCTCGCCTGCTCGAACCATTCGAGGGACATTCGTGAGATATCACGCCGCTGTCGAATCAGCCGGATGCGCCCTCTGCTCACACCATCAGTGCTGGGGGAAACACGCTTGATCGGCACGCTGAGTCCTGCGGCGATGTCGTCGGCGAGGCGGACGCGAAGGCCGACGCGGCGATGACGGAAGTTCCCTGCCTGTGAACGGGCCGCCTCGTCCGGACCGAGATCCGTGAGCACCACCGCGCCAGTGTCCTCTGCGGCGCGGAGGATCTCCGTCGCTCGCGCGTCTCGGGTAACGACAATGTTGGTACCGCGCCAATCTCGCTGGTACTGCTCGAGCCAAGCATCACCGAACACGACGTCAGCGGTCTCCGCGAACACGTCATCGCAGAAATTGCAGGCCTCAGGTTGGAATGCTGCGTATCCCCAAGACCCGTCGATCGCCGAAGCAACCGGCCTGACGACGCGTTCTCCTGTCCGCGCAGTCGCGGAGTAGTCATATCGGTTCGCAGCACGTGTGGGGTTCTTCACTCGAAAGTCCACCGTCTCCAGACTCGATGGCGGCACTCCCGCTTGCCACGCGAGCGACTCCGCGAAGAACGTGCTCTTCAGATGTCCGCACACAATCCCCACGAAGAACGCGAGTTGACGGTTCAGCGCAGGCACTTCGTCGGCGAGCAGTCGCATCGCCTTGATGAAGCACGGAACTCCGACGACCGCGTAACGCTTGTCGGGCCGCAGCGCTGCACCGACTTCAGCGAGCGTCGTCGCGTAGTACATCGACTTGCGCGCGCTGAGAAGCTCATCGACGCTCGACGAGACGACGTACTCGAACAATTCCGAACCGTCAGAGCGACCGACGTGCAGGATTGAGTCGACCACTCGACGTTCCAGCAATCCGCTGAGCAGCCGGGTGGCCAGCCCACCCGAGCTGCTCTGGACGACTGAGTCATCTTCCGTCAGGCGGCCCGCCATCACAGCCGAGTAATGGCCGATTCGATCGTCGTGCGGAAGATCGCCGAATCGTTCCGATGCGAGGGCGTCCTCGTTCTTGGCAGCGTCGGAGAACGGGCAAACTCGAGTTGCGAGAGAGATCTGTTCGGAGGTCGCTGTCGCGAGGTTCGCCTGGTACAGGCCGCGGGACCCGAGGGTGACTGCAATTGCGCCGCCAGTACGAATGGCACAGGCGCCGCAGCCGATGCACATTCCGCGTTCGACGACTTGCTCGATACCGTGGCGGATCTGATTCCGCTCGGACAAGGCGAACCTCACTCCCCGGATTTCGGTCCGTTGGTGCGCTCGCCCGTACCATACGTGCGCACGGTCACACACTATATGGAAGAGCGGTTTACGGTCGCAAGTGTTGAGGCGCTCATCGCTACAGTCTCTTCAGCTGAGCCCGTCAGCAGTTCGCTATTGGCTAGCTGCGGTTCTCTCTGAATTGCAGACGCGGGCATGGTCCCAGCCGTCGCTTCTCGGAGCCGCTCGCCCTGCTGCTCGCCGACGAACCGCTGCCACCACCATCTGCCGTGTCACCGAATTTCGTCGCGTCGACATGGATCATCGCCCATGAACGGCCGTGCTGATAACTGCGGATGGGTTTGCCTGTGACCCGATCGAAGTGACTGAGCCGATTGATCCGGCATTGCACGATCACGGCATGACGGTCGAGGTAGGGATGCCGGGGGAGAAGGATGGACAAGGTTACCTTCGAAGTGCGTTACTCGGATGGCAGGCCTCGTAACGCCCGGGTTACGCTACTGACCGTGACGCCGTCTTCCGGGGGTTCGGGGTCGTCGGGTGGAACCCATGGGGATAGGGTGCCGGCCCGACGTGATGCGGTGCGCGGTTCCCGCGGATCCGAGAAAGGGGCGGCAGGCGGTGATCGGGCGCACCGGTCCAGCGGGGGATCACACTCCGGTTCGGGCCGCTCCCACGGCTCAGGCCACCACCATCGCTCGAGCACCGCGCGCCGCCGCAAGCGCACCCGCCGCATCCTCACCTGGTCGCTGGTCGGCCTCGCCGCCCTGCTCGTGCTCTCGCTGGCCTGGGTCGGCATCCGCGCCCTCCTCGCCAAGAACGAGCTCGAGGCGGCGGTGCCGCTCGCCCGGCAGGCGCAGGAGCAGATCCTCGACGCCGACGCCGCTGCGGCGCCGAAGACCGCACGGGACCTCGCCGACCACGCGGCATCCGCGGCGTCGCTCACCGGCGACCCGATCTGGCGCCTATACGAATCGATTCCTGGGCTCGGGCCCAATCTCGAGGTGTTGCGGTCGATCTCGGCATCGGTCGATCGTGCGGCGTCGGGCGCCGTGCTGCCGCTGGCCGCGGCCGCCGAGGGCATGGATCTGGCGCGGTTCGCGCCCGTGGGCAATCGCATCGACCTGCAGCCGATCGTCGACCTGCAGGAGCCGGCACACCAGGCGCGGGTGGCGATGGACACCGCCGCGGCGATCGTCGAGCAGCCGCGGGTGGCCGCGGCCGACGTCATCGGCCCGCTCGCCGACGCCCGCGACGAGTACGTCGACCTCATCGGGCAGGCGCGTGACGTTGTCGGCGCGCTCGACCGCGCCACCACCCTGCTGCCGCCGATGCTCGGCGCGGCGGGGCCCCGAGACATCCTGCTGCTGTTCCAGAACAACGCCGAACTGCGCTCGCTCGGCGGCATCCCGGGTGCACTCGCGCTCGTGCACGCCGACGGCGGCGGCATCGGGCTCGTGCAGCAGGCGAGCTCGAGCGACTTCCCGCGGTTCGACCCGCCGGTCGTCCAGTTGCCGATCGAGACTCGCGCGCTCTGGGGCGACAACACCGCGCGGTACATCCAGGATGCGACGTTCACCCCGCAGTTCCCACTCGCGGCCACCGTCGCCCGCGAGATGTGGCGACAGCGTTTCGGGCAGGAGGTGCAGACGGTCGTCGCGGTCGACCCGGTGATGCTGAGCTACCTGCTGCGCGCGACCGGGCCGCTGACCCTCTCGACCGGCGACGTGATATCGGCCGACAACGCGGTGACCTTCCTGCTGCAAGACGTGTATCTGCGGTACGAGGTCGCACAGCAGGATGCGATCTTCGCCGAGGTCGCGGCCGCCGCATTCGACGCGCTCGCCGCGGGCGGCGCGGACCCCCGTGCACTCATCGACGCCTTCGCCCAGGCCGGTGCGGAACGACGCATCCTGATCTGGAACGCGGACGCCAACGAGCAGGCGGCCCTCACCGGCACCTCGCTCGTGGGTGCACTGCCCGAAGGCGGCGACGACGAGCAGGCGTTCGGCGTGTACTTCAACGACGCGACCGGATCGAAGATGGACCGCTTCCTGCAACTGGGCATCGACGTCGGCACCGTCACCTGCCGTAACGATGGTCTACCGCTCTACGAGATCCACGTCACGCTCACGAACACCGCACCCGGCGATGCCGCCACCAGCTTGCCCGCCTATGTGACCGGTGGCGGCAGGTATGGCACCCCGCCCGGTTCGATCCGCACCACGGTGCACGCCTACAGCGAACTCGGCAGCTACAACCTCGGCGTGAAGCTGAACGGCGAGCCCACCGGCTACCATCCGACGTCCGACACGGGATACACCCTGAGCAAGGTGGTGTCAACCCTCGCGCCCGGTGAGACCGCGACCTACACCTTCGGATTCCTCGGCGGCGAGTCCGGATCCAAGCAGCCGATCATCGAATCGACGCCGTTGATGACACCGATCGAACCCCAAAGGGTCGCGCTCTCATGCGACTCTGCCGTATGGTGAGCGTGTTGTGTGTACCCCGTACGGGGTGGCCTGCATCGATCTGATACCAAAACGGGGGTTCGGTACTCATGATTCGAAGGATCCTGGCGACGATCGCCGTCGCCGCCGCGGCACTGTTCGCAGCGCCCGCGGCCGCACAAGCTTCAGAAGGTGGCACCGGATACGTCGGCCAGGGCACGAACCTGACGCTCACGGTCGGCCAGGTGGGCACCATGACCTTCACCGGCCTGCCGCCCAGCACACCGTCGACGGCCACCGCGCCCGACGCCGTCACGCTGGCGGTGCTGAAGGCCGCGACCGCATCGAGACCGACGGATGCCTCGGGCACCGTGTCGTACCAGGTCTCCTCGAACACGCCGGGCACGTACACCGTGACCGTGACGGCGGGGCAGTATGTCGCCACCGGCACACTCACCGTCGTACCGGCCGACACCGCCGGCAAGACGACTGGCACCGCGGCGACCGGGTTCGACCTGCCGGTGCTCTGGATCTGGATCGCCGTCGGTGCGATCGTGCTCGGAGCCGCACTCGTGCTCGTGCTCACCACTGTGCGCCGATCGCGCAAGGCTGAGGCCGAGTAGGCGAACCCCGCCCACCGGCACCCGTTCGGGGTGTGTCCGATGAACGGTGGATCTGGTCTGGCGCATTTCAGTTGATGCGGCCTTCGAAGGTGATCGCGAACGCGTTCAGCGCCGGCTTCCACCTCGTGACCCAGCGTGCCCGTCCTCGCCCGGTGGGGTCAAGCGAGCGGGTCACGAGGTAGAGGCACTTCAGCGCGGCGGCATCGTTCGGGAAGTGCCCTCGTGCCCTGACCGCTCGTCGGTAGCGGGCGTTGAGAGACTCGATCGCGTTCGTCGAGCAGATGATGCGGCGGATCTCGATGTCGTAGTCCAGGAACGGGATGAACTCGCTCCAGGCGTTCTCCCAGAGCTTGCGGATCGCGGGATACATGCTCGCCCACTTCTCCGCGAACTCCTCGAACCTTGCCTTCGCGGCGGCCTCGGTCGGGGCGGTGTAGACCGGCCGCAGGTCGCGGGCGATCTGGTCCCAGTACTTGCGGGACGCGAACTTGAAGGTGTTGCGGATCAGGTGGATGATGCACGTCTGCACGACCGCGAGCTCCCACGTGGTGGTGATCGACTCGGGCAGCCCCTTCAGCCCGTCGCAGACGACGATGCAGACGTCCTCGACGCCGCGGTTCTTCAGCTCGGTGAGCACGCCCAGCCAGAACTTCGCACCCTCGCCGCCGTCGCCGGCCCAGATCCCGAGGATCTCGCGCTCCCCGGCTGTGGTGACGCCGACAGCGACGTAGAACGGTTTGTTGCGCACCTGCCCGTCCCGGACCTTCACCACGATCGCGTCGATGAACACCACCGGGTAGACCCGGTCCAACGGGCGGTTCTGCCACTCGGTCATCTCCTCGATGACCTTGTCCGTGATCTTCGAGATCGTGTCCTTGCTCACGCTCGCGCCGTAAACATCGTCGAAGTGCGCCGCCACCTCACCCGTGGTCAGCCCCCGCGCCGTCAGCGACAGCACGATCTCGTCGATCCCGTCCAGCCGGCGTTGCCGCTTGCGGACGATCTTCGGCTGGAACGACCCGTCACGGTCCCGCGGCACGTCGATCTGAACCGCGCCAACCGCGGTGAGCACCGTCTTGGACCGGGTGCCGTTGCGGGCGTTGTCACCCTCGCTGGCGCCGTGCTTCTCGTAGCCGAGGTGCTCGGTCATCTCGGCCTCGAGCGCGGTCTCCAAGACCGTCTTGGTGAGGTTCCCGACCAGCCCACCCGGGCCGACCAGGCTCACGCCCTGCTCCTTCGCCTGCGCGAGCAACTGCGCGGCGATCTGCTGCTGATCGATGATCTCTCCGGCCACAGGATCGATCATCTCGATGACATCGGTCATCGCCCTTCCTTTCGGTCAGGCCAGATCCAGATCCACCGTTGTCCTGACAGTCCCCGCTTGTCGACGATTCTGGGTACAACGCGGGAAACGCCGCGCCCGACCGCCCGGCGTCGAAGGCGACTAGGGTCAGTATCGACGACCTCGAGGATCTTGCGCGACGACGCTCTTCGGTACGCTGGTACCGTCCGGAGCCGGTGCCACGCAGCATCGTCGAACGGGCCGTTGAGATCGCGTTGGAATCGCCGACGGCGTGCAACCGTCAGCCATACGAGTTTTATCTCGTCGACGAGCCCAGCCTGGTTCCGAAGGTCGCTGCGGTGCCTATGGGCACTGCGGGATATGTGCACGGATTGACCGCCCTCGCGGTCATCGTCGGCGATCTCTCGGCGTTCGCCGATGAGCGCGACCGTCATCTCATCTACATCGACGGCTCGCTCGCAGCGATGTCCTTCATCCTGGCTCTGGAGGCGCCAGGCGTCTCCACACTCTGCATCAATTGGCCTGACATCCGATCACGCGAGCAGGCCATGGCTCAGCTGCTCAGACTGGAACAGCACCAACGCATCGTGATGCTCGTCGCGTACGGATTCGCAGATGAGCAGGCTCGAGTCCCGTTCTCGCAGAAAAAGCCCGTCGGCATGGCGCATACGTTCGTCTCGTCGGTGAGCTGACCAGGCCAAGTGCCACCCTGCTCGCCGTCACACCGCACTCCGACCCGGCGCCAGCACCGCGCGAGCCGTCCGGATCATGATCATCAGGTCCCCGGTCAGCGACCAGTTCTCGACGTAGTACAGGTCGAGCCGAATCGCCTCCTCCCAGGTAAGCGCAGAGCGGCCGCTCACCTGCCAGAGGCCGGTCATGCCGGGTTGCACGAGCAGGCGGCGGTGCGCACCTCGGTCGTACAGTTCGACTTCGGCCGGTACCTGAGGTCGAGGCCCCACCAGGCTCATCGAGCCGCCGAGCACGTTGAAGAGCTGCGGGAATTCATCAAGCGAGTACTTGCGCAGGATCCGCCCGACGGGGGTGATGCGCGGGTCCTCCTTGACCTTGAACAGTGGGGTATCGCCCGCGCCCTGCTCGCGCAGGAGCGCCGCGAGCTCCGCGTCGGCGCCATCTCGCATCGAGCGGAACTTCAGCATCTGGAACGGTCGTCCGCCCTTGCCGACGCGGGTCTGCCGGAAGAACACCGGGCCGGGCGAGCTCAGTTTGACCGCGATCGCGACGCCGACGAGCATCGGCGAGAGCACGACGGCGAGCGCGCCACCCACCACGAGGTCGAACGCGCGTTTCGCGACGAGCTTGCGGCCCTCGAACCGCGGGGTCTCCACGTGCATCAGCGGCAGCCCGGCCACCGGGCGGGTGTGGATGCGCGGGCCGCCGATGTCGATGAGGCTCGGGGCGACAACGAGGTGCTCGGCGCCGGCCGAGAGGCCCCAGCTGAGTTCGCGCACCCGCTCGGGGCCGAGTTCGTCGGCGCTCGTGATGACGATGGTGTCGGCGCCGAAGTCGCGCATCACGGCGAGCGGGTTCGCGAAGGTCCGGACGGCCGGGATGCTGGTGCCGTCGAGAGTCTCACCTGATCCGCCGGGGACGCACACGCCGACGACCTGGTACCCGGCCTCAGGCATCCGGACGAGCGCCCGCCCGATCGTGCGCACCGACTGTTCGGAGCCGATCAGCAGCACACGGGTCGTGAGCCCGCCGCGGCGTCGCACCATCCCGAGCCACTGCCGCCACATCCATCGCGACAACAGCAGCACGAGCAACCCCAGGGGGAACGCGATGAGCACGTAGCCGCGCGCGACATCCACCTTGAACAGGAACGCGACGATCGCGACCAGGCCGAACAGCCGCACCGCGCCGTCGGCGATCGCCTTGTATTCCGCTGTACCCACGCCCAGCACGCGCGGCGATCGGGTGTCGTACAGCTCGAGTGCCACCATCCAGCTCACGACGATCACGAGCGACAGCACGGTGTAGCTGATCGCGATGTCATCACGCGAGCCGCTGAACCCCGTCGCGGAGCGGTCGATGCCGAGCCATCCGATCTGCGTGCCGAACACCACCCACAGCAGCACGAGCAGGTCGGTCACGCGCACCCGCATGACGAGCGCATCCGACCAGTCGGCCGTCGACATCCACGACGAGGTCGGCCGTGCCGCGCGAGTCAGCATGACCGGCCTCCCCGGGTGGGGCGGCGAAGCTCAGGTACCGACACGGTCGCCCCGGACGATCGGCATAGCGAGCGGACTCAGGATCGCATCGATGGCGCGTTCGATCAGCTCCCCCGCTGCGGCGTACACGTCGGGTGCACGGCCGTACGGGTCGAGGATGTCGTCGTCCTCCGGCGCGGCCGGCGGAACGGCGAGGCCGCGCTGGGCGGGCACGGCCTGGAGGAGATGCTGCAGCATCGCGGCAGGATGCTCCGCGGATGCCGCGGAGCCGGTGCCGTTCAGCAGGACGAACTCGGCGAGGCGTGCGAACTCCCGCAGGGTGAACGCCCGCCGTGATGCCGCGGGAACGAGTGACGCGACCTCCGCGCGGTGGGCGCGCGTCGCGGTCAGCACCAGGTCGCTCTGCCGCACGAGGTCGGGTGTCAGGGATCTCGCCGAGTGCGGTCGGGGCTCCACGCCCGCGGCGACGAGCACATCGAGCGCCTCGGGTGTCATCGCGCTGCCCACGAGTGCGCGCGTGCCCGCGCTCGACACCACGGCATCGACACCGAGCCGCTCGAGCCGTGCCGCGAAGAGACGTTCGGCGAGCGGCGAGCGGCAGATGTTGCCCGTGCAGACGAACAGCACCCGCATGTCACGTCACCGTCGGTTCCGCCGGTTCCGCCGCTGGTCCGTAGCGATAGCCGTATCCGTACCCATATCGCCCGTACCGGTACGCGTCGGAGCCCTTCGTCGGCAACATCGTGATGACGATGCCCGATACCGGCGCATCGACGTTCGCGAGCACGTCGATCGAGCCCTTCAACTGCCCCCGGTGGGCGCGACCCGCCGCGACGACCACGATCGCCCCGCCGACGGTGCGCGACAGCACCGCCGCATCGGTGACCGGCAGCAACGGCGGCGCGTCGAACAGCACGACGTCGAACGCCCGGGCGAGCTCCGCCACCGCCTTCTGCATGGCGGCGCTGCCCAGCAGCTCGGAAGGATTCGGGGGAACCCGACCGGCCGGCAGCACGTACATCTCGCCGCGCCCCCACGGCTGGATGACGTCCTGCAGGTCGGCCCGTCCGATGAGCAGGTCGGTGAGACCGGCCGCCCCCTCGAGACCCAGGTACTGCGCCATCTTCGGTCGCCGCAGATCGGCGTCGACGAGCAGCACCCGCGAGCCGGCGTCGGCGATCGCGATCGCCAGGTTCGCCGCTGTCGTCGACTTGCCCTCGCCCTCGATCGAGGACGTGACCACGAACGCCCGCTCGGGCCGATCGAGCTCCAGGAACTGCAGGTTCGTGCGCAGCGCGCGGAACGACTCGGCCCGTGGTGAGTGCGGGTCGGCGTGCACGATGAGCGGACGGTCCTTCGCCTTCGGGTCGAACACGATGCCGCCGATGATCGGCGTTTCGGTGATCTGCTCGATGTCGCGCTCGCTGCGGATGCGCGTATCGAGCGTTGCGCGCAGCACCGCGATACCGACGCCGATGGCCAGTCCGATCAGCCCGCCGAGCACGAGGTTGAGCGGCACGTTCGGGCTGACGGGCCGCTGCGGCACGGCCGCGTGCTGCACGAGGGTGAGCTTCACCGGCGAGGACGCGGTGGTCTGCCCGTCGGCCGTCGTGCTCTCGGTGGACTCGATCGCTCCCACCACTTTGGTGAGGTTCTCGGAGACGGCGGTCGCGACCTGCGCGGCGCGCGCGGGCGACTCGTCGGTGACGGTGATCTCGATGAGCGTTGTGTCGTTGAGGGCGACGGCGCCGACGTTCGCGGCCAGCACGTCGTCAGTGACGTCGAGCCGAAGCTGGTCGATGACGGGTAGCAGCACGATCGGCGTCGTCGCCAGGTCGGCGTACGTCGTCACCCGCTGTTGCGTGAAGGCGTTGCCCTGCTGCATCTCGCCGATGGTGCCGCCGGTCGATGTCGAGACGAACACCTTCGCCGACGAACTGTACTTCGGGGTCTGCACGAACGAGTACGCGGCCGCCGCGCCGATCCCGAGCAGCGCGCAGGCGACGATGATGATCCAGTTCTGCCGCAGCACCCGGATGTAGTCCGAAAGCTCCACAAGCCCCCCAACGCGTCCCGCAGCCCCCGCCGCAAACGTCCGCTTCGATCATGCTGCCACAGTTCGACCGTTACGCTCACGTACGTGAACCGTTCTGACGGCGCACGTCTCGGCGACGACGCCGCTGAGACGGCTGCGAACGCGCGGCGCCGACTCGTCGTCGGCGCGGTCGCCCTGGTCGTCGCGATCGTCGCGATCGTCGCGTGGGGATGGCTCGTCCGCACCGTCGTCATCCCCGAGCCGGTGCAGTTGTTCGCCGCCTACCTCGTCGTCTGGATCCCGCTCGCGATCGCCGTCGTCGTCGCGGTGCGCAGGCACGGCAGCGGATCGTTCGTGCACGACCTCGGCCTGCGGTTCCGGTGGATCGACCTGCTCTGGGGCTTCGGGGTCGGATGCCTTGTGCGCGGGGTCTCGGCAGTGATCGAGACCGCCGTCTGGGGGCGGATGTCGGGATCGGGCGTCGCGTTCGGCGTCGACCCGGCGTGGGCCTGGTTCACCCTGCTCGTCGCACCGGTGCTCATCGGCCCGCTCATCGAAGAGGTGTTCTTCCGCGGACTCACCCAGCGCGCAGTCACCGACCGCTCCCGCGCGGCCAGCGCCCGCCCGCGTACGGCGGCCGCGATCGGCATCGTCGCGACGGCGCTCGTGTTCGCCCTGCTGCACCTGCTCGAGGCCACCTCGCCGGGCACCGCAGTCGTGCTCGAGCTCAGCTCGTTCACGGTCGGGCTCGGGTGCGGCATCCTCGCGGCGCTCACCGGCCGCATCGGCGGGGCGATCATCGCGCATGCCGTGTCGAACGGTCTGCTCGTCCTGCTGGTCGTGAGCTGAGGCATCCGAACCGCCCTGAGTCACCGCCGCCGGAGGCACGAGCCGCGGGCTCTCCCCGCTTGCGGGCTAGTATCCGAGCAATGTTCGGCTCTACGCTGCGGGTGTCCCCACCGGCCGCAGCGCGAGCGAGGTCCGCCCGCCCACGCCTCAGTGCCGCCCGTTCAGCACCCCGCCCGACTCCTGCAGGTAGCAGGCGCCGCACAGCGACTCGTACGTGACATCCTGCCCGTCGATCGCGACCTGGTCGCCGTCGAAGACGTAGCGTCCGTCGATGAGCCGGCCGTTGAAGATCGCCTTGCGCCCGCACCGGCAGATGGTCTTCAGCTCTTCGAGCGAGTGCGCCACCTCGAGCAGGCGCCGGCTGCCGCCGAACGCGACGGTCTGGAAGTCGGTGCGGATGCCGTAGGCGAGCACCGGCACGTCGTCCATGAGGGCGATGCGCAGCAGATCGTCGACCTGGTTCGCCGTGAGGAACTGCGCCTCGTCGACGAGCAGGCAGCTCACGTCGCGCCCGGTGCGTTCGACGACCGCGGCCCGCTGCCGTTCGAACAGCGGCAGCACCTCGTCGTCTGGGCCGATCGTGAAGTCGACCTCGCGGGTCACGCCGAGTCGCGACACGATCTCGCGGTCGCCTTTCGTGTCGACCGCCGGTTTGGCGAGCAGCACCTCGTGCCCGCGTTCTTCGTAGTTGAACGCGGCTTGCAGCAGGGCGGTCGATTTGCCCGAGTTCATCGCGCCGTATCGGAAGTACAGCTTCGCCATCAGTCGCGCACCCGTTCACTCGATGACATATCGCAACTCCACCATCACATTCTCTCCTGTGACGGCGGTGCGAGCGCCCATGCCGAACGCGCGCGCGATCGACGCGAAGCGGCGCAGTTCGCGACGGCTCGGCGGCCGCGGGCCGGGTGTCGCGTCGATGACGACGTGGCCGAGGCTGCTGGCCGCGTCGTCGAGCGCGAACCGGCGCGCGGCGCGGCGCACGCTCGGCGGGCTTGCGGAGGTGCCGGCGCCCTCCTGGCGACGCAGGACCACGCGCACCGCGGAGGTGCGGCCGCCGCCCGCGAGCCACGACAGCAGGGCAGCGACGGCCGAGCGCTGGTCTTCGGTGAAGCTTCGTGCATCGGATGCCTCGTCGGCGACCTCGATCGCGATGCCTTCGTCGGCGGTCAGCGCGCTCGCGAGATCGTCGAGCCAGGTCGCCTCGACGCCCTCGCGCACGGCCCGGCGCAGCGCCTCGGCGAGATCGCGGGCGCGGTCGGCGTCGTCGACGCTGATGCGGTCGGAGGTCATCACCCCGGCGAGGAACGGCAGCACCTCGCCTGAGAGGACGGCCACCGGCGAGGTGCGCCCCGCGGTGGGGCGCGAGCGACCGGATGCCGCGGCCACCGCGCGGGCGAGCGCGGCGCGGTTCGCCTCCCGCTGCCACCGCAGCACGTCGGCTGCGAGCGACGCCGAATACGCGGCCGCCGCGGCCGACATCGCGAGCACCACCGCGACCCGCACGAGGATCGTCGCGGGCAGCGGGCCGAGGGGCACGACGATCGACGTGCCGCCGACGACGAGGATCGAGAGGACGGCGGCCGACAGCACGCCGGCGAGCGCGAGCGCACGCCAACTGCAGAACGGTGCGAGCACGAGGATGAGCAGCCCCACCACCGCGGCCCCGTAATCGTCGTACAGGTAGCGGTCCTCGCCGGCGGTCGACACGAACTCGGCGATCGCGCCGCCGCCGGCGAGCACGACGACCAGCCCGAGCCGTTCCGACGTGAACGGGCCGCGTGCCGGTGACGTGCCGATGACGGCCATCGCGCCGGCGATTGCGACGAGCAGCACCCCGAGCGCGGCCGCGGGCGCCGAGCGCAGTTCACCGGCGTGCACGAGCGTGAGCCCGGTGGCGAGCAGGGTCGCGGCGACCGCGCCGGTCAGGACGAGGCCCCGCGCCGCGACGGCGCCGAGCGGATCGAGCTCTTGTTGCGTGATGCGCAGGCCGGTGTTCATGCGTTCGCCTCCCCCGCGGTCGGACGATCGTCGTGGGGTTCCAGCGGCAGGGTGAGCACGACGGTCGTGCCGATGCCTTCGGTCGACCAGAGCCGCACCGTGCCGCCGGCCTGCTCGACCCGGGCGCGGATCGAGGTGCGCAGGCCGATGCGGTCTTCGGGCACGTGCGAGGTGTCGAACCCGACGCCGCTGTCCATGACGGCGACCGTCACTTCGCCGCCGCCGACGCCGACCGCGAGTTCCATCTCGTCGACCTGCGCGTGGCGGGCGACGTTCACGATGCACTGCGCGACCGCGGCGTCGAGTTCGGCGAGCTGCTCGGGCGGCACCCGCGACAGCACCGACAGGTCGCCCGTGACGCGCACCCGCAGGCTCGCGTCGGCCATCGCGGTGAAGGCGAGCGGCAGCAGTTCGGGCGGCAGCGCGTCGCCGACCGTCGCCGTGGGCGCGGATTCGCCCCGGCGATCGACGGCCCAGTCGCGGCCGATCACGAGCCCCAGGTCGTGCCGGATGCCGGCGCGCAACCGGTCGCTCACCGGCCCCGAACCGGCGTCGGAGATCGCCACGAGATGTCCGAGCACGGTGTCGTGCAGTCGTGCGGTGGCCCGGAGTTCGTACTCGTGCCGGAGGGCGAGCTCGCGCGCTTGGCGACCGGCCCGGGCGAGGCCGATCGCCCGCTGGCGCTGCGATCGGCGTGCGAGGCCGTCGAAGCTGCGGATGGCGACGAGCATCAGCAGGACGAGCAGCGACGGCACGTTGATCACCCACGCGCCGCCCACGATGGTGCACGCCACGAAAACCACCGCTTCGCCGAGCGCCCAGCCGAGCGACGCCCAGACCACGGCGATGCCCGTGCCGATGCCGGCGCCGCCGACGAGGATCAGCGCCGTGCGCGGAAGCGAGAGCAGCACGTTGTTCGAGTCGGTGAACAGGTCGTCGCGGCTCATCACGAGCACCGCGGCGGCGAAGACGATCGCCGTCCCGCCGGCGAGGTAGACGAGCGTGTTCGTGATCGTCGGGCGCAGGTCGATGAGTCCGATGAGCCCTGCGAACGCGAGCGCGACGCCGAACGCGATGAGCCCGCGCGGCTCGACGGCGCCGATCGCGACGACGAGGCCGACGATGCCGGCGACGGCGACGCAGACGAGCGCGGCAGCGTGCCCGGCGCGGGCGAAGGCGCGGCTCATGACGCCCCGGGAGAGGTGATCGGGCAACCCCAACGCCATGCCGCCTCCGTTCGGGTCCGACGCGTCTGTGCGTACGGCCGGTGGACCGGCCTGTCCGGATTATCCCATCGAGCGCGGATGCGCGCAGGTTCTGTGTCGGCGGTGATCGTGTGCGGGGCGTCAGAAGAGGGTCGGCGCGGTGTCGTGCGCGGCCGGTCCGACGGCGCCGGCGGCGGGCGGGGCGAGACCCGGAGCGCCCGGTCGGCCGATGCGCGCGCCGGCCGACCGGGCGGTGAAGCGCACGCCCCCGGTCGCCGGATCTTCGCGCACGCGCACGAGTCCGTGCGCCCGGATGAGCGGGCGGATGCGCTCGGCCAGCCAGTCGCGATACGCCTTCGGCGCGTAGGCCGCCGCCCCCGGATACATCGCCCGGTACTTCGGCACCAGTTCGGGGTGCTCCCGCTCGAGCCACTGCAGGAACCACGGCTTCACCGCGCCCCTGAGGTGCAGCGCCGAGTGGATGACGCCGGTCGCGCCGGCCGCCTTCGCCCGCCGCAGCGCATCGTCGAGATGCGCCCGGGTATCGGTGAGGTACGGCAGGATCGGCATCAGGAACACCGTGCAGTCGAACCCCGCGTCGCGCGCGGCCGTCACCGTCGCGAGTCGGGCATCGGTCGACGGAGTGCCCGGTTCGACCGACCGCTGCAGGTCGTCGTCGTACACGGCGATCGACATCGCGAGGTCGATCGGCACCTGCTGCGAGGCATCCGTCAGCAGCGGCAGGTCGCGCCGCAGCAGCGTGCCCTTGGTGAGGATGCTGAACGGCGTGCCGCTCGAGGCGAGCGCGTCGATGATGCCGGGCATCAGCCGGTACCGGCCCTCGGCACGCTGGTACGGGTCGGTGTTCGTGCCCAGCGCGACCGGGTCGTGCCCCCACGACGGCCGCGCCAACTCGGTGCGCAGCACGTCGGCGACGTTCACCTTCACCACGATCTGCCGGTCGAAGTCGTCGCCCGCGTCGAGATCGAGATACTGATGTGTGGGCCGCGCGAAGCAGTTGTGGCTCACCACGCCCTCCGCGATGAAGTCGCCCGTCGTCGTGGTGATGTCGACGAGCTGCTGCGAGCCGCCCTCGATCGGCTCGATCGACACGACCCGCAGATCGGCGACGGTCTTCACCGCCGCCCCGATGAGCGACAATTTGCGCGTGATCGCCGGCTGCACGATGCCGAAGAAGGCAGAACGCGCCGGCAGCCCGCCGAGCAAGCGGATGTTCGCCACACCGTTGAGCCGCACCGGGTCGCGAATGGAAGCCAGACCGAACCGAGCGAGCCCCCGCTCGATCGACGTGAGGATCTCCTCGTTGGAGTTGCTGAAACGGAGGATGCCACCGCTGCACGACCCCTCGGCATCGAAGACGCCGCTGAGGAAGCCGGCGTCCCATCCTGCCGAGCGCGCGTCGGGCCATGCGATGAGCGATTCGATGGTTTCGACATGCGCACGCTGCGCGGTGCGGATGCCGACCATTCGCCTCCGCGTGGGAGTTGCCGGAGCGAATTCGAACGGGGGAGGTCGATTCCGTACCTGCGCAGGTATCCCCTCGTTCGGTCGAGCGCCTCCAGGTCGGCCAGCGCGAGGCGGAACTGGCTGACACGGTTGATCCCACCGTTCGAACGCCGGTAGTCGCCGCGAAAGACCATGCCATCGCCCCTGATCATGCCGGTGAGGTACCCGAGGGCATAGTCCTCAGAGAAGATCGGGATCTGTGTTCGAGTGCCGGCCCGGCCGAACCCCATGAGACGGTTCGACGTCGTCAGGTAGGGGCGCTGCCCCGCTCCGGACATCGCGCCGGTGACGTGCCTCCAGCCCCGCTCGGTCAGGAATCGGTGGTCACCGCTCGCGATGATCGTCGTGCCGTCGGCCAGGCGAACACGGTAGGCAGGTTTCCGCGTCGTCCATTTCGCGAGGACCTTCGCGGGCGTGTACCGGCGGTACCGGCCGTCGACTCGGGTGCCGAGCACCTCATCACCCACGCGGATGTCACGGAGCCGGCACTCGCGTCCGTCGGCCATCGTGATCATGGTGTCGGGGTGGACACAATAGGCACACGCATGGCTGCAGCCCCGGTAGGGGTTGATCGTCCAGCCGAAGGGCACGTACGACTGGCCCGGCACGCGGTTGAGCGCCGACTTGGCGAGCACTTCGTGGAACGTCATGCCGGCGAACTCGGGCGTCTGCACCGAGCGCACCAGGTTGTTCAGCCGCGCCAGCCCGGGCAGCGCGTCGACCTGCTCGACGCCCAACTCCTGCCCGCTCCACCGCACCCCGACATTCGAACACATGTTCGAATTTCCCGCAACCCGGCGCGCCCGGCACTCCCGGCTCGTCCGTCACGCAGCGACCGACGCGCCCGCCACGCGGCCCGCGTCGAGCCGCAGCTCCTCGCCCGCCCAGCGCCGGCGCAGCCACCGGTCGTGGCTCGCGATCACGACCGCGCCGGGGTAGCCGCCCAGCGCCTCCTCGAGCTCGGTCGCGAGCCCGAGCGACAGGTGGTTCGTCGGCTCGTCGAGCAGGAACACGTGCGGCGGCCGCGCGATCACGAGCGCCAGCGCGAGCCGGCGCTGCTGCCCGGTCGACAGCACGCCGACCGGCCGATCGAGGTCGCGCGGCGCCAGCAGGCCGAACCCCGAGAGCGGCACCTGTTCGGCACGCCGCTCCCCCACCGTGCGCGCGTACAGCGTGCGCGGCGAGGCATCCGGATCGGCGAACCGCACATCCTGCTCGAGCAGGCCGACCCGCAGTCCCTTGCGCAGCGTGACCGTGCCCCGGTCGGGCGCGACGCGCCCGGCGAGCAGGCCGAGCAGCGTCGACTTGCCGGCTCCGTTCGCGCCCGTCACGAGCAGGCGGGTCTCGGGGGCGATCGCGAGCGTGCCGATCACGAGCCGGTCGCCGACCGAGGCATCCGTCACCTGGGCCAGCTGGCCGGATGCCTCGCCGAGCGCGTGCGCACCCGACGGGATGCCCGCGAACTCGAGGGGCGCCGGCGGCTTGCGCACCTGCTCGCGCTCGAGCGTCGCGAGCCGCACCTCGGCGTTGCGCACCCGGCGCGACACCGCCTGGTCGGTGCGCGAGTGCTTGAACTTGGCGATGAACTTGTCGTTGTCGGTCGGTCCGCGGCCGTGCGACACCTGCCGTGCGGTGTCGGCCGCGGCGAGGCGCAGCCGCCGCAGCTCGTCCTGCTCTGCCTCGTACTGCCGCTGCCACCGGTCGCGTTCGTCGGCCTTCACCCGCAGGAACTCCGAGAAGCTCCCGCCGAACACCTGGCCGCCCGCGGACGCGAGACCGTCGGACGGCGACAGGCCGTCCGGCCCTTCGCCCGAACCGGTCCGCGCGAGCGCGAGCGCACCCGCCCGACCCGGGTCGAGGTCGACGAGGCCTGTCGCGACCCGGTCGAGGAACTCGCGGTCGTGGCTCGCGAACACCACCGGTCCGCGCCAGGCGCGCAACCGGGTCTCGAGGAACGCGGCGGTCGCGTCGTCGAGGTGGTTCGTCGGCTCGTCGAGCAGCAGCGCGTCGGGCGCCGCGAGCAGCAGCGCCGCCAGCGCGAACCGGCTGCGCTGACCGCCCGACACCTCGCCGACCGTGCGGTCGGGGTCGATGCCCGAGATGCCGAGGCCCTCGAGCAGTTCGTCGCGGCGCGCGGGCGCCGACCAGACCTCGGCGCGTTCGGCCGCGTCGAGCGCGGCCTGGTACCGAGCGGATGCCGCAGCGGCGGCCTCGCCGTCGTCGTCCGCGTTGCCCGGATCACCGAGCGCCGACGCGGCCGCATCGAGCTCGCGCTCGATGGCCCGCACCTCGGCGAGCGCCCGTTCGAGCACCTCGCCGATGCGATCGCCCGGCCGGTACGGCGGCTCCTGCAGCAGCAGGCCGGTGCGCTCGGGCCGTGCCAGACGGCCGTCGACGACGGCCTGGTCGGCCGAGGTGCCGGCCAGCAGGGCCAGCAGGGTCGACTTGCCGACGCCGTTCTCGCCGATGAGGCCCAGGCGCTGCCCGGGCGAGACGGTGAGGTCGAGGTCGGAGAACACGCGCCGGTCCCCGTAGGCGACGGACAGGCCGTCGGCGCGCAGATGGTCGGAATGGGAAAGACGTACAGCCATGGATGCCCCGTTTCGCGAGCCGGCTCCCGAGACGCCGCGGCACGCGCGGCGCCCCGGGAGCGGAGGATGGATCCCGCCGGGCATTCGCCGTCGACGAATCGGGTGCACGCGAGACTGTCGCGATCAGTGGAAGAGCACACCCGGGGTCAACGGCGCCTCAGGCGCGGGACGATGGGATGTGCTCACTTCATAGCGGGTACGACGGTAGCACGAGGCATCCGATCGCACCAGGGGGTTCGCTGGGAGGACGCTCCATCCGCCGGTCGAGACGCGTGCTCCGCGGCGGCGCTACTCGACCGGCGGCGCCGCGGACACGTCGACGCAGACGACGCCCTCGTTGCCGTCCTGGTCGGCGATCACCGTGAGCCCGGGCGCCTCGCGGTCGTCGACGACGGTACCGCCGGCGGCGAGCGCGGCGGCGATCCGCTGCTCGGCGACGTCGGGCGCCACGTAGACCTCGAGGTGGAACCGCTGACGGGAAGCCTCCCGGTCGTCGCCGTCGCCGAACCACAGGTTCGGCACCCTCCCGGTGGCGTCGCGGATCTCGTCGCTCGGGGTTCCGCGGCCCTGCGACGAGGCGTCGCCGGTGAGCAGGGCGGCCCACACGGGCGCGACGGTCGCCGAGCGGGCCGTGTCGAGGCCGAGCTCGATCTCGCTGACCGATGCCGGGTCGGCGACGAGCCCGAGCTCGGCGGCGATCTCGGTGATCCGTCGCGCGAGGTCGACGTCCTGCTGCGTCACCCATTCCACGACGTACTCGGTGCCGTCGTCGTCGCGGTAGATCGCGTCGTCGCTGACCGCCTCGAGATCGACGTGCCCGGTGCCGATCGATACGCGCGGGTGGTGACCGAGCGCATCGCCCGCCTCGCCCACCGCGACGACGAAGCGTGCCGCGGTCGAGAAGCCGTCGACCAGGTAGCGGGCGTGCACCCCCTGGCCCAGCTTGCGCCAGTCGGCCAGGCCGGCCGCAGCGATCCGATCCCCCGTCAGCATGTCCATGGACGAGGAGTGTAGCCCCGGCTCAGCGCGGCGGCATCAGGCAGATGCGTTCGAGTGCGACGCACTCCGACCGCGAGGGTCGTCTCAGGCCTGCAGCTGCAGCACGCGGGCGGTCTCGGCGAGCGACGCCGCCGCCGCCTTCGGGTCGTCGGACAGCTTCGTGCCGTAGGAGGGGATCATCTCGCGCAGCGTCGGCTCCCAGTCGGCGAACCGGTCGGGGAAACAGCGCTGCAGCACGTCGAGCATGATCGGCGCCGCAGTCGACGCGCCCGGCGAGGCGCCGAGCAGGCCCGCGATGGTGCCGTCGGCGCCCGTGATCACCTCGGTGCCGAACTGCAGCACGCCGCCCTTGTCGCCGTCGCGCTTCATCACCTGCACCCGCTGGCCGGCGGTGATCAGCTCCCAGTCTTCGCGCTTGGCGGTGGGCATGAACTGGCGCAGCGCGTCGAGCTTCTTCTCACGCGTGGCCATCAGCTCGCCGACCAGGTACTTCACGAGGTCGAAGTTGCGGAACGCCACCTGCAGCATGACGCCGAGGTTGTGCGCGCGCACCGAGAACGGCAGGTCGAACCAGGTGCTGCGCTTCAGGAACTTCGGCGTGAACCCGGCGTACGGGCCGAACAGCAGGGCGGTCTCGCCGTCGACGACGCGGGTGTCGAGGTGCGGCACCGACATCGGCGGCGCGCCGACGGCGGCCTTGCCGTACACCTTGGCCCGGTGCTGGGCGACGAGCTTCGGGTTGGTGGTGCGCAGGAACTGCCCCGAGATGGGGAACCCGCCGAACCCCTTGATCTCGGGGATGCCCGAGTGCTGCAGCAGCGCGAGCGCCCCGCCGCCGGCGCCGACGAACACGAACCGGGCGCGCACCTCGGCGGGCGTGTTACCCACGAGTCGGCGCAGCTTCAGCTTCCAGGCGCCGTCCTTCTGGCGCTTCAGCCAGGTGACCTGGGTGTCGGTGACGACCTCACCGCCGCGCGCCTTCAGGTCGTCGAACAGGAACCGGGTGAGCGCGCCGAAGTCGACGTCGGTGCCCGCGGCGATGCGGGTCGCGGCGACCTTCTGCTTCGGGTTGCGCTTCTTGGCGAGCAGCGGGGTCCACTCGGCGATCTCGTCCTGGCGTTCGGTGTACTCGAGCCCGGGGAACAGCGGCTGGTCCTTCAGCGCGTCGACGCGCTTGCGCAGGTACTCGATGTTCTTCGCGCCGTGCACGAACGTCATGTGCGGCGTCGAGTTGATGAACCGGTTCGGCTCGGGCAGCGCACCGGTCGAGACGAGGTGGGCCCAGTACTGGCGGCTGATCTGGAACTGCTCGTTGATCGAGACGGCCTTGGCCGGGTCGACCGAGCCGTCCTTGCCCTCGGGCATGTAGTTGAGCTCGCAGAGGGCGGCGTGGCCGGTGCCCGCGTTGTTCCAGGCGTTCGAGGACTCCTGCGCGACCTCGCCGAGTCGCTCGTAGACCCGGATGCTCCAATCGGGCTGCAAACGCGAGAGCAGGGAGCCGAGCGTGGCGCTCATGATGCCCCCGCCGATCAGCACGACGTCGACGGTTTCCTCTGAATGCACGACTTCCAGTCTATGTCGGCTCGGGCGGCGCCCTTGACCGCGGGGCACCTCCTGCGGTAGCGGGCGACCGCATCGGCCCGGATGCTCCGCCGCGTACACTGACCGTGGCATCCGGCCGTGCGGATGCCGGACCGCCGCGATCGGCGCCCGTCGCGCCGGAGGGAGACCGCCGTGCCGCTATCCGTGGCCGACCTCGACGACATCCGCATCAGCCCGGCCGATACCGGCCTGCCGGCTCGCGCCGCGGGCCTCACCGTCGGCGAGTTCCTCGACACCGAACCGACGCTCGACGAATTCTGGACCCCGCTGCTCGTGCTCGACGACGCCGCGCTCCGCGCGAACGCGCGGGCCATCCAGTCGTGGTGCGACGAGCGCGGCCTCGAGCTCATGCCGCACGGCAAGACCACCATGGCGCCCGCACTGTGGCGGCTGCAGCTCGATGCCGGTGCGACGGGGCTCACCCTCGCCACGCCCGGGCAGGTGCGCACCGCCCGCGCGTTCGGCGTGGCATCCGTCATGCTCGCGAACGCGCTCGTCGCACCGGCCGCGCTCGCCTGGGCGGCCGCGGAACTGGCCGATCCCGGCTTCGAACTGCGGGTCTGGGCCGACTCGATCGACACCGTCGACGCGATGGAGACAGGCCTCGGCGGGCTCGGCGACCTGCCGCGGCCGATCGACGTGCTCGTCGAGCTCGGCGCCCCCGGCGGACGCACGGGCGCACGCACCCTCGACGAGGCGCGGCGCCTCGCCGAACGCATCGCTGCGTCGCCCGTGCTGCGGCTCGCCGGCACCGCCGGCTACGAGGGGGCGCTCGGACACGACCGGTCGACCGGCGCGGTCGCCGCCGTGCGCGGCTACCTCGCCGACCTGGTGCGACTGCACGAGACGATCGCCGGCCTCGCCGACGGCGACCTGCTGCTCACCGCGGGCGGCAGCGCCTACCTCGACTTCGTCGCCGAGGCGTTCGCAGCGCCCGCCGCGCAGACGCCCGGCACCCGGCGCGTGCTGCGTTCGGGTGCCTCGCTCGTGCACGACGAGGGCTTCTACCGCGGCATCTCGCCCATCGACGACCGGCTCACGCCCGCCATGCGCGGCCTCGCGCGGGTCGTCTCGCACCCCGAGCCCGGGCTTGCGCTGCTCGACGGCGGCAAGCGCGACTTCCCGTACGACGAGGGGCTGCCCGTGCCGCTGACGCTCGCCGGAGCCTCCGCGACCGCGTTGAACGACCAGCACACATTCCTCCGCGCCGCCTCCGGCGCGCGCGACGCGACGGGCGCGCTCGACGTCGCCGTCGGCGACGTCGTCGAGCTCGGGCTCTCGCACCCGTGCACCGCGTTCGACAAGCGCCGACTCATCCCCGTCGTCGAGCGGTTCGGCAGCGACCGGGTCGTCGCGCTCGTGCGGACGTTCTTCTGATGCGCGTGCTCATCGCCGGGGTCGTGGCGGTCGACGGCGAGGCATCCGCATCCGACCCCGTCGACGTCGTCGTCGACGACGGGCGCATCGCGGCGGTCACGGCGCGCGGCGAGGCATCCGACCGGGCCGTCGACGTCCGCATCGACGGCGGCGGGCGGATGCTCGTGCCCGGCTTCGTCGATGCGCACTCGCACGCGCTCGGTCGCCTCGGCGACCCCGACGTGCAGCTCGGGCTGCTGCGCCAGGGCATCACCACCGTCATCGGCGGGCAGGACGGCGTCGGCGTCGCGCCCGGCGACGGCGGCTACGCGAGCGAGTACTTCGCCGCGATCGACGGGCCGCACCCCGGCTACCCGGGCGGCGGCGTGGGCGAACTCCTCGCCGCGCTCGACGGTGCGTCGCCGGTGAACGGCGCGTACCTGGTTCCGGCGGGCACGGTGCGCTTCGAGGTGATGGGGCGATCCACGGATGCCGCGGGGCCGCGCGAGCTCGCCGCGATGCGCCGGCTCGTGGCCGACGGGCTCGCCGACGGCGCGGTGGGGCTCTCGACGGGGCTCGACTACGTGCCCGGGCGATTCGCCTCGACCGACGAGATGACCGAACTGGCGCGCGAGGTCGCCGCCGTCGGGGGCGTCGTGGCCTCGCACCTGCGCGGCGGCTACGAATCGGGGTCCGCCGAGGGCGTCGCCGAGCTCGCGGCGATCGCGCGCGGCTCGGGTGCGGCGGTGCACGTGTCGCACTTCCACGCCGAGCCCGAGATCGTCACCGGGCTGATGGACGCCCTGCGCGACGACGGGGTGGATGCCACGTTCGACGCGTACCCGTACACGCGCGGCTGCTCGCTGCTGTCGATGCCGCTGCTGCCGCCCGACCTCTCGGTGCGCCCGACCGGCGAGGTGGTCGCGGCGATCGCCGACCCGGTCGTGCGGGCGCGACTGCTCGACGAATGGTTCCCGAGCGTCGTCGAATACCCGAGCCTCGGGCCCGACTGGCCGTCGATGCTCACCTTCGGGCACATCGCCGCACCCGCGTACGACTGGGCGCACGGGCGCACGATCGCCGCCGCGGCCGGGCGCGCCGGCACGACGCCCGCCGAGCTTGTGCTCGACGTGCTCGCCGCCGCCCGGCTCGAGGTGAACGTCGTCATGGCCGTGCGCTCCGACCGCTCCGACACCCACCTCGCGCGGATCCTCGCGCACCCCGCCGCGATCGGCGGATCGGACGGCATCTGGGTGGGGAAGCATCCGCACCCCCGCGCCCGCGGGACGTTCGCCCGGTATCCGGGCCTGCTCGTCGACGAGCTCGGCTGGGGCGGTGCCGCGGCGCTGTGCTCGACCCGCGCCGTCGACCGCTTCGGCCTCGGCGACCGCGGGCGCGTGCGCGTCGGCGCCGTCGCCGACCTCGCCCTCGTCGACCCCGACCGCATCGCCGACCGGGCCACGTACGAGCATCCGCTCGCGGTCGCCGACGGCATCGACGACGTGCTCGTGGCCGGGGTCCCCGTGCTGCGCCACGGCGAGCTGACCGGAGCGACGCCCGGTCGCGGCATCCGTCACCGTCGCTGACGCGCCCCGCCGCCGACGCAACCTCTAGCCTGTTCAGGAACCCGCCCCACCGCGCATCGCACAGCAAGGAGCCGCGAAATGCCGAAGACCGCCGTCACCCTCTCGAACGCACCGAAGCCCGCCGGGCCGTACAGCCACGGCGTCGTCGCGAACGGATTCCTGTTCACCGCCGGATTCGGGCCGCAAGACCCGGCCACCGGGCAGGTCGTCGAGGGCGGAGTCGCCGAGCAGACCCGGCAGGTGCTGCGCAACATCGGCGCGGTGCTCGCCGAGCACGACCTCACGTTCGACGACGTCGTGAAGGTCACCGCGCACCTCGAAGACCTCGCCGACTTCGCCGAGTACAACACCGCCTACGCCGAGTTCTTCAGCGAACCGTTCCCCGTGCGCACGACGGTGGGGTCGCGGCTGGCGAACATCCTCGTCGAGATCGACGTCGTCGCGGCCCTGCCGCAGCCGACCGGTCTGTAGGACATTCCGCCGTTCGTAGGACGCAGGGGCGCCCTCGCGTCCTCCGAACGGCGAAATGTCCCGCACACCGCGGAATGCCCGAACGGCGGGCGTGAGCTCAGACCGCGGCCGGCAGCTTCGCCGCGACCAGCTCGGCGATCTGCACCGCGTTCAGCGCGGCGCCCTTGCGCAGGTTGTCGTTCGAGACGAACAGCACGAGGCCGCGGCCCTCGGGGGCCGACTGGTCGCGGCGGATGCGGCCGACGTAGCTCGGGTCGGTTCCGGCGGCCTGGAGCGGCGTCGGGATGTCGCTCAGCACGACGCCCGGAGCATCCTGCAGGATCTCGGCCGCACGCTCGGGCGAGATGTCGTTCGCGAACTCTGCGTGGATCGACAGCGAGTGGCCCGTGAACACCGGCACGCGCACGCACGTGCCCGCGACCCGCAGACCCGGCAGCTCGAGGATCTTGCGGCTCTCGTTGCGCAGCTTCTTCTCTTCGTCGGTCTCGAGATCGCCGTCGTCGACGATCGAACCCGCGAGCGGCACGACGTCGAACGCGATCGTGCGCGGGAACTTCTCGGCGTCGGGGAACGACACGGATGACCCGTCGTGCACGAGCGAGCGCGGGTCCTGCTCGACCGCGGCCCTGGCCTGCTGGTAGAGCTCCTCGCCGCCGGCGAGCCCGGCACCCGACACGGCCTGGTAGGTCGAGATGACGAGCCGCTCGAGCCCGGCCTCCTCGTGCAGGGGCTTCAGCACGGGCATCGCCGCCATCGTGGTGCAGTTCGGGTTCGCGATGATGCCCTTCACCGCCTCGTCGATGGCGTGCGGGTTCACCTCGGAGACGACGAGCGGCACCTCGGGGTCCATGCGCCAGGCGCTCGAGTTGTCGATGACGGTGACGCCGGCCGCCGCGAACCGGGGCGCCTGCGCCTTCGAGGTCGCGCCGCCCGCGGAGAAGATCGCGATGTCGAGCCCCGTGGGGTCGGCGGTCTCGGCGTCCTCGACGACGACGTCCTCGCCCTTCCACGGCAGCGTCGTGCCCGCCGACCGCGCCGACGCGAAGTAGCGAATGGATGCCACGGGGAACTCGCGCTCCTCCAGCAGCCGCCGCACCACCGCGCCGACCTGCCCGGTCGCCCCGACGACGCCGATGTTCACTCCGTTGCCCACGTTCGCTCCTCCATCGCCCGGCCGCACGCGACCGGGAAGTCCTCGTTCCATTGTCCCCGCTGCGGGCGCGCGTGACGCCCGATGGCGGGAGGTTGGCAGGAAACCGCCCGTCAGCGACCGGTGCCGGCGTACACCACGGCTTCGGTGTCGCCGTCGAGCTCGAACGCCGCGTGCACCGCACGCGCCGCGTCGTGCACGCTGTCGGCCCGGGTCACGACGGAGATGCGGATCTCGCTCGTCGAGATCATCTCGATGTTGATGCCGGCCTGGTACAGCGCCTCGAACAGCTTCGCCGACACCCCCGACGCCGACCGCATCGCGGCGCCGACCAGCGACAGCTTGCCGATCTGGTCGTCGTACTGCAGCGACTCGAAGCCGACCTGGTCCTGCACGCTGCCGAGCGCCGACAGCGCCTTCTCGCCGTCGGACTTCGGCAACGTGAACGAGATGTCGGTGCGACCGGTCGCCGCAGCCGACACGTTCTGCACGATCATGTCGACGTTCGCGTTGGCGTTCGCGACGATCTTGAAGATCGCGGCCGCCGCGCCCGGCTTGTCGGGCACGCCGACGATGGTGATCTTGGCCTCGGAGAGGTCGACGGCGACGCCGGCGATGACGGAATCTTCCACAGCAGCTCCTTCGGGGCTTCGCGAGGGGTCGTAGACGATGGTGCCCTCGGAGTTGTTGAACGACGACCGCACGTGCAGCGTCACGCCGTGCCGGCGGGCGTACTCGACGGCGCGGATGTGCAGCACCTTCGCCCCCGAGGCGGCGAGCTCGAGCATCTCTTCACTCGTGATGCGGTCGAGCTTGCGGGCGCGCTTCACGACCCGCGGGTCGGACGTGAACACGCCGTCCACGTCGGTGTAGATCTCGCACACGTCGGCGTTCAGCGCCGCCGCGAGGGCGACCGCCGTCGTGTCGCTGCCGCCGCGGCCGAGCGTGGTGATGTCGCGCGATTCGCGGCTGAAACCCTGGAACCCCGCGACGATGACGATGGCGCCGTCGTCGAGCGCCTCCTGCAGGCGCACCGGGGTGACGTCGACGATGCGTGCGGCGCCGTGCGTGGCATCCGTGATCATGCCCGCCTGGCTGCCCGTGAAGCTGCGCGCCTCGTGGCCCATCGCCTTGATCGCCATCGCGAGCAGCGCCATCGAGATGCGCTCGCCCGCCGACAGCAGCATGTCGAGCTCGCGCGGCGCCTGGATCGGCGTGACGTCGTTCGCGAGGTCGAGGAGTTCGTCGGTCGTGTCGCCCATCGCGGAGACCGCCACGACCACGTCGTTGCCCGCCTTGCGGGTCTCGACGATGCGCTTGGCGACCCGCTTGATGCTCTCAGCGTCGGCGACGGACGATCCGCCGTACTTCTGCACGATCAAGCTCACGTGGTCTCCTGGGGACTGGATTCGCGGCGAGGGACGGATGCCACGGGCAATCGGATGCCACGAGGCGGCGCCGCGGCACCATCTTACGGCGGCCCGGCATACCCCCTCCGCCATGTGACATCGCCCGCCCGCGCACCGCGCCGATAGCATGCCCGCATGGGGGAGCTCACCGACGCGTGGAGCGAGTTCAACGTCGCGATGCTGGGCGCGACGGCCGCGCTCGCGGGCCTGGTCATCGTCGCGATGTCGGTGAACATCGCCGAGATCATGAAGGCGCCGTCGCTGCCCGCCCGTGCGGCGGCGGCGCTCGCCGCGCTGATGGCGGCGATCATCGTGACGGCCGTCGGACTCGTGCCCGACCAGCCCGTCGTGGCCTACGGAGTCGAAGTGCTGTTCGCGGGCCTTCTGGCGGCGGTGTTCGAGTACCGCGCGACGCGGCTGATCTACGCGCAGGGCGGGGAGTTCGGCCCGCGCTGGGCGAAGGCGGCCGTGGGCTGGCTGCCGGTGACGCTCTTCCTGTTGGGCGCGGTACTCGTGTTCGCGGGGTCTCCGGCAGCGGCGCTCGGATGCCTCGCGGCCGCGTCGATCCTCGCGATCGGCTCGGCCGTGCTGCACGCGTGGATCGTGCTCGTCGAGGTGCTCCGCTGAGACGGATGCCCCGGGCGGGCGCCGCGGCTCAGGCGCCGTGCGGCCTCGGCATGTACCACTCGGTGTACTCGCGCGCACGACCGTCGTCGCCGAATCGGATGATCCACAGGTTCAGGTAGTCGCGATCCGCCGGGTACTCGGTGCGCCCCTGGATGAGCGCCAGTTCGAGCGTCTCGTGCAGGATCCTCCAGTCGAACGCCCACGTCCCCGACTCGTCGCGATCCTCGAGCCATCCGGCCACGATCTCGTCGCGCCCGCGCCGGGCCTTGGCGTCCGGAGCGGTGAGGTAGACGGCGTCGTCGCTGAAGAGCGCGGCGATGTCGGCCGGATCGTTCGTCTCCCACGCGCGGATGTACCCTGCGACCCATTCGGCGGCTCTGCTCGGCATGCGCCCAGTCCACCCGGGCGGAGCATCCGCGTCAAGGCCCGGCGGAGAAGCCGCGCGCGCAGTCCTCTCTCCGCCGTTCGGACGCGTTTCGGCGCCCGCGTCGCGGGTGGACACGCCGAAACGCGTCCGAACGAGGGGTTCGAGACGCGCCCGGCCGACTCGCAGGGGGTCGGGTCAGCCGACGGCGCGGCGACCCTCGAACGCGCGACCGAGGGTCACCTCGTCGGCGTACTCGAGGTCGCCGCCGACGGGCAGGCCCGACGCGAGGCGGGTCACCGCGATCTCGAGTGTGGTGAGCATACGGCTGAGGTACGTCGCCGTGGCCTCGCCCTCGAGGTTCGGATCGGTGGCGATGATGACCTCGCGCACCGTGCCGTCGGCGAGCCGCTGCATGAGCTGGCGGATGCGCAGCTGGTCGGGGCCGATGCCGTCGATGGGGCTGATCGCCCCGCCGAGCACGTGGTACAGCCCGCGGAACTCGCGCGTGCGCTCGATCGCCACCACGTCTTTGGCCTCTTCGACGACGCAGATGAGCGTGGGGTCGCGTCGCGGGTCGCGGCAGATCGAGCAGGTGACCTCTTGCGAGACGTTGCCGCAGATCTCGCAGAAGCGCACCTTGTCGCGCACCTCGAGCAGGATCTCGGCGAGCCGGGTCACGTCGAAGTGCTCGGTCTGCACGATGTGGAACGCGATGCGCTGCGCCGACTTCGGCCCGATGCCCGGCAGCCGGCCGAGTTCGTCGATCAGCTCTTGGACGATGCCCTCGTACACGGCTACCTCCGCTCGCCGAAGCCGGTGCCGGGCACCTCGACCTCTTCGAGGAACCGGGCGCCGAGCACCTCGCGCACGACCGCCTCGCCGTAGCGCTGCACGCCGCGCGGCTCGGCGACGGGCGCGGGCGCCGCGTCGATCACGACCTCGGGCGGGGGCCCGGGGTCGAACGGCGGCTCGTCGTCTTCGGGCGGGGCGTCGGCGTCGCTCGGCACCTCATCGGGTGCGTCGCGCACGGCGGTCGCGGTCGCGGTCGAGCTCGTGGCGGCTTCGGTCGCCGGCGCGGATGCGACGGGGCCGCTGCCTGCGCCGATCGGCTCGGCGTGCTCGGGCGGGTCGGTCGGAATCGCGACGGTCGCCCACGACGAGACGGCGCCCGCCACGACGGCCGACGACGAGCCGGCGCCGCGAGCGGGTGCGGCGGCACCGGCGGGCGCCCTGCGGGCCGGAGTTGCACCGGCCGGAGTTGCACCGGCCGGAGCTGCACCGGCCGAAGCTGCACCGGCAGGAGCTCTACCGGCCGAAGCCGCACCGGCAGGGGCATTACCGGCAGGAGCCTTGCCGGCCGGAGCGCCGGCGGGCGCCCCGCCGTCGGGCGCCCCGCGGGACGACGAGCCGGTCTCGGCACGCGTCGAAGACGCAGCGGACGCGGCGGAAGCCGGCTCCGCGGCGGCGGGCGCCGGCGACGTCTCAGCGGGGGCCGACGCGGCCGGCTCGGCGGGCGGCGCCACGGACGCCTCGGCCGCCGCCGGCTCGCCGGGACCCTCGGCCTTCGCGATGAACTTCACTCGCACGCCGAGCACCTCGGCGATCGCATTGCGCAGCAGCTCGCTCACGCTGTTGCCCGGCGAGCCGCGGAAGCTCGCGACATCCGCCTCGCTCGGGAACGCGAGCACGAGCACGTCGCCGTCGCGGTACTCGCGCACCTGCGCGGTGAAGGCCACCATCCATGCCGAGCGCTTGGTGCGCTGCAGCAGGGCGAGCACCTCAGGCCAGGCGTCGCGAACCTGTGCCAGCGTGACCGGGCCCACCGGCGCGGGCCGCGGCGTCGTGGCCGGGCCGGGCTGCGCGGACGGGGCGCTCGGGGTCGGGGCGCTCGGGGTCGGGGCGCTCGACGCCGGTGCCGACACGTCGGAGGCCGTCGCAGCGGGCGGAGCGGCGTCGGCCCCGGCGACCGCGACCGGTTCGACCGGCGCAGGTGGCGCAGCCGCCACCGGCGGCGCGTCGCTCACCCGCCCCGCTGCGCTCGAGGGCGCCCCGTCGACGCCGACCCGACGCTCGAGCCGCTCGACACGGGCGAGGGCTCCGCGAGCGCTGTCGTCGATCGCGGGCACGAGCACGCGGGCGAGCATGAGTTCGAGGTGCAGTCGCGGCGAGGTCGCGCCCGTCATCTCGGTCAGGGTCTGACTCACCAGGTCGGCCACACGCGACAGCTCGGCCGCGCCGAACAGCGTCGCCTGCGACCCCATGCGCGCGAGTTCGTCGGCGGGGATGCCGCGCAGCACCGCCGCGGCGGCCTCGGGCGACGACGCGGCGACCACGATGAGGTCGCGCAGCCGTTCGAGCAGATCCTCGACGAAGCGACGTGGGTCCTGCCCGGTCTGCACCACCCGGTCGGCTGCGGCGAACGCGGCCGCCGCGTCGTTCGCGCCGATCGCATCGACGACCTCGTCGAGCAGCGCGCCGTGCGTGTAGCCGAGCAGCGCCACCGCGCGCTCGTAGTCGATGGTCGAGCCCTCGGAACCGGCCATGAGCTGGTCGAGCAGGCTCAGCGTGTCGCGCGGTGAGCCGCCCCCGGCCCGCACGACGAGCGCGAGCACGCCGGGTTCGACCGCGATGCCCTCGTCGTCGCAGAGCTGCTGGACGTACTCGAGCATGGGCGCGGGCGGCACCAGCCGGAACGGGTAGTGGTGCGTGCGCGAGCGGATCGTGCCGAGCACCTTGTCGGGCTCGGTGGTGGCGAAGATGAACTTCACGTGCTCGGGCGGCTCTTCGACGATCTTCAGGAGCGCGTTGAACCCGCCCGAGGTCACCATGTGCGCCTCGTCGATGATGAAGATCTTGTACCGGTCGCGGGCGGGGGCGAAGATCGCCCGTTCGCGCAGGTCGCGGGCGTCGTCGACGCCGCCGTGGCTCGCCGCGTCGATCTCGACGACATCGAGCGAACCGCCCCCGCTCCGCGAGAGCTCGACGCAGCTCGGGCAGGTGCCGCACGGCGAGTCGGTCGGACCCTCGACGCAGTTCAGGCAGCGCGCGAGGATGCGAGCCGAGGTGGTCTTGCCGCAGCCTCTCGGACCGCTGAAGAGGTACGCGTGGTTCACCCGGTCGGTGCGCAGCGCGGTCATGAGCGGCTCGGTCACCTGGGACTGGCCGATCATCTCGGCGAACGTCTCTGGCCGGTAGCGGCGATACAGGGCGGTGACCACGGGTCCATGCTAGTTGCCGCGTCCGACACCGCTTCCGCAACCCCAGGGGGTACTCTGCAAGGCACGCGGTGTCGACGCCGGCATCGCCGCCACGCCGCCAGTGCGCGGCTGGGAGGGAGGGCCCAGCATGTCGATGACCCGCAGCTTCACCACGAGCCGCATCGAGAAGTTCGAGCGGCTGCTGCGCGCCGAGGAGGCCGAGGCGGAGTCGCGTCTCGCCGAGCACCGCGAGGGCATCAGCGAGGTGCGCGCGGCGAGATCGGATGCCTCGGCCGACGACGAGCACGACCCCGAGGGCCCCACCATGACCCAGGAGTGGTCGCAGCGGTCGGCGGTGCTCGCCGACGCCGAACACGAGCTCGCCGACGTGCGCCGCGCGCTCGCCCGCCTCGCCGAGGGCAGCTACGGCGTGTGCGAGCGCTGCGGCAAGGCGATCACGGTCGCCCGTCTCGAGGCCCGCCCGACGGCCACCCTCTGCATCGACTGCGCACGCCTCATCGTGCACTGACCGCCGACGCTCGCCGGCCGCCGCCCATCCCCCGAAGGCGCGGAGGAGCAGCGGGCTCGCCCCGAGCACTCCGTAGAGGGCGGCGCAGCCCGGCCAGCGGGAAGCGCTACTCGGGCAGCGGCGGGCGCGGCGGGGCGGCGAGCCGGTCCTCGAAGAACAGCCCGAAGAGGGCGCCGCGGATCCGCGAGCCCCGCGGGCGTTCGGGTGCGGTCCCGCGATCGATGAGCCGCCACCGCTCCTCCTCGGTGAGCGGGGCGTGCACCTCCGCGTACTCGCCGCCGGGCAGCCGCACGATACGCCCGGTCTCGTACCCGTGCAGCACGAGTTCCCGGTCCTTCCGCTGCAGCGCGAGGCACACCCGCCTCGCCACGTCGAACCCGACCAGGGGGCCTGCCACGACGAGCACTCGGAACATCCAGATCGTCGCCTCGAGTCCCACCTGGAAGTGCGTCGCGATCAGGTCGGCGCTCGCCGCACCCCACAGGGCGCCGTAGAACACGATCGCCGCCACGCCGATGCCCGTGCGACCGGGGGCGTTCCTGGGCCGGTCGAGGAGGTGGTGTTCGCGTCGGTCTCCGGTGATCCAGGCCTCGAGGAACGGATACACCGCGACGAGCGCGAGGAACACGCCGACGACGAGCAACGGCACGATGACGGCGAGGGTCCAGGTGCGGGAGAACCACTCGACCTCCCACCCCGGAGGCACGAGGCGCAGGGCGCCGTCGAGGAACCCCGTGTACCAGTCGGGCTGGCTTCCGGCCGACGCATCCGCCGGCGATGACGGACCGAACAGCCACACCGGCGCGACCGTGACGGTCGCCGCGAACCCGAGGATGAGGCCGACGACGATGAGGAAGAGCGCACCGGCGCGCACCGCCAGTTGCGGGAGCAGCGGCAGACCGACGGCGTTGCCCTCGGTGCGGCCCGGCCCCGCGAACTGCGCGGGCCCGTGCCGGAAGGCGAGACGGATGCGCAGCGCCAGGAAGAGGACGAGGCCTGCGGGTGCGATCAGGATGTGCACGGGAGCGAGATGCTCGATGATCTGCCCGGGGAACTCACCGCCGAACAGCAGGGCCGACAGCCAGGTGCCGACGACCGGGATGCCCAGCACGATCCCCTCGACGATGCGCAGCCCCGTGCCCGACAGCAGGTCGTCGGGCAGCGCGTACCCGCTCCACCCGGCGAGGAGCGCCATCAGGAACACCAGGAACAGCAGCACCCAGCTCCACTGCCGCGGGCGGCGGAACGCGCCGGTGAAGAAGGTCACCAGCAGCTGCATGATGAGCGCGGCCGGCAGCAGCAGGCCCGCCCAGTGGTGCGCCTGACGCATCAGCAACCCGCCGGGCACCTCGAACGAGAGGAACAGGGTCGATTCGAGCGCCTTCGACATCTCGACGCCGCGCAGCGGCGCGTAGCTTCCCGAGTACACGACCGGTTCGCTCGAGGGCGTGTAGAAGAACGTGAGGAAGACGCCGGTGACGAACAGCACGACGATGCAGGCCATGGCCACGACGCCGAACAGGTTCGACCAGTGCAGCGGCACCGCGCGACCGCGGAGCTCGGCGACGGTTGCTCGCGTGCGCTCGGCGGCGGCCGTGGAGCGCACCGCGTGCGACAGGCGGTCGGTGAGCGACGAGCGGGATTCGGGCGCGTGGACGGGCATGGCGATCACACCCGGTTCCAGTGCCGCAGCACGTCCGGATGCACCCGGATCCAGACGACGCTGACGAGCGCGCCGGTGAAGTCCACGCTGATCAGCGCGGTGGCCTCCCCCGCCTGCGTGACGAGCAGACCCGCCTGGCCGTTGACCGAGCGCTCGACGATGCGCCGGTCGGCCCGCGCCGCCATGCCGTGCACGAGCACCGTGATCGCGTCGCGCGTGCCCTGCACCACGCGCGCTCGGGAACGGCCCGGCTCGCGGGATTCGACGACGACGCGCACATCGGGATCCAGTGCCGCCTCCAGGCGGCCGACATCGCCCGCCTCCGCGGCGACGCGGAACGCGCGCACCGCCCGGTAGCGCATCGGGCGGGCCGCCCATTCCCACGCCGCCGCCCACGGCGTGCGCCCGGTCGGGCGACGGGTTCCGATGTCGTTCGAGATCGCGGTCATGTCACTGCCCTCCACACACTGAGACACGGTGGACGGCGGCGATGTGACACCCGGCCGGACGACGGGCGTGCGCGCGGGGCGCGCGAGGGCGATCAGGCGGTGACGACCGCCTGGGTCTGGCGGGCGATCTCGAGCTCTTCGTCGGTCGGCACGACGAGCACCTCGACCTTCGACGCGTCGGATGAGATACGACGTGCGCCGCGTGACCGCGACGCGTTGCGCTCGGGGTCGAGTACGACGCCGAACCCCTCGAGGCCCGCGAGCGCCCACTCGCGCACGCGCGCCGAGTTCTCGCCCACGCCGGCGGTGAACGCGATCGCATCCACCCGGCCGAGCTGGACCGCGTACGCCCCGATGTACGAACGGATGCGGTGCGTGTACACCTCGAACGCGAGCGTCGCGTGCGGGTCGCCGTCGTCGACCGCCTGCTCGAGGTCGCGCATGTCGGCGTGCCCGCCGAGGCCGAGCACCCCGCTGCGCTTGTTCAGCAGGTCGTCGAGACCGTCCGCGTCGAGCCCGGCCCGGCGCTGCAGGTGCAGCAGCACCGCCGGGTCGATGTCGCCCGACCGGGTGCCCATCACGAGCCCCTCGAGCGGTGTCATGCCCATGCTCGTCTCGACCGAGCGCCCGCCCGACACCGCGCACACGGATGCCCCGTTGCCGAGGTGCAGCACGATGGTGCGCACCTCCTCGACCGGCCGGCCGAGGAACTCGGCCGTCGCGCGCGAGACGAACCGGTGCGACGTGCCGTGGAACCCGTACCGGCGCACCCGGTGCTTCGCCGCCAGTTCGCGGTCGATCGCGTAGGTGTACGCCGCCGGGGGCATGGTCTGGTGGAACGCCGTGTCGAACACCGCCACGTGCGGCACGTCGGGGAACGCGCGCTGCGCCGCCACGATGCCCTCGAGGTTGGCCGGGTTGTGCAGGGGTGCGAGCGCCGACAGCTCGTCGATGTTGATCTTCACGAGGTTGGTGATCACGGTCGGTTCGAAGAACCGCGCACCGCCCTGCACCACCCGGTGGCCTACCGCGATCGGCGGCAGGTCGTCGAGCGACGGCCCGTGCTCGCGGAACGCCTCGAGCATCACGCCGAAGCCGACGGTGTGGTCGGGGATGGGCAGTTCGCGCACCCATTCGGATGCCTCGGATGCCTCGGACCGGTCGGATGCCTCGGACCGGTCGGATGCCTCGGGCGACGCCTTGTGCACCGCACGCCCCTCGCCCTGCCCGATGCGCTCGACCAGTCCGCTCGCGAGCGTGCGCGAAGCATCCACATCGATGAGCTGGTACTTGAACGAGCTGGAGCCCGAGTTCACGACCAGGACGATGCCCATCTCACGCCTCCGCGGCCTGGATCGCGGTGATCGCGACCGTGTTCACGATGTCCTGCACGAGCGCGCCCCGCGACAGGTCGTTGACCGGTTTGCGCAGCCCCTGCAGCACCGGCCCGATCGCGACCGCGCCCGCCGAACGCTGCACCGCCTTGTACGTGTTGTTGCCCGTGTTGAGGTCGGGGAAGATGAACACCGTCGCCCGCCCCGCGACATCCGACCCGGGCAGTTTCGTGCGCGCGACCGCCGCGTCCACCGCCGCGTCGTACTGGATCGGGCCCTCGACCGCGAGCTCGGGCGCGCGTTCGCGCACGAGCGCCGTGGCCTGGCGCACCTTGTCGACGTCGGCGCCCGACCCCGACTCCCCCGTCGAGTACGACAGCATCGCGACGCGCGGCTCGATGCCGAACTGCACCGCCGTACGCGCCGACGACACGGCGATGTCGGCGAGCTGCTCGGCCGTCGGATCGGGCACCACCGCGCAGTCGCCGTAGACGAGCACCCGGTCGGCCAGTGCCATGAGGAACACGCTCGACACCACGCCCACATCGGGCCGCGTCTTGATCACCTCGAACGCCGGGCGGATCGTGTGCGCCGTCGTGTGCGACGCGCCCGACACCATGCCGTCGGCCAGTCCCAGCTCGACCATCATCGTGCCGAAGTACGAGACATCCGTCACCTTCTCGCGCGCCTGCTCGAGCGTGACCCCCTTGTGGGCGCGCCGCTCGCGATACGCCTCGGCGAACTTCGCGACGTACACCGCGTCGTGGTTCGACACGACGTTCGCCCGCGAGATGTCGAGGCCGAGGCCGATCGCGCGCGAGCGCACCTCGATCTCCTCACCGAGGATCGTCAGGTCGGCCACTTCGCGCTTCAGCAGGGTCGCGGCCGCCCGCAGGATGCGGTCGTCGTCGCCCTCGGGCAGCACGATGTGCTTGCGCGCCTGGCGCGCACGCTCGAGCAACTGGTACTCGAACATCAACGGCGTGACCACGTCGGTCGTGGCGACGTCGAGCAGGTCGAGCAGGGCTGCCGCATCGACGTGCTGTTCGAAGAGCGCGAGCGCGGTGTCGCGCTTGCGCTGCGACTCGGCGGCGAGCGTGCCGCGCGCCTGGGTGATCGCGACGGCGGTGGCGTAACTGCCGAGGTCGGTGCGGATGATCGGCAGCTTCGCGCGCAGCCCCTCGATGAGCCGCTCGATCGTCTCGGAGAGCGGGAACCCGCCGTTCAGCACGATGCCCGAGATCGACGGGAACGTCGCCGAGGAGTGCGCCGTGAGCACGCCGAGCAGCGCCTCGCTGCGGTCGCCGGGGATCACCACGACCGAGCCCTCGATGAGCCGGGTCAGGATGTTCTCCATCGACATCGCCGCGATCACCACCCCGAGCGCTTCACGGTTGAGCAGCTCGTCGTCGCCCGAGAGCAGCTCACCGTCGACCGCCCGCATGATGGTGCGCATCGACGGGGCGACGAGGTACCGGTCTTCGGGGATCGCCCACACGTGCACGCCCGACGGCGGGTCGGCCGTCTCGGCGCCCGTGGCCCCGGCCTCGATGCGGGCCGCGGTGCGCACGCTGCCGATGATCTCGTCGAGCCGGTCGGGGTCGGCCCGGTTCGCGACGATGCCGAGCAGGGTGGCGTGCTCGCGGGCGAGCTCGCCGACCGCGAGCTCGGTGAGCTGGGCCAGCTGATCGGGCGTGCGCGGTTCGGCGAACCCGAGCTGCTCGCTGCGGCCTCGGCCCTCGGACACCCGCCCGCCGATCACGAGCAGCACGGGAGTGCCGAGGTTGGCCGCGATGCGCGCGTTGAACCACAGCTCGGTGGGGCTGCCGACGTCGGTGTAGTCGGTGCCGACGATGACGACCGCGTCGCACTTCGCCTCGACGGCCTTGAACCGCCGCACGATGGTGGCGAGCGCGGCCTCGGGGTCGGCGTGCACGGTCTCGTAGTCGACGCCGATGGCCTCGTCGTACTCGATCGGCACGACGCCGTCGTGTGCGAGCAGCAGGTCGAGCACGTAGTCGCGCTCGTCGGTCGACCGGGCGACCGGCCGGAAGACGCCGACGCGGGTCGCACGCCGGGCGAGGGTGTCGAGGGTGCCGAGCGCGATCGTGGACTTGCCCGTGTTCCCCTCGGCGGAGCAGATGTAGATGCTGTGCGCCACGGCCCCAGCCTATTGGGCGCGGGCAGCCCTCGCGCGGTTCGATCGACTCGATTCGTTGACTCGAGGTCAGGAACGGAGCATCCGTCGAATATCATGGCCGGACGCCTGCGCACCCCCATCGCCGCGGCGCGCACCCCATCCCCGTCTGGACACCGGAGTCTCCCTTGCACCCCATCGCCGTCATCGGCGCGGGCCCGTCTGGCCTGGCCGCTGCGCGCGCCCTCGATCGCGCCGGCATCCCGTTCGAGGTGTTCGAGGCCGGCGACGACGTCGGCGGCCTCTGGAACATCGACAACCCGCGCTCGACGGTCTACGAGTCGGCGCACCTCATCTCGAGCCGCACGACGACCGAGTTCGCCGAGTTCCCGATGGACTCGACGACCGACTACCCCGGTCACCGCGAGCTGATGCGGTACTTCCGCGCGTTCGCCGAGCGGTTCGGCCTGCGCGACCGCATCCGGTTCGGGACGCGGGTCACGCGCGTCGAACCCGTCGACGGCGACGCGAGCGGTGCGAGCGGGTGGCTGGTTACCACGAGCGGGCCGGATGCGACGGAGCCGGATGCCACGGCGGAGACCCGCACGTACTCGGGTGTGATCCTCGCGAACGGCACCCTCGCCGAGCCGAACGTGCCGACCTTCCGCGGCGAGTTCACGGGCGAGATCCTGCACTCCAGCCGGTACAAGCGCGCCGCGCAGTTCGACGGCAAGCGGGTGCTCGTCATCGGCGCCGGCAATTCGGGCTGCGACATCGCCGTGGACGCGGTGCACCACGCGGCATCCGTCGATCTCAGCGTGCGCCGCGGGTACTACTTCGTCCCGCGCTACCTGTTCGGCAAGCCCAGCGACACCCTGAACCAGGGGCGCCCGCTGCCCGCCCGGCTGAAGCAGGCGATCGACAGCCGCGTGCTGAAGGCGTTCACCGGCGACCCCGTGCGGTTCGGGTTCCCGAAGCCCGACTACCGGATCTACGAGTCCCACCCGATCGTGAACACCCTCGTGCTCAACCACCTCGGGCAGGGCGACCTGCGGGTCATGCCCGACATCGACCGGTTCGACGGGCGCACCGTGCACTTCGCCGACGGACGCAGCGCCGAGTACGACCTCGTGCTGCTCGCGACCGGCTACACGCTCGACTACCCCTTCGTCGACCGCGCCCACCTGAACTGGACGCAGGCGGCGCCCACCCTCTACCTCAACGTCTTCCCGCCGTCGTTCAACGGGCTGTACGTGCTCGGCATGATCGAGGCATCCGGCATCGGCTGGCAGGGACGCGCCGAACAGGCGGCGCTCGTCGCCGCCTACTTGGCCGCCGTGCGCGACGACCCGGCGGCCGCAGCCGCCTTCCGGGCCCGAGCGGATGCCCCGTGGCCCGACCTCACCGGCGGATACCGGTACCTCGGGCTCGACCGGATGTCGTACTACGTCAACAAGGACGCGTACCGGCGCACGGTGACCAAGCTCCTCTCGTCGCTGCCCTCCGCCACGCCCCTCACGAACGGAACCCGCCCATGAACGTCGATGACGTCGTCGTCAGCTTCGCCCCCGGTTCGCTCGTGATCCTCAACGTGGTGCTCGGGTTCATCATGTTCGGCATCGCGCTCGACACGAGCGTCGACGACTTCAAGGCCGTCGCGAAGGCGCCGAAGGCGATGCTCATCGCGCTCGTCGCCCAGATCGTGCTGCTGCCCGCGGTGACGTTCGGGCTCACGCTGCTGCTGAACGTGCAGGGGTCGATCGCGCTCGGCATGATCCTCGTGGCGTGCTGCCCGCCCGGCAACATCTCGCAGGTGCTCACCTACCGCTCGCGCGGCAACGTCGCGCTCAGCGTGTCGATGACCGCCGTCACCAACGTGATCTACATCTTCGTGCTGCCGTTGAACCTGGCGTTCTGGGGCGGCATCCACCCGACCGGCCGCGAGTTCATCGAGGCGGTGAGCCTCAACGGCTGGCAGATGATGGCCGAGATCCTGCTCATCATCGGTCTGCCGTTCGCGCTCGGCTTCGCGCTGCGGGCGCGGTTCCCGCGGTTCGCCGCTCGCGTGCAGCCGTATGCACGCTGGATCAGCCTGCTCGCGCTCGTCGGGTTCATCGTCGCCGCGCTCGCGGGCAACTGGGCGGTGTTCGTCGCCGTGCTGCCGATCGTGCTCGGCGTCGTGTTCCTGCACGACGCCGTCGCCCTCGGGCTCGGGTACGCGAGCGCCCGCATCGGCGGGCTGCCGCCGCGCGACCGCAAGGCGATCACGTTCGAGGTCGGCATCCGCAACGCCGGCCTCGGGCTGGGGCTGGTCTTCGCGTTCTTCGGCGGCCTGGGCGGCATGGCCGTCGTGGCCGGCTGGTGGGGCGTGTGGGACATCATCGCCGGCCTCGTGGTCGCCACGCTCTGGGCGCGGCACTCGAAGCGGCGCGAGACGGATGCCGCGGCATCCGTGTCGCCGTCGCCCGCCCCCGAGGCGTCCGCATGAGGCGCGACCTGCGCGTGCTCGTCACCGGCGGCAGCGGGTTCCTCGGATCGGCCGCGGTCCGCGCGCTGGCGGAGCATCCGTCGGTCGCCCTGGTCGTCTCCGGAGACGTGCGCGAACCCGCCTCGCGCGACGACCTGCCGGCCGGCGCGGTCTTCGAGCGCGTCGACGTGACGGATGCCGCAGGCACCGCCGAGGTCGTCGCCCGCCACCGCATCGACACCGTCGTGCACCTCGCGGCGATCGTGAACCCCGGCACGGTCGGCGAGGACGTCGAGCGGCGCGTCGACGTCGACGGCACCCGCAACGTGCTCGACGCCGCGGTCGCCGGCGGCGTCACGCGCATCGTCGTCTCGTCGTCGGGCGCGGCCTACGGCTACCACGCCGACAGCCCCGAGTGGTTGAGCGAAGACGACCCGATCCGCGGCAACGAGGAGTTCAGCTACTCGCGGCACAAACGGCTCGTTGAGGAGATGCTGGCCTCGTACCGCAGCTCGCATCCGTCGCTCGGGCAGGTGGTGCTGCGCATCGGCACCATTCTCGGCCCGACCGTGCGCAACCAGATCACGGCGCTGTGGGATGCTCCGCGGCTGCTCGTGGTGCGCGGCAGCGACAGCCCGTTCGTGTTCGCCTGGGTCGACGACGTGGTCGGCGCGATCGTGGCCGGCGCGACCGGCGACGTGACCGGCGCGTTCAACGTCGCCGGCGACGGCAAGGTGACCGTGCCCGAGATCGCCGCGCGGCTCGGGAAGAAGACGCTCGTCGTGCCGGCGCCGCTGCTGGCGTTCGGATTGCGGGTCGGGCACGCGCTGCGCCTCACGGTGCACGGTCCCGAGCGGGTCGGATTCCTCAGGTACCGGCCCGTGCTCTCGAATGAGCGGCTGAAGACCGTGCTCGGCTACGTGCCGGGCAAGACCAGCCGCGAGGCGTTCGAGGCGTACCTCGCCACCCGCCGGTAGACGAGGCGGGTCAGGGGCTCGTCCAGCACTGCGGCGGAGGCCGCGGTGTTCAGCCGGGGCATCCGGCTCGGGTAGACTTGCGGAGGCTCCTCACGTGGCGCCATCCAGGCCAACTCCCCCAGGGCGGAGACGCAGCAAGGGTAACCGGGCTCTGGCGGGTGCGTGAGGGGTCCCTGGAGGATTCGCCTAGTGGCCTATGGCGCACGCTTGGAAAGCGTGTTGGGTGAAAGCCCTCGGGGGTTCGAATCCCCCATCCTCCGCCACGTGAATGAGCGCCGCACCCACCGGGTGCGGCGCTTGTTCGGTCTGGATGGGTGCGCTGGAACCGCTCACCCGGTCGCTTCACCGCGGTGAGGGCGATGCCGGCGGGTGCAGCGAGCGCGCGAGAACCCGGCTGCGCCGCCGTCGCCCAGCGAAACCCCGCATCGACGCTGCGCCGTCGCGGCGTTAGCGTGGTCGGCATGCCGCTGCCTCCACTCGTCGACCCGGTCGACGCCCTCGATCCCGACGAGCTGCGCCGCACCGCGCGCCAGGTGCGTCTGCCCGAACTCGGCGAGGTCGGTCAGCGCCGGCTCGCGGCCGCGCGGGTCGCCGTGGTGGGTGCGGGCGGGCTCGGCTCCCCCGCGCTGCTCGCGCTCGCGGCGGCCGGGGTCGGCACGATCGGCATCATCGACGACGACGTGGTGGACGTGACGAACCTGCACCGTCAGGTCGTGCACGGCACGGCCGATGTGGGCCGGCCGAAGGTCGACAGCGCCGCCGAGCGGCTCGCCGCCCTCGCGCCGCAGCTCGTCGTGGAGCGCCACATGCTGCACCTCACCGACGAGAACGCGCCCGCCGTGCTCGGCGGCTACGACCTGGTGCTCGACGGCAGCGACCGGTTCGAGACGCGGTACGTCGTGTCGGATGCGTGCGCCGACCTCGGCATCCCCGTGGTGTGGGCGGCGGTGCTCGGCGTCGATGCGCAGGTGTCGGTGTTCTGGGCGCGCCCGCCCGCCGTCGACGGGCGCGACGCCGTCGAGGGCGTCACGCTGCGCGACCTGTACCCCGCCGAGCCCGAGGGCGGAGTGCCGACGTGCGCCGACGTGGGGGTGCTCGGTTCGCTCTGCATGCAGGCGGGCGCGCTCCAGGCGACCGAGGCGATCAAGCTCATCACGGGCATCGGCGAGCCGCTGCTCGGGCGGGTGCTCGTCATCGACGGGCTGCGTGCGCGGCAGCGCGAGGTCGGGTTGCGTCCGGCGGCGGATGCCACGCGATCGGCGGATGCTCCGCCGCGACCGGATGCCGCGCCGCGACCGGATGCCACGACCGAGACGGATGCCGCGCCGGCACCTTCCCCGATCGGCCACGTCTCGGCAGGCGAACTCAGGCAGCGCCTCGACCAGGTCACGGTGCTCGACGTGCGCGAGCCGTCCGAGCGCGCGGAGCGCGCGATCGCGGGGTCGCTGCACACCCCGCTCGGCGCGGTGCTCGCGGGCGACCGCACCGGGCTCGACCGCGATCGCGCGATCGTCGTGCACTGCGCGATCGGGCCGCGCGCCGAGCGCGCTGCGGCGGTGCTCGCCGCCGAGGGGTACCGGGTCTCGGTGCTCGACGGCGGCATGCAGGCGTGGGCGGTCGTCGAGGCGGCCGCCTCGTGATCACGGTCGAAGCGCAGCTCGCGCGTGTGCTCGCCGGCGCGGCCGAACTGCCGCACGAGACGGTGCCGGTCGACGCCGCCCACGGCCGCGTGCTGGCGGTCGACCTGCGCAGCGCGATCGACTCGCCGCGCGACGCCAACTCCGCGATGGACGGCTATGCGCTGCGCCGCGCCGACGTGCTGGGCGCGAGCCCCGACGCCCCGGTCGCGCTGCGCGTCGTCGGCGAGGTCGCCGCGGGCTCGGGTCACGACCCGGTGATCGCCCCGGGCGAAGCGGTGCGGATCATGACCGGTGCGCCCGTGCCGGCCGACGCCGACGCGGTCGTGCCGATCGAGCGCACCGCCGACGCCGACTGGGCGGCCGACCCCGTGCGCATCGCCGATGAGCCCGCGCCCGCCGCCCACATCCGCCCGGCCGGCGACGACCTCGCGGCGGGCGAGCTCGTGCTGCCCCGTGGCATCCGGCTCACCGCGCGAGCGCTCGCGAGCGCCGTCGGAGCGGGCGTCGGCGAGCTCGAGGTCGTGGCCCGCCCGCGGGTCGCGATCATCGCGACCGGTGACGAGCTGGCCGAGCCGGGGGCTCCGCTCGCCCGCGGGCAGGTGCACGACTCGAACAGCCTGCTCGTCGCGGCGCTCGCGGTCGAGCAGGGGGCGGTCGCGGTGCACCGCGGTCGCGCGGGCGATGCGCCGGGCGCACTCGACGCCGAGGTGCGGCGTGTGCTCGAGGCATCCGTTCGGCCCGACCTCATCGTGCTCACGGGAGGTGTCAGCGCCGGAGCCCACGACCCCGTCACCCGCCTCGCGCTGGAGTTCGCGAAGGTCGCGATGCAGCCCGGCAAGCCGCAGGCGTTCGGACGCATCGACGGCGTGCCCGTGTTCGGGCTGCCGGGCAACCCGGTGAGCGTCGCGGTGTCGTTCGAGTTGTTCGTGCGGCCGTTCCTCGCGGTGCTGCAGGGGCTCGACCCGACACGGCCGACCGAGCGCGCGATCGCCGACGAGGCGTGGCGCACCCCGGTCGGCCGGCGGCAGTACCAGCCGATCGTCGCGCAGCGCGTCGACGGTGTGCTGCACGTGCGCCCCGCGTCGGATCGGGGCAGCGGGTCGCACCTGGTGGGCCGGCTGGCGCGCGCCGAGGGGTTCGCGGTCGTGCCCGCGGAGGTCGCAGCGATTGGCGTCGGCGACGAGGTGGAGGTCATGCTGGGGTGATGAGCTTCACGCATCTGGATTCGGCGGGCCGTGCCCGCATGGTCGACGTGACCGAGAAGGCCCCGACCGTGCGCAGCGCCACCGCGCGCGGGCTCGTGCGGTGCAGCGCCGAGATCGTGCGGATGCTGCGCGACGGCGCCGTGCCGAAGGGCGACGTGCTGGCGGTGGCGCGCATCGCGGGCATCGCGGGCGCGAAGCGCACAGCCGAGCTGCTGCCGCTCGCGCACGTGATCGGCGTGCACGGCGCGGTCGTCGACCTCGAGGTCGTCGACGAGGGCGTCGAGGTGGCGGCGACGGTGCGCACCGCCGACCGCACGGGCGTCGAGATGGAGGCGCTCACCGCGGTGTCGATCGCCGCGCTCGCGATCGTCGACATGGTGAAGGGCGTCGACAAGTCGGTCACCATCGAGCAGATCCGCCTCGTCGCGAAGACCGGCGGCAAGTCCGGCGACTGGCACCGGCCCGCATGACGCACGCGCCCGGCCCCTCGCTCGCCGCGCTCGTCCTCGCGGGCGGGCGGGCGCGCCGCCTCGACGGCGCCGACAAGCCCGGGCTGCGGGTGGGCAGCGCCCGGCTCGTCGACCACGCGGTCGCGGCGGCGCGCACGCTCGGCGCGGATCCGATCGTGGTCGTCGGCCCGCCCGGCATCGTCGACGCGGATGCCGCGGTGCGCGTCGTCCGCGAGGATCCGCCGTTCGGCGGCCCGGTCGCGGCGATCGCGGCGGGGCTGCGCGAGCTCGAGGCATCCGCACCCGACCTGACCGTGCTGCTGGCCGCCGACCTGCCGCGCGCGCAGGCGGCCGCCGCCCTGCTGCGCCCGTGGATCGACGCCGCCGACCGCACCCCCGACCCGCAGGAGGCGGGCGCGGTGCTCGTCGACGCCGGCGGCCGCGACCAGTGGCTGGCGGGCGTCTACCGCACGGCCGCGCTGCGCGAGCGGCTCGCCGCGCTCCGCGAGGCAGGTGCTTCGCCGCACGGTGCCGCGCTCGGTGCGCTGGTCGGCGCGCTCGCGCTCGCGCGCATCCCCGACGAGGGCGAGTCGGCCGACATCGACACCTGGGACGATCTCGACTCGTGGCGGGCCCGGCTCGGTACCCTCGAAGCATCCGCCGACCCCGTCGGACCCGACCCCGCCGGACCCGACCCCGCCGGACCCGACCCCGCCCGCCCCGAGGAGGACGCATGACCACGGATGCCCCCACCCCCGCCGAGCTCGACGAATGGGTCGCGCAACTCGCGCCCGAACTCGGGCTCGACGCCGCCGACGTGCCGACCGGCCGCGTGCTCGACCTCGCCCGCGACGTCGCGCACGGGGTCGCCCGACCGGGCGCCCCCGTGTCGGCGTTCGTCGTCGGGCTGGCCGTCGGCCGCGGGCTCGACCTCGACGAGGCGCTCGCCCGCGTCGACGCACTGCTCGCCGAACGGCGGGACTGATGGCGCGGGTGCGTCTGTTCGCCGCCGCGGCCGACGCGGCCGGCACCGAGGAACTCTCGCTCGAGGCATCCGATCTCGGCTCGCTGCTCGCCGCGCTCCGCGCCCGGGGCGACGACCGGCTCGCGCACGTGCTCGACCGCTCGAGCTTCCTCGTCGACGGGTCGCGCACCAGCGAGCCCGCGACGCCGCTCGCGGCCGACGCGCTCGTCGACGTGATGCCGCCGTTCGCGGGCGGCTGAGCCGGCGGGGATGCGCCAAGCGCGTCCTGCGCGCCCCGCGCGCCAACCGTATCCGGCGCGCTACCCGCCGATCGCGCTCATCGGCCGGTCGGGCTGGAGGAATCCGGGGTCGTCGATGCCGTGCCCGGCGAGCTTGCCCGAGATCGCACGACGCATGATCTCGGCGAGCGCGTCGTCGCCCGCGCCCGACCGCAGCGGCGCGAGCAGGTCGTCCTCGGTGCGGGCGAACAGGCACGTGCGGAACTGCCCGTCGGCCGTGATCCGCACCCGGTCGCACGCCCCGCAGAACGGCCGCGTCACCGACGCGATCACGCCGACCGTCGCCGGCCCGCCGTCGACGAGCCAGCGTTCGGCGGGTGCCGCACCGCGGTCGCCGATCGGCGTCAGCGTGAACCGCTCGCGCAGCGCGGCGAGGATCTCCTCGGCCTCGACCATCCGCACGCGCGACCAGATGTGCCCGGCGTCCAGCGGCATCTGCTCGATGAACCGCAGTTCGGCGCCGATCGACACGGCGTAGGCGAGCAGGTCGGCGAGTTCGTCGTCGTTCTCGCCGCGCATCGCGACGGCGTTCAGCTTCACGGGCGCGAAGCCCTCGTCGATCGCCGCGCGGATGCCCGCGAGCACGTCGTCGAGCCGGTCGCGGCGGGTGAGCCGCAGGAACCGCTCGGGCCGCAGCGTGTCGATCGAGATGTTCATGCGCGCGAGTCCCGCCTCGCGCAGCGGGCCGGCGAGTTCGGGAAGTCGTAGCCCGTTCGTCGTGAGCGAGACCTCGAGCGGCCCTTCTTCGCCCTCGATCGCCGCCATCCGGCGCACCACGTCGACGACGTCGCGGCGCAGCAGCGGCTCGCCGCCCGTGAGGCGCACCTCGGTCACGCCGAGCGACGCGGCGACCCGGGCGAGCCGCTCGAGTTCGTCGGTCGTCAGGATGTTGTCCTTCGCGAGCCAGGGCACGCCGTCCTCGGGCATGCAGTACGTGCAGCGCAGCGAGCACCGGTCGGTCAGCGAGATCCGCAGGTCGCGATGCACGCGCCCGTAGCGGTCGACGAGGCCGGTCACAGTCCCACCCATGCGGATGCTCCGTCGTGCTGCCATTGGCGTTTCCACACGGGAAGGTCGGCCTTGATGCGTTCGACGATCTCGCGGCACGCGGCGAACGCTTCGGCGCGGTGCGCGGATGCCACGGCGACCACGAGGGCGTCGTCGCCGACGTCGAGGCTGCCGATGCGGTGGCTCACGGCGATCTCTATGGGGTCGGGGTCGCTGTCGGGGTCGGTTCCGGCTTCGGCGAACGGCGCGAGGATGCCGCGGAGCATCGACTCGGCGTCGGGGTGCGCCGTGTAGTCGAGCCCGACGACCCGCCCGTCGACGGCGGGGTCGTGGTCGCGCACCTGGCCGACGAACAGCGCGACCGCGCCCGTGCGGGGGCTGCGCACCGCGGCGAGGTGCGCGCCGACGTCGAGCACGTCGTGGGTCACGCGGGCGATGCGGATCATGCGTGGTCTCCCCCGTCGAGCTGGGCGATCGCGTGCGGAAGCACTCGCGCGATCACCGCGACACCGTCGCGCACGCCGCCGGTCGAGCCCGGAAGGTTGACGACGAGGGCGGGGCCGGACGCACCGGATGCCACGCCGGCGAGTCCGCGCGACAGCAGCGCCCCCGGAGCGGGCGCGCGCCGGAGTTCTTCGCCGATGCCCGGCAGTTCGCGCTCGAGCAGCGGGCGCGTGCCCTCGGGTGTGCGGTCGCGCGGGCCGATGCCGGTGCCGCCCGTCGTCACCACGAGCCGTGCGCCGCCGGCGAGCGCGGTTTCGATGGCGCCGTGCACCGAGTCGGCCCCGTCGGGCACGACCGCCGGGTCGCCGACGCGGCATCCGGCTTCGCGGAGCATCCGTACCGCCAGCGGACCCGACGCGTCCTCGCGGGCGCCCGCAGCCGCCCGATCGCTCACGGTCACGACCGCCGCCCGGATCCCGCTCGCGTCAGCGTCCATTCCGTCAGGCTAGTCGAGCCGCGAGCCGTCGACGCCGCTCGTGCGTAACGAGCCGGACTCGGCCGTGTCCTCATTAATGCCGAATAGCGCCCGCCGGGTGCGAGCGCCGATGATGTCAGAGATGTCAGCGGCGCCGATTCGAGCGAGGAGTGGGGACGCAGGGGGCTCCTTCTCAGCGTCGCCGGCAGTAGGGGGCGACGGCCTCAGGGTGATCACCCTGAGGCCGCGTCGCTCGCTCTCGATGAGCATCGGTCTGCAGGTGGGCCTGCTCACGGTGCCTTTCCTGCTGCTGGCCGCGTGGGTCCTTCCCGATCCCGTCTCCCGAGCCGTCATCGTGGGATTCACGGTGGCGCTGATCGTCGCGGTCTGGTGGGCGTGGGTGCGGTTCCGTCGCACCGAGGTCACCGCGAGCCGATACGGCATCGTCGAGACCGGGTTCCTCGGCGGGGTGCACGTGGTGCCCGCGCGCAGCATCGCCCGGATCATCCGATTGCAGCTGTACCGTGGCGCGAGCCTCGAGACCTCGAACCAGCTCTTCGCCGTGGACCGCGACGGCTACTGTCTGCTGCGACTGCGCGGGGCGTTCTGGGACTGCGAGTCGATGGACGAGGTCGCTGCGGCGCTCGGCGTCGAGGAGGAGGTGCGGCCCGAGCCCGTGACCGTGTCCGAGCTGCGCCGCACCGACGCGCGCATGCTGTACTGGTGGGAGCGCGGGCTGCGCATGCCGGGCGACGACGGGCAGCGCCGGTAGGCGCCCGGCCCGTTCGCGGGCTCAGCTCGTCGCGATGCCGAGCAACGGCCGGTCGGGCCGGTGCGTCGGCAGTTCGATGAAGCCGAGCCGATCGTAGAACGCGCGGGCGTTCGTGTTCGCGGGGTCCATGCCGAGTTGCACGCCCGGCACGTTGCGCGCCGCGAGCGCGGCCCGCAACGTCTCGATGAGCGCCCGACCGAGCCCGTGGCCCTGCGCCTCGGGCAGCAGGTCGATGTGCAGGTGCGCGGGATGCGTCCCCAGGTCGTCGTTGCGCATGCGGTCGGGGTCGGCGCCGTCGCGCAGCAGGTCGGACTCGGTGTAGCCGACCGCGGGCTGCGGGGCGAGGCCCGGCGCCGGGTGGCGCGCGATGAACCCGGGCGTCCACTCGCGCCGCCACCAGTCGATGAACGCCGCCGTGTCGGCGACCCCGATCACGTAGCCCACGACGGCGTCGTCGCCCGAGCGCAGCAGCGCATCGGGGTCACCGGCGCCGGGCGCGGGATCCGCCGCGGGGCGGACGACGACCCAGGCCAGGTCGGGCTGGTGGTCGACGTACGGCCAGGCGTAGACCTCGGGCATCAGCGTGTCGTCGGAGTACCGCCCGCGGGCGTCGCCGCCGGCGGCGGCCGTGCGCACGCACACCTCGCCGACGGCGGCACGGTCGGCGGGCTGGTAGGGGCGGATCTCGTAGGTCACCGCGCGAGCCTACTCCGGCCCGCGAGCCCGGGCCCGAGACGCGGGCTCATCGGCGCCGCCGGGTGCCGAAGATGCCCTCGACGACGCTGGTGAGCACGTCGCGGGTGGCCTTGGAGCCGAGCACCTGTTCGAGCATCGAGCCGCCGCCGCCGCTCGCGGTCGAGCGGTTGGACGATCGCGATCGAGACTTGCTCCGGCTGCCCGCGGTCTCGCGCATGATGCGGTCGTACTCGGCCTGCGCGGCCTTCTGCTCCTTCGCCCGTTGCTTCTCGATCGCCGCCTGCTGCTTGGCGTACTCGGCGTCGGCGGCCGCCTTCGCCTTCGCGTCCTCGACCGCTTTCGCCGCGGCGGCCGCGGCGTTCAGCTTCGCGGTGAGGATCTCGCCGGCCGACTCGCGGTCGACCGGGGTGCCGTACTTCGCCTGGAGCGGCGAGGCGGCGACGGCGGCGTCGATCTGCGCGTCGGGCGTGGGCGACATGAGGGCTTGCGGGGCGCGCAGGCGGGTCCACGCGACGGGGCTCGGCGCGCCTTTCTCGTTCATGACGGTGACGACCGCCTCACCGGTGCCGAGGCTGGTGAGCACGCTCTCGAGGTCGTACGCCGACTTCGGGTAGGTCGACACGGTGGCCCGCAGGGCTTTCGCATCGTCGGGCGTGAAGGCGCGCAGCTGGTGCTGGATGCGCGAGCCGAGCTGGGCGAGCACGTCGCCGGGCACGTCCTTCGGGGTCTGGGTGACGAAGAACACGCCGACGCCCTTCGAGCGGATGAGCCGCACCGTCCGCACGATCTGCGCCTGGAAGTCCTTCGAGGCATCCGCGAACAGGAGGTGGGCTTCGTCGAAGAAGAACACCAGTTTCGGCTGGTCGAGGTCGCCGACCTCGGGCAGGTCGTTGAACAGGTCGGCCAGCAGCCACATCAGGAACGTCGAGTAGAGCGCGGGTCGGTCGGCCACGCCGGGTACCTCGAGCAGGCTGATGATGCCTCGGCCGTCGGATGCCACGCGCAGGAACTCGGCGGTGTCGATCTCGGGTTCGCCGAAGAACACGTCGGCGCCGGCCTCGGCGAACGCGACGAGCTCGCGCAGGATCACGCCGACCGTGGCCTTCGACAGGCCGCCGAGCGCGTCGAGCTCGCCCTTGCCCTCGTCGGAGACGAGGTACTGCAGCACGGCCCGCAGGTCGGAGAGGTCGAGCAGCGCGAGCCCCTGGTCTTCGGCGTAGTGGAAGACGAGGCCGAGGCTCGACTCCTGGGTGTCGTTGAGGCCCAGCACTTTCGACAGCAGCAGCGGGCCGAACCCGGCGACGGTGGCTCGGATCGGGACGCCCCTGCCGATGCCGCCGAGCGAGAAGAACTCGACCGGGAAGCTCGCGGGCGTCCAGTCCTGCCCGATGCCGCGCGTGCGGGCGAGCAGCTTCTCGCTGCCCTCGCCCGGGGTCGCGAGCCCCGACAGGTCGCCCTTGATGTCGGCGGCGAACACGGCGACCCCGGCCGCGGAGAGCTGCTCGGCGAGCACCTGCAGCGTGCGGGTCTTGCCGGTGCCGGTCGCACCCGCGACGAGCCCGTGCCGGTTCGTCATCGCGATCGGGATGCGCACCTGCACCGCGGGGTCGGCCTCGCCGTTCACGAGTGCGCCGAGCTCGAGCGCGGTGCCGTCGAACGCGTACCCGGCGGCGACCGCACCCGCCTCCGCTGCGGTGAGCGGAGCATTCGGTGCCGGCGACTCCGGCACTGATGCGCCAGTGGCATCAGACCCAGAGGATGCTCCCGCCGGCGACTCCGGCACTGATGCGCGTGTGGCATCAGTGCCGGAGTCGTCGGCGGCGGATGCGGTGTCGGGTGCCGGGGCGGCCGATTCGCGAGCCGCGTCAGCTGCGGCCTGCGCGGCGGCGGCCTGCGCATCGGCTGCGGCCTGCGCGGCGGCGGCGGCCTCCTCGGCCTTGCGGATCGCCTCCTGCGCCTGTCGCTGCAGTTCCTGTGCCGCTTCGGCCGCCGCCTGGGCGGCAGCCTGTGCCTTCGCGACCGCGTCGTCATCCCCCATGGGGCGATCCTAGCGACGGGGTGCGAGCGGGTGCAGGCTCGTCTCGGCGGCCTTCACGGCGAGCCACGCCTCGCTGCCCGGCGCGAGCTCGAGCTCGGCGACGGCGGCGGCCGTCACGTCGGCGTGCACGGGCGGGGCGCCGAATCGCAGTCGCACCCCGCCGCCGGGCGACGGCTCGATCGCGGTCACCCGGTCGTGCCACACGTTGCGCAGGCTCGTCCGCTCGGGCCGCCGGGTCGCGACCACGACCGACGACGGACGGAAGACGGCGGCCGCCGACTCCCCCTCGACCAGCGGTTCGGCGGCGTCGCCGGTGAAGGTCGCCTCGCCCGCCACGACGGTGCCTCCGGCGGCGGCGCCGACGACGAGGTTCACGCCGGCGAGGGCGGCGGTGAACGGGCTGCGCGGCGCAGCCAGCACCTCACGGGTGGGCCCGGTGTCGACGATGCGGCCGCGCTCGAGCACGGCGGTGCGGTCGGCGAGCACGACCGCGTCGATGACGTCGTGGCTCACGACGACGGCCGACGTGCCCGATGCGGCCAGCTGCTCGCGGAGCATCCAGCGCAGCTCGGGCACCACCTCGACATCCAGCGACGCGAACGGTTCGTCCAGCAGCAGCAGGGCCGGGCGCGCCGCAAGGGCGCGCGCGATCGCGACCCGCTGCCGCTGCCCGCCGGACAGCTCGGCCGGGCGGCGATGCGCCAGGCCGTCGAGCCCGACCCGGGCCAGCCAGGATGCGGCGAGCGCGGTCGCGTCGCGTCGGGGCGTCCCGGCCGCGCGGGGACCGAACGCGACGTTCTCGAGGGCGGTCAGGTGCGGGAACAGGGTCGGATCCTGCCCGAGCAGTCCGATCCGGCGTCGCTCGGGGCGTACGAACGTCGACGACCGGTCGGATGCTTCGGCGAGCGTGCGTCCGTCGAGTTCGATGCGGCCCGCGGCGGGGCGCAGCACGCCCGCGAGCAGGGCGAGCACGGTCGACTTCCCGGCGCCGTTCGGGCCGAGCAGGGCGAGCACCTCGCCCGCGCCGACCGCGAACGCCACGTCGAGGTCGAACCCGTCGCGCACGAGCCGCAGCCGCGCGTCGAGCGCACCGCCCGCCGCCGCGGTCGAGGTCGCCGGTCCGCGCGTCATCCGACGCTCCCGGGGCGCCAGCCGCGCACCAGCACGAGGATCACGATCGCCACGACCAGCAGCAGCAGCGACAGCGCCACCGCCGCCCCCTGCCCGACGCCCGAACCGTTGAACGCCGTGTAGATCGCGAGCGGCATGGTGCGGGTCGTGCCGGCGGCGTTGCCCGCGAACAGCGCGGTCGCACCGAACTCGCCGAGGGCGCGCGCGAAGCAGAGCACCGTGCCGGCGACCAGCCCCGGCGCGGCGAGCGGCAGCGTGACCCGGCGGAACGTCGTCCACCGGCCCGCGCCGAGCGTGGCGGCGGCCTGCTCGTACCGGGTGCCCGCGCTGCGCACCGTGCCCTCGACCGCCAGCACCAGGAACGGCAGCGCCACGAACGCCTGCGCAATCACCACCGCCGCGGTCGTGAACGGCAGCCGCAGCCCCAGCCCGGCGTCGAGCCACTGGCCGACGAGCCCCGTGCGCCCCAGCAGGAACAGCAGTGCGATACCGCCCACCATCGGCGGCAGCACGAGCGGAATCGTGACGAGCGCCCGCAGCCAGCCCGCGACCCGCGGCGTCGCACGGGCGATCACCAGCGCGAGGGGAACGCCGACCACGAGGCATCCGATCGTTGCGAGCGCACCCGTCACGAGCGAGAGCCGCAGCGCGTCGATCGCCTCGGGCGAGGTGACGTCGGCCGCGAGGGTCGACCAGTCGACCCGCGCGACGAGCGCGGCCAGCGGCAGGACGAGGACGACGACCGCGAGCGCCGCGGGCACGAGCAGGAGCGGCGGGATCGCCCCGAGCGGCGACGGCTCGACGCGAGCACCCGCCCGGCCGCCGGCGCGGGTCACGGAGCGCCGAAACCGTACTCGGCGAGGAGCGCCTGCCCCTCGTCGCTCAGCACGAACGCGACGAACGCAGCGGCCACGTCGGGGTTGCCCGCTGCGGCCAGCGCGGCGATCGGGTACCGGTTCACGATCTCGTCGGCGTTGGCCGGCACGATCGTCTCGACCTCGTCGCCCGCGGCGACCGCGTCGGTCGAGTACACCAGGCCCGCGTCGGCCTCGCCCGCGCGCACCTTGGTGAGCACGGCGGTCACGTTCTGCTCCTCGCTGACCGGGGTCAGGGTCACGCCGTCGAGGTCGAGCAGCTGGTGCGACGCCGCGCCGCAGGGCACCTCGGGCGCGCACAGCACCACCTGCAGGTCGGGGTTCGCGAGGTCCTCGATCGCGGTGACGCCGCCCGGGTTGCCGGCGGGCACGACGATGCGCAGCGTGTTCGTCGCGAACAGCTCGGGGTCGGCCGCGAGCAGGCCCGCGTCGTCGACGGTCGCCATCGTGCGCTCGTCGGCCGAGGCGAACACGTCGGCCGGCGCCCCCTCGACGAGCTGGGTCGCGAGCGTCGACGAGCCATCGTACACGATGGGCAGCACGTCGACCCCGGGGTGCTCGGCCTCGAACGCGGCCGCGAGCTCGTCGAACGCGGCGGTGAGCGAGGCGGCCGCGTACACGGTCAGCTCGCCCTCGAGGGCGGGAGCATCGGATGTCTCCTCCGGTGCCGCGGAGGTGGCGGTCGGGCTCGACGAGGCGCAGCCGGCGAGGGCGGCGAGCAGGGCGAGCGCGGCACCGGCGCCGGCGGCGCGGCGGACGAGGCGGTTCGGGTTCACGGGGTTCCTCCGGGGGTTTCGACGATGACGGTGGTGGCTTTGACGACGGCGACCGCGAGCGATCCGACCTCCAGCGCGAGATCGTCGACGGCCTCGGCCGACATCAGCGACACGACCCGGTGCGGGCCGGCCTGGATGTCGACCTGCGCCATGACGCCGTCGCGCTGCACGCGAGTGACGAGCCCGACGAACCGGTTGCGGGCGCTGCGTGCGACGCCCGACGGGTCGTCGGCGGCGGACGCGAGGTCGACGGCACGGCGCGCGGCGTCCGCGCCGTCGACCACGAGGCGACCGTGCTCGTCGTGTTCGGCGGCGAGCACACCCTGGTCGACCCAGCGACGCACGGTGTCGTCGCTCACGCCGAGCAGGCCGGCGACCTCGGAGATCCGGAATTGCGGCATGAATTGGAGGATAGTGCCGCAGTTGCGGAGTTGTCGAGCCGGTCGGGGAGCGCGTCGCGCCTACGCCGACGCAGATTCCGGCACCGGCTCCGATTCCGGCGCCGGCAGCGCCCGCCCGGTCTCGAGGTACGACTTGAAGCTGGACAGCAGGTGCGGCCAGACCTCCCCGGCCTCGACCCGCGCCGGATGCCCCTCGCTCCACTCGTCGCTCGTGAACGTCAGCCTCGTCAGCGCGTCGCCCGCGGGCTCGATGCGCCACGTCATGCGGCTCACGAGGTCGGCGTGGTTCTCGCGGTACGTCGCCCCGGGGTGCTCGGTGAGCTGCAGCACGCGCGGCGCATCGGCCTGGAGGACGTCGCCGTACACGTGCACCGTCTCGTCGCCGTCCCGACCGGGCCCGACGTACTCGTACCGGGAGCCCGGCACCAGGTCCCCGCGCAGCACGCTGCCCCACATCACGGCGCGGTTGCCCGCGTCGCCGGTGATCGCCTCCCACACCTGTTCGGGCGTGGCGGCGACGTACAGGGTCATCTCGAATTCCACGGTGCTCTCCGTCTCGGTGTCCATGATCTCGACGCTACGGACGCGGCGGGCGCACGGATTGAACGAACGCGACACCGCGGGTCGACGGTGTCGCGGTGTCGGCGGCGGGCCGTAGGTTGGCCGGGTGAGCACGCAGGGCGACCGGTACTGGCGGGCGCGAGCGGGCGCGCCGCGCAGCCGCGGCGTCCTCGTGGCCGGGCTGGGCGCGCCCACCGTCGTCGAGGCCGCGCCCGGTGCGCCGCCCACGGCGGAGGAGCCGGTGCGGATGCCGCGGATCGCGCCGCACGACGCGCTCGCCGGGCTCGTGCGGCACTACTGGATCCCTCGCTGGCGGTTGCCGCCCGGTCGCGCGGCGACGCAGCGCGTGCTCGAGTACCCCTCGGCGAACCTCGTCGTCGAGCCCGGCACTCGCGCCGCGGTGCACGGCCCGTCGATCGGCCTCGCCGAGCGCACGCTCGAAGGCGAGGGCCACGCGTTCGGCGTCGCACTGCAACCCGGTGTCGCACCGCTGCTGACGGGCCGGCCGGCGCGAGAGATCGTCGGCCGCGTCGTGCCCGTGCCGAGCCTCGACGGCCTGTCGCGCACGGTGGCCGACGCGGTCGGCGCCGGGCTCGACCACGCCGCGGTCGAGACATTCGAACGCTGGCTCGCCGCACGCGATCTGCACCCCTCCCCCGACGCGCGGCTGGTGCGGACGGTGATCGCGCAGGCCGAGGACGACCGGTCGATCGTGCGGGTCGAGCAGCTCGCCGCGTTCACGGGGGTCGGCGTGCGCCGGCTCGAACGCCTGGTGCGCGAACAGCTCGGGCTGACGCCGCGGTGGCTCATCCGCCGGTACCGGTTGCAGGAGGCCGCGACGCGGCTCGCGGCATCCGACCCGCTCGACCGCGCGGGCACCCTCGCCGACCTGGCCGCCGAACTCGGCTACGCCGATCAGGCCCACTTCACGCGCGAGTTCCGCACCGTGATCGGCGTTCCGCCGGGTCGCTACCTGCGCGAGGCGACCGCGGGCAGGATGGACGCATGAGCTCTGTCGGGCCGTCCTCGCCCGGGCGTCGCGCCGAGGGCGCGCTGCTGGCCAAATGGATGCTTCGCCACGACGGCGAGCCGCTGACGACCGCGTCGAGCCGGCTCATCCCCGTGCGCACCGCCGACGGCGAGCCCGCCATGCTGAAGCTCGCGCACGTCGAGGAGGAGGAGCGCGGCGCCCACCTGCTCGCCGCGCTCGACGGGCACGGCGCCGCGCGCGTCCTGCGTCTCGAGGGCGCCGCGGCCCTGCTCGAGCGCGCCACCGGGCACGGCGACCTGGCGCGGCTGCCCGCGCAGGGGCGCGACGACAAGGCCACGAGGATCATGTGCCGCGCGGCGCAGCGGCTGCACGATGCATCCCGGCTCGTGTTCGACGCGTCCGACCCGCCCGAGCTCATCGACCTGCGCACCTGGTTCCGCGAGCTGTTCGCCCGGGCTGATGCGCAGAGCGCGCTGCATCGGCGCGGCGCGGATCTCGCGAATGCGCTGCTCGACGACGGCCCCGAGCCGTCGGTGCTGCACGGCGACGTGCACCACGGCAACGTGCTCGACTTCGGCGCACGCGGTTGGCTGCTCATCGACCCCAAGGCGCTCGTCGGGGACGCGCTGTTCGATTTCTGCAACCTGCTCTGCAACCCGTCGCTCGAGTTCGCGCTCCGGCCCGGGCGGCTCGAGCGCCAGTTCGCGGTCGTCGTGCACTCGGCGCGGCTCACGGTCGACGGTGCCGCACGGCTCGGGCACTGGCTCGTGGCGTGGTGCGCGCTGTCGTCGACGTGGTTCGAGATCGCCGACGACCCCGGGCGCGCCGCGCAGGTCGCCGCGATCGGCGAACGGGCGGTCGCCGCCGGACTCGGCTGACCCGACCCGACGCGCCCGAACCGGGCCGGTAGGGTGATCGCGTCATGAGTGCCGCCTACCCCGATGCCCGTGCGTGGGCCCAGGACCAGTCCCTCGCGAACGTGCCGACCCTCGCACGGCTCGAAGCGTTCGCCTTCCAGGCGCACCCCGAGATCGTCGAGTCGTTCGGCGCCGAGGGGCGGTCGCTCGCGCCGTTCCTCCGCAGACCGCGCCGATCCCCGACGAGACTCCTGCGCAACGCCCTGATGCTGCTGACGGCGATCGTGGTGCTGGTGGCGCCGATCCTCGGCGTCGCGATCTACGCCGACGCGCCGCCGTACCTCGCGCCCACCGCCGAGCCCGTGGCGGCCCCCATCGCGGTGCCGATCTCGAGCATCAGCTTCGCCGTCGCCGCACTGACGCAGGCGGTCGCGTGCGTCGTGTGGCTGCGTTCGGGCGCCCGCCGCTCGATCCCGCTGCTGACCGGCGCCGCCGCCACCGCCGTGCTGGCCGGCTTCGCCTCGGTAGGGCTGCCGCGCGTGGCCGCACGCGACGGATTCGAACTCGGCGGCTGGATCGTGCCGGTCTGGGTGGCGCTCGTCGTGGCGACAGCGGTCGCGCTCGCGCTCGTGATGCGGCTCGGAGTGCGCCCTCCGGCGAACGCGGATGCCGGGCCCGATCCCGCTCCGATCGCGTCCACCGTCTCCGACCGCGAGCACGCCCGCATGCTCGTGCGCCGACTGCCGGCGGACGAGCGGCGCCTGCTGCAGCAGGACCGCGACGACGCGCTGCGAATCCTGGCGGCGCGCGGACTGCTCGACGACGACGAGGTGCAGCGCGCGCTCGCAGCCGATCTCGGCACGCTGTTCACGCTCGACCCGATCCGCACGCCCGCGCCCTGAGGCTCACCCCGGGTTCGCGGTGCGACCGCCACGGCTCGGCGGTCGGCGCCGCTCAGCGGTCGGCGCTGCTGACGCCGGCCGGCACGTCGGTCGCGGCGGGCTGCGCCGTCGCCGACCACAGGCCGCCGACCACGGCGGCCGCGGCGCACCAGACGGCCGCCCAGGCGACCACGGGCACGGGCCGCACACGGACCTGGATCGATGAGCGGGGAGACATGGGATCCGACGGTACGCGAGCCCGCCTGACCGAAAGCTGAGCACCGCTCACCTGCGCGAGGTGCGCGGTACGGTCACCGCGCCTCGAGGTCGGGGTCGTCGGCGGTGAACACGTAGTCGCCGCGCGCGTCGAGCTCGGGTCGCAGCCCGTCGGCGAACGCCGCCGCGAACGCGACCCGGCTGCGCTCGCGCAACTCGCGCGCGATGTCGGGCGCGCCCCCGCGCACCGCCTCGAAGTCGGCGACGAGCGCGAGTCCCTCGCCGTCGGCATGCCACGCCGGCTGGGGCCGACGCTCGAGCGCCCGCCGCACGCGCGGCGAATCGAGCCGCCAGCGCACCTCGAACCGATCGCTGCGGTCGTCGAGGTTGATCGCGTCGCGCAGTTCGCCGTAGAAGTCGGGCAGATAGGCGCCGACCTCGGCCCCGAGCCGGACCAGGTTCATGCGGGCGTTGCGCCGGATGAGCGGGTCGTACGTCCAACGGATCTCACCGACGCCGTGCGCGAGGCACACCGCACGCTGCCGCAGCTTCAGCGCGACGCCGACGCCTCGGCCCCGGTGGGCCGGGTCGACGGCGTTCATGTGGGAGTGCAGGTGGATGCCTCCGGCCCAGCCGAGGAACCCGAACGCGGCCCCGACGATCGGCCCGGATGCCACGGTCGAGGCCGGCGGCGGAGCATCCGTCCCCGGAGCATCCGTCCCCGGTGCATCCCGCCCCGGAGCATCTGTTCCCGGCGTCGCCGGAACCGCGACCAGCACCGTCGCGCCCGCGTACCCGGCCGCCCGCAGCAGCGACCGGTCGGGCCCCGTGCCCGCGCCCCAGGTGGCCTCGAACCGGGCGATCACCGCATCGAGCTCATCGGGACGCGCGGCCCGGGTGACGACGCCCGCGGTCGCGTCCTCCGCATCCGCTGCCGCCGCCGCTGCGGCCGCGCCCGGCGTCGAGGAGTCGGTCATGCGGCCAGGCGATCTTCCAGCCCCCAGGCCTGACCGTACCCGCCGTCGGACTCGGGCCGGGCCATGAGCTCGAGGAACGGCTGCGCGTCGAACGCCTCGGGGCCGAGCACCCCGCGACCCGCCCAGGTGCCGGCCGCGAGCAGTTCGAGGGCGACGACCGGGTTGAGCGCCGTCTGCCAGACGACGCACTGCGTGTCGTACTCGCGCATCGTCCACTCGTTGTCGCTCACGTGGTACAGGTACACCTCGCGCGGCGCGCCGTCGACCCCGGTGCCGGTGACCCACAGGCCGGCGCACGTCTTGCCGGTCATCCGGGGGCCGATCGTCGCCGGGTCGGGCAGGGCGGCGGCGACCACATCGCGCGGCGCGACCTCGACGGGGCCGGACACGGCGGCTGCGGCGCCGCGCACCCGCACCGGCGCCGTGGAGTCGAGCCCCAGCAGGTGCAGCGTCCGCAGCACGCCGATGAACTCCTCGCCGAGGCCGTACTTGAACGTCACCCGCTTCGCGTCGACCCAGCGCGGCATGAGCAGCACCTCCTCGTGCTCGACGTTCACGCACTCGACCGGCCCGATGCCCTCGGGGAACTCGAACACCTCGGGCTCGCTGAACGGCGGCGTCGTGTACCAGCCCGCATCCGCCTCCCAGATCACGGGCGGATTCAGGCACTCCTCGATGGTCGTCCAGATCGAGAAGCTCGGCGCGAAGATCTCGTTGCCCGCCTCGTCGCGCACCACGAGGTTCGCGCCGTCACGGGTGCCGAGCTCGTCGATCTCGGCGAACAGGTGATCCGCGGCGTACCGCGCGAACACGTCGCTGAGGCCCGGCTCGACGCCCATGCCCACGAGGGCGAGCCGCCCCGCCTGCTCCCAGTCGCCGGCCTGCGCGAACTGGTCGTCGCCGAGTTTCACCCCGGTCTGCGCGTACGGGTCGGTCGGGTGCGGCTCGGACAGGCTCATCGCCATGTCGAGGTAGTCGCAGCCCGCGGCGAGCGCGCCCGCGAACACGGATGGCACGAACTTCGGTTCGACCGCGTTCATCACGTGCGTGGCGGCGTGCTCGCGGGCGAGATCGGCGACGCGGTCGGGGTCGCTCGCGTCGACCTGCGCGGTGGCGAAGCGTGCCGCGACGGTCTCGCCGTGCCGCGCCCGGATCCAGTCGACCGTGCGCTGCGCGCGGGATTCGTCGTAGTCGCTGACGACGAGCAGCTCGAAGAAGTCGCGCCGGGCGGCGATCTTGGCGATGGCGTCGCCGACCCCTCCGGCTCCGATGAGGAGGATGCGCATGCACCGACGCTAGCGCGCCCCGCGGCATCCGTCATGCCTGCGCGATGAGGGTGCGATCGCGATCGGCGACGAACTGCTGCCCTACAGGCCGACGCGCGCCAGGAAGGGGTTCGTGAAGCGGCGGTCGGGGTCGAGGCGGGCGCGCAGCGCGCGGAAGTCGTGCCAGCGGGGGGAGCGTGCGGCGAGCTCGTCGGCCGGCAGCGCGAACAGCTTGCCCCAGTGCGGGCGAGCCGTGGCGGGCAGCGCCGCCTCGAGGTCGGGCAGCAGCGCCTCGACGGCGGGCTGGTCGGCGACCCAGGTGAAATGCAGCGCCACCACGTCGACGCCGTACGCCATGCTCAGCCACAGGTCGTCGGCGCGCACCGTGCGCACCTCGCAGACCTGCAGCAGCGGGGCGATGCGCGGCGCGAGCCGGCGCACCGCCTCGATCGCGGCCACCGCGTCGGCGCGCGGCAGCAGGTACTCGCTCTGCAGTTCGTCGCCGGCCGACGGGGTGAACTCGAGCCGGAAGTGCGGCAACCGCTCGAACCACGGCCCCGGCACGCCGAGCTGGGTCGTGCAGGCCTCGGTTCCGGCGCCGGGGATCGGATGCCTCGGGCCGGCAGCGGCGGTCGCACCGAGCGCCTCGGTGCCCGCCGCGGCCGACGCGATCACTGCGACGAGCGTCTCGTCGACGGGAGCGTCCTCATCGGCCGCGGGATCGGCGAGCGGGCGGGCGGCCGTGGCACGAGGCATCCGCTGCTTGACCCAGAGCTGGTCGGCGACGTCGGCGTTCTGCCAGGTCGTGAAGATGCTGACGCTCGTGCCGAGCGCGGTGACCGCGTCGAGGTCGGCGAGGATCGCGTCCCAGCGGGGGCCGTCGAACACGGTCTGCGCCACCTCGTATGAGGGCTCGACGTCGAGTTCGAGCGAGACGACCACGCCGAGGGCGCCGAGCGAGACGACCGCGCCCGCAAAGTCGGCGTCGCCGCGACGCAGCGTGACGATCTCGCCGTCGGCCGTCACGAGCGTGAGCACCCGCACGGCGCTCGCGAGCGAGCCGATGCCGTCGCCCGAGCCGTGCGTGCCCGTCGCTACGGCGCCCGCCACCGAGATGTGCGGCAGCGACGCGAGGTTCGCGAGGGCGAGCCCGTGCTCGTGCAGCAGCGGCGCGAGTTCGCCGTACCGCACCCCGCCCGCGACGCGCACGGCGACCGTCGACCCGTCGTCGCCCGCGACCTCGGCGAACTCGACCGGCAGGCCGTCCGTCGCGATCAGCGTGCCGTCGGTGTCGGCGAGGTCGTTGAACGAGTGCCGGCTGCCGAGCGCGCGCACCGGGCCGGGTTCGGCGAGGATGCTCCGCAGCTCGTCGACGCTCGTCGGGCGCACCAGGCGGCGCGCCGAGTACGACAGGTTGCCGGCCCAGTTGCGGCCGGCGCCGCGCCCGGCGCCGGCGCGCTCCGTGGCATCCGTCTCGGTCATGCGCATCCTCTCGCGGTCGCCGCGCTCACCAGCGCAGCACGGGCCATCCGTCGGCGTCCCACTCGAGCGGCACGAGCGCGAGCTGGAACTGCCCGTTCAGGTCGCCGTCGTAGTAGTGCAGCGCCATCATGCCATCGGCGACCGACTGCCCGCCCGGGCCGATGCGCGATCCGTCGGTCTCGGCGAGGATCGTGCCGCCGTCCTCGAGCAGCGGCACGCCGTCGCGGTCGACGTACGGCCCGGTGATGTCCGACGCCCTGCCGACTGCGATCTTGTACGTGCTCTCCGCGGCCCGGCAGCATGAGTCGCGCGAGACGAACAGGAACCAGTCGCCATCGTGCTCGACGAGGTACGGCGCCTCGATCGCGTTCGGCGGGGCGCCGCGGTCGGCCAGGCGCAGCGGCTCGGCCAGGCGCAACGGTTCGGCGTCGGGCTCCGAAGCATCCGGATGCCCCGCCGCGGTGCCCGCCCGCAGCCCGCTCGGCCACTCGAGCTCGACCATGCGGATGCCGCTCCAGAACGAGCCGAACGCCATCCACGGCGTACCGTCGTCGTCGGTCGCGACACCGGGGTCGATCGCGTTGAAGTCGTCGGCCGGCGTCGATGCGATCACCGGACCCTGATCGACCCACTCGTAGGCCGGATCGTCGGGGTCGAGCGTCGTGTTCGTCGCGAGCGCGATGACCGACGTGTTCTTGCCGAACGTCGACGCCGAGTAGTACAGGTACCAGGTGCCGTCGTGCTCGACGAGCTCGGGCGCCCACAGGTTCGTCACGCCCTCGACCTGCTCGCGCAGCCACTCGGGCTTGGCGTCCCACACCTCGCCGGCGTAGCGCCAGGTCGTTCCGTCGGTCGACGAGCGCACCTGGATGTTGCCGTTCGCCACCGTCGCGTTGCCGGTCGAGTACACGAACCAGGTGTCGCCCTGCTTCGCGAGCGCCGGGTCGTGGGTCATCAGGTCGCCGGTGAGCTGGGGCGCGCCGCCGCCCGCGCACCCGGCGAGCGCGAGCAGCAGCGCGCCGGCCGCGAGCACGCCCGCGGCCCTCCCACGCCTCAGCCGGGCGAGCGGCCGGCTCAGCCGCGCGAGCGGCCGGCTCAGCCGAGCGAGAGCGCGGTCCACGAGACCGGGGGCAGGGTGATCGTGAGCTCGCCGCCGGCGATCGTCGCGGTGTCGTTCGTCTGCAGCGTCACGCGCTCGCGGTCCTCCAGGGTGTTCTTCGCGTACACGTCGTCGTCGGCGATCAGGTGCGACTCGAGCACCGAGACGTCGCCGAGCGAGGCGATGTCGATCGTGAGGGTCACGGGTTCGGTCTGCGAACGGTTCACCAGGAACACGGCGGATGCTCCGCTGTCGGCGTCGTGCGTCGCGACCGCGTCGACGAGCGGCACCTCGCCGTACTCGGCGGTCGAGTAGGTCGGGGCGTCGAGCTTCAGCTGCAGCGCCTCACCCCGGGCGAGCCGCGACGTGATCGAGAACGGGAAGAAGGTGGTCTGCTTCCACGCCGGGCCGCCGGGCTCGGTCATGATCGGGGCGATCACGTTCACGAGCTGCGCGAGCGACGCGCTGCGCACCCGGTCGGCGTGGCGCAGCAGCGAGATCATCAGGTTGCCGAACACGACCGCGTCGGCGACCGAGTACACGTCTTCGAGCAGGCGCGGCGCGACCGGCCAGTTGTCGATGCCCTCGATCTTGTCGACGCCGTGGAACCGGTCGATGTACCAGACGTTCCACTCGTCGAACGAGATGTCGATCTGCTTCGAGCTGCCGACGACCGCCTTCACGTGGTCGGCCGTCGCGACGACGGTCTCGATGAAGCCGTCCATGTCCACCGCGGACGCGAGGAACGAGCCGAGGTCGCCGTTCTTCTCCTCGTAGTAGGCGTGGCACGAGATGTAGTCGACGTCGTCGTAGGTGTGCGTGAGCACGACCCGCTCCCACTCGCCGAAGGTCGGCATGTGCGCGCTCGACGACCCGCACACCACGAGTTCGACCGACGGGTCGAGCTGGCGCATCGCCTTCGCGGTCTGCGAGGCGATCTTGCCGTAGTCGTCGGCCGACCGGTGCCCGAGCTGCCAGGGGCCGTCCATCTCGTTGCCGAGGCACCACATCTTCACGCCGAACGCGTCGGCCCTGCCGTTGTCGATGCGTCGCTGCGACAGCGTCGTGCCGCCCGAGATGTTCGTGTACTCGAGCAGGTCGAGCGCCTCGAGCGTGCCGCGCGTGCCGAGGTTGACCGCGAGCATGAGGTCGCTGCCGACCTTCGCGAGCCAGTCGTCGAACTCGTGCAGGCCGACCTCGTTCGTCTCGGTCGAGTGCCAGGCGAGGTCGAGGCGCCGCGGGCGGCGGTCGCGGGGGCCGACCGAGTCCTCCCAGCGGAAGCCCGACACGAAGTTGCCGCCCGGGTAGCGGATCGTCGAGACGCCGAGCTCCTTGACGAGCTCGATCACGTCCTGCCGGAAGCCCTCGGCGTCGGCGGTCGGGTGGCCGGGCTCGTAGATGCCGTCGTAGACGTGACGGCCGAGGTGCTCGACGAAGCCGCCGAAGACCCGGCGGTCGATGCGGCCGACCGTGAAGTGCGGGTCGATGGTGAGGCGTGCGGTGGGCATGGTGGAACTCCCGTTGGTCGAGTGGATCGGTCTGCGGGGATGTCTCGTCGAGGCATCCGTGGATTTCGGAGGAAGCGAGGGCGAGCGCTACTTCACGCTCCCGAGCGTGAGCCCGCCCTGCCAGTACCGCTGCAGGAACAGGAACGACAGCAGCAGCGGCACCACCGAGATGAAGGCGCCCGAGGTGATGAGGTTCCACACCTGCTCGCCGCCGGCGCCGGCGTTCGACAGCGCGAGCCAGCGGTTGAGGCCGACGGTGACCGGCAGCAGGTCGGGGTTGGTGAGCACGGCGAGCGGGAGGAAGAAGTTGTTCCAGGTGCCGACGACGCTCAGCAGCAGCACGGTCACGATCGCGGGCCGCAGCAGCGGCACGACGATGGTGCGGAAGGTGCGCCACTCCCCCGCGCCGTCGATGCGGGCGGCCTCGAGCAGTTCGTCGGGCACCGCGTCCTGCGTGTAGACGCGCATCAGGTAGACGCCGAAGGGGTTGAGCAGGCTCGGCAGGATGACGGCCCACGGGGTGTTGATGAGCCCGTACTGGCTGAGCAGCATGAAGGTGGGGATGACGAGCGCGGTGAGCGGCACCATCACCGAGCCGAGGATCATGCCGAACACCGCGGTGCGGCCCCGGAACCGGTACTTCGCGAACCCGTACCCGGCGAGCACGGCGACGATCGTCGCCCCGAGCCCGGCCGAGAACGCGTACAGGAACGAGTTGCCGAGCCAGCGCCAGTAGATGCCGCCCTGGTGCTCGAACAGGCCGGCGATGTTCGCGAAGAACGCGAGCGGGTCGTCGAACCAGAGCGCGGGGCTCGAGAACAGGCTGCCGGTGCTCTTGGTGGCGGCCACGAACAGCCACCAGATCGGCACGACGAAGTAGATCGCCATGATGACCAGCAGCACGTGCGAGCCGATGCGGCGGCCGCCGGCCGTGCCGGAGCGTCGGGCGCGTTCCTGGCGGCGCAGCGCGCGCGTGTCGGCGACGGTCATGGCCCGGGTGTTCGCGTCGGTCGCGGCGGGGAGGACGGCCATCACTTCAGTCCGTTCTGCTTGCGGGTGAGGAACAGGAACCCGAAGGATCCGAGGAAGACGAGGATGCCGAGCGAGAACGCGATGGTGGCCGCGTAGTTGAACTGGCTGTAACTGAAGGCCAGCGCGAACGCGTACATGTTCGGCGTGTAGTCGGCGGGCAGAGCACCGGATGCCACGCTGCGCAGCACCGTGGGCTCGGTGAAGAACTGCAGCGTGCCGATGAGGGCGAAGGTGATGACCATGATCATCGATGACGAGATCATGGGGATCTTCACCCGGGTCGCGATCTGGAAGCCGTTGGCGCCGTCGATGCGGGCCGCCTCGTAGATCGCCGGGTCGATCGCGCGCAGCGCCGCGTAGATCACGATCATGTAGTAGCCCGACCACTGCCAGGTCACGATGTTGACGAGCGAGAAGAAGATGTTGTCGCTGGAGAGGAAGTTCGGCGCGTCGAGACCGAACAGGTCGAAGATCGTCGACGCCGGCCCGAACCTGGGGCTGTAGAGAAAGCTCCACATGAGCGCGCCGATCACGACCGGGATCGCGTACGGCGCGAAGATCAGCAGGCGCGAGGCCTTCGAGAGCCAGGTCGCGAGGGTGTCGAGCAGCAGTGCGGCGACGCCCGCGACGATGAGCTGCGCCGGGATCATCACGATCGCGTACAGCAGCACGCGGCCCATGCCGCCCAGGAACAGCGGGTCGGTGAAGGCCTTCACGTAATTGTCGACGCCGACGAACTTGGTGCCCGTCGCGAGCGTCGAGCTGAACAGGCTCATGCCGAACGCGTACACGAGCGGGAAGACGAGGAACGCGGCGAACACCACGAGGAACGGGGCGATGAACAGCCAGCCGACGTTCTGCCGGCGCTCGATGCCGCTGCGGCGACGGCGCGGGCCGCCCGCCGGGCGCTGGGGTGCCGACGCGGGCGCGTCGACGGCCTGGGTGGTCATGGGTCTCTCCTGGTGCGGATGTCACGAGCGGATGTCACGAGCGGATGCGCCGTGGCATCCGCCTGGGAACCGATGCGAGGTGGGCCGGCCCGACCTCGCCGGGCCGGCCCATCGGCCTACTTCAGTTCGAAGCCCTGCTCGGTGGCGTAGGTCTCGAGCGTGGCCTGCAGGTCGTCGAGTGCCGTCGAGGCATCCTTCGACCCGTCGACCACCACCGCCGTGACCTCCTGCTGGAGCTGGTCGTACGCGTAGTTCTGGAACGGGCTGAAGGTGAACCCGGCGTAGCCGGCCGCCGCGTCGAGGAACACGTCCTTGTTGATCTGCTGTCCGCCGAAGAACGGGTACTCCAGGTCGCGGAAGTAGTCGGACTCGAGGATCGGCTTCCACAGCGGGAACAGCGCGGCCTGCTCGATGCCGATCTTCCACGCCTCCTCGGTGCCGAAGATCTCCTTGGCGACGACCGCGGCCGCCTCCTTGTCCTTCGCCTGGCTGGTCACCGCGAAGGTCGAGCCGCCCCAGTTGATCTGCACGGGGTTCGACGCGTCCCACTGGGGAACCGGCGCGGCCTGCCACACGGCGCTGTCGTCGGTGCCCTCGAGGCCCTGCAGGTAGCCGGGGCCCCATGCGGCGGCGACGTAGATCGCATAGGTGCCGTCGACGAGCATGGTGTTGTAGTCGGCGGTGAACGCCTCGTCGACCGCGACCAGACCCTGGTCGGCCAGGTCGGCCCAGAAGCTCAGCACGTCCTTCGAGCCCTGGTCGGCGACGTCGATGCCGATCTCGCCCGGGTTCGCGTTGTCGTAGTCGAACGGCACGGAGCCGGCCTGGGCGAAGAGCGCCTGGGTGTAGGCGCGGCCGTTCGGCGGGAAGTCGGCGAGCACGCCGGGGGCGCCCGCATCCTTCAGCGTCTTGGCGGCGGCGGCGAACTCGTCCCATGTGGTGGGCACCGGGATGCCGTACTGGTCGAGGATGTCCTTGCGGTAGAGCATGCCCATGGGGCCGCCGTCGACCGGGATCGCGTAGACCGCGTCGCCGCTCGAGACGTCCTTCCACGCGCCCTCGGTGTAGTCGCCCTGCACGTCGGCGGCACCGTACTCGCTGAGGTCGACGAGCGCGTCGCGGATGGAGAAGCTCGAGAGCACCTCGGCCTCGAGCATGATGACGTCGGGTGCGCCCGAGCCCGACTCGATCGCGGTGGAGAACTTGGTGTACTCGTCGTTGCCCTGGCCGGCGTTGGTCCAGCAGATCTGCACGTCGTCGTGGTTCTGGTTGAACAGGTCGACGACCTCTTCGAACGCGGGGTACCAGGCCCACACGCTGACCTGGGTGGCGTCGGGGTTCACGATCTCGTTGGTGCAGGACTCGGCGGAACCGCCGGCACTGCACCCGGTGAGCGCGGCCGCCGCGACGGCGACGACGCCGGACGCGGCCAGGAGCTTCCTCTTCATGGCTGTGATTCCTCTCGCGGTGTGTGGACACCGTTGTCGCTTGGCGATGGAGTCGGCCCGGCGAGGAGAGGGATGCTCCGCGCTGAGTCGATCGATATACAACGTTGTAGGTAAACGTTGTAGATGACATGATGCACATCGCCGCGGTGAGCTGTCAACCCGTGTCCGCGGTTCAGCGCGTCGCGGCAGCGGGCGGCGCGGATTCGCGCTCCACGATGCGGTAGTCGGCCAGCATCAGGCGAGGCGGCGACGCCTCGCCGTTGCCGGCGATGCGCTCGAGCAGGCTCGCCACGGCGGTGCGCGCGATCCAGTCCTGACCGGGATGCACCGTCGTCAGGCTGGGGATCGAGTACTGCGCCTCGTCCAGATCGTCGTAGCCGATGACCGCGACATCGTCGGGGACGCGCCGCCCGGACTCCTGCAGCACGCGCATCGCACCGAGCGCGAGCGTGTCGTTGAACCCGAACACGGCGTCGAACTCCGCCCCGCGGTCGAGCAGCGCGCGCATCGTCGTCGCGCCGTTCGAGCGGTGCCAGAGCGTCGTGTAGCCGATGATCTCGGGATCGAACGGGATGCCCGCGGCATCGAGCGCCTCGCGGTACCCCTGCATGCGCAGCGCGGCGGACCCCACGAGCTCGCCCTCGTGCGCGCCGACCACGGCGATCCGCCGCCGCCCGCCCGCGATGAGGTACTCGGTCGCGGCGCGCGCCGCCTCGACGTTGCGCATCGTCACGTGGTCGGCCGGGCCGTCGAAGATGCGCTCGCCGAGCACGACCAGCGGGTACGGCACGTCGAGGAACGCGACATCCTCCTGCGACATGCCGAGCGGGCTGAAGATGAGCCCGTCGGTGAGCTTCAGTCGCGGGCTCTTCAGCAGTTCGATCTCGCGGTCGCGGTCGCCGTCGGTCTGCTCGACGAGCACCACGGCGCCCGCATCCTCGGCGGCGGCGATCACCGCCGCGGCGAGCTCGGCGAAGTAGCTGAGCGACAGGTCGGGGATGGCCAGGGCGATCGCGCCGGTGCGGCCCGAGCGCAGGTTGCGCGCCGTGAGATTCGGCGTGTAGCCGAGCTCGACGATCGCGTGCTCGACGCGCTCGCGCGTCTCGGCCCGCACATGCGGATAGTCGTTGATGACGTTCGACACCGTCTTGATCGAGACGCCGGCGAGCCGGGCGACGTCGTGGAGGGTCGCAGCCATGGCCACCTTTCTGGATCGGTTCACCCTACAACGTTGTAACACCCGAGACTCGCGGTCACGAGCGCGCCGAACCGGCCGGGGGCGTCACGTGCGCCTGCGCGCGCTCGGCGTTGCGCCGCGACATCCGTTCGATCCAGGCCAGCCGTTCCCGCTCGAGCGGGCCGGCGAGCACCGCCCACACGAGCAGCGCCGCCCCGGCGCCGACGAGCGCGCCGCCGATCGTGTCGGTCACCCAGTGCACGCCGAGGTAGGTGCGGCTCACCGCCATCAGCGCCGTGTACGCGACGCCGGCCGCCCAGACCCGGGCGCGCGGCGCGATCACCCCGACCACGACCGCGATCGTGGCCGCGTTCGCCACATGCCCGGAGGGGAAGGACCCGAAATCGGAGGTGACCAGCATGTCCTCGGGGCGATCGCGGCCGAACAGCTCCTTCAGCAGTTGCACGATCGCCGCGCTCACCGCCGACGCGACCACGAAGTACAGCGCCGCCCACGGCCGGCCCAGCACCACGAGCAGGATCGCGCCGCCCGCCGGGATGAGGATCACCCCGACGATGCCGCCGCCCAGCCAGTTCATGAACCCGGCGAGCACATCGCCCACGGGGCCGCGGATGGTGAGCACCTCCTCGGCCCACTCCTCGTCGATCGGCATCGGCAGCCCGCCCCCGCGCAGCATGATCAGCGCCCCCAGCCCGAAGGCCAGCGCGATCGCCGTGAGGCCGACGGCGATCGGCACCCGGCGCCGGAAGCGCCGCACGCGCGTCTCGACGGTCTGCCCGGTCATGCCCCCACCGTACCGACCGGGGCGACGCCGGCTCAGTCGCCGAGCGGGGGAACGGTGCGCGGCCGCACGAGCGTCCACAGCGCGGCGATCGCGACGAGGCTGGCGAGCACCTGCACGAACGCCATCGGCACCGCGCTGCCCACACCGAGCATCCCGATGAACGGCGAGATGAGCCCGGCGAGTCCGAAGTTCAGCGCGCCGAGCAGCGACGCGGCGGTGCCGGCCTCGGCGCCGTGGTTCGCGAGCGCCAGGATCTGCACCGCCGGGAACGAGAACCCGCACGCCGTGATGTAGACGAACAGCGGCACGGCGGTGCCCCAGAACCCGGCCCCCGCCGAGTCGAGCGCCATGATCGTGAGCGCCATCGCGAGGTGCACCGCCGTCGTGACGGCGAGGATCCACTGGGGTCCGATCCGGCCGCGCATGAGCCGAGAGCTCGTCTGCACGCCGATGATGATGCCGACCGAGTTCACGCCGAACAGCACGCCGTACTGCTGCGGCGTGAACGCGTACACCTCCTGGAACAGGAACGACGACGTCGAGAGGTAGCCGAACAGACCGGTGAAGGTCATGCCGCCGGCGATCGCGGCGCCGAGGTACACCCGGTCGCGGAACAGGGCGCGGTAGCGCTGCCCGATCGTCGAGTGCCCCGCCGCTCGGCGCCGCTCGACCGGCAGCGTCTCGCGGATCGAGAACCCGACCGCCAGCACCACGAACAGGCCGTAGCACGCGAGCACCCAGAACACGCCGCGCCAGTCCATGACCGCCAGCAGCTGCGAGCCGATCACGGGCGCGAGCACCGGCGCGAGGCCGTTGACCAGGGCGAGCCGCGAGAGCATCTTCACGAGCGGCTTGCCGCCGAACAGGTCGCGCACCATCGCCATCGCGACCACGCCGCCCGCCGCCGCGCCGAAGCCCTGCAGCAGGCGGAACACGCTGAGCCACACGATGTCGGGCGCGAGGGCCGCCGCCACCGACGCGGCGATGTGCAGCCCCGTCGCGAGCAGCAGCGGCAGCCGTCGGCCGACCTTGTCGCTCCACGGCCCGACGATGAGCTGACCGAAGCCGAACCCGACCATGGTGCCGGTGAGGGTGATCTGCACGGCCGCCGGCCCGACGCCGAACTCCTGCTGCAGCACCGGGAACGCCGGCAGGTAGAGGTCGACGGTGAAGGGGCCGAGCGCGGTGAGCGCGCCGAGCACGAGCACGTAGACGAGCCGCTGCCGGGCGGAGAGCCGGTCGCCCGGGTGGGTCGGCGCGCGCAGGTCGTCGGGTCGGATGATGGGGATGGATGCGGTCGACATGGTTCCTGGCGGGCGTGGCGGCGGACGGGGCGTGGAGCGAGCGTCGCGCGACGCGCATCCTCGGGCGTCGTGACGGTGGCGGCCGGGCCGCCACGGGAATCGCGAGGCGGCGGCGACGCCGCCTCGAATCGATTCGAGTACTCGGCGAGTCTAGCGGCAGCCGACGGGGCGTTCGCAACCCATCGGATGCCGCGGCGTCAGTCGCCCGGCCCGATCGGGTCGCGCAGCAGATCGGCGAAAGCGGCCTCGGCGGCGCCGATCAGCAGGCGGTCCTCGCCGAGCGCGGCCACCCGGATCTCGAGGCCCTCCGCGGCGGCCGGCATCGTCTGGGCGACGACGGCCTCGTGCAGGGCGTCGGGATCGCTCGCGGCCACCGTGGCGAGGAATCCGCCGAGCACCACCAGCGACGGGTTCAGCACGTTCACCGCGTTCGCGAGCGCGGTCGAGAGGATGCGTCGCTGGCGCGCGAGCTCGGCGCCGACCTCGACGTCGTCGCTCGCGGCGAGGACCGCGGCGAGCGTGGGCTCGTCGGCGTGGGCCAGCCCGGCGACCGCGAGCAGCCGCGCGCGGCTCACCTCGGCCTCGAGCACCCCGGCCGGCGCCGTGCGGTCGTCGGGGTCGGCGATGCCGGGGCGGTTCCAGCCGAACTCGCCCGCGTACCCGCCGGCGCCGCCGACCGGGAGCCCGTGCACGATGAGCCCGCCGCCGATGCCGCTCGCACCGCCGTTCAGGTACACGATGTGATCCACGCCGCGGCCGGCGCCGAAGAGGTGCTCGGCGGTGACGCCGAACGTGGCGTCGTTGCCGACCACCGCGGGCAGCCCGGTCGCCTGCTCGACGAGCGCGGGCAGCGGGACGTCGCGCCAGTCGAGGTGCGGCGCGAACCGCACCATCCCGTCGTCGGCGCGCACGAGCCCCGGCACCGCGAGACCGACCGCGACGAACCGGGCCCCGGGCAGCTCGGCCGACCTCCAGCGTGCGATCGCGTCGGCGACCAGGGCGGCCGTCTCGTCGGGGGTGACGATGCGATCGACCTCGACGCGCTCGCGCACGGGGATGCGGCCGTCGAGACCGACCGCGGCGATCGTGACGGCATCGAGCTCGGGGTTGACCGCCACGGCGAGCACGTCGGGCGACGGCGCGACGACGGGCGACGGGCGGCCGACCCGATTCGTCGGATCGGGCGCGCGCTCGATCGTGAGACCGAGGTCGGCGAGCTCGGCGGCGAGGGCCGCGACGGTCGATCGGTTGAGCCCGGTCATGGCGGTCAGCCGGGCGCGCGACAGCGGCCCTTCGAGATGCACGAGGGTGAGGAGTTTCGAGAGATTCCGACGGTGGACGCCGTCGAAAGTTCCGCTCCGTTCGATCACCCGTTCACTCTAGGCAGTCGCGCGGGACCGCGCGCACGGGACGCGCCGAATTTGTTGCGCTTGACTCGATATCCGCCGCGACGTATATTCGAGGCGTCCAGATCACTTTCGGCACAACACCCGAAAATTTCGAGAGGTTCAAAGATGAACAGACGCAGCACCAAGCTCGTCGCACTGGGGGCGACCGCGGGACTCGCGGCGCTCGCGCTCGCCGGCTGTGCGCCTGCGGGCGACGGCGCAGACGGCTCCGGCGACACCACCACCATCACCTGGTGGCACAACGGCACCGGCGAGCCGCTGAACTCCTTCTGGGAGGACGTCGCGAGCGAGTTCGAGGCCGACCACCCCGGCGTCAACGTCGAGGTCGAGGCCTTCCAGAGCGAAGACCTCCAGCGCACCCTCATCCCGAACGCCCTGCAGGCCGGCGGCGACGCCGCACCCGACCTCTTCATGGTCTGGGCCGAGGGCGAGATCAAGGCCCAGGTCGAGGCCGGGTACCTCAAGGACCTGAGCGGCCTGACCGACGTCGTCGACAGCGTCGGCGGCGCCGGCACCGGCTGGAACGTCGACGGCAAGCAGTACGGCATCCCGTTCCGCTACGGCATCGAAGGCATCTGGTACAACGCCGACCTGTTCGAGCAGGCCGGCATCACCGAGACCCCGGCCACGTTCACCGAGTACAGCGACGCCATCAACAAGCTCGCCGCCGCGGGCGTCTCGCCGATCGGCGTCGGCGCCGGCGACGGCTGGCCGGCTGCTCACTGGTGGTACCAGTTCGCCATCAAGACGTGCTCGCCCGAGTCGCTCGACAAGGCCGCCGACACCCTCGAGTTCGACGACCCCTGCTTCGTCGAGGCCGGCGAGAACCTGAAGGCGTGGATGGACGAGTTCGACGGCGACCTGCCGTTCCAGTCGAACCCGACCAGCACCCCGGCGCAGAGCGTGCCGAACAGCTCGGCGGGCCTGCTCGCCTCGCAGACCACCGCCATGGAGCTCATGGGCACCTGGCACCGCGGTGAGGTCGCCAAGCTCGTTCCCGGCGCCCCGGCCGACAACCCGCCGGCGCCCGAGTGGCTCTCCTGGATGCCCGTCCCCGACATCGAGGGTGCTTCGGGTGCCCCCGGCGCCGCGCTCGGTTCGGGTGACGCGTGGGGTGTCTACGTCGACGCTCCCGACGAGACGCTCGACCTGCTGGAGTACGTCATGAGCGAAGACGTGCAGACGCGTTTCGCGGCGCTCGGTGAGATCCCGACGGTCGCGGGTGCCGAGGCCGGCATCACCGACCCGGTGCTCAAGCAGATCGCCGACGGCACGCAGAACGCCGCGCTCGTCGTGACCTGGCTGGACACGCAGTACGGCCCCGTCATCGGTCAGGCGATGAACGACGCCATCGTGAACCTCATGTTCGGCGACGGCACGCCCGAGTCGGTCCCCGAAGCGATGAACGCAGCGGCGGCCACGCTCTAGCATGACCGCTCTCAACACGGCCGGGCCCGCGGTGACCGCGGGCCCGGCCCCCTCACGCAACACGAAGCACTCCGCACGGCGCAAGGCGCGCAGGTGGGGCGAGATCTCGCTCTTCGCCGGCCCCGCCGTGCTGGTCTACCTGCTCTTCGTCCTGCTGCCGGTGATCCTGGCCGCCTTCTACAGCTTCTTCAACTGGAACGGACTCGGCCCGCTCGACCGTTTCATCGGGCTCGACAACTACACCCGACTCCTCTCCGACCCGGTGTTCCACCGCTCGGTGTTCAACAACTTCTTCATCATCGTGATGTCCCTGATCATTCAGGGGCCCCTCGCGATCCTCGTCGCGCTGCTCATGAACCGGCCCCTGCGCTTCCGCGGGCTGCTGCGCGCGCTCATCTTCGTTCCGTACGTCCTCAGCGAGGTGACGGCCGGTCTGGCCTGGCAGATCCTGCTGCAGTCGGTGCCGCCGAACCGCTGGGGTCCGTTCGACACGCTCCTGCGCTCCATCGGCGTCGAGAACCCGCCCGCGTGGCTGGCCGATCAGGACGTCGTGATGTGGACGATGTTCGGCATCCTGACCTGGAAGTACCTCGGCCTCGCGATCATCCTCATGCTCGCCGGTCTCTCGGGCGTGCCCGAGGAGCTCTACGAGGCCGCCGCCCTCGACGGCGCCGGCTGGTGGAAGACGCAGTGGTACATCACCGTGCCGCTGCTCGGCCCGACCATCCGCATCTGGGCGTTCCTGTCGATCATCGGTGCGTTGCAACTCTTCGACATGGTCTGGATCGTCACCGGAGGCGGGCCGCTCAACGCCTCGTCCACCATGGCGGTCTACATGGTCAAGAACGGCCTCAACGTCAGCCAGATCGGCTTCGGCAGCGCCGTCGCCGTCGTCCTGTTCCTCATCTCCCTCGTCATCGCCCTCGTGTACCAGCGCTTCGCGCTGCGCCGCGATCTCGCGGGAGCCATCACCGGAGGGGTGCGCTGATGACCGCCACGACCGCCATCACCACCCGCGGAGCCAAGGCGGCTGCGCCGCGACGCCGCGCGGGTCAGGGCTTCGACTGGGGCCAGCCGATCGTGTACCTCGTCGCGCTGGCGGTTGCCGCCATCGCGGTGGGGCCCGTGCTCTACGTCTTCATCTCGGGCTTCCGCACGAACCCCGACTTCTTCACGAACCCGGCGGGCATGCCCGACCCGTGGACGGCCGACAACTACGTACGGGTGCTGACCAACCCGACGTTCTGGAACCAGGTGCTCGCGAGCACCGTGACGGCGCTCGGCACGACCCTCGGGGTGATGCTGTTCGGCGTCATGGCCGCGTTCGTGATCGCACGCTACGACTTCAAGGGTCGCCAGCTCCTCTACGCCATGTTCACGACGGGGCTGCTGTTCCCGCTCACGATCTCGATCCTCCCGCTGACCGTGCTGCTGCGGCAGCTGAACCTGTTCGGCAGCTGGTGGGGGCTCATCATCCCCCAGGTGGCGTTCGCGCTGCCGACGACGATCATCATCCTCGTTCCCTTCCTGCGCGCCATCCCCGGCGAGCTCGAGGACGCGGCGATGGTCGACGGCACGAGCCGCATCGGGTTCTTCTGGCGCATCATGGTGCCGCTCTCGATGCCGGCCCTCATGACCGTCGGCGTGCTCGCGTTCGTGGGCAGCTGGAACGCCTACCTCCTGCCGCTCTTCGTGCTGCAGGCGGGCGGCGCGGGATCCGACAGCTACACGCTGCCGCTCGGCGTGCAGTTCTTCTCGACCGCGAACGGACAGGACACGACCGGTGTGCTCTCGTACACCGCGCTCGCGATGCTGCCCGCGATCCTGTTCTTCACGCTCGCCGAGAAGCGCATCGTCGGCGGCCTGCAGGGAGCGGTGAAGGGATGACCATGGAACACCGCCCGTGGCACGACACCTCGCTGCCCGCGGCCGACCGCGTGGAGGCGCTCATCGACGCGCTCACGCTCGACGAGAAGCTCGCCCAGCTCTACGGCGTCTGGGTCGGCGCATCCGCCGACGGCGGCGACGTCGCCCCGAACCAGCACGAGATGATCGGCGACGTCGATCTCGACGCACTGCTGCCGAACGGGCTCGGCCAGCTCACCCGTCCCTTCGGGACGGCGCCGGTCGACCCCGGCGTCGGCGCGCTCTCGCTCGCCCGCACGCAGCGTCGCATCGTGGAGGAGCACCGGCTCGGCATTCCGGCGCTCGCCCACGAGGAGTGCCTCGCGGGCTTCGCCGCGTGGGGCGCGACCGCGTACCCGGTTCCGCTCAGCTGGGCGGCGACGTTCGACCCCGAGCTCATCGAGCGGATGTCCCGCCGGATCGGCGACGACCTGCGACGCGTCGGCATCCACCAGGGGCTCGCCCCGGTGCTCGACGTCGTGCGCGACGCACGCTGGGGCCGGGTCGAGGAGACGATGGGTGAAGACCCGTACCTCATCGGCACCGTGGGCGCCGCGTACGTGCGCGGACTCGAGTCCGCCGGCATCGTCGCGACGCTGAAGCACTTCGTGGGCTACTCGGCGTCCAAGGCGGGCCGCAACCTCGCGCCCGTGTCCGTCGGCCCGCGCGAGCTCGCCGACGTGCTGCTGCCGCCGTTCGAGATGGTGCTCCGCGAGGGGCGTCCGCGCTCGGTGATGAACGCGTACACCGACATCGACGGCGTGCCCACGGCCGCCGACGCCGCGCTGCTGACCGACCTGCTCCGCGGCGTGTGGGGCTTCGAGGGCACCGTGGTCGCCGACTACTTCGCGGTCGCGTTCCTGCAGACGCTGCACGGCACGGCGGGTTCGCTCGCCGAGGCCGCGGCGGCGGCGCTCGAGGCCGGCATCGACGTCGAACTGCCGACCGTGCACGCCTTCGGCGCTCCGCTGCGCGAGGCGATCGCCGACGGCCGGCTCGACGTGGCGGTCATCGACCGGGCGCTGCGCCGGGTGCTCGCGCAGAAGCTCGAGCTCGGCCTGCTCGACGCCGACTGGGACGCCACGCCCGCAGCGCTGCGCGACCTCGCCGACGACATCGACGCCGTGCGCGGCACCATCGACCTCGACCCGCCGGCCAACCGGGCGCTGGCGGCCGAGATCGCCGAGCGGGCGATCGTGCTGCTGCACAACGACGGCACCCTGCCGCTCGCCTCGGGCGATCGCACCGCTCCGGCGCGCATCGCCGTGGTCGGTCCGACCGCGGACGACCGGTTCGCCGTGCTCGGGTGCTACGCGTTCCCGACGCACGTCGGCGTGCACCACCCCGAGTCCGGCGACGGCATCGACCTGCCCACGCTGCTCGAGTCGGTCCGCGCCGAGTTCCCCGACGCGGAGGTGACGTACGTCACGGGCACCTCGATCGACGGCGGCGAGACCGACGGCTTCGCCGACGCGGTGGCTGCGGCATCCGCCGCCGACGTCGTGGTGCTCGCCCTGGGCGACCGCGCCGGCCTGTTCGGCCGCGGCACCAGCGGCGAGGGCTGCGACGCGGAGTCGCTCGCGCTCCCGGGCGCGCAGGGCGCCCTGCTCGAGGCCGTGCTCGACGCCGGCACGCCGACGGTCGTCACGCTGCTCGCGGGCCGGCCCTACACGCTCGGCACCGCGCCCGAGCGTGCGGCGGGCATCCTCGAGGCGTTCTTCACCGGCGAGGAGGGCACGCGTGCCCTCGCGGGCATCCTGAGCGGCCGGGTCGCACCGAGCGGGCGCCTGCCCGTGTCGGTGCCCGCATCGGCCGGCGTGCACCCGTCGACGTACCTCGCCTCGCCGCTCGCCCAGCGCAGCGGCGTCTCGAGCATCGACCCGACGGCCCGATACCCGTTCGGCCACGGCCTCACCTACACGAGTTTCGCCTGGGGCGAGGTGGCCGGCGATGCCGCCGCCGTCCCGACCGACGGCGAGGTCTCGGTGCGGGTGCGGGTCGCGAACACCGGCGACCGCGAAGGCATCGAGGTCGTGCAGCTGTACCTGCACGACCCGGTGGCCAGCGTCGTGCGCCCCGTGCAACGCCTCATCGGCTACGCGCGGGTCGCCCTCGCCGCCGGCGAAGCGGCGGACGTGCGGTTCACCGTGCCCGCCGACCTCGCGTCGTTCACCGGCCGCGACGGCACGCGCATCGTCGAGCCCGGCGAACTGGTGCTCGGCCTCGGCCGGTCCAGCGCCGACCTGGTCGGCACGCACCGCGTCGAGCTCACCGGCCCGGTGCGCCGCGTCGACCACACCCGGCGCCTGCACCCCGAGGTGGCCGTCGAACGGCATTCGCTCGAGGCATCCGTCACCGCCTGACCCCCCGACCGCCGGCCGACGGCGCGCCCCCATCCCCCAGCCGTCGGCCGGCATCCGATCCACCCGCACCACCTGCACGAGAGGAGCACCGCACCCCCACCCCGGCGGTCCCGACCGCAGCGCACCGCACCACCACGCACCGAATCCAGGGCGTCGACCCCCGACGCCCGCTTCACGCGCGAAGGAGCGCATCATCATGCAACGACGCACGATACGACGGGCACTCGGGCTCGCCACCGCCGCGGCGGTCGCGGGCGCAGGCGCCCTGATCGGAGTCGCGCCGGCCGGCGCGGCACCCACGACCGTGAACGCGGTCGACTTCGAAGACGGGACGACCGGCGGCTGGACCCAGTCCGGCGGCGGCGCAGGTCTGCTCGAGGTCGTCGACGGCCCCGACGGCGGCAAAGTGCTGCGCGTGAACGACCGCGCAGCCGACTACGAGGGCATCCAGAGCCCGCTCGGCCTGTTCGAGCCCGGCAAGACGTACGACTTCTCGATGCGGGTGCGGCTCGCCGACGGCGTCGCCGGCTCCCCCGGAGTCCGATTCGTGCTGAAGCCCGCGTACACCTGGATCGGCAACACGACCGTGAGCGCCGACGCCTGGACGACGGTGCACGACACGCTGACCATCCCCGCCGGTGCCGACCCCGAGGCGCTGCAGCTCTACATCGGCACCGGCGACCTGTCGCCCGTCGCCCCCTACAGCTACCTCGTCGACGACATCGCGATCACGACCGAGGCCGCGCCCGAGGGCCCCGGCACCGACGTGCTGGCGACCGACTTCGAATCCGGCCTCGACGGCTGGGGCCTGCGCGGCGGCAGCGGTTCGACGCCCGCCGTGGTGCAGCTCACCGGCCCCGGCCACGAGAGCGACCAGGCGGCGCTCGTCACCGGCCGCGCGAGCCAGGGCGACGGACTCGGCCACGACGTGACCGGCCTGCTCGACCCGAGCACGACGTACGAGCTGAGCGCGTGGGTGCGGTTCGCCGACGGCCAGCCGGTGGACGACGTGTGGCTGAGCCGTGCGAACACCGTCGAGGGTGCGACCACCTTCTCGACCCTCGCGCAGTTCGACGGCGTCACCAACAGCGGCTGGACGCAGGTCACCGCGCGCTTCCAGGGTTCCGCGGCCGAGGCGTCGCAGATCTACTTCGAGACCCGCTGGTCGAGCGCCGACCCGGTCGGCAACACGAGCGACCTGCTCGTCGACGACATCTCGCTGGTCGCCCCCGGCGCGCCCACGATCGAGGACCTCACCCCGATCAAGGACACCGTCGACTTCCCCGTCGGCGTGGCCATCGACAGCCGCGAGACCGCCGGCGCCGCCTCCGAACTGCTGCTGAAGCACTTCGACCGGGTGACCCCCGAGAACTTCATGAAGCCCGAGGCCTGGTACGACGCGGAGGGGAACTTCCGCACCGTGAACGCCGAGTCCGACGCGCTCATGGACTTCGCGCAGGCGAACGACCTGAAGGTCTACGGGCACGTCCTCGTCTGGCACAGCCAGACTCCGGCCTGGTTCTTCCAGGACGGCTCGGGCCAGCCCCTGGCGGCCGACGACGCCGGCAAGGCGGTGCTGCGCGAACGCCTGCGCACCCACATCTTCGATGTCGCCGGATACCTGGCCGGCAAGTACGGTGAGTTCGGCAGCGACACGAACCCGCTCGCGGCGATCGACGTCGTGAACGAGGTGGTCTCCGACGGCGGCGAGTACGCCGACGGGCTGCGCCGCAGCGAGTGGTTCCGGATCCTCGGCGAGGACTTCATCGACCTCGCGTTCGAGTACGCCGACGAGGCCTTCAACGGCGAGTTCGCCGCCGAGGGCGCCGACCGCCCGGTGACGCTGTTCATCAACGACTACAACACCGAGCAGGGCGGCAAGCAGGTGCGCTACCACGCGCTGGTCGAGCGGCTGCTCGCGCGCGGCGTGCCCGTCGACGGCGTCGGCCACCAGTTCCACGTGAGCCTGGCCATGCCGGTCTCGGCGCTCGAGCAGGCGATCGTCGCGTTCGAGGACCTGCCGGTGACCCAGGCGGTCACGGAGTTCGACGTCACCACGGGCACGCCCGTGACGACGGCGAAGCTCATCGACCAGGGGTACTACTACCGCGATGCGTTCCGGGTGTTCCGCGCGCACACCGACGACCTGTTCTCGGTCACGATGTGGGGGCTCACCGACGGCCGGAGCTGGCGCAACAGCTCGGGCGCGCCGCTCGTGTTCGACGACTCGCTGAAGGCCAAGCCCGCCTACTACGGCATCGTCGACGGCGAGCTCGCCCCGCGCGCCCGCACGGCGAACGTCTTCCAGGGCGACGTGGCGCTCGACGGCCAGGCGACCGCCTCGCCCGAGTGGGCGCACCTGCCCCTGATCGACGTCGAGGGCGACGCGCGGTTCCAGCTCCGCTGGGAGGCCGACCACCTCACGGTGTTCGCCTCGGTCGACGACGCGAGCTCCGAGGCATCCGACGCCGTCGCCTTCACGATCGGCGACCGCACCTGGTCGGTCGACCGCACCGGCGCCGGCGACGTCCCGGCCGTCGCGGTCGAGCGCACCGGCGGGTACGACCTCGTCGCCCACCTGCCGCTCGACGCCGCCGCCCTGGGCGACACCCTCGGGTTCGACCTGGGCGTCACCGACGGCGCCGGCGACGGATTCGGCACGATCGCGTGGAACTCGCCCGGCGAGCTCGGCACGCTCACGCTCGTGGAGCCGGTCTCGTACGTCGACGTGGTGCGCACCGCGGACGCGCCCGTCGTCGACGGCGCGGTCGACGAGGCGTGGGCCGACGCCGACCCTGTGACCACCGAGAAGCAGGTGCAGGGCACCGACGGCGCGATCGCCACGGTGCGCACGCTGTGGAAGGGCGAGACGCTGTACGTGCTCGCCGAGGTCGCCGACCCGATCGTGGACGTCACGGGCAGCGACCCGTGGATCCAGGACTCGGTCGAGATCTACGTCGACCCGGGCAACGCGAAGAACGGCTCGTACCGGTACGACGACACGCAGATCCGCATCAGCGCGGCGAACGCGGTGTCCTTCGGCACCGGCGACGAGGCGTTCCAGCGGGCGCGCGTGACGTCCGCGACGGCCGAGGTCGACGGCGGGTACGTCGTCGAGGCCGCGATCCAGCTCGGCGACTACGCGGGCCTCGGCACCGTGCACGGCCTGGACTTCCAGGTGAACGACGCCTCGAACGGCGCCCGCACGGCGATCCGCAACTGGGCCGACCCCACCGGGGCCGGGTACCAGTCGACGGCGCGCTGGGGTGTCGGCGGCTTCGTGGCGGCCGACGACGAGCCCGGTGAGCCGGGCGAGCCCGACGGGCCGACGGTGTCGCTCGGCGCCACGTCGGTGCCCGCCGGCGGCACGGTCGAGCTCGAGCTCAGCGGCTTCGCGCCCGACACCGAGGTGTCGCTCGTGCTGCAGAACCCGACGGTCGAGCCGGTGGCGTTCGCCGCGCTCCTCGCGGCTCCGGTGGCGGCTCCGCTCGCCGAGGTCGCGCTGCTGGCCGCCCCGGTGGCGCTCGACTCGGTGACCACGGATGCCACGGGGTCGGCGCAGCTCGTCGCCACGATCCCCGCGTCGGTGACGCCGGGCTCGTACGAGCTCGCCGCCGTCGTCGACGGTGCGACGCTCGCGACGGCGGCGCTCGACGTCACCGCGGCGGCCGACCCCGGGACGGGTGCCGGCGACGGCACCGGTTCCGGTTCCGGCACGGCCGGCGCGGGGGGCCTCGCCTCGACCGGTGTCGAGGTCGGCCTCTGGCTGCTGCTCGTCGCCGGGCTCGGCACGGCCGGCGGGCTGCTGGTGATGCGGCGGCGCCGCACGGCCTGATCCGTCGGCACGGCGAACGACCGGGCCCCGGCTCCCGCATCGGCGGGGGCCGGGGCCCGGTCTCGTGCCCGGTGCGTGCCGCGGCTCGGTGCCCGGTGCGTATCGCGGCCCGGTGCCCGGTGCGTATCGCCGCCCGGTGCCCGGTGCGTGTCGCGGCTCGGTGCCCGGTGCGTATCGCGGCTGCGCCACTTCGGCACGCGGTGCGCCAGTTCAGGTGGCGCACCCCACGCCGAAGTGGCGCAGCGCGGAACTCGGGCGGGCGGCGCCGGGCGGCGCGCCGCGGGCGGCGGCGTCAGGCGCCGGGCGCGGGCGGTGCCGTGCTCTCGCGTACGACGAGGCTCGTGGCGAGGTCCATGCGGGGGGTGGGCGCTCCGGCGCCGGTGGGCGTCTCGGCGAGCCGGATGGCCAACCGCGCGGCCTCTTCGCCCATGCGGCGCAACGGCTGGTGCACGGTCGTGAGCCGCGGCGTGAGCCAGCGGGCCAGGGGGATGTCGTCGTAGCCGACGACGGAGAGGTCTTCGGGCACCCGCAGGCCGAGCTCGCGCGCGGCCTCGAGCACGCCGAGCGCCTGCATGTCGCTGCCGGCGAAGATCGCGGTCGGCCGGTCGGAGCCCGACAGCAGCGCCCGCGCGTGATCGCGCCCGCCGGTGACGTGGAAGTCGCCGAACCGGATCCATGCGGGGTCGATCGTCAGGCCGGCGCTGTTCATCGCCGACCGATAGCCGTCGACGCGGGCGAGCGAGCACATCATGTCCTCGGCTCCGGTGATCGCGGCGATGCGGCGGTGGCCGAGCTCGATCAGGTGCCGGGTGGCGGCGAGGCCGCCCGACCAGTTCGCCGAGCCGACGCTGGGCGCGTCGGGCGACGGGTCGCCCGCGGGGTCGACGATGACGAACGGGATGGCGCGGGCGCGAAGCTGCTCGCGGAACTCGGGGGCGAGGTCGCTGAAGACGAGCACCACGCCGACGGGGCGGCGGCGCATGACCCCCTCGACCCATTCGGCGTCGGGCGAGTGGCGGCTGCCGCTGACCGTGAGCACGACGCTGAGTCCGTGCTCCTTCGCGACCGCCTCGACGCCGTCGATGAGCTCCATCGACCAGATGCGGTCGAGCTCGTGGAAGACGATCTCGATGAGTTCGGCACGCGTCTCGCTGCGACCCGCGCCCCGGCGCCGGTACCCGCGCTCGGCGAGCACGTGCTCGACGCGCTCGCGGGTCGCGGGGGCGACGTCGGCTCGGCCGTTCAGCACCTTCGAGATCGTCGACAGCGAGACTCCCGCCTCGTCGGCGACGTCGGCCAGCGTGACACGCTCGCCCGCGACATCCGATTTCATGTTTCGAATCCTAGCCGCGAAACTTGCGGCCCCGGCTCGCATCGATCCATCCGCCACTTGGATTCGAAGCGCTTCGACGCCATACTTGAGCAGGCTGCTCGCACGCAGCCCCCGCTCGCCCGTCGTCACGCAGGAACCGCCATGACCCAGACCCCCGCCGTCGAATCCGGTGACCGCTCGCACGCGCTCGCACCCGTCGAGTCCGTCGCCCAGATCTCGAGCGTGCTGCGCGACGCCGACCCCTCGCTCGACCCGCGCCTGGCCGCCCTCGCCCGACGGGCCGCAGCCGACGGCGTCGTGCTGCTGCGCAACGACGGCGTGCTGCCGTTCGCCGCCGACCGCCGCATCGCCGTCTTCGGCCGCGCCCAGCTCGATTGGTTCGCGGTGGGCTACGGCTCGGGCGGCGACGTGAAGGCGCCCTACAGCTGGAACCTCCTCGCCGGGCTGCGCGACGTCGGCGTGCAGGTCGACGACGAGCTCGCCGCCGCCACGTCGGCGTGGACCGCCGCGCATCGCCCGGCGACTTCCGCCGAGTGGGGCCGCTGGCCGCACCATCTGCCCGAAATGCCCGTCGACGACGAGCTCGTCACGACGGCCGCGGCACGCAGCGAGGACGCCGTGGTCGTGATCGGCCGCGCCGCGGGCGAGGCCCGCGACAGCCTGCTCGAGCCCGGCAGCTACTTCCTCACCGATGCGGAATCCGACCTGCTCGACCGGGTGACCGCCGCATTCGCCCGCACCGTGGTCGTCATCGACGCCGGCAACGTGATGGATCTCGGATGGCTCGCCCGCTACGGCGACCGCATCGCCGGTGTCGTCCTCGCCTGGCAGGGCGGCATGGAGGGCGCCCGCGCCGTCGCCGCCGTGCTCGCCGGCGAGATCGCCCCGAGCGGCCGGCTCACCGACACCATCGCCGCGACCTACGACGACTACCCGAGCGTCGTCGGCTTCGGTGACCCCGAGGCCACGGTGTACGCCGAGGACGTCTTCGTCGGGTACCGCTACTTCGAGACCTTCGCCCCCGACCGGGTGCTGTACCCGTTCGGGTTCGGACTCGACTACGCCGAGTTCACGCAGCGCGTGGTGCGCGCGTCCACCGACGCCGACCGCATCGAGCTGGAGGTCGAGGTCGCGAACGTCGGCACCGAGCACTCGGGGCGGCAGACCGTGCAGGCGTACGTGTCGAAACCGGGCACCGCCCTCGCGCAGCCCGCGCGCGAGCTCGCCGGATTCGCGAAGACCTCGCTGCTCGCACCCGGGCAGCGCGAGCGGCTCGTCCTCTCGATCGACCTCGCCGACCTGGCCTCGTACGACGACGCCGGCACGACGGGCCACCGCGACTGCTGGGTGCTCGAACCCGGCGAGTACCGCTTCGCCGTCGGCACCGACGTGCGGCGCGCCGAACCGGTTGCATCGATCACGCTCGACGAGGTGCGGGTGATCCGCGAGGCCGTCGAGGCGGCCGCGCCCGACCCGGCGGCGCCGTTCCGCCGGATGACGCTCGAGCGCGACGCCGACGGGCGCGCCGTCGTCGGCTGGGAGCCCGTCCCGACCGCGACGGTCGACCGCCGCGAGCGGGTGCTCGACGACCTCCCGACCGCGCTCGAACCCACCGGCGACCGCGGCATCCGGCTCGACGACGTCGCCGCCGGCACCGCGACCCTCGACGAGTTCGTCGCGCAGCTCACCCTGGACGAGCTCGCGCTGCTCGCCCGTGGCGACCTCGTCATGGACAGCCCGCTCGGCACGCCCGGCAACGCCGGCGTCCTCGGCGGAGTCTCGGCGTCGCTCCGCACGAAGGGCGTGCGGCCCGTCACCGCCGCCGACGGGCCGAGCGGCATCCGCCTGTCCTCCTATGCATCCCTGCTCCCGTCGGGCACCGCGCTCGCCTCCACCTGGGATCCGGCGCTCGTGCGCGAGCTCGCCGCGCTGCACGGGCAGGAGATGGTGCGCAAGGGCGCCGACGTGCTGCTCGCCCCCGGCATGAACCTGCACCGCAACCCGCTCTGCGGGCGCAACTTCGAGTACTTCTCGGAGGATCCGCTGCTGACCGGGCGGCTGGCGGCGGCGGTCGTGGCGGGCGTGCAGTCGCAGGGCGTCGCCGCCTGCCCGAAGCACTTCGCCGCGAACAACCAGGAGGCGTTCCGCACCCGCCACGACTCGCGGGTCTCCCAGCGCGCGCTGCGCGAACTGTACCTGCGCGGCTTCGAGCTGTGCGTACGCGAGGCGAAGCCGCTCGCGCTCATGACCTCGTACAACCGGGTGAACGGCGTCTGGGCGCACTACCACCACGACCTCGTCACCACCGTGCTGCGAGCGGAGTGGGGCTACGAGGGCTGCGTCATCACCGACTGGTGGCTGGAGTCTGCCGTCGACCCCGACTTCCCGGCGCTGGCGGACAACGCGTACCGGGTGCGTGCGCAGGTCGACGTGCTCATGCCCGGCGGGGTGAAGACCGACGACGGCCCGCAGGCGTACGCCGACGACACGATCGTCGAGTCGGTCGCCCGCGACGACGGACTGACGCTCGGCGAGCTCCAGCGCGGGGCGCGCAACGTGCTCGGCCTGGTGCTCGCGCTCGCGCCCGTGATCGACGCGCGGGCGACAGCGGCGGCATCTCCGCGCCGACGCTGCGCCACCGCGACGGACGCTTCTGGCTGATCGTCTCGGACGTGCGCGTGGCGCACGGCACGGCGGTGGTGCGGCGCATCTCGATCGTCGAGGACTGAGCGCGATCGCCCCGGCACGCCTCCGGCGCCCCTCCGGACGGGGGCGCCGTACCGGCGTGCCCGTCGCCTGCTGAGAGCGCTCCCACCGTTATCGGTGCGTTACGCGCGAGAGTTTGACGAACCGGCATCCGGCTGGTTATCTTCTGTCGAAGCGGTTCGATTGTCGGCGGCAGGAACATATCGAGCGCCGCAACCCGATGCACGAGGGAGTGACCATGAGGCGCAGGATCCCCCGATCGGCGACCACGCGGCGGTTCACCGCATGACCAGCCAGGTCCTGCAGGAACTCACCGCGACCGAGCTCGACGAGAGCCCGATCGCCGAGAAGGCCGCGCGCAAGCGAGCGCGGCACGCCGGCGGCCGCCGCTCGTTCGGCATGTTCGCCTGCATCGTGCCGTTCCTGGTGCTGGTGTTCCTCTTCTCGTATTTCCCGCTCTACGGCTGGATCTACTCGCTCTACGACTACAAGCCCGCCCTCGGCCTCGAGGGCAGCGAGTTCGTCGGGTTGCAGTGGTTCCAGCTGCTCGTCGGCTCGCCGACGCAGGTCGCGCAGATCGGCCAGGTGCTGCTCAACACCCTCGCCATCAGCTTCCTCGGCATCGCGACCTCGATCCTGCCGCTCGGATTCGCGGTCTTCCTCAACGAGGTGAAGACGCCGTGGTTCAAGAACGCGGTGCAGACGCTGACGACGCTGCCCAACTTCATCTCGTGGGTGCTCGTCTACATGATCGCGTTCTCGCTGTTCTCGAGCAGCGGGCTCGTGAACGGCGTGCTCGAAGACCTCGGCCTCATCACCATGCCGGTGAAATTCCTCGACACCGACCAGAACGTCTGGCTCACCATGGCGCTCTGGAGCGTATGGAAGGGCCTCGGCTGGGGCGCCATCATCTATATCGCCGCCATCTCGGGCATCGACCAGTCGCTCTACGAGTCGGCCGAGATCGACGGCGCCGGGCGGTTCCAGCGCATGTGGTACATCACCGTGCCGCAGCTCATGCCCACCTTCATCGTGCTGCTGCTGCTGTCGGTCGCGAACCTGCTGAACAACGGCATGGAGCAGTACTACGTGTTCCAGAACGCGTTCAACAAGCAGTACATCCAGGTGCTCGACCTGTACGTCTTCAACGTCGGCATGACCGGCAACAACCTGTCGATGGCCACCGCGATCGGCATGCTGAAGAGCCTCATCTCGGTCGCCCTGCTGTTCACCGTCAACGCGATCGCCAAGCGCGTCCGCGGCCAGTCGATCGTCTGAGGAGCCGGAGATGACCACCACCACTGCCCTCACCTCGGTCAACCCGACGCACACCCCGCCGAAACCGACGCGCACCGGCCGCGGCATCGTGTTCACCACCGTGAACGCCGCGGTCTTCATCGGACTCGCGTTCCTGTGCGCCTACCCCTTCTACTACCTGATCATCAACTCGGTGAGCGCGAACGACCTCGCTGCACTCGGCGAGGTGCGCTGGTGGCCGATCGGGTTCCACCTCTCGAACTACGAGCAGGTGTTCCAGCTCGACGGGCTGACGCAGGCCACCGTCGTCACCCTCGGCCGTACGATCATCGGCACCGCGGCCACGGTGCTCGCTTCGGCGTTCCTCGGGTTCATGTTCACCCAGAACCGCATGTGGGGCCGGCAGTTCTGGTACCGGTTCACGATCATCACGATGTACTTCAGCGCCGGGCTCATCCCCGTGTTCATCATCATGAAGAACCTCGGACTCACCAACAACTTCTGGGTGTACGTGCTGCCGTTCGTCGTGCAGCCGTTCTTCATCATCCTCGTGAAGACCTACGTCGAGTCGATGCCGGCCTCCCTGCAGGAGGCGGCCGAGGTCGACGGCGCGAACATCGTGCAGATCTTCTTCCGCATCTACCTGCCGAACATGACGCCGATCCTCGCCACGGTCGCGATCTTCGCGGCGGTGGCGCAGTGGAACAGCTTCCAGGACACCCTGATCTACATCACCGACCAGAACCTGTACACGCTGCAGTACCAGCTCTACATGTTCCTCAACCAGGCGAACAGCCTGGCCCAGGCGATGGCGAACTCGGGCGGCAACATGGCCGCGATCGCCGACGCCGCGACCACCCAGACGCCCACCTCGATCCGCATGACGATCTCGGTGATCGTCGTGCTGCCGATCATCTTCATCTACCCCCTGTTCCAGCGCTTCTTCGTGAAGGGCATCATGCTCGGGGCGGTCAAGGGCTGACCACCTCCCCCGGGCTCCACCAGAAAGGAAAGCAATGAAGCTCAGGAAGAAGGCGGCCATCGTGGTGTCCGCTGCCGCGATGGTCGGGCTGCTGACCTCGTGCACCGGCACCGCCCCCAGCGATGACCGCGCGGCGATCTCCGAGTTCCCCGAGTCGTGGGATGAGGAGATCACCATCGACGTGTTCGACGGCCTCGCGAACTACATGGGCGTCCAGGAGGGCTGGTTCGCCAAGCTCGTCAAGGACAAGTTCAACATGAAGCTGAACATCATCGCCCCGAACGTCGCCGGCGGCGGCGACACGCTCTTCAACACCCGCGTGACGGCCGGCGACCTCGGCGACCTGATCATCACCGACAAGGGCGAGAAGCTCGACGAGCTCATCCAGGGCGGCCTCGTGCTCGACTCGTCGCCCTACTACGGCGCGATGGAGAACGCCGCACGGTTCGACGCCGCGGTCGAGCACCTGAACGCGGCCAGCGACGGCACGTACGCGTTCCCGTCGGCGGTGTCCTCGCTGAAGCCCACCGAGCCGTCCGAGGGTCTCGACCCGACCTTCGGGCCGTACGTGCGCTGGGACCTCTACAAGGCCGCCGGCTACCCCGAGCTGGGCACCCTCGAGGATCTGCTGCCGGCGCTGCAGCAGATGCAGCAGCTCGAGCCGACCGCCCCGAACGGCCAGAAGGTGTACGCCCTGTCGCTGTTCAAGGACTGGGACGGCAACATGATGAACAATGCCAAGCAGCCGATCACCTTCTACGGCTACGACGAGATCGGCTTCGCGCTCGCCAAGGCCGACGGGTCGGACTACCAGGGCATCCTCGACCCCGACGGCGAGTACTTCCGCACGCTGAAGTTCTACTACGACGCGAACCAGCTGGGCCTCGTCGACCCCGACTCGACGACGCAGAACTACGACACCCTCTTCACGAAGTACCAGAACGGCCAGGTGCTGTTCTCGTTCTGGCCGTGGCTCGGCCAGTCGGCGTACAACACCGAGGAGAACACGACCGCGGGCAAGGGCTTCATGATCGCCCCGCTCGAGGACGCGGACATCTTCTCCTACGGTGCTGAGGCGTACGGCGGCAAGCAGGTGCTCGCGATCGGCTCCAAGGCCGAGGACCCCGAGCGGATCGCCGCGTTCATCGACTGGCTCTACTCGCCCGAGGGCGCGCTGGCGAACAACAGCCAGACGATGGGCGCCGCGGGTCCCGAGGGCCTCACGTGGGAGTTCGACGGCGAGGAGCCCCAGCTCACCGACTTCGGCAAGGAGGTCTTCCTCGAGGGCGATGCGCAGGTGCCCGCCGAGTGGGGCGAGGGCAGCTACATCGACGGCGTCTCGACTCTGAACATCAGCGCCGTGCTGCCGATCGACACCGACCCGAACACCGGGTTCCCGTACAGCTACAAGTTCTGGCCGTCGTACCAGGAGCTCGTGCAGACGCCGCTGTCGGAGGACTGGTCGTCGAAGATGGGCGGCGCCACCACGACCGTCGAGTACCTGCAGAGCAGCGACCAACTGCTCGTCGCCCCGGGCGCGAGCTACGCGGCCCCGGCCGACAGCTCGGAGATCGAGACGCTGCGCAACCAGGTGAAGGCCATCGTCGTGCAGTACTCGTGGCAGATGGTGTTCGCCGAGAACGAGGCGCAGTTCGAGTCGCTGAAGAAGGAGCTCCAGGAGACCGCGGCCGGCCTCGGCTACGACCAGGTGCTCGAGTTCGACCTCGAGAACGCGAAGGCGCAGAACGATGCTCGCGTGGCGATCGCCAAGGAGTTCGGCTGATCCGTCGCGAGTCGTGAACGGGCCCGGGGCATCCGCCCCGGGCCCGTTCCGCGTGCGACCACCCCCGGCGACATTCGCCGAATGTCGGGGGCGGGGTCAGTGCCGCGCGTGCACCGCCCGGAAGAGGAAGGCGCCGGCGTACGCGCCGACGGAGCAGCCGATGGTCGCGACGATCACGATGAACGGCGGGAACAGCACCACGAGACACACGAGGGTGACGGGGATGAGCACGATGCCGAGCGTGCGCACCGGCTCGGCCGCGGGCAGCAGCAGCGCGTTCTTCAGCGTCCGGCCGAACGTGTTGCGGTACGCGGCGACGAGCGCCATGGCGTGCAGGAACGCGGCGACGGCGTAGGCGCAGGCGAGGAACGCGATCACCGCGAGTGCGGTGACGAGCGGCTCGGGGTACGCGAGCCAGAACATCCCGCTGAACCAGAGCGCGGCCGCGGGCACGAGCAGGCACAGCGCGAGCAGGGTGGCTCGCCCGAAGTTGCGCCCGAACGCGGGCAGGTAGTCGGCGAAGGGGCGGCCGCGCTCGTCGTCGGCGAATCGCATGGTCACCTCGTCGAGCGCGCTCACGGCCGCGCCGATGGTGACGATCGGCAGGCAGGTCAGCAGGAACAGCAGGTTGAGGCCGACGAACGCGAGGAAGGTCGAGAGTCCGTCGATCGCGCGGTTCTCGGGGTCGATGCGCACGGGGTTCAGCCGGCCGTGCCGGGCAGGATGCGGGGCTCGAGCAGGTTGACCCGCTCGGATGCCTCGCCGGCCAGCAGCGCGCCGAGCACCCGTGCAGCCGCCGCGCCGATCTCCTCGGCGGGCAGGTCGATGACCTCGGAGAGTCCGCCGACGGCGTGCGCGACCTCGGGCGGGCAGAGCGCGATCAGCTCGGGCGCCTGGCCGGGCGAGCGGGTGCGCAGGTGCTCGGCCACGTGCGGCAGGGCGCCCTCGTTGTGCACGAACAGGCCGGTGACGGCCGGATGCTCCGCCAGCACGTCGTCGACGACCCTGGCCGCGTCGGCGCCGCTCGGGGTCGGATGGATGCTGCCCTCGATGCCGCGCTCGGCACAGGCGTGGAGGAAGCCGCGGGCGAGCCGGTCGGCGTAGGAGGTGTGCCGGGTGACGACCTCGGGCGGCGAGCCGATGAGCGCGATCCGCCGGTGGCCGCGCGCGGCGAAGCGCTCGACGGCGAGGGCACCGGCGGCCTCGAAATCGAAGTCGACGCAGGTGACGGCGTCGGCGCCGGCGGGCAGACCGATGAGCACGGTGGGCACGGCGAGCGACGAGATGGTGGCGAGGCGGGTGTCGTCGGATTCCACGTCCATCACGAGGAACGCGTCGACCAGCGACGACCGGGCGGCGCGCTCGAGGCCGCTGGCGTCGTCGCTGGCGAGCAGCAGGATGTCGTACTCGTGCGCTCGCGCCTCGCGCACCACGCCGGCGACGATCTGCATGACGACGTGGACGTCGACGCCGGTGCGCAGCGGCGCCTGCAGGCCGATCACGTTGGTGGCGCGGGACGCGAGCGAGCGGGCGCCGGCGTGCGGGCGGAACTCGAGCTCCTCGATCGCGCGGGCGACGCGCTCGCGGGTCTCGGGCGAGATGGTGCGCTTGCCGCTCATCACGTAGGAGACGGTGGAGATCGACACCCCAGCGGCTTTCGCGACATCCGCGATCGTCGTCATGACATCCCTTCCGGTTCGATGCGGGTGATGGCATCGGGCTGCAGTTCGCGGGTGCGCGTCGCGATGCCGGGCCCTCGGACGTCGATGCGGCACGGGCGCGCAGCGTGCAGCTCGACGGCGAGGATCCGCCCCTCTGACCAGTGAAGATCAACCGTAACGCCCCCGCGGGCGCGGATGCCGTGCACCCGGCCGTTCGACCAGCCCGGCGGCAACGCGGGCAGCAGTCGCAGCACGCCGTCGTGCGACTGCACGAGCGCCTCGGCGATCGCGGCGGTGAGGCCGAGGTTGCCGTCGATCTGGAACGGCGGGTGTGCGCTGAACAGGTTGCCGTAGAGCCCGCCGCGGTGCTCGTGCCCCGTGCCGCCGCCGCTCTCGCCGTCGCCTCGCTGGTCGTCGGCCGGTCGCAGCGCGAGGCGCAGCTGCTGTTCGACGCGTGCGCCGTCGCGCAGGCGCGCGTGCATCGCGGCGCGCCAGGCGAGCGCCCACCCGGTGGACTCCTCGCCGCGTCCGAGGATGGACGCGGCGGCGGCCGCGGCGAGTGCGGGCGTGCGGTCGGGCGTGATGCGCGCGAGGGGGTGCAGTCCGACGAGGTGCGAGAGGTGCCGGTGCCCGGGCTCGGCGTCGACCAGGTCGCGCGCCCATTCGGCGAGCGTGCCGTCGGCCGCGACGCGCGGGTCGGGGAGGGCTGCGGCGAGGGCTGCGAGCTCGGCGACCACCGGCTCGTCGTGCTCGGGGTCGACGCCGAGCGCGTGCGCCGCCGCGGTGCAGACGTCGGCGAGTTCGCGCAGCAGCTCGACGTCCATCGTCGACGATTCGTCGACGGCGCGGGCGATGCCGTCGGCGTCGAGGTAGTGGTTCTCGGGCGAGGTCGACGGACTCGTGCGCACCCGACCGTCGTCGGCGCGGATCCACGAGCGTGCGAACCGGGCCGCGCCGAGCAGCGCAGGCCAGGATTCGCGGAGCGCCTGGAGATCGCCGCCGAACGCGTAGTGCTCCCAGGCGTGCAGCGCGAGCCAGACCCCGCCCATCGGCCAGAACGCCCACGCGGGGTCGCCGTGGCCGGCGCCGACGGGTGCGGCGTGCCCCCAGGCATCCGAGTTGTGGTGCAGGACCCAGCCGTCGGCGCCGTGCAGGTCGCGCGCGACGGCCGCGCCGGGGCCGGCCGCGACCTCGCGCACGAACCGCAGCAGCGGCTCGTGGCACTCGCCGAGCCCGGTCGGCTCGGCCGGCCAGTACGCCATCTGCAGGTTGATGTTCGTGGTGTAGGCGCTCGACCACGGGCCGGGCAGTTCGGCGTTCCAGATGCCCTGCAGCGTGAGCGGCCGGCCGCCGGGCTGCGACGAGGCCATCAGCAGGTAGCGGCCGTAGTGGAAGGCGAGGGCGGCCAGGCCGGGGTCGGGATGCTCCTGCGCCCGCCGCACCCGCTCGTCGGTGTCGAGGTCGGCCGCGCCGGGAGGCGACGGCAGGTCGAGGGTGCAGCGCAGGTACTGCTCGCGATGCGCCGCGATGTGCGCGACCCGCAGCGCGGCCGGGTCGGCGTCGCGCGCGCGCGGCGAGGACGGGACGGATGCTCCGGCCCCGACGCGCGTGGTCAGCAGCACGAGGTGCTCGCGGGCTGCGTCGGTCACCACGCCGTCGCCGGATGCCTCGCAGCCGGCCGAGGCCGTCAGCGTCACGGTCGCCGTCCGCCCGTGCGCGGGGTCGTACCGGATCGGCTCGGCGGGCCGCTCGTGCCCGGGCGCGACGTCGACGGGCAGCCACCACTCCGCCTCGAGCCCGTCGGCGGTCGCGGTCGGCGCGCGGCGCGCGCGCAGCGGTGCGTCGAGCCGCAGCCGCAGCCGCACGGGGCGGTCGGCCGCGACGCGGTGCACGATCGCCCCGGTCACCCGGTCGACCCAGCTCTCGTGCTCGACGAGGCATCCGTCGATCTTGGAGCGATGGCTCGCGATGCCCGTGGTGAGGTCGAGCGCCCGACGGTACCCGACCGGCTCGCCCAGAGGCGAGCCCGACCGCGAGTCCGCATCCGCGCCGGTCACCTCGACGTCGAGGTGACCGAGCGGCAGGTAGGCCTGCACCCACGGCGTCTGCTGGCGCTGCAGGAGGTGCTCGGCCTCGCCGGCGTCGCCGGCGTCGAGCGCCGCCCGCACGGCCGCGAGCGCGTCGGCGCCGCGATCGGCGACGCCCGCGAGGGGGTCGGCGCTCAGCGTGCCCGACCATGCGTCGAGGTCGTTGAGCCAGAGCCGCACCCGGTCGGCCCGGCCGTCGCACATGGCGCCGCGACGGCCGTCGCCGATGGGGAGCGCGTCGGTCCAGCGCCGTGCCGGACGGGTGTATCGCAGGGCGTGGAGCTCGGTCGCGGCCTGCTTGGACAAGGTCACCCGAGTAGTATAAGTTCACGTTGTTGAAGCGCTTCGACACCCGCAGCAGTGAGGCCCCGCCATGTCATCATCGAACCCCACGGGGCGACGCGCGTTCGCGTCCCTGACCGCCGAGCGCGGCATCCTGTTCGGCGGCGACTACAACCCCGAGCAGTGGCCGCGCGAGGTCTGGCGCGAGGACGTCGAGCTGATGCGCCGGGCCGGCGTGAACCTCGTCACCGTGGGCGTGTTCAGCTGGGCGATGCTCGAACCCCGCCCGGGCGCGCGCGACTTCGGCTGGCTCGACGAGGTGCTCGACCTGCTGCACGCCGGCGGCATCGCCGTCGACCTCGCCACGCCGACCGCCTCGCCGCCGCCGTGGCTCGGGGTGCGCCACCCCGAGATCCTGCCCGTCGACGCCGACGGCGTGCGGCTGGTCGCGGGCTCGCGCAACCAGTTCTCGCCCGCATCGCGCGTCTACCGCGAGCACGCGCTCGCCATCACGCGCGACCTCGCCGCGCGGTACGCGACGCACCCCGCCGTGCGCATGTGGCACGTCGGCAACGAGTTCGGCCAGCTCGACTTCGGCGACGAGGCGGCGCGCGAGTTCCGCACCTGGCTGCGCGCGCGATACGGCACGATCGACGGGCTGAACGAGGCGTGGGCGACGGCGTTCTGGTCGCAGCGCTACGACGACTTCGACGAGATCCTGCCGCCCCGGCGCATGCCGTACCTGGTGAACCCGACCCAGTCGCTCGACTTCCGCCGGTACAGCTCCGACCAGCTGCTGCACTGCTACACCGAGCTTCGCGACGCCATCCGCGACACCGGGGCGACGCAGCCGATCACCACGAACTTCATGGGGCTGTTCGCCCTCGCCGACTACCGGTCGTGGGCTGGGGAAGTCGACGTCATCGCCGACGACCAGTACCCCGACCCCGCCGACCCCCACTCCCCCGCCGACATCGCGCTCGTGCAGGACCTCATGCGCTCGCTCGGCGGCGGCCGGCCGTGGCTGCTGATGGAGCAGGCGGTGAGCAGCACCTCGTGGCGCCCGCACAACCTGCCGAAGTCGCCCGCGCGGGCCCGGCTCGACTCTCTGCAAGCGGTCGCGCGCGGCGCCGACGGCGTGTGCTTCTTCCAGTGGCGGCAGTCCCGCGCCGGATCCGAGCGGTTCCACTCCGCGATGCTGCCGCTCGCCGGCCCCGGCACCGAGGTGTTCGAGGGCGTCTGCCGGCAGGGTGCCGAGCTCGCCGCGCTCCGCGATGTGGTCGGCACGACCGTGACCGCCGAGGTCGCGGTGCTCTTCGACTGGCCGGGCTGGTGGGCGGGCGAGCAGCCGGGCGGGCTCACCGACCGGTTCGCCACGCTCGAGCAGGTGCGCCGCTGGTACCGCGAGCTCTGGCGACGCGGCGTCGCCGCCGACGTCGTCGCCCCCGGCGACGACCTCACCGGCTACCGCGCGGTGCTCATGCCGCACAGCTACGTGATCGAACCGGATGCCGCGACCGCCCTCCGCGACGCCGTCGCCGCCGGCGCGCATCTCGCGGTCGGCCCGTTCAGCGGCGTCGCCGACGCCCGCGGGCACCTGCTCACCGGCCGCTCCCCCGCGCTGCTGCGCGAGCTGGTCGGCGTGAGCGGCGAGGAGTGGTGCCCGCTGCCCGACGGTGTCACCGCGCTGCGCGCCACCGGCGACTGGGCGCCCGAGACCACCGGGGGCATCGCCGACCTCACCGTCTCGATCCTCGGCGAGAAGCTGCGCAGCGACGGCGCCGAGGTGCTGGCGACCTTCGCCGAAGGCCTGCTCGCCGACCGCCCCGCCCTCACCCGCAACCCCGTCGGCCGCGGCAGCGCCCGGTACCTCGGCGCGGTGCCGAGCGACGACCTGCTCGCCGCCGTGATCGGCGAGACCCTCGCCGAGGCCGGCGTGCGCGGCGCGCTGCCGACGGAGGGCGGAGCATCCGCCCCGCTGCTGCCCGACGGCCTCGAAGCCGTACGCCGAGGCCCCCTGCTCTTCCTCCTGAACCACGGCGGCGAACCCGTCTCGGTCGCCGTCGCGGCCGAGACGATCGACCTGCTGACCGACCAGCGCACCGGAGCCGCCGTCGTCGTGGCACCCGGCGACGCGCGAGTGCTGAACGAAAGGCGCACCACGTGAAGTTCACCGACGGCTACTGGCTGACCAAGCCGGGGCTCACCCCCCTGTTCGCGGTCGAGGTCGACGACGTCCGCATCGACCCCGAGGCCGGAACGATGACGGTGTACGCCCCGACGACGGCGATCCGTCACCGCGGCGACACGCTCAACCGGCCGATGCTCACGGTGACGTTCTCGTCGCCCGCGTCGGGCGTGGTGTCGGTGCGCGTGCAGCGGCACGCGGGCCGGGTGCACCACGGGCCCGACTTCCGGCTCGCGCCCGAGCCGGGCTTCCGTCCGCGCGTCACGGTCGACGAGCGCGAGGGCGTGCTCGAATCGGGCGACCTGCGAGTCCGGGTGCCGCGCTCGGGTCCGTGGCACGTCTCGTTCGAAGAGGGCGACCGGGTGCTCACCACCTCGCTGCCCCGCTCCATCGGGCACATCACCGCGACGGATGCTCCGGGCCGAGCGCTCTCGGGCGTCTCGGGCACGCCCGCCGCCGGTGCCGGGGCGACCTGGGTGCACCAGCAGCTCTCGATCGAGCCCGGCGAGCGCGTGTACGGCTTCGGCGAGCGCTTCGGCGCGTTCGCGAAGAACGGGCAGGTGGTCGACACCTGGAACGCCGACGGCGGCACCGCCAGCGAGCAGTCGTACAAGTCGGTGCCGTTCTACCTGACCAGTCGTGGCTACGGGGTGCTCGTCGGCAGCCCCGACCACGTCTCGTTCGAGGTGGGATCCGAGGTCAACTCGCGGGTGCAGTTCTCGGTGCCCGGCGAGACGCTCGACTACCACGTGATCGCCGGCCCCACCCCGAAGGACGTGCTGCGCCGGTACACCGCGCTCACCGGGCGGCCGGCGCGTGTGCCGGCGTGGTCGTTCGGCCTGTGGCTGACGACCTCGTTCACGGCGAGCTACGACGAGCAGACCGTGACCGAGTTCGTCGAGGGCTTCGCCTCCCGCGAGCTGCCGCTCAGCGTGTTCCACTTCGACTGCTTCTGGATGCGCGAGTACCAGTGGACCGACTTCGAGTGGGACGAACGCACCTTCCCCGACCCGGCCGGGCAGCTCGCCCGCCTGCACGACCGAGGGCTCAAGGTCTCGGCGTGGATCAACCCGTACATCGCGCAGCGGTCGAGGCTCTTCGCCGAGGCCGCCGAGCGCGGGTACCTGCTGCGCCGCACCGACGGCGGCGTCTGGCAGTGGGACCTGTGGCAGGCCGGCATGGCGCTCGTCGACTTCACCAACCCCGCCGCACGGGACTGGTACGCGTCACACCTCGAACGGCTGCTGGATCAGGGCGTCGACAGCTTCAAGACCGACTTCGGCGAGCGGGTGCCCGCCGAGGGCGTGGTCTGGCACGACGGGTCCGACCCGGCGCGCATGCACAACTACTACCCGCAGCTCTACAACGAGGTCGTCTTCCGCACCATCGAGCGGCGGCGCGGAGTCGGGCAGGCGGTCGTGTTCGCGCGGTCGGCGACGGCCGGCGGCCAGCAGTTCCCGGTGCACTGGGGCGGCGACAACGACTCCAGCTACCTCTCGATGGCCGAGACCCTGCGCGGCGGACTGTCGCTGGCGATGAGCGGGTTCGGCTACTGGAGCCACGACATCGGCGGCTTCGAGGGCACGCCCGACGCCGGGCTGTTCAAGCGGTGGCTCGCGTTCGGGTTGCTGTCGTCGCACTCGCGCCTGCACGGCTCGCACTCGATCCGGGTGCCGTGGGCGTTCGACGACGAGGCGGTGGAGGTCACGCGACGGTTCACCGAGCTGAAGCTGCGACTCATGCCGTATCTCGCGGGCGTCGCCGAACAGGCGCACACCGAGGGCATTCCGATGATGCGGCCGATGGTGCTCGAGTTCCCGGGCGACCGGGGCACGCACGACTGCGACACGCAGTACGCGCTCGGCCCGTCGCTCGTCGTCGCCCCCGTGTTCACCGCCGACGGCACGGTCGAGTACTACCTGCCCGAGGGCGAGTGGACGTCGCTGCTCTCAGGCGAGGTCGTCGAGGGCCGGCGCTGGGTCGCCGAGCGGCACGGGTACGACTCGGTGCCGCTGCAGGTGCGCCCCGGCACGGTGCTGCCGTGGGGCGCGGTCGCCGACCGACCCGACTACGAGTGGGCCGACGGCGTGACGCTGCGCTGCTTCGCACTGCCCGACGGCTTCGACGAGGTCACCACGGTGCCCGGGCTGGAGGGCCCGGCGACCACGTTCCGCGTGCGTCGCGAGGGCGCCCGCGTGATCGCGACGAGCGACGATGCGCGCGCACCCTGGGCGCTGCAGGTCGGCGACCGGGTCGTCGAGGCGGATGCCGCGGGCGAGGTCGTCCTCGACCTCGACGCCGAACCGGTCGGGGCGCGATGAGCGGCGAGGCATCCGTGGCATCCGCAGCAGGCGAGGCATCCGGGGCATCCGCCCTGCCGTTCCGCGACGTGACGCGGTCGACCGAGGCGCGCGCCCGCGACCTGCTCGGCCGCCTCACCCGCGACGAGCGCATCGCGATGCTGCACCAGGCGGCGCCCGCGATCGAGCAGCTCGGGGTCGGCGAATTCCGCACCGGCTGCGAGGTGCTGCACGGCGTCGCCTGGCTCGGCACCGCGACGGTGTTCCCGCAGCCCGTCGGGCTCGCCGCGACCTGGGACGCCGAGCTGCTGCGCCGGGTCGCCGAGGTCGCCTCGACCGAGGTGCGCGCGAAGCGGGCCGCCGACCCGCTGGTGAGCCTGAACGCGTGGGCGCCCGTCGTGAACCCACTGCGCCATCCCGCCTGGGGGCGCAACGAGGAGGGCTACTCCGAGGACCCGCACCTCACCGCCCACCTCGCGACCGGCTACTGCCGCGGACTCCGCGGCGACCACGAGCGGGTCTGGCGCACGGTGCCGGCGCTCAAGCACTTCCTCGGCTACAACAACGAGACCGACCGCTCGGCGACTTCCTCCGAGCTGTCGCTGCGCACCCTGCACGAAGAGGAGCTGCCGGCGTTCCGCGAGCCGATCGAGGCGGGCATGGCCGGCGGCATGATGCTCGCGTACAACCGCGTGAACGGCGCGCCCGCGCACACCCAGCCCGAGCTGGTCGATGAGGCGCGCAGCTGGGCGCCCGGCTCGCTCGCGGTGGTCTCGGATGCCGGTGCGCCGACGTTCGTCGTCACCATCCAGCGTGCGCAGCCCGACCCGGTGCACGCCGCGGCGGCACTGCTGCGTTCGGGGGTGGACTCGTTCACCGACGACGACGCGAACGCCGCACCGACGATCCGCAACGTTCGCGGGGCGCTGGACGCCGGCCTGATCTCCGACGAGGACGTCGATCGGGCCGTGCTGCGACTGCTCGAGCTGCGGGTGCGCACCGGCGAGTTCGACGGCGACGACGACCCGTACGCGGCGGGGCCGGGCGCGATCGGGCCCGGCGCGATCGACTCGCCCGCTGCCCGCGAGCTGGCGCGCGAGGCGGCCGCCCGTTCGGTCGTGGTCCTGCGCAACGAGGCCGGCGCGCTGCCGCTGCGCGCGCCCGCCTCGATCGCGGTGGTCGGGCCGATGGCCGATGCGGTGCTCACCGACTGGTACTCGGGCACGCCGCCGTACTCGGTCGGCATCGCGTCGGCGTTGGCCGAGCGGTACCCCGACGCGGGCGTCGACGTCGAGACCGGCGCCGACACCGTGGCGCTGCGCGCCGCGTCGAACGGGCGCTACGTCGTGGCCGACGAGAGCGGCGCCGTGGTCGAAGCCGCGGGCGACGAGTCGTCGTCGGGTGAGCTGCCGGGCGCCGCGCTGTTGGACGTGACCGACTGGGGCGACGGCATCCTCACTCTGCGCTCGCACGCGAGCGGCCGGTTGCTCACCGGCGGCTCATGGCCCATGCGGGCCGACGCCTCGCGCGTGGGCGGCTGGGTCGTGCAGGAGAGCTTCCTGCGGCACGAGCACGCGGATGGCACGTGGTCGCTGCTGCACCGCGGGTCGGGGCGCTGGGTGCGCGTCGTGCGCGAAGCCGGGCTGCTCGTCGCCGAGGCGGTCACGCTCGCCGACGCCGAGCGGTTCGATGCCCGCATCGTGCGGAGTGGCCTCGACGCGGTGGCTGCGGCGGCGGCGAACGCCGACACCGTGGTCGTCGCGGTCGGCAACGACCCGCACCTGTCGGGCCGTGAGACCGAGGACCGCCCCCACCTCCGGCTGCCCGAGTCGGCGGTCGCCGTCTGGCGGGCCGCGCGCGAGGCCGCCGAGCACGCGGTGCTGGCGATCGTGTCGAGCTACCCGTACGTGCTCGGCGACGCCGACGACGCCGCCACCCTCGTCTGGTCGAGCCACGGCGGGCAGGAGCTCGGCCACGGCATCGTCGACGTGCTGTCGGGCGACCGCGAGCCCGAGGGGCGGCTCGCGCAGTCGTGGCCGGTCGACGAGTCGCAGCCGGGCGACCTGTTCGACTACGACACGCTGCGCCAGCAGGCGACCTACCGGCATCGGCCGGGCCGGGCCGCCTTCGCGTTCGGGCACGGGCTGACCTATTCGACGGTCGAGTACGAGCGGATCGAGCTCGTCGAGACCTCGGCCGCCGCCCCGGCGCCGACGCACCGGCATCCGGCCCTGGACAGCGCGCCCGCCGAGGGCGCCGCGGCCGCCGGCGCGAGCCGAGTGACCGCGCGCATCGCCGTGCGCAACCTCGGCGACCGCGTCGCCGCCGAGCTCGTGCAGCTGTACGCGCTGCCCGACCCGGCGCTGCCGCTGCCGACCCCGCGCCGCGTGCTGGTGGGGTTCGCGCACGTGCGGTTGGCGCCCGGCGAGACGCGAGAGGTCGAGTTGGGCTTCGCGCTCGAGCGGCTCGCGGTGTGGGACGACGCGGTGCGCCTCGACGGCGCCCCCGACGACTGGGTGCATGCCGGCGCGCTGCGCGTGCAGCCGGGCGGGTACCGCATCGCCGCCGGGCCGTCGAGCGACGAGCTGCCCGTGTCCGAGCTGCTGCGCGTCGACTGAGCCGGGAACGCGGGTCTCGAGACGCGTCTTCGCCGTGCTCGGGCACTGCTCGACCAACCCGAGGTCCCGGCTTGCATCGCGCCCCGTTTCCGTTTATGTTGATCTTGCCAACAAATCACCGACGACGCTGAAAGGCGGATCACCCATGGCCAGCGCGCCCACCCGCGACGACAAGTTCTCCTTCGGCCTGTGGACGGTCGGATACAACGGCACCGACCCCTTCGGCGGCCCCACCCGCAACGCGCTCGACGTCGTGCACGTCGTCGAGAAGCTCGCCGAGCTCGGCGCCTACGGCCTCACCTTCCACGACGACGACCTGTTCGCCTTCGGCTCGACCGACGCCCAGCGCCAGACCCAGATCGACCGCCTCAAGCAGGCCCTCGCCGACACCGGCCTCATCGTGCCGATGGTCACCACGAACCTCTTCTCGGCCCCCGTCTTCAAGGACGGCGGCTTCACCTCGAACGACCGCGACGTGCGCCGCTTCGCGATGCGCAAGGTGATGCGCCAGCTCGAGCTCGGCGTCGAGCTCGGCGCGAAGACCTTCGTCATGTGGGGCGGCCGCGAGGGCGCCGAGTACGACTCCGCGAAGGACGTCCGCGGCGCGCTCGAGCGCTACCGCGAAGCCGTCAACTTCCTCGGCCAGCACGTGATCGACCAGGGCTGGGACATCCGCTTCGCGATCGAGCCCAAGCCGAACGAGCCCCGCGGCGACATCCTGCTGCCGACCCTCGGCCACGCGATCGCCTTCATCGACTCGCTCGAGCACCCCGAGCTCGTCGGCCTCAACCCCGAGGTCGGCCACGAGCAGATGGCGGGCCTCAACTTCGCCGCCGGCATCGCCCAGGCGCTCTACCACGGCAAGCTGTTCCACATCGACCTGAACGGCCAGCGCGGCATCAAGTACGACCAGGACCTGGTGTTCGGCCACGGCGACCTGCACAACGCGTTCGCGCTCGTCGACCTGCTCGAGAACGGCGGCCCCGGCGGCGTGCCCGCCTACGACGGCCCCCGTCACTTCGACTACAAGCCGAGCCGCACCGAGGACGAGACCGGCGTGTGGGAGTCGGCCAAGGCCAACATGCGCACCTACCTGCTGCTGAAGGAGCGGGCCGCGGCGTTCCGCGCCGACCCCGAGGTGCAGGAGGCGCTCGCCGCCGCGAAGGTCGACGAGATCGCCACGCCGACCCTGAACGAGGGCGAGACCTGGGAGTCGCTCGCGGCCGACCGTTCGGCGTTCGAGGACTTCGACGCCAACGCGTACCTCGGCGGCAAGGGCTTCGGCTTCGTGCGCCTGCAGCAGCTCGCGACCGAGCACCTGCTCGGCGCCCGCGGCTGACGCCCCCACCCGACACACCACTACTGCACCACCCGCACCCCGCACCACCGCACCCGCACCACCGCACCACCGCACCACCGCACCACTCGCACCACCGCACCACTCGCACCACCGCACTACCCGCACCACCGCACTACCCGCACCACCGCACTACCCGCACCACCCGCACCACCGCACCGACCACCTCCCGTCCGCCTCGGCCGCTGCGCCACTTCCGCCAGGTCTGCACCAGTTCGTCTGGCGCAGAGCCCGCCCAAGTGGCGCAGCGGCGGAGGGCAGGCCGCGGAGGACCGGCGGCGGGGCGGGCGGCAGCGGTTGGGCGGCGGCCAGCGGAGGGGCGGACGGCGGCGGCTGGTCGGCGGGCAGCGGCGGGGCCGCCCGCCGGCCGGCAGGCGGCAGGCGGCGGCCGGGTAGCGGGGGCAAAACATACCGAAGGAACCGCAATGACGCTCGTCGCCGGAGTCGACTCGTCGACCCAGTCGTGCAAGGTCGTGATCCGGGATGCCACGACCGGCGCCCTCGTGCGCTCGGGCCGCGCCTCCCACCCCGACGGCACCGAAGTCGATCCGCAGGCGTGGTGGCACGCCCTGCAGCAGGCCATCGCCGCCGCCGGCGGTCTCGACGACGTGGCGGCGGTCTCGATCGCCGGGCAGCAGCACGGCATGGTCGTGCTCGACGTCGAGGGCCGGGTCATCCGCCCCGCGCTGCTCTGGAACGACACCCGCTCGGCCGGCGCCGCGCGCGACCTGATCGACGAGGTCGGCGCCGACGCGTACGCCGCGCGCACGGGCGTCGTGCCGGTGGCATCCTTCACCGCGACGAAGCTGCGCTGGCTGCGCGACGCCGAGCCCGAGGCGGCGGCGCGGGTCGCCGCGGTCGCGCTCCCCCACGACTGGCTCACCTGGCGGCTGCGCGGGTTCGGCCCGGCGGGCGAGGCGGATGCTCCGCTCGGCCCGGTGCTCGACGAGCTCGCCACCGACCGGTCGGATGCTTCGGGCACCGCGTACTGGGGCGCCGACGGGTACGACCGCGAACTCCTGGAGCGCGCGCTCGGCCACGACGCCGTGCTGCCCCGCGTGGTCGGCCCGGCCGACCGGGTCGGCGAGACCGTGGCCGGGGTCGTCGTCGGCCCGGGCGCGGGCGACAACGCGGGCGCCGCGCTCGGCCTCGACGCGCAGCCCGGCGATGTCGTGGTGTCGATCGGCACCTCCGGCACCGTGTTCGCGGTGACCGAGCGGCCCGTGGCCGACGCGTCGGGCACCGTGGCCGGGTTCGCCGACGCGAGCGGCAACTGGCTGCCGCTCATCGCCACGCTGAACGCGGCGCGCGTGCTCGACGCGACCGCGGGTCTGCTCGGCGTCGACCACGACGAACTGGGCCGGCTCGCGCTCGACGCCGAGCCCGGGGCATCCGGCCTGGTGCTCGTGCCGTACTTCGAGGGCGAGCGCACGCCGAACCTGCCCGACGCGACCGCCTCGCTCTCGGGTCTGACGCTCGCGTCGACGACGCGCCCGAACCTCGCCCGCGCCTCCGTCGAGGGCCTGCTCTGCGGGCTCGCCGACGGGCTCGACGCGGTGCGCGGTCAGGGCGTCGACGCGCGCCGGGTGCTGCTCATCGGCGGTGCTGCGCAGAACCCCGCCGTGCGCGCGATCGCCGCGCAGGTGTTCGACGTGCCCGTCGCGATTCCGGCGCCGGGCGAGTATGTGGCCGACGGCGCCGCCCGCCAGGCCGCCTGGGCGCTGACCGGCGAGCGGCCCGGCTGGCCGGTCGAACTCGTCGCCGAGCTCGAGCCCGACACTCGGCCCGGGATCCGCGCGGCGTACGCCGCTGCCGCCGGCCGCGTCGCCGACGCGGCGTCCGCAGCATCCGCGGCATCCACCCCCGCCCTCGGCTGAGCCGGGGCGGCCCACTGACTCGTGGCCGGCGGCGCAGGTGCGCTCGTCGCCGGCCACGACCCCCTCCCGAGGCAGGACCCATGACCACCGACCCCGTCGCCCACCGTCGAGGCGAGACCGTGCTGACCGTGCTCGGTCGCGACGGCGTTCCGCTCGCCGACACCGACGTCGTGGTCGCGCAGACCCGGCACGCGATCGCGTTCGGCAACATCGGGTTCGACCTGGTCGACCTCGCGAACGGCCGCGGCGCCCCCGGCGACGAGGAGCTCGGCCGGCGGTTCACCGACCTGTTCGACACTGCGACGCTGCCCTTCTACTGGGCGCAGTTCGAGCCCGTCGAGGGGCGCCCGCGCACCGACGAGCTGCGTCGCACCGCCGAGTGGTTCCGCGACCGGGGCGTCGCCGTGAAGGGGCATCCGCTCGCCTGGCACACCCTCGCGCCGGCCTGGCTGCTCGGCCGCCCCGTCGACGAGGTCGAGCGCACCCTGCGCGCTCGCATCCGCCGCGACGTCGCCGACTTCGCCGGGCTCATCGACACCTGGGATGCGATCAACGAGGTCGTGATCCTGCCCGAGTTCGACGCCGAGCCCAACGCGATCACGCCGCTCGCCCAGGCGCGCGGCCGCGTGCCGATGGTGCGCCTCGCCGTCGACGAGGCGCGAGCTGCGAACGCCGAGGTCAGGCTGCTGCTGAACGACTTCGACCTGTCGCCCCGGTACGAGCGCCTCATCGAAGCGGTGCTCGATGCGGGGGTGCGGCTCGACGCGATCGGTCTGCAGACCCACATGCACCAGGGGTTCCGCGGTGAGGCGCAGCTCGTCGAGATCGCCGACCGGTTCGCCCGGTTCGGGCTGCCGCTGCACTTCACCGAGACCTCGCTGGTCTCGGGCGACCTGATGCCGCCGCACATCGTCGACCTCAACGACTGGCAGGTCGACGAGTGGCCGTCGACGCCCGAGGGCGAAGCGCGCCAGGCCGACGAGCTCGAGCGGCACTATCGCGCCCTGGTCGGGCATCCGGCCGTCGAGGCGATCACGTACTGGGGCATCACCGATCGCGGCGCGTGGCTGAACGCGCCCATCGGGCTGCTGCGCGTCGACGGTTCGCCGAAGCCGTCGTACGACCGTCTGCACGAGCTGGTGCGCGGCGAATGGTGGCTCGACGACACGGTGCTGCGCACCGATGCCGACGGCCGGGTGGTCGTGCGCGGTTTCGCGGGCGAGTACGCGGTGCGGGCGGTCGGCGATGCAACGGATGCCTCGGATGCTCCGGATGCCGCGGCCGCCGCGTTCACCGTCGCGCGCGGCGCGGCCGGCGAGGCATCCGTGACGCTGTCGAACGGTTCGGAAGCCTGACGGCGCCTCGCCCGACCCGTCCCGTCACCCGCGCGCGATCAACCCGTTCAGCAGCGCCGCGCCGGTCTCCGCGTCGGGCACGGTGACGACGAACGGCCCCGCACCGCGGCGCTCGACCTCGATCGCGGTGCCGCCGCGAAGCACGACTCCGCGTCGACCGCGCGCGTCGAAACGGAATCCCCATCCGCCGAACTCCGCCGGGCGCACGTCGACCGCGCGTGCGACGACCGCGTCGGCGAGCCGCACGCGCCCGATCGGCAGCCCGAGCAGGGTGCGCACGGTGAGCCCCGACCCGTCGATCGTGACGCGCGCGGCCGTCGTGGTCGCCAGTACGCCGATCACGAGCACCGCTCCGAGCGAGAACAGCCACGCCGACGGCGCCAGCACGACCGGCACGAGGGCGAGCACGAGGGCGATCACCGCGAGCGCCGTCACCGGCCAGGGTGCCCGCACCACCGACGTCCAGACGGCACGTTCTCCTGGCGCGAGGCGGATCGCCGCCCGCAGCGCGATCGCGACGGCTTCGCCGTCGTCGTCGCCCGCTTCCGGCGCCGGCAGCACGATCCACGTCGCGACGCCCGCGAGCGCGGCGAGCCCGAGCGCGATCACGACGACGACCGCCACCTCCCAGCCGTCGGGCACTCCGCCGTCGAGCTGCAGACCGGTGAGCGACACGAAGACGACGGCGAGCGCGAGCGTCACGCCGGGCGAGAACACGGCGGCCGGGCGCGTCGCAGCGGCCGGGCTCGGGGCACCGGCCGCGCTCGGGGCACCGGCCGGGCTCGGGGCACTGCTCGCGCTCGGCGGCGGGGCATCCGCGGTGCGCGTCGCCTGTCGACGCGACACCCACGCGGAGACCGCCATGATCGCCAGCACGCCGAGCGAGATGCCGAGGTAGGTGAGCAGGTTGGCGACGGGCGGCATCCAGCCGTCGGCTTCCCCGGTGGCGCCCCAGTGCGTGACGAGCGGATCGGGGGTGCGCGGCAGCCAGGCGATGAGGATGCCGGTGCCGGCGGCGATGATCGCGAGCGGAATCCACAGCACGACGGCGAGCACGATGCGGCGATCGCGGCGGTCGCGGCGATCGCGCGCAGCGCGGTCGCTCGCGGGCGCGTCGGGTGCGGACGCACCCGAAGGCGGTACTGCGGATGCCTCGGGGCGGCGTCGGGTCATCGGGCGAGCTCCTCTCGGACGAGTGCCAGGACGGCGTCGGCGGTGATCCCCCGCTCGCGGGCAGCCTCGACGAGGTCGACGGCGTGCCGGCGCACCGCGGCGAGTTCGGCGGCGGCGCCCGTGACGATCGCGCCGCGCCCGCGCCGGAGTTCGACGAAGCCCTCGTCGCGCAGCGACTGGTAGGCGTGCAGCACGGTGTGCACGTTGACCTCGAGCGATGCGGCGAGTTCGCGGGCGGCCGGCAGCCGGTCGCCGGCGGCGAGCCGACCGGCGAGGGCCTCGGCGCGCACGGCGCGCACGAGCTGCTCGAAGATCGGCGTCGACGACGCGGGATCGATGCGGATGATCACGCACTCATTATTCTAGTTTTCACTAGAACAATGCAACTCACGCCGACGTGTGCCCGAGCCATCCGATCGCCTGCGCGAGCAACTCGCGGTGCGGGCCGGAGTCGTACGAGCGCACGTCGTGCCCCAGCGCGTCGTAGACGAGACGCGACTCACCGAACTCGCGCGCCCAGACGAGCGGGTGCCGGATGCCCTGTTCCTCGTGCTCGGCGATCGGCTCGATCACGTCGTGCAGGCGCAGGCCCGAGTACCGCTCGTCGACGACGTCGAAGTCGAGCAGCCCGGCGCGGACCGGGTGGTCGCCGACGAGGTGCACGTGCGCGAGCCCGAGCTCGGGATGCCACGACCGCCCGTCGACCCAGCGGCCGCCGAGCGCGAGGTCGAAGGCCGGGTAGTCGCGCAGGCTCGCCGCGGCGGCGTGCACGGCGAGGATCCCGATTCCCCGCTCGACCGCGACGGCGAGCGGCGCGGGGTCGACCCGGACGTCGCCGTCGACCGCGTCGGCGGACCCGACCGGCGCACGGTCGTCGACGGGACGGTCGGGGTCTCCGGCGTTCACCACGAGCAGGTCGAGGTCGTCGGGCAGGCCCGCGAGCGCGGCATCCACATCGGTGCGCACCTCGATCCCGTACCCGGCCCGCTCGACGAGCGACGCCAGCCGCGCGCTCGTCTCGTCGAACCGGTGCCAGGGGTCGGCGTACCGGCCGCCGCCGCTCAGGATCATCGCTCGCCGGCTCATGCCGTCATCCTGTCCTGCTGCGCCGCCCGCACCAGACCGACCCGCCGACGCTCCATCCGGGTCACGAGCACCGTGTAGGCGATCGCCGACGCCGCGATCGCGGCCGCGAAGCCCCACGCCGCGGGCCGTTCCCAGCGCACCTCGCCGGCGCGCACCGCGAGCGAGACGAGCATCGCGGCGAGGCTCGCGAGCTGCGCCTGGAACACCCAGCGGAAGCTCGACCAGCGCCGGTCGCGGAGCATCCACACGTTCACGAAGCCCGGCAGGGTCAGCACGGCGCCCACGACCCGGGCGGTGAGCGGCGTGAGCGGCCACGCCCACGAGCCGAGGAACGGCTCGGGCGCGGCGAACAGCACCAGCCCGGTGACGGATGCCACGCCGCCCGCCGCGGCGAGCGCGATCGCCCACGCCCGGGGTATCTCGACGTCGATCCGATCGGGCGCCCACGGGTCCCGCCGCCGGTTCACGAGGAACGCGGCCAGCACCAGGACGGGGGTCGTCGCGTACAGCGCCGCCCAGGCGATGAACGACGGATGCCCGTGGTGGAACCGATCGAGGTGCAGCAGGGTGGCGACGCCGAGCAGGGTCGCGAACACCACCACCGCCGGATACCCCGGCCAGACGCGGTGCCAGTGCGTCTCGCGCACCACCCAGGCGAAGAACCAGATGCCTCCGAGGTAGGCCGAGCCGAGCAGCATCGCGGTGATCGGGGGGTCGATGGTCCACGCGAACGTCGCGTCGGTGTCGGCGGGGAGCACGAGCAGCAGCAGCACCGCGGCGGTCAGGAAGGGGATGATCACCGCGCCCAGGGCCCGCGTCGGGAGCAGCACCCGGTCGTCGCGCTCGGTCGCGGTCATCGCCTCAGCTCCTCGCGCCGTCGGGCGCCTGGAACGCGACCGCCACCGCGTCGGCGGTCGCCAGGGCCCGGCCCCGGCCCCTCGCCGCCTCGAACACGATCGCGTCAGGGCCGTCGAGCACGCGGTCGACGAACGGCGAGGTGACGATGAACGGGCGCATGTTGTAGAGGCCGGTGCGTTCGCGCAGCACCTCGGCGGCGCCCATCAGCACGCCGGCGCGTTCGGCGTCACCCGCCTGCGCGGCCACCGCGGTCAGGCCCTCGAGCCCGTAGGCGATGCCCTCGTCGTGGGCGAGCCGGCACGAGAGGTCGAGGTTGATCTCGAACCGGCGGCGGGCCTCGTCGGCCTGGCCGAGCAGCAGACGCACCCAGCCGACGTGGTACTGGGCGATCGCCTCGGCGTGCCGGTCGCCGCGGCGCTGCGCGATGTCGAGGCTCGCCGCGAAGCGGTCGAGCGCCGAGTCGTAGCGGCCTTGCAGCAGTTCGATCCGCCCGATCGTCACGAGTGCGTGGCCCTCGCCCCAGGTGTCGCCGGCTTCACGCATGCTCGCGAGGGCGCGTTCGAGGCTCTCGGCCGCGGCGGCCGGGTCGGGCGGGGTGACCGCGGCGAGCTGGGCGAGGCCGAGCGAGATGTACGCGAGGCCCTCTCCGGGCAGGTCGCCGGAGGCGCGGAACCCCTCGGCGCTGCGGCGAAGGTCGGGGATGAGGGATGCCTCGGGCCACTGCCAGAACGCGATCGCCCGCGTGAAGTAGAGCGCGATGGCCTCGGTGAGCGGGTCCAGCGGCTCACCCGAGTCGAGCACCTCGTTCATCCACGCGCGCGCCTCACCGAGGTGGCCGCCGACCCACCAGTAGAGGTAGAGCATCCAGGCGAAGTGCGCGGCCGCCGTCCACTGCCGGGTGTCGAGCAGGTGCCGCATCACGGCGCGCAGGTTGTCGGCGTCGTCGTTCAGCCGGTCGACCCAGGTCTGCTGCGAGACGCCCTCGAGCGCGTACTCGGCTTCCTCGCTGAGGGCGATGAACCAGGCCGCGTACCGGTCGTGCACGGCCCGTGCGTCGGGGAGCTCGAGCAGGTGCTCGTGGGCGACCTCGCGCACCGCGCCGAGCATGGTGTAGACGGCGCGGTCGCCCCGCTCGCGCTGGCGCAGGATGCTCGCGTCGACGAGCGCCTCCAGATCGGCGACGACGTCGGGCGAGTCCGCGCCCGGCCCGGCCCCGGCGATCGCCTCCGCCGCCTCGAGCGAGAACGGCCCCGCGAACACGCCGAGTCGGGCGAACAGCCGCTGCGCGGATTCCGGCACGAGCTGGATGCTCCACTCGATCGCCCCCCGCATGGTGCGGTGCCGTTCGGGCAGGTCGCGCGACCCGTCGGTGAGCAGCGGCAGCCGTCGGCGCAACCGTTCGAGGAGTTCGGCCGGCGGCAGCACGCGGGCGCGGGCGGCGGCCAGTTCGATCGCCAGCGGAACCCCGTCGAGCGCGACGCACACCCGGGCGACGTCGATCGCGTTCTCAGCGGTGAGTTCGAAGTCGGGC